>NZ_AYYZ01000031.1 GCF_001435375.1 Ligilactobacillus araffinosus DSM 20653 | reverse complement strand
TTTTAGGAGGAATATTAATATGACTACAAAAGTAGGTATTAATGGTTTTGGTCGTATCGGCCGTTTAGCATTCCGTCGGATTGCTGAAGTTTCAGATGACTTGGAAATCGTTGCTATCAACGATTTAACATCACCAGCTATGTTGGCTCACTTATTGAAGTACGACACAGCTCATGGTCAATTTGATGCAGAAGTTTCTGCAACGGATCACTCACTTATCGTTAACGGTAAGGAAATTCCTGTATACGCAGAAGCAGACGCAACAAACATTCCTTGGGTTAAGAACGATGGTGTTGAATTAGTACTTGAATCAACAGGTTTCTACACATCAGAAGAAAAGGCATCAGCTCACTTAAAGGCTGGCGCAAAGAAGGTTCTTGTATCAGCACCAGCTGGTGACATGCCAACAGTTGTATACGGCGTAAATGATGACATCATCACACCAGATGCAGATATCATCTCAGCTGCTTCATGTACAACAAACTGCTTAGCACCAATGGCAAAGGCTGTTAACGATGCATTTGGTATCAAAGCAGGTACAATGACAACAGTTCACGCATACACAGCATCACAACACGTCCAAGACGGTCCAGACCGCAAAGGTAACAAGCGTAATGCACGTGCTTGCGCACAAAACATTATTCCTCACTCAACAGGTGCTGCAAAGGCCCTTGGTAAGGTTGTTCCAGAATTAGACGGCAAGTTGGATGGCCACGCATTACGTGTTCCAACAATCACAGGTTCAGTAACAGAATTAGTTGTAACATTGAACAAAGAAGTTACAGTTGACGAAGTTAACGAAGCCGTAAAGAAGACAACAGAAGGTAACGCATCATTCGGCTGCAACGAAGACGAAATTGTATCATCAGACATCATTGGTACATCATTCGGTTCAGTATTCGACCCAACACAAACACAAGTTGTAGGTAAGGGCGACGGCCAAGTTGTTAAGGTTGTTTCATGGTACGACAATGAATCAGGCTTCACAGCTCAAATGATCCGTACATTAGAAAAATT
>NZ_AYYZ01000007.1 GCF_001435375.1 Ligilactobacillus araffinosus DSM 20653 | reverse complement strand
ACGCCGATAGTAGTTGGAGGAACGCCTCCTGCGAGGGTAGGAAGTTGCCGTGCTTATGAATATGGAGGATTAGCTCAGTTGGGAGAGCATCTGCCTTACAAGCAGGGGGTCACAGGTTCGAGCCCTGTATCCTCCATTTGAGTCGCTAGCTCAGTTGGTAGAGCATTGGACTTTTAATCCAAGGGTCGAGGGTTCGAGCCCCTCGCGACTCAT
>NZ_AYYZ01000030.1 GCF_001435375.1 Ligilactobacillus araffinosus DSM 20653 | reverse complement strand
GCCCTGCACATTTGTGTGTCGAAACATTGTTCAGTTTTCAAAGATCTATCAAATGTTTAATTCCGCATCAGCGGAACATTTATTATATTATCAAACGGGCAACAACTTGTCAATAACTTTTTTATTAATTATTAACATCAGATGTTATTCCCTTTGACAACTTTGTTAGTTTATCATCAAACCCCAATCATCGTCAATCCCTTTTCTTAATTTTTCAAAATTTAATACTATAATTTTTCAAAATTAAAAGAGGTTGTGACCTAAGTCACAACCTCTTTACTTTATCTGCGTAATCGAGTTCCAAAACAAACGAACTGTGTGGTAACGCACAGCTAATTTGAAAAACTCCGAATTTTTGTTGCGCGATTCGCTCGTTTTTACTATTTTGTCACATCTTCTCAATAAGTAATCTAATTACTTTTCTGGACGCCGGGTTGGGAATAATAATACATCTCGAATTGACGGTGCATCTGTCAATAACATTACTAATCGATCAATTCCGATTCCTAATCCACCTGTTGGCGGCATTCCGTATTCCATTGCTTCCAAGTAATCTTCATCAATGTGTTCAGCTTCATCATTTCCATTTTCACGTTCAGCTGCTTGAGCTTCAAACCGTTCACGCTGATCGATTGGATCATTTAATTCAGTAAAGGCATTTGCATATTCACCACCAAGAATAAAGAGTTCGAACCGGTCAGTAAACCGTGGATCCTTTTCATTCTTCTTAGCAAGTGGTGAAACTTCAACCGGATGACCATAAACAAATGTTGGGTCAACGATCTTTTCTTCACAGAATGTTTCAAAGAATTCATTAATGATGTGACCAACTTGCCAGTATGGTTCGTAGTGAACGTTATGTTCATCAGCAATTTTCCGTGCTTCGTCAAGTGACATTTCTTTCCAGAAGTCAACGCCGGTTTCTTCCTTGATCAAATCAACCATGTGAACCCGCTTAAACGGCTTATCAAGGTTAACTTCATTTCCTTGGTAAGTAATAATTCCGTTGTCCGTTACAACCTTAGCAGCAGCCTTAAAGATTCCTTCCGTTTCATCCATAACATCAGTTAAATCCCAGTATGCAGCATAGGTTTCCATCGTTGTGAATTCTGGATTGTGCCGGGTATCAATTCCTTCGTTCCGGAAAACCCGTCCAAGTTCATAAACGCGTTCCATTCCACCAACGATCAACCGCTTCAATGACAATTCAGTTGCGATCCGCAAATACATGTCAATGTCCAATGCATTGTGGTGAGTGATAAATGGCCGTGCAGCTGCCCCACCAGCGATGTTGCTCAAAATTGGTGTTTCAACTTCAACGAAGCCATTTTCATCCATGTAATCCCGAATAGCCTTTACGATCTTGCTCCGATTCATGAAGCGTTCAAAGCTTGTCCGGTTAGTAATTAAGTCTAAGTAACGTTGACGGTATACTTGTTCAATATTTTGTAAACCGTGGTACTTATCTGGTAATGGACGCAAAGCCTTTGAAAGGAATGTCAATTTTGTAACCCGTAAAGTTAATTCGCCCATATCAGTTTTGATAACTTCACCCGTTACCCCAAGGAAGTCACCTAAATCTGACCGCTTGAAAATATGATATTGGTCTTCGCCAACAACATCCTTTCGAACATACAATTGCATCTTGCCTGAACGGTCTTGCAAGTCAGCAAAACCAACTTTACCCTTTCCGCGTTTGGCAACCATCCGCCCTGCAATCGTTGCAGTGTAGCCTGCATCGTTTAATTCTTCTTTTGTCATGTCGCCATACTTTTCATGAAGATCGGCGTTCATTGAGTCCCGTTCAAACCGGTGACCAAATGGATCGATACCTTCATCGCGCAATTCTTGCATCTTTTGGCGACGAACCCGCATCTGATCATTCATTGATTGATCTTTTGCCATAATAGCCCTCTTTTCTTAATTTTTGACCTCTAGTGAGATTATATCATATCAAAAAACACTAAACATCTTTAATTAATTTCGTGAATGTGCCCGCCGCGCAGCTCGTCTTGCTGCCGCACTGTCCAAATCATTCAAAAAGTTATCAAAGATCTCGATCATTTCATGTTCCGTATCAGCATCATTCAATGCTGCTTTTGTCCGTGCAGAGCGCGGAATTCCTTTTAGGTAGTATGCTGCTTGTGAACGGAATTCCCGGGGACCGATTTTTTCACCTTTCAATTTAATCAACCGGTGAAGGTGTTCCTTGGCAACCTTAATTTTTTCTGCTGGCGTCGGTTCCGGAATTTCTTCGCCCGTTTCAAGGTAATGGGTTACCTGTTTAACGATCCATGGGTTTCCTAATGCTGCCCGACCAATCATCACAGCATCAGCACCGACCTCATCCAGCATCTTCTTGGCGTCTTGCGGTGTCCGAACATCGCCATTTCCAACAAACGGAATCTTTGTTAAGTGATCGGCAACATCCTTTAAAATCCCCCAATCAGCATGACCTGAATAAAGCTGTTTCCGTGTCCGACCATGCATTGCAACCATTGATGCCCCCGCTTCTTCAGCAGCCAGTGCATTTTCAACTGCTAAGATATGATCGTCATCCCAACCGGTCCGCATTTTGACCGTCACTGGCTTGTCAACTGCAGCCGTAACCGCCTTGACCATTTCATAAATCTTATCTGGGTCAAGCAACCAGTGAGCTCCGGCATCCGTCTTCGTAACCTTTGGCACTGGACAACCCATATTAATATCAATGATATCTGTGCTTGTATTTTCAGCAACATATTGGGCAGCTTCAACGAGTGAATCTTTCGTTCCACCAAAAATTTGAACACTTACCGGATGTTCACTTTCATCAACAAATAACATTCCTAAGGTTTTCTTATTCCGGAAGTGAATTCCTTTATCAGAAATCATTTCACAAACAACTAATCCAGCACCAAACTCTTTACAAATCATCCGGAATGCCACATTTGTTACCCCTGCCATTGGAGCAACAACAACCTGGTTAGGAATTGTAATATCGCCAATTTTCCATTCCATTGCTTAGTCCTCTTTCTTTCCGTTTTCTTTTTTGACCTTAATGATCTTTCGTAATTCGTCTTCAGTAAATTGATACTTCTTACCACAGAAATGGCATACAGCTTCGGCACCATGATCTTCATCAGCCATTTCTTGAAGCTGATCAGTTGGTAAACTTGTTAACACGCCTAAAAAACGTTCCCGTGAGCAGTCGCAGTGATAATTGACCGGCATCTTATCAAGAATCTTAACATTTTCAGTTCCGAGAATTTCATTTAAAATGTCTTCCGGTTTCTTGCCATTGCGCATCATTTCAGAAACCATTGGAATTTCAGCTAACCGCTTTTCGATTTTGCTGATTGTTTCTTCCTTTGCGCCCGGCATTACCTGAATCATAAAGCCGCCCGCCGTTTCAATTGAATTATCATTATTAACAAAAACCGATAAGCCAACTGATGATGGAATCTGTTCTGATTTGGCAAGATAATACGTGAAATCTTCGCCAAGTTCACCCGATACTAATGGCACCTGTCCTGTAAACGGTTCTTTCAAGCCGAGATCCTTTGTAACCGCAAGGAAGCCCTCTGTTCCAACAGCGCCTTTCACATCAATTTTGTGTTTATCATTTAACGGTAAATGAACATGCGGATTTTGAACATATCCCTTTACCGTTCCGTTGGCATTGCCATCAACAACGATTCCGCCAACCGGACCATTCCCATTGATCTTGACCGTCATCGTTTCATCACCTTGAAGTGAAGCTGATGCGAGTAACAAAGTCCCTACAAGACTCCGTCCAAGAGCTGCTGAAGCTGCACTCCAAGTATCGTGTAATTTTTGGGCTGTGCTGACCGTTTCTGTAGCGTCAACTGCATATGCTCTGATTTGACCATCAAACGCCAAACTTTTTACTAAATAATCGCTCATAAATTATCCCTTCTTTTCTTCTAAACTAAGATTTTACCATGTTCTTTTTTAAAAATAAAAAAATATTTAATTCCGATTAACATAAAAAGTGACCATGTTAACCATAGTCACCCTTTATGCTATTTAGCCTTCATCTTGATGTGAATCATCATGCTTTTCACTCGGATAGAACGTTTGCGTTGGTAATGATTCATCATCTTGCTTTTCGGCTTTTTTTTCAGCTGCAACTTCTTGAGCATCGATTTTTTGCCGTTGAGCATCTTTCCGTTCTAATGCCTTCTTGGCTTCTTCAAATGAACCTGATTTTTCACTTGGAAATTCATCTTCATTTTCGGCTGGCATCTTACCAGTCTTAAACAAACTCAAGATTTGCTTTTCATTAAGTGTTTCGTACTTCAATAAAGCTTCAGCAATTACCCGATGTTGTTCACGGTGTTCTTGAATGATCCGTTTAGCAGTTTCCATTCCTTCGTTTGAAAGCCGCATAACTTCTTCATCAATCAAGTTTGCCGTTTGTCCTGAGTAACTGTGTTGACCGTCAAATTCGCCCGGTTGCATGTTTGCTTGGCCTTCGTATTGAACCGGTCCAAGCTTTTCACTCATTCCGTATTCAGTAACCATGGCCCGTGCTAACTGGGTTGCTTGTTGGAAGTCGTTGGCAGCTCCGGATGATTGTTGTCCGAAAATAATTTCTTCGGCAGCTCGACCACCCATTAAGCCAGCAATTTGTTCCTTCAAGTCCTTCTTTGAGTTCAACATTTGGTCATCCCGTGGAAGCATGATTGCATATCCGCCGGCACGTCCCCGCGGAACGATCGTAACTTTGTGAACGACCCGAGCATCATTCAAAACAAGACCAACAATTGTGTGCCCAGCTTCGTGGAACGCAACTGTTCGCCGTTCTTGTTCGCTGATTACCCGATCACGTTTGGCCGGTCCGGCAATTACGCGGTCTTCAGCTTCGTCAATATCTGAAGCGTCGATTTCATTCTTATCACGCCGTGCAGCCAACAATGCGGCTTCGTTCAGCAAGTTTGCTAAATCAGCCCCAACAAATCCTGGAGTTTGTTTAGCAATCATCTTCAAGTCAACATCGTCTGCTAACGGCTTGCCCTTTGAGTGGACTTTCAAGATGGCTTCCCGGCCCTTAACATCTGGTCGACCAACCAAAATCTTCCGGTCAAAACGCCCCGGACGAAGTAACGCTGGATCCAAAACATCTGACCGGTTTGTGGCTGCCATTACGATAACGCCTTCGTCACCTTCGAACCCATCCATTTCAACTAACAATTGGTTCAAGGTTTGCTCACGTTCATCGTGACCGCCTCCCATGCCATTACCACGTTTCCGACCAACGGCATCAATTTCATCAATAAAAATAATCGATGGAGCGTTCTTTTTAGCAGTTTCAAACAAATCACGTACACGACTTGCTCCAACACCAACAAACATTTCAACGAAATCTGAACCCGAAATAGAGAAGAACGGTACCCCTGCTTCACCAGCAACCGCCTTAGCAAGCAAAGTTTTCCCTGTTCCTGGAGGTCCTTCGAGAAGAACTCCTGATGGAATTTTTGCGCCTAAACGTTGAAATTTATGCGGATCGCGCAAAAATTCAACAACTTCAACCAATTCTTGCTTTTCTTCTTCTTCACCGGCAACATCTGAAAAACGAATCTTGTTTTCCTTCTTATCAATTGGCTTAGCCTTTGATTTACCAAAGCTCATCATCCGGCCACCGCCTTGACCGCCACCAGCATTACCCATCATCATGTAGAAGAAGAAAATCATGATCACGATCGGTACGATAGTCAACAATAACTGCATCCAAATGCTGCTTGATTGTTCTTCCTTTGCACTATTTGCTACGTGATTCTTTTGGGCGTACTTCATCACTTCATTCACGGTTCCTTCATTAGTAACCATGTCCGTTGTGAAGCTCTTCGCGGTTGAACTGCCGCCGCCCATGCCTGTCAAACTATTCTTCTTTGAGGAAGTCTTTACCGGTTTACGGTATTCCCCGGAAACTTTATAAACATTTCCAGAAGGTTCTAACGTAAACTTCTTTACATTGTCCTTCTTTAATTCAGAAATAAATGTACTTGACTGAATTTGTTGGGTCGATGAGTCGCTACTGCCACCTGTAAAGTAGTAGACCGCCCCCATAATTCCCAGGAAGACGACAATGTAGAAAAGACTATTCCGGAATAGTCCATTCTTTTTATTGTTATTATTCATTATTTCCTCCTACGACAATAACTAAAAATTCAAAGTTATCAAGCTAATCATATCATACTTGACTTTTTTTGACTATTCTTGATTATCAGCGTAAATTTCCGGTTTCAAAACTCCAATGAATGGCAAGTTCCGATAGTGGCCCATGTAGTCAAGTCCAAAACCGACAACAAATTCGTTTGGCACTTTAAAGCCCGTATAGTCCGGAACGATTCCTTCAATCCGCCGATCTGGTTTATCTAATAAAGTACAGATTTTAACTGATTTGGCGTTCCGCTTTTCAAATAAGTCAACTAAACATTTCAATGTCCGACCAGTATCGATAATATCTTCAATGATCAACACATTCCGGTCTTCAACGGATGTATCCAAATCTTTAATGATCTTCACGTCACCAGATGAAACTGTTTCATTGCCGTAACTTGAAACATCCATAAAATCTAATTCGCAGTATGTATTAATTTCGCGAACGATATCAGAATAGAAAACGGCAGCGCCCTTTAAAATGCAGATTACAAGCGGATCTTTGCCTTCAAAATCCTTGGTGATCTGCTTACCCATTTTTTCAGTTGCATCTTGAATTTGTTCTCGACTATAGAGAACTTTCAAAATATCATCATTCATCTTTTTACCTCTTTCTGTACTTTATCGCTACTATGTAACGAATTGTAGCATTTTCCACGGGTTGTGACAAATAGATCATCGAATTTGGCCGATTGCCAAAAAGTGCATAAACTTCTTGCCGTTCATCAGCAATCACCCACAATGCTTGCCGCTCCCGTTGTGGAATTTTTTTATCAATTAAAAAGCGGGTCAATTTTTTGGTTCCTTCACGAATTCGCAACCAATCCCCCGGCAGCCGATGCCGCAAAGTTAATCCAACCGGCAACTGGTTAAACTTTAACTGTTCGTCCGCATCAATTTGTTCGCATTGATCAAGTGTTAATTCAAAGGCTGCCATGCTAACTAGCGTTTTACTTTGAATCAAAAATGATTGATCAGAAACTGTTTTGAGTGCTTCCTTTCGTGAAGCTAAATAAAAGTGCGCATACTCCTTGATTAGCATTCGCTTTGCATCCAGCTGAAATGTTCCTTGTGGCTTTTGATGGTTTTCCAAAAAGCTGACCACCTCTTCGAGCTGTCGCTGATGAAGCGGAACGGCGTGCTGAATCAGATATTCTTTTAGTACCGCCCGCCGCATTGTTTGATCAAGATTCATCCAGGCTGATAAATTTACCTGATCATTTTCAAGCAGCTGCATTAATTGCTGCTGCAAAAATTGTTGATTAACTTTCAATGTCGAACTTAACTGTTGCGTGTAACTGCGGACATGATCTAAAAAACGTGGATTTTCGCATTTTAATTGTGGAATAATATGGTGACGGATCCGATTCCGCAAAACATCGTCATTCTGATTCGTTTCATCTTCAAAAAAAGTTAGCTGACGCTGCTTGGCATAATCATACAGTTGCTGTTTGGAATATGGTAAAAGTGGTCGAATTAGTTTTCGCCCTTGTCCCATTGACCGGCAAGGAACAATCCCGATGAGCTGCGACAATTCACCACCACGCAGCAGCTTCATCAAAAATGTTTCCGCCAGATCATCAGCATGATGTGCCGTTGCAAGCGTCGCGATTCCCAACTCATCCATCGTTTGAGCAAAAAAGGCATACCGAAACTTTCGCGCGGCTTCTTCAATTCCATGTTGCGGGTGTTGGTCAACATTCCAAACGCCAATTTTCAACGGTAAGTGATGCTGGCAACAGTATTCTTGAATAAATTGGGTTTCGGCATTGCTTTGTTCCCGTAATCGGTGATCAACATAGCCGACCGTGATTTGCGGCCGCACATTTTCAGGCAAACGCTGCAACAGATCCAACAAAGCCATTGAATCAACGCCCGTTGAAACGGCCACTAAAAGCGGCTGCCGATTTAAATCAAACTTCTTCCAATTTCGAATAAATTCTAATTCCATTTAATCACCTATTTCAGATACGAAAAGAGACTGGGACAAACTCCAGTCTCGCATTTAATGATCTTTAATTTATTAGCTGCGTCGGCCACCGCGACCTCCACGCTTGCCATCTGTATTCCGTTTAAGGGATGTTAATCGTTCATCACTTTCCTTTAGGAACCCAGCTAAAAGGGCATCAAAATCTTTCTTTTGATGATTATTCTTGTTTCCATGGAAACGGTGATTACTTCCTTGGTGATTGCCATTGTGATGGTTATTCTTGGGTTTATCAGGTTTCGGCATTGCCTGCTTGATCGACAATGAGATCTTACCATCGTCGCTAACTTTCAGAACCTTAACTTGAACTTCATCGCCGACCTTTAAAACATCATGAATATCCTTGACGTATGTGTTCGAAACTTCACTGATGTGAACCAATCCGGTCTGATGATCACCAAGATCAATGAATGCTCCAAAGTTCGTGATTCCTGAAACCTTACCTGAAACTTTCGTTCCCACTTCAACTGTCATAAAAAAAATTAATCCTCCCAGAAATTGCTGTTTCTTTTAGTATAACACCGTTTAAATATTTTAATAAGCGTCTAAATTCATTTATTTAACTTAACTAATTTTCAGTAACGGTTTTAGCCTTATCGCTTGGCAAACTATAAATCGTTTCGCCGTCTTTCGAGAAGAAATACTTCTTCCGAATAATTTTCGCCAAATAATCTGAATCCTTTAGCTCAGCTACCCGTTGATTCAGCTTTTGATTCTGCTGTTTGGCACTCTTTAATTCCACACGCGCTTCCCGCGTCTTTTTTCCAAGAACTGCTGCTTGAATGTTATTTTGAATAATGTTAAAGCCAAACATGATCGTGATCGCCAACATCACACCGCAAAGAATCAGCATTTTCATCCGATGTTTCCGCGTCAATGCCAGTTGTTTTTGAGTAACGGCATTTTGTGCGGTTTGCTGATTATAGTATTCCTGATTAATGACCTTTAACTTTTTGCTTTTCTTTTTTTGCGCCATTGTACTCTCCTTATCAAACCGACTAGATCTTACTACTCAAATTATAACAAACCGCCACTTAAAAAAGTACCTTACATCCGATAATCTTCTTGATATTCTTCAGAAACGACCGTATAAAGATCCTGCGATTCGTTTTTCTTCGTTGTATCCTTGATATCATCCACTTTAACAGTTAGGGTTTTATTTCCAAAGTTAATTACAATCTCATCCCCGATTGCAACTTTGGAAGATGATTTGGCAACCTTGCCGTTAACTGTTACCCGGCCTTGATCAGCAATATCCTTTGCAACCGAACGCCGTTTAATGATTCGTGATACTTTTAAAAATTTGTCTAATCTCATTTTGAATTTCCTCGTTTCGCAATTTTTTCTAAAACTAATAGTAATCTTTTACCGCCGGGAATCATCAGCCATTCACGCGTTGTAAACATCTTTTGGCCAATAATCATTGAAAGAAAAACGGCTGTGCCGACAAGTATCCCAATCACCGCAATGATGATCGATCCTTTGCGTGAAAGGAAAATAAACATCCGCAAGCCATGCACAACGATTCCAACACTCAGTCCCATCATTAAAACTGCCAAGCAAAGTTTATGCACAAATCCTTCACCGTCAAAGAATAAATTCTTAACCCCCGACGGCAGGGCCCACAAAATAATTGCAAGGGCAACCAGTAAACTAATCACCGTTGCCCAGCTTGCCCCGATGATTCCAAAATGCCGGATCATCAGCGAATTAATTGCTGCTTTGACGACAACCGCGAGAAGCAACCCGACTGCCGTGATCTTGAACTGATCAAGACTTTGAAGAATTGAATTATAGGTACTGATCAGCGTAATCACCAAAACACTTAATACATAAACGGAAATTGTTTGCGAAAGTGCGGGGGTACTGAAAAGCAACGTATTAATTTCCGGCATCAGCACGATCATTCCAACCGTTGCCGCAGCCGCAATGGTTGCGCTGATCCGCATCAGCAGCTTCGCAATCTGACGAAACCGTACTAGCTGATTTTTCTGCAATGCATCTGTCAAGGTCGGCAACAACGTCGATGAAAAGCTGACTGCTACGACCATTCCTAACTGAACTAACGGCTGTGCCCGATCATAGGTTCCTTTAATGCTTTTGGCAACTGCTGGCAACATTCCAGCCGAAACTAAACTATTTTTAACAGTAAACGAATCAACCAACTGCAACAGCACCATCATTGACGCAAACAAGCAAATGATTAAGCCATCTGAAAAAATTCGTTTGGTTAAATTAAAGTAGCTTTGATGGGGTGACCGCTCCGTTTGCCAAAACTTCTTGGTATAAAACGGAATAAAACTGATACTGGCCCCAATTGCTCCAAACGTTGACGCAAACATGGCCCACATCCCCATCCGGTAAACTGTCCAATGACGGTGAACTGCAAGCAACGCCACTAAAATAATGACGGTTACCCGAATAAATTGTTCAGTGACCTGCGAAATCGCTGTTGGAGTCATGTTAAACGTTCCTTGATAATATCCCCGGCCGACTGCCAAAATCGGCATAAAGAGGAACATCCACGAAACACTGCCAAGCAACGGGGTAAGATGCCGATCACCCATCATTAATGCAATATGATGCCCAAAAAGCTGTAAAAAGCCAAAACAGGCAAATCCAAAAAAGGCTAAAATCACAAAAATCTGATGTGAAATGGCCAACTTAGCCGGCTCTTCATCTTGTTCAGCAATTATTTTTGAAATAAAAACCGGAAAACCAGTCAATGCAAACGTCATTCCAATCCCATAAATGGGATATACTTGCTGATAAACATAGAAGCCGGTATTCCCAACTAAATTTTCAAATGGAATCCGGTAACATGCACTTAAGATTTTCGCAATCAGGGCTGCCAATGATAAAATCAGCGCTCCATGCATGACATTTTTCATTCGATTATCCTTCATGAACTTTCTCCTGTGATGACAGCATTTTTGCAATTTCACTCAGCAAATTCTGCATTTCTAAAATAATTTGGGCAAGGGTCTGATCAGCCTTTTTCTTAATTATAATCTTCATTTGCAAATTATCAGCGTTCATTGATGTTGACAACTTGGTTTGCGAAACTGCCGCTAAGAATTGACTGCCAGCCAACCGCGTCGTTGCCTTCTTTGAAAAAACAATCGTGATTTCATCTTTCTTTTGAAAAATTTGATCAACCAATGCCCGATCAGCATCCATTTTTAATAACCCAATCTCCAGCAAGTTCGATACTTCATCAGGGTAATCACCGAATCGATCGATCAGGTCATCCTGAACTTCTTGGTACTGGTCAAAATTCTTAAATTGACGAATTCGTTTATAAATTTCGATTTTTTGTTGTTCATCGTCAATGTAAGACTGCGGAATGTACGCTTCCACATCTAAATTGATCGTTGCATCCGTCTTTTCTTCTGGTTTAACGCCGCGTTTCCGAGCAACAGCTTCATTCAACATTTGAGTATATAAATCATACCCCACCGAATCAATAAATCCATGTTGCTGCTTTCCTAAAAGATTCCCGGCTCCGCGAATCGCAAGATCTCGCATTGCAATCTTAAACCCAGATCCAAGTTCCGTAAAGTCCTTAATTGCTTCCAACCGCTTTTCACTAACTTCAGTAAGAACTTTATCCGGTTTATACATAAAGTACGCATATGCAACTCGACTTGAACGCCCTACTCGCCCGCGAAGTTGGTAAAGTTGAGCCAGCCCCATTCGATCAGCATCCTCAACAAAAAGGGTGTTGGCGTTTGGAATGTCGACCCCCGTTTCGATGATCGTGGTGGTCACTAAAACATCATAATCGCCATGAATAAAGTCCATTAAGATCTTTTCCATTTGGTTTTCCGTCATTTGCCCATGAATATAGGTAATGCGGGCTTCCGGAACAAGAGCTTGCAATGCAACCGCCTTTTTTTCAATGTCTTTGACCCGGTTATGCAGGTAAAAGACTTGGCCGCCGCGTTCCATCTCACGCCGGATTCCGTTGGCAATCACCTGATTATCCTGTTCCATAACGTACGTTTGAATCGGATAACGGTTGACCGGGGCAGTTTCAATCACTGATAGATCACGTACCCCAAGCATCGACATGTTAAGGGTTCGCGGAATTGGCGTTGCCGTCAGCGTTAAAACATCAACCGTTGATTTTAACTGTTTCAACCGTTCTTTATGCTTAACGCCGAACCGCTGCTCTTCATCAATTATTAACAACCCAAGGTCTTTGAACTGCACATCCTTTGATAAAAGTCGGTGCGTTCCAACCACAATATCGCACTTCCCGTCTTTCAAGTTTTCAAGGACCTGCTTAATTTCAGCCGGGGTGCTGAAACGGGATAAAATTCCAATTTCAATTGGGAAGTTTTCAAATCGCTCAATCATCGTTTCATAGTGCTGTTGAGCCAAAACGGTTGTCGGAACCAGAAAGGCAACCTGCTTTCCGGCTTCAACGGCCTTAAATGCAGCCCGCAAAGCAACTTCCGTTTTCCCGTAACCAACGTCACCGATCAACAGCCGATCCATTGGGTGACTGTTTTCCATATCCTGCTTGATTTCTGAAGTACTCCGAAGCTGGTCAGGTGTTTCGGTATACGGAAACGCATCCTCAAACTCCTTCTGATATGCATCGTCTTTAGGAAAGGCAAATCCCGTCTTCATTTCGCGTTCAGCATACAGATCAACTAGTTCATCCGCAATGTCTTCGATCTTGCTTGCGACCCGCTTTTTCGTTTTATGCCATTCGCTTCCGCCAAGTTTATTCAAATGCGGCGTCTTCGCATCCGATGACACATACTTCTGAACCCGATCCAATTGATTGACCGGAACGTAAAGCTTAGCTCCCTTCTGGTATTCAAGGGTCAGATAATCTTGGTGTTTCCCATCGACCTCCATCGTTTTAATGCCAAGATACCGGCCAACCCCATGATCAACGTGAACAACAAAGTCCCCTTCTTTAAGGTCTGTATAACTTTTCAGCCGTTCAGCATTCTCCATTGTCAACCGTTTGGCCCGTTTCTTCGTTGCCTTCGCAAACAGTTCCGCTTCCGTTAAAACAACCAGTTTCGCGCTAGGAACTTCAAACCCACTTTGTAAATTTCCGCGCACAATTTGAAGAATTCCGCGTTGTAAATTCTCTGGTTGAGTCATAATATTTGGAATTTCAAAATCATCAAGGGTCTGTGAAATCTTCGCTAACCGCTCCTCATCCTGAATCACTAAAACAACGGTCTGATTTTGCTTATTCCACCGTCGCGCTTCAGTTTGCAATAATGGCATTTGACTGAAAAATTGCTGAACCGTTCGCACCTTGAGATCCGTTAATGAAGCAAACTTTAAGCGACCGACCCCCTTTTTAAACAATGACATGAACAGCGTCGGCTTTAGGGTTCCCCGAACAAGTTTGCGAACCTTAAAACCCAGCTGTAATTGGTCAAGCACTGGTTTCAGTTCTTCTTTTTCATCTAACCAAATTTGTTCATTCTGCTCGATCTCGTCTGCATGTTCCAAAATTTTGACATAGTCATCAACTACTAAAACCCCGTCATTTAAATAATCAAGCAAGGACGTTGCTTGAGGGTAGAGAATTTGGGTGAAAATGCGGTGTTCTTTTAATAACTTCTGGTCTTTCCACATCGTAATGACCGCATCAAACTGACGCCGCAATTCATCTACCTGATCTTCCTTTAAGGTTGGTTCGACCTGAGTTTCAAGATCTTGTAACCGCCGGATCCCATCAGTGAAAATCTGAGGGCTTTGGATCATATCGGTCGCTGGCATCACGTTGATCTCATCAACATTTTCCAAGCTGCGCTGATTTCCAATTTCAAAGAACCGGAGCGAATCAATTTCAGTATCAAAAAGATCGATTCGAACAGGTAATTCATAATTCAATGAATAAATATCAATGATCGATCCTCGAATTGCAAAATCTCCGGGACGATCAACTAATTTTTGCCGTTGATATCCCATTTGAACTAGTTGCCGACTGACCTTTTCAAGTTCCACTTTGGCACCGACTTTAAAAGTCAATTGGTTTTGATTCCACATTTCAACTGGCGCTAACCGGCGTCTTAATCCCGAAGCAGAAGTCACAACGATTTTGACTTTATGCTGACTAAGCGCTGTCAATGCCCGAACACGTTGACTTTGAAAATCAGGTGAGCTGGTTGCAATTTCAGTTGCAACTAATTCTTCAACCGGGAAAAGTTGAACCTGTTCCTCATCCAAAACATTCGTTAAATCCGCTGCTAACTCTTGGGCATGGCTGAGTGTGTCCTTTACAACTAAGAACGGCTTTTTTAATTGCTGAAATAAACTTTTTAAAATCAACGTCTTCGCTGATCCTAGCACTCCCGTTAGCAAATGGCGTCCCGGCTGTGTCAACTGTTGACGAACAGTTTGCAGTTCATCAGTTTGACCAATCAATTCACTTAAATCCATGCCTTCATCTCTTTCTTCTAGTTAAACTTATTCATCGTCTTCATAAAGTTGCCGGTTTGAATCCAATATTCAATTGCGGAAACCGCCTTATCCCGACCTTCTTCAAAGAATGGTCGTTCTGTTGGGGTAAATCTCCCCAATACCCAATCAACAATCGTCATAATCTTCGGCCGCCCGATTCCAACCTTGATTCGTTTGAAATCTTGCGTTCCAACATGCTGAATAATACTTTTAATTCCGTTGTGACCGCCCGCTGATCCTTTTTGACGCAAGCGGACCCGTCCAACCCCCATGTCAAGATCATCTTGAACAATCATGAGGTCATTAACATCAATTTTATAAAAGTCCATTAACGGCCGCACTGCTCTTCCAGAATCATTCATAAAAGTCATCGGTTTAACCAATAAAACCTTTTCGCCATCAATCATTCCCTGACCGATCATTGCTTCGTCTTTTTCCTTATTAATTTCGATCTGGTTCCGCTCAGCAAGTTCATCAATCACCATAAAACCAGTGTTATGCCGGGTTCCATCATACCGCGAACCGACATTTCCGAGTCCAACAATCATTTTCATTTGAAAAACTTCTTTCTAATAATCTTTTAAAATACGCAAAAACGGCCTGCAATTCAGCAAGCCACCCATTAATCTGATTTCGCATTTAGTATATCATATTTTAGTTTCAAACGATTTCGCAATGTTTTTTTGAATTAAATATTTCTTAGAAGTTCCTTAGTATGTTATTATAATGTTTGAAACTTTTTGATGACGATTTAAGGAGCTTTATCATGATTTTAAAAGAAATTGTTAAACCGAAAAGTGAATTAACAACAATTCCCGAAACAGCAACGCTTGAAGAGGCGCTTGATATTTTGGAAGCATCCGGTTTTCGGTGTGTTCCGGTTCTTGACGAATCAGGTAAATTGTTCCGTGGTAACATCTACAAAATGCACATTTACCGCCATAAATCACGTGGCGGCGATATGCAACTACCAGTAACTCAATTACTTAAAAATGCCACCAAGTTTATTTCGATCAACTCGGCATTTTTCAATATTTTCTTTACAATTAAAGACTTACCGTACATTACCGTTTTAGATGAAGAAAATCAATTTTATGGAATTTTAACTCACAGCAGTTTGTTGAATATGCTATCGCAATCATGGAACGTTGATACCGGAAGTTATGTATTGACCATTCTTTCCAACGGTGATCGGGGTGATCTTGCGAAGATGTCGAAGATCATTACCCGCTATACAGTGATTGCTAGCTGTATTTCACTTGATCTGCATGAAAAAAATAACATTCAGCGAATCTTATTTACCCTTCCGTCTGAAGTTTCAGAGCATAAACTTAAACGGATCGTTGCCAGTTTAAAACGGAATAAATTTACCGTTACTGAAATTGAAAATTTACATGCTTCATCAATGTAGAAAGAGGTTGTGACATGCGTCACAACCTCTTTACTATATTTGTCCCAAGACAAACAAGCTGAGTAGAAGTTCGAAACTATGCTCTGTGATTCGTTCGCTTTTCTGCTTCCACCATGCTCGTTTTCACTGTTTCGTCAAATCTTTTTTAATCAATTTCTCCTAATCCTACACTCACTCCAAGCGCATGGTCAACCTGATTCATTATCGAATCATCCAAATGGGTGACTTTTCGTTGTAAGCGACGTTTATCAATCGTCCGAATCTGTTCAAGCAGAACTACGGAATCTTTTTCTAATCCATCCTTAGCCTTCGCAATGGCTACATGCGTTTGCATTTTAGGTTTCGAAATTTTCGACGTAATTGCCGCGATAATCACAGTCGGGCTGAAGCGATTCCCAATGTTATTTTGAATGATCAACACTGGACGTAATCCACCCTGTTCTGAACCAACAACCGGGGATAAGTCTGCATAGTAAATATCACCACGCTTAATTTTTGAATTCATTTGATCCCCAATCCTTTACTAACTCACGAATCATTGACTGGCATTCTTGTTCGCATCGTTGAAATTCAGTACAAATATCCTGATTGATCGAGTCCATCTCACTGTATCCCGCAATTAACTGTTCAAGTGAATTCCGATGTTTTAAGATGTAAAATGCCAACTGCGGCTGGTGCTTGATGTCATCAACCGTAATCGAATAGTAATCACAGTAAACTTTCAAATTTGAACATGCTAATACCTTTTGAATTGCTTCCGTTTCACTTAGCCCCATAGTTGATTCCTCCACCGCTGTTATTTTTCAACATAAAAGCGCGGAACCCGTTGTCCAATCGAACAAAGAATTTCGTAATGAATCGTTCCGGCATAATCCGCAGCATCTTGGGCGGTCTTTTGCTTCCTGCCATTTTCACCAATTAACGTAACCTTTGTTCCCAAAGGAACTTCATGCGGTAACCGGATCATAAATTGATCCATGCAGATTCGTCCAACAATTTCGCATTCCTGTCCGTCAACTAAAACCGTTGACCCCTGCATCCGCCGCAACCAGCCGTCAGCATATCCCATCGGAACGGTTCCAATCCATTCATCCTTAGTAGCTGTGTACGTTGTCCCATAACTGATCGAATCTCCCGGATGAACCTGCTTAACTTCAACAATGTGACTAGTAAGTTCAAACGCCGGTTTCAACGCAACATCGTGCGGAAGTTGAACTTCCTTTCCTGATGGATTCAATCCGTACATTCCGATTCCAAGCCGGATCATATTCCCGCCGCATTGCTTGTGCCAAATCGAAGCAGCTGAGTTCGCAACGTGAACGTAACGCGGACGTTTAGAAACAACTTCCATCAGTTCGTGGAACTTATTCAATTGCTTTTTAAAGTAAGAATCATCAGCCGAATCAGCCGTTGAAAAGTGGGTAAAGATCCCTTCAAATTCAAACTGGGCTTGATGTTGATTCATAAATTCGATTGCCGTTTTAATCGTTTCTTGGTCACGGAATCCAATCCGGCCCATTCCCGTATCAAGGGCAAGATGAACTTTTAACTTCAAATTTTGGGCTGCTAATAGTGGCTGGGCTGTTTGTAAAAAATGAAGGTCGCTGACCGCCGTTGATAAGTTGAATTTTGCCATATATGGGGCTTCCGTTTCCGGTGAAGCACCTAAAATCAAAATCGGTTTCGTAATTCCATTTTCCCGTAACTCAACAGCTTCATCGATCACTGCCACGCAAAAGCCATCAACTCCGGCTTCCTGCGCAGCAACCGCAACCGGAATTAACCCGTGGCTGTATGCATCGGCTTTGACCACGGCAAACAATTCCTGGCCCGGTTCCATCCGTTGACGTTCGATTTTTAAATTATGTTTGATTGCCCCTAAATCAATAGTGGCACATGTTCCACGATGTTTTCCAATAATCATTTTTAGTCCTTCTTCTCCAAAATAACCTCTGTCATTACTAACTCATCCGTATGTGAAATCGAAACGAACGCTTCTAATTCTCCCTGCCTAGGATGCCGGCGCAATTCAGGTTTTCCTAATTCATTATCGATAATTTCCAAATCCTTAAAATTGACTATCTTGCCAATTCCGGTTCCCAACGCCTTACTGTATGATTCCTTTGCTGAAAATCTGCCAGCTAAGAATTCATCCTGCCGCTTTGAACTAAGTTTCTGATACACTGCCAATTCATTGGCCGTTAAAATCTTTCGGGCAAAGGCATCCCCTTTTTGGCGAATGCGATGAATCCGTTCAATTTCCGTTAAATCAATTCCTAATCCCCAAATCATTTTTATCGTTTCCGAATCTTATATTTTGGCTTAGTTGCCCGTCTTTTCTTTGGCTGTTGGTCCTTCCGCTTTCCTCGCCGGTCACGATAATCCCGTCTCTGATTTTTACCATAACGGTTATCATGCCGGTTAGACCTTTTCCGCCGCGGCAATGGCCGTTCCGGCGTAATTTTAACCGGAACTGAAGATGCATCTTCGCGTGAAACAGTATTCAATAACGCTGCCGCAAGGTCCAACGCACTGTATTCATTCAATAGTTCATTGGCCTGATCACTGTATTTATCCGTATCAGTCCGCGAAATCAAATTATCGATTTTCCGGATCGCGCTTTCCATCTGACCTTTAAAGGCTTCCTTAGCTGTCGGCGGCCGCATTGGAATCATCCGTTTCCGAGTCAGTTTTTCAATGACCCGCAAATAGTCCACCTCGTTAGGCGTAACAAACGTGATCGAGATTCCTTGATGGCCGGCCCGCCCCGTCCGACCAATGCGGTGAACATAGCTTTCCGGATCTTGCGGAATATCATAGTTATAAACATGACTGACTCCCGAAATATCCAATCCGCGTGCAGCAACATCCGTGGCCACTAAAATATCAAGGTCACCATCCCGGAACTTTTTCAAAACCGCACTTCGCTGTTGTTGTGATAGATCACCATGAATGCCGGCCGCATTATAGCCACGCGCAATCAGTCCGCGTGAAAGTTCATCGACCCGACGTTTCGTCCGTCCAAAAACAATTGTTAATTCAGGTGCTTGAACATCCAAGATCCGCGTCATCACATCAAATTTTTCATTTTCCCGAACCTTAACGAAGAATTGGTCAACCAAGTCAGCCGTTAATTGCTGGTTCTTAATTTTCACAATTTCCGGGTGCTTCATGAACCGCTTGCCGACCTTCAAGATTGTCGGGGGCATGGTCGCTGAAAAAAGTAACGTCTGCCGTTTCTTTGGAATTTGCGCAATGATTTTACTAATGTCATCCAAGAATCCCATATCGAGCATTTCATCAGCTTCATCCAAAACAAGGGTTTCAACTTTGCTTAAGTTGACCGTTCCCCGTTGAAGATGATCAAGTAGCCGACCTGGAGTCCCAACTAAAATATGGGGCGGATAATTTTTTAACTGTTTAATTTGTCGGACAATATTTGCCCCGCCGAAAACCGCCTGGACCTTTGCCAATTTTTCTTTTCCAAGTTTGAAAATTTCTTCCTGAGTTTGAATTGCGAGTTCTCGGGTCGGTGAGATCACAAGCGCCTGAATCTCACGCCGGGAGTAATCAATCTTTTGCAGTAATGGTAATCCGAAAGCCGCCGTTTTCCCCGTTCCAGTCTGGGCTTGACCAATCACATCGATTCCCGAAAGAACCAGCGGAATGGTTTTAGCCTGAATCGGTGTTGGCTCTTCAAACCCGGTTCGCTTTACCGCTTCTAATAATTGATTATCTAATCCTAAATCGCTAAAATTCAATCTCAAATTCTCCTTAATTTTCATTCTCTGCCGGACTTAAGGCAGCTAAGACCTTCTCAAGATGCATTCCGTGACTGCCTTTGAGTAAAACAACATCTTCCGGACGCAAATCATTTTGAAGGTCATCAATTAATTGTTCTTGATTGCCAAATTTAAAGTAATGAATCCGTTGAGGAACCATTATTTCTTCAAGTTTGGTCTTTAACGGTTTGATTTCGTTTCCGTAAAGGTAAACTTCATCAATTTTTGCCGGGTCAATTGCTTCTGCTAATGAAGCATGCAATTCAGGTGATTGTTCACCCAGCTCCAACATATCGCCTAAAACAACGATCCGACGCCCACCATCTTCAACTGGGACTTCCTTAAATGAATGCAAAACGGCTTTGACCGCCGTTGGATTTGAATTGTAAACATCACTTAAGATTCGTTCGCCAAGGGCCCCGTTGACCCATTCAGTCCGATTGGCCGTTAATGCAAACGTCTTCAAGGCTTGAATAATGTTAGCAATTTCAATATGCATTAACTTTCCAACTTCAATGGCTGCTAGTGCATTTTTAACGTTATAATCTCCAATCATTGGAATCTTAAATTCATCAGGTGTTAATGCAGGAACTTTAAAGGTCGTTGCGTGATCATTTCCTTGAATATCACTTGCAGCCAAATTGTCGGTTTGTTCATCTAATCCAAATGTCTTGGTTGCTTGAACAAGATCAGCCGTTCGTGACCGTAAAAGCGGTTCGTCCCCGTTATAAATCAAAGTTCCGTCTTCTTTTAATCCATGGGTGATTTCCATTTTGGCATCTGCAATTCGATCGCGGGTTCCAAAGAACTCGATGTGGGCTTCGCCGATCATCGTGATGACTGCAATATCAGGTTCAACCAATCGACTAAGCTTATCCAATTGACCAAAACGGTCCATTCCCATTTCAACCACTAAAACTTCCGTATTTGGCTCCATTGAAAGACAAGTCATTGGAACCCCAATTTCATTATTGAAATTGGCGAAGGTTTTCGTTACGTTATATTGTGTTTGCAAAACCGCCGCAATCATGTCTTTCGTTGTTGTTTTTCCATTACTACCGGTAACTGCAACTACTTGCGGATTAATTTTACGTAAGTAATACTTTGCAAGCTTTTGCATTGCAGCTAACGTGTCTTCAACCGGTAATGCGGGAATCACAGTTGGAATTGCCCGGTGATCGGTTTGCCAAAGAGTTGCCGCTGCTTGAGCATCAATTGCATTTTGAATAAATTGATGACCATCGTTTTCGCCTTTCAATGGAACAAATAACGCTCCCGGCTTCATTTGCCGACTATCGAAGCTGACACTTGTGATCGTGATGGCGCTCCACTCTGCGGGAATATCTTCAACCTCCAATACCCGTGCAATTTCTGATAATTGCATCTTCATTGATCTTATCTTCCTTTCCTTATTCATTCCGAATCCTAATCTAAGATATTGTACCACATTCAATCATTATTTTCTTGTTAAAAAAAAGCTGTGACATAAGTCGCAGCCCCATATTTACATATGTTCCAACCGCTCGATTCGCTTTTCAATTGGTGGATGAGTATCGAATAAATGAGTCCATGAACTCTTTTTAAACGGATCGGCAATGTAAAGCGACGCACTGCTTGTATTCGCATTCCGCATCGGTTCACTGTCTGAAATTGCCCGTAAAGCGTCAATTAAGCCTTGCGGATTTCGTGTTAATTCGACTGATCCCGCATCAGCAAGATATTCTCGGTTCCGCGAAAGAGCCATTTGAGCAAAGGTAGCTGCAAGCGGTCCTAAAATCAACGTTAAGATTGAAAAAATCAATGCTAAGATTGCCGATTGATTGTCATCATCATCGCGATTGATTCGTCCCCAAAAGAACGAATTTACGCCTAAATTTGCAAGATATGAAATTACGGATGATAATGCCAACGCCGTTGACTGCAGTCGAATATCATAATTTCGAATATGACTGATTTCATGGCCAATTACCCCTTCGAGCTCTTCCCGATTCAATCGTTCAAGCAACCCCGTCGTTGCGGCAACGGCTGCATGCTGCGGATTCGGTCCGGTTGCAAACGCATTGGGACTCGGATCGTCAATAATGTAAACTTTCGGCATCGGAACCTTGCCGACCATTGCCATGTCTTGAACAACATGATATAAAACTGGCGCTTGCTCCTCAGTAACCGGATGAGCATTGTTCATACTCATTACGATCGATGTCGATTGAGTCAGCGTCATGATCATGTAGAAAAGACCAACTCCGATTGCAATTGCAATTCCAATCATTGCCCGACCGTAACAAAAGTAACCTAAGGCCGCTCCCATCAAGCCAACTAAAACATAAAATCCAATTAAAACATAAATCGTTTTCCGTTTATTTTGTGCGATTTGTTGATAAAGCATTTGCTAAAACCTCCGTTTCAACAAATTAATTTAAAATTAAAATGAAACCTTTGGTGCTTCCTTAGCTGCACTCGGGGTTTTCAAGTAGTTGACCTTCGTCATATGGTGAATGTGAGCCACCATATTTGACGGGAAGGTTACTAATTTTTGATTATACAATGCAGCTGAACTATTAAAGAGTTGCCGTGAATAGGCAATTTTATTTTCAGTATTTGTTAATTCTTCTTGAAGCTGTGAGAATTCTTGGCTGGCCTTCAAATCAGGATAATTTTCTGATAATGCAAAAATTGACTTTAATGCATCCGTTAATTGATTTGAAATCTCCATTTTTTCTTGGTGGGCGTCAGCTGGAAGTTGCATAATTTTGTTCCGCAAGCCAACAACTTCATCAAGAGTTTCCCGTTCATGTTTGGCATAACCCTTTGTTGTTTCAACCAAGTTTGGAATCAAATCGTTCCGCCGTTGCAATTGAACATCAATTTGGCTCCAAGCTTCATCAGTATTGACCTTAGCACGTTGAAGACCGTTGTACATTACAATGTATGTGATCACCAACGCAATCACAATTACTAAAACAATTAATCCAATCATTCATGAACCTCCGTTTATTTTGATAATAAAAATTAATTACGATACAGCAGAGGAGGCCGACATTTGTCTGACCTCCTCACTTTGCGGTATTTTGTTTATCCAAAATAGTTGAACATCTTATCCACATCAAAAGTTCAACGCCACCCTGCAATCCGGCAGTAATGGTGTCCGCGTTCGATTTAAAGCCGTCTTGTGCCACAGCACACCAGAAAATCTCTGGTCGGCTTTCCTCGACTCATCGCATACCAATACCATATCATTTTTCATTTTAGATTACAAATCTTTGGTCATTACATGGTGAGGAAGATCAGCTTCTTCAAACTGATCTCCCTCAACTTGATACCCTAACTGAGTATAAAATGATTGCACATCATCTTGAGCATGCAAAATCAATCTTCCGGCTTGCTGAGCAAGCGCATCCTGCTCAATTTGCTCCATCATTTCAGTTCCATAATGTTTATTGCGTTCTTCAAAGATGACCGCGACTCGTTGGATCAGCCATTCATTCGTTCTCTTTACAACCCGCGCAGTTGCAACTGGATGACTATCAACGTATCCAACGTAATAGCACGGTCCATCTTCACCCTTCATTTCCTTTTCAATTGGGATTCCCTGTTCATTAACAAAGACCTGTTCCCGAATTGCGACAGCATCTTTATACAAATCGCGGTCAAGATCAACTGTCTTTTCAATTTCTAACATATATCTACCTCGTGAATTATTGTCATAATTTACCAAGAAAGGCTCCAAAAATAGCCTTTCCCACAACATTCTCACTCACAGTTAGATAATTTAATCATATCCCCGACGATTTTTCAAGTTTTGAACAAAATCCTAACGATTCAAGATCCAAATAAAAATCACAAAGACGATTCCAAGAATGTACATCAATGCTGGAACTTCTTTACCGCGTTTAGCTGCCAACATTGTTAATGGATAAGCGATAAATCCTAATGCTAAACCATCAGAAATACTGTATGTTAATGGCATCCCAACTAAAATCAGGAATGCTGGAATCGCAATTTCCAGCTTGTTCCAGTGAATCTTGGCCATGTTTTGAGCCATCAAAACTCCCACGATAATCAATGCTGGTGCAGTAACTTGAGAAGTAACCACGCCTAAAAGTGGCGAGAAGAACATTCCTAAAACAAAAAGAATCCCAGTAATCACAACGGTCAATCCGCTCCGACCACCAACGGCAATTCCGGCTGATGATTCAATGTAAGCTCCAACAGGTGAGGTTCCAAGCACTGAACCAACCATCATCCCAGTTGAATCGGCCATCAAAGCACGCCCAGCACGCGGCAACTTATTGTCTTTCATAAAGCCACCTTGTTGGGCTAATCCAATCAATGTACCGGTCGTATCAAAGAATGTAACTAATAAGAACGTAAAGACAACGATCCACATTTGGACGGTATTGATATTTCCAAGATGATGAAGAGCTACGCCAAATGTTGGTTTCAAACTTGGAATTGCCGAAATAAAGTGATGCGGCATTGGAATATATCCCATTACGATCCCAAAAATTGCCCCTAAAACCATCCCAATAAAGATTGCACCAGGAACATTTAAAATCAGTAACAAAATCGTTGCAAGAAGGCCGAACAATGTTACCCAAACTACTCCGTGAATACTACCTAAACCAACCAGTGTCGACTTGTCGGCAATGATGATTTTACCGTCTTGCAATCCAACAAATGCAATAAACAAGCCAATTCCGGCAGAAATTGCATATTTCAAGTCTTCAGGAATTGAATTAATGATTGTTTCCCGAAGTTTTAAAACTGTTACCAGCAAGAAAATGATTGATGCCACAAAAACGCCGGCTAAAGCCGTTTGCCACGGAATACGCATTCCGATACATACTGAATAGGTAAAGAATGCATTGACGCCTAAACTTGGAGCGGAAGCAAACGGATACTTCGCATATAAACCCATCACTAAACATGCAAACGCGGCCGAAACAGCCGTTGCCGTAAAGACTGCTCCCTTATCCATTCCAGATGCACCTAGAACACTCGGATTCACAAACAAAATGTAAGCCATTGATACAAAAGTGGTAACGCCTGCAACAAATTCCCGTTTAAAATTCGTATGCAGCTTATCAAACTCGAAATAATTTTCAATGCCTTTCAAAAGTAACACTCCTTCGGTAAAATACGAACATTATTTTGATTGTTTAAATCAAACAACATTAATAAATATATATCACAAACTTTCTTTTGTAAACAGCCAAATAAATACGAAGGTTGTTTTTCGACAATTCTTTAAAAACAAAAAAGCAGGAACCGAACATTAATCTGTTCGTTCCCTACTTTAATGTGATCAAATTAATCTTTTAAACTTTCAATGTAACTGAAAACGCCTTGGCCGGCAATTCCACCATCACCAACGGCAGTTGTGATTTGGCGCAACTTCTTATCCCGCACATCCCCAACCGCAAACACGCCTGGTACGCTGGTTTTCATTTCATCATCCGTAATGACCCAGCCTTGCTCATCAGTGATTCCAAGTGCTTTGAATGGTTCCGTCATTGGAACGTTTCCAATATAGATAAATACTCCATCGGTTGGAACCAACCGGTCTTCATTCGTTTCCTTGTTGTGAGTTTTTACGCCCGTAACTTTCTTACCATCACCCACAATTTCCGTAACAATCGTATTCCACGTAAAGTTGATCTTGTCATTCGAAAATGCACGATCTTGAAGAATTTTTTGAGCACGCAATTGATCACGCCGGTGAACGATGTTGACATTATTAACTAACTTAGCCAAATACTCGCTTTCTTCAACCGCTGAATCACCGCCGCCGACCGTTGTAACGTCTTTTCCACGATAAAAAGCACCATCACATACCGCACAGTATGAAACACCTTTACCGCTATATTCATCTTCACCTGGAATTCCCAATTTCCGGTATTGTGAACCAGTTGCAATCACGATTGCCGGGGCTTCAAGTTCGCCGCTGTCAGTTTTCACGTGCTTGATTCCGTCTTCGTCAACCGTTACCTTTTCAACGTTTCCGTATACGAAGTCTGCTCCAAACTGGATTGCACTTTGATACATTTGTTCAGCCAAATCCGGTCCTAAAATTGATTTAAAGCCCGTATAGTTTTCAACTTCGGCCGTGTTGTTCATTTGACCGCCATACACCCCGCGATCAAGCATCGCAACTTTCAGGTTTGCCCGTGATGCATAAAGTGCAGCCGTCATTCCGCCGGGACCTGCACCGATCACAATTACGTCGTATTTATCTGCCATTGTGACACCTCATTAATTAAAGATATTGATTGATAATTTGTTCAAGTTGAGTTTTATCGTGATACCCAACAACTGTATCTACAATTTTACCATCTTTTTTAATTACCATTGTTGGAATTGACATAATGCCTAATTTTTGAGCCGTTTCTGGATTCTGATCAATATCCATCTTTCCAAATTGAACTTGGTCACCCATTTCGTCAGCCAATTGATCAACGACCGGACTTTGCATCCGGCAAGGACCGCACCATGTTGCCCAAAAATCTGTAAATGTAAGCCCTTTAGCTGTTTCAGTTTCAAAATTTTGATCAGTTAACTCTTTAATCATTCTAATCTTCCTTTCTATATCAACCCACTTACTTTTTATAAGTATAAAATATCAAATATCAAATTTTATTTCAACTAAGCTGCCTACCTCAATTTTAGCTCACTTGGAGACGAAAACCTAGAAAAAAAAGAAGCTGGCTTCGCCAACTTCTCATTACAATTATTTGTTTGTAAAGCCGTATTTCTTGTTGAAACGATCGACAACCCCGTCTGCTTGAGTAAACTTTTGCTTACCTGTGTAGAATGGGTGTGAGTCACTTGAGATTTCAACACGGATCAATGGGTATGTGTTACCATCTTCCCATTCAACAGTTTCATCTGATGTTGCTGTTGAACCAGATAAGAACTTATATCCTGTTGATGAATCCATAAATACAACTTTGTGGTAATCTGGATGAATTCCTTGTTTCATTTAAATTTCGCTCCTTTGCCCTGGTCCATTTGCTGAGCCAGAGTTATTTATGCATATAACATGCAACATACACCATGTTATCATGAATAAAATTTTCATGCAATAACTCTTTGAATTATTTAACCAACTTTATTTTGCTGATTTGTTGAATAAATTCATCATTATTCTTTGTCTTACGCAACATATTCAAAACCTCCGTTGTATCTTGCGTCAAGTCATTTGTCATCAGCTTCCGCCGCAACCTCCAAATTGCGTTACGAATATCATCACTCAGCAACAGATCTTCACGTCGAGTAACTGATTTGTCCAAATCAATTGCCGGATAAATTCGGCGTTCAGCTAAGGTCCGACTTAATTGAAGTTCCTGGTTACCAGTTCCCTTAAATTCTTCATAGATCACGTCGTCCATTCGACTGCCAGTATCAACCAAAGCCGTTGCAAGAATCGTTAAACTGCCACCTTCTTCAACGTTGCGGGCCGCTCCGAAAAATTTCTTCGGTTTGTACAATGCCGCTGGATCGACCCCGCCAGACAACGTCCGCCCGCTTGGAGTTTCAACCAGGTTATATGCCCGGGCCAGCCGGGTAAGTGAATCAAGCAAAATTACAACGTCCTGTTTATCTTCGACAAGCCGCATTGCTCGTTCCAAAACAAGTTCGGCAACGCGAACATGGTTTTCCGGTCGTTGATCAAACGTTGAATAAATCACTTCACCATCAACCGTTCGCTCTAGATCCGTAACTTCTTCCGGACGTTCATCAATTAATAGAAGCATCAGCTTAGCATCCGGATAGTTAGCCGAAATTCCACCTGCGATTGCCTTTAATATACTAGTTTTCCCAGCATTGGGCGGTGCTACAATCAATCCCCGTTGACCAAATCCGATTGGAGCAAACAAATCGATCGTCCGCGTCGAAATGTTATTCGAAGTTGTTTCTAATTTAATCTGTTTTTCCGGATAAATTGGAGTCAGTGCTGGAAAGTGCGGACGGTTTTTAGCTTCTTGCGGAGCCTTGCCATTGACCGAGTCAATCCGCATCATACCGTAGTTTTGCTCCCCATGCCGTGGTGGACGGGCTAGCCCAGCGACCCGATCACCGTTCCGCAACCCAAATAAACTGATCTGACTTGCCGAAACGTAAATATCTTCTTGCGATGGACCATAGTTGATTGGCCGCAAGAATCCATATGAATCATGGGAAATAATCTCAAGGACCCCATTCATAAAGAAGTATCCTTGTTTTTCAGCTTGCGCCCGGACAACCGCCATCGCAAGCTCTTTTTTATTCATCTGACTGTAATATGGAATTTTATACCGACGTGCATATTCGTAAATTTCCCGCAACGTCTTCTTTTCAAGATCTTCAAGGGTGATGTTTTCGTGTGAAACCTGTTGTTTGGCTTCTTTATTCTTGTTA
Source organism: Ligilactobacillus araffinosus DSM 20653 (assembly GCF_001435375.1). Classification (GTDB taxonomy): domain Bacteria; phylum Bacillota; class Bacilli; order Lactobacillales; family Lactobacillaceae; genus Ligilactobacillus; species Ligilactobacillus araffinosus. The sequence goes on along the minus strand of NZ_AYYZ01000030.1, from coordinate 111,371 downwards.
GTTTCCTTTGCCTTTAAAGATGTCTTTCCCTTTTCAACCCGTTTTTTTTCGGGTTCGCTCTTCTTCGATGTTTTCTTTTCCATCCTGTTACTACTTTCTAAAGATTATCAGCCACCGTCAATAACTCAATATCAACTGATAACCCTCGCATCTTTTCAACGATTCGATCATAACCACGCAAAATATTATCTGCATTATTAATAACCGTTGTTCCTTTAGCCATCAATCCAAGTCCAAGAAGCGCAACGCCAGCTCGAATTTCACCAGCATCAACGTTGGCCCCTTTAAGATTCTTTGCATGATGAATTGTAAATACCCCATCTTCGCATGAAATGTCAGCACCCATTCGCCGCATTTCGGGAATGTGTTTGATTCGTTTCGGATAAATCGTTTCAATAATCTTGGATGTTCCTTGGGCACACATTAACAGTGGCGTAATTGGTTGCTGTAAATCAGTCGCAAATCCCGGGAACGGTGATGTCTTAACCGTTACCGGACTCAACCGATCATTCCCTGGGATGTAAATACTGTCTTCGTTAATTTCCATCGTAACGCCCATTTCACGCAATTTAGCAATAAACGGATCTAAATGTTCTGTGATTACATTCTTTACCAAAACACCGTCACCATTTGCTGCTGCAAATGCAAGGTAAGTTCCGGCTTCGATTCGGTCCGGAATAATCGTATGGGTATTCGTCGACTTTAAACTCTCAACCCCTTCAATTCGAATCTCATCCGTTCCAGCCCCTCGAATATGGGCTCCCATATTGTTCAAGAAAGTTGCTAAGTCAACGATTTCTGGTTCCTTTGCAACATTTTCCATGATCGTTGTTCCCTTAGCCTTAACGGCGGCAAGCAAAACATTGATCGTCGCCCCAACGGACACCATGTCAAAGAAGATCCGCGCTCCATGCAACCCCTCAGGACCAGTCGTAATTCGAACCGCATTATCTTCCTCTTCGACATGTGCACCTAGCGCCTTAAATCCTTTAATATGCTGGTCAATCGGACGTGGGCCAATGTTGTCCCCGCCAGGGAATCCAACAACCGCCTTGCCAAACCGGCCAAGCATTGCGCCCATGAAATAGTATGATGCCCGTAAACTGCGAATCGCATCTCCAGGTAACGGGCGGTTCTCGATGTTAGTAGGATCAATTTCTAATTGTCCATGCGAAAAATGCGATTTTACATTCATCGCTTCAAGAATCAACATTAAATTATGGACATCTAAAATCTCAGGAACTGAGTCAAATTTAATCGGAGTATCAGCTAAAATTGCGGCCGGAATCAAAGCGACTGTACTGTTTTTTGCACCGCCGATCGTTACTTCGCCGTGCAAACGCTGTTCTCCTTTGACGATCATTTTTTTCATCGTAAGAATCCTCACTAATTTTTTAAATTTATTTATTAATAATCCGAACCATCGTCGAGCCGACGTGTCAACTCTAATGATACAAAATCCTTAATTGGGTTTCAATCGTTTTTAAAGAATATTACTAATTTTGTGTTGCGTAACCCGTTGCGTAATTGATTCGAATATTGTTTTGAACATTCGGGACAAAAACGTTAAATTCCAACGATCCATCAGACGATTTGGCTTCAATATGCGCTCCCGCCGAAACTAAATTATTGCCGTCATAAATATCAGTTACCCGATAACGAACTTGCTTATTTTGATCAAGAGCTTTCCGGACTAAGCCTTCATAATAGTTTTGTCCCGTTGAATTAGCTGACCGAGCTTCATTTGCCCATGCAGTTTGGGTCGCAACGTTTGCCGGATTTGATTCAGAAGCGTTAAAACCGCGAATCCCGCCAACCAATGCATACCCTAACAAGTGTCCGCGGTCATAAGCATGCTTATATTCTCCCGGTAATCCGCTTAATTGATGGAATCCAGCTGGTTTCCAATCAGTGCGGCCGTTCCCGGTTTGCTCCCGATTTTTGTACTGCCGGCAAGTCTTATTCAACCACGCATTGCCAATGTGCGGCCGGCCTAAGTTATCAACTTCATCCGTTGCGTACGGGGCACTTGCAATTTGAGCATTCAAATCATTTTGATTATTGTTGATAATGAACGCCCCATGACCATTATAGGTAATCGAACCTCCAAGTTGTTGTTTAACACTATCTGTTAATACACTTGATGCCAATTTTTGATTGGGAGTATTTTGACCCGCCCGGACATTTTGCGTCATTCCAAGATCAAGCCGTCCCAACTTGCCAGAAACTCTCCCCCCAGCAAGCACAATCAAAATTGCGGCTAAGACCGTAATAATGACCTGTGACGGGGTGACCTTTTGCTTTTTGCGTTTTCTCTTTGCCATTTTACTTTCCTTTCTTTAAAACCCATCAACTTAGTTAAATACAATAAAAGAGACTGGACATGATTGTCGCAGCCTCTTCGCTCTCAATTACAGTTTCTATTGTTTATCATCACTTGTAACTGGTTCCTCATCAGCCAACAATTCCTGTAATTCTCCATATTCTTCAGGACGAACTTCAACTTGTCCCGCCTTGATTGCATGAATTCGTTCTACTGAAAAATGACTTGTCAGTGCCAATTCAGCATCTGTTAAATGATACTTTTCTTGATACTTTACAATTTCTTCAGCAAGGTGTTCTAATTTCTTTTCTTTCATCCCTAGTTCGCCTCCGTATCTATTGCTACTATAAGGATAACACATTTAATTCAATTCGCCTTCTAAAATTACTTTTGATTTTCAAAAGCAGCTTTAACGAATGCGGCATATAATCCTTCTGGACGTTGTGGCCGTGATAAGAATTCTGGGTGGTATTGTGATGCAACGAAGAACTTATTTTCTGGAACTTCGATAACTTCAACTAAGCGATTATCTGGTGATGTTCCTGAGAAGACCAGGCCGTGAGCTTCAAATGCATTCCGATATTCATTGTTGAATTCGTAACGGTGACGGTGACGTTCTTGAATTACATCTTGGTTGTCATAAGCGGCAGCTGCAACAGTCCCTGGACGAAGCTTACATGGATATGCTCCTAACCGTTGAGTATTTCCCATGTCTTCAACGTCAGCTTGCGCTTCCATCAAATCAATTATCTTGTGAGGTGCATCAGGGTTAACTTCACCGGTCGTTGCATCTTCAATTCCAAGAACGTCGCGGGCAAATTCGATACTTGCCATTTGCATTCCAAGGCAGACTCCTAAGAATGGTACATCTTCTTCACGGGCATATCGAATTGCTTGGATCATTCCTTCGATTCCACGTGAACCGTAACCGCCAGGAACAATAATTCCGTCATAGCTGCCAAGTTTTTCAGCAACGTTATCCTTATCAAGGTTTTCAGCATCAAAGTAATCGATGTCAACCTTGGCGTTTACCTTGTAACCAGCGTGCCGAAGAGCTTCATTAACTGAGATGTATGCATCTGGAAGTTGAGTATACTTTCCAACCAATGCAATCTTGACATGTCCCTTAAGGTTTCGAACCCGATCAACTAATTCTTTCCATTCAGTCATATCAGCTTCTGGGGTTTCAAGTTTCAATTTTCGGCAAACAATATCATCCATGTGCTGAGCTTGTAAGTTCAATGGAATTTGGTAAAGCGTATCAACGTCAAGAGATTCAATTACAGATTCTGGATCAACGTCACAGAAACTTGCAATCTTATTCCGAATTTCTTGTGAAATTGGCTTTTCAGAACGAACAACCAAAATATTTGGTTGAATCCCAACACTCCGTAATTCCTTTACACTGTGTTGGGTTGGCTTGGTCTTCATTTCACCCGCAGCCTTCAAGTACGGAAGAAGCGTCGTGTGAATGTAAAGCACGTTATCAGCTCCAACTTCCGCCTTCATTTGCCGTAAAGCTTCAAGAAACGGAAGCGATTCAATATCCCCAACAGTTCCGCCAATTTCAGTAATTACAACGTCTGAATCAGTAACTGTTCCGGCACGTAAGATTTTTTCCTTGATCATGTCTGTAATGTGCGGAATAACTTGAACGGTCTTTCCTAAATAGTCACCGCGCCGTTCTTTTTTCAAAACTTCTGAATATACCTTCCCGGTCGTAACGTTTGAATATTTGTTAAGGTTGATATCAATGAACCGTTCATAATGGCCAAGGTCCAAGTCAGTTTCTGTTCCATCATCAGTAACGAAAACTTCACCGTGTTGGTATGGACTCATTGTTCCAGGGTCCACGTTGATGTATGGATCAAACTTTTGAATTGTAACCTTTAATCCACGATTTTTAAGCAAACGGCCTAAAGATGCTGCAACAATACCTTTTCCAAGTGAGGAAACAACCCCACCAGTAACAAAAATATACTTGGTCATTGTGAAATATTCCTCCAAATTAATTGATTTCCGGGGATTACAAAAAACAACAAGCCCCCTACCTTAAAAATATAAGGTAGGGAGCTTTCTCCGTTCAAAAGGCTCTTTACGAGCGCCCAAGTAAGATTTTACCTAATCGTTATTCGAGCGTCAAGCCTTTATTCATCATCGTCATCTGAAAATTCGTTAAGTTGACCTTCGATTCCATCTGGCAAATCATCTTGCGGGTCATCGCCATCGTCCACATCATCCAAATCATTTTGGTAATCCTTCAAATCTTGTTGGTGATCATCATCATCAGCAAAATCATCATCTTCAGGATCATCATTGTCATAATCGATCACATCGTCATCATCGTTTGAGTCTAAGAAAGCATTAACCTTTTTCCGCTTCTTGCGTGGTTGATCATCATCTGCTTCATCAGAATGGACAAGTGCTTCATCGATTGATTCAAATGGATACCATGAGCGCAATGCCCACATATTATCTCCCAATGAGATAAAACTGCCATCAATATTTAAGTCAGTATAGAATTGTGGCAACCGTTCACGAATTTCTTCATCGCTCTTTTCAAGGAAATTTTGAACCTCGTTTGTTAAATCAGCAAACGCCATCGGTTCGCCTTTTTCATGCAAAATTTCCCGTGAAACTTCGATCATTGACAATTCATCTTTATTCATACCTTCGAATTTTTCAAGCCCCAATTTGGTACACGTCCTTTCAGCAGTTTACTCTTCATCATACAATACTACGCGGTAAATTGCAATCTGATTTTATAATCGCCAAGTAAAGAATCTCCATTATAAAGGCGGTAATCGATCTCTAACTTTCCGGCCCGTGGATCATCCTCAAGCACCGTTTCCATTCGGCCGGCAAAGGTTGCAACTGGAATATTACCATATGGAGTTTGATATCGGGATGGAATTCGTTTTCCTGGTTTAAAGGTCAAATGCAGCTTCTGATGTTCCAGCTTCCGAGTCAGTTGGACCTCCTCATCGCCTGCAATCTTAAAGGTCACCGTTGCGTGTTCATTTTCTGGGAGTTCTTCTTCATAACGCAAATAAACCGTCTCCCCGATCTCAATTAGCCGACCATCAAAGTCTTCTGCATATTCTTCCTTTTGTCCATCTTGGCGATGAACAGTCTCAACGTGAATTTTGACCGGAATTTCATTTTGGGATGTCATTTGTGATCACTTCCTTACTAAAAATCCTTAGTTCTATTATATCGAGCTGCAATTCACTTTACCACCGATTAATTTACCGGTTGCGGTATAATAAAGATAATCATTAACCGAAAGGAAGTGGCTCCAATCACAGTTTTGCATCCGCAAGTTTTACCAATGGAGAAGGTTCTGCGTGATCCGATCCATAATTACATTTACATTCAGCACCAAGTGATCCTTGACCTGATCAATACCAAGGAATTTCAACGGTTACGTCGGATCAAGCAACTTGGCACAACTAGTTATACTTTCCACGGAGCTGAACACTCACGGTTTTCACATTCCGTTGGGGTGTATGAAATCACCCGAAAAATCTGTGACCTTTTCCAACGCAATTATCCGACCCAAAATTCCAATGATGGTTTATGGGATGATCATGAACGGCTCGTTGCTTTATGTGCCGCCCTTTTACATGACGTTGGTCATGGAGCATACTCGCATACTTTTGAACATATTTTTCATACTAACCATGAACAAATGACACAGCAGATCATCACTTCGCCGGAAACCGAAGTCAATCATGTTCTGCGCCAAGTCAGCGATGACTTTCCTGCACAGGTCGCCAGTGTGATTGCGAAGACCTATCCGAACCAGCAAGTTGTCCAGATGATTTCAAGCCAGATCGATGCGGACCGGATGGATTACCTTTTACGCGACTCGTATTTTACTGGGACAAAATACGGCAATTTTGATCTTACCCGGATCTTGCGAGTCATGCGGCCGTACCAAGGCGGGATCGCCTTTAACTTTAGTGGAATGCATGCAGTTGAAGACTACATTGTCAGCCGTTTTCAAATGTACCAGCAAGTTTATTTCCATCCCGTTTCCCGGTCAATGGAAGTCATTTTAAGTTCATTATTGAAACGCGCTAAGGACCTGTATGAAATGGATCAATTGCCGCATGATTTTGCATACGAAACGTTAAAACCGTTTTTTGATAATCAGTTTTCGCTTAAACAGTACTTAAAACTTGATGATGGCGTTTTGAATACCTGTTTCAGTATTTGGAGCGAATGCGACGATCACATTCTCAAAGACCTTGCCCGGCGGTTCTTAAACCGCAAACCGCTTAAATCAGCCAAAGTCAATGACGATACACGTTCATTGTTGCCAACCTTACGCAATTTGATTGCTGAAGCCGGTTTTGATCCGTATTATTATGCAGCCACCAACGATAGTTTTGATTTACCATACGATTCGTACAATCCAAGTTCCAAGAAGCCACAGACCCAAATTGAACTGATGCAAACGGACGGAAGCCTAATCGAACTTTCAACGGTCAGCACCCTGGTCAAAGCCATCAGCGGTAAAATCACCGGTGATGAACGGTTCTTCTTCCCGCGGGAAATGCTTGCTAAAGGCAATCAACTTGAAATTTTTACCCCTGTTTATCAGCAATTTGAAAAATATTTGCATAATGATCGGCTAATTTTTCCAAAATAAATTTCACCAATTTAAAGAGGCTATGGTAAAAACCATAGCCTCTTTGCTTATTTTTAACAATTTATTCCGAACGGAATCGATTCTTAAACAACGGACTAACCGGCTTGTTTTCGTGAATCCGTTTGATTGCATCACCGATAAGCGGACCAACTGAAACTTGAGTCAACTTATCGATCTGCTTTTCTTCTGGAAGTTGAATTGAATCCGTTACGATAATCTTCTTAATTGGAGACTTATCAAGACGTTCAATTGCTGGACCTGATAGTACAGGGTGCGTTGCACATGCGTAAACTTCCTTTGCACCTGCATCCATCAATGCTTGTGATGCCAACGTGATCGTCCCGGCAGTATCGATCATATCATCAATAATGATGCACCGCTTGCCATCAACTGAACCAATAATATTCATAATTTCGGCAACGTTGGCTTTGGGACGCCGCTTATCAATAATTGCGATCGGAGCCTTTAAGAATTCAGCTAACTTCCGTGCCCGAGTTACACCCCCATGATCAGGCGAAACAACAACTGCATCCTTTTCAAGGCCGTTCTTCAAGAAGTAGTCAGCCAATAATGGAGCACCCATTAAGTGATCTACTGGAATATCAAAGAATCCTTGAATTTGAGCAGCGTGTAAATCAAGCACGATTACACGATCTGCACCAGCTTTTTCAAGCATATCTGCGACCAGCTTTGCAGTAATTGGTTCGCGTGAACGAGCTTTCCGATCTTGCCGTGCATATCCATAATATGGCATCACAACGTTAATCGTTGATGCACTCGCCCGTCTTAAGGCATCGATCATAATTAACAATTCCATCAAATTGTCATTGACCGGTGCAGACGTTGATTGGATGATGAAAATTTCATCCCCCCGAATACTTTCTTCAATATTGATCCGAATTTCGCCATCGCTAAAACGGTCAACTGAAGTCTTACCTAAAGGAACTCCTACGGCATCAGCAATTTTCTTTGCCAATGGTTTGTTTGAATTCAAAGCAAAAATTTTAACCTTTGAATTATAACTTTGTTCAGCCATGATTGCCTCCAATAATGATTATTCTACTAATATATAGTATGCGTTAACCAGCTTAAAATCAAGCTAATTCTTAGTCTTTATCAGCTTTTTCGGCCTTTTTTGCAGCTTCTGCAACTGGGTAACGATCATAATATCCTTCCTTGTTTACTTGGCGTCCCCGACCAATTCCCATTGCATGAGCTGGAACATCATTTGTAATTGTTGATCCGGCAGCAACGTAAGCGTGGTCTTCAATTTCAAGCGGAGCAACTAAGTTGGCGCCACTTCCGATAAATGAATAGTCGCCAACATTGGTGTGGTGCTTGTTCATGCCGTCGTAGTTGATAAAGATCGTTCCGCAACCAACGTTGATATTCTTACCTAAAGTTGCATCGCCAACATAAGTTAAGTGACCAACCTTAGTGTTCTTGCCGATTTCAGCCTTCTTGACTTCAACAAAGTTTCCGATATGAACATTTTCACCGATGTCTGCTAATGGCCGTAAATGACTATATGGTCCAATGTTTGAATTCTTGTGCATTACTGATTCTTCAAGGTATGAAGCAGTAACCGTAACGCCATCTTCGATCTTGCAGTCCCGAATCTGTGAATGGGCACCGATCACACAGTCTTCGCCGATAATTGTCTTTCCTTTAAGTTGAACGCCAGGCTCAATAACCGTATCAGCCCCAATTTGAACACCAGCATCAATGTACGTGTTATCCGGATCAATAATTGTTACTCCGTTACGCATGTGTTTTTCGTTGATTCGGCGTTGCATTACCTTCGTCGCCTTTGCAAGGGCAATGCGATCATTAACTCCCATTGATTCTTCAAAGTCATCCATTTCAAAGGCACCGACCTTCTTGCCTGCATTTTGGAAGATTCCAATTACATCTGGTAAGTAGTATTCGCCTTGAGCATTGTCATTGTTGACTTGGTGAAGAGCTTTAAATAATGCTTGATTATCAAAAACATAAACGCCCGTATTGATCTCATCAACCTTGGCTTCTTCAGGTGTTGCATCTTTTTGTTCAACGATTTTTTCAACTTCACCAACTGCATTACGAATTACACGGCCGTAACCAAATGGATCATCGGCTTTCGCTGTCAAAACCGTTGCCACGTCGCCGTTCTTTTCATGATATTCAAATAGCTTAGCAAACGTTTCTGCCATAAACAATGGGGTATCGCCACATGTTACTAAAGTCATCCCATCCTTTGAGCCAAGCATCTTTTCCGCTTGCAAAACGGCATGGCCAGTTCCTAATTGTTCTTCTTGAAGAGCATATTTCGTCCGGTCACCAAGGGTTTCTTGAACCTTTTCTGCTCCATGACCAACAATCGTTACGATTTGGTCAACGTTATCCTTTTCAACTTGTGAAAGCACGTGGTCGACCATGGCCTTGCCGCATACCGGGTGAAGAACCTTATATAGCTTTGATTTCATGCGAGTTCCTTGACCCGCTGCTAAGATAATTGCAAATTTTGCTGTCATTGATTTATCCTCATTCTCTATTAAAGTTATTTACTCATGTTTAAATTCTAACTTAAAAAAATATGAACTTCAATTATTGTTGCATTCGAAAAAAGGAAGCCTTCCAGCTTCCTTTTGACCCTACTCTGTCCGTTTGCCAAATACCTTTGCAAGGTAATTTCCGGCACTTACGTGGATCGTCTTATTCAATGTATTGACATTATCAACTTTCAATAACGAAGTATAGTCTTCGATCAACCGGCTGCCTTCATCAACGACTCCTTCAGCAAAGACCGTTACCCCAACTAATTCAGAGTCAAATTCTTCAATCATTGACTTCATTCCGTTGATCGTACCACCGCCTTTCATAAAATCGTCAACAACTAAAACATGTGAGCCGCGCCGTAAACTCCGTTTTGATAATTCCATCTTTTCAATTCGTTGACTTGATCCTGAAACATAGTTAACTGAAACGGTTGAACCTTCAGTAATCTTTGAGTCACGCCGAACAATTACAAATGGAGCATTTGTATAATATGCAACACTTTGCGCAATCGGCACACCCTTTGTGGCAACCGTCATGATGGCATCTACTTGACGGCCCATATATTGGCGCGCAATCAACCGGCCAACATGCCGCAAAACTTCCGGTTTACCTAATAAATCTGAAAGGTATACATATCCTCCAGGCAATAACCGGTTTTCTTGTGAAAGTTCAGCTGCCATTTCCCAAATAAAGCGTTCAGCTTCTTCTTCACCAATTGATGGAATAAAACGAGCACCACCAGCAGCTCCCGGGATCGTTTCTAAGATTCCAATTCCACGTACATTAAATGTTCGCTTAATGATGGCTAAGTCTTCACTGATTGATGACTTAGCTGATTCATACCGCTTTGCAAAATATGTTAATGATACAAGTTTATGCGGGTTGTTAAGGAAATAACTTGTCATATCAATCAAACGATCACTTCTACGTACTTTCATTTTTAAAGCCTCCATTCTTAAATTTTCCTAATTTAACGTTTTATTCTATTAATTATTAACGTAATTTTGCCCTTATCTTAATAATTAACCCCTATATTATTTTATTATTCGTATAAGAAGAAATATTCGGTTTTTAATACGAATGACGCTATTTTACCATTATATTCAAATTTAGTCAACGCTTACTTACGGATAAAATCAGGAAAAACTCTCATTCAACCCTATTATGATGTGATTCTTATGATAAGATTATTTTAATCATTAAATTATCAAAATACAATTCTCAAATCATGAATTATGGTTTAAAACTTTTCGAAAAACATATATAATAAAAATTAATTATTAGGTGAAATGAGGAGAGCCCATGGAAACTTTAGAAAAGGCACCTGCTAAGTTAAATCTTAGTCTTGATGCCCTTTTCCGGCATCTTGACGGTGATCCTGAATGGCGCATGGTCATGACGGCAATCGATTTAGCGGATTATGTTCACATTGAAACGCGTGATGATTCGAACGGGATCCAAGTTCAGACAAATACCGGTTTTCTCCCGCAAGATCAACGAAATTTAGCATTTCAAGCAGCAAAAAAGCTTCAAGAACAGTTTCAGATCGATCAAGGAGTAATGATCACCATCGACAAACACATTCCTGTTTCAGCTGGAATGGGTGGCGGATCGGCTGATGCCGCCGCTGTGTTACGCGGTCTTAATAAGCTTTGGAACCTTAATCAATCGTTAATGGACCTTGCTCGCATCGGACTTGAAATTGATTCTGATGTTCCGTTTTGCGTATACAGCTGTCCCGCCCTTGTTGAAGGCAAGGGCGAAAAAATCACCCCGTTAAACGATTTGACTTCCTTATGGTTCGTTGTTGCCAAACCCAAAGCCAGTGTTTCAACTCCGACCATTTTAAAACAAATTGATTTCAGTGAAATTCAGCACCTGAACGTTGAAAGTGTCGTTGAGGCAATTCAGCAGCAAGACTGGAAACAATTAACTGCAAGTATGGGAAATTCCCTTGAACCGATTACGATTCAAAAATATCCCGAGATCATCCGAATCAAAGAAAAAATGGTCAAATTTGGTGCTGAAGCAGCTCAAATGAGCGGAACGGGGCCAACTGTTTTTGGAATCTCGACCAAACAGTCGCGGGCCCAGCACATTTACAACAGTTTACGGGGCTTTTGTAAGGAAGTTTACCTTGTGCGTCCGTTCAATTTGAAAAATTGTAATTAAAAAGGTTGTGTCTTCGACACAACCTTTTTTGTTAGTCATACAGCATCCTTGCCACTTTCATTAAAACTTTTGGATCCTGATGTAAAGCAGAGTGTTTGATGCCATAAAACATTACGGTCTTGCACGATGACCACTTTGGATTTAAGATCGTCGCTAAGAATTCAGATTGGACATTCGGAACTGAAGTATCAGTATTATCACGGTAATCAGCCATCACGTTATAAAGTTTGATCGATGAACACGGCGTTAAATCCTGGTATTCCCGTTTCAATTTTCGATACTCTGCGTCTGTTAAATGTTCCCGCAGTGCTTGCGGATACGTTACCTTATTCGTAACTCCCTCGTTAACCGGCGTTCCCATCAAAATAACCTTATTGAACTTCACATTTTGTTGGATCCATTTCGATTGTCCAAGGGCATGCAAAAATTCGGTTCCGCCCCATGAATGACCAACCACGTTCAATTCATTAACCCCATATTTATTATGCAAGATCTTAATAACCTTGATCGTCCAATTCGTTTGCGAATTATATGTTTGGGTAAGGTTCCAGTCAAATAAAAGTTGAATCAGCGTATTCTTTTTCCCTTTCACTGACCCGGAAACATGAACTGAACCAGTCGGTGTTACATGGATCGTCATTGTTTTTTGCGCAATATTTTCCTTTTGGTAATAATTGATCATTTTATTATACGTGTAATTACTGCCGCCAAATCCATTGATCAGCAGCGTTGGTACATTCTGATAATGAATGTCGTTTCGCAATTGGCCTTGCCGCAATGTTTTTTGCGGACTGGGAACCAATAAAATCATTTGAACAACCAACGCAATTACAATGATTCCAATCAAAATCTGACCGATTCGTTTTCCGATTTTCTTCAACTTAATTCCTTCATTCTTGTAAATAAAAAGTATCTACCTCATACTATACCGCGGAAAGCAGTATTCGTATGAAATAGACACTTTCGATTGTTATTTAAACTATTCTTCGGCCTCTTCATTTTCAAATTCAAGTTTGATATTTTGCGTTAAAACATCCGTGTAGCTGTATGAAACACGCTCAACCGCACTTTCATCCTTGTCGAGTTCAACTACAAAAACAGCTGGAAATGTTTCACTCAGTTTACCTTTACAGGTTAAAATCTTTTTGCGCCCAACATGAGACGTAACGGTCAGTTTCTTTCCAATATGACTATCCAACATCGACTTAATTTTTGCTAAAGTGCTTGGCATGTGCTTCATCCTCCCGTCAGCGTACACTATACCACACACGAAAGAAAATCTCAATTTTAGCACAAATCTTTAACAAAAAGCAATAAATTACTCTAATTTCTAATTATTTTCTATTAATCCATTAGATAAATCTATAAATTGACTAATTGTCAGCCGCTCAGCCCGAATCGACTTTTCAATTCCAACCTGTGCAAGAACCTTTTCCAATCGTTCTTTAGTTGCTGGATCTTTCCCATAAATTCCTAACAGGTTATTCCACAAGCTTTTCCGCCGATGCGCAAAACTTCCCTTCACTAGCTGCATAAATGCTTGTTCGTCTTGAGGTTGCTTAATCGGTTTTTGCGGTGTCAGCCGAACAACTGCCGAATCGATTTTTGGTTGCGGAACAAAAACCGTCTTTGGAACAATAAAGGCGATCTTCGCATTAGTATAGTACTGAACCGCAATCGAAAGAGAACCGTAATCTTTCGTCCCAGGTTCCGCCGTTAACCGTTGAGCGACTTCCTTTTGCATCATCACCACAATTGCATCAAAGTGGATTCCACTTTCCAACAAATGCATGATGATCGGCGTGGTGATGTAGTACGGCAAATTAGCAACTAACTTTAAATGATGCTTGCCATCAAAGTGCGCTTTAATTTGCTGTTCGAGGTCCACCTTTAAAATATCCTGTTGTACAATGGCAATGTTATCGTAAAGAGATAACGTTTCCCTTAACACTGGAATCAACCTTTCATCAATTTCAAAAGCCATGACTTGATGTGCCCGCTTAGCAAGTTGCTCCGTTAAAGCTCCAATCCCCGGTCCAACTTCGATCACATCATCATCTTCGCTGACTTCGGCCGCATCCACAATGTTATGCAACACGTTAATGTCCGTTAAGAAATTTTGACCTAAACTCTTCTTAAAGTTTAGCCCATATGTTTCCATAATCGCCCGTGTTCGGGTCGGATTAGCAATTTCAATTTCATTATTCTTCATGCTGATCACCGTTTTCCATTTGCCGTTCAACTTTTTGCATGGCATCTTCAAAATCGCCCGGTGTAATTTCAAATAACCGTAACCGCTTATACAGTTGTTTGCCGTTAGTATAACCGATATTTAAAATTTCGCCCAGCAACTCCCGGCGCTTTTTGGCTGCCGGGCCATTGATCAAGCCCTTGGCAGCCAACGTTTCACGTGAAATCATTGCTGGGGCATCTGGAACCTCCGTGTAAAGATTTTTCAATGCTTCGCGGATCACTTCAGGGCTTGCATGTTCAACGCCCAAACTTCCTTGATGATCTGGAACGGCATCTTTCCGTTTCAAAAAGGCATGTTTGACTCCTGGGACTGCTTCTTGAATTGTCTTCCGGATTTTTTCACCAGAGAAATCCGGATCAGTAAATACGATCACTCCCCGTTTTGCTTGCAATTCCGCAATTTGGTCAAGGGTTTCATCACTGATTGCTGATCCGCGAGTCTCGATCGTATCGGCATTCACCGCCATTTTAATTCGTTTGGTATCGTCTTTGCCTTCAACAACGATCACTTCTTGAATTTTCATTTTATCTTCCATCATTTTACTCATTGATTTTCAATACTTTCTTCGCATTCTGACTTGTTTGAGCAGCCAACTGGTCAACGTTTTCGTTTCGCAGTTTCGCTAAGAATTCAACCGTATACCGGGTCATTCCCGGTTCATTGCGCTGGTTACGATACGGCATCGGCGTCAAATACGGAGCATCCGTTTCAACCAACATCCGGTCAGCCGGAACATATTTGGCAGCTTCTTGAACTTCCTTCGCGTTATCGTATGTTACTACTCCGCTAAATGATAGATCCATCCCTAATTCGAGAAACTGTTGGGCCCATTGCACATCACCGTTAAAGCTATGCATAATGCCGCCATACTTTGTCCCATCGGTTTCCTTGATCACGTCATAGGTGTCTTCAAATGCATCCCGGTTATGAACGCTGATTGGTAAATGAAATTCATGAGCGAGTTTGATCTGCTTCTTAAAGATTTCTTTTTGCAAATCATGATCAACATCGCAATGATAGTCTAAGCCGATTTCACCAACAGCCTTAACTTTCGGTTCGATCATGTAAACCCGTAGTTGTTCTTCAAAATCAGCGTATTTGGCTGCATCTTCCGGGTGAATCCCAACCGCCCCGTAAATATTCGGGTACCGGTTGATCAATTTCACCATTTTATCAGCACTTTCACCGTCATAGCCCAATACAAGCATTGAATCAACGTTCAACGCTTTTGCCCGATCAATGACGTCTGGAATATCATCATTAAATTCTTGAGAATTGATATGGGTATGCGAATCGAAAATTGAAATCATTTTGCTGCTCCTTTCACTTTTATGAAAAAAGACTGGACATTTTTCAGTTTCAACTCAACTTGCCAGTCTTCTCTCCCGATTTTAGATTTTAGCCAACAATTGAACCGTTTGGAATATTTTCTGAAACAGTCAAAAGTTGAACCTGATCGCCAAATTCAGCTGAAAGCAACATTCCTTGGCTGAGTTCCCCCCGCATTTCACGCGGTTTTAAATTCGTCACTGCAATTACTTTTTTGCCGATCAATTTTTGCGGTTCAGGATACCAACTTGCAATTCCTGAAATAATTTGCCGGTCACCTTCATCACCCGCATCTAACCGGAATTTCAATAACTTGTCGGCATTTTTAACCTTTTCAACCGCCTTGATTTCGCAAACCTTTAATTCGACTTTTTCAAACTTATCAAACCGAATTTCCTTCTTCGTTAAGTTTAACGTTGTTTTTGAAGGATCAAATGCATCTTCCCTATTAACCGCCATGTTCTTTCGACCCTTTGCCTTTTCATTAGCAGTCATCATTGATTGCATGTATTCAATTTCTTCGTCTTTATCAAGTCGCGGAAAAATTGGTGTTCCCTTCTTCACAACCGTTGCTCCGGCTGGCAAATCAAAGTATGAAAGATTCTTGATTTCCATCTTATCAGTTACTAATCCTAACTGTTCGAAAATTTGTTGCGGTGCATGGGTCATTACCGGTTGCAAAAGAATTGCAATTACCCGCAAACTGGCTGCTAAGTGAGCCAAGACGCTGTCTAATTGAGCAGTTGCTTCGACTGATTCATCCTTTGCAAGTTTCCATGGTTCTGTTTCATCAATATACTTGTTTGTCCGTGAAACAAGTTTCCATAAGCTTTCAAGAGCCTTAGCAAAGTACGTCTTGTCTAAGTCGTCACAGTATTCTTGAATTGCCATTGCAGCCGTTTCTTCAAGATCCTTATCAAACGGAGTTACGCCGTTTTCAAGGGCTGGAATCTGACCATCCCGATACTTGTTGATCATTGCAATCGTCCGGTTAAGCAAGTTTCCGAGGTCGTTTGCCAAATCAAAGTTCATCTTTTCAACAAAGTCTTCCGGAGTAAAACGACCATCATTGCCGAACGGAACAGCCTTCATTAAATAGTAACGTAACGCATCCAAGCCATAGCGATCAACGATCGTTTCAGGATAAATAACGTTGCCTTTTGACTTCGACATCTTACCGTCTTTCATAACTAACCAACCATGACCAACGATGTGTTTTGGTAATGGCAAGTCTAACGCCATTAAAATAATTGGCCAGTAAATTGTGTGGAAACGGACAATTTCTTTTCCGACCATTTGAATGTCAGCCGGCCAGAACTTCTTAAACAGACTGTCGTCCTTCGAACCATAACCTAAAGCCGTAATATAGTTGCACAGCGCATCGATCCAAACATAAACAACATGCTTCGGATCTGATGGGACCTTAACTCCCCAATCAAAACTGGTCCGAGTCAAAGCCAAGTCTTCCAACCCTGGTTTAATGAAGTTATTCAGCATTTCCTGTTTCCGTGAAGCCGGTTCAATAAATTCAGGATGTTCATCATAGTATTGAACTAACCGATCAGCGTATTTGCTCATTTTAAAGAAATAGCATTCTTCTTCAACTAATTGAACTTCATGACCTGATGGGGCGATTCCGCCAGTCATGTTGCCATTTTTATCCCGGAAAACTTCCTTCAACTGTGATTCAGTAAAGTATTCTTCGTCCGAAACTGAATACCAGCCCTTATATGTTCCCTTATAAATGTCGCCTTGCTTCAACAACTTTTCAAAAATTTGTTGAACGGCTGCTTCATGATAGTCATCCGTTGTTCGAATAAACTTGTCATTAGTGATCTCAAGTTTGTTCCATAACTGTTTGATATCCGCAGCCATTTGGTCAACGTATTCTTGCGGCGTGATGCCCATTTTTTTAGCTTTTTGTTCAATCTTCAAGCCGTGTTCATCCGTTCCAGTTAGGAAAAACACATCATATCCTTGAAGTCGTTTGTAACGTGCCAAGACATCACAAGCAATTGTGGTATACGCATTTCCAATATGTAACCGGCCAGACGGATAATAAATCGGTGTTGTTACGTAAAATGTTGGTTTATCAGCCATTTTCAACTTCCTTTCCGCTTTGAATGCGAATTTTTAATCCTCTCATTCAAAAAATCATTATCTTTAGTATATCATAGTCAAGCCTTAACTTGAGCGAATTCTTCCACAGCATCGTTGACAATCATCGTTGTTTGCGGCGGAACTTGAATCGTTTCTTTGTTGACTGCCGCAAGTTGAGCGTCAGGACGGCGATACTGCAATAAACCTGCAAACGGATAAACAACAAACGAAGTTCCAACAACAATAATCAAATCCGCTGCTTGAATTACTTGAATCGAACGCTCAAGTTTTTGCTGGTCAATTTTCTCACCATAAAGAACAATTTGACTGCGCAAAATACCACCGCAGTTTTGATGATGCATGTTTTTTAAATATTCATGCCAATCAACATTTTGACCGCACTTTTGACAAACAATACTGTATAAATTACCGTGAAATTCAATTAACGAATCCGGTGCCGGCTTAGCTTGGGCGTGTAAGCCATCAACATTTTGCGTAATAATTGCTGCTCGTCTTTTGCGAGTCAATGCAGCCATTTTTTGATGAATAATGTTTGGTTGGGCATGAGGATAAAATAAATTATGTGTTACAAAATCGTAATACACTTTGGGTTCATTTACCAAACAATCATGACTCAACAAATATTCTGGTGTTTGGCCATGAGAATACAGACCATTTTTCGAACGATAATCAGGAATCCCCGAAGCCGTTGATACTCCTGCTCCTGTCATAAACACAATTCGATGGGCATTTTGAATCAGATCATTCAACTTTGTCATTTAACCGCCTCATTTTAATTAACGTTTTAAGTACGGAACATCAATCGAATCCAAATATTTTCCAACTGACGTTTCATAAATATGTCGAAATTCAACTGATCGTTGTTGTTCACTGCCTTTCGGTTCAGGGATTACAAAAACATTTTGCTGATCACTTTTCATTCGTCCAATATAGGCAGTTCGAAAATGTAAATTTTCTTTCATATCAGTATGGAAAATTTCAAATAATTGCCGCACTTCCAATCGCAACTGACGCTCGCTTAATATGGGAGTTAATGAAACATATGTGTTTAAATTCATTTCATACAAACCATAACTCCGCAAAGCATTATCAAATTCTTTGTATAACTTTACAATTGCCCGCCGAACGTTGAAGGCGGAATCAAGCGGTTTAGCCGTCACAATTGCATACAATTTTTCTGCTTGCGCAGTTGCCTTCGGGTACAATTCCCGCAGTTTCGGTAAAATATTATCTTGCTGATCTTTAAAGAAAATCAACGTATCAAGTAGGTTAACCGTTCGTAAGAGCATCCAATCATCTTGATGATCTTGCGGTTCCGGTTTCAAAACTGCTAAGATTCCCTTAAAATATAAATCTTCAACACGTGCATCAATCAGTCCAAGCTCCCGCTGACGATTATAAACAAAGAAATGCATTAAAATATCATACAATTCCATTCCCGTTGCAGTATATTTCGTATCCAGCTTTTGCTGTCCGCTTTCCAAATTAAATGCGATCTGCGGTAATTTTTCAAACATCAGCATAAAGTGCAACAGTTCATGCGAAACAATGTAGTTCACATCTGTTTGGTCTAAAACATCGATCACTAATTTTCCGTTACGCAAAAAGTGCTGAGCCTGGTCGTGACGTACAAAGCCCGATTTTTCGTCATGGTATTGAATCTCAATGCCATTTGGTTGAAGCTCTTCTGCTTTTTTTATCAATTGTTGAACTTTTTCATTTAATTGTGGTTCTGTCATTCTTTTCCCTCACGTATCTTTTTTAGTAAAACTTTTGCGGTGTGTGAATCCCGGGCATGCTGTTTTTCAAGGGCATTAACGAGCATTGGAATTTCATCCTTAGTTGCGCCGACTGATGCCGCTAAACTCTTCAATTGCAACCGCATGTGACCGCGTTGAATGCCATCAGTTACTAATGCATATAAGGCCGCTAAGTTTTGGCCTAAACCGACAGCAACAATGATTTGCGCTAACTGAACGGCACTTTCGATTTTCATTAAATGGTGATTGATCTTCACTAACGGCACAATTTTAATTGAACCGCCAACCGAACCAACCGGCATTGGCATTGTCAGGTCACCAATCAGTTTATCATCATCAACATGCCATTGACTTAATCCCCGATACTGACCATCACGTGCTGCATAGGCATGGGCTCCCGCTTCGATAGCACGCCAATCATTTCCACTGGCAACCACAACCGAATCAACTCCGTTCATAATTCCCTTATTATTAGTTGCTGCGCGATACGGGTCAAGGTGTGCAAAACGACTTGCCTGAGCAATTTTAGCAGCCACCGTTGCCCCATCGACCTTTTCCTTTGCTAAAACCATAACCGGAATCTCAACATGAGCCGAAACTAAACACTCCGTTGCATAGTTTGACAAGATACTCATCAAAATGTCTTGATGCAAAGTTGACCGAATTTCATCCGCAACCGCTTCAAGCATCGTATTCAACATGTTCGCGCCCATTGCTTCTTGAACATCAACCGCCATATCAAGCGACAACATATCATCGGCCAAAATCCGGGTTCGGATCCACCGGGCACCACCCCCACGTTTCACGATCGATGGATGGGCATGATTCGCAATTACCAATAATTCATCCTGTCGTTGATTAATCGTTTCAACGAGCTGATCCATCGCCGTTACGTTCTCAATCGCAATTTGACCAATCATTAGGCGAGATAATGACTTGGCTTGAAATCCGCCACCCAACTTAACCAGGCGGGCGCCATTGCTGGCCGCCGCAACAACTGACGGCTCTTCCGTAACCATCGGAACAACGTATTCTTTGCCATTGATCACATAATTCATTGCCAAGCCTTCTGGAAGCTGGTACTGCGTTACAAAATTTTCGATCATCGTATCGCCAAGGATTGGGTCAACGGTCTGATTTTCAAGCTGAGCGATTTCCTTTTCATCTAGAAACCCGTTTTCTTTCAAAATCGCCAACCGTTTTTGCCATGGTTTTTGATAATATTTATTGAAACCCTGCATTCTTTTTACTCCCTGTTCTTAATTCTTTGTTAAACTAATTATATAATATCTTGAAAAAGTTTTCGCGGAGGGCATTATTTTGAAAAAAATTACACGCCTGTTGGTTTCGTTGTTGACTTTGATTGGAATCAACGGACTCTTTTCACAAATCGAAGCCGCCCCGATTTTAAAAGTCGGAATCCAAACTGAAACCACCAATCACAACTCAAGTGCATTTGACCGGCGGCTTGCGCTTCAAATTGGGCAAAAGCTTCATCGAAAAGTTGTAATCCGCCAGTACCGGCAGCAATCTCAGCTGAAAGAAGCCGTTGCTGACCACCAGCTTGATCTGGCAATGGGCTTTTCAACCGCCGGATTGAAAAACGTTTATCAAACGCCCCCTTACCTGTATATTAAAAACGTGATGCTGAGCACCAAATCCTGCTCATTAACCAGCCTTCAAAATAAAAAGATTGGAATTCTAAATGAAAGCGGACAAAAATCGATGTTGACACAACTTCAACTTAAGCCGCAAAAATTTGCAACGGTTGATCAGCTAGTTAATGCCCTTGATCAAAATCAAGTTAAGGCAATCTTATTGAATCAATATCAATACAACCTTTACCTTGATAAGCATCCCGAACGAGAAAAAGCAGCCCAAATCAACAATTCAAGTTTAAAACTGCCACCGTTTAAAAAAGTTACCGATCCGCAAATTTTATCCCAACAACTGTTTGCCATTACAAATGATGCTCAGCTTGCCAAGCAGGTCTCACAAGCCATCAATAGCTTGCGAATGAGTGGGACATTAACGAAGTTGTCAGCTAAATATTATCAATACAATTATGCGTTTAAGTAAAAATGACATTCAGAATTTTCTGAATGCCATTTTTATTATCCAAAATAGTCAACACCGATTGCATGCCGCACTTCTTCAAGGGTTTGATTGGCAACCTCGTTTGCATGTTCACTGCCTTTCTTCAGCATGTCATAAACTGCTGGAATATCCTTGGCAAATTCTTCGCGCCGTTGCCGGATCGGTCCTAATACATTTTCAAGCACTTCATTCAAGTAGCGTTTAATCTTCACATCGCCTAATCCGCCGTGTTGATATTGAGCCTTTAATTCAGCGACTTTTTCCTTATCATCATCAAAAATATCAAGATAGGTAAAAACCATGTTGCCTTCGATTTGACCCGGATCTTCAACATGAATGTGATTTGGATCCGTGTACATTGACATGACCTTTTTCCGCAATGTATCTGCATCGTCTGAGAGGTAGATTGCATTACCTAGCGACTTACTCATCTTGGCATTTCCGTCTAATCCCGGAATTCGTCCTGAACCCTTTGGTGGGAAAACGCCTTTTGGTTCAACCAAAACATCGCCGTAAATCGAGTTAAAACTCCGGACAATTTCCCTCGTCTGTTCGAGCATTGGTTCTTGATCATCACCTACCGGAACAAGACTAGCCTTAAATGCCGTGATATCAGCTGCTTGGCTGACCGGATATGTAAAAAATCCAGCTGGAATCGACCGTTCAAAATTCTTTTGTTGAATTTCAGCCTTGACGGTTGGATTCCGTTCCAACCGCGAAACCGTTACTAAGTTTAAGTAGTACAAATTCAATTCCGAAAGTGCCGGAATTTGAGATTGAACAAAAATTGTTGATTTTGCTGGATCCAAACCAACTGCAAGGTAATCCAACGCAACTTCAATCAATGATTTACGGATTTTTTCTGGATCGCGTGCATTGTCGGTTAAAGCTTGCTGATCGGCAATCATGATGAATGGGGTATATTGCCCTGTATTTTGCATTTCGACCCGGTTCTTTAATGAACCAACATAGTGTCCAATGTGAAGTTTGCCGGTTGGACGATCACCGGTTAAAATTACTGGTTTTTCTGCCATGATAAAGTTCCTTTCTTTTCCCTGACCATCAAAAAAATCGCCCCCATCATTTCTGAATAGGACGATTGTTACCGTGGTACCACCTAATTTGCAGTTTGCCTGCCGCTTATTCCCCATATTCAATTGGAATTTCTGGTCAGTCCCACTTCGAAAATTCTAGTTTCTCTCAGCACTCAGAAACCTCTCTGTTAGTGAATTTACTACTT
This sequence comes from Ligilactobacillus araffinosus DSM 20653, assembly GCF_001435375.1. Taxonomy (GTDB): domain Bacteria; phylum Bacillota; class Bacilli; order Lactobacillales; family Lactobacillaceae; genus Ligilactobacillus; species Ligilactobacillus araffinosus. The sequence goes on along the minus strand of NZ_AYYZ01000030.1, from coordinate 88,880 downwards.
AATTCCGGTCATTGAAATTGTTACCTTAATTTTAAACGTTATTATAACACCTGTAAAGCGTCTAAATCATTAATCCCAAAGTATAGTGAATAATCATCGTGATAATACCAACAATTAAATTCCGCCGAATGGCAACTTTTACCGTTCCATTACCTAATTTTGCACTTAAATATCCCGTCAGCGCCACCGACACACATACAGCTAAAATCGTAATCGGCCACATTAATTTAACCGGACTAAACGTCATTGCGACTAACGGAAAAATTCCTCCTAAAGCAGCTGAAAATAATGATGAAAAAGCAGCATTCCACGGATTCATATAATGATTCAAAACTAATCCATGCTTAACATCAACAACTGTTTCGAGAGGTTTTTTATTCAATAAATCTTCAGCAATATCCTCAGCCGTTTCTTCAGAAACTCCCTTTTCCATATAAAACTTTCGAACAGCAGCTAATTCACCTTCACGATCTTTTTGGAGAAGCATTTGCTCCTCTTTAACGGTTACTTTTTCCATATCACGTTGAGTACTTACTGATGCATATTCACCCGAGGCCATTGAAAACGCACATGCAAGTAAATCAGATAATCCGGCAATAAAAATTGTAAACCGGTTAGAGGTAGCAACTGCCACACTAAAAAGAACACCAACAACCGTTAAAATTCCGTCGTTTGATCCCAAAACACCGGCCCGTAAAACATTCAAACGTTCGCCCATTGCTGAGCGTTGTTCATCTTTTTTCTTCTTTGCCATCGTTTAAATCCTCCTTTCTAGTGAGCGAATAAGTGGCCAATGCCATATGTTACTAACATCGTAATGATCCCTGAGATCACATTCCGCACCGTTCCGTGAAATTTGTTAGCGTGGTTCAGCCAAGCAGCTGCCCAACCGGTAATTGCCAATGCAATAATCACTGCAATAAACGTTGCCACGATCTTGATCGAATGCGGGAAAAATGAAATCGAACACAATGGTAAAATTGATCCTAACGGAAATGAAATCATTGATGCAATTGCGGCAGCATATGGACTCGTAAATTCATCGACATCAAATCCATAACGTTCACGAACCATTGTTCGCAATGGATCGCGCTCCATCATTTCATGAACGGCCTTTTCAACCAGTTCCGGTTTAATGCCCTTCTTGAAATATTTTTGTCTTACAAAATCATATTCACCATCATAGTCGTCTTTTAATGCTTGCTTTTCAGTTGCAATTGCTTGTTTTTGCGAATCTTTTTCAGCACTGACCGAAACGTATTCGCCCATCGCCATCGAAACCGTTCCGGCTAACATTCCGGCAATCCCGGAAATAAAAATCGCAAAGTTGCTTGTCGCGGCTCCGGCAACTCCGATAACGATTCCGGCAACTGATAAAATCCCGTCATTTGCTCCCATAACTGCTGCCCGCAAAATATTAATCCGTTGAGCTAATGACATTTTGTTTTTTGATTCCACATTAATCCTTCTCTCAAAATTTAAAAATTATTTATATTTTACACAATGTATATTTAAATTTCAACTAAGTCGTCCTTCTTCCATTATAGAGATGTTATTAATTTAAAAAAAGTTAAATTTCTTTTAGTGAGCATCAATATTGTTTTTAATAAAAAAATTCCGTGACTTAAACATTACTTTTCGTCACGGAACTTTCCATTAATATTCTTTTAAAATCATGATTATTCTTTTGACTTTTGCATGGCCTTAATCTTAATAACCGCTAACACTAGAAGGATAAAGCCAACAATTACACAACCAATCATCGCATACCATGCAACTGTAAAGCTGGCCATGTCTTTGATTATTCCAAATAAAGGTGCACCAATTGCAAAGCCAATTGCATATGCCAATCCAACTAATCCTAACATAACTCCTTCATCTTTCGATCCAAATAAATCTTTGGCCATAAAAGCCGGACCGGACATATAACTAAATACGGCTAAACCACAGAAAATCGCATACGCAATCCCTGCAACTTCGCTTGCATGAGATCCAAATGGTTGAAAACTGACAAAAATCATCATTAAAATGGATAATACATACATTATCCCGGCATATGTCATTGCTTTGGCAGTTCCTAGTTTATCAAACAAAATTCCTCCGGTAACATTACCAATTAAACAACCAACACCGTACATCATTCCAATAATCCCGACTGTTCCAAAACTTAATTTTGTATCTAAAAATGCTGCATAGTCTTCGTTTAATGAAGCTAATCCAATCCCAATAATTAAGAAACCAATACTAAAAATCCAGAACCAAGGCATCTTCATAACTTCTTTTGATGTCCAGCCTTCAAAGTTAGCTGCTCTTGCCTTGGCAATTGCCTTTTTACTTTCTTCCAATTCTGCTTTTGTAGCTACAATTTCATTATCTTTAGGAGTCCGAATAAATAAAGTGATAATCAAACCAACTACAAACAAAACCGCAGCAAAAATAAAGAACGGTGCCATACTCTTCAGGTGACCTGTTTTAGTACTTCCAACCATGTACTTTGCTAATAAGTTTTGTGTAAATGGTTGCAAGAAAATATTACCAATTGATCCACCGCAGAATGCAATTCCTAAAGCTGTGCCACGGCCTTTCCCTGGGAACCAATGATTGATTACCCATGGAACACCTTGTCCTGAAAAGAAGGTTGAACCAATCATACATAAAATTGCCGCCCCATAAAATTCCGGCAACTTTGAACTCAATCCAAAAAGAACATAAGCTAACGCTGAAATTGCAATCCCTACGATATACATTACTTTGAAATTAATTTTAGCTAATCCTTTGCCAATAAATGGTGAAGTAATTGAAGCTGCAACTGCTCCAAATGTAAAAATCAAAGTATATGATGCAAGTCCAAAATGAAACGTATTAACTAATGGATGAACAAATAATGGCTGAATATTTTGAGCAATACCATAAGGAATAGCTTGCGTAAACATGCAAAGAAAGACCATAAAATATTTATAACCTTTACTTACAGGTTTATTTTCAACTGTTGCACTCATAATACCTATCCCCTTTATAAAAATATTTAAAACTATCTCCACTAAGTATTATTGCACATTTAGTTTGAATTTCCAAAAATTAAGACCAATAAAAAAGGCTGATTTTCTGCTAAAGTATTAGCAATCAGCCTTTTTTATTTATGCTATTTCAGATTATGACACACACCATCTGCATAACATGCCACTTATTGAAAAAATTCAGTATTTTTTATTTGTCAAAAGTCTTAATTTTATCGCCGTGCGTTAATTCGTCATTTAGTTTAACCTGATGAATATTTACATCATTAAACCAATTGTAATAGTAAGTTTCACTTGCTTGTGAATAACAACAACTATACATTGTATATTCCTTTTGTCCCTCATTATTTACAACACTTCCATAAGGGATGGCAACACTCTTTAAAATATTAAATAAACGTGACATTCCTTCTAATTCATTTGTTGGTTGCGGATAATTAGCATTTAAATATGCCACTTTTACAAACCGTGATTGCGGTGTTCCATCTCCCGGAAGACCCAATGAACCTGTTCCAACCCCTTGAGGAGTAATTTGATGCTGATCCCACGTTGATTCATGATGATCATTAGGAGTCAAGTTAACATAATTATTTAAGTTTTGCATATGCCATGGAAATTCTGGATTGTTAGTCAAAACATCAACATCGTTATCGTAAACATGCATTCCATCCTTGGTTTGTTCAACAACAATTGAGTCGTTTTTATCTGAAATCAACCAATGGAGTGGAGATGGTTGAAGTTGCTCACTAAATGCATCAGCTACAATATTAACTTTTTCCGCAATTACATCTCTAACTTCTTTAACAGTATCAAAATTTTCTAAAACCCATGGAATAAATTCAAACGATGTGATATTGTACTTACCATCGACAACCTCAGGATTATAATATGCATTATTAGGAAACATTAACCCTGCCATACATAAACTTTTTGTATTCCCTTCAAAAAGAAGCGGATAGTTATTTACGTCTAATCCCATTCCTACGATTGGTTTTGAAAAAGTTTGTTTTGGCAAATGACGGTAATTCATTTCATATCCGATTGGAGCAACAATCGGTTTTTCTCCAAAATTAATCCCATAATCTAAATTACGACCGAAATACATATTTTGATTCGTATCTGTAAATTTAATACCTGTACACATAGTAAAGCATCCTTTCAACCCAAAATGTATCACGTTAAACTTATATTAATTGCAATGTTATTTTTTATTAAATAAATTACTTTTAACGCGATTCTTAGTTGTTAACTTATAATAAAAATTAACTACGTCTTTATTATACCCCATGGCACTAATAAATATTGAATCAAAGACTTCTTAAAATAATTTTTCGGTTGCAAAAATTAGATCAAAATTCTTATTACTTAGTTCCTGGACGCTGTTTTTTCGCAACCTTTTTTCCCATTGTCATTTTATCGTTATATCCCCAGAACCACGTTATAAGGAACGAAACAACAATCGCTACAATACTTGAAAGAAGAAAAGCATAGAAACTCGTTAATTGAGTTGGATGCACTGGATTGAAAAATGATGAAAATCCAATTAATGAGCCTGTAAAACCATACATTGTTCCATGCATAAATCCAATGATCAAACCGCCAACCGCCGATCCAATCAATCCTGAAACAAAAACTTTCTTATAACGCAAATTAATCCCGTAAATTGCCGGTTCAGTAACTCCACAAAAAGCTGAAATGGCGGCTGCAAATCCAAGTTCTTTCATATTGTCTTTTTTGGATTTGATTGCAACAGCTAGTACTGCCGCCCCTTGTGAAACCATTGTCACTGAAATAATTGCGTTCAAAGCACTTTGATGCGTTTGGGCAATTTGTTGGGCAACCAACGGCACAACGCCCCAGTGCAATCCGAAAATAACCAGTAATTGATAGAAACCACCGATAATCAAGCCACCGATCCAGCCTGATGCTTGAACCAACCAGTTAACGAAATCGGCAATTCCGTTCGCAGCCCCTTGAATAATTGGACCGGTGATTACTAAGGTAATCGTTGAAACTACCAAAATCGTGATCAACGGATTAAAGATCATTTGAAGGTAGCTTGGTAAATGGTCTTTCAACCAATCACCGATCTTCTTTGCCAACCATGCAGCAACGATCATCGGGAAGATCGAATACGTGTAATTCAAGAATTGGAAGTGGAATCCGCCAACGGTAAACATGGTCTTGAAGGCTTTCCCCCAAGTAATAATTTGCGGATAAGTCAAAACGCCTCCGATAACAGCGGCAACGATTGGATCACTGCCGAGTCGTTTAGCAGCTGAATAACCAACTAAAATTGGCAGGAAGAAGAAGGCTGAGTCTGCCATCGCACTGACCGTCATGTACATCGTACTCTTCACGCTTAAGATCGACCCCAATTGAGGCAAAGTCAATAACGCCAAGATCCCTTTAATGATCCCAGATGCAGCGATAACGCCGATTACTGGACTCATTGAACCAGTAATAAAACCGATCAAATTACCAAAGGCCCGGCTGATCGGGTTCTTCCCGTCATTTTTTGTCGATTGAGCAGCAGTTGCATCTTCATTCAACGGTCCTAACTGTTTCATTACCGCATCAAAAACGTTAGTAACTTCATTTCCGATTACAACTTGATACTGGCCTGAAGCCTTCATCACATCGATCACCCCATCGGTATTCTTCAATGCTTCAGTATCCGCTTTGCTTTCGTCTTTTAAGTAAAAACGCAACCGAGTAATACAATGAATTAGGTTATTAACATTATCCTTGCCGCCGACGAGCTTAATAATCGTCGTTGCTAATGCATCATAATCCCGTTTGCCTTTTTTCTTCTTACCAATCTGTTTCAAATGAGCATCCGCGGCGGGTTCGCCAGCTTGAATCGCACCTTCGGCTAACGAAAGGCTTTCAAGTTTATCCGCTGAATTCGTTACAATTACCATAATTGTTTTAGCCAATTTGTGGACTTCAATTTCTTTTAAGTTCATCGTTGCAATCGGTTGACCTGCTCTAACCGTTGAACCTTGTTCGCAATGAACCGTAAAGGGCATTCCTTTCAGGTTGACCGTATCGATTCCCATATGAAGCAAAATTTCAAGCCCATCAGGAGTTTGAATTCCAATCGCATGTTTTGTCTTCGCCAACATCGTAACTGTTCCACTAACTGGAGCAACTACTTCAATTTTGCCTTCAGCTGATGGTTCAAGACCAAATCCTCGGCCCATTGTCCCTGCTGAAAAAACTTCATCCTTTGTTTCGCATAATGGTAAGACCTTCCCCGTTGCCGGGGCAAGAATCTCAATATCTGTTTTCTTTGCCATTGCAGCTCCTCCTCAATAATTGAAAGTGCTTTCTTTTATATTCCGTCATTATTTTATATCTTGTATAGACAAGTTGTCAACGTCTTTTTAACCGCTTACAAAAGCATAAAGAATTAGTTAATTGATAACGATAATTTGCTTGACTATACATTATATGTTTAAATAGAATTTGAATTAAAGTTAATGAAAGAAGGGCATTCATGAGTAAACAAGATATGATTGCACAAGATCTTGCTGAAAAAATCCATCATGGATTATATTGTCCAGGAGATTACTTACCAAGTGAACATCAGCTTACTAATCTGTACGGAACTTCACGTGAAACGATTCGCGGTGCCCTTTCCCAGTTAAACGACTTGGGACTGATTCAAAAAATCAAAGGCAAAGGATCGATCGTACTTGATTACCAAAAATTTACCTTTCCGGTATCTGGAATCACGAGCTTTCAAGAACTAAACCAGAAACTCGGAATGCATGCGGTCACGACGGTTCTTAAAAATGAACATTGCAATTCGATTCCGCGATATTTTGTGAATCGGGGCGTTGATGCCGATCAACCATCCATTTACGTTGAACGGCTCAGAACGATCGACCATGAACCGGTTGTAATCGACCGTGACTTTTTGCTGACTCCGCCAATTGACGAAATTCCACCAAAAGTTGCTGAAAATTCATTATATGATTATATTGAAGGTGAACTTGGATTAGATATTTCATACGCTTCAAAAGAAATTACCGTTGAAAAGGTAGATGACGAAGTTTCTGCTCAACTGAAATTGACCGGCGACCAACTTGTGGTTGTTGTTCGCAGCTTATCATTTTTAAATGACACGACTCTTTTCCAATTGACTGAATCTTACCATCGGCCTGATAAATTTAAATTTAGCGACTTTGCCCGGCGACAGAAAATTAAATTAAAATAGAAGGGAATTACTCCATGAATTTAGGGAAAAAAATTATTTATCAAATTTATCCAAAATCTTTTTATGATAGTAACGGCGATGGCATCGGTGATTTAAGAGGAATTATCGAAAAGATTCCTTACATCGCGAAATTAAACATTGATATGATTTGGTTTAATCCATTCTTCGTTTCACCGCAACGTGATAACGGCTATGATATTGCAAACTACCGTAAAATCGACCCATGTTTTGGAACAATGGCTGACTTTGAAGAATTGATTGCCAAGTTAAAAGAAATCAATGTCGATGTGATGCTGGATATGGTTTTCAATCACTGTTCAACTGACCACGAATGGTTCCAGAAGGCCCTAGCCGGCGATAAAAAGTACATGAAATATTTCTATATTCGGCCTGCCAAGTCAAATGGCGATTTACCCACTAATTGGAAATCAAAATTTGGCGGTCCCGCTTGGGCAAAATTCGGTGATACAGGATTATACTATCTTCACCTTTTCGACCCATCTCAAGCCGATCTTGACTGGCATAATCCGGATGTCCGCCAAGAAGCTATTGACATCGTCAATTTCTGGCGCGCCAAAGGAGTTAAAGGCTTCCGCTTTGACGTGCTGAATGTTACTGGAAAAGATGAAGTTTTAGTCGATTCTGATGGCAATATCGATCATGAAAAAGCCTTCTATACTGATACTCCAATCGTTAAGGACTACATCAAGCAGCTCAATCGTGAAAGTTTCGGTCAAGATCCTGATGCCATCACCGTCGGCGAAATGTCTTCCACAACAATTAAAAAATCAATTGAATACACGAAACCCGATGATCATGAACTTTCAATGGTCTTTGCTTTTCATCACTTAAAGGTCGATTACAAAAACGGCGAAAAATGGAGTAAGACCCCGTTTGATTTTATGAAACTCAAGCATATTTTAAATGAGTGGCAAACAGGAATTGACCGTGGAAATGGTTGGCAAGCCCTGTTCTGGAATAATCACGATCAACCATGGGCCCTGAACCGGTTCGGCGATCCGGTCAATTACCGTGAAAAATCAGCTGAAATGCTGGCAACTTCCATTCACTTATTACGGGGAACACCATACATTTACATGGGCGAAGAACTTGGCATGACCGATCCGCATTATTACTCGATTCATAATTATGTTGACGTCGAAGCCTTAAACGCCTACCAAAAAATGATGGACAACGGCATGAATGCCCACGACGCGTTTGAAATCGTTAAAACCAAAGCACGCGATAATTCGCGGGTCCCCATGCACTGGGATAACAGTCAAAACGCCGGTTTCACAACTGGAAAACCATGGCTGAAACCAACTGATCAGGACCGAATCAATGTTCAAGCCGAACTTGATCACGGTGAAATCTTTAATTATTATCAGCAGCTGATCAAACTTCGAAAGACGGAAGAGTTAATTTCCGACGGTCACTTCAAGGCCGAGCTGGAAGATCATCCGCAAGTCTTCGCTTACCGGCGTTATCTTGACAATAATGATGAACAATTGTTGGTTTTGAATAACTTCTATGGCTATGAACCATGGGTTGACATTCCAGCTGACCTACAAAATAAAGAAGTTGCAGTTTTGATCGATAATTATGGTCAGCCACGAAAAATGCGACTTAAAGATGCAATTCAATTACAACCATATCAATCAATTGCATTTAAAATTAAATAATTGAATTCAAAAAAACAGTGCTGCGTTGCAACACTGTTTTTATTCAAATATAAATAATTAATCAAAAAGATCGTACCATTAACGGCCTTCTTCGAATTAAATCTATTTACTTTGATCAATTTTTTGCATAATCTTGGCATATTCACGAACCTTATTAAAGTCGCTATTATTGGCTTTCACATAGCCTTGTTGTTGATAAACTTCCTGAATAATCTTGTGACCTTGCTTTGACTTAGCAACCGTTTGGAACGCGTTAATCAATTTCTTTTGGAATGCTGGACTCATATTACCGCGAACCGAAACGGTATCGTCAGGAATTGCCGGCGTTGTATAAAGGGGAACAACTTTTTGCATGACATCTGGAGCGTCCTTCTTTACAATGTTCCGTGCACCTTGGAAAACAAAGCAGGCATCCGCGCTACCGTTATAAACAGCCATTACCCCCTGATCATGCCCCTTAACTTGAACGGTTTGAATATTATCTTTATAAATATTGATTCCATGTTTATAAAGAGCAACTACTGGCCAAATCCAACCAGCCGTTGAGGTTGAAGACTGAACCGCAATCTTCTTACCACGTAAATCCTTTAACGACTTAATACCGCTGCCCTTCCGGACTAAAATCTGAGCATGAAAGTCCTTAACCAAATGATGAGTCATCTGATCATCTGGTTCCTTGTAAGCGTAACGGGTCGACTGCAAAAGCACCTTAACTCCATACTTTTGATGCGCTAAAACATAACCTTCAGGCGGTAAGAAAGCACAGTCGACTTTCCCAGAAGCCATTCCTTCGATCATCGTATTATCATTCGTTGCAACGACAACTTTAACTGGAATCCCTAATTGTTTTGAAAGCAGCTTTCCGAAAGGTTGTGCTTTTGATTCCATTGTTTCTGCATTTGATGATGGATCAAACGCAATTACCAATTTCTTTGGCGTATATTCCTTTGAATTCGTATTTGATGCATGAACGTTGCCACTAATCAATAACGCTAAAACAATTGCCATAAATGACATAATTATCTTTTTAATAACCTTCATTAATAATTACTCCTTCCTCATTCCTGTAATGAAGTATAACACAAAATATATATGACAAGCGTTAAATTAACGTTCGTTTTTTCGACATACCAAAACTACGTCAACCAATAAAAAAATCCTCACCAAACATGAGGATTATAATGCTTAATTTTGACTTTGGCACACAGCTTGATTTATCGATGACCAACTCTTTAACTGATTGGCATCATTGTTAACTTCGACTTTCTGATCTTGATTTTGATAATAATCTTGAAGCAAATTATGATATGAAATTGTTTGTGATTTCATTTCCGAATCAGCTGGATTTGCAACCCATTTTATTGTTACCATATTGCCATTCTTTTTATAATAAATATAACTTTCAGAATCACCGTTAGCAGTAATAAAGTCATAGCCATTAACCTGATTGCCACCAACTACCGTTTTAGGATTATTTGTTCCGTAATACATAGTTCCATCTTTTAAATATTCCTTGAACCAATCAGGACTTTGCAAAAATCCAACCATTGTTCCTAATTGTTGCGGTGTAACCTGCGGATCATTTGCTGTTTGTTTATTCGCAGTTGCTGTTGACGAGGCGGTTGCAACACTGCTTTCAACTGAATCTGTATCACTTGTTTGGGTATTTGATTCAGCCCTGCTTTCATTAGCGATATCCTTCTTTACTTTTTGTTCTGTCTTGAATGCGGCTGTCTTTTGCGGAACCTTATTCTGATTACCGCAACCGGCTAAAGTTAAAACTCTTAGACAGATAATCCCTAAGCTTAAAATCGTTTTTTCATGAATTATTTCTCCTATTCCAAAAAAACTCCAGCCTTCGCCGAAGTTTTTTCATTTATTTCCAATTTATATCCTAATTCCCTAATCCGCCAGTCAATGACTTAAATGCAATTTCAACGGCAGTCCCGCAAATTGCGACAAGAATGCCGAGTGCAATTAAGATGATGATGGCAACAAAGATGGCACCGTAAAGGCGGTCAAGACGTTGACTTCCTTGTCGGGTGACAATTACCATTGTCATTCCTAAAACATAAAGGAAGATCGATAAGATCAATACAAGAGCCATCATCGTGTAAGCTGACATCAAACTGAATAAGAAGAACAAAAGGTTTGTGATCAAAATAACATTTGTATAGTGAGCAAACCGATTGACGAAATCAAAGAAACTTTCTTTTTCTCTAAATACCCAACAGTTGATTCCATAAACAGCGCCTAAAACCGCAGCGTCTAAAAGCAACAATACAATAAAGATTTCAAATGATGTCCCAAATGAATTAAAGTGGATGAAATTACTATTATTTTGTTGTTGCCCTAAAAGCGCTGCAAGCCCATTTGACACGTTGTTTGCTTGTTGATTAAGGTATGCGACTGCCTTTTGAACCATTGTAAAGAATGATGCGCAGAACAAGAAAATTTCAATTGCAATTGAAACTACCCCAAACCACTTTGAAGTTGGGGCTTCAGTATTGGTTGGGTGAGCCCATGAACCAAGCAACCATTGCCAGTAACTGGCAGCTGTTTGCTTAGCTTGTTCGGTATCGATCGAACGTCGAACCGGTTGTGCTTGGGCAGGCTGTTGTGCCTGTTGCATTTGCTGAGTTGTTTGTGATTGAGCAGTTTGTTGCGTATTTTGATTTGCTTGTTGTTGGTTTTCAACCTTTCCATTTGTTTCAAATGTTTCAGTTGCTTGAACTGATTCGTTACTTGCCAGAGCGTTGCGTAAATCTGCACCACATTCAGTACAAAAATTCGTATCACTCGACATTTGTGCGCCACACTTTGGACATTTCTTCATTTTCTTTCACCCTCATTAATTATTATCGTCACCTGAAATGGTGTTATTTTGAATCATCTTACCTTTACCAATCGTATCGATCATGTATGGTTGACCTTCATTGTTTTTTTCGTAATTTGGATTCTTTTCAAGAACACAGCCTGAATATTCCATCACTTGAGCAAGCTGACTATTATCGCTTCGGTTAAATAAATACTTGACATCATATACAACGTCACTCTTACCGTCTCCATCCGGTGTGATGCTCTTGACAGTGACATCCGTGGTATATGATTCATTGTTATCATTTTTATTAAAACCGTCAAACATCTGTTTAACCTGTTTAAAGTCGCTGTTACTTTCTTGATTTTGATACAAATCTGCCCCTTGATCAGAGGTTGCCGTACTTTGATCAAATGCCGCTGATAACAATGATTGCGCATCAGATTCGGAAATCAATCCAGCAAATTTCGGCGACAACGTCTTCGTATCGTCTTCAATTTGATCATAGACGTTCATCTTTTTGGATGTAACCGTCTTGCCGTTGACATTAGCTTGAACTTGCAATTCAAGGCCCTTGGTAATTGGATAGTCCTTAAATTCTAATTCACCGTCACCGTTAAGTTTACCGGCATTTTTACCATCAAGAAGAACCGTCGCACCGGCAATGCTCTTAACTTTGAAGGTAGCCGTTGTAATCATCATCTGTTCATCATTGCTTTGACCCCAAATGTCATCCGCATCTTGGTTGGTTTGAAGATTCCGGCCGTTAACGTTGGCTTTAACTTGGAACGTGTGGGTCCCTGGAAAATACGGACCAACATTTTTCGTATATTCACCATCACTTCCGGTTGCTTTTCCAACATTTTTACCATCAACGTAAACCGTTGACCCAGCATGATTAGTCTCAACCTTTGCATACGCTGCCGGAACATTCAATTTATACTTAGGAAAGAATAACCAATAATGACCATCTTGAACAAGCGTGATTCCATGCAAGTTTGAACCGTTTGCAACGTTTGTAACCAATGTATTCAAGTCGTCTTTATTATTTGCAAAGTATTCTTGAAGTGGCTTGACCGAATCCGAGGTAATTTTTAAATTAGGGTCAGACGTTGTCACAATCCCCGTTGCATCTTTTTTGGTACTTGCTAAGTCCTGAGCAATCCGATTGATTTGATTATTTTCTGAATAATAATTATTACCCCATACAAAAAATGCAATTAAAATGACAATAACCGCTCCGATTCCAATTATTCCTGCCTTTTGTTTTTTTGACAGCGGTTTACGTGGCTTGGATACCGGTTGACTACGTCGTTGTGGTTGAGTAGCACCTTGTTTGTCTGTTGATGTTGCATTGGTAAATTGATACCCGCATTTTCGACAAAATTTTTCATTGCCATGGCGTTCAGTCCCGCATTTGGGACAAAACTTCTTTGCCATAAAAAGAACCTCCTAAAATAATTTTTCTAAATATATCCATCTAAAAGTGTACTATTCATTACAAATTAAATCAAAAAAAATTCATATTTAATTCACATTTTGCGAATTATTGTTGTTGATTATTCTCTAAAATCCAGTGATCTGAATTACGAACTTTCATTGTAACAGTTCCAAGTTGAAGCGTTGACGTCCCGTTGCCATTATTTGTAATCGTAAAAATTTGAGTTCCACTGATTCCCACGTTCATCGTTTGACCATTATTTGATGTCCCCATGTTTTGATTTGTTTTGAGCCTTTATATGTTTTAACTAATTATTTCCCTGCTTCAATTGATTTGCATCATTATTAACTTGATTTTGTTGTTGCGGAGTTGAATAGTTCTGCATAATTTGTGATACCGGAACTGTAATTGTCATTAGTTTCTCATTGGCAACACAGTTACCTGAATTGGGATCCATTTTCTTAATAATCACATTATTACCATTTAACTTATAGTATAAATTAGCCGTACCATCTCCATGTGTTGTAATTGCGTCAAATCCAGCTAATTCCACGTTAGTATCATTATCATCGCTTGACGCAAACCACAAGCCTGTTGATTCATTAGGCCCTGCATCCAAAGCCTGCAATAATTGTGGATTTTGATTAAGAACAACTAAGATTCCAAGTTGTTGTGGTGTCAAATTCTGAGCTGACACTTTACTTGAAGAACTAGCGCTGCTTATTGATGAAGCTTCAGAGCTCGTACTACTTGAAACTGCTGATGATTCAGCAGCACTGATTGCTAAACTGACTGATGACTTCTTTGACTGAATCCTTTCTGTTTTTGATGCTATTGTCTTTTTCGTTGACTCGCTTGTATTTGAACTACCGCATGCGGCAAGCGAAATTGACATTAATACTGCTGCTGATCCAAAAATGGTCGCTTTAATTGATTTCTTCATAAAACAACATCTCTTTCTTTTCAATTTTCATTGAGAAAAGATACGCGGTTTGCTTTCAAAAATCAATACTTGTTTTATTTTATTCGTTATTTTGCATCAACATTTTTAGATTAAATGTTGCTTTCAAAAAAATGTTTAATTTTTTAATTCTCATCATTTTTTAATTTAGTCATGATGTTTGACGGCCTTTTTCATCCTTATTTGTAGTAAATAGAATTATAATTAAAGGCAAATTGGAGGTAGAATTATGAACAAGGTTGAACGGCTTGAAGATTATACTAACGCAGTAATTGCCATCGTGATCACACTGATGGTTCTCGATATTCACGCACCTGCGGGTCATCTTTTCAGTGACATTTTCCGCGCCAATAACCACTTTTTAACATATATTTATAGTTTCCTTTTAATTTCAATGTATTGGGTTAATCATGGACGGCTTTTTTCAGGATTGAAAAGTCTTAAAATTACCCCTCAAGTTTCATGGGCAAATAGTATCTTTCTGCTTTTCATTACCTTTCTGCCGTTTGCTTCTTCATGGCTTGCCCGTAATATTAATCAACGTGATCCAGAAATGTTTTACGCGGCTATTATGCTTTGTATTGACTTATCATATTATTTACTAATGAAAACTTTGATTCACTTTAATCCTGCGCTTAATACTTTACCTCGATTTAAGGTTTATCATTTTAAACTTCACCTTAACTTGCTGATCAACATTTTAGCGATTTGCTGTGGTTACATGGTCCCCATTTCAACAATTGCCATCAGTCTGTTAGCAGTTGTGATTTGGGTGATCCCTGATAAAGCATTAAAGTAAAAAAAGAAGCTGTGACTGAAAAGCCACAGCTTCTTTATCGGGTTCCAAAATAAACGAGCTGCTGGAAACTCGTTTTTAACGTTTTGTCACCCTTTTTCTTAAAACGCCTGAATAATCTTTGTAATTCCAATCAAGAACAAATAGAATGCAACTACGCCAATCAAGGTATAAATCGATAACATCGGATTAAACAGCAACACCACGCCTAAAATCAACGTGATAATGTTTAACACGATCAAAATATCAAAGTACGACCGGTTCATTGCCTTAAAGAAGTGGTCAATCACCAATTGCAAAATCGAATCGAAGATAAACCAGAATGCAAACAAGTAAGCAATAATCCCAAAACCAAAATGAATTCGGAACAGGAAAATGATTCCTAAAATAATATCAACCAAGGACGAAACAATCAACAACATCATCTTACTGTTGCTGCCCGTCAGCATCTGGATCACCCGTCGAAGCCATAACGTGTAAATTCCCTTTGCCAATGCTCCAATTCCAACAAAAACGGCAATCACACTGATGGCAGTGCTTGGCGAATTAATAGCCGCAGCTCCTAGAATTATCCATAAAATTCCGATTACCAAACTGAACCAATCAAATTTTCGTTTTGAATTAATCATCCTTCATTTCCCTCTCAAAATCTTATATGTTTATTCTAGCACGCTTGTTCCCTAACGTTCTAATCAAAGCTATTAGTCGGCAAATAAATTTATTACCCCAAACAAAAAAGACACGCCGAAGCGCATCTTTCATTTTAATCAACTTCAAATTAAAGTTGTTTCTTGTCAACAACTTTCAAGTTTTCGTCTAAATCGTAAACGATTGGTTGACCGGTTGGGATTTCCAAGTTAATAATGTCATCATCTGAAATACCTTCAAGATATTTTGTCAAAGCCCGTAATGAGTTACCATGGGCAGCAACGATGACGTTCTTGCCAGCTAACAAGTCTGGAGCAATATGGTCTTCCCAGAATGGCATTACACGTTCAAGTGTAACTTTCAAGTTTTCACCGCCAGGGATAACGTTTGGATCCAAGTTTGCGTAACGACGATCTTGAGCAGCTGAGCGAGGATCATCTTCACTTAACATTGGAGGTAAAACGTCATATGAACGACGCCAGATGTGAACTTGTTCTTCACCAAATTTTTCAGCAGCTTCTGCCTTGTTTTGGCCTTGCAAGTCACCATAGTGACGTTCGTTTAAGCGCCATGACTTAACTTCTGGAATCCATAATTGATCTGATTCTTCCAAAGCATAGTGCAATGTCATGATAGCACGCTTTAAAACTGATGTGTATGCTTGGTCTAATTGGATGCCGGCATCTTTAAGTTTGCGACCAGCTTCCTTAGCTTCTGCAACACCATTTTCACTTAAGTTAACGTCTGTCCAACCAGTGAAAAGGTTCTTTAAGTTCCATTCACTTTGTCCGTGACGGATGAATACTAATTTTGACATATTCGTAACCTCTTTCTTGAATTAAGATATTACATTGAGTATTTTACACTGAATTATTAAAAATTAATAGTCTCTTTAACAAATTATTCCTGATATGCTTGAACGGCTTGAATTAACCGCTTCATTGCCTGGCGGACATTTGCCGGCGTCGTCGCTAAGTTAAAGCGAATGTGGCCCTTGCCCGCTTCACCGAACCAGTCGCCAAAATCAACGGCCAATTTTGCCTTATCTTGAATTACGGTTTGCAAGTCTTCAGCTGCGACAAGGTGGGAAAGATCAATCCATGCAAGATATGTTCCTTCAAGCGGTGAAATCACAGCTTCTGGAAGTTCTTTCTTCAATTCATTGCGAACATAGTGATAGTTATCCGCAATTGTTTCAAGCAATCCTTCAAGCCATTCGGTGCCCTGCCGGTATGCTGCCTCACCAGCAACTTGGCCTAACAAACAACCGCCCGGATTCTTCATCCGTTCCTGATATGTGTCATAGCGCATCATAATTTGCGGATTTGGAATGATCACATGGCTGTTCCACAATGATGCCAAATTAAAAGTCTTCGAAGGTGAATCAACGACGACCAAATTATCGCGGTAAAAACCGTCTTTAATGTTCAACATTGATGTAAATTGACTACCGTCAATCATTAAATCATGGTGAATTTCATCAGAGATCACTAGCACTTGTTCCTGACGGCAAAGTTCCAATACATCTTCAAGTTCTTGGGCTGACCATACGCGCCCGACCGGATTATGCGGGTTGCAGAAGATCATCAGCTGGACTTGGTTATCAATCATTTTTTGCCGCATGTCATCCAGATCGAGTTCGTAACGGCCGTGATTATCGATCAAATTTGAAACAACTAATTTGCGATCATTCTTTTCAATCACATCCATAAACGGGAAATAAACGGGTTGCAAAACCATCACTGCATCCCCTGGCTTCGTTAGTAACTGAACTAGGTTACTTAATGATTGCACCACATTAGGATTCAAACGGACCCACTCCTTATGCAGTTCAATTCCGTACCGTTCTTTTTGCCATGTAAAGTAAGCATCATAGTATGAATCTGGCGTAAACGAATAGCCGAATGCACCCTCATCAATTCGAGCATGCAATGCTTTACGGACTGCTTCCGGTGCTTTAAATTCCATATCTGCAACCCACATCGGTAACAGATCACTTTCACCAAATTTAGCTTGCATTCCATCCCATTTTACCGAATTCGTATTTTGGCGTTCAACCGCATATTGTTTTACAAAATCTTCCTTATTCATTGCTCTCACCTTTCTTACGCCGTTGTTGCACTTTTCGATGCAATTTCTGATGCCGGCCCGGATGCGGTTCGATTTCCAACACATTCAATAAGAAAGTGAAAATCGGAATTCCGACGATCAAGCCCCATGTTCCAAAAAGCCGTTCTGAAACAAATAACACAACAAAGGTATAAAAAATCGGCAGTTCGGTGCGGCTTGACATGAACTTCGGATTCAAAATGTAGGCTTCGATCGCATGAATAACCAGTAACATGATCAATACGTAAACTACATCCCGGAACCCGCCATCCGTATACGCAACAAACGACATGGGAATCGTCGAAATGATAACTCCCGCAACTGGTATCAAGCTTAACACAAAAATCATTACAGCTAAACTGGCAATTTGCGGAACTCCGATGATTGCCAGCCCAATGCACGTCAAAATCGTGTTAACAATCGCGATTAAAAATTGCGCTTCTAAAACAACTCCAAATGTGTTAGTAAAGATCTTCGCAAAGTGATAAATATCTTTGAAAATCCATGAGTACGGTCCTTCTAAGAAGCTGCGCGAAAATTTAAATGTTGTATCCTTTTCGACCGTAAAGAAGAAACTCAGTAGCAATGACATTACGAACGTAAAGCCCATTGAGCCGGCCTTACTGATATAACCAAAAATAACCGTCATTCCGCCTTTCAGCTGCTGGCTAAAGTCGCTGTGCTTAATGTAAGCTGAAACATACGTTGCGATCTCACCGGCCCCTTCTGGCAAATGTTTGTAAAAATGTAAAATCGAATGGATCATGTTTTCCGACTGAACGATCAATTTTGGAACATAGGTCGTAACCGCCGCTACGAATAACAGAATCAGCAGCAGGTATACTCCAACTACGATCATTGGCGACGGAATCTTGACCCGTTTTTGAATCCAGTTGATCAACCGGATGATCAAAAATGAAAAAATAAACGTCAGCAAAATAATACTGATCATCTTGTGGAATGCAAATAAAATTCCAATCAAAAACAACAGGATCACAAACCGCCGTAACCGCGTATTATTCAAAAAGCGTTGCCATAAACTCATTAACTCTTCCCTTTCTATCTGTTAATTCACAATAATTTAATTATACATTAAAGGTGTAATGAAACCACGCTTTACCTCTGGCTCATTACACCTTTAACTTAAATATTCAATAATTCGACTGGCTTTTCTAAAAGAAAGTCTGGGTTTTCGGCTTTTAATAACTGTGCGTCAAACGTATCCCACAAGCAGCCACATGTTTTTACTCCGGCCGCCCTACCCATTTGAAGGTCATACTTCGCATCGCCGATCATTACTGAAACATTTTTATCTAAGTGATATTTTTCGACTATCATCAAAATTCCATCTGGAGCTGGCTTATAATGATCAACTTGGTCAGAACCAATCAGGTCATCGAACAAATCAGCAATTCCAAGCGCCTTCGAATTGCGTTTTAAAGAGGTCGAAGACTTGCTCGAAATGATGAAGAGTTGCTTGCCAGCATCTTTTAATGCGGTCAGCGTGTCCTTCATTTGTGGGAACAAAGTCGTTGTTTGCTGTTCGATTTCACTATAGTGACGCCGGAAGCTATCATACATTGTTTCGAATTGCTTAGCTGAATAATGCTTTCCTTGTTTTTCAACCAATTCTGGAATGAAGGTTTCAATTGGAACGCCCATGTAATACCGTACCGTTTCAGCTGAGGGAACTTCAAGATCAAAATCTTTAAAACATGCCTGAGTCGCAAGGGCAGCCGCATCTCCTGAATCGGCAATCGTTCCATCAAAATCAAATAAAAAATTTTGCATTTTAATTTACTCCATTAATCTTCATTTTTAATCCGGTCATAGGTAAATGAGAACCGGTATGTCTGTTTACTATACCGTGGCAAAACAATATCGCCAAAATTATCTTGATGAATTGCATCAGGTAACATTTGACATTCAAGAGCAATTCCCTCGTTTTTATTTGCCGGTTCACCATGATCGCGACTGAATGATATGTTTTGATCATCAATTTCCTCAGGAGTGTATACCACTAAGCCGTTCCGATCAGAGTTGACCGTAATTTGCCGGCCGCTTTCCCGGTCACGTAAAATAGCAACTGGTTTCGTACCTTGACCGGGACCGTTTACAACATAGGCCGTATCAAGGCCATGAACTTTGCCGACTGCCAAGGCAACATTACTAAAATCGCGGAAATCATATGGCGTATTCGCAATGGGCAAAACTTCACCGGTTGGAATCAACTGGTCATTTACATCAAGAATTCCTGTACTGTTAATCTGCATTTCATGCGTCGTCAGATCGTGCCGATCGCTTAAATTAAAGTATGCGTGACATGTTGGATTAAAAAGCGTGTCTTCTTTGCCATTCATTGCACTGTATGCAATTGTGACCCGATTATTGTTATTTAATGTATAAATAATTGTTGCTAAAATATTGCCTGGAAAGCCGTCCATGGTTTCATCAATCTTTCGTTGAAAAATAACGCTGATTCCATTCTTCGAAATCGAAGTTGAATAGTTCCAGTTTAACGTTGAAAAACCGTTAGGACCACCATGTAGGGTATTGCCATTTTCATTTGCCGGTAATTGATAATGCTTGCCATCTAAATCATATGAAGCACCTTTGATACGACCAGCAACCCGGCCGATTGACTTACAGATGTTCTGGTTATTTGAATAGTAATCGTCAATGCCATCAAAACTCAGCAAAAGATTTTTCTTCGTACCATCATTTTCTGGAACTGCAAACCGATGCCAAATTGCCCCCATTGTTAGGCATGATACTTCAACCCCATTGTCATTAACTAACGTAATTTCCGTAACCTTTTCATTCTGATAACGTCCAAATGTATGTTGTAAAATGTCCATTTTTTATCTCCTGTATTAAGTAGTATCGTTCTACGCTTCCATTATCTCATATCCTCATTAAGAGTAAAGCGGTGCCATCTATTATTTTAAACAAAAAAACGTGAAATGGCGTTCAAACCATTTCACGTTCAAAGTCGTCTTAATTAATCTTTGTCATCAAAGCCATTTGGATGTTTTGAGTGCCATGCCCATGCCGTTTCAATTAGACTGTGAACATCGTCATATTTCGGTTCCCAGCCTAAGATCTTGCGGGCCTTATCTGAAGCGGCAACCAATGAGTCCGGATCGCCACCACGCCGGCCAGCAATTTCTGCAGGAATTTCTTTTCCTGTAACTTCCCGTGCAGCCTTCAACATTTCTAAGTTTGAGAATCCAGTTGATGAACCCAAGTTGAATGCATCTGACGGATTACCGTCACGCAAGTAGTTCATTGCTAAGATGTGAGCGTCAGCCAAATCATATGGATGAACATAATCCCGAATGTTTGTTCCATCTGGGGTGTTGTAGTCGTCACCATAAATTTGTAACTTATCGCGCTTGCCTTGAGCTACTTGCAAAATAATTGGAACTAAATGTGTCTCTGGGCCGTGGTCTTCACCAATTGAGCCATCCGGCTTTGCACCTGCAACGTTGAAGTAACGTAATGCAACCCACTTGATTCCATATGCTTCGTCGGCCCACTTCATGATTTTTTCCATCATTAACTTACTTTCACCGTAAGGGTTGATTGGGTTTTGTGGGTCTGATTCCTTGATTGGCATGTGATCTGGAATGCCATATGTTGCAGCTGATGATGAGAAGACTAAGTTCTTTACACCAACTTCTTTCATTACTTCAAGCAACTTGATCAAGCCTGTAATGTTGTTATCAAAGTACTTCAAAGGTTTGTGCATTGATTCACCAACCAATGAGTATGCAGCAAAGTGAATTACCGTATCGATATCAGGATTTTCCTTGAATACTTTCCGCATAAAGTCTTTATCTGCGATATCGCCTTCATAGAATTTTGCTTTGTCGCTCACAGCTGCACGGTGACCCGTGCATAAGTTATCAACGACAACTGTATCTTCGCCGTTTTCAATTAAACGGTCGACCATATGTGAACCGATATATCCGGCTCCACCTACAACTAATACTGATGCCATAATATCCTCCTATATAGAGTTCTTTCCTAACATTCTTATGTAATTAAAAACTCATTTCATCATTGAAATAAATTTTCCTAAAAAGGATTATACACTTTTTACATTTTTCATGCATTAATTTGTCTTTTCAGATTTCACTTGTCATCTTTGCAGCCATGTGCTTAACTGGTAATAGCACTATACTAAGAGGAGTTTAACCATGGCTGAATTGATTTACCAGCAAATTATCACTGATTTAAAAAAGAAAATCTTTAACAACGAATTTCCAGACATGAAATTACCAGATGAACGCAGTCTTGCTGAGAAATACGATGTAAGCCGCAGCTCAATTAAACGCGCGCTCAGCCGCATGGCCAGTGATGGAATTATCTTTAAAAAACGCGGTTCGGGAACATTTATTAATCCACTTTATTTAAAAAACGAATCTGTTTTTAATTATGGTTCCGGCAAGAACCTTGGAATTTCAGACAACTTCCAATTAAACGGTGAAAAGCCAAGCGTCAAAGTTTTAAGTTTCGACGTTATACGTCCCACTGCTGAACTCCAACGCGATCTTTTCCTCGAAAGCGAAGATTTTGTCTATCAGATCAAGCGATTGCGATTCTTTGACGATCAGCCATTTATGATCGAAACCGGCTTTATTCCGATTAAACTGCTTCCAAAGCTAAGCAGCAGTATTCTTGAAAAGTCGATTTTTGACTATGTTCATCGTGAATTGAAACAGTCAGTTTCAAAATCATTCATGTCCGTTTTTGCTGAACCATCAAATCAGCATGATCAAGAACTGCTAAAACTTGACCCTACCCAACCAGTCGGGGTAATGGAAGGCATCTTCTTTCTCGATAATGGAACACCGTTTGAGTTTTCAAGTATGCGGCTGCATTATGAATATATGAAGTTCAATTCGTTTGTAAGTATTCAATAAAAAAGCAAAAACATTAAAAACAAACGTGATAAATGAAGGTCCGCTGAACCTATGTCCTATAATTAATGTTTTCATGTAGTCTGTTTGTTTTAAATATAATATAAAATAGGATGTGTTCCTAAAACACATCCTATTTTAATCTCCTAATTGATCACCATTAATAATTGAATTTTTTACAATTACATAATCAACCTTACGTAAGTCTTCTAGCTTACGCCCGCCAGCATAAGAAATTGATGATTGCAAATCTTCCTGCATTGCTTGTAATGTATCGCTAATTTTACCACGATACGGAACAAGCAACTGTTTACCTTCAATATTATGCACATCGTTTTTCTGAACAGCCGATGCCGAGCCCCAGTATTTCTTATACTTTTGTCCATCAATTGTCATCATTTCGCCAGGTGATTCCTGGTGTCCTGCAAACATTGATCCAATCATTACCATTGAAGCCCCAAACCGAATCGACTTGGCAATATCGCCATTATACCGAACACCGCCATCTGCAACGATTGGACAATGGGCTACCGCACTGCATGCTTGAATCGCAGCTAATTGCCAGCCACCAGTTCCAAATCCGGTTTTTAATTTAGTAATGCATGCTTTTCCAGGGCCAATTCCCACCTTTGTGGCATCGGCACCGGCACTTTCCAAATCAATTACGGCTTGCGGGGTTGCAATGTTACCAACAATCACAAAACTTTCCGGTAATTTTTTCTTAATATAGTCGATCATTTTCATTACGTAATCCGAATGCCCATGCGCAACATCGATCGTGATATATTCTGGAACTTCATGCATTTCCTTTAATTGATCAACTAATTGGTATTCATGATCCTTGATTCCAATTGAAATCGATGCGAATTGACCTTGCTGGTGTATCCGTTGCACAAAAGCTGCCCGCGTTTGCGGTTCAAACCGGTGCATCACATAAAAATACCCGTTTTGGGCTAGCCATAAAGCTAGGTCTTCATCGATCACACTTGCCATATTCGCCGGAACGACCGGTAACTTAAACACCCGCGGGCCGAATTTAATTCGGGTATCTGCCTCTTTCCGACTTTTCAAAACACATTTGTTCGGAATTAATTGTACATCTTCATAATCAAAGGTTTCCATTTCTTTTCTCCCTTTTAATTTCTTAAAACGTCCAGATGATATTATAGAGAAGTTACTATGAGTTTTCAAGAACAAAATGAATACTTATCAGTCAAATTGTTCATTAATGATTGACAATTAAAAATAATCGTTCATAATAATAATTGTTCGTAATATAACTAATATTAAGTAATTTTTTTGCTTATATAATCGCTATGATATGGTTAGCAAGTTTCTACCCGATCCCGTAAAACATCGGACTATAAGCTTAAAATGCTCGGAATCAGCCTTAATCCGTTCATTTTTAATTTGATTAACCACCAGCGTTATCAAGCAAAATGAAAGGATTTTTTTATTTATGGAAGAACTCAAACAACGTATCCTTCAAGATGGTAAAGTCCTTAGCGACGATATCTTAAAAGTTAACTCATTTCTTAACCATCAAATTGATCCCTTCCTAATGAAGCGAATCGGGGAACAATTTAAACGTCTTTTTTCAACTCAGAAAATCACTAAAATCTTAACAATCGAAGCTTCTGGAATCGCACCAGCTCTAATGACTGGTTTAGCACTCAATGTTCCCGTTGTCTTTGCTCGTAAGTTCCAAAGTGTACTTCAAGATAACCATAATTACCATGCAGAGGTTTTTTCATACACTAAAAAGGTTACAAATCACATTCTTGTTGACTGTAATTTTGTTGATTCTAACGACAATGTTTTAATCATTGATGATTTTCTAGCCAACGGCGAAGCCGTTAACGGCCTAATCAAAATATGTCAGCAAGCTGATTGTAGTCTTGCTGGGATTGGAATTGTAATTGAAAAAGCTTTCCAAAAAGGTGGACAACAATTACGAGAGGCTGGATACCATCTCGAATCATTAGTCAGAATCAAATCCCTTGCCAATCATCAAGTAACCTTTATGGAGGATTAGTTATGAACCAAATATCACCTGAAGTTAATCACCGAAAAGCATTTGTATTAGGAATCCAACATTTATTAGCAATGTATTCTGGGGCAGTTGCTGTTCCATTATTGATTGGAACTGCCCTGCACTTTTCCAGCGCTCAGATGACCTATTTGGTCTCCATCGACATTTTCATGTGCGGTCTAGCTACTTTTCTACAACTTGCACGTAACCGGTATTTCGGAATCGGTTTACCAGTTATTTTAGGATGTGCCATTCAAGCCGTTGAGCCATTAAAGATGATTGGTCGCGAATACTCAATTGGAACAATGTATGGATCGATTATTATTGCTGGAATTTTTGTTTTTCTGATTGCAGGACAATTTGCAAAAATCCGCAAACTTTTTCCACCAGTTGTAACCGGTAGTTTAATCACGGTTATTGGCTTAACTTTAATTCCTATCGCCGTTCAAAATCTCGGCGGTGGAACCGTCACCAGCAAATCTTTTGGATCACTACCAAATATTGCAGTTGGTGGTATTACAATTTTGATCATTCTGGCAATTCAGTTTTGGGGCAAGGGGTTCATTCGATCAATTGCCGTTTTGATTGGATTGATTGGCGGAACAATTGTTGCTTCATTTATGGGAATGGTTTCACTTAAACCAGTTGTCCAAGCTGCGTGGTTCCACATTCCTCAACCATTTTACTTTGGAATGCCACGGTTTGCTCTTTCCCCATCTTTGACAATGATCATCATTGCCTTAGTTTCAATGGTTGAATCAACCGGTGTCTTTTTTGCATTAGGAAATTTACTTGACCGTGACATTCAAAAAGAAGACTTGAAAAGAGGATATCGAGCTGAAGGATTCGCCGTTATTCTTGGAGGAATTTTCAATACATTCCCATACACTACCTTCTCACAAAATGTCGGGTTACTTGAACTTTCTGGCATCCGGACTAAACGTCCAATCTACTGGGCAGCATGTTTACTGATGTTGATGGGGCTTCTTCCGAAAGTTGGTGCTTTAGCAACCATTATCCCCACTCCTGTTTTAGGCGGTGCCATGCTCGTGATGTTTTCAATGATCAGCGTCCAAGGAATTCGCATGCTTTTAAAAGTTGACTTTACCGATGAACGTAACACTTTAATCGTTGCCATCTCGGTTGGTGCTGGCCTTGGAGTAGCGGTTTATCCTACTATTTTCCAAGCATTGCCACAATCCCTTCAACTTTTTCTTGGTAATGGAATCGTTATTGCCAGTGTATGTGCTGTGGTATTGAATTTAATTTTGAAACGTCCTCAATTTAAAAATCATAAATAATAATCTTTAATCAAAAAATGGAATCGGAAAAATCCGATTCCATTTTTTATAATTATAAGATTGGCGATAACAGTCGTGAAAAATACTGCTTAAATTTTCGCCACCATGATTGTTTTTCAAAATATTCTGGTGTTAATTCCGTGCAATGTTTCAAGTCTTTTTCGTAAATCGTCCTCAATTGACGAGTCAAAGCCGTATCATAGCAAAACGCATTACATTCAAAGTTCAGCTCAAAACTACGAAAATCAAGGTTGGCTGATCCTACCGAAGCAATCGTATCATCAGTAATCATCGTCTTGGCATGTAAAAAACCATTATCATATCGGTAAACCTTCACCCCATTATTTACCAAGTACTTCGCATAGTATTCCGTTGCCCGGTAAACAAATGGGTGATCCGGTTTACTTGGAATCATGATTCGCACATCAACTCCTGACAATGCTGCAATAATCAATGATTCAATCACTGAATCATCTGGAATCAAATACGGCGTTTGAATATAAAGATATTGCTGAGCGGTTGAAATAATCTTTTGATATCCCCGGCGAATTGAATGGCGTTCACTGTCTGGGCCAGATGAAACAATCTGCATTTTAGTATTCCCATTTCCCTCAAATACTGGAAAATATTTCTTTTCAAATTCAAACCGTCTTTTCGTCGTTCGCCGACAGGTTGTATTCCAATCCATCATAAAACGCGCCTGCATCTGAATCGTGACCATCCCATAGACACGCATATGGGTATCTCGCCAATAACCATATTTTTCAATTCGGCCGAGATATTGGTCACCGATATTAAAACCGCCAATATATCCTACTTTCCCATCAATAATGACTAATTTACGATGGTCATGATAGTTTAATCGTGGCGTTGTAATCAATTGTTTTTCAGAACTTGAGATAAATCCCTGCGCTTCGCCACCAAGTTCTTCCAAACGCTTGAAAAATTTATAATTCGTTCCCACCGAGCCCCACATATCATAGAGGACCCGGACTTCCACGCCGCGTTCAGCTGCATCTTCTAATGCATGTAATACTTTATGACCGATCTGGTCAGCATAAAAAGTATAAAACTCAATGTGAATACTATGCTGGGCATGCTGGATATCTTTTAACAGCGAATCAAAGAACATTTTCCCATCATCAAATAACTGCGTTTGATTATTGGTTGTTAAAAATGCGCCTTCAGATTCAAGAAATAGATGTTCCAGTTCCCGCTCTTGCTGAGTGCTATTTTTATCTAAATCCCGTTTTTGCCACATTTCTTTTTGACGTCGCGTAAGGGAATTAATAACTTTTTCCTGTTCTTTTTGAATTGTGAAAATTTTATCATGTGAAATTTTACGCCCTACAAATAAATAAAGTAGAAATCCAAAAATCGGAATAAGAAGAAGTACCAGCAACCATGCCCACGTTGTCGAAATATCACGCTTTTCATGAAAAACCGTGATAATCGCAGCCAATAAGTTAATGATCCAAATAACTCCAATTATAATCCCCAAAGTATGCAAAAAAGTGCCGCTCCTTTCTCAAAAATCATTTACTTTCATTTTACCAAAAGCAAATCATTCGATAAACCAAAGAGGCACTTAATTTTGTTATTTTTCTGGCTGGTGTCTCGGGCCACCGCCGTTTACATTTGGATCATCCGCAGTCAAAATGTATTTTTGAATTAGATCTACAATTTGCCGATTTTGCGGTAAATCGGAATGCTCGGCGTTTACGCCAGTTACTGTAATTTCAGTGTAATGTTTAACTTGGCCCTGATAAACATACTTTTCTGCTTCCACACTGTTCAATGGGACTAATCCATCTGAATCATAGTTTTCAGTTCCCGCAACCGAATAAACCGTCAAACTTTTAGGAATATTCTTCCGTGCCTTAATAAAGTCAGACAGCATCTGTGTTTTATATTTTAAATTCGTTTCATCAAAATTAAACGGCGAGCCAATCGTCATCAAACTTGTCATACGAACGTCATAATTTTTATAGTATTTTTCTAAAAAAGCCGTGTAAACTAACCCGCCATTTGAATGTCCAATTGCTTTATAATTGTTAAAATAATATTTCTCCTGCAACGCTTTAAATGCTTCGTTAAACATTTTTGCTTGTTTCAAAATATTACTATATCCGTCATGATTATTTTGGAAACCAACTACAATAATTGGTTCATTATCGCCAGAGCGAATCTTGCCATAATATTTGATTTTACCATCATTGAATACTTTAACCTTTAATAAACTGTGATTCTGATGGTCCGTTTGATTAAGCAACTTAACCATATCGTCAAAGCGATTAACTGTAGCTGAGCTTCCAGGAATCATAATCACCGGCGAAAGCTTAGAATTTTGCCAATGCGCGAGTTCATCAATGTTATTACGAGCCCAAAAATATGACGGAATCGTCATTGCTAACATAATAATTCCCGCAACTAGTAAGAAAATTCCACTTCGTTTCTTATGTACACTCATTTGCTACACTTCCTTATTATCGTATTCTTAACTGTTGCTGTTTCTTAACCTGCATTTCGTTTCGCACCTGTTCGGAAAGTTTGACAAATGGAATGTAAATTAACACATCTAATGTCATAATCAAAATCCCGACTAATAAAGCCATAAAGTTCCCGCCTGTCCCGATAAATGCCGACAAAGCTCCCGGCGTATCAAGCGGCGACGGGTAAGTTACTGGTGGCATAATTTGAAAATGAATCGCAAATGCTGCAATCAACATATTTACCACTGGCGTTGCCACAAAAGGAATCAAAAAAATTGGATTAAATAGAACCGGAATTCCTAGTAAAATTGGTTGATTAGCGTTAAATAACGTTGGAAATATTGCCCACCGTGCAACCTGGTGATACCGACTTGTTCGAGCAACAATAATAATTGCTATTACCAGCGCTAAAGTCGATCCGACCCCACCAAACGTTCCAAAGCTGTGATACAACGTTGTTTGAGTGTACTTATATGGAACGTTCCATGGACTATGATGTTTCAAAGCATAGGTCAAATCTGCAACCGCCGCCGGATCATCATTAAAACTAGTTTGATTATATGGGCCGCTTAATTCCAACCATGCTAAGAAGCTTGACCACGCTCCTAAAATTATGGTCATTACTAACCCGTGCTTTTTTGACGATAATGCTTGATAATAATTTGAGATTCCTGCTGGAATTTGGTACTTGTAAATTTGAATGATCAGCTGATTAACAATGATCGCTATTCCCAATGTGATCATAACCGGAATAATTGTCCGGTAAGCTCGTGAAAATGCATCTGAACGAATTGAAATCGGTTTACGATTAAAAATTCGAAAAATCTGCCCCGTAATAAATCCAATCAAAATTCCAATTAAAATTCCCTGAATTCCCATCAGATTGTTATTAACATTAAACTGAAGAAAGGTTTTCGGCCCATATTGTCGCTGAACCGGACGCAAAGCAATAATTAAGAAGGCCAACATCCCAGTCATCCCGGTCATTTCAGTATTTTTGTGATATAGTCGCGCCGTATGTGCTCCTGCCTGATAAGCCGCAAGAACCGCTAAGATTTTGACTGTCATCATACTGAAGGCTGCAAACATTGAACGAATTCGAGCAACATGCGGTAACCACTGGGTAATATAGAAAATATTTCCAATAAAGCCTGTTCGCGACAAAATTGAAACATTAAAAACCGATGCAATACTGCCCAAAACCGCAAACGGAAAGAGCATCAACATCGTTCGTCGCATTACTAAAATAAATGGGAGCTGATACAATTTGACAATTAACCTGTATCCCTTCTCCGATAACTTCATTTCACTTACCTGATTTCTTTAGTATCTCTGATGGTCATTATACAATGAAAAAGCCCTTGAACCTACTAAATACATTGAATCTTCAGTAAATTCAAGGGTTGTTCATTCAATATTCATTTTTACTTTTCATTGCGCATTTGACGCTTGATGGCTGCCTTAAGCATAAACGGCGCTGCAAGGGTCGTCAGAATGATTACAAAAATCACGCCCGAGTAATATTCTGAACTCAATAAATGAGCTTCATACCCGATTTGAGCAATAATCAGGGCCATTTCGCCACGAGAAACCATTCCTGATCCAATAATGTTCATTGAATCGTAATTCATTCCCAAAACCTTTGCCCCCAAACCGCAACCAAGCCACTTGGTAATCAATGCTAAGATCGTTAACGAAACGATAAAAATCAGGTCATCAAAAAAACCTTTAAACGTCATATTCAACCCAATGCTGACAAAAAACACCGGAATGAAGACCGCATAGCCAATCGGTTCAATATTGGAGTCGACTTCCTTTTTATATGGAGTCTGGGCAATTGCGACTCCTGCAAAGAATGCCCCCACAACATCGCTTAAGCCGACCTGTTCAGCAAGCCAGGCCATGCCTAAGCACAAAACGATCGACATTAGCGTAACTGACGAAACAACTTTTAAATGTTCACCCAAACGCATCATCTTCGGCGCGATCCATTCAAACAAGAAGAAAATCACAACAAAGTAAAGCACATCCAATAGGAAACTCATCCAAAGGTTACTTGAATGATGGCCGCCCTGAGCTTTGGCAACATTACTGAACATACTTACAAGCACACTTAAAATGATCACTGAGATAATATCATCAATTACAGCTGCTCCCAAAATTGTTGTTCCTTCCTTGGATTTCAACCGTTTTAGCTCTTTTAAAACCTCTACCGAAATACTAACCGAGGTTGCTGAAAAGGTAACTCCCAAAAAAATTGCCTGCTCAAATGAAAAATGAAACAACTTTCCAAAAAAGTAAATCAGCACTACGGGAAAAACAACGCCGCTGAATGCAACCGCCAATGCCGGTTTAAAATACTTTTTCAGCATTCCCAAGTCGCTTTCAAGGCCAGCAATAAACATCAAAATGATAACCCCGATTTCAGAAAAGGTGTGCATAAACGCATTGTTGTGCACCCATCCCAAAACAGCCGGGCCAATTAAAATTCCAACCAGCAGCTGCCCAATGACTGCTGGAACTCCGATCCGCCGGCTAAAGTGACCTGCCAATGAAGTTGTGATCAATACCAAACATAGTGTCCCTAAAAATTCCACGATCAAATTCCTTTCTCGATTCGCATCGAATGTCTATAAAAAAAGAGTTTGCCTACGGTTGACAAACTCCACTCCGAACAAATATTTCAATTACTATTTTACCATGCTCTTCTTTTTTTGTCATGTAATCTCGAATCTTGATATACTTAAATTAAACTTTGATGGGAGGAATTTTCAATGAAAATTAATCAGTTCGCACACCTTAAGGTTAACCACCAACAAAAAATTAACGAACTTCAAAAAATTAATTTTTTAGATGATAATCTGTATTCATTATCATTAAATGCCCTTTATCTTCATTTTCTGCAGTGTGCATTTATTGAGGCTCAAAGTACAAGTTCATTTGAGCAAAAGCTCCATGCGTTACTTGCAACCTCTAACCAAGACTTAAAGGATTATCTTGATAATCATCAATTAACGCTCGAAGTCTTCTATACCGTTGCGATGCAGTTATTGGGCTTTGAAGTTAATGATGATTTTGAAATTAATCATCTATTTGAAAAAATGGACGAACTTCACCTTTTCCACCACAATCAATTAAACAATGCCGCCGACTTGATCGACGCATGGTATGACTTACTTTGTACCCATGGAAAAGGTGGCCGAACCTACCTTGACTTGTTAGCTGCCAACGGCTACTTTAAACCGTTCTGGAATTTGCCGATTGAGCAAAAGCCATTGATTTTCAACGGAAAGACACAACCCGTATTTGATACTTCCAAATTAATTCGGGAAGTTGTTTATGTTGAATCATCTCTGGATACTGATCACGACGGCAAACGCGACCTGCTTAAAGCCGAAATCATTCGGCCTGCCGAAACCAACGATGGTTTAAAAGTTCCGGCTCTTTATACTGCCAGTCCATATAATCAAGGGACAAATGATCATACAGCTGATCAATTAATGCACAACGTTGACGTGCCGCTTAAACATAAGCAACCAAACAATAACTCATACGAAGACATTGAATTTCATGAACCCGCTGTTGATCTTCCGCCTGCTCGCCAAGTTCGAGGTGAAACGCAAACAGCTGAGGAAACGTTCGGGCACGCTAAAGCCGTTACCTTAAACGATTACTTTCTTGCACGTGGGTACGCTGCCGTTTATGCAGCTGGAATCGGGACAATGGATTCTGACGGTGAACGGACTTGCGGTTCAAAGGAAGAAACGGAATCAACCATCGCAATCATTGAATGGCTAGCAGGCAACCGGCGTGCATTTACCAATAAAACTGACAACATCGAAATCAAGACCTGGTGGTGTAACGGTTCCATCGCCATGACCGGAAAATCATACCTTGGAACCTTGGCAACAGCGGCGGCTACAACCGGCGTCGACGGTTTGAAGACCATCATTTCAGAAGCTGCGATTTCAAGCTGGTACGACTACTACCGCGATGGTGGATTAGTGATTGCCCCTGGCGGCTTTCCAGGCGAAGATGCTGATATTCTTGCTGAAGAATGCTTCAGTCGGCAAAAGCAAGCCGGTGATTACCTGAAATGCAAAGACCAGTTCAACCGTGATCTTGCTGAAATCACTGCCGGCCAAGACCGCGCAACCGGTGACTACAATTCATTTTGGGACGCCCGTAACTACCTTAAAGACGTTGAAAACATTAAGTGCGACGTCGTAATGGTTCACGGATTAAATGATTGGAACGTTAAGCCGCGAAACGTATATAACCTGTATCGTGAACTCGACAAACTACCAATCGTCAAAAAACTTTTCCTTCACCAAGGACAACACATTTACATCAACAATTTTCAATCAATTGACTTTACTGATATGATGAACCTTTGGCTTACCAATAAATTGTACGGGGTTGAAAATCATGCCAATGAACTTCTACCAGATGTATGCGTTCAGGATAACAGTTGCGAAAGTACCTGGCATTCATTTAATGGTTGGCATACTGCAAAGCCCCAAAAACATCAATTTGGATTTAAAAATGAACAGCTCGTTGACCATGCAGCTGCACCAGCAGTTGAATCATTTAACGATCAGCTTGAACAAGCTACCTTTGAAAAATACAAAAAGAACTGGAACCAGTGGCGAATCGATCTTTTAAGTGATAAAAAAAACGTGCTCAATAATAACCGGTTGATTTTCAAGACTGAAAAGCTGCAACACGACATCTACCTTCAAGGCTGTCCGCACGTTACACTAGACGTTGCATCAAGCGTTAATAAAGGCATGTTAAGCTTCATGCTAGTTGATTTCGGAAACGCCAAAAGACTCGGCGAAGTCCCTGCAACCCTTGACTTAAAAGCTTTAGATGCCGGTTATCAATGGCGTTTTGATGATTTGAAAGAGTTTAAGCTTGGAAAACCGACTCCGTGGAAAATGATCACGAAAGGACACATCAACCTCCAAAACCGTAAACATCCATGGAAAACAGATGAACTTGTTCCGAAGATGTTCTATCAATTTGAGCTGGACATTCAACCAATGTTCTATCACCTGCTGAAAGGTCATCAACTTGGATTAGTCATTTACTCAACTGATATGGAAATGACCGTCCGCGGTAATGAAGACATTACCTACTCGCTCCAACTTGAAAATTGTGAATTAAGTGTTGATTATGAAGAATTAAATTAATAAAACGCCTTGCGGTAAATTACCGCAGGGCGTTTTAATCTTCCGTAATTTCAATTTCTTTATTCACATCTAAGTGGCCTGCACTTGTTAAGAATGAGGCTCCAGCATGCCCGCACTCATGTTGTGGTAATCCTTCAACACTCGCTGGATTCTTAAGATCATTTCCATGGATTGCCGCAATCGTAATCGTTGGAGTTTGAATTTGCCGCAGTGACAAATCACCAATATTGGTTGATAAGTTAAAGTCACCGGTGACCTTAAAGCCACGAACCCGCACATCCCCTTGACCAAGTGTGATTTTAGCATCATTAAAGGTAACATCCCGCATCTTTAACCGGCCTTCAGCAAACGTTGCCGTCATCGAATCACTACTTTGGAATTCATCCAGCAAAATATCACCAGTCCGGTTTTCAATTTTAGTATTTCCGAGCAACGTTTTCTTCATTACTAAGTTTCCGCTTTGAGCTTTTACATGCAAATTATCGATTGTTGAATCGGCAACTGTTAAATCTCCACTTCCAACAATCAGACTAATCGTTGACGTTTTAACGTTATCAATTGCTACGTCACCTTTTGAAACTTCGGCACTTAACTTAAAAAAATCAGTCTGTGGGATTGTAACTTCTAACCGACCTTTACCAACTGAAAGTTTGAAAGCCAATGTCTTTTTCAAAATATGCAAGTTGCTCTTTTCAGTTATCCGTAACGTATGTCCTTCCTGCTTTATTTCAAATCGATCATCGTCTTTTTGTTCACCATAGTAAATGATACCCGCATTCTCTGCTTGCCGGATAACCAAATCAGCTCCGGTCAGATTAATTTCTAATCGGTTAAAGTCTTTCACATCAAAGACATGTGCAAATTGTTTTTTATCAAACACAAATATCACCCTCTCATTGATCATTCCTCTTCTAATATACTATAAGTTTGAGCATTTTCTAAAATTAGTGCTACAATTAAACTAATTTAGAGGAAATTAGGTGAAAAACATGCGTCAAGGAACTCACATTATTACACTTGATAACGGCTATCACATTTGGACTCACACCGAAGGCCAAGGCGACATCAAATTGCTTTGCCTCCACGGCGGCCCTGGCGGTAACCACGAATATTGGGAAAATTTTGGAGAAGAACTTGCTGATCTCGGCGTTGAAGTTACAATGTATGATCAACTTGGTTCATTTTATTCTGACCAACCAGATTATTCAGATCCAAAGATCGCCGAAAAATACCTTACATATAATTACTACCTTGAAGAATTAGAAGAACTCCGGCAAAAGCTCAACTATGATAACTTCTACTTAATTGGCCAATCATGGGGCGGTGCTTTAGCAATGATGTACGCCCTTAAATATGGCCAACACTTAAAGGGCTTGATCATTTCATCAATGGTCGATAACATTGACGAATACCTCGAACACATCAACGCTCTTCGGGAAAAGACATTAACTCCTGAAGCCGTTGCTTACATGAAGGAATGCGAAGCCAAAAATGACCTTGATAACGCTCGCTACCAAGGCTACGTGGACGTTTTGAACCGGGAATACGTTGACCGCAAGCAACCAATGGCAATCCGCCACTTGATTCCAACAATGGCTACTCCGGTATACAACGCATTCCAAGGAAACAATGAATTCGTTGTTACTGGGAAATTAAAGGAATGGGATATTCGCGACCGGATGAAGGACATCACAATGCCAACCTTATTGACATTCGGTGAACACGAAACAATGCCATTGAAGTCCGCTAAACGGATGGCTCGTGATATCCCACACGCCCGGTTAGAAACCACTCCTTACGGTGGTCACCACCACATGATCGATAACGCTCCCGTTTACTTTGCTCACTTAAAACGTTTCTTAAGTGACGTTGAAAACGGAACTTTTAATGATTAGGATGCTAAATTAGTTTTAAGAGGCTGTGACATAAGTCGCAGTCTCTTTGCTATATCAGCGTAATCGGATTCCAAAACAAATAAGTTATAACACGAAGCTAGTGAAGTTCGAAAATCTGTGAATCTTTGCTGACGCGATTCGTTCACTTCTCTACTTCTATCATGCTCGTTTTTGATATTTTATCACACCTTCTCATCTTATAATCACCTTTTAAAATTCAATTCAAAAGTGGTAAACTTGTTATGTTTAATTAGTATTGGAGAGAATTATAATATGAAGAAAAAATTATTATCTGGAAGTTTTTGGATGATGATGGGGAGTATCCTTTCACGGGTCCTCGGAATCATCTATTTAATTCCCTGGTTAATGATGATGGGAAGCCTCGAACAGCGAAATGCTGCTCAAGCAATCTTTAATTCAGCGTATACTCCATACGCCCTTTTTCTGGTTTTAAGTCAATCAGGATTTCCATCTTCGATTGCCCGACAAATTGCAGAATACAATAGCGAAAATAAGTTTCGCAACAGTTTACGGGTCTTCAAGTATGGAATGATCGTAATGATTGGGATGGGTTTGATTTCTGGAATCATTTTCTGGGTCGCCGCTCCTTGGATTGCGGCAACCAGCCCGGTTGTTTCTATTCAAGCGACAACGGTTACGATTCGGTGCTGCGTTCCCGCGTTGGTGATTTTACCGCCAATGAGTTTGATTCGGGGATTCTTCCAAGGAAATCAGGACATGCAACCGTATGGAATTTCTCAATTGTGGGAACAACTTATGCGGGTCATCTTTATCATTGCAACGACGTTTGCGATCATGGAAGTTTTCCATGGAAGTTTTCTAAAGGCTGTTAACTATAGTACATTTGCTGCCTTTGTCGGAGCAGTCTTCAGTTTACTGTACTTAACGTATCACGGATTTAAAAAACGCAATGAATACAAGGAAATGTACGAGCAAAGTCTGCCAGCAGACAATAATCACATTCCTTCAATTTTCAAGGCGATTATTCACGATGCCATTCCGTTCGTTGTTATTGGATCGGCAATCACGATTTTCCAATTTGTCGATCAGATGACTTTCAAAACAATTGCCGTCGGAATGATGGATATGCCGCTAAAAACGGCGCGGGATCTCTTTACTTATTTTTCGGCCAACCCAAATAAAATCACCGCGGTCGTGATTTCATTAACAACGGCTATTTCCGAAACATCTTTGCCACTTTTAGCGCAAAAGCAAAGTCGCAAAGAAACCGGGACCGTTCTTTCGCAAAACATTGAATTAAACTTAGCATGTTTGATTCCAGCATCAATTTTGCTTTCGATTTTAGCCTGGGAAGTCAATGGCATCTTCTTTGATTTTCAAAAAATTGGTGCTCAATTAATGTCGTTTGCATTGATCAACAGTATTATTCTGGCCCTTTTCATGAACTTCTTCACTGCAGTTCAATCAATGGGCTATCAACGCTATGCGATTAAGAAATTCGGTGTCGGGGTAATTTTAAAGTTGGCCTTGCAGACACCTGCAATTTACTTCTTCGGCGCCTTCGGTCCGACATTGGCAACTTCAATTGCCTTTGGCCTGGTTACCTTAGATGTTTACTTAATGTTGCGGCGCAATTATATTCAAAAAGGCCAGTTACGCTACGCTGGTAAAATTCTTAAAATCAACGTTGTCTTATTGGCAATCACATTTGTCATCAACAAGTTAATCAAGATTTTCTTCGTTCCAGAATCAAAGGTCACCGCATTCATTTACTGTGCAGTGCTTGCCGGTGGTTTCGGGCTTGCATACCTTGCAATTTTGAAGAAGACTGGATTGTTAGGAGTAATCTTTGGGACCGCTGAGGAAAATACCTCACCTGCCGAAGATGAAGCCATTCTTCTCGAAACAGCAACTGATTATGAAATTCAAAATGACGACCAACTGGTTGATCAGTCAATTCTGACAGATTCAAGCCACGAACCAAAATCTTCATTAGAAAAACCAATTCCGCCGCGGAAACAAACAAAATCTGCTAAAAAGAAAGTTTCTAGTTGGTGGAATAAACCAAAAGGAAAACACTTTTAGATAAGGAAAAAGAGGTTGTGACCTATGGTCATAACCTCTTTGCTATATCATCATGATCGGATTCCAAAACAAACGAGCATAATGGAAGTTCGAAAACTTTCGAATCTTTGCTTCGTCCGCGATTCGTTCGTGTTTCTGCTTCTATCACGCTCGTTTTTACCATTTTGTCACACTTGGCTTAAAACTATTTATTTGCCTTTTCAGCTTCTTCTTGTGCTAAAAGTAAGCATCCAGTGATTCCGGCATCGTCACCTAATGCACAGTGAACGATGTACTTATTTAAATCAGGCGTCTTCAAATAGCCGTTCATTTGTTTCTTGAATGATTCACGCATCATTGGGAAAAGTTGTTCTTGCTTTGAAACTCCGCCACCAAAGATAATCATTTCGGGTGAAAGAACTACCGTTAAGTCCATGCAGGCTTGAGCAAGATAATATGCTTCAATTTCCCAGTCATGATCATCCTTTGGAATTTCATATGCCTTCACCCCATGGTGCCGAGCTTCAACTGCTGGACCAGCTGTTAATCCTTCAAGGCAGTCCTTGTGATATGGGCAATGGCCTTCGTATTTGTCATCCGGGTGACGCCGCATAATCATGTGCCCCATTTCAGGGTGACCGAAACCTTCAAGCAATTTGCCATTAACGACACCGCCGCCACCAACGCCGGTTCCGACAGTTAAGTAGACGCAACTATCTAAGCCCTTAGCAGCCCCGCGTTTCAATTCACCATATGCAGCAACGTTAACGTCCGTTGTCCATGCATATGGAACATCGAAACGTTTCTTCATTTCGCCAAGAAAATCGTAGTTTGCCCAGCCTTCCTTCGGTGTTGTTGTAATATAACCATATGTATCTGAATTGCGATTAACATCAATTGGGCCAAATGAACCAATTCCAATCGCATCGCATGGGTTTTCTTCAAAGAACTTGAAAACTTCATTCATCGTTTCAGCAGGAATCGTTGTTGGAATCTTAATTCGTTTTAAAACGTTTAAATTTTCATCGCTGACAGCACAAACAAACTTTGTTCCGCCGGCTTCAATTGCACCATATCTTTTTGTCATGTGTTTTCTCCTTATTTATATATTCACGTTTATGATTATAAAACAAAAGCGCTTTAAAATAAACGCTTTCATAATTATTAGTCAACTTTTTAACGAATGAACCTACATTGTGTATAATACTATGTGTTCAAATATTGTTTTAGGAAGGAGCATTCATATGCGTGTTCGACGTCTTGATCATATTGTTTTGACTGTCAGTAATATTCCGCAAGCAACGCGGTTTTATCACGAAGTTTTCGACATGCCCGTCATTGAGGACCAGACTAATGAAAATGTCACTACATTACGGTGCGGTCATCAGTTGATTCGGTTGCAAAAGGCAAACCGACCAACCAATTTAAAAGCTGATCATCCAACGGTCGGTTCCGCAGATTTATGTATCGTTGTTGGTGACAATATTAGCGATGTTGAGAATCATCTTAAAAGTTATTTTGTAAATATCATCGAAGGTCCTGAAAAAAAGGTGGGATCTGAAGGTGAAATGACTTCAATTTACATTACTGATCCAGATAATAACTTAATTGAAATTGCCTCGTATAAAAAATAAAGTGGTTGCCCCTGGGAATTCCAGGCCAACCACTTTATTTTTCTAACCAGCCGCCATCGATTGGGACTGCTGTTCCATGAATATAGTCAGCTCGCGGACTTGCTAAGAACATCGTCAATGCAGCCACTTCTTCTGGCTGAGCCCACCGTTTTGCAGGTGTTTGGTCAGCAACCCATTTGGCCATCTTACCGTCATCTTCTTCAAAGTCCTTTGCATTCATTGGAGTTTCGATTGCTCCGGGAGCGATACAATTTGCTCGAATGCCTTTAGCAGCATAATCATAATCTAATTGCTTTGTATAACCGATAATTCCAAACTTCGCAGCCGTATATGCTGCCCCGCCGCCACCTGCAACCATTCCGGCAATTGATGCCATGTTGACGATTGTTCCATGACCATTTTCAAGCATTTGCGGCAAAATCAAGTTTGTAATTCTGAAAATACTTTTCAAATTCGTATCAAAAACTTTGTTCCACTGATCTTCCGTCGTTTCCAAGGTCGGTGCATAATCGTCAAGAATTCCGGCCGTATTGATCAAAATGTCAATTTGGTTGTTTTCAATAATTGGATTCAGCCAGGCTTCAATTTCTTGCGGATCACTCACATCACATTTCGTAAAGTTAAAGTTCCCGTGATCATTTAATTCATATACCTGACCGCCATTTTGAATATCGGCACCGAAAACTTTCGCTCCGGCATCCAAAAAAGCTTTAGCCTGTTCAAAGCCGATTCCAGATGAAACACCCGTAATAACAACAATTTTCCCTTCAAATTCCGGATATAAATTCATTAGTCGACCAACTTCCAATCTTCAGCTAAAACATCACATGAAGTCGGCATAAATTGCGATAATGCCGGCTTTTCCTTTGTCCGAATCATCAAATATGGATTAATTGATTCACCGTTTAAAGTATCATTGCTAACTACGAAAATGTATTCTTCCGAACCGCCCCATCCTGTTCGAACGGCCTTTTTACCTTTTTTTAATTCTGGTAAGACTTCTTCAAATGTCATTTTAATCCTCCATTACTTTGTTAAATCAATTCGTTTACTTAAAATTCCAAAAATTACTGCACCAATTATCATTGAAATGAATTCACCGATTGCTACGGCCAAGTAGGTTGGCCAAAATGGAAGGTGATTTACAAAATGAAGTTCAAGCGCAACCGTCCACGTCATCAACGTACATACAACCACCGCAATCGCCAGTTTCCTTGCTGTTGATTTGACTCGCCGGCTTAAAAAGTAACTCAAACTTGTCATTACAAAGGTTCCCAGCGAGCCAAAGATAATATCAACAATTCCTAACGGGGAATTAAGGTTGGCAATTGCACATCCAATCGTTAATGCCCAAATATAACGCTTATTGAAAACGGCAAGGTTATTAAAAATTTCAGATAGCCGAATTTGCATTGCACCGTAACTGATTGGCGACAAAACCAAAGTCAATGCAGCGTATAAAGCCGCAACGATTCCGACTTTCGTTAAATTGACTAAAGAACGTTTTTTTTGATTATTCACAGGTATCAAACCTCTTTCTAGTTTTTTTAAGTGGGATTTTCGCGAACCACTCATATTTTAGTATAAAAAAAATCAGAAGTGATGACAAATTCACCATTCCTGATTTAAAAGTTTATCCCCAACTGATGACGATTCCATCTGTTCCAATATGAGCAATCATCGAAAGATTCATTTCAGATAATTTAATTTGAGCAGCCGGAAACGTCCGGTTAATCGCTTTAATCAAACGGGAAATCACTTGATCATTATGTCGGGTTCGAATGGCAGTAATTGTGATTTGAAGTTGGCCAGCCATTTCTTGGTATGCCGGCATGATCATTCGCCGAATCTTCCGTGAAAGTTTGCTATGCTGCATATAAGCATTTTGAACTTCAAGTTGTCCCTGAGCATTAAAGGACATTAACGTCTGCGGTCGAAAAATCGTTTTCTGAATTGGAAAAACGCCATTCCGAACGTATCCGGTTGTTGAAATATGCCGCAGATTCTTTAAAATCATCACAGTCCGATAACTATTTCGAACCTCTTTCAAAATCGGTTCAATTGCATTCCAGTCTTTTCCTTGAGCAACCAGTTTTGCTGCTAATACCGCTAAATTACCTTCTGCAACTCCCATTGAATATGAATCAACCAGATGAATATTGATTTGATCATGGCGTTGTTGGTATGACCGCAGGTTATTTCCTAATCCGCTAATATCATTATCTAGGTGAACCCAGATAACATCTGTATACCCCTTATCAATCAGTTCATTCAAAAATTCATCAATCGCTGTCACTGACACTTGACCGCACATTAAAAACGAATTTTTTTCATGAAGCGTTGCCTTAACCTGTTGTCGATCATAGTCATACTTTTCATAATATCGCTTGCCGTTTAACAATAACGGTAACGACAACGTTTTAATTGCTAATTTATGCTTGATTTGAGGAGCAATAATCGCCGCGCTGTCTGTCAGAATCGCAGTTTTCATTTTTTACCATCCAATTCATTAATCCTTCAATTCTAAACATCACTAACTATCTTACCATATTAACCAATCAAATGCTGACCAAGCATAAGCCCTAAAAATGCAAAGCTGATTCCAACCACATAACTTAATATTCCGTATAACAATGCCATCTTATAGTTACGGTCATCCAACAATGCAAACAATTCCGTATTAAACGTTGAAAAGGTTGTGTAACCGCCTAAAAAACCGGTTCCAAGAATTGCATATGATAATGTCTTGAGCTTGATTCCAACAACGAATCCTAAAACAAGGGCTCCCGAAATATTTAAAAAGAACGTTGCTAATGGAAATAAGCCCTTAACGTATTTTTTGATCAAATTAGTTAAAAAATACCGAACACATGCCCCGATGCTCGCGGCTAAACCTAACATCCAAATCATTAAAATTCACCCTTTTCCTTCTTAACAAGCCGACTTGCTAAAACATAGCCTAGAGTTACACATAAAAAGCCGCCTAGAATACTAATACTTAAATAAACCATCGCATGAATCAAATGATGGGCGTTTACCAGTTTCATGAAATCAACTGTAAATGAAGAAAAAGTTGTAAATGTCCCAATAAAGCCGGTCCCTAAGCCAACATTCAACCATCCAGCAAGCAAGTCGCGCTTAATCACATAATACGTCAAAAAGGCTAGCAAAAAACACCCTGCCAAATTTGCCACGATCGTTCCGCTGCTTTGCCAAACTTTTCCTAAATAATATCTGCTGATTCCGCCGAAAAAGGCAAAGCAAGCAACACTCAAATAGTTTTTTACCTTATCACTCATTTTAAATTCTTCCTTTTAGTTTAGATATTGATCAATTTTTTGACGAAGATAATCTTCAAATGGTTTGAATGGACGGTATCCCGTAATTTTCTCTTTGGCCTGGCCGTCAACAAATAAGATTTGAGTCGGAATATTTTGAATTCCAAATTGTTCTGCAAGTTCTCGGTATTGCCCAACATCAACCTTTGCAAACTTGATTTGATTGCCAAATTGGCCTTCAAGTTGTCTAAGAACCGGATCAAACATCTTACATGGTTGACACCAATCGCCCCAAAAATCAAGCAAAACTAATCCACTCGCTGTTTCGTCAGCAAAGTTTTGATCAGTAATCGTAACTGCCATTTTTCCACTTCCTTGAATCTTATAACATATCCTCTTATTCTACTCTTCTTTCAAAAAGATAAAAAGCCGGGAAATCCCGACCTTTTATCGTATATTATTTATCACTCTTTTTTCTAAAAGGAATCATTGCTCCCAAGCCAGCTAAGATTATGGCTCCAACTGCTGTTAAAATTCCACGTTGTTCACCGGTTGCCGGCAACTTACAGTTATCAGCATTCTCTTTTGAAACATCTGATTGCTTTGCATCTATTTGTCCTCGAAATGCTGATTTGTTTGAATTCTTAGCTGTCGGATCTTCACTTTTAGCCAAGTTCATTGAAGATTCTACATTTTTGTTTCCTGGATCAATAATATTTTTATCTGGGGCAATCGTCTTTTTTGAATTATTTGACTCAATGCTTGAGTTACTTTCAACACTTGAGTCCTTCTTACTGCTTGATGATGAACTTAATTGACTGCTTGTTTTACTTGATGAACTTTCAACATTTGAGTTTTTCTTACTACTTGCTGATGAACTTAAGTGACTGCTTGTTTTACTTGATGAACTTTCAACATTTGAGTTCTTCTTACTACTTGTTGATGAACTTAAGTGACTGCTTGTTTTACTTGATGAACTTTCAATACTTGAGTTCTTCTTACTACTTGTTGATGTACTCAATTGGCTGCTTGTTTTACTTGATGAACTTTCAACATTTGAGTTCTTCTTACTACTTGCTGATGAACTCAATTGACTACTTGTTTTACTTGATGAACTTTCAACACTTGAGTTCTTCTTACTACTTGTTGATGTACTCAATTGGCTGCTTGTTTTACTTGATGAACTTTCAATACTTGAGTTCTTCTTACTGCTTGACGATGAACTCAATTGACTGCTTGTTTTACTTGATGAACTTTCAATACTTGAGTTTTTCTTACTACTTGTTGATGTACTCAATTGACTACTTGTTTTACTTGATGAACTTTCAATACTTGAGTTCTTCTTACTACTTACTGATGAACTCAATTGACTACTTGTTTTACTTGATAAACTTTCAATACTTGAGTTCTTCTTACTACTTGCTGATGAACTCAATTGACTATTTGTTTTACTTGATGAACTTTCCAACGCTGCTTGGGCTTCATTAACTGCTTGTTGAGCGCTTGTAACTGCATTTTTTGCACTATCAAGAGCCGCTTTAGCCGTTTGTTGATCGTTAACTGCAGCTACATATTGTTTATAAGTATTCGAAATCTGCATCTGTAAATTAACAATTTGTTGATACATGTTTTTAGCATCTTCGGTATCTTTATCAGATAATTGATAATATTGATCTTGCAATTGGGCCAATTGATTATCCAAGTCTTGCCATTGTTGACTCAAATTACGTGCTTTTTGAGTTGCATTATCATAATTTGTTTGGGCTGATTGCAAGTTTTGCTGAGCATCCGCAAGTTTTTGCTGAGCAACTTTCAATTGTTCCTGCGGTGTGAGATTTGTATTTGTATTACTTGAATTTGATGAATTATCATTTACTGAACTTTGACTTAAAGATTTTTGTAACGAACTATTGACTGTTTGAATATTTTGAGCTGTGGTCGCATTTACGGCCGATGTAAAATTGCCCACCACAAGCATTCCAACTAAAGTTAACGAACATAAAAAATAATTTTGTTTTTTCAAATTAATCCTCCTTACAACGTGTATTAATATAATTAATCAATATCAAGAATTTA
Source organism: Ligilactobacillus araffinosus DSM 20653 (assembly GCF_001435375.1). Lineage (GTDB taxonomy): Bacteria > Bacillota > Bacilli > Lactobacillales > Lactobacillaceae > Ligilactobacillus > Ligilactobacillus araffinosus. The sequence goes on along the minus strand of NZ_AYYZ01000030.1, from coordinate 44,309 downwards.
ATAACCTGTACTTATCATTTTATCAAAAATCATCCTCTAATATCGTAAGTTTAATTTTTAATAATACTTATTTATATTTTTTTTAAACTTTAAGATCTTTTCTAATTATCAACATCACAAATCTAACTTGGACGTTAAAAAGATGCAAACAAAAAGCTATGGCTGAAACCATAGCTTTTCGTTTATTTTTATTTATCAAATACTTTCAACGTATTCTTATCAGCCTTTTGAACTTGTTGTAATTCACCGCGAACAATAATCCGGGTCTTAACTCCAGGGGTTCCTGATGAGCAGGTTACCAATGTTAATAATTTTTGTCCTGGGACATCATTTAACCATTGAACCTGATCTTCATTAACGATCTTCTTCAATGTAACTTTGTAAGTATAAACGTTCTTTCCATCTGTCAAATATACCTTGGCGCCCACACCAATATTTGCTAATGGTCCAAACAAAATATTGTTATCTTCCATGTGGTGACCAGCAAGGCAATAGTTTCCTTCTTCACCCATCGTTTCATTTTGTTTCATCGTTCCAGCACCACGCATCAAATTATTTTGAGCTAAGCCATAGAACACCGGCAAATGAATGCCGACATCTGGAATTGCGATTTTTCCAATTGAGCCCGCTGTATTTGATGTTGCGGCCTTAGCAACATCTTTCGTGTCAACTGGGCGAACAGCATCATAGTCGAATTGCCCCTTCTTTGGTTTTGAACTACTAATCGGCTTGTTCAATGCAGTCGTTGAAATATGATTAACAACAAATGATTTGATTTGCTCATTAAAAATCAATGCTAAACCGCATAATACTAATAAAACAACTAAAATACTTACAAGGATTTTTCTTACTTTCCCATGTTTTTTACTTCTTGATTCTGCCATCTTGAATTACCCCTTCCATTTTTACACTTACTATTTTGTGGTCTCAGATTCTGATTGCCGAACCGTTGAATTTTCTTTCCTCTTCAAAACAATCAAAATCCCAATGCTTACAACGGATACGATTGCCCCAAGGAATAAATATGGTGTCCGGTACGTGAATGTTACTCGGTGCTTTCCTGCACTAACAGGAACCGCTAAGAATTCATCAAGCGCCTTCTTCGGTTTGACCGTCTTGCCATCAACTTTAACGTGCCAACCAGTTTGAGCTGGGATAGTTGTCATGATCAATTCATGTTTTGGAACATCGATTATCCCGCTGATCTTCGTATTACTAAAGTGATCAAGCTTCAACGGGTGTTCATTCAAATCATTCATCAATGACTTGTACTTACTCATATCAAGATGATATAAACCAAAGCTATCAAGTTGTAAACTATTATTGGTCAACGTCATCGTCAAGGTTTGCTTTTGATTCTTTTGGTCACCAGCTGTAATGTTCAGAATCATTGGTGAGTTAAAATCGCCGGTTTGAATCAACTGTTGATCACCAATCGTGAATGAACAGTTCAAGTTACCGTTATTAGCAAATGCTGGTCCAATCGTTAAGTAGTACGGATCATTGGTCTTTGGTGTAAACGGCATTTGAATCATTGCATCCTGATTACCTTCAACCTTGGTATACGTATTATTTCCTTCGTCTTTCAAGTTGCTGTAAACAACGCTTAAGTTTTTATATGACTTAAAGAGTTTCAATTTCTTGTTACCTGCTAATCCAGCCGCGATCATATTTTGATTTTGAATTGGTTGGGCAGATTGCAACTTAACATTCAAAATATCCGGACTTGCAGCAAACCCTATCGGCAAGACATACGGGTTCTTGTAAATGTTGATCGTATTCGTTCCGTTAACCAGATTATCATTTCCTAAATCAAGCCGCGTTGAATATGGTGATAAGATGCTTGTATCAGATGTCTGATTCAACATGTACTTAATTCCAAGGAATGAATCTGAGAACAATGTTCCGTTACTATAACCCGTGTAGTTATCGCCAGATGAATCCCCAATTTCATTCATAAAGTTTGAAGTCTTCGGATCCATCATTGAATTAAATTCATCGGTTCCGTAGAAATCGCATTGCATTGGATCATCCTTTGAACGTTCAAATGTTTTACCAATCCGATAAAATTCGTTCTTTCCTGGCCGAATTCCATCAAGCGCAGTATTTAAGTTTGAAATAAAGCCGGCAAAATCACTTTGTTTGACGTAGTCGATTGGATTCAAACTCAAAGCAACGTTTGCCCCCATTTCAACAGTTGTTAATGTCAACAATGCAAGCTTAACCCATTTCTTCATTGGAACTGAGAACAATACTAAGAAGCCAACGATGATCACACTGCTGATCACGATGTTAGTGCTTTTTAAGAAGCCAAACTTCTTAATGTTGTAGAAGCTGTATTCAACGATTCCCCCTAGAACAATAACACTGAGCATCAACTGCAATCGGGACAGCCGGGTAACCTTCAATAATCCGCGCGCCGCAATCAAAATCATCCAGAAGCAGACAATGTATGAAAACCGGTATGGGTACCATACTGGGAATTGCATTGCATGCCAGAACAAATCAAGGGGTTGATAGCAAAGCGAAACAACAAAGAATGCACTCACAACGATTGTTGCGATTTTTTCTTTCAGTTTGATTTCCTTGCATGTGAAGTAGCAGATAAATCCAATTAAAACCAAAGTCCCGACAAAGATATTCGGCGTTCCCTTTGGCATTTGGTCAAAGTTAAATCCACCAACCAAGAACTTTGGTAAGATCTTCCATGGTGAGTAATCAAATTTCCATTGGAACGACTTCGTATTGTATTGTGCCTTTGTCTGCATGATGTTAAAGAACGTTGGTAATAAGACAACGGCTGCCATTCCAGCACCGAGAAGCGACCGACCAATAAAGCTGCCAATCGTCTTCCATTTTTCTTGAAGCTTTTCACTGTTACGGACATATGTCCATGCAAAGTATAAAACGGCAAAGATGCAGATCATATAACCCATATAATAGTTTGTAATTAGAATAATTGCTAAAAATACCGGATAGACCCACATACTCTTCCGTTCAATCAGATTTTCAATTCCAATGATCATTATTGGCAAGAAAACCAATGCATCCAACCACATAATGTTTAAAATATTTGCAACCACAAAACCATTTAAGGCATATGCAATTGAAAATGCTGGAATTAGAAATCCTTTTTGCCACTTTTCCTTAAGAAGCAGCTTGCTGAATGCCCATCCACTGCATCCAACTTTCAAAACGGTAATCAATAGAATTCCAAATGTGATCCATTTTCCAGGCGTAAAAAGCAATACTAAGTTAAACGGACTAAACAGATAGTATGCCCACGTTCCCCACATGCTGCCCCCAATCGCATTTTGGAATGAATAGAAAAATTGACTGAAGTGATGCAGTAATGTATTCCGATAAAACGAATAAAAATCAACATACTGCTGTCCCAAATCAACCGTCAAAATTGACGAATTTCCAAACGGGAACATTTTCCGATAAGCAAAATACCCCAATAAAATTAAAATTGGCAATGCAAATGAAAGCAATTGCAACAAGCGAGTATTTTGGCTTGAATCTGAAATTTTACGCGAGGATTTCTTTTCTCTTTTTCTCACGTTTAAACTCACCCCATAATAGTTATTTATTTGATAAAATTCTTTATTTTTTAACTCTATCACTCATTTAATGATTGTACCATAGATTAAAGATTTTCTATTATTCCTCGTTAGGAATCTTAAAAAAATAATATTTGTTTAACGAAAAATTCTTACTCTTACAGTTTAAAAAAGGAAGGTTACGGCAAATTGCCGCAACCTTCCTTTTCAAACTATCTCAATGAATCCCATGCCGGCAAATCAATCTTTGCTTGCTGGTTGATCTGTTTAGCATGCTCTGAAATGTATTTTTGGTTAATAATGACTTCATAAACGTATTTGTCGAACCATTCATCTGACATTACAAAGTATCCTTGGTCACCGATCTTACTCCCCCACGAATTTTCAACTTTCCACTTGGTTGGTTTGCCATCTACAACGTCAACCCCTGTAAACGTCATTGCATGTGATACCTCACCGTTTCGTGACATCAGCCGTTCTTTCTTGCTTAATTCAAGGTCAATATTAAATAATTCACCCTGTTTGAAGAACTCAGATGAAAGGTATCCTTTTTGGCGATCAAGATCTTGTAAAACGTCACAGCCAAACCAGACCGTCTCTCCATTTTTCAATGATTCGATGACTGCATCCTTTAGTTCTTGTGTGCCCACATTCAAGAATTCAATGTGCTTGCCATCGTAAATGTAGTCTTGACTAGGTAAACCAAACTTTTGATCCATTTCATGATCCGGCGCATCCAATAAGCAAACATAGTTATCAAAATTCCGTTTACAGTATTTTTCAAAGAAACTCTTAGGGGTCAAATCCTGATCAATGTGATATTTTTTATCTTGATCACGATATTCAAAATCAAATTTAACTGGCGGTTGACCAAAAGCATAAACAAGCATCCGGTAAATATCGCTCAGTGATTCTTTCTTATATGCCCGTAATTCTTCATCCAATTTTCCAGCCGCCTTCATTTCACGAAGGTGCATTGCATCCTTACTGAGTTTCAAATTCAATGATGAGTTTAAATCACTTGTTTGATCACTTGCAAAAGTTTCCGGCATAACACTTTGCGGAACAACTCCGTATTTATTGATCAAAGCCGCTGCGTTCGCCCATTGACCGCCATCATTATCATTCCAATTCAAAACATCGAGGAGTTCCCGGTCATCATTTGGGCGATCAGCCAACCGAATCACTTCTTCAAGATAGTGATTGGCCTTTTCCAACCGATCAAAAAATGAATTATAGTTTTGTGAGAATTGAAAATCCTTGACATGGTATTCTTTTTCAAATTCATGGCGCATGGTATTCAACGTTGCGAATAACCAGCAGCGCCCACTCTTTTTTTGAGCAGTTACTTCTCCAGTTTCAACTTCAATTGAAAATACCCGATTCAAATCGCGTTTAGCTGCGTAGTTGCGGCTAGTTGCAATTACGCCATTTTCTTGAACCGCGCGGCCGAGTACCGCTGATGCGGGCGTGTGTTCATAATCTTGATTAAACTTTTGCAGATCTTGGTATGTAATGTCCTGTTCCGTTGTCATTGCGATCCTTCTTTCATCAAAAACTAATTTTAATTTAATTGTATTTTAACACAAGCATTCAAAATATCAACTCGTCAAAATAAAAAAAGTTGAGCTCCTCCGTCTCAACTTTTCTAATCATTTTGAACAACAACCTTTGTTCCAACCTTTAAATTTTGCATCATCCATTTAGCATCTGGAATTGATAGCCGAATACATCCGTGCGAAGCCGGTTGTTTTCCAAGTTTTTCAGCTTCTGGAACATTGTAACTTCCATCTTTTTTCGTTGGAACCGTATGGAAAAGATAAACTCCGTTATCCTTCCATGAAACCCAGTAATTTGCTCCTTCATTTAACGAACTATTGAAGAAACTTTGACCCCTTTCCGGCTGAATTTGATATGTTCCCGTTGGTGTATCACTGACCATTTTTCCAGTATTCGAATCTTTATGGAAAAGACCACCGCTACAATACATCGTGTAAATTACTTTATTGCCCGACATCAAATACGTTCGGTTCTTTAATAATGCAACCTTAACCCAAAAATCTTTAATATTATTCAGATTGGGATATGGAACCGTTTCTGAAGATTCTTTCCAATTGATCGGCGTTCGCATTACTGATTTAGCAGCCCGCTTTTTTACGGCTGCGGTTTTTTCTTTCGCCATTTTAGCAGCCTGCGCTTTGGCCTGGTGTTCAATCACGATTTGATGATGCTCAGCAACATGCATACAGTGATGGTAGCCCAAGATTCCCAGAAGCGCCATTATTAAAATTAAAATATCAATTTTTCGAAATTTAATGTTTGCCAGTTTCTCCTGTCGCCGGCGTTTGATCGATTCGCTTCGTTTTTCCATGCTTTCTTTTTATCTCCAATAGACACAAAGGGTTGAACAGCAATGTAAAACTTTCGCTTTTTCCGTTCAACCCATTTTTTAAATATTATCGTTTTTGTTAAATAATGAATCAACTGATTGATTGTGGTAAATCAATGAAATTGCCTTCGCAAAAATCGGCGCAACTGATAAGATTTTTAATTGTTCAAATTTCTTTTCTTCAGGCACTTGAATCGTATCAGTCACAACAACTTCTTTAAGAGCTGCATTTTTCAATTCACTAACCGCATTGCCAGAGAAAATTGCATGGGTCGCACAGCCGTATACATCCGTTGCACCGGCTTGCTTTAAGACAGCAGCAGCGTCCGCCATTTTAGCTCCTGTATCAATCATATCATCAAAGATAATGCATTGATGACCTTTGACGTCGCCGATCACATCCGTATTTTTGTCAACCCGCTTCGAATCCCGTTTATCAACAATCGCAATTGGCGCTTTCAAACATTCTGCTAAGTTCCGGGCTAACTTCACACTGCTATGATCTGGAGCAACAACTACTACATCCTTATCAAGCCCGTTCTTTTTGAAGTAGTCAGCTTGACTATAAATTGCCAAAAGATGATCAACCGGAATATTGAAAAATCCTTGTAATTGTCCAGCATGTAAATCAAGGGTAACCACCCGATCTGCACCGGCCATCGTCAAGAAGTTAGCAATTAACTTTGCTGTAATCGGTTCCCGTGGCCGTGTTTTCCGATCAGCCCGGGCATAGCCGTAATACGGGATTACACAGTTAATCGTTCCGGCACTTGCCCGCCGTAATGCATCGATCATTACCATTAATTCCATAAAGTTTTCATTAACTGGATCTGAAATTGATTGAATAACAAAAACATCGCATCCGCGAACACTTGTATCGATATTGATTTGAATTTCACCATCGCTGAAATGATGAACAGTTGTATCGCTTAACTCAACTCCAAGATCATCGGCAATTTTTTGAGCCAATTCAAGATTCGAATTTAAGGCAAAAAGTTTAATTCCGGCATTATCTTGATTCATTTATGTCTTTCCTCCAGCATTCAACAATCATTATATCCTTTCTTAATTCTATGGTATTTCAGACGTTTGTCAAGAACGCTTAGATGACGAAACCATGACAATGCGGTTAAAAATAGGAGATTGCCCATGCGTGCAACCTCCTTAATCAGTTTTATCAAGTTCTTACATTGCATGATTTAACAGTTGGTCAACTGAAATATGATATAAATCACTTAAATACACCAAACTTTCCAAATCCGGGTAGCTGACATCACGTTCCCAGTTTGAAACGGTTTGCCGTGAAACGTGCAAAATGTCGGCAACCTCTTTCTGGGTAAAGTGATAACTTTCGCGTTCTTCTTCTAAGTTCTTTCCAAGTTCCATAAAATACTCCTCCATTCTTTCATTAAAATTTAATCTTGAACTCCTTAATAAAACTATCTTCCCCTTTAGTTTTAATTCTAACACACCTCGATTAATTAAAAAAATCTAATCAAGGTGTGTTAGCGCAAAAAATTTCTGTACCAATTTTGATGATAATATTCAAAAAGAGGTTACGACATCAATCGTAACCTCTTTGAATCCTAGAATGAACGAATATTTAATTTCTTCTTTAACAGATAGCGCACACCAAAACCAATAAGTGCAAACAAAATATCAGCAAGCGGTGTAAACGCCGGATTAATCTGCGGTGGAATCTTGGCAATCAATGCAAAGGCAGCGAACCATACGATCAATAAGCCTAAGAAAACACCAATTGCTCGTAAGATCCGGTGCTTTGCTTGGCGGTTATTCATTACCTTGTAGAATCCTGCTAATCCTAAGCCGGCAATTACAGAAGTCGAAACAATCGTCAACCAGCCAGCATCTGCGGTTTGATGTTTTGAGAACAAGCCTAAAATCCCGTACATTGCACAGAACATAACGAACATTAATAATCCGTTATCTAAAGCTGATTCCCAAAACTTCGGCGGTTTGTTTTCTAACTCCCGCTTTGGTCCGTTGATAATATCATCCGCTTTTTTAACAGCTGGACCATATAACTTCGCAGCTGTATAGCCTTGTTTTTGTTTAACCTTTAATTCTTTATAAACTTCATTTAAAGCAGTTGCTTTCTTTTCAGGATCATACCCTTGAGCGTTCAACGCCCGGTTTAACTTGATCATGTACTCTGCATTCCGTTTAGTTAGATCCGCAAATTGCTTGTTGATCTCGATCATTTTTTCTTGGCGTTCTTTTTCACGGGTTTCTGCCTGATGTTGAGCTGCTTTTTGATTTTTTTGCCGAATATCTTCGTCTGCCACAACGGTTCCTCCTTTAATTGACTTTTAAAATCTTATTTTAGACATTGAATCGGAATTCAATGATATCGCCATCTTGAACCACATAGTCTTTTCCTTCAAGCCGCATTTTCCCAGCCTCTTTAACGGCTTGCATGCTGCCATACTTATCAAGGTCATCAAATGAAACAGTTTCGGCGCGAATAAAGCCCCGTTCAAAGTCTGAGTGAATGATTCCGGCAACTTGCGGCGCTTTCATTCCGTGTCTGAATGTCCAAGCCCGGGTTTCTTTTCCACCAGCCGTAAAGAAGGTTTCAAGGCCTAACAATTTGTATGAGGCCCGAATCAACCGGTTCAAACCAGGTTCTTCAACACCTTCCATTTCAAGAAATTCTTTTTTTTCATCGTCATCCATTTCGGCAATTTCTTCTTCCGTTCCGGCAGCGACCCCAATAACTTCTGAACCAGGATCATTTTCAGCTAAGAATTTCTTGATTTCAGGCATGTACTTATTTCCGTCTGGATCAGCCATGTCTTCTTCACCAATGTTCGCAACGTAAAGAACCGGCTTGGAAGTTAATAAGAATAAGCCCTTAACGATTTTCTTTTCATCATCATTAAATTCAATCGAACGAACTGGCTTGCCATCTTCAAGAACAGGCTTAATCTTTTGTAAAACAGCAAATTCAGCTTGGGCATCCTTATCACGACCAGTTTTAGCAACCTTTTCAACCCGTGTATAACGTTTATTGATCGATTCAAGGTCAGCTAATACCAATTCAAGGTTGATCGTGTTAATATCATCGATTGGATCAACTTTTCCTGAAACGTGAGTAATATTGTCATCATCAAAAGCCCGCACAACGTGAACGATTGCATCGCATTGACGAATGTTTTCAAGGAATTTGTTTCCTAATCCTTCACCCTTGCTGGCTCCCTTAACGATTCCCGCAATATCTGTAAATTCAAAGGTTGTATGGACGATTTTCTTAGCAGGAATGATCTCATCAATCCGGGCTAACCTTTTATCAGGGACTTCAACCATTCCTACGTTCGGGTCAATTGTTGCAAACGGGTAATTTGCCATTTCTGCTCCTGCTTTTGTAATTGCGTTAAATAACGTTGACTTTCCAACATTTGGCAAGCCGACAATTCCAGCTGTTAATGCCATTTCATTCACTCTTTCTAATTAGCTTTTTCTAAAATTTTCTTCATTTTACGCTCAAATTCGCGCCGAGGAAGCATTACGATATGTCCGCACCCCGTACATTCGATCTTGATATCCATTCCCATCCGAATGATTTTCCAGCGGTTTGTTCCGCACGGATGAGCCTTTTTCATTTCAACAATGTCGTTTAAATCATAATCTTTCATTAAAAGCTCGCCTCATAAATCAATTCATGATTACAACTCAATGTTTAAAACATCCAAGATTCGATTGAAATCTTCCGTTGACAAATAGGTGATCTCAATTTTACCTTTGCCGGTCTTTTCGTTGGCTTTGATTGCAACCTTTGTCCCAAACTTTTCTTGAAGCCGGTCTTGACTTTGAAGAAGGTATGGTGAAAGTTTCTTTTTCCGGTCTTTTTTGACTTTCTTTTTACCATTCATATCAGTGACGATTTGTTCTAACTGGCGAACCGTGTAATTTTCCTTAATCGTCTTCTTTGCAAGGTCAACCAACTTATCCTTGTCCTTCAAGGCCAATAATGTCCGGGCCTGTCCCATTGACAACTTACCATCTTGAACAAACGATTTAACTTCGCGCGGTAGATCCAAAAGACGCAAGTAATTTGCAATATACGGGCGTGACTTGCCTAACCGTTCAGACAACTCTGACTGGGTAATTTTCAAGTTCTTCATTAATGTGCTGTAAGCTTCGGCCTCTTCAAGCGGATTTAAATCTTCCCGTTGCAGGTTTTCAAGGACTGCAACTTCCATCATTTGTTCATCGTCAATCGCGCGGACAATTGCCGGAATTGAATCTTTTCCAGCCAGTTTTGAAGCCCGAAAACGGCGTTCACCGGCAATGATCTCGTACCCCATCACACTGGACTTCCGCACAATGATCGGTTGGAAAACCCCATTTTTTCGAATTGAATCTGATAAATCTTTTAAATTGTCTTCATCAAAGTTTTTCCGTGGTTGATAAGGATTCGGACGAATCTCATCAAGTTGAAGTTCTTCAACCTTCTCATCTGCTTCTTTTTCTTCGTCAAAATCTGCAAATAAAGCATTGATTCCGCGGCCAAGTCCTTTTTTATTTTTACTTGTCATGAGCTGCTAAGACCTCCTTTGCTAACGCCATGTATTCTTTTGCTCCCCGTGATGACGGGTCATAGTCAATGATTGACATTCCATGACTTGGAGCTTCTGAAAGCCGGACATTGCGCGGAATAATTGTTCGGTAGACCTTGTCTTTAAAGAAACGTTTAACTTCTTCAACGACTTCATTTCCAAGGTTGGTCCGGGCATCCAGCATCGTCAATAAAACCCCTTCGATCTTCAAATTTGGATTGAAGTGCTTTTGCACAAGTTGAATCGTATTTAATAACTGACTCAATCCTTCCAAAGCATAGTATTCGCTTTGAACCGGAATTAAAATTGTATCACACGCCGTAAACGCGTTGATCGTTAGCATTCCGAGTGAAGGTGGGCAATCAATCAAAATGTAATCATAGCTGTCCCGAATCGGCACGACCGCATCAGCTAACCGTTTTTCCCGTGCCATCTGGGATGTTAATTCAATTTCAGCACCTGATAATTGAATCGTTGCCGGAACGATATCAAGGTTCTTCCGACTTGTGTGAATGATCACGTCCGTCATTGGAACTTCATTTACCAGAACATCATAAACATCAGCTTTAATATCCGCTTTCCGAATTCCAAGTCCGCTCGTTGCGTTTCCTTGAGCATCAGCATCGATCAGTAATACTTTCTGGCCTAATTTTGCTAAACAAGCACCAAGGTTAATACTCGTTGTAGTTTTACCAACCCCGCCTTTTTGATTGGCAAGTGCAATTACGCGTCCCATCTAATCCACTCTCCTTCACTATTTTTGTTCATTTTTATTTTTTAATGGAATTTCGATTACAATTTTTTGAACGTCATCAGTGGTCTCTTCTTCAACTTGAACGGCGATTCCCGTTTCGCGAACCATCTTGATCGACTGTTTGATCGTATTGACTGCCAGCCGGACATCCTTAGAAATCCCTTTAATTTGAGGCCGTTTTTTCGGTTTCATTCGAGGAACAACGATTCGGTTGACTTTCTTTTCAGTTTCCTTAACTGAAAGATGATTGTTCACAATGTCTTTTAAGACCTTGGCCTGCTGTTCGTTATCTAATCGAACCAACGCCCGCCCATGCCGTTCTGAAATTTTACGGTTTAAGATTGCTTGCTGAACTGGCCGGCTTAGTTTCAATAACCGCAATTTATTGGCAATAAACGATTGGCTTTTCCCGAGTTCTTCAGCTAACTGCGCCTGCGTTAAATGGTTCAAATCAAGTAACCGTTGGTACGCTTCGGCCTCTTCGATCGAGGTTAACTCTTCGCGTTGCAAGTTTTCAATCACTGCCATTGAAGCCGCTTCGGTATCTGACATTGTTCGAACAATTGCCGGAACTTTTTCCCATTTTAACGTTTGAATTGCGCGAAAACGCCGTTCACCAGCAATGATTTCATATTTTCCGGGTTCATATTCACGCAAAATAATCGGCTGTAATAGGCCGTGATCTTTGATCGTGTCCGCTAATTCATCAATCTTTTCCTGAGCAAAAATTTGCCGCGGTTGAAAGCGGTTCGGAATGATTTGATTAATCGCAATTTCTTCAACCTGGTCTTCTGGACGCGGCTGCGGTTCAATATCCGGAGTTGCGGTTTCAGCATTCTTTTCTTTCTTTTTATCCTTACCCCAAAATAAAAATGCCATAATTTTCCTCCTTTGATTGTTTAAACAATCGGATTCCGTGCAGGAGTACCCGCCTTGCGCGGATATTGCTTTGGCGTTGACTTAACCTTTTCAACGATTAATAAGTGACGTTCATCATGTGTAACTGGTAATTTGGTTGCAATATCTTGCTTAAGTCGACCGCCAAGAACCTGAATCGCGTTTTGAGCAGCTGCTAATTCTTGATCAGCTTTTTGGGCTTTAAGCGCAATAAATTGGCCTCCAACTTTGACCAGTGGTAGACACAATTCTGTTAAAACGGACATGCGAGCAACCGCTCGGGCGGTCACAAAATCATAGTCTTCACGATGCTTACTCTTCTTGCCAGCGAATTCTTCTGCCCGGGCATGACATAACTCAACATTATCAAGTTCCAACCGGGTGGTTAACTCTTGGAGAAACTTAATTCGTTTATTTAATGAATCAACGATCGTCACTTTTAATTGCGGAAAAGCAATCTTCATTGGAATTGACGGAAATCCAGCACCGGCACCAACATCACAAAGCGAAACCGCTTCTGTTTGAAGAGATGGAACTTCAATTCCTAAAATCAATGAATCATAGAAGTGTTTCAAATAAACTTCTTTTTTTTCGGTAATTGCTGTTAAATTTACAACTTTATTAGTTTCAACAAGAAGCTTGTAGTAATCTTCAAATTGTTCCATTTGCTTATCGGAAAGCACAATTCCACGAAGTGCAAGTTCCCGTTTAAATTCTTCTGGTGTCATCGGATTTCCTTTCTCTGTTCTTCGTGAAACACTTAATTTTTCAATGTTTCACACTACTGATAAGTTTAATTTATTTACTCATTAAAAGCAAGGTGAATTCCGAAACTGACTGTTTTCTTTGAGAATTTTTATTCATTTTGTTTTACGTTATACTTAAATGGTAGAAATTTATCAAATGAGGAATTTAAATGACTGAATTTTTTTACGAACCAACCACTGAACAACTCCCGCATTTAAGTTTAAATCATGAATATTTACCGCATCATTTTGTCCACGTTCTTGTTCCCCCAACTGCCAAATTTAATCCGTTGATCATTTTCATTGGGGACAGTCAAGAACAGCTTCACATTATTCCGCTTTCCCACCTAAGCAGTCACGGATTCACGATTGCAATGCTGTCAGCTGACCAACTAACTGGTGATCTGCATCAGCAAGTTAGTGAAATTAAATCCGCGATCCGTTTTTTGCTTCTACACGCTGCCCAATTTTCAATTGATACAAACCGCGTTTTCATCTGGGGCGAAAATCACGGTGCTAATCTGAGTGGAATTACTGCTTTGACTGTCAATGATCCAAAATGGAATGCTGAAGACCCGCGTGTTCTTCCGCTCCGTTTGCGGGCTGGATTCTTATTTGGCGCATCGAAATATGATAAATTGACCGCTATGATTCCAGCTCATAAACGACCAGCATTGTTTGTCTATAACGGAGAATGCGACTCATTTGATGAATCATCCCGGGACCGATTTATACATACTTATCATCTTCAAAATGAAGCTCAAGATTTTATTTTGAAAAACACGACCAGCGGAACCAGTGCATTTTATACGCCATATATGCTGACAACTATTGAAAGCCAGCTTCGAAAATATTTATAAATAAAAAAATGACTTTTTTATAAAAAGGATTGACACTCGATCAAAGCCACGTTACTATATAGACATTGATGAAAGAACTTTGTGAGCTTCCATCTCCCCCTAGATTCGACTCACATTAGTATAAGTTCTATTCATCATCACTTACTCCTTTTTTCTCTGCACTATACGGTGATGTATAATGCAGAGTTTTTTTATATCTTCCTGTATCCTATGAGGGCTATTTTTACTCTTTTTTCACTTCACAAAAAATTCAATAAAAAAATTTAAATCGTAATCCTCGTTTTTCACTTTCTGATAAACAAGCAATTCAATTAAATTTCTAAATCGTAATCCCAATCTAACAGACTTTTTACTGTTGACACGCCTAGGTTGCCCCCTTATTATCTAAAAAGTAATCATTACTAATTTCATTAAAGGAGCTACTGAATGAAGAAATTTTCAAAACTATTTTTATTAGCTGTTAACGCAATTTTACTCACGTTTTCTTTAAGTGCTTGTGGAAAGCAATCATCTGCTAAAAAAACATCAGCTGATAAAATCAACGTGGTTGCAACGACCGATTTTTACGGCAACATCGCCCAGGAAGTTCTCGGCGATCACGGAACCGTAACGTCAATCATTAATAGTCCAAACGTTGATCCCCATGATTTTACTCCAACAACCGCAACTGCAAAAAAAGTTGCTAAGGCAAATCTTGTAATCGAAAACGGAGTTGGATACGATACATGGGTCAATAAACTGCAAGCTAGGAAAATTCTTTCGATCGGAAAAGTCGTTGGTGCCAAAGATGGTGATAACGAACACCTGTGGTACAATCCCGATAACATTGAAAAGTATGTTGACGCATTAGCTATCCAATACGGTCGGCTTTTGCCTCAAGACGTCGCAGTCTTCAAAAAGAACGCGGCTGCTTATAAAAAGAAATTAAACGTTCTTAATCAAAAAATGGATCAAATCAAAAACGAAAAGCATAATGCAAACGTCGCAGTCAGCGAGCCGGTCTTTAATTACGCTCTCCAAAAAATGGGCTTCAAGGTTACTAACAACCATTTTTCCCTTGCAATCGAAGAAGGATCAGATCCGTCATATACTGATATTCGTGACTTGCAAAACAGTATTAAAGAACACAAAATTGCATTTTTTGTTTTAAATAAACAGGATGATAGCAAAATTGTTAATAATATTGCTGACCTTTGCCGTAAAGAAAACATTCCGGTCTTAGAAGTTACCGAAACAATGCCAAAGGACGATAACTACATCGAATGGTTCAGCAATGAATTAGATCAACTCGCTAAAATCGTTCAAGCAAAGAGGTAGTCATCATATGCAACCAATCTTAGAAGTTGAAAATTTAGATATTAAAGTCCCTGACCGAACGCTTTTCCGGAACCTGAACTTTGTGATTCCGCGAAATGAATTAACATGCATTACGGGCGAAAACGGCGTTGGCAAATCTACCTTGATCAAACATTTGATTCAGGATCTGAACCGCAACTCAACGATTCATGCTCAATTTGCGATTCCGCACGATAAAGTTCAGTACGTCCCGCAATTGCGCAATATTGACGATGAATATCCGCTCAATATTCATGACTTTGTGGCATTAGGATTTA
Source organism: Ligilactobacillus araffinosus DSM 20653 (assembly GCF_001435375.1). Taxonomy (GTDB): domain Bacteria; phylum Bacillota; class Bacilli; order Lactobacillales; family Lactobacillaceae; genus Ligilactobacillus; species Ligilactobacillus araffinosus. The sequence continues at coordinate 28,907 of NZ_AYYZ01000030.1, read as the reverse complement.
AGCATCGCATTTTGCCTTGGAACTCAAAAGCCATGAAGCAACGCTTACGAGAAATTTTGGATGAAACAAAATTAACCCGCATCCAAGCGCGACCGCTTGGAAAAGCTTCCGGCGGTGAAAAACAACGTGCCTACCTTGCCCAAGCATTATGCGCTGACCCGCAGCTTTTAATTTTGGATGAAGCTACGGCGAACTTGGATCAATCAGCCAAGCATTTTCTTTTGCAGCTTTTAAAGTCGATCATGCAAAGTCATGATCTTACCGTGATTTTTATCACGCACGATCCAGAACTGATTAACGCATATGCTGATAACGAGTTGCACCTTGAAAATCAAACTGCAACAATGACTAAAATGAAGAAAGGAGAAAATTAATGTTTAATTATGCTTTTATGCAATATGCATTCATTGCTGGAATATTTATCGCATTAATTTGTGCTGTGATGGGCGTTTTCGTAATTGCCCGGCAAACGTCATTCTTTGCCCACACGCTTTCTGAAATCGGCTTTTCCGGTGCAAGTTTTGGTGTGTTTGCGGGGATTTCACCACTGGCCGGAATGTTACTTTTTACCTGTTGCAGTGCATTATTCATCGGCTTTTCCGGTGAAAAAGTTAGTCGACGCGAATCATCAATCAGCGTTTTTTCAGGAATTTTCTTAGGCCTGGGAGTTCTTTTCCTATCACTTTCCAACAAGCAAGCCAACTACGCAACCAGCATCTTATTTGGAAGCATCGTCGGTATTGATGCTGCTAATCTGCGTGATCTCGTTTGTTTGAGTATCTTCTTATTGATTCTGATTTTCTTTACTTTCCGGAAATTAGCTTTCAATTCTTTTGACGCTCAAGGTTCTGAATATAACCAACGGTATAACAAGTTAATCTCGATTCTCTTTCTCTTAATGCTTGCGCTAACTGTCAGCATTACGGCGCAGATTATTGGAGCATTGCTGATCTTCGTTCTGCTTACGATTCCAGCATCCGCCTCCAAGTACTATGCGCATTCATTATGGAAAATGATCGGCCTGACTTTTATCTTTGCAATTACCGGAATTTGGCTTGGGTTATATTTAAGCTATTTAACTAACTGGCCCGTTAGTTTCTTTATCACGGTAATTGAAGCGTTGATTTATGGCAGTGCCATTTTAAAGCAGAAAATTGATGATCATCACAATTAATATAATTCGATTAATCAAACATCAAATCAGTAATAGTGTTCACTAATGAGTGAACATTATTTTTTTATATTAAAAATTTATATGGAATTCAATTTGTCAAAGTGCTAGAATAAATCACAACAGGGGTAGGATATATTTTGTAAATGGCCAATGGAACGGAATGTGAACGTTGGCAGAACCTTAACGGGCGATTTATATCCGCATTCACCAAAATTCATGTCTGGTGTATGTCTCCCCCTCATCCTTGGGAGGCTTTTTTGATGAAAAAATTATCTTGGAAGAGTCCGAAACTCAATGTTCGGAACATTACATTATCAGCACTGTTAATTGCAATTCAAATTGTTCTTAACAAAATTGCAATTGGTGATCCCGCCGTTTTTAAAATCGGGATTGGTTTTATTGGAACAGCATTAATTGGTTACCTTACTGGACCATGGCTTGGAGGAGTGATTCTCGTCTTAGTTGATATCATTTCAAATACCGTATTCAGTTCCGGCGGCGTCTTCTTCCCCGGATTTACCTTTTCGGCATTTATCAGCGGAATTATCGCCGGTGTATTTCTCTATCACCAAAAAATCACCTGGCAACGAATTTTTTTATACGAATTTATTCAAATCTTAATTTCAAACGTTATCTTTACAACGCTTTGGGTTTATATTTTGAGCATGACCTCACCGCATCATATGACACTAACTGCTTTATTGGCTGTTCGACTTCCAAAGGAAATTATCTCATGGCCTATTCAAGCAGTAGTTGATCTTTTAATCTTAAAAGCTGTATCAAAAACTAAAATCGCAAAATAAAAAATGGTTGGCAGTTGCCAACCATTTTTTATACTTTCTTTGCATCAATTTCTTTTGTACTGTGATGAACCCATCCAATATTAATCAAAACCAATAGGGCCGTTGATAAGAACACCCCGCCGTAACCAAATGCCCCTGAAACCGTTGAACCAATCAGTGGACCAAAAATGTTTCCCATAAACTGAGCTGATTGATTATAGCTGAATACCCGACCTGAGTATTCATTTGGCGAATACTTCGCTAATAATGTCTGAACTTGTGGGAGCAATGCTGCATCCGAAATTCCAACTAAGAACCGTAAAATTCCTAATTGCCAGACATTCGTTACAAAGGCTTGCGGAATGTAGACTAACATTGCAAAGACCAAACCGCCACGTAAAATTTTCTGCGTTCCGATTTTATCGCCCCATGTTCCGAACAACGGGGCTGCAAATAAAGTTGCAATCCCTGGTAAAGCCGCAATGATCCCGCTGACCATGTCAACACTATGTCCGCCATGCAATAATTGTTGAACATACAAACTAATGACTGGTGAAATCGAGTTATTTCCAGCTTGAATAATCAAAGTCGTTATAAACATTCCAATAATTACTTGGGGATATTCAAGTGACTTGAATAATTTACGAGCCGGAAGCGCCTTTTCTTTTGAAACGGGTACAAAGTTCCGTTCGTGAACTAAAAATAAAGTCAACGTAAATACCGTTGCATATGCCAATCCGGTTAAGAAAAAAGTTATTCGATAGCCAAACGTTCCGGCAATTGCTCCGCCAAATAATGGTCCAAGAAGCATTCCCGCTGTTGTTCCGGTTGACAAAGTACTCAACGCCTTCCCGCTGTGTTTACTTGGAACTTGAGAAGCAATCAATGCAGAAGTATTTGCAACGTATCCTGCAAAGAATCCCTGAAGTAACCGCAAAAGAGCTAACTGCCATACATGGGCAACTAATCCCATCGAAGCCATCATAATTTCCATTCCAGCAGCTGAAATCAACATAACTTTCTTCCGACCATATCGATCAGCAAATTTTCCCCAAATCGGTGCCATCCACGATGAAACTAAAAATGTTGCTGAAAAAACGATTCCGCTCCAAAGATTCAATTGCATCCGATTAAAATGTCCTAACGTCTTAATATATAAGGACATAAACGGCATGATCAATTGGAATCCCATTCCAACAATAAAGTTTCCAAACCAAAGAACCTGCAAGTTCTGTTTCCATTCTGGAATTTTTGCTTTCAAAGTCTCACCTCATTCTAACTATTTGTAAGTAAATTCATAGTCTACTATTATACACGTTTTTCAAAAAAAAATAACTTTTAAGGTGAGTTTTTAGAAAATTATCTCAAGAATTGATCAATTCGTTGCTTTAAATCTGGTAAGACCTCTTTTTCAAACCATGGATTACGACTCATCCATAATTGATTCCGTGGTGAAGGATGAACCAACGGGAAATATTGTGGCAAATAATCTTGATAATTATGAACAACATTCGTTAGTTTTGTTGAACTTTTAAGGTGTAAATAATGTTTAGTTGCGTAACTTCCAACTAATAATGTTAATTTTAAATTCGGCATGGCTTCTAACAACCGCGGGTGCCATTTTTCAGCAAATCCCTTCCGTGGTGGAAGGTCACCTGATTTCCCTTTGCCTGGGAAATAAAAATCCATTGGAAGAACCGCGATCTTACCCGAATGGTAAAATTCATCGTGACTAACTCCCATCCAATCACGAAGCCGATCACCGCTTTTATCATTCCATACAATTTGGGTATCTTGAGCAACCCTTCCTGGAGCTTGACCGACAATTAAGATCCGGGCATCCGCATCGGCATAATATAACGGATCAATCCCTTTTTTCGTGTATTCCTGATTCATTGGATCTGCTTTGATTTCTTCAAAAATCTTTTGAAACTGATCTTCCATTTTTCTCCTCCTAAAATCCTTAATCACCCTTATTATAGTAAAAAAATAAAGATGTAACAGAACTGTAAACTATGAAGATTATGTTAACTGCTCTAAATTGCATTAGATCAGCATTTTCATTGGATTAATTTTTTTATATGTATTTTTGATAATTTGACGCATTATGTAAAGCACTTTAAAATACAATATGGGTGTATTTTTAAAGTCTATAGTTATAGGAGTGAAATTTTTTGAAAAAAACAGCAAAGAAACTCGTCGCAGGAACGGTAGGTGCTGCTGGCTTATTCCTAGTTTCAGCTGCAACTGCAGTTAATGCTGACTCTGTTCACCATGTCATCAAAAACGACACTGTATGGAATTTATCTCAAAAGTTTGGAGTTTCAATTAAATCAATTGAACAATTAAACCACATTGATCAAAATACCAATATGATTTATGTTGGCCAAGATTTAAAAATTCCAAATAAGGACACACAAACTCCAAAGAACAACACACATACATACACTGTTCAATCTGGAGATTCTCTTTGGGCAATCGCTCAAAAATTCAATACAAGCGTTGACCACTTAAAACAATTAAATGGTTTAACATCAAGCTTAGTCTATGCTGGTCAAACATTAAATGTTGATGGGCAAGCTATTGCACAACCGGCTAAGGCTGCAACACCCGTCCCAGCTAAGACAGTTGCTCAACCGGTTCAACAACAAGCACCAGTTGCAAAGGCTTCAGTTACTTCATCAACTCAAAAAGCAGCTCCAGTTGTTTCATCTGTTAGCTCTGCAACTCAAGCACAACCTGCAACAAGTTCAGTTGCAACTTCTAAGGTTGCTCCTGCAGTTACAAGTTCTTCAGCAACAACTGTTTCAAGCTCACAAGCTCCAACTTCAAGTTCTACTTCAACTTCAGTAAGTTCAAGTAGTTCTTCACAACAAACAGTTGTAAGCAGCTCAAGCTCACAAACTTCAGTCGCTTCATCTGCTGTTAGCTCTGCAGCTCCAGCTTCATCTGTTAGCTCACAAAGCAGTTCAAAGCAAGCCGTAATCGCTGCTAACCACACAACTGCTACAGTTAAGTCAGGGGATTCACTTTACGCAATCGCCCAAGAATATGGTGTATCGATTGCTTCATTACGTGAAGCCAACCCGAACTTAGGAAACTCATTAACAGTTGGTCAAAGCTTGATTGTCAATAATCCAACTAAGAATCCTGCAGTTGCTTCATCTTCATCAAAACAAGCTCAAGCAAGCTCAGCAAGTTCACAACAAGCTCCTCAAACGCGTGAAGCTGCTCCACAGGTACGGACAACTAGCAACCAACAAGCTGCTCAAAACAACAATCAACAACAAAACAACAGTAATAACCAACAAGCTGCTCAAGTAAGTTCACAAGCACAACAGAGTTCAACAACACGGACAGGCAGTGGAAGCAATGTTGTTTCATATGCTGAATCATTAATTGGAGTTCCTTATGTGTACGGTGGAACAACACCAAATGGTTTTGATTGTTCAGGGTTTGTTCAATATGTATATAATCACTTTGGTAAAAGTTTGCCGCGGACAACAACACAACAAGAAAATTGTGGAACTCAAATTCCGGTAAATCAGGCACAACCTGGAGACCTATACTTCTGGGGCTCTAAAGGGTCTGCATACCATGTTGCTATCTGTGTTGGTAACGGTAAATACGTTGCCGCTCCAGAACCAGGTCAAAGCGTTTCAATTGGAAGTACACAATACTTCCAACCATCATTCGCTGTTCGATTATAAAATTAGAATTAATTATTAAAATAGGCTGTGACAAAAGTCACAGCCTATTTTATAGGGTTTAAACTTTTAAAATCACAAATCCATTTTGAGCAATTTTATTTTCATCTTCCATTAAGTTCTGACTCAAAACGATTTCTGAGTTTTTCGGGATAACGACCTTCACGCTACCATATCCAAAATTAAACAAACAGAATAATTTTTGATCATTGTATTTACGCGTGAGCGTAAAATAACGATATTTGTTACTTAACTGTCCCCATTCAAGAGTACCTTCATTTAGCAAATCTGCATACTCCCGCCGCATGGCAATTGCACTTTTCATAAATTGTAACATTGATGAAGATTGCTCTTCATCCTTCCATTTCATCGGTGCAAGATTCGCGGGAACGTCCTCCCCAGTTACTCCAACCTCAGTACCATACATAAACGATGGAATTCCAATTTGCATAAAAGTAAATGCAATGATTGCCCGCGCCAAGTCCTCTTCGCTATTACACTCACTGATCAACCGCGGAGTTACAAAGTTTTCAACTTCGTTGATCAATGTTTGATTCGTATAAACAGTATTCTTCATTAATGCATCGTTGATACGCGAAATCATTTCCGTAACGCTTAACTGATGAGTAACAAAGAAGTCATGAATGATCGTATAAAAGTCAACATTATTGGCACTATCAATATATCCCTTTGCTAAATCACCATTTGGCAAATGTTGATATTGTCCCATTACAACAAAATCAGCCTTAATACTATGCATTTGTTGAGTCATCAAGTTTAAAAATGTTTGATCAATTTCATCAGCGTTCAAAATTTCCCAACCATCAATATCAAAAGTCTCAATCCAATACCGGGCTGTTTCCAATAAATATTGTTGAACCGCTGGACTTTGTAAATTTAGTTTTGGCATATGAATATTACCATCAACTGTTAAATAATATTTATTTGGGTCTTCATTTTTATCTGGAACTTGAACTGGAAACTGTCGCACCTTAAACCAACTTGCAAATCGTGATTGCGCTCCGAGACGTTGAACATCCTGCCATTGAAGTGCCATATCACTCATTCGATCAAGCGGTAATTGAACCATTACACGCATTCCATGCTGATGAGCCTTTTGCACAAATTCACGGAAAAGCTCTTTTGAACCAAACATATAACTTAAATCATAAAAATCGACCGGATCATTTTTTTGATTAGAATATGATGCAAAGATCGGTGAAAGCTTAATGCCGTTGATTCCAAGTTCATCAAGATAATCAAGATGATCGATCACACCTTGCAAATCACCGCCATAAAAGTTTGTCGCCGTTGATTTATCCAGATCCCACCGCGCTTTTTCAAGCGGTTCGTTGTTTTCGTCACCGTCAGCAAACCGATCAAGCATTATTTGATACCATACAGTGTGTTTCGTCCACTCAGGATTTGAATGCATTAAAAACATGTTTTGATAATACGGCGTATTAAATGGTGTTGCCTTTTCCAAAAAATCAGCCATATAAGGACGGACATTGACCGTATCATAAAGCAGTTCACCATCATGATCGCCAATCAAATGGAAAAGATATTGGGTTCGTTCCCGGACCTTAACTGGAATTGTGATTTCCCAGTAGTCATACAAATCCGTCTTTAAAATACACTGCATCGCTTCCACGTTTGGCCGGATGATTTCCATATCTTCACGGTCAGCCGCTAACTTTTGTTGTTTAATGCGATCCAGTCTTCCGTAAATGATTTCGACCTGGTGTACATCTGCATGTTTGGTTCGAAGTCGAATTCGAAACTGGTTTTTGCCCGCCAAGTAAGCCATTTCGCTTTCCGGGCGGTGATAAATTGCCGCCTTTTCCATAAACTAATTCCTCGCTTTTACTTCATAATAATCTTTAGATTTGTTGGTTGAACTGCCTTGATTTTAGGGTGTTTTTGCAAGTATGCAATAATCATTCGCGGCATTTCGTTTTCAACCTGCTTAACCATTTTATCCATACTGTACATTGGATAATCACCACCGCCAACAGCTCGGTACTGGTTGATTGCAACGTTTAATTCATCGGTATCTTGGACATCCTTTCCGTGATACTTTAATTCAGTTACCCGGTGTCCTTGCGGTTGACGTAAATCAAAGGTGTAATCAATTCCTGAATAGTAATCATAATTGTATAACTGCATCTTCGGGTATGAAAAGTCTTTTGAAACGCTAAGCTTTCCGTCGCTGCCAACTTCAAAGAATGATGCACAGCGTTCCAGCGCCGCCTTAAGGTCTTTTCCAGTAATCTTTTCAACAACTAAAGTATTTGGGTAAACGTAACTGTTCATGACATTGCGAATCGTAACTTCATGGCCTAATCCAGTAACCTCATCATTAAACAAAGCAGTTCCGGCAATGTCAGCTCCCGTAGCATCCATTTCAACTTTATTAACCAAATCGAGATAAGCGTGCCCGTGTAACCGTGCTTGCATCGGATCATGAATCTTCATATCACCGTCAATCGTTGTCAATGTTTGATCAAGCCAGTCTTCAACATCGTTGCGCCAATCAGCAGTCAAGGCATTCATCCACATTTCTTCATCAGCATCGGCCGTGTCGATCAGTTCGGCCTTTGAACCAATGACTTGTTTCTGATCATTCAATTCAAGCGTTATGCAACCAACTTTTTCGCCGCGGAATCCTGGTTGAGTCGTTGGAATTCCATTAACTACTTCCGCAATTTGACGGTGTTGGTGTCCAGTAACTAATGCATCGATTCCTGGAACCTCCGTTAATAATTGATAACCTTCGTTTTCGCCCGTCAAACTCTCAGTAGGCTCACCGGTTGCCAAATCACGTTCAAATCCGCCGTGATATGCAACGACAACGATATCAGCCTTTTTTCGCAGTTTGGGAACGTACTTTTGCGCAGCCTTTAACGCCGGTTCGAATTTCCAGCCTTTAATATGGTCAGGTTGTTCCCAATGTGGAATATATTGCGTTGTCAATCCTAAAACGCCGATTTTAACTCCATTTTTTTCAATGATTTTATAAGGAGCATCGATAATATGGTAATCTGGACCTTCTTGCATGTTCGCGTTTAAAATTGGATAATTTCGATCTGCAAGCGTTGGGTTCAAATAATTTGGACCATAATTAAACTCATGGTTTCCTAAAATTCCAACATCTGCTTGAAGGTGATTGACCATCTTAACCAAATCAAGGTTATAGTGCTTTTCATTATAAGTCTGATATGCGTAATCTGTCATTGGCGAACCTTCAACAAAATCCCCATCTTCAACGTATAATACGATATCACCGTCTTGTTCCGCTTGACGCCGAATCTTTTCAATAACCGCGCCAGCCTTTAAGTAACCTAATCCATGATAGTCATTTCGACTTGTAAAATTCGTGGGATAAATATATCCGTGAACATCACTTGTTGATACAATCTTAATTTTCATGACGACACTCCTTCTCAAATTTTACTTATAATTTAATTTTACCCTTTTCGATCATTAAAAATAAAGTAAAGACATTAAAAAAAGCGGCAATAACAAAATAAAGAGGCTGGACTAAGTCGCAACCTCTTATTTTTTAACCAAGTTTTCTTCTCAAAGTTCCTGAGATCCAGTCAATCACCGTAACCGTCACTACGATTCCTAAAAGAATAATGCCGACCCGACTCCATGTCCGAGTTTGAATTGCGAACAACAATGGAGTTCCGATTCCGCCAGCACCAACCATTCCTAAGATTGAAGCTGAACGGACTGCAATTTCAAACCGGTACAAAGTGTATGACAAGAACTGCGGCATAATATCCGGCAACGTTGCTAAGAAAAGTGCATCACTTTTCGTTCCGCCAACAGATAAAATTGCTTCTTCGGCCCCATGATCCATGTTTTCCAGTGATTCGCTAAAGAGTTTTCCCAGCATCCCAATCGAGTGAATCGAGACGGCTAAAACCCCAGCAAAAGCCCCTGGGCCAACCGCTTTAATAAACATAATTGCAAGTACGATTTCAGGAAATGTCCGGATAAATACCAAAATAAATTTTCCAATCTTTGATCGAACCTGAAGATGCTTTGATGACCGGGCTGCTAAAAATGCAAAGGGGACACTTAAAAATGCTGAAACAAATGTTCCGAGAAAAGCAATCGCTAAAGTTTGAATAATCAGCGACACTAAATCTTCACCACTGCCATTATAGACGTAATGCCAATCCGGATGACATATTCCGTTGAAAATTGACTTTGTAACTTGAACTGCTGACGATTGGATCCCGGATAAATTCATTCCAAGAATTGCCCACACATACACTGCAATGATCAGGATTCCCCAGAATATCCAACCATACTTTTTATTTTTCGATGCTTTACTCATTTAATCCAATTTCTCCCGTAAATAATTACTTAACCCATCAATTATTAAAACAACAATTAACGTCGCAAGAATAATGATTGCCGTTTGACTATAATTAAAGGAATCTAGCGATTGCTGCAACAGCATTCCAATCCCCCCAGCGCCTAAGTATCCTAAAACCGTTGATGCTCGTACATTGATTTCAAACGTGTAAAGGAAATAACTGATAAAGTTTTCAATTACTTGTGGCAAAACGGCAAAAACGATAATCTGAAAATAATTTGCTCCGGCTGCTCGTAAAGCTTCGAGTTGCCCATCGTCAATTGTTTCAATTGATTCGTAAAACAGTTTGGAAATCATCCCGAATGAAAAAATTGCTAATGTCCAGACTCCCGCACTCGGGCCAATTCCGACGATTGCAACCATAATAGCTGCTAAAAGTAAATCTGGTAACGTCCGAACAAGATTTAAAATAAAGCGAATTATTCCGCGGACCACTGGATTTTTGACTAAATTACGCGCTGCGACAACTGAAAATGGCACTGCAATTAAAGTTCCAATCGTTGTTCCAACAATTGCCATTTGCAATGTTTGAATTACCGGCTGGATAACAATTTGAATATATTTCCAATCCGGATGCGCCATTTTACCGATCAAACTGAAGAATTGACCAATATTACTGAAAAACTCTCCCCAGTTAACCCCGGTTAATGCTGCTGAACCGCAAAGCAGAACAATAAATAAAACTGACCATACAACTAATTTAAGATGGAACCGCTGTGCAAACGATCTTTTAGGTACTTCATTCATTTTCCTTTGCCGCTCCTTCATAAATTGAATCAAAGTCCGTTTCTTGAACTTCTGCAATTGATTTATCGTAAACCAATTCCCCAGCCCGTAAACCAATAATTCGATCAGCATATTGCATTGCCAGCGGAACCGAGTGCAAGTTAACAATCACTGTTATTCCTAATTTCCGATTAAGTTCCTTTAACTCATCCATAACGGCTTTTGTTGTTAACGGGTCAAGCGAAGCAATCGGTTCGTCGGCTAACATGATTTTCGGATCCTGCATTAATGCCCGTGCAATGGCGACCCGTTGTTGTTGACCGCCAGAAAGTTCGTCAGCTCGGGAATAAATTTTATCTGCCATTTTAACCTGTTTCAAGGCATCAACTGCTTTTTGCTTATCTTCCTTTGAAAATAAGCCCAGCACTGACTTGAAGGTTGAATAGTAACCCACTCTTCCAGATAAAACATTGCGTTGAACAGATGAACGTTTTACTAAATTAAAGTTTTGGAAAATCATTCCGATTTTCCGCCGCAATTTTCGAAGTTCTTTTCCCTTGTAGTGAATGATCGATTTCCCTTCAATCAAAATGTCGCCATCTGTGACATCATGCATCCGATTAATCGTTCGCAATAGTGTACTCTTACCGGCCCCGGATAACCCAACAACAACCACAAATTCACCTTTTTGAATTGTTAAATTAATGTTTTTCAGGCCAACAGTCCCACTATCATATACCTTGCTGACATTTCGAATCTCAATTAACGGTTCTTCCATAAAAAATGTTCAACCTTTCCAATTATTGATTGATTTTTTGAACGATCTTATCGTATTTTCGAACAGTATTAAAGTCGCTGTCCTTAGCAGGTACATATCCTTCATGTTGATATACACTTGAAATGATTGCATGTCCCTTCTTTGACTTCGCAATGTTTTGGAAGGCCTTAATCAACTTCTTCTGGAATGCGGGACTCATATCGCCACGAACAGAAATCGTATCATTTGGAATTTTAGGCGTTGTGTAAATCGAAACTACCTTTTTCATAACGTCAGGTGCGTCCTTCTTTACAAGGTTCCGAGCGCCTTGGAAAATGAAGGCAGCATCTGTATTGCCATTATAAACCGACATTACAGCTTGGTCATAACCTTTAACTTGAACCGTTTGGATATGATCCTTATTAATGTTGATTCCATGTTCTTCCATGCAAGCAACTGGGAATACCCATCCTGAACTTGAAGTTGTGTCTTGAACTGCAATTTTCTTTCCCTTTAAATCCTTAAGATTTTTAATCCCACTGCCTTTACGAACAACGATTTGAGCACGATAGTAATTTACAAGTTGATTCGTTGGTTGATCATCTGGCTCTTTATAACCAAAACGTTGAGCTTGTAAAAGAACCTTAACCCCATATTGTTTGTGAGCTTGAACGTAAGCATCCGGCGGTAAGAAACCGACATCAACTTTCTTTGAACCCATCGCTTCAACGATCGTATTGTAGTTGGTTGACACAGTAACCGTTACTGGAATATGTAATTGTTGTTCCAACAACTTGGCAAGCGGTTTAACCCGGGCAGACATTTTTTGCGCATTTGACGATGGAACAAATTCCACTGTTAAATGCTTGGGAGTATAATCGCTATCCGCATGAACGCTTGAAGCGGCGGTTAATGTTACTAATCCTAAAATTACAAGAAGTGAAAGTAAAACTTTCTTGATCCTCTTCATTAAAATCCCTCTTTTCTCAAATTCATCAGTCTTATTATAGTAGAACACAAATTATAAAAGCAATACCATTTTCGATAGTTCGTTTTTAATTGATAAAATCATTCAAAATCGATTATTTTTCTTTTATATTTTTTAGAAAATTACTGATTAATCTGCATCAATATATTAATTTTTTATAAATTCGCGAACAAAAAAATAAATCAGCAATTTTTTAAGTACTAAAGTTATTTCAATAATTAATTTTTTTAAATACAAAATTCTTTTTAACATAATAAGAAAAAAATGTGAAAACTCTTGAATTTTGGCCTTAGAATTTTGTATCATACAATGGACAAAAGGATTGTACAGAGTAACTAACTATTTGGTAAAGGATGATTTATGTGAAAAACGGGCCAATTGATCTTGTCATCCCTTGGGTAAACGGAGAAGATCCTCAATGGCAACAAAAAGCAGCCCCCTATCTTTCAGTTAAAGATTTTAATGGTGAACGGTTCCGCGATTGGGGGACTTTAAAGTACCTATTTCGGAGCATTGACCAATATCTTCCATGGATTAATCAAATTTTTCTTGTTACGGATAATCAGACTCCTGATTGGCTAGATATAAATAATGCACATGTTCAAGTTATCGATCATCATGAAATAATCGAAAAGCAATTTTTGCCAACATTCAATTCAAATGCGATTTTAATGAATATCTATAAAATTCCTGGTCTTAGCGAACACTTCATGGTTATTGAAGATGATATGCTATTTACCCGTCCGTCCAGACCGGAAGATTTTTTCGTTAGTGGTCAGCCACGCGATTTTTTAATCGAATCGCCAATTTCACCTCACGAGGATTTTGCATATATTTTAATGAACACAGTAATGCTTATTAACCGTAAGTTTAATAAACGAGAAGTCCTTAAACAATTATTGAATAAATATCTCAACCCGCATTATGGGGTTCAAATTGTCCGTTCATTGGGAAGTTGCTTTTACCGATATTTTACTGGCTTTTACAATCGACATTGTGTACAGCCATATCTAAAGTCTGAATTTAAAAACGTTGTTGAAAATGTTTTTCCAACTGAGTGTCATAAAACCATCACACATCGTGTACGCGGAAAACACGATATTTCTGAATGGATCGTCCGTTATTATAATTTAGTAACTGGAAATTTTTTCCCATCTTCACCACAACGCTATCAATACTTTGAGATTGATCAATTCGAAGGCATAAAAAAAGCCATAAATAGTGAAAAATATTTTTCGATTTGTATGAACGATCGCGATATTCATCATTTTGATCAAAATATCAATTTATTACGCTCAATCTTAAATGAAAAATTTAATAAAAAATCTTCGTTTGAAAAATAAAAAGAAACGCTGTGATTCAAATCACAGCGCTTCTTTTATTTTTTCTTTTCATACCGCCAGCATAGCACTAAAATTGCCCACGTAATCAAAGTTACGATAATTCCAAGGGTTAATAGCGGTGGCCAGAACGATAAGGCTACGTGGTGCCGTCCCGGAGTCATCGGAATTGCTAAGAACGTTCCAAAGGCTTCCCGCGGTTTAACTTTTTGCCCATCAACCTTTGCACTCCACCCCTTGTTAAATGGAATCGTAGTCATCATTACATCTTTACTATGCGGAATATCAATGTCGCCTCGTAATTGCAACCGGCCATTATTGGTTAAGTTCCATTGATTGTTCATCACAGAATAAATTGTTTTTTCAAATGCTGAAAGGTTAAATTTATAAACCTCAAGATCGTTTAAATCGATCGTTTTGCCGTTATTGGGATTGATATCGATCGTGATGTCTTGTCCAGGAGTGTTGGCTGAAACGTTAAATAACGTTGGTTGAGAGCCATTTCCCATTCCCGGCATATTATTTCCATTGATCGTGATCGACGAGTTCCAAACAATTCCAGTCGTTAACTGAATATAGTATGGTTCAGCACCGACATTTTTTAGCTGAATTTCATAGGTTGATGGTTGATTCGGATCAGTGGTAATCAAATTACCATTGGCCCCACCATCTAATGTACAGTTAGTCATCTTAGTATGATAGCCAACCTTATCAAAGTATTGCCGGTGTGTTCCTGCAATCGTATTCAACAGATAACTTTGATTATCCGCTGTAAAATCACTTGATGGGAAGTTATTCTTCGATGACAAAACATCCTTTGTTGCCGCAAACCCGACCGATAATGCTAACGGATTCTGATAAATCGTTACCCCATTGATTCGTTTAACCGGACCATAGAACGAAATATCCGGCCGGTATGAAGTTGCCGGTATCACTGCATTACTATTGGCTAAATTACCAAACTGGTCAGTTGGTGCAAGGAAGTACTTAGCTCCCATGATCGAGTCGGTCAGTAACGTTCCTTCCGTGTAGTTTTCCTTTCCAAGGTAGTTCGGCTGACCCATTGAGTTCATGAAACTTGTGACTGCTGCATTTTGCGTTGAAGTAAATCCTGACAGTCCGCGATACCCCGCATTCAACGAATCGTTTTCACTGCGTTGGAAAGTCTTGCCGATTCGGTAAAACGTATGCCCGTTATCCTGGTTATTGATCCATGCAATGTCACAGTCGAGGTTAGCTACAAAATTCGTGTAGCTAACTTCGCTAGCGCCCGGGATATTCTTGATTGTTTGATACCCGTTCATCCCGCATTCAGCCACAATCAAAACAAGCATTAAGCCTGAAGATAACATCTGCAGATTAAACTTCTTAATTTGCTTGTTCCAGCCCATTAACATCCAGGTCATAATTCCAAAAATTATGATCCAGAAAATCAAAGTTGCAATCGCATTTGGAACCGTTAAAAAGTTGAACTTCTTCCGGTTAATAAAGATAACGATCCAGCAAATTACCGGAATGATAAACGTAATTACTAGCTGATAAATTTTCGGCTTTCCAAGCTTTGCCAATCCTCGCAAAGCAAGCAAAATCATCCATGTACTTACTAAATAACTAAAACGGTACGGGTAAAATACCGGATATTGGAAAGCATGCCATACTAGATCAAGCGGTTGCCAACACATTGCAAAGAACATGAAGACACAAACTAACCCAGCCGTGATTTTTTCTCTCCACGGAATCTTCTTTGCTAAAAAGTACAAAATAAAACCGCCGATAATCAAAGCACCAACAAATAAATTTGGAAACCCATTTTGAATTTGGTTATCATTGATCGTTCCAATCATGAACTTGCTGAGCATCTTCCATGGTTGGTATTCAATCACTGATTGAATCGTTTGTTGGGTATAAACCCCTTTACTCTTCGTAATATCAAAATATGTTGGCAACAGTAGAAAGGCAACAGAACCCGCCGCTAAAAGCGAACTGATACTAAAACGGGCTGCTTTCTTACCGAACGTTTTCCAGTTTTGCCATTTGCGAACGGCTGTCCAAATGAAATACAGAACTACAAAAATGCAGACCATGTATCCCATATAGAAGTTAATAAACAGCGTTAGTGCCAGAAAAACCGTATAGTAAAATGACCGATCTTCATCAAAAATCTTTTCAATTCCGTATAGGATAAACGGCAGAAGAACTAAAACGTCAAGCCACATGATATTAAATTCATTGGCAAGGATCCAGCCCATTAAGGCATAACAAACTGTTGCGGCCGGAATCCATTTTTGATCTGTCCAGTGCATCTTTTCTAAGCAATAACCAAGCGCTAAGCCGGCACAACCGTATTTGATCAGCGTCATTATCATTATTCCAACCGGCAACATGCTCTTCGGGAAGAATAATAGAATCAAGTTAAATGGACTCAATAAGTAATAAGCCCACAATCCTAATGTTTCGCCACCAATTCCATTTGTAAATGAATACAATAATTGGCTTGGATGATGCAACAATGTATCCTTATAAAACGCAAAAAAGTCAACGTATTGTTCCCCCATGTCATACGTTAATAATGAAAGCTTTCCAAAAGGATATACATGCAATATTGCATAAATAACCACCATAATGATCAAAGGTAATCCGAAGTACAAAGCTCGGCGAATAATCATTTCGCGTTTTTCCTTACTTATTTTTTTCATCGAAATACCTCTTTTCTACTAATTTCATTTTGATTCTTATTCCTTACCTGATTTACATAACGTTTTAAGTATAAAACAATCTGTTATACCTGCCAATTTTTAATTAGCCTTTCACTCCTCTGAAAAGCCCTTACTCTGAGTTATTTATATATTATTTCAATATAATTGATACTAATTATGCCCCTTTATTTTTATTAAATTCTTAAATGCTGCTGTTTACTAAAATAATCACTATAATTTCAATAAACATCCAATCACTTAACTCACACTTAAACGCCATTGAGTCTTCCCCGCTTTGGATATAAAAAATGATTCGGTAAAACTTCCGAATTGTTTTTTATAAAATTAATTGTCATAATAAGAGAACGTTATTACAGTTATAAACGCTTAATAAAAAACTTTGACTTTACCCTTATCCTTATAATTAATTTACCTTTAATGCTCAGAGCATTTTAAAACATTTAATTTTTTATAATAAAAAAGTCTTAGCACGATCTCTAAGACTTTTTATTTACCTCAACAAATTAGTTTTTCTTGTTAAAAACAACTACTCCTGAAATTGCAATTAGTACAATTCCCAAACCGATTGTTGCGGTTGCGGCTGCTTCACCAGTTTGTGGTAAGCCTTCACCGTTGCGGTTGCTACCCTTATTACCTTGAACAGCTGACCCTTCACTGTGTCGACTTGTTTGACCGCCTTGAATGTTGCTGTCCTTGTTATTTCCAATAACTGCTACACTACTTTGGTTTGTACTATTATTTATAGTTGCATCTTGACTGTGATTTACCTTATTCTTGCTTAGCTTATTAGTTGAATTTGACATTAAACTTTCAGTATTGCGACTATTTGCTGAAGCCCTTAATACTGATGAGTTCTTAATAATTAAGCTCTTGCTGCTTGATGATGAAACAACTGATGAACTCTTGCTGCTTGAGCTTGACTTACTGCTACTTGATGATGAAACAGCTGATGAACTCTTGCCGCTTGAGCTTGACTTACTGCTACTTGATGATGAAACAGTTGATGAACTTGAACTACTTACTGGTAACTTTTGGTCTTTAACTGTAATTGCAGTTGACTCAACGCTTGAATCTAGGGTCACCTTTTGATAGCTTGAATCAATTGCATACCCACTTGGTGCCCCAGTCTCTTTCACATAGTAGGTCCCGTTAGCTAAATTATTAAATATTGCAACTCCGTTTGCATCGGTTTTTTCTGTTTTTAACGCCTGATCGTGATCACCAAATAACGTAAACGATGCGCTAGGCAATGCTTCACCAGTTTCAGCATCGACTTTCTTTACTGAAATTTGCCCTTGATAATACGTTGCTGTTGCTTTGATATTTCCTGGTAATGTAGCTGAATTGCTTATTTTTTGGCTTACATTATCAGCCGAAATTACAGCCGAGTTAGTATAACTCGATTCATCACTGATCATTTTGGTTTGATATTCAACAGCAATTGTCTGGTCAGTTGTACCAGCTGGAAGTTTTACAGTGATTTCACTACCATTTGTCGTGATACTACATTGACTTGTTATATCTTTTTCTTCTTCAAATGTTCCGTTTACATAATTTCCTTCTTTAACGGTTAACGATCCCGGAACTAATTGCATGCCAGCTCCCATATTATCAGTAATTATCGGATTTTTAAGATCTACATTATTCATATTAGCAACGATCTGCCACCATGCCAATTTACTATTATTTTTATCATACCACCCGACTTTATTAATGGTTGGTGCTTGCCCGGTGCCAGATCCTTGCCCGTTTGTATTTCCTTGATCCGTTCCAGGTCCACTATTAGGCGTATTATTATTACCACTATTATTTACATAAGTTCCCGTAACACCAACTTGAAGAGTTCCTTTGCGTCCAGTTTTATTTCCTAATATATTATTAAAAGTAATTGTTCCGGTATGTGATCCAGCCTTGATCGTCGCTGTACCAACAATTTGTTTATTTTGATCATAAACATTGCAAGTTTCATCCTGAGCTACTTGAACATTATTGGGAATTGTAAATGTAGTTGTATCCCCATTATTAATAGTGATTCCATCTTGGATACTCCAATTGTAAGAAACGTTATAAGCCCCAAACTTATCTAACTGTGAAGTGTTAGCCTCAACTTTCCCGGTTTTTACATCGGTAATCGTCGCATCAGCAGCACCTAATCCCTGAACACTTACTTGACTAGCACTTACAGTATATGTACTATTTCCTAAAATTATAAATAATGAAAAAAATGCACTTAAAACTGTTATAATCTTATGCATAAAATTATGACTCTGCATAACACAAACCTCCTCCAACTAAACATTCTATACCTTTGGGATGGACCGCTTTATTTCTAGTTAAAATCTTAACTATTTATTAATAAATTAAAATTGTTGTAACAAAAAAGAGCTGCTATACGCAACTCAATGATTATTTCATTTGACTTTCATTTTGCTTAGCTCTAAGGGTAAATAGCACAGAAGCTAAATGATAAGCGTGCATTTTAAGCAAAGCAATTGGCAACATCCGTAATCCGTGGCATTCACTAGTCTTAATTTCTGACAAAGCCTCTTTAAAAATTGGTTTATTTAAAAGCTGTTTTAATTGCTTGATTTTCAAGCCGTATTTAACCGGATTAGCTGATGCAAATGTCTCATGAACCATGATAATGTTAAAGTGCATCATCACGTATATATTAAATGCTTTCTGAATTTCAGCCGGACACCCTTCCAAATTCCGTTCAGATTCTTCTAAGGCAGCAAGGTAATCCTCTGATTTCCGATCAAAGGTTGTCATTACTGATTCCGTATCCTTTGAATAATGGTAACCAACCGGCAATGAAAGCTTAATCGTTTCGCATTTCATCAAATATTGCAACATAAAATTGCCATCTTCAGCAACGCGCAGATTAGTATTGAATCTCAGATTATATTTCTTGATCAAAGCATGCTTAAAAAGCTTTCCCCATGCTGTCAAATATTGGGTTGGATTTTCCATCATCATCGTCTTAGCATGCATGGATTCATTAGCATCATAGTACTTAGCACGCACCACTTTTTGTTCTTTACCAGATTCAAATCCGAAAACGTTCAGATCCGCTGTTTGTTCATCATTCAACACGATCTTAAGCGGTGAAAGAACGTAGTCATCCGCATCAACAAACATGATGTAGTCACCTGTCGCCTGTACCAAACCAGTATTTCGAGCAGCCGAAACGCCTAGATTCTGCTGACTGATTGCTTTGACCCGCTTATCCTGGGCGGCATAATCCGTCATAATAGCAAGCGAATCATCCGTTGAACCATCATCTACTAAAATTATTTCTAAATTTTGATAATCTAAATTAATAATCGAATCCAAACAACGTTTTAAATATTTCTCGTCGTTATATACCGGAATGATTATACTCAGCTTTTCTTCCATATTAATCCTCAATGTTCTTTAAAAAGCGCCATCGGCCTTAAAAATTGCAACAATATTCTTAAAAAAGACCTTAATGTCAAACCATAATGATGCATGATCGACATAGTATAACTCAAGGTCACACCGTTCCGGATACATAATATTACTTCTGCCGGAAGCTTGCCAGTATCCCATTGCTCCAGGCTTAACTGAAAGAAACTTATCTACCCGATCGCCGTATTCTTTTAACTCAGCTTCAACAATCGGCCGGGGTCCGATCAATGACATGTCGCCTTTTAAAATATTAAAGAATTGCGGTAACTCGTCAATTGATGATTTTCGTAAGAAGCTACCAAACTTAGTAATTCGCGGATCTTCATCCGGTGGAAGCTTATACCCGTTTTCAATGTACTTTTGATAAAGTTGCGGGTCTTCTTCCAGGCGCTTTTCCGCGCCAACGATCATCGACCGGTATTTATACATGTAAAATATCTTATGGTCTTTTCCAATACGTTTTTGTTTGTAAAATACCGGGCCCTTATTGTCGCCAAAACGATCAATAATGAAAATTACTAAGGTCACTGGTATTAAAAAAATTAAAGCAGTTACCGAAATCACGATATCCAGTAATCTCTTTACAAACAAATAGGCCTTATTTTGTTTTTTGACTGACAAAAAAGCCACCTCACAAACTAAAAACTACTTTTCGTCTTTATTAGGGTTTCCTTTGATCTTCCGCATTAAAAATGACATGATCTTCTTAACCCAATGTTGCTTACCCATAAACATCACTGGAACTTCCGTATAGTTAATTTCATTCTTTTCAACCCAAACATCCATCAGCAATTCACTGATAAAGCCGTAAATTCGCTGTTCATATGAAGTATATCCGGTAATATCTGTTCGTTTTTCAACTTCAAAAAGCACATCCATTAACCAATCAGTGTATTCATTAAAAATCGCTGACTTAGCAATAAACATGTTAAACATATGAGCTGACGTCCGTTGAACACACTTGTCAAAATACGGAACATAATCCGGATACTTTTCTTCCAATACTTCCCGGGTCGTCTCCATATCCTTGATGTGGTGAATATGTTCATAGTGCGACCACGAAGTTTCAATGTAGTAATTTCGCTTTCTTGGCAAAATCATATCATATTTGTCCATCAATTTGGTTAACTGTTTTTCATTCATTACATGTCTATATTTTTGATTAACAGTTGCAAAAAAGTGACTTCCACCGTCAGAGAAAAGCCGGCGGTAATGAACAAGTCCTTTAACGTCTGCTTGACGGTTATGAGCAGCCCAGTATTGCGCCGTTAATTCTGAGTAATTCTGATTACGATCAGCAATGTTATCCCCCGTATTGTCCCGTAAATACCCTTTAAAGGTTTCCTTTGCCGTTCCAACTTGAAGCGGATAATAAATCTTTCCTTCAGGCATCCGGGTCTGTTTATGACTAACGACATAAATTTCAGATTTCATTAAAGGTCCTACTTTCTTATAGAATAGCCACTATCCGAGTATTATATTATATTTTTCCGGTAAAATAAAGTTAATCTTAGATTAATTAATCATTAATTGTCATTAAAATGTACTTAAATAACAATACATTTTGCGTTGCTCCATTACATTGTTGTGACGTATAATTACCTTATCTATATAAAATTTTTTCGAATCAAGGAGCAAATAATGAATAATTATCTTGTAAATATTGATGACCCAGTTCTTAACGGGGGCCAAAAGGCTAAGAACGACATTACACGTTTCTTAACCGAAGATGGGTTCAAGGAACTTAATATTCCGATCACGATCCATCCAGAAGATAAAAGTCTTGGAGCCCAAATTCGGAAATTTAAGGATGGCTTTATTACCATTCCAAAAGCAATTAAAAAAATTCAAGATGCTAATAACATTGTCTTTCAATATCCAATTTATTCAACGTTTATTATGAATAAGTTAATTCCGGCAATTAAAAAAAATACTCATGCTAATTTGATCATTGTGATTCACGATGTTGAAAGCATCCGGATGTTCCAAGATGGTGGTTACCAACGGGATGAAATGAACATTTTAAACGCCGCTGACCTGATCATTTCGCATAATCAATTTATGACTGACTGGTTAAATCAGCAGCACGTTAATGCTAAAATCGTGAACTTAAACCTGTTTGATTACTATAACCCGCAACAATTGAGTATGAATAATTCATTTGACAAGAGCGTTGTTTTCGCAGGTAATTTGGCTAAATCTGAATTTTTATCAAAATTTAATCCAGATTTCCCATTAACTCTTTTTGGACCAAATCCAGCTGAACAATACCAACCAAACGTCAACTATCAAGGAAGCCTTGATCCTGACGAATTACCGGCTTATTTAACCCAAAACTTCGGGTTAGTTTGGGATGGTACAAGCACGACAACGTGTGACGGAACTTACGGTCACTATCTTAAGTACAATAATCCGCACAAAACATCATTGTATTTAAGCTCTGGTCTTCCAGTAATTATTTGGAAGGAAGCCGCACTGGCACAGTTTATTACTGAAAATAATGTTGGATTCGCCGTCGCAAGTCTTAATGAAATCAATGACCGGCTGGATCAAATGACCGCTGAAGATTATCAGACAATGAAACAAAATACCCTTGCCGTTGCTGAAAAATTACGTTCAGGATACTTCATTAAAACGGCAATGCATACAGCGCTTAAAGAACTGAAGGAGAATTAATCAAAATGAAAAACTACATTATTAATGACCTCGATGACAACACAATGAATGGTGGTCGCAAAGCCCGGAATGATGTTTTTACATTTGCGAAACAGGATGGATTTAAGGAAATCCTTTTACCATTTATCATTCATCCACAAGATCGCAGTTTTAAAGCTAAGCTACAAAAACTCAAATATAGTAAAGTCACCATTCCTAAGTTGCTTAAGCACGCCAACGACGCGGATGTAATCGTCTTTCAATACCCAATGTACTCAACCTTTTTAATGAATCACTTAATTGAAGACATTAAAAAGTACACCCATGCCAAATTGGTTTATGTGATCCATGATATTGAGGGAATTCGGATGTTCGATGATACTGATAATTACTCAGACAATGAATTACGGCTTTTGAAACAAGCTGACGGGATCATTGCACATAACCAACCAATGACGGACTGGTTAAAAGAACATGGAATCACCGTTCCAATCGTTAACCTTGGAATTTTTGATTACCAAAATCCGCAATTGATCAATCAAGATATGGATTACAACAAATCCGTTGTCTTCGCTGGCAGTTTAGAAAAATCAACATTCTTGACCAAGTTGAACTTAAAGGACACTAAGTTAACACTGTACGGACCAAATCCGGCAGACCAATACCCAGCCTGCATCCAATATGAAGGCAAACTTTCACCTGAAGAATTGCCAAAGAAGTTGACACAAAACTTTGGCCTTGTATGGGACGGCGACGAACTTGATACCTGTTCTGGAACATACGGCCATTACTTGCAATTCAATGCTCCGCACAAGACATCATTGTACTTAAGTTCCGGTATCCCTGTGATTATCTGGAAGAAAGCGGCCATGGCCAAATTCATCGAAGAAAACCATGTTGGCTTAGCCATCGACAATTTAAATGATCTTGATGACATCCTTGCGCAAATCACGGATGACGAATACAAGACGATCAAGCAAAATGCCATCAACATGGCAATGCGGTTGCGTGAAGGTCTCTACACCAAGACTGCATTAGATCAAATTGTTAAGCAGGTGATGTAAATGGATTCGATTTTAACCAATTGGGCTACAAAAGCAAGAAAATTTAAAGAAACTCATCCAAATATTGCTTCTACCTTATATCTGACTGCACTATCGATTTTTATCGTTGCAAGCATGATCAAAAACAGTCAGATGTTTATGTTTTTCTCGCAAGAATTCATCTTTATTCTTGAATTAATTCCCGCATTAATGGTTACCATCAAAATTCTGTTTCTTGATGAACATAATTGGCAAGAACTGACAATCTTCTTTTTGATGGAATTTTACCTGTATATGTCGTCATACATTGCTGCGAGCGTTGATGTATTTTACTTTAGTTTCTTTATCATCGGTGCTAAAGGTGTCAAAGCTGAACAAATTTTAAAAGTCTTTATGCTAACGAACATTACATTTATGATCGTGGCTGCGATTTTAGCATTGTCCGGCGTTATTTGGAACTATTCAACCACGCGGAGTTTGTATTCGCCGGTTTATCGATATGCTCTAGGAATGGCCTATCCAACTGATTATGCTGCCCGCGGATTATCTCTCTTGTTGGCCTATGCTGTTTTGAAAAAGTTTAAACTGCGTTTACCAGAATATATTTCATTCATTATGGTAATCTTCTGGTTCTATTTGATTACCGGAACACGGGTCGATCTGTTGCTTTCGCTGTTACTGATGATCCTCTTAGTTGCTTATCCAAAGATCAAGCAACTGTTCAAGAAAATCAGTATTAAAGCGGTCAATATTGCAATGTTGGTTTACATGTTTTTGATCTACCTGATTGGATTCTTATTTACTTGTTTCCCAAGCAATAAGATCCTGAGCCTGATCAACAGTGCTTTGTCAGGCCGGTTATCACATGAACAAACGCTTTTCCAACACTTTCCAATCAGCTTCACTGGTCGATACATCTATCAGCCTGGTGGGGGTGCCGGATTCTTCATTGACGCATCGTTCTTCCGAATTTTATGGATGTATGGGATCCCAATGTTGCTGATTTCGATCGTCCTGTTCTTCATGTTGAATAACCGTTTCTTGAAGAATCAAAACTACTTACCGATCGAATTAGCCTTCGTTATCATCTTTATCAGCGCTGGAATCGATCAGCACTACCTAGACGCATCGTTTAACTTCGTTCCACTGTTGTTATTTGCTGATCTAGGAATGTTCAATAAAAAATAATTTCAAAATATATAAGCCCCAAATCTTAGAAAATCAATATCTAAGATTTAGGGCTTACTTTTATTTATTCAAAACAAATATCAGCTAATTTACCTCTAATGTTTAACATCTGTTTAAACGAAATATTATTTGAAAATAAAATAAATGTTTGGTTGCTGTCATAACTCATAATGAAACAACTTTGGCAACCATTCATCGAACCATCCGCATGAAAAGTTCCTTTTCCTAGATAAACGCCATCATAATATTTATTCGAACTTGACGTGATGGTACCTAAAGGAATAATTTTATTGCTTGTTAAATAATTAATAAAGTTCCAATAATCAATTGCGCTACTAAACATTCCGCCAGCTCCTAATGCAACTGACATTTTTTTCTTTAAATTCTCAAAACATAATCCATTTCCCATACTCTGCACGTTTCCGCTAATTACATCTGTTTTATTATTAACTTGATTATAAAATTTCGTATTTTTTAGCTTATATGGAATAATAATATTTTTACTTATATAACTTTGATAGCTCATTCCTGACAATTTTGATATTATTCCAGCAAGTAAAGCATAGTCACTATCAGAATAATTCCATTTACCAATTTTTCCTGTGGAATTTAAATTTTTTTCAATAAATGATAATGTATCATTTTCATTTTTCAATACAGTTAGTGTCTGTTGATTTCCATCATCAATTCCAGAAAGATGAGACAGCAAATCTCCAATTGTAATTTTATTACTATATGGAATATTGGGATAAAATTTATTAAGCGTTGTTGATAAACAAACTTTATGTTCATTAATTAATTTTTGAATTGCAATTCCAGTATACACTTTTTGCAATGAGGCAATTGGATATAAAACATTCGGGCCAATCTTACTGTCTTCATTTTGACTACTTTCAACGATATTAGGCTTTTGAGCTATGTCACCAAATAATACAATTCCATTAATTTTGTTTGCCATCATCAGTTTTTTTATCTTTTGTTCTTTATCTCGATCAGTTGTACCGTTCATCTCATCAACGGTAACTCTATGATAGCCACTAATATTTGGATATTCATGACCCATCATTCTTTCAAAATAATAATGGGCCATACAGCTTTTATCTAAAAAAGCCACCATTACAGTAATCAACACAATAGATACAATACTTATTAAAATATACTTAAATTTACTTTTCACATGTTTGCCTCAATTTTTTAATATAAAAACTACCCATATAATTATACTTAATTTTTTTTAAATTTCAATATAAAAAGGATTATGGTTAGATTATAATAATTAAATTAAATTTTCTAAAGCATCTTTTAAAAATTTACCACTCCGCATTTGTTCTCCTACAAGTTGCGCATTATGTACTAACTCTGAATATTGATCTTGAGCAATACTTTTCAACCTTATATCTATTTCACCTAGACTCTTTATCAAAATACCGCAATCGTATTTCTTCACATATTCAGCTACCGCGGCATTCTCCCATACAATTACGGGTATGCCTGAGCTTAAATATAACGCTGTCTTATGTGGACTATTATATTTCAAATATTCACCAGCTTTTCCAGAACAAGTTTCACTACTACCTCCATCCCATATCAAACCAAAATTTTCTTTAATTTTTTGAGAGACGTCATCTGGAGAAAATACACCTTTATAAATAAGATTAGGAGGCAACTCAACGTTATTTAATGTGCCATAACAACTTATTTTTTGATTTCCTGTATATGTTCTCAAAAATTCTGACTTATTTAAATTTCCAGCAAAGCATACTGAATAATCATAGTTATTCTCGTCCACAAAAGGTTTGGTAGTAAAATAATCCCACATACCAAGATTACCAATTTTACACTGTACCCCTTGTTTGCGTAACCAATCTGTCATTGGTTGACTTAATGAAATAATCCCATCTGCCTCTTTCATTAAGTCAATTTCTTCTTGCGTCAATTTTGGATCATGATTATCTGAGTTATAGCGTAACGCTTCCAAATCATGAATAATATAAATTAGTTTTAATCTTTTATTTTTCTTTATTACTTTTGCAATTCTTTTTTGCAATTTTCCCCCTGTAAATTGAACAACAATAATTCCCGATAACTTTTTTATTTCATATGGAAATTTAGTCAGTAAATATAGCGCTTTTTTTCCCTTCGAATTTGGAGATTGAATATTTATAAATCCTAACTTTTTTAAAAAATAATTGACATCATTAATTGCTTTCGATCCACCGTCATTTTTAGTCCATCCATGCACTTCTAATAAATACTTTCCCATAACGTTCTCCTTAAGTAATTATAAACAAGATAGTAACTTTACCATAAAGCAATGTTGATATGATTTATGTGTAGCAATAGCAACTATAAAATATAATTATCCGACTTTTGCTACAGTTCGATAAAATTTACAAGTTTACATATGTAGTCTAAAAATATTAAAGTTCATATCTTGATTTTCGAGGAAATACACTTTGTAAAATCTTAGTGATTCTATTCAAAGTACTTTCAAAATCTGTTACATTATCGTCATTTAAACAAATTGAATAATATTTTCTTTTCTTTAAAATATCTTCAATTTCGTCTAAGGCACCCTTATCACCTAAATTAAAGTATTTCCCTTTATGAACCTTATCTGGTATAAATTCTCCTGAAGCTAGCTGGTAATAACGAACCAGCCATTCTGTTACATCTCGCTCATCACGAGTTTTATGAGTACACGTTTGTTGTAGACGTTCTGGATACAGCTCCCAAACTTTTTCAAACGCACTTTTTAAATATGGTTGTACGCAATGAATTGACTGAAAGCCAGTATAATATTGATATGGAAATGATAATAAGGTTCTAAAATTATCAATACCGTAGTGATATGAAAAATACTTACTAAAATTCTTCTTTATAAATTCTCTCTTATTAAAAGTACTATTAATTAATTGCATTGAATTAAATAAATTTTTAAAAAAGTCAATCGATGCGGTCAATGCATTTTCAACCATAAAATCTTTTGGCAAGCCATTTTTAAAATATGTATCTTTTTTGATTGGACTTGTAAAAAGCATGTCATCATTCATCAAAACAAAATTTTCAGCTAAGTTGGGAATCTTATACAGATTTAGTAATATGGCACTTGAATTAAAAAGTGGTAAATATTTTTGATCAATAATCTGCTTATGATCTATAATCTCTACCTTAGAATATGTCGTATTTAGCCATTTAGGCTGCTGTTCATCAGTAACTAAATAAACCTTATGTGCCCATCCAAAATATTTTTCAATGCTTCTAAAAGAATATTTTAAAATATCCCAGTCTCGATACCTACGATCATCAACATTTTTATTTTCGGAAGCTTCATTTTCTAATCCCTTTTTAATATATGGCGCAGCTTTTTTTTCCCATTTTTTATCATATCCATCAACCCAAGGAATAACTATATCTACTTTATTATTTTTATTCATATAAATACCTCATTACCTTAAATATACTAAAGTTTAATTTTACACATAAATATAATCCATGACAACTTTCATATTAAATTTATAATAAAAAATGCTCCCTAAAAGGGAGCATTTAATTAGCCAAAAACTTTACTAGTGTTTCTTTTTATCAGCAAAGCCGAATAAACCTAACAGTCCTAAGACAGCACTGCTCATTACTAATCCAATTTCTTTCAGAGAATTTGAACTCTCACCTGTAACTGGTAAGCTTGCCTTCTTACTTGCAACAGAACGCATACTATTGTTTGTTGTCTTCTTAGCTTGATTTACACCAGTTACATCAACTGTCTTAACAGCTGACGATTCAGCTTTTTTCAACGTTTGTTTTGTTGTTGGCTTGCTTACTGTTCTTGTATCCACAACTAGCTTGCTTGTTACCGCCCTATTTTCAATCGGCTTGCTTACCATTGTTGTATCTACAACTGGTTTGCTTACTGTTGTTTGTGCTGGCTTGTTAGCTGTTGTACTTGCAACTGGTTGTTGTGCTGGCTTGTTAGCTGTTGTACTTGCAGCTGGTTGTTGTGCTGGC
>NZ_AYYZ01000029.1:273902-434459 GCF_001435375.1 Ligilactobacillus araffinosus DSM 20653 | reverse complement strand
ATCGAAGCCAAAGCATTGCGGAAGCTGCGCCACCCATCACGGTCAAAGCAATTAAAAGATTTCATGAGATAAACGAGGTTTTATTTTGGACACATATCATTTATCAAAACGATTAGCAAAAGCAGCCGCATATGTTCCTCAAGGGGCTCGGTTAGCTGACATTGGTTCTGACCATGCATATTTACCCGCAAATTTGGCAATTAATCATATAATTGACTATGGAGTTGCTGGCGAAGTCGTAAAGGGCCCGTATGAAAATGCGGTTCATGAAATTCAGCGTGAGCATTTGGAAGAAAAAATCTTTCCGCGCTTTGCTGATGGATTGAAAGCCATTGAAGATGATGATCAAATTGATACGATTACCATTTGCGGCATGGGTGGAACGTTGATTCGCAATATTTTGGAAAAAGATAAATCCAAGTTGCAAAATCATCCGTTATTGATTTTGCAACCAAATGTCGGAAGTAACGTTTTACGGCAATGGCTTCAAGCAAATCATTATCAGATCATGCATGAAGATATTCTTGAGGAAGATGATCACATCTACGAGATTATTGTTGCTAAATATGCTAGTCAGCCAATGCGATTAAGTTCTGAAGATCTCTTTTTCGGTCCGATTTTAAGACACCATCAAAATGATGCTTTTACGAAAAAATGGGAAAAGGAAATTGAAAAGAATAAAAAGGCAATTAGCCAAATGCAAAAGGCAACGAATCCGCCGACCCAGCGACTTGCTCAGTTAAAAAATGAGAACGAATTAATTAAAGAGGTGTTAGCCAATGGTAAAAGTTAAAGATATTGTTTCCCGGTTTGAAGAATTTGCACCAAAATGGATGGCTGAAGATGGTGATCCGGTTGGACTTCAGCTTGGTGATTTAAACCAAGAAGTTCACAAGATGATGGTCACGCTGGATGTGCGGCCAGAGACAGTTCAAGAAGCAATCGACCAACATGTTGATTTCATCTTTGCACATCATCCGGCAATGTTTCGGCCAGTCCAACCATTTGATTTGTCAATTCCGCAAAATCAAATGTATGCTGAATTGATCAAACATAACATTACAGTTTATGGGGCACATACTAACCTTGATAATGCTAATGGTGGAATGAATGATTGGTTAGCCGGTTTATTTGATCTTCAAGACACCATTCCAATGATGCCAACTCGGGAAGAAAAGATGTATAAACTTGCAGTCTTTACCCAATCAAATACGGCGGACTCAATGCGGCATGCGTTAAATGCTGCCGGAGCTGGTAATTTGGCTAACTATCGCGATTGTTCATACTCATTAACGGGCACTAGTCGCTTCATTCCACGCGATGATGAACATTCTTACAGTGGCGATGATAAGGATGAAATGGTCGAGGTTGTTCAAGAAAAAATCGAAGTTTTCTTCCCTGCACGAATTAAAGCTCAAGTTTTAAAGGCCATGAAGGATAATCATCCGCAAGAAGATTTCATGTATGATTTGAATGAAGTTAACGGCCTTGGTCAAGAATATGGTATGGGTCGGGTTGGTAATCTTCCTGAACCAATGACGGTTAAGGAATTTGCCCTTAAATGCGAAGAAGTCTTTGATATTCCAGGCGTCCGGGTTATTTCAAAGGACATTGATCAGAAAGTTCAACGCATTGCACTGCTTGGCGGTTCAGGCGCACGGTTCTATCCGCAAGCTTTAAGTAAAAATGCGGACCTATATCTGACTGGTGATGTATCGTACCATGTTGGCCATGATATCTTAGCTTCTGGAATGAGTGCTGTTGATGCGGGACATTATATTGAATCCGAATGCAAGCCGCATTTGACAAAGTTGTTCCAAAAGTGGAGTCAGGAAAATGATTGGCAAATTGACATTTATCAATCAAAATTAAATACAAATCCATATCAGTTTATGTAAAAATTGGGAGAGACCGTGACATAAGTCGCAGTCTTTTTGCTATATTCGCATAATTGGTTTTCAAAACAAGCTAGCTATTCATTCGCTTTTCTGCTTCATGTTAGAAAAGTTGACAATAAAAGAACAAAAACGGTATCATTAAACCATATTCAAATCAATTAAAGAAAGGCCTGAAAAAGATGGCAAAATATGAAAACTTAATTCCGCGTTTTGTTTCATATGTTAAGAAAAACACGCGGTCAGATGAAAATTCAACAACGATTCCATCAACCCAATCACAGGTTGAATTTGCAAAGGATTTAATGACTGAATTAAAGAAAATTGGAATGCAAAATGTCCGTTTGAATGATCAAAGCGGTTATGTTTTTGCAACATTACCAAGCAATCTTCCGGCAGGAAAAACTGCTAAGAAAGTCGGCTTTATTTCACACATGGATACGGCTGATTTCAATGCTGAAAATGTCCAACCGCAAATCATCGAAAACTATGATGGCGAATCAGATATCAAGTTAGGTGATACTGAATACTCATTATCACCAAAAGAATTTCCAAATTTGAAGAAGTCAAAGGGTCACACAGTGATTACAACAAGCGGAGATACTTTGCTTGGGGCAGATGATAAGTGCGGAATTGCTGATATTATGACAGCAATGGAATACTTGATCAACCATCCAGAAATTAAGCACGGTGAAATCGAAGTTGGCTTTGGTCCCGATGAAGAAATCGGAACGGGAGCTGACCACTTTGATACAAAGGATTTCGGGGCTGACATTGCATATACCGTTGATGGCGGTCCAATTGGTGAACTTGAATATGAAACATTCAACGCTGCCAGTGCGAAGATCACCTTTAAAGGAAAAGACGTTCACCCAGCAACCGCAAAAGGTGTGATGGTTAACGCTTTGAAGCTGGCAATGGAATTTGACCGTCAATTACCAGCTGACGAAGTTCCTGAAAAGACTGAAGGTCGCGAAGGATTCTTTCTCTTGCTTTCATTAGACGGTGCAATTGATGAAGCCCATGCAGCTTACATTATCCGCGATCACGACCGTGAAAAATTCGAACAACGCAAGCAAATGATGTTAGACATCGCTAAGAAGATGAATGATGAATTTGGTCAAGAACGTGTAATCATTGATATGAACGATCAATATTACAACATGCGTGAAGTCATCGAAAAGGACATGACAGTTGTTGACGTTGCTAAGAAGGCCATGGAAAACTTGGATATCAAGCCGGATATTTACCCAGTTCGTGGTGGAACAGACGGCTCAAAGATCTCATTCATGGGAATTCCAACACCTAACGTCTTCACTGGTGCAGACAACATGCACTCACGGTTTGAATTTGCCGATGTCAATACAATGGAAAAAGCAACAGACCTTGTAATTGAAATTGCAAAGTTGCTCGGTGAAGAGGCTGAATAGGTCATTTAAAATCGGAGAAAGATTTTAAAAAGATTGTGATTAAATATCACAATCTTTTTTTCATTAAATTTAAGGATTTACTTATAATTATTGAATATCTATGATGTTAAGATTATAATTGAAATGTTACCGATTAGAACGGAATGAGGTGTCATTTTGATTCAGGAAAAAAGAATTGAGCTAATTAAACAATTATTAGAAGAACGACAAGAACTCACAACAAAGGATATTATGGATGAATTCGACGTTTCTCAAGATACTGCACGGCGTGATATTGTGCTTCTCACGGAACGTGGGGAAGTTCGCCGGACTCACGGTGGAATTTTACCATTGGATTTTGGGCGCAGTGTCCCGAATTACCAAAGCCGGTTAGGACAATTTACCAAGGAAAAAACGCGGATCGCGATGGAGGCGTTAAAGTATTTTAAGCCGCATCACGTTTATTTTATTGGCTCCTCAACAATTTTATTGAAGACATGTCAGAATTTGAATATGGCCCTTACTGTTCACACGCACTCGCTTGATAATTGTATTGCGTTATCGGATCATAATAAAACAACGGTTAAGATTTCAAGTGGAACGCTTAACCATGAAAACCGTTATTTCTATTCAAATTTAGCGGTCAAGGAACTTCAAAATATCGTTTTTGATACGGCGTTTATTGCGGCTTCCGGGATCGATAAAAATGGCGTTTATTTGCTTGACCAAGGGGATGCTGAAATCGTCGGGGTTGCTGCTCAACAAGCGCGTAAAGTTGTTTTAGTTGCCGAACATCAAAAGTTCGTTAATAAATCATACTACCGGATCTGTCCGTTGGATATCATTTCAACGTTTATTACAGATCGAGAACCAACCGCTGAACAACGGAAAATGTTTAGTCCACATACACAGATTATTGTTGCAAATGGACGCTCGAAAAAGAAATCAAGTAAGAAATAATTAGAGGTAAGAACTTTGAACACGAAAGCTGAAAAACAACCAATCGGGGTAATGGATTCCGGTTTGGGAGGATTAAGTGTCCTTAAAGAGACCATTAAGTTGATGCCAAATGAAGATTATGTTTACTTTGGTGATTCCGCCAACGCACCATACGGGACTCGTACACCCAAAGAAGTTTATCAACTTACAAAAAACATTATTGAGATGTTTATCCATCAGTATAATGTCAAAGCAATCGTGATTGCTTGCAATACGGCAACCAGTGCGGCGGCAGCCCGACTACGTGAAGAATACGATTTGCCGATTATCGGATTGGAACCGGCAATTAAGCCAGCTGCAATCGACTATCCGCACGGAAAAATTATTGCAATGGCAACGGAATTGACATTGGCAGGAACCAAGTTTGAAAACCGGGTTCGGGAATTAGGTTCGAATGCGGAAATTATTAAGGTTCCGGCACCGGATATAGTTGAATACGTTGAGCACGGCGAACTTGATTCGGCCAATGTAAAAGGCTATTTACATCAAATTTTAGATGATAAGTTGCCCGTGAATGCCGTGGTTTTGGGATGTACCCATTTTCCGTTTGTTCAAGCAACGATTCAGGAAGTTGTTGGTCAGGATGTTGCAATTTATGATGGCAGTAATGGCGCTGCACGGCAATTAAAACATCAGTTGGAAATAATTCATAAATTGTCAACAACATCTGACAAAGGAACGGTCAGCTTAAATAACAGCGATCCATCACAAATCAAGTTAATGGAGAAACTGTTGGTTAAATAGAAGAGGTCCAGAATGAAAATTATTATTTCACCTGCCAAGCAAATGCAGGTCGATACTGATACCTTTGATGTTTTATCCGAACCGCAAATGCTGTCGCAAGCCGAAGAAATCATGAATTACATGAAATCGTTAACGACTGATGAACTCAAAAAGTTATGGCATACAAGCGACAAGTTATTTCAATTAAATGCCAAGCGGTTAAAGTCAATGGATCTGAAAAGTGAATATCAGACACCAGCGATTTTGGCGTTTTGTGGTTTGCAATATCAGTATATGGCACCGGATTTGTTTACGCAGTCTGCATTAGATTATATTCAACAAAACATGCGGATCCTCTCAAGTTTTTATGGGGTGTTGCGGCCATTTGACGGCGTTGTACCATACCGGCTTGAAATGAAAGCAAAGGCCCATGTTAATGGGACGCGGAATCTGCATCAATTTTGGAACCGAACTTGGTTTGATTTATTGACCAAGGATGATGATTTGATCATTAACTTAGCATCAAAAATGTATGCTCATCAAGTGGGTCGATATATGAAGAATACAAACGTTAAAATGATTTCATGTGTCTTTGGTTACTATAATGAACAAAAAAATAAAGTAATTCAAGATAATACTTATGCCAAAATGGCACGGGGTGAGATGGTTCGTTACATGGCTGAAAATAACATTCACGATTATCGTGAAATTGTTAATTTTAATGATTTCGGTTATCAGTACACCCCGCAATATTCTGATGATGAAAACTATATCTTTTTAAGAGATCCGAAACAGAAAAGGAAAAAATATGAAAATAATAATGCGTGATGGCGTTTATTTAGATTGTCATCGATACGGGAAAGGGCAACCGGTAATTTTAATTCATGGATTCGGTGGAATTCAGGAGATTTGGGTCAGTCAAATTAAATGGCTTATTAATCATGGTTATGAGGCAGTTGTTTACGATCAACGAAATCATGGGGCTTCGCAGTCAATTTCAGGAGCTTTACCGGTTATGGATTTAGTTTGTGATTTATACGATTTGATTAAGCAACTTAAATTGAAAAAGCCATTTTTAATCGGACATTCAATGGGAGCGGGAGTTGTATATGGCTTCTTAGGATTTTATCCCAACTTCAAATTAAGTGGCGCAATCGGCATTGATCAGCCACCGAAAATGTTAAATAATGAGGGATGGCCGTATGGTTTTTTAGATGCAACGGATGATAATTATCAGAAGACTTTATTGAAAAAAAGAAATATTCATGAGACGTTACATGGACTGGATGATGCAGTATGGGAACAATATTATCCTGCTAAAAAGCAGAAACCATTTCGCCTGAAAGAAAATATCAAATTGTTAGTTAGTGAAGCCCGTGCAGATTGGCGAAAAGCTTTAAAATATACGCAAGTCAATACTCTTTTACTAAGTTCAATTCAAAGCCCATTTTTTGATTATCACTTTGCAGAAGCAATCGAACGCACTAATCCACATCATATTCATGCGATGGCAATTGAGGGCGCAGGTCATGATATTCAGGCAGAAATCCCGGATAAATTTAACCAAATCATGAAAGCATTTTTGGAAGACCCTGCAACGTTTTAATTTACTTTTTAATCAACTGTGTTAAAATTCAACTGTTATAAATTTTCAAAGAAAAGGGTGGTAAGATGGCAGCTAAAATGAATGCGACATGTATCATTTGCGGAAAACACTATTCAGTGATGGAAGGTTTTTATCTGCGAAGTTTAGGTCGTGATTTAACTCAACAAATTAAGGAAAAATATGCGAATGTCAAGCCATCCTCATTTATTTGTTTAAATGACTTACAACATATTCGATTAAGTAACCTTGAGAAAATGATTAATGAAGATCTGGATTCTAATCGAAAAATCAATGATGCACTTGAAAAAAATTTAAATAGTAATCACTATGTTGTAAAAAATACTAATAATATGAAGTTGACGCGAGGACAGAAAATTGCGGACGCATTAGCGAAATATGCCGGAAGCTGGGGGTTTATTATTGCGTTTTGTATATTCTTATTTGTCTGGATGTCGGCTAATACTTTACATATTTTTGGCATTCATTTTGACCCTTACCCGTTTATCTTACTGAACTTGTTTTTGAGTTGTTTAGCAGCCTTGCAAGCACCAGTTATTATGATGAGTCAAAATCGACAAGCAGAACGTGATCGGTTCGATGCTGAGAATGACTATAAGACGAATCAAAAGACTGAAATGGAATTGCGAAACTTGCATAAAAAAGTCGACCAGTTGAATGAAGTTCAATGGCCGCATCTGCTTGATATTCAAAAAACAGAAATTGAAGTTTTAACGGAAATTGAATCAGAATTACAACAAATGAAAATTAAGCAGAATGAATTGATTAAGGCGCGACAACATCAGACACGACATCGTTCACGACAGTAAAGTAAGCCTTAATTTCTATCGATGATTGAATGTTTGATATTTACAGATAAGGCAAAATAATGTATGATACTATTGATTTTTTATTTATGTTTTATATAAACATAAGAAAAATCTAAAAAGAACAGCTGTTTATATATAAACTATCTCCAAGCTGTTCTTTTTTGTTAAGTTAATTTAAACTATATACTTTTATATAATTTTATGTAATAATCTAATTAAGATATTTAATATCTTATTTCTCTCTTTTATAAAAATCGTGAAGCAGCTTATCCCGTTTTAAGCTGTTTCTTTTTATGAAAATATCAGAAGGTTATTTTGTTAATTGGATGGAATTAATAAATTTATATATTTGAAAGTGCTTTTGTTATGATATTTAGAACGAATATTGTATACTTAAAGTGTAATCAAGGAGGGATTGGATTATGAATAAAGATTATAAAGAATTAATTTCTGACTTGACAGCCGATGTTGAACATATCAATAAACGGATTAAGGAACTTGACAACATCACTGATAAGGAAGACTTACCTGAAGATGAAATGGAATTGATTGACCGTCAAGAAACAGCCATGAAGAATTATGCTGATATTATGATGGAACGGATTGAATTATACAAAACGCGTGATTAATATTAGTATTTAAAGATAAAAAAGTAAGCTTCTAATTATTAGAAGCTTATTTTTTTATTTAAAATTTTTGATAATTACTTCTTCGCTTTTGATGAAGAAAAATATACTTTATGGCTTCGTGGAAATTCTCTTCCAAACGAAGTTTTGATTTGACGTTTAGCATTTTAATCATTGAGTTCGATATCAAGTTCTTTGTAACCAGTTTCAATCAACCGGGCTGAATCTTCCGTTAGTTTGATGGTTACTGAGCGATCTTTTTTAAAAGTATAAAATTCAAGCAGGTCAAACCGTCTTTTCTTTAAATTGGTAACCGCTGTTTTCTGGGCCTGTTTTAATTCGACTAATTTCATCTCGTATTACTTCCCACCTAAAAAATGTTCTAAATCATGCGTAAAGTCTGCTTTTACAATATTGGTCGTTAAGTAGACGATTTTAACCTGATTCTCATCCCGAATAAACGCTACCCGCACTGGTGGTAATTGAGGGGGATTAACGCGGCATTCGTAACATTTATTGCCTT
The DNA here is from genome assembly GCF_001435375.1 of Ligilactobacillus araffinosus DSM 20653. Classification (GTDB taxonomy): domain Bacteria; phylum Bacillota; class Bacilli; order Lactobacillales; family Lactobacillaceae; genus Ligilactobacillus; species Ligilactobacillus araffinosus. The sequence goes on along the minus strand of NZ_AYYZ01000029.1, from coordinate 425,851 downwards.
CAACTTCGATCCGAGTTGCAAGTTTAACCTTCGCGAAGTCCGTGTCCATTTGCCGGGTTAGTTGTTTTTCAATTGTTTTTTTGATTATCTTTTCTTGGTGCCGGTAAGTTTTGAAAACCTTGCGACATCCTTTTGAATCATAGCTGAATTGATAACTTGCCATGAAAATCCTTCCTTTATTAACTGATACTTCAATTTTAGCATTGATTGTAAAATTTAACTATTGATACCTCTTTTTGAGCAATAAGGCTTTTTAATAACATAATTGAAAATTTTCAATTAAAATGGAAATGAAAGTAGGGAAAATTAATGAATAATTTATTGAATCAAATCAAAATACTTACTGAACAAGTAAGTCAGAAATGGAATGAAACGGATAGCCTTGTGAGTCAAACCGTTACTCAAATGGCCAAATTGAACTTGGAATTAACGGAAAATTTTTTTGAATTGCTTGAAAAAGGCTATCCGATTGCTGCCCGTATTGTTGCTCGCCCAGTTTATGAACGGAGCATGTTTTTACAATACATTTTACACGATCGACGGGAAATTAGCTCACGTGCGTTGTTATTTTACCATTCGAGTCGATTACGGCAGTATTTATGGCTAGGATACATTTTACGCGATCCAGAATCATTTAAAAGTTATCCTAAGGAATATAAAGAATTTCAACAGCAAAATCAAAAAGTGATCCGCAGTCAAAAAATATCGTTAAAAAAATGGGTTAGCAACCAAATTGAAAATGAAAAGCAAGCATTTAATCGAATTGAAGAACTGGTTAAATACTGTGACATTCAGCATTTCGATAAAGATGAACGGCGGAAAACATGGTATCGGGTTGATCCAGAAATTTATGGAGGAAAGTTGAAAATTTCAACGTTATCTGATGTTTCCAAATATGTGTTAAATGATCAGCAAAACTACTATTATAATTTATTTTATGGGATTGACTCGTTATTTACACATGGGTATTTAATTGCGGATCTGCTTGATTCCCAAGTCAATGAATTTAAAGTGGCATTATTAAATATGTGCTTAGGTAACCTTAATGCTCTGGCTAAATTTCTTGAACTTGAAGATTCACAAACTCAGCAATTAAAGTTACTTAACCGTAAAGTTAAGCAATTACGATTAGCTAAAATGCCAATGAATTTGGATGAATTGAAAGCTAATATCGATGATCAGCAATTAGCTGCTAAATTTAAAGCTCAAGTTCAACAAAACTTTGACGCTTATCAGTATTTAGCAACGCATCGACATAATTATGCCTTGCATGTTCTTTTGCGAACAATTAATGAGCAAATTATGAGTTGGAAGTGGATGAATGCCAATTATCCAGAAAAAAGAATTAAGATGTTTACTTTAACAAGTCAAATTCAGACAATTTCTGATTTATATCGGCTAAGTGTTCCGAATTCTGCGGAACAAGATACGCTTTCACATTTGCGGCGTGATAAGAAAGATGAGTATGACGAACTTGCCCAGGATTTAATGCGTGAACGAACCTATCGGCGAGATAAACAAAAACGACGCTGGTTTGTGCTTGAAAGTGATGAGCAAACAGTTCATTCAATGCATCAATTAGAACACGTTATTTTAAAATCAGAAGGGGAATTTGCTTATTTATTTGCAAATGGCTTCTTGTCAGTGCATGTTCATGGAATAAACCTTGAATTACCATATATCTTGAATAAAAAGTCCGTCTTTTTATTAGGGGGGGTTGATGAAACTCAAACGTGTCATCAAGTCGTTCAAAAGTTATGGCAGTTATTTCAATTGAAAGAAGATTAAAAATGAAAGTTGTTAGTCGAACGGCGGTTAAGGTTCAACTTGAAAAAAGCTTTAAAGCTTATTCGAGTTGTCATGCAACATTAACAAATTACAAACAAGATCGGCGGATTGATATTATTAAAAATAAAAACGACTTTGTTTATCGTGAAAATGGATTTGAACGGATTCATAAAAAGAATCTGAATAAGGCAAAGATTATGAATCTTGTTCAGAAACAAATGGAAGTTGAATTTCCTAACAGTAAGAAAATTTACTATTTAATTAAATAGTTAAAAAGGATTGAGAAAGGACTCAATCCTTTTTTATTGTTTTGTAAATTAAATTATGCTAGATAAATTATTCAATAAGTGTCAAAATATTAAGTAAAATATTTTTATGAGAGGAGTTACTTTATGATTCGAATTTTAGCGAAGTCAATTCGCGAGAATAAAAAATATTCGATTATTGTACCTTTTTTAGTTTTATACGAATCGTTAGCGGGTGCAATTGTCCCATTTTTAATGGGAAATTTAATTGACCAAGGGATAACGAAAGAAAACTGGTCATATATTTGTAAGTTAGGAACAATTTTACTTTTAATTGCAATTTCAGCAATTATTTCTGGAACGACTGCGAGCTAGTTGGCAGGAAAGGCAGCTGCTGGCTTTTCTAAAAATTTAAGACATGATTTGTTTTACCACATTCAAAAATTTTCATTTGAAAATATTGATCGATTTTCAAGTGCAAGTCTCGTTACACGGTTAACGACAGATACAAATAACTTGCAGCAGGCATATCAAGGAATGTTACGTATTGCGGTGCGTGCGCCAGCAGTGATTATTTTTTCATTTGTAATGGCTTTTATCGTTAGTGCGAAAATATCATTAATTTTTGTGGTCGTATTACCAATTTTAGGAATTGGTTTAATTACCATTGTAAAAAAAGCGCGTCCTTTTTTTCATCAAGTATTTCAACGTTATGATGTTTTAAATCAAGTCATTCGTGAAGATGTTCGGGGAATTCGGGTTGTTAAGTCATACGTTCGGCAAAAGAATGAAAACCAAAAATTTGATAATGCAGCTAATGGAATTTATGATGTTTTTTTGAAAGCTCAGCAAACAATGGCTCTTAATGCACCATTGATGCAATTAATCGTTAATGCAACGATGCTTTTACTTTGCTGGTTTGGGGCCAAAATGATCGTTGGCAATCAACTGCAAGATGGTCAGTTAGTCAGCATGTTTTCATATACGATGCAAATCTTAATGAATTTAAATATGCTTTCAATGATTTTTAATCAGTTATCTATGGCAGAAGCATCGGCTTCACGAGTCGTTCGCGTTTTAAAAGCGGAACCATCAATCAAATCGCCTCAAAATGGAATTCAAACTGTTCAAGATGGTACGGTTGATTTTGACCATGTTAGTTTTAGCTATGATCATGAAAATTTACAACTTAAAGATATTAATTTACATCTTAAAGCCGGAGAAACCCTTGGAATCATTGGGAAAACTGGCTCAGGGAAATCAACTTTAGTTTCGTTACTCCCGCGTTTATATGATGTAACTTCGGGAAAAGTTGCTTTAGGCGGAATCAATGTTAAAGATTATGATTTAAAAACCCTCCGTGATAATGTTTCCGTTGTTCTTCAAAATAATGTTTTATTTTCAGGAACCGTTAAAGAAAATCTTAAATGGGGAAATTCGCAAGCAACGGATGCTCAAATTGTTCAAGCATGTAAGTGGGCTCATGCAGATGAATTTATTCAAGAGCTCCCTCAAGGGTATGATACACCACTTGAACAAAATGGAACGAATGTTTCTGGTGGCCAAATGCAACGGCTTTGTATTGCGCGAGCACTTTTAAAAAATCCTCAGGTTTTGATTTTAGATGATTCAACAAGTGCGGTTGATACCAACACGGATGCTGAAATTCGGAAAGCATTTCGGGAGGATTTGCCGCAGATTACAAAAATTATTATTAGTCAGCGAATTTCATCGATTTCAGATGCTGATCAAATTATTGTACTTGATCACGGCGAGATTACCGCTCAAGGAACTCATCAAGAATTATTAAAATCTAGCAAACTTTATCATGATATTTATGAATCACAGAATTATCAAGGAGGGATGGAACGTGGCTAAACCGATTCGTGAACGGGGAACATTGAAGGAAAATTTACCAACGTTAAAGCGGCTTTTAAAGTTAATTTTAACATCTCATCCGGTAATTTTATGGACAGCTTTTATCGGAATTATAATTAATGCCGCTGCCGGCGTTGTTGGTTCCTTATTTATTCAACGTTTATTTGACGACTATATCACTCCTTTAGTAAAAAGCAGTAACCCTAATTTTATCCATTTGATTCATGCAATTGTGATTATGGGGGGAATATATTTAGTAGGAGTTTTAACGGCCGGTTTGTATACTCAATTAATGGCAATTTTGGCACAGAAGATTCAACTAAGTTTACGAAAGCAAATGTTTTTACATATGCAAACGTTGGCTATTAGTTATTTTGATCAAAACGATTTTGGCGATTTAATGAGCCGGTTTACAAATGATATTGATGCTTTGCTTCAAATGATAATGCAAAGTTTTCCTCAATTTGTGAGTGCGATTTTCAGCATTGTCTTCGTAACAGCAGGGATGATCTACTTGAGTCCATTTTTGACGATTGTTTCGTTGATGATTTTTGCAATCAGCATTATTTTCTTAAATTTCCTAAGTAAACGGAGTTCAAAATACTTTAATCAACAGCAACGAACCATTGGGGCATTGGATGCTCAAATCGAAGAAATCTTAAATGGACAAAAGGTCGTTAAGGTCTTTTCGCATGAGCCTCAAGTTGAAACGCAGTTTGACCAATTAAATGACAATTGGGCTGAAGCCTCAGGTAAAGCTAATGGCTATGCCACGATGCTGTTTCCGTTTATGGGAAATTTAGGTACGGTTTTATATGTATTAATTGCAATCGTTGGAGGATTCCTAGTATTAAAAGGATCTTCATCGCTGACATTGGGAACGATTGCGGCTTTCTTGCAATTAAGCCGTTCATTTAGTCGTCCAATTGCGCAAATTTCACAACAATTAAATAATATTATTTTGGCACTTGCTGGAGGAAAACGGATTTTTGAGTTACTTGATGCTCATCCAGAAAGTGATCAAGGAACCGTTGACTTGATTCGTGTTAAAAATGAAAATGGAAAATTAATTGAAACTTCAGATTTAAAGCATGATGAATGGGCATGGAAAGATAATAGTCGGTATGTTCCATTAAAGGGGAATGTTCAATTTAAGAATGTTGATTTTGGTTATACCAAAGATCAATTAATTCTTCATGATGTTAATTTAAATGTTAAAGCTGGGCAAAAGGTAGCATTGGTTGGACCGACTGGTGCGGGAAAAACAACAATTACGAGTATGTTAAACCGATTTTACGACATTGATCATGGAGAAATCACATACGATGGAATCAACATTCAGCGTATAAAAAAAGATGCGCTGCGCCGATCCTTAGGAATTGTTTTACAACAGACCAATCTTTTCAGTGGAACGATAATGGATAATATTCGTTATGGGAGATTAGATGCGACAGATGCTGAAGTCATCGCATCCGCTAAATTGGCTAATGCCGATTCATTTATTCGAGAATTAGCTGATGGCTATCAAACCGTTATAACAGGCGACGGCTCTGATTTATCGCAAGGCCAACGTCAGATGCTCTCGATTGCACGTGCGGCGCTTGCTGATCCGCCAGTAATGATCTTAGATGAAGCAACCTCAAGTATCGATACTCAAACAGAGCGGAAGGTGCAAGCAGCTATGGATAATTTAATGAACAGCCGCACAAGTTTTGTAATCGCTCACCGGTTATCAACGATTTTCAATGCTGACTTGATTGTAGTTGTTGAAAATGGGAGAATTATTGAACAGGGAAGTCATGAAGAATTAATTGCACAACGCGGTAAGTATTTCCAATTGTATACTGGAACGTTGACTTTAGAGTAAATCATTAAGAAGGGGATTTGTTGAAATGAAGGATTATCGAATTGAAGCAGATACACTTGGGGATGTTAAAATTCCAAAAGAAGCGTTATGGGGACCGCAAACGGAACGCAGTCGTCATAATTTCCCAACTGGCGAATTAATGCCATTGCCGGTTATTAAAGCAATGTTGAATATTAAAAAGGCTGCAGCCCTTGCTAATTTTGAACAGGGAAACATCGAAAAAGCAAAGACTGATATAATCGTCAAGGCAGTTGATACTTTATTGGCTCAATCGGATGACGAATTACGGCAGGAATTTCCGCTGCATGTTTATCAAACAGGCTCGGGAACCCAAACAAATATGAATGTCAATGAAGTGATTGCCCACCAAGCAGCCAAGATTGACGACTCAATTGAAATTTTGCCAAATGATGATGTTAACCGAAGCCAAAGTTCGAATGATACGTTTCCAACTGCAATGAATATTGCAGCGATTGAAAGTGTTAATGAACTTCAAAAAGCAACGCGTCACTTAATCAAAATTCTTGATCAAAAGCAACGTGAATTTTGGAATGTTGTTAAAATTGGACGCACGCACTTACAAGATGCAACTCCGTTGACCTTTGGGCAAGAAGTAAGCGGATGGAAGAGTATGCTTCAGCATGATTCAGAATATCTAGCCGTGTTAAAGCCAACGCTTAATGAACTTGCTATTGGTGGAACAGCTGTTGGAACCGGGTTAAATACTCCGGCTGGTTTTGCTGATCAAATCACAAAACATTTAAATATGATTTATGGTGGAAATTTGACCGCAAAATCAAATAAGTTTTATGGATTAGCTGCTCATTCAGGAATTGATGCGGTGCATGGTGCCATTAAGACGCTTGCGAGTGATTTATTGAAAGTTGCCAATGATGTCCGTTTTCTTGCAAGCGGACCTCGCGCAGGTTATAACGAGTTGAATATTCCGGCTAATGAACCAGGCTCATCAATTATGCCAGGAAAAGTTAATCCTACTCAAGCAGAAGCTATTACGATGGCTGCAACGCGTGTGATGGGGAATGATACGACGATTACAGTCGCTTGTTCACAGGGAAATTTTGAAATGAACGTTTATAAACCAGTCATTATTGCTTCGTTTTTAGAATCATGTGAAATTTTAACCGGCACGATCATGGGATTTGCAGATAAAATGGTTGCAGGTTTAACAATTAACCAAGAACGGATGCAAGCTTTTGTTGACCATTCATTAATGACGGTGACGGCTTTATCGCCACATATTGGGTATCATGCCAGTGCTGAGATTGCGCAATTAGCTGAACGTGAAAACCTGACTTTGCGTGAGGCCGCATTGAAGTCTGGTAAAGTGACGGCTGAACAGTTTGATCAATGGGTCGATCCGTTGAAGATGACGAATTATGATAAATAAAAATTGAATTAAGTTAATAATGGAATTTATCAATAATCATTGAGAAGTATAAAAATGACAAGGTTCTTGACCTTGCCATTTTTTTATCTTTATTTAGTTTAATTCATATATTCCCGGGTCATCGGCATGTTGATTCCGCTTGGTCCTTTGGTTAATTGGAATTGCATGACATCAATGTTACCGGCTTCAAATGATGCGGCACATGCTTGCAGGTACAGATCCCACATTCGTGTAAATCGTTCACCCATTTTAGCAACGATTTCTTCACGATGAGCATTAAAGTTTTTATCCCAAATTTCAAGTGTTTTTTGGTAATGCCGCCGTAAACTTTCAAGATCTGATAGTTGAAGTTGTGCTTCTACGATATCTGTCATGTTTTCAACTAAGCCGGGAATGTATCCGCCAGGAAAGATGTATTTATCAAGCCAGGCATTTGAAGCTCCGCCTTGTTGACGGGTAATTCCATGGATTAAAGCGATTCCGTCGTTCTTCAAGTATTTGTTAACGATCTTAAAATAGCGGGGAAGTTCAGCGTGTCCCACGTGTTCAAACATTCCAACACTTGTAATGTAGTCAAATGGTTCGTGTTTTAATTCTCGATAGTCTTCAAGAATTACTTCTGCTTGTCCTTCAAGTCCCAGATGTTTGATTTGCTGGTTAACATAGTCGTATTGTTCTTTACTTAAAGTAATTCCTGTAACTTTAAGATTGTATTCTTTAGCAGCCGTTAACATCAATGTTCCCCAGCCACAACCAATATCAAGCATTGTTTTACCTGGTTGCGGATTTAGTTTCTTTAAAATGTGATGAACCTTATTCATCTGTGCTTGTTCCAAGGTATCACTTGATTTTTCAAAATAAGCACATGAATAAGTCATGGTTGAGTCTAACCATAATTTGTAAAAGTCATTTCCAATGTCGTAATGGCTTTGAATGTCAGCTTTATTCTTATTTTCAGAATGATCTTGGTGAGGGTGGTACTTCTTCAGTTTGGCACTGCGTAAAAAACTGCCTTCTGAGCGATATGCAGAGGCAATGATTTTTTGAATCGAGCCTTGAATATCGATAATGCCATCCATATATGCTTCGCCAAGACAGACAGATGGATTTTTAATAAGTTCCTTTATGGAAATATTATCTCTGAAGGTAATTTCAGCTTCAGGAGTTCCATCGCCACCGTATTGTTTGCTTGAACCGTCAGCATAGTTGACTTTGACTGGAAAGTCAAAGGAATGCTTCAAAATGGTTTTAAAAAGCATGCTATCAAGCATATAAATGCCCCCAATATATAATAATTTACGATTATAGGTAAAAAGATATACCTAATAGTTGAAATTTTAACATTCTTATCACTAAGATACAAATTAACCATTTTAATTTAAAATTCTTTTGCAATTTATTTTATTTGTGATTAGAATACAATAGTACACTTAAATAGTTACAATTCATTCCCGATAGGATTCACGTTTGTGAAGATGCCTTGTAACCATTTAAAATTATTAATTCAAATGGGGGACGTATTTTATGTCAGAAAAATATTTATTTACTTCAGAATCAGTATCTGAAGGCCATCCGGATAAGATTGCTGATCAAATCAGCGATGGTATCTTAGATGCTGTTTTAAAACAAGACCCTAAAGCGCGGGCAGCCATTGAAACGACGGTCACAACGGGGTTAGTTGTTGTTGTTGGCGAAATGTCGACTTCCGCATATGTTGATATCCAAAAGATTGCGCGGCAAACGATCAATGATATTGGTTACGTTGACGGTAAGTTTGGGTTTGACGGTGATTCTTGTGCAGTCTTAACGGCCATTGATGAACAATCACCTGATATTGCTCAAGGGGTCGATGAATCCATTGAACGGCGTGAAGGCGATCAAGATGAATTTGATGAAATTGGCGCTGGCGACCAAGGAATGATGTTTGGTTACGCCATTAATGAAACACCAGAATTAATGCCAATGCCGTTAATGTTAAGTCATAAGTTAATGCGTAAACTTGCAGAGATTCGCAAGAATGGCATTTTGACTTACCTTGGACCAGATGCCAAGGCGCAAGTAACGGTTGAATATGATGAGAATCATAAACCGAAACGTGTTGATACGGTCGTCCTTTCAACGCAACATTTAGCAGATGCTTCGCTTGAACAAATTCGGAAAGATGTAATCGAAAAGGTTATTAAAAAGGTTATTCCAGCTGATTTATTAGATGATCAAACAAAGATTTACGTTAATCCAACTGGACGGTTCGTAATCGGCGGGCCTCACGGAGACTCAGGACTAACAGGACGGAAGATCATTGTTGATACATACGGTGGCGCAGCTCATCACGGCGGTGGCGCTTTCTCCGGAAAGGATGCAACGAAGGTTGATCGTTCTGCAAGTTATGCTGCGCGTTACATTGCTAAGAATATCGTTGCTGCCGGTTTCGCTGATGAAGTTGAAATCCAACTTGCATACGCGATTGGGGTTGCTCGCCCAGTTTCAATTTCAGTGAATACGTTCGGCACTGGAAAAGTCAGTGAAGACAAGTTGGTGGCTGCAATCCGGAAAGTCTTTGATTTGCGTCCGGCTGGAATCATCAAAATGTTAGACCTGCGTCGGCCAATTTACAAGCAAACAGCTGCTTACGGTGCATTCGGTCGGGATGACCTTGATCTTCCATGGGAAAAGACAGATAAGGTCGATGAATTAAAGCAAGTAATCGCTAACGAAAAATAATTAATTTGACAATCGCTCAAATGGCAAGTATACTGAATGACAGTTTAAAAGAGTCCTTTAATTTGGTCCTGTGAGGCCACAAAAGACAGTTCGGTTTTATTTGCATAAAGTAAATTTAGAAGATAGCTTTTGTGTATCACAGGATATGCAAAGGCTATTTTTATTTAGGAGGAAGTTTTATGGCAGAGAAAAAACACGATGTTGTTTTAGATGTCAATGAGCGGCCTAAACCAGGCCAGTGGATTGGACTTTCAATTCAACATATGTTTTCCATGTTTGGTTCAACCGTTTTGGTTCCAATTTTAGTTGGACTAAATCCAGGAATCGCCTTATTCAGTTCCGGCGTTGGAACGTTGATGTATATCCTGATTACGAAGGGTAAGATTCCCGCATATATGGGATCAAGCTTTTCATTTATTGTGCCAATGGTTGCCTTAATGAAGACGGTTGGTTATCCAGGAATTGCTCAAGGAACGATTGCTGTTGGCTGTGTCTATCTGATTGTTTCATTAATTGTAAGCAAAATCGGTTCTGACTGGATCGATCGCATTTTACCGCCAATTGTTGTCGGCCCAATCATTATGGTAATCGGATTATCACTTGCTGGAACGGCTGCAAAAGATGCAACGCTCAATGCCGCTGGTCACTATGATTTGCGCTATTTCTTGGTTGCATTGTTGACCCTGATGATTACGATCTTCTTTAACATGTACCTCAAAGGGTTCATGGGATTGATTCCAATTCTTTTAGGAATCGTCTTCGGCTACGGAATTGCATGCTTATTCGGCTTGGTCAACTTTGCGCCAATTGCCAAGGCGCACTGGATCAGCTTGCCAGCATTTCAGATTCCATTTGTGACATATCACCCGCATATTTTCTGGGGCGCAATTTTGAGTATGGCACCAATTGCATTCGTCACAATGACCGAACACATGGGGCACATTATGGTCTTGAATGAATTAACTGATCGGGATTTCTTCAAAGATCCAGGATTAAACCATACGCTTGCCGGTGATGGGACAGCATCAATTATCGCCGGACTTGTAGGTGGCCCGCCTGTTACAAGTTACGGTGAAAACATTGGGGTACTTGCAATCACTAAGGTTCACAGTGTTTACGTTCTTGGTGGGGCTGCGTTATTCGCAATCCTGTTCAGTTTTATCGGAAAGTTAAGTGCATTGATCCAATCAATTCCAAGTCCGGTAATCGGTGGGATTTCATTCTTGCTCTTCGGGGTAATTGCTTCAAACGGATTAAAAGTTTTGATTGATAATAACGTTGATCTGGGAAAGAAACGCAACTTAATGATTGCTTCAACGATTCTCGTAATCGGAATTGGCAATGCTTATCTTCAACTTGGACAATATCAATTTTCAGGATTAGCCGTTGCTTCTGTAATTGGCGTTATTTTGAACCTAATTTTACCGAATAAAGCAAATAGCGAAAAAGAAGTTGAAGCCAAAGCGGCTAAACACAATGATTAAAAATTAAATTGGAACTTACCAATTAATAAAATTAAACGAATAATTTTAGATATTAGAACTGATTTACAAACAATAAGATATTATTTTTTATTAATGTTAATAATTTAATTGAATTATCGAATTTAATTGGGTACAATTAGATTGTTATAAATTTACTAGCAATTATATTGAGGAGGAGAATAATTGTATCTCGCAGTTAATATTATTGGTTTACTTATCTTCCTTCTAATCGGTTGGCTCTTTTCAAAGGACCGCAAAAAGATCGATTGGAAGGGTATCGGTATTATGGTAGTCTTCAACCTTTTAATGGCGTTCTTCCTGGTTAAGGTTCCGTGGGGACGTGACATCGTTAAGGGCTTGGCTGCTGGATTCGATACATTGATTCAAGTCGCATACAAAGGGATCGCATTCTGTATTCCAAGTATGGTTCACGTGAAGAACATGGACTTCTTTGTCAGTGTCTTGTTGCCAATTCTTTTGGTCGTTCCATTATTTGATATTTTAACTTACATTGGTTTCTTACCATGGGTTATCAAGTGGATCGGAAAAATTTTAGCATTTATTACTCGACAACCAAAGTTCGAATCATTCTTCGCTGTTGAAATGATGTTCTTAGGAAATACTGAAGCCTTAGCAGTTTCATCCCTTCAATTAAAACAAATGAAGGCATCTCGGAACTTAACTCTTGCAATGATGTCAATGAGTTGTGTTACAGCTTCAATTTTAGGTTCATACATGCAAATGATGCCGGCTCAATTCATTTTGACTGCAGTCCCGATCAACGTGATCAACGCTTTGATCGTAACTGCAATGCTTAACCCGGTTGAAGTTTCCGAAGCCTAAGATACAATTGCCACAATGAAAGGTTCAGCAGCCAAAGAATCAGGCGATGTTGAAGCTGATGGTAAGAAAGAACCATTCTTCTCATTCTTAGGTGACTCAATTTTGGGTGCCGGCCGTTTGGTATTGATCATCGCTGCTAACGTTATCACATTCGTTGCTTTAGCCGCATTGATCGACAAGATTCTTTCATTAGTACATATTTGGTCAATGGAAAAGATCCTTGGTTACATCCTTTACCCATTTGCATGGCTCTTAGGGATCGGCGGCGATCCGCATACTGTCTTACAATTAAGTCAGTACATGGGAACAAAGTTGATTACCAACGAATTCGTTGTTATGGGGAAGGTTTCACCAATCATCCATACCTTTGCACCACACTTTAGAGCTGTCTTGACAGTCTTCTTAACATCATTTGCTAACCTTTCAACAATCGGAATGATCATCGGTTGCTTCAAGGGAATCGTAAATCGTGAAAAGAATGACTTAATCTCAAAGAACGTTGGATACATGCTTCTTTCAGGAATTCTTGTATCACTTCTTTCAGCTGCAATGGTTGGATTATACGTTTGGTAAAAGACTAAAATTAAAGATTAAAAAAGGTCGCATGCGGTGCGGCCCTTTTTGTTTTCGTCGTTTTATTTGCTATAATAATCAACTGTGATATTTTTTACGGAGGATTATTGAATGAATTCAAAAACTTTACGCGCGGTTACCGCGACGGGAATTTTATCATTTGCCGGGATTGTTGTTGAAACTGCGATGAATGTTGCTTTTCCAACGCTCATGAGTGATTTTCATGTTTCAACATCTGCGGTGCAGTGGTTGACGACCGGATACTTACTGGTTCTTGCACTCGTAATTCCAACATCGTCATTTTTAAAACGCAGCTTTAAGACGAAAAACTTATTTATAATTTCAAACTTATTCTTTATTTTAGGAACGGTTGCGGCCATGGTTGCGCCATCCTTTGCAATTATTTTACTTGGACGATTGATTCAAGGTATTGGAACCGGAATCGCATTACCGTTGATGTTTAACATCATTGTTGAACAGGTCCCGATTTCCAAGACCGGAACGGTAATGGGCTTTGCGAACTTAATCATTGCAATTGCGCCGGCAGTTGGACCAACAATGGGTGGTTTCATTGTTAAGATGTTTGGCTGGCGGGTTATTTTCTTAGTATTATTACCGCTGCTAGTGATTTCGTTGATTCTTGGAATAACTTCAATTACCCAGAAATCAGCGATTGAACACTTAAAATTTGATTTCATTAGTTGGATCATTTTAGCAATTGCATTCAGCAGCCTAGTGTTTGCAACGAACCAAGCTTCAATTTCTGGGTGGCTTGACTGGCGGGTCATTGTTTTACTGTTAGTCAGTGTGATTGCCATCATTGGATTCTATAAGTATTCAAAGAAACCGCAACATCCGTTAATTCGAACTAATGTATTTTTAAATTGGCGGTTTGATTTAAGTATGATTGCGCTGATGATTTCGCAGTTTAGTATTTTAGGAACAAGCTTCTTGTTACCCAACTTTGCGCAATTATCACTTCACCAAAATGCATTCATTGCTGGTTTATTGCTTTTGCCAGGAACAACGCTGGGAATTTTCCTGTCGTTGCTTGGCGGAAAGATGTACGATGTTTGGGGAGCGCGGAAGCCGATCATGCTAGGATTCATTTTGTATGCCATTGCCACCTTGCTTTTCAGCATTTTCATGCCGAAGATGACGATTTGGATGATTATTATCTTCTTTGCAATTGCAATCATGGGACAGGCATTTAGTTCTGGAAACACGATGACAAGCGGGCTGCACCAAGTTGAGAATCAATTCAGCACCGATGCGAATGCGGTTTTGAATACCGTACAACAATTAGCTGGTGCATTGGGAACTTCAATTGTCGCAACGATCGTTGCCGAACATCAAAATGTAACGCATCAGATTGCCTTTGGAACCATGATCGGGGTTCGAACGGCATTTTGCCTGCTGTTTATCCTACAATTGATTGCATTGTTATTTACATTTTTAGTTACCCAAAAATCATCAAAGGAAAAATAAAATGGTTACAGTTAATGTTATTTTAGGAAGCAACCGTCAGATTGCAATTGGCAAACGATTGCTTAAATACCTTGAAAATAAAATCGCACCGTTCGTCAGTGAACTCGATGAAGTTACCTTCAAGTTCATTACGTTAGATCAATATCACTTGGATTTCTTCCATGAAGACTTACCACCGATCAATAATCCGGAACGGGGGCTTGCGCCAAACGAACAGCAATGGATCGACGACATGCAAACTGCTGACGGATACATCTTCATTACTCCGGAATACAATCATTCAATTCCGGCCGTTTTGAAAAACGCAATTGATTACCTTGCATTTGAAGGAAACCGGAAACCAGCCAAAATCATTAGCTACGCCGATAATATGCGCGCTGGTCAATTTGGTGGTGAAGCCCTGCGCGAAGTGATCAATCGGTTAGGATTTATCACTTTACCAATGATTACCACGGTCGGTAAAATTACAGCAAACTTTTCAACGGATGGCTTTTTGCTTGAAGATGCGCCATCTGGAGCGTATTACCAGGAGAAATTGCTGGAAACCTTGCATGAAATCAGCTTTTACAGTCGAATTTTAAGGGAGCATCCATATCAAGAATTTAATGATTAATGAAAAGGAGGTTGTGATATAAATCACAATCTCTTTCTTACTACCAAGAGGAGTAATTGAGTTGAAAAAACAATTTTTTGATCAAATTTTGGCTAACAGTCTTATTCAGGCAAATTCAAATCATTCTAACCAATATCTTGCACCGCAAATCATTACCAATCAGCCGCAAGATTGTTTATGGCAACATCTTAAATACGAATTGTTGCATTGTAAGGAATTTAAATGGGCAGTGGCTTTCATTACCCGTGATATGTTGACGCCGTTAAAAGTGATTTTAAAGGAGCTGGCAGATAAAGGCGTGCATGGGACCCTAATCACTGGAACATATTTAAGGTTTAATGAGCCCGCTGTCTTTTGGGAATTACTGAAGATCTCTAATCTTGATGTTCATATCGTGAATACTCCCGGATTTCACGCGAAGGGGTATTTCTTTGATTACGATGAATATCAAACGGCATATATTGGAAGTGCGAATTTTACCCGCAGTGCACTGATTCAAAATCAAGAGTGGAATTTACGCCTAACCTCAATGCATCAGGGAAAGTTTGTTAAACAACTTAACCTGGAATTTGACCGGTTACAACAACAAAGTGTCCCGTTAACGGGTGATTGGATCGATGAATATCAGGTAGGTTATGTTAAACCCCAACCGCAACGCCCGCAATCTAAAATATCAGCCCATCGATCAGCTGCAATCACGCCCAATAAAATGCAGGCAGCTGCCCTTAACGAGTTAGAAGATTTGTATTATCAACAACACGCTTCGCGAGGACTGATCGTTTCAGCAACAGGAACGGGAAAAACTTACTTAGCAGCTTTATGGACGAAGAAATTTAAGCCGCACCGTTTTTTATTTGTTGTTCACCGCGAACAAATTTTGTTAAAGGCCAAGGAAAGTTTTTATAAAGTAATTGGCGGGGCAAAATCTGATTTTGGAATTTTAAGTGGCAATCAACATCTAAAAATAATCAATTAATTAATATATCAAAGGATATTATTTCGACTACTTTGTTTAAGAATAATATGACAATTAATGAATCAATTTTACAACGTATAAAGTCGCTTGACACTAATATTATAGAAAAGCAAATAAGATTAATACAGTTATCTTATTTATTAACTCCTTTTGATATTAAAAAATCTTTAACAAATCACGAAAACTCAACTTATATAACAGATGTTTTAGATAATTATATTAAACACATTGATGAACTAGGCATTATTTTCGAAAATAAAAATGAAATAAATATTGGATACTCATATCCGGGGTTACTAAATTTTTCAGGATGGTTAATTGTTATTGCAAAATATCGGCCACAATTTTTGTCTTCGAAAAAAGTCATTTCTATATATAAAAAATTATTGGCTGCAAATAAGAAACAAAAAATTAAAGATGATAGTTTATTAACCGGTTGGGCTGGAATGGAATACGCAAGAAAAATAATTACTTCACATACAAACGAAAAAATATATTCATTTCCATTTAAGTTTAATAAAACAAATCAAAAAATAGATGATGCTATTAACTTTACGGAAAATATTCCTTTGAATCAAAATGTTACTAATTCTCCATACTTAACAGGAGCCTTGGCATATGTATTTAAGCAATAATATTTTAAAAGAAAAAAATCGAGAATTACTTGAAAATCTTTCAAATGAAATTTTTTCTTTAAAGAAAGAGACAAAAAGTGTAGCTATTATTGACTACGGAATTAAATCAAACAGTCCATACTTATTATCAAGATTTAAAAAAATACAAGGAGATTATTCAAATTATTGGCACGGTAATGCAGTTACTTCTTTGATAGGCATGTTTAACACGGAAGAACTTGTTTTAAATAGTTATAAAGTCAGAAAAATCAAGCAACTTCCTGAACTTCTGAAAAGTGCCATTAAACAGGGCAATAAGGTTATTAATATCTCGATGGAAGGCATTTTAAATCTTTCTAACAAAAAAGATCTAAATTTATATCATAGGTTGGAAAAAATAACACATACCGCCAAAGAATCGGGGGTGAGGATAATAACATCTGCCGGGAATAACAATTTATGCTTAGATGAGTTAAACAATTACAAAATAGTCCCAGCAATGTTAGAAGACGTTATAACAGTTGGAGCTTTAAATCGGAAAGGAAAAAAGACAAATTATTCCAATTATGGAAAATACGTAAATGTATATGTACCCGGGGGAGAAAAAAATTTAAATTTAAACGACAAATTAAAAGTATTATTTACAACCCCAAATAGCGAATTCATTATGAATTTATTTGGAACAAGCTTAGCTGCTGCAATTGTAACTGGAGTAATTTGTAACGGAAATGGGGATATGTTTTTATGATTGAACTTAGGCATGTAAGTCGTAATTTTAATGGTAAGACAGCAGTGGATGATTTAAATTTTAAATTATATCCAGGAGAAACATTAGGAATCATTGGACAAAACGGCGCTGGGAAATCAACGACTTTTAGAATGATCATGGGATTTATTTCACCATCAAAAGGGCAAATATTAATAAATAATAAATTAATTGATGAGAAAGTGAGAGGTACTTTTGGATTTATGCCCGAAGAACGTGGATTATATCAAAATGAAACAATAATCAATCAAATGACCTATTTTGGAGAATTACACGGAATGAGCCATTTGAATTTAAGAACAAACTTAAGAAAATGGATGAAAAAACTAGACGTAGTCGGTAATTTTAATGATAAAATAAAAGATTTATCAAAAGGAAATGCTCAAAAAATTCAACTAATAGCTGTACTAATGTTTGAACCAAGGTTAATTATTTTAGACGAGCCTTTCTCAGGGCTTGATCCAGTTAATGCTGAACTATTAAATGATGCGATTTTAGAATCAAAAAGAAAAGGATCAATGATAATATTTTCAAGTCATAGTATGGAAAATGTAGAAAAAGTTTCTGACAAAATATTGATGCTGAAACATGGGAAAACAGTTTTAAATGATGAGATAAAGAATATTTATAAGGGATTTATTAGAGAATACCTTACAATTAATGGAGTTCAAAATACAGAGTTTTTCAAAAAGTACAATGGCGTTTCAGACATTAAACAAATGAAAAATGGGAACATAAAAATGAAATTAGTAAATGAACGAATAGGTAGAATAATTTTCAAGGATATTGTCAAAGAATACGGTTATGTTCCGTTATTTAATCAATCATATCCTTCATTAGAGGAAATCTTTAAACGAAAGGCTGTCGATTGAAGATGCTTTTAAAACTAAATAAAATGATTTCTTTAAATTTACATCAATTTATAATAATCACTGTAGGAATTATCTGTACTGCGATATGCAATGTCGCCTATCCATATAGTCTTAAATATATATTTAATGAATTGGCAAATAAAAACATAAAACAATTGTCAATAATACTTATAACGATACTATCTGTATTGATAATACAGGCAACAATATCATTTATAGTTAGTCGTTTCTTATCAAAAATTGTTCAAACTTATCTTTTTGAGAAAAAATTGAAGCTATTTAATTGTATGTTATCTGTTGATTTCCAAGAAGAAAGAGAAAAATTTAAAACTATTATTAATAGTGATTTCGAACAATTAGGACAACAAATTGTTAATTTTTTTATATTGATAATATATTATTCAACCTTAATTTTATCCTATATAAGCGCTTTATTTTCTCTAAATGCAAAATTAACATTAATACTTCTATTAACTATTCCATTAATATTATGTACTAACATAATACTCGGGATTTATATCCAAAAAATATATTTTAAATCTAAACATTATCTAGATGCTGTTAATAAAAACATTACGGAGTTTATTAGTGGTAATCTAATAATTAAAGCTTTTTCAGCACAACAATATATTTTAAAAAAATTTAGTATTAATAATAAACTTTTGAAAAAGAATAACATATATTACGATACTTTACAGGCATTTTCTAATAGTTGTGTTGCGTTATTTTCAATAGTAGCACCTTTTATAGTTTTATCGATAGGGATAATTTATGTATTAAAAAAAGAGATGAGCATAGGAACTTTAATTGCCATATATACTTTTGCGGGTGCAATTTTTTCTCCTATAAGCAATTTAATGCAAATTATTCCTTTAAAAAAAGAAATGGATGTCTCTATTGAAAGAATAAATGGTTATTTTAAAAAAATTTCAGAATTAAAAATAGTCGATAACTATAATGGCACTGACTATGTTAACAAGATTAAAATAGATAATTTAACTTTTGGATATGATAGAAATTTAGGATCTGTGAGCATATCAATTAAAAATGGTATTTACTTTATTGATGGTCCAAATGGATCAGGGAAAAGTACATTTTTAAAAACCTTAGCTAATCTGATTCCTAAAAAAAAAGGGAAAATTTATCTAGGAAAAAATATTAAAAAAATATTATATGTCACAAATGATGCGTTTGTATTTGATGGAACAGTTAACGAAAATATAATTATTGGACTAAATAAATATAACAAAAAAGAATATTCAAAAATTGCTAAGATATTAAACCTCAACTTAAAAATAGATGATATAGCCAAAAAAGATAATAAAGTATTATTGAGTACAGGACAAATTCAGAAAATAAAAATAATACGAGCTTTACTTGATCGAAAAAATAATGTTGTTATCCTAGATGAACTGATAAGTAATTTAAATGAGGATATACAAAACAACTTATACGAATATCTAAATACATTATCAAACACTGTGATTATTATCGTTGACCATAATATGCCAGCTAAATGGCATAAATCATTTACGCGCATTCCAATTCAACAACTTTAGACATATGAGGGAAAATGCTATGTTACTTATTTTGCTTTGTGAAGATAAACCGGTTCAACTAAAAGAATATTGTACAATTATTCAGAATCATATCATGATAAACGAATTCAATAGTAAGTTACAAATCGCAACGTCTAATCCAATCGATATCATTGATTTCTTGACAAGGGAAGCTATTGAAATCTTTGATAAGAATATTTTAGTATTCATTGATATCGATTTAAAAAAAGAAATTACAGGCCTTGAACTTGGAAAATGGGTCCGGACTTCCTTTCCGCTTGCTCAAATTGTGTTTATTACTACTGACATAAAATATTTACTCCTAGCAGTTGAAGCGCGAATTTCTCCGCTTGATTATATTATCAAGAATCATTCTAATTACAATATAAAAAGTCGAATTGAAGAAGATCTGCGATATGCATACGACTATTACTTACAATGTTTAAATTTAAAAAAAGAGTTATTCAAATTTAAATTAGGGCATGAAATCAAAATTTTGCCATTAAATGATATTCTTGCAATCGAAGCTTCAACTAGTCCTCATAAGGTAATTTTATCTACTCTAAGCGAAAAAATAGAATTTTCAAGTAGCATCAAAGATATTCATCGGCAACACATAAAATTATTGAAAATTAACCGCGGGATCTTGGTTAATCCCGAAAATATTATTCATTTTGATGTAAGTAAAAGGTTGGTTACATTGACTAATTCATGCAGGTATGAAGTTTCATTTCGTCGTATAAAAGATGTTAAAAAAGCAATTAAATCTCCCTGACCAAAACTAAATATAGCAAAAAAAGAACTAAGTTTTCTTTAAAATAGAACTTAGTCCTTAATTCATTGGAAATAGCCATTAAATTTTATTTCTTCGGCTGATAATTTAACCCAATTACCGCAATAATAATCAAAATCGAGCCAATAATTTCGGCAACGCTAAGTGTTAATCCCATTAAGATGACTGAGCCAAAAGTCGCCGTAATTGGTTCAAAGGCATCCAATAAACTCATAATCGTTGGGTTGACGTGTTTAAGTGCCACCGAGAATAACAGAAACGGAATGATCGTTCCAATTAAAATTACGCCGATGATCTCAACAAAGTTTATCGGCGCTAAACTTACTTTGGGAACCACCGGATGAAAAATCGATAACGCAATTCCTGCAATCAAAATTCCCCAACCGGTGACCGTAAGCGCGTCATATTTTTGAAGTAACTGACGGGGACTAACCGTCGTTGTCATTACTCCAACTGCAGATAGAATTCCAAAAAATAAAACGGCTGGCGTAACTGCAAGATGGGTAAATCTGCCGTTCGTCGCGACCATTGCTACCCCAATAAAGGCAACGATCGCACTGATGATTTCAATTCGCCGGGGGAGTTGATGATGAACTAATGCCATGTAAAGCATTACAAAAAACGGACCAACAAATTGAAGAATCGTCGCAATCGATGCGTTCCCATAATTCACCGTAATGAAATAAAACAACTGATCTGGAATCATGCCAATAATACCGTAAATCAAAAATTGAAGGACCGCATACCGGTCATAAAAAACGACAAAAGGGTGGCGGCCACAAATGGCTGCTAATAATACCATGATTCCGCCCGCAAAAATCATTCGGATCTGCGTAAGAAAAACTGGTGTCATTTGCGGAACTTCAAATAGAAACTTTGCAATAATTCCTGATAATCCCCAAAAAATTGAGGCAATCGCTCCGAAAACGATCCATCGGCGGTGATGACTTACTTGCAATTTGATTTTCCTTCTTTCTCTCATAAAGAAAGCCGTGACAATTGTCACAGCTTTCGCTTTTATTCCAAATTGGAATTTATTATTCAAAGTCATCTTCAGTTGCAGTGATTTTAACGATTTTCAATCCTAAACGGTTAGCTAGTTGAACTGGATACCAACTATCATCTTTGTCACCGTCAAAGTCCATAAACGGTTTGGCATCCATCCAAAAATCACTGTAAGTTACTTTTTCATGGCCTTCTTCACCACTAACTGAACTAACATAACCCTTTTCTTTACTTTTAAGTACGAATACACTATCTAAATTCATGGTTAAGATCTCCTTTACTACTTTCATTGTAAAAGATAACTCTTTAATATCCAAGAAATTTCACGAATTATTTTGTAGCGGTATATTCTTTTTTTCCAATCAGAATAATTAAAATGATTCCCACTAGACTAAGACCCCCGATGTACCACCAGCGCATTGCAAGATGGGTGCCGCCAAGATAAAAACTGCTGATCATTGTGATTAATAAGACACTAACCATGCCGATCCATTGTATTTTCGTAAAAGCTTCACCGATTGAACTGCGTTGTTCGCGCCGGGTCACATATGGCATGATAGCGCCTAATCCAATTAAAACAATAATTGCAATGAGGTTGATTGCTAATTCATACCACCATGTTTCAGAAAATTGACTAACATCTTGTGGAGCAATTCCTAAAACCGTTGCAACGGCTGTAACAATTAGCATCCACCATCCAACGACCAGTGCAAACTTTTGATTTTTAATAAAGACATATTCAGATGGAAATTGCGTCTCTCGTTCACGAATTTTGATAAATGCAAAGAAAATCCAACAAGTAACCCCAGGTGAAACGATACCATTTAAATTCAGCAGCCAATTGAAAATGTCGTTCATGTCAGGAAGAAAAACCCCTAATCCAATAATAAAAGCACTTAAAACGCAAGTTAAAATGTACCCATTAATTGGCAATCCATTTGCATTGGTTTTTCGTAAAAATTTTGGCATGTATTTTGAACCAGTATCGGAAATTAAGATTCGTGTCATTGCATCTAATAAAACAGCTAACAAAGCACACATATAGAAGACTTCAGTCCATGCAAAACAATACATAAAAAAGTTTCCAACATGAAATTGTCGACCAAGGGCTTGAAATGCATAATAGGAACCGTTCATTTTAAGATCATTTGGTAAGTGGTGAGCATTGAAGAATACTCCAAGGGAAAAGGAACCAAAAATCGTTAAGAATGCGGTCATAACTGCTAACATAATCATTGCTTTAGGAAAGTCAGATTTCGGTTTTTTCATACGAGTAACGAATGGAGCAACCAATTCAGCTCCATTCATTGCATAAATCAACATTCCAATTGTTGCAAAATATTTAAAATTAAAAGTTGGAAGAATTGCATGCAAATTAAACGGTTGAGTTGCAATATGGCGACCTTCAACTAACGCACTGAATGTCATGATTACAAATAAAACAGTCATGCCAAACATTGCAACCCCACCAATTGTACTTAAAACTTCCAATGAATTTTTAAAACGTGATTGAATAAAAATAAAAATTACAAAAACCAATAAACTCAATAATGCAAATTTAGCGTTTGAAAGGTGATTTTCAAGGGAATCATTCCCGTTGAAACACCATCCTAATCCGACAACCACCGAATTAGCTGTATCAACAACATATGGGATTGAGGCTGCCCAATAAGTCCAAGCGGTAAAATAACCGAGAAATTCGCCGCTTGTTCCGCGTACCCACGAACTTAGACCACCGCCTTCCTTACTAAAGACTGATCCGAGCTGGCCGACCATCAATGAGTAGGGAATCACGTAAATAAATAACATGATTACCCAACTTGAAATTACACTTAATCCTTGATTTTGAAAGTTATAAATCAAATCATCAAACCCAATAACGGTTACAAAATCCATTAATGCCAACACTGGCCATGTAATATAGGATTTTCTTGATTGATTAACATCCGCCATCATTTTTGAATTCACTCCTTTAATTAAAGTATCAGGTTAATTTTACCTTAAATTCGGAACGAAAAGAATAAACAAAATGATATTATTGGAATTTTAGAAAAATTTATTTATCAAAATCACTATAAAATTCAGAATAATTTAAAAATAATTCTTATTTTAGTCTTTTTTTTCATAGATATCTTTTGGTATTATTTACTTGTAAAGTGAAAATATAATAAATAAAGGATGTTGTTGAATGACAAAGAAAGAAGTTTTACTTGTCACCAACAAAAAAGGATTGAGCGATTCATTAATTTCGGTATCAACTAATTTAGAAGTTTTGTGGGCGGGGGACCATGAACAGGCACTTACAATTTATCAACGGGAACGTAATACAATTCAGGCAATCATTATTGACTGGGACGATCCCAAAATCAATGCGGCCGATGTGATTGGACAAATTCATCATGAAAGTAACGTTCCAGTTGTCGCAATGGTTAGCCATGATAATGTAAATGCCGTTGTAAGTAATTCAGCAGTTAATGATTACGTAGTTAAACCATTTGGAACAGAAGAATTATTGGCACGAATGCATGTTGTAATTCGACGAAATAAAACTCGGACAACAGTTAATGATAGTATTTATCGTATTCAGGATTTAACATTAAATTTAAAAACTAGTCAGGTTTATCGAAATGGCGAAAGTATTCGGTTAACCCACCGTGAATTTCAAATGCTTCTATTGTTATTTGAACATCAGGGAGATGTGTTATCCCGGGATATGCTTTTAGATCAAATTTGGGGTAAAGATTTTAAAGGACAACAAAATATCGTTGATGTCTATATTCGATTGTTACGGCAAAAGATTCACGATAATGACCGTTCAAATCGAATTATTCGAACTGTCCGGGGAATTGGATATAGCTTGGGTACCAAGTAAACTGGTAACTTTCACACATTTTTCTTAAATATCAAAAATCTTTCATCAAAAATCTGAGGCTTAGTAACTGATTAACCAAATTATTCTTTTATAATTAGTTTTGTTAAGTTATAGGAGGTAATTTGTATGAAGAAAAATAATAAATTAGTTCTTTTAGGTGCTGCACTAACAATGACTGCAGGGTTCAGCATGATCGGCGCAAGCGTTAACGCCGATCAAGTGATTAACGCTGGCCAATATACCGAAAATGCCCAACAGTTACAACAGATTTTTACAAATAAGAATAAAAATTTCTCATTAAAAGAAGTTTCTGTTGAAAACCACAGCGACAATAAGCAAGAACCGGTTTATGAATTAAAAGGGTTCAACGCTAAAAAGACTCAGAGTGCCAAAATGGTTGTTAATGCTGAAAAGACTAACCAAATTATCAAAAACAAGACGAAAAAAATGTCTTCAAGTGATAAAAAGGATGCCAATGCATTAAATATTAATGATGTAAAGAAGAGTCCGGTTGATGCGATCAACTTGGCAAAGAAGTACGCTAACGTAAATGGCAATCCAACATCATGGAAACTTGAAATGAAAAAAGTAAATGGAACTGAAACTCCAGTTTATGAAGTTGAATTTGATGGGACAGTGACAGCAGTTAGCTCATCTTCAGTTTCATCCGCTAAAAGTTCAAGCGTTAAAGATGCTAAAGCTAAGAAGAGCTCAAAAGCATCAAGCAAAGCAGCTAAGAGCAACAAGAAGGTTACAGTTAAGTTAAATGCTACTAATGGAAATAAGATTTCTGTTAAAAATGAAAAATAAATTATAAAACTAAAAGGGTAATTTTACTAAAAAATACGTGATAATGTTGACAATTATCACGTATTTTTTATTTAGAAAAGTTATATTACTTTAATTTAAAAATTAATTATTTCTAATTTCATTAAAGCGGTATAATTAAATTGTAATATTAAATTATTGAAAGGATGTTTTGAATGGAATCCGAAGATGGTTCGAAGAAAAAAATGGGATTGTTAGCGCTCATTTTAATGATCGTTTCCTCAATCTACGGAATTGGGAATACGGCAATTGGTTTTTACCAGATGGGGTATGCCGGGATTATTTGGTATGTATTGGCAGCTTTATTATTCTTTATTCCTGCTGCGTTGATGTTTGCTGAATACGGCTCTGTCTTGAAAGATGCTCATGGGGGAATTTATTCCTGGCTTGAGTTTGCAGTTGGCGAAAAATTTGCTTTTACTGGGACATTTATTTGGCTTGCTTCTTGGATCATCTGGTTATTAACTAATACTTCGATGAACTTCATTAACTTTTCAGAGGCATTTTTTGGTAAAGATACAACCCAAAATTGGCATTTATTTGGCCTTTCTTCTAACGCAAGTTTAGGAATTTTAGGAGTAATTTTTATTTTTGTTGTTACTTTCTGTGCTATTCGCGGATTTGATAAAATTTCTAAAATTGCTTCAATTGGAGGAATTTTTGTAATCTTATGTTCAGCGTTTGTATTCTTAGGAAGTATTGTTTGCATTATAATGCAACATGGTCATTTTGCACAGCCAATTACAGCCAGCGGATTCGTTAAATCTCCTAATCCGTTATTCTCATCTCCATTAGGGATGCTTTCATTTATTGTATACGCCATCTTTTCATATGGTGGAATGGAAACAATGGGAGGTGTTACGGATAAAGTAAAGAAGCCTGAAAGAACCTTCCCTCAAGCGGTTATTATTGCTGGTTTGTTCATGATTGTTGCATATGCCGTTTTGATGTTATTCTGGGGTGTAACAGCCAACTGGAACCATTTATTGAATCATTCAAATGTTGACTTAGGAAATGTTCCATATGTATTGATCAGCAATTTGGGTTATACGTTAGCAGTTCATTTTGGAGCATCTTTAGTTGTTGCAAATGAGGTTGGAAAATGGCTTGTACGAATTATGGGATTGGTCCAACTGTCAGCCTTTACAGCAACATTCTTTGTAATGGTTTATTCACCGTTGAAATCGTTTATTATGGGCTCACCTAAGCGTTTTTGGCCAAAAAGTATTACTAAGTTAAACGATAAAAAAATGCCGGCCAACGCAATGTTATGGCAGGCAGGGTTAATTTCGGTTGTATTATTATTAATTTCATTTGGAGGTTCAACCGCACAAGGGTTTTACACAATTTTGATTGATATGATGAATGTTTCTACTTCAGTACCATACTTATTCTTGATTGGTGCCTTTCCATTTTTCAAAAAGAAAATGGCAGGTAAAAAACAATCATTTGAAGTTTATAAAAGCAAAAAAACCACATGGATTTTTACGGTCATTGCTTGGCTTACAGTCCTATTCGGAATTATCTTTTCAGTGATTAAGCCGATTTTTGATCACGATATCAAGACCTTTATTTGGACCGCAATTGGACCGGTATTCTTTGGGGTTTTAGCGCTAGTAATTTTATACTTTGATAATAAACGAAACAAAAATGCTTAATTATTATTTATGATTAGCAAAGGTCATGACGAAAGTCATGATCTTTTTTTATAATTAATAATTCAAGATATTGATTTTCATAATTGGAACCAAATTATGAAATAATTGAAAATAATTAAATTTTAGAATTCGCCTTTGGTAAAATTTGATAAACATTTGGGATGTAAAAGGGAAAAATATCGATAAAACCCGCGTTTATAAATAGTTCGCAATTTAATTTTTTATAAAAACAAAAACAGCTATTTGTTGTTTAATTTATTAAATAATGCGTACAATAAGTATTGATGTGTTGTTTAATGTCTGTTAAAATTACAAACATAAAGGAAGGAGCTGTAAGAAATGGAAAATACTGTTGAAAATGCTATTCGATTTTTAAAAGATGGAAAATTCATTATCTTGGCAGATAATGAATCAAGAGAAAATGAAGGCGATTTGGTTGCCTTGGGTGATCGAATTAAACCGGAAGTTGTTTATCAAATGTTAGGGATTGCTAATGGGTTAATGTGTGTACCCATCAATTCTAAAATTGCCAAGCGCTTAGGGTTCAAAGAAATGGTAGAACATAGTACCGATCCGAATGAAACACCGTTCATGGTCACAACGGACGCCACTTTTGAATCAACTGGAGTAACAACGGGGGTGTCTGCATATGATCGGGCAGCAACCATTAGAAAAATTGCGGATCCCGCATCGAAACCGGAACAATTTAATCATCCTGGCCATATTCAACCACTTATTGCTCAAGATAAAGGTATCAGAGTCCGGAATGGTCATACCGAAGCAACCGTTGACTTAGCTTATATCGCTGGTGCAGAACCGGTAACGGTCATTATTGAAATTTTAAACAAAGACGGAAAAATGGCTCGCCGGGATGCATTATATAAATTAGCCGAAGATTATCAGATTCCAATGATTACAATTGGTCAAATTGAACAGTATCTTGATGATCACGATATTGAATATGCAGCTAAATTGGCAGAATAATTTGTTTTTAGATATAATTAACGGGTTATTGTAAATTTTGGAGGGAAAAAAGATTGAAAAAAAATCGTAATGTAGTCGCATTTGCTGGAGTAATGTTTCATTTAATGATTGGATCAGTTTATGCGTGGAGTGTGTTTTCAAAACCAATTGTTGCTCAGACACATTGGAGTGAGGCATCCGTTTCATTTGCTTTTAGTCTTGCGATCTTCTGTCTTGGGATGTCCGCTGCTTTTATGGGAAAAGCGGTTGAAAAATTTGGACCAACAATTACAGGAACTGTTTCAAGTATTTTATTTGGATCTGGAATTGCCCTTACTGGATTAGCCATTCATTTACATTCCTTAGCATTACTTTATTTAGGATATGGTGTAATTGGCGGAATCGGATTAGGTGCAGGGTATGTTACTCCCGTTTCTACCATTATCAAATGGTTCCCTGATCGTCGCGGATTGGCAACTGGTTTAGCTATCATGGGATTTGGATTTGCAGCATTGCTTACAAGTCCTGTTGCTCAAGCCTTGATTAAAGCAATTGGTTTGGTCAATACTTTCTATGTACTTGGTTTAGTATACTTTGTTGTGATGATTATTTCTGCACAATTTATCAAACGACCAAGTGAAAATGAAATTCCTAAGGTTGAAAATTCTAAAACAACAATTAAATCAACTTTCCTTGATGGCAAACAATTTACAGCTAATGAAGCTGTAAAAACACGTTCATTCCGTTTGTTATGGCTTATGTTCTTCATTAATATCACTTGCGGAATTGGATTAGTATCAGCAGCATCTCCAATGGCCCAGTCAATGACTGGAATGACGGTTACCAAAGCAGCCGTAATGGTCGGCATTATTGGTTTATTCAATGGGTTTGGACGATTAGTTTGGGCAACTTTATCAGATTATATCGGTCGTCCGAATACATTCTCATTGATTTTTATTGTTGATATTTTGATGTTGGCATTAATGTTGATTTTCAAACTGCCATTTATCTTTACAATTGCCCTTTGCTTATTACTTTCATGCTATGGGGCAGGTTTCTCGGTTATTCCTGCTTACCTTGGCGATGTTTTCGGTACTAAAGAGCTAGGTGCAATTCACGGATATGTTTTAACAGCCTGGGCAGTCGCAGGCTTAGTTGGTCCTGTATTATTATCGGTTACCCATGAATTGTTGCATACATACACCGTTACAATTATTGCATTTATCATCATTGATGTAATTGCCTTATTATTCTCATATCATATTCGTAAAGACTTTGTACGTGAAATTAGAAATCTTGAACAAGAAGCATAATTTAATTTAAATTTTATTTTTCTAAATTATCCACTCCCTTATGATTTACCTTAAATTCTACTTATCGCTAAAGAGATTTGATTAAGACTAATTATAATTTATAAACCATATTTATTTAGGGTATATTTTGTTTAAACAACGTGCATAAAATAAAAAAACTAACTGTTAGCCAGCAGTTAGGTATCCATAATGTTATTCTTTACAAAATATCCTTGTACCAATGCTTGTTGGGTGCTTGATAGCCTTAAACAAGTATTAAAAGGTTAACTAGTACGTGTATATAAAGAAATCGTCCGTTTGAATTTAACCAATTCATTCGGGCGTTTTTTATATGAAATTACGTTTAATATCAAGAATGGGTAGTTCTTCTTCATAACGACACTTAAGCATTATTTAATACTTTCTGTTGTAGCACACTCACTTCACGAGTTTAAAAGCCAATCAATTAAGTTTACTTTTTGAATTCCGTTATAATTTGCCGTTCGATTAATTTGATCTAATGTGATTAAATACTTCGGATATTGATCATTAATTGCCTGTAACGAACGTAACTCACGTTCAAGTGTTTTTTTATCTAAGGTTGTTAATGAAACCTGATAATATTTAATATTTTGCTTGGCATCAATCGCTACAAAATCAACCTCGTACTTCCCCGTATTGCCAACATAAACCTCATATCCACGACGCTTCAATTCCAAGAAAACAATATTTTCGATAACATGGCCAAAATCTTGCTGATGGTCTGCTAACAGTAATCGCCGAAGCCCAACATCAACAGCATAATATTTTTTCTGAGCACCTAATAATTGGCGTCCACGAATATCATACTGACTTACTGGATACATAATTAAACTGTCTGTAATTCCTGTTAGATAGTTGCTAATTGAAGGATTAGATGTTTTATATCCTGAACTTACCAAAGTATTTTTTATTTTATTTACATTTACTAAGCTTCCAATATCACTAAACAAAGTCTGAATAATTCGTTCAAGAACTTCAACATCACGAACTGAAAGCCGAGCTACAATGTCTTTTAAAATCACCGTTGAATAAATTCCTTGCAAATATTCAAGTTTTTCTTTCTCAGAACCAATAAATAATGTATACGGAAATGAACTTTCTAAATATTGATCAAACAGTTCTTCATTCTTTTTGGTATTGTTATTTTGACGATTCCATTCCACATATTCTTTAAACGATAATGGCAACATCTTTAATTCAACATAGCGTCCGCTTAATACCGTTGCAATATCACTACTTAAAAAATATGCATTGGAGCCCGTCAAATATAAATCAACATTATCCTTTAAAAATAACGAATTGACTGCTTTTTCAAAGTGATTAACATTTTGAATTTCATCTAAAAAGACATAATTCATTTTATCTGGAATCAACTGTTTTGAAATGTAATGATATAACTTGTCTGCTTGAGTATACGGTTCATTATCCATATCTTCAAAATTTATTGTAATTAATTGAGCAGGTTGAATCCCTTCATCAAGTAAATCGTTCTTAAACAATTCAAAAAGGGTTGACTTGCCTGATCGGCGAACACCAGAGACAATCTTAATAATTTTCTTATCTTGGTGGCGATGCAAAAAATCAAGATATTCTTTTCGTTTCACATACTTCAATCTGATTAATCTCCAATCTTCTAAAATATACTTTAATTCAAATAACATTGTAGCATATTTTTAAAGTATACTTTAAAAATATGAATAATTAAAGCGATATTTAAAATACAGTTTAAATATATACTAAACATGACTGTTATCACACTTTTATAAATTATTATTTATTAGATACATATTTTTATTAAAAGGATAAATATGAAAGAATTTCAGTTATTCCATTTGTTATATTTTTTATTAAATTTTTTAAAGCGATTCTAGTTGGTACGTTACTTCTAAAATCAATAATTAATTTAATTGTTGCATATACAGTATTAACAATCAGAATAAATATCAATAGAAGTAAACAAAACTTAATTCCAGATTTTATATCACTAGTCATTTTATTCTCCCTAAACTGTTTTTTTACATTATATCATTATCAAAAATAATCTTTTTATAAATATACGTATATTAACGGTTTGTATTAGTAATATAGTTCCTAAATTAAATTGACATTAATGTGAATATATGTTTATATTAACTTAATTGTTATATATGTGAATATTTCATAAATCATAAAGGATTGGATATTTAGAAGAAAATATTATGCGAAGTGTAATTTACAGTATTAGTACATTTCTCACGGGCATCATGGCAATGTTAACGGTTGGAATTACTAGTAATCTTGCTAATGGATTAGGAGTTCCTAGTCGATCACTAGGAATCTTGATTTCAGTTTACACTTTAACATTTGCAATTAGTGGTCCGATTATTAACACAGTATTAAATAAAGTTCATGATCAGCCCGTGATTATTACAAGTTTTATTATCTTCACGTTAGGAAATCTACTTGCATTTTTTAGTAAAAACCTTTCAATGCTAGTTGTTAGCCGTTTAGTTACAGCCATTGGCGCTGCCACACTTGTAGTGCGCTTATTAAATCAGGCTGCAATCATTACCCATTCCGGTTCAATTCTTACAACTGTTTATATGGGATTTAGTTTAGCCAATGCCATTGGGCTTCCTTTAAGTACCTTTGCGGGTGAATATTTAAATTGGAGATATATTTTTCTCATCATTTCAGTTCTTTCAGCAATTGTTACCATCATTTTTGGAATTGATTCTGATAAATTAATATTAACGGATAACATAGCTGTCACGAAGAAAAACAATCAAGCTTTGGGGCAGGAAAACACTGACGAATCACTTAAATTCATATCAATTATTATTATCACCATGTTAGTGTTGGCTGCCAATGCAAGTTTTATCGCATACCTTTCTCCTTTTTCTAATAAAATTGGATATTCAAATAGATATTTAACAATTTCGATGCTTATTCTCGGAATCGGCAGCTTAGTCGGTTCTAAAATTGGTGGTAGTTTAGGCGATAAGAAAAAGCCGCAGATATTCTATCAAATGGCGTTAATTTTATTTTTAGGATCTGCTATTTTAATGTTATGCGTTGCCCGTGTTAATTTGATCATTTTTTGGATTATTTTGTTTTTATGGAACGCCACGCAATGGATTACCGGGCCGCTTGGAGTAATGTTAATTACCAAACTAACAAATAAATACCGTAATACGGCACTTTCGTTTAATACAACTGCCCAAAATCTAGGGGCAAGTCTTGGTAGTTTTGCGGGTCAGATGTTTTTAAACACTGCCGCAATTCAGTATTTACCAATTGTTTCAATTTTATTTTTAGGGATTGCACTTATCATTTTGAACGCCAGTAAATTAAAACTTAATCAATAATTTACTAGCTTAATAGGAGGGGAAAATGATGATGAAGTGGTTTGCAGATAATCAAGAAAGGGCCCAAAATGCGTTACAAATTTTAAATGCATTATATAGTTCTTTTACTGAAAAACCAATAAAAGACTTAATCTTAAGATATATTAATGAGTTAAAAGCGCCTCATATTCCAGTTTCGAATATTCTTAATACATTCAACCTAGAAGCTGCTAAATGCTTACGCGAAAATTCAATTTCATTAACCGCAGAACAACTATCTAAATTTAAAAGATTAAGAGCATTATCAAATATTAAATATGGAAGTTCAATTTAAAGAGTTTAAAAAGGGGGAAAGCAATCATGGATATTAAAAATGAAAAATTTGAAGATCAAAAACAATTGTTAGCGTTATACGAATCAGTGGGGGTGGACAGAATATACTAAGGATCCTTGTAAGTTATTTCGCGCATTACATAATTCGTTAGATGTTTTGACGGCGTGGGATAACGGCAACCTTATCGGGCTAATTAGAACTGTTGGCGATAACGAGACAATTCTTTATATCCAAGATCTCTTAGTCAGACCAGCGTACCAGCATCAAGGTGTCGGTTCGCTTTTATTAAAAAAGATCTGTGATCAGCATTCAGATGTGCGGCAAAAAGTTTTAATCACTGATGACAGCGCTAAGACTAACGCCTTTTATGAAAAAAATGGATTTGTTAAAGCCGCTTGTTTGAAATTGAATTGTTATTACTTTAAGGATTAATGAAAAAATATCTACAAATTATGAAAGGCCAGGAAGTTATGATTTGTATATTAGCAGCATTAATATCATCAACATCGCGCGGAGTAATCAGTGTAATCGACCGCTATCAGATGGGATATCGTAACGGAAACTTATTCGTCGTCAATTTTATTAATAATATTTTGGCAACCGGGCTCGCAACTATCATTCTGATTGTCTTACAGCATTTTATTTCTTTAAAATTTTTATTACGGCCTCAACAATGGGGGCGAATCTTCATTTATGCGTTGCTGGTTCAATTAGTTGCATACGGATACAGTTATCTTTACCGTCATTTACCTTTGATTGATGCCGTTATTTCAGGAAAACTTTCTGATATTTTTATTCCTCTTGCTTTAGCATTAACGACATCTTACTTCAGTTTCAAACAGTATTCCATTTCATTAATTTCAACACTAATTGTCGGATTGCTTGCTTTTTCGCCGCGTACTCAAAAAATTGAATTTAAAACATGGATAAAGGGAATTTTAGTAATCGTTCCTTTATTAACGCTTCAATCCGCTTTTTCTCCAATCTTAGTAAGTGATATTCATGGTATTCCGGAGTTAATGGGATTTACAATTATTACGATTTATTTGCGTTTGTTAATTTCGTTCGTTTCATTATTTACAACATCCAAAAATTTCCTTACTAATTCTGGTTCAATTAAAATTGTAAAACCGGTAGTTATCGCATATGCTTTGCGGGCAGTTTTAACGATTGCAGCACAAATTGCATTTACGATCGCAACTTCTTCGAAAACTTCTGGAATTGCCTGGGTCTTATTAAATATGACCTCACTTTATGGAGTGGTTTTCGGCAGTTGGATCTTAAAAGAAAAAATTGGAAAATTTGATGTTTTAGTATTATTAGTTGTTACATTGATGACTTTACTAACGAAATAAGGGTTAATGATAATGAATAAAAAATTATTAGCTTCAAGAATATTTAATGATACTGGCGATTGGTTTTATTATTTTGTAATTGTAGTAATTATCTATTCGATGAATAAAAATCCAGTTATGATGGGGATTTTATCTGCTTCGTATACTATTCCCGGAATTTTAGTTAGTAAAAAACTAGCTAAATTAATCGACCGCTTAAACGACCAAAAGGCTTTAATCATGTTTGATATATTACGCGTTTTCGTCTTAAGCGGAATTGTATTTACTAATAACATTTGGTTAGCGTTGCTTTGCGTATTCTTGGAACAAACTTTTGCGATTGGAAGTAATTTAGCCTTTCAACGGGTAACTTTAGATGTCATTACTGATTCGCAAAAACTATTAGCTTTTAACCGCCAACTTAAAATCTTTTCTAACGGAAGCCGGTTATTAGTTATTCCATCCTATTTGATAATGCATCAGTTTATTTCTAATAAACTGATTCTAGGACTCGATATCTTATTTACATTAATTTCTTTGATTGAAACGGTCAGGGTTAAAATTAATCCTTTACAATCTCCACCTAAAGATGAACCAAATGAATGTAAATTAGAGAAAATTCAATTTGGTAAAATGACTAAAATAATTGTCATTTTTTCTTTATTAAATCTTTTTAAATCCTTTGTTGACGCATACGGAATTATGTATATCAGTAATACATCAAAAAACGTTAACTTCGGCTATGCAATGCTTGTATTCATCTTAAGCATTGCTGATTTAATCGGGGGAATCATTTCTAAAAAACTCATTAACGAACATAACATTGATCAAAATAATATTTTAATAATTTCATTCATTAGCATTTTAATTTTCTTTAGCATCCCATCAGTTATCCATAACACGAACTGTTTCATTGGATGTATATTTTTACTACGGCTTATGCTATCTATTCTGGAACTTTTTGTATTATATCGTCTTCAAATGCACGTACCCCCAAAAATACACCAATACGTTGCTCTCCAAACAATGTTGATCGATGGCGTTTCGCTTATAAATTCTATTTTAGGCGGAGTCATAATTCAAAAGATCGATATTTTCAATTATATGAACGTTATTACTTTAATCGTTTTGGTTAGCGGAATTTTTTTCGGTTGCCAAAAATTAAAATAAAAAGTGCCCTGATTAACGCAAATTCAGGGCACTTTATTGGTAATTATTGAAAAACAAGCTGGAATTACTTGATAACTAAATTGTTAATCCTACAAAGTTTATTAAATCTTTGGTTTCTTTAATGTCATGAACACGTAAAACCCGGCTTCCATTTTGGATGGTTCTTAATTCAGATAAAAGGGTCATTTCCAGTGAACCCGCATTAGGGAACTGCTTCCCCATAAAACTCTTTCGTGAAATGGCCGTCAGTAATGGACAGCCCAATTGGGATAATTCCTTATATGAAGCTAATTTTGCAACGTCTTCCTTAGATGATGAATTGTGCGAATAGCCAATACCCGGATCTAATAAGATTGATTCCCGCGGAATTCCAATTGATTCCATTTTGCTTACCAACTTATCAAAAAAACTTACCATTGATTTAATTGGATCACGATATTTAACTTCACGATCATTAAACATAGGAAGAACTGCTGGATGTTGGGTTTTAAGAAGTTGAATTTTGGCTTCTTCTTGAAATCCGGTAATGTCGTTTAAAATATCAGCCCCATAATCAAGACTTCTTTTCATTACTTCAAGGTTGTAGGTATCAACGGCAACAATACTGTCTGGAAAGTTTTTTTTGATCGGAACTAAGAACTTTTTAACGCGATTCCATTCTACTTCAGGAGTGATTGCAGAACTGTCATAATTTGGTTTAGTTGATTTACCTCCCAGTTCAATAACTTTAGCACCATTGGCTAGACTTTCTTCTACCGATTTTAATACTGTATTTACATCATCAGACTCATGAGTAAAAAATGATTCCGGAGAGAGGTTGAAGATTGCGTAAATAATCGGTGAGGTGGTTAGATCAAAATTAAAATTCTTTCCCGACCAGATAATTCGTTCATTATTAAAGGTTGTTGCAAAGGCGGGAATTTCTTGAGCAATCTTTTCAAGTTGAAAGATATTTAACACACACATTTGTTTTGAACCGTCTTTAAATAAATTTTTAGAATGATTGCTAATAAAATCTAATTGTTGCGCAGAAAAATCGCCAAGTTCCCAAGTTAACACAATATCATTTGCATAATTCCCGCTGATTTTATTAATTTTCATTATTTTTCTCCTTTTCGTAAGTAATTTAAAATTGGTCTTGCTAAGTAAAATGAGCCTACGATGAAGATCACTGTATCTTCATCCGATTGATTAATTGCCGCTTGATATGCTTGTAATGGCTGCGGCTGAAGTTCAAAAGATGCGTAATTCATTTTCCTAATATATTTAAATAAATCACTAGCATCACATTTGCGTCCATTTTCAGGGGTGGTAACAATAAAATGAGCATCCAAAGAGGCCAAAACATCAATACATTTATGCGGATTTTTATCTTTTAAAAACCCCGTAATAATAATTTTGTTTTTGTTTTTAAACCTTTGAGTTACCGTTTCTACAAACCGCGTTATTCCATCTGGATTATGTGCGCAATCTAAAATAACTTGCGGCGATTGGCTGAGTGTTTCAAACCTCCCATTTAGTTGAAAGTTATTAATGATTCGAATGCATTCTTGAGGTGAAATCGCTCCATCATCAAAAATTTCAAAAAACTTAAGCACCGTTGCAAAATTATCATATTGATAATCCGCCGAAAAATAAATTTTTTTATGAGAAGGGGGATTAGTTGCAAAGAAAATTTTTGAATTATGTTTTTGCGTTTGTTTAGTAAGGATTTTTTTTACAACATCTTTTTGATGGGGTGCGACGATCACATTGGAATTTTCGCGGATAATCCCTGCCTTATTTAGGATTATCTTTTCAAGGGTATTGCCCAACTCCTTAATGTGATCAAGGGCAATGTGCGTAAAAATTTCATATTGACTTGCTGTAATAGCATTAGTTGCATCGGTTGCTCCGCCTAAACCACATTCTAAAATTGCATAATCAACGTTTTCCTTATCAAAAAACAGTAATGATACCACCAATAAAATTTCAAATTGCGAGATATTTTTAACCATATCCAATCCTAAATCATTGGTAATAACTTTTTTAATTTTCAGAATGTTTGTAGTAATATCTGAAGGCGTTATTTGTTGTCCGTTAATTGAAATGCATTCGCATTCACTAATTATATGAGGACTTGTAAAGAGGCCGACTTTATATCCATGAGCCGATAAAATTTTGGAGATCATGGTTGCCGTTGACCCCTTACCATTTGTACCGGCAACATGAATAATCTTAAAGTTTTTATCCGGATTTCCTAATTTAGCAATCAGCTGTTTTAAAAATGGAATTCGGTCCTGTTGGTCATATAGGGTATACTGAAAGTCACTTAATTTTACTGCCATCTGATTACCTAACCGTTGATTGTTGAGATAAAATTATCTAGCATATGATTGTTTTCTTGGTAAATTCCATCATAATATTTGACCTTCGTAGTTGAATTAGTTTTTTTAATTCCACGCATTTCAATACACATATGCCTTGCTTCCGTTTGAACAGCAACCCCTTTAGGATGAAGGATTTTATTAAGTTGAAGGGCGATATCGCGGGTGACTTTTTCTTGTAAAGTCAGCTTTTTAGTCACAAAATCGACAAGGCGTGGAATTTTACTTAACCCAATAATCTTATCATTCGGAATATATGCTACATGCGCAACTCCGAAAAACGGCAACATATGATGCTCGCACATCGAATAAAATGGAATGTCCGTTACAATAATGTCTTGATTTTCATTAACTGCATCATTATCAAAGAGCTTAAAGTCCGTAAAATTTTCCTGGTTAATTGAGCTGAAAATTTCTTGATACATTTTTTCAATTCGTTTAGGAGTCTCAACAATTCCCGGACGAGAAGGATCCTCACCAATGCTCTCTAAAAGTTGTGTAATAATCTTTTCAATATTATCCTTCATTTCAAAGCTCCTTTATTAATAATTTTTTGATCATCGTTTTGTAAAATCTTTTTTTCTGCTTGTTTTAATTTTTCATAGCTATAAAAAGCCGAGTGCGTGATTTCTAACAAAGGTTTTAAAACAAACAAACGGTTTAACATTTCTGGATGTGGAATTTTTAAACAAGAAGTTGATATTTCTTGGTTGTTGAAGGTAAGCATGTCGATATCCGCCGTTCGCGGCCCCCAACGAATGTTCCTTATTCGCTTTAATTGCTTTTCAATTAAGTGAATAACTTTAAGTAATTCATTTGGGGAATAAGTCGTACATATCTTGATGACCATATTATAAAAATTATCTTGCTCAATCCCGCCAACAGGTGAAGTTTCAAATACACTGGATTTTTTTAAAATTTCAATTTGCGGGTCATCTTCAAATGCTTTGATTATCTTTTTTAAATTCAAAACCTTATTTCCTAAATTTGTCCCTAATGATAAATAAACAATATTTATTTCTTTCATAGTTACTCCTTTAAAATGACATTTGCGCTTTCCATAATTCCATCAATTGGAAGTGTTTTTTTCTTTACACATACTTCAACCCAAGCGATTTGCTTGGGATATTTATTTTTAATTGAAGTTGTGATTTTTTTAGCAACGGTTTCAATCAAATCATCCCGGCTTGTTGCTACGATATCACGTATAATTGAATAGAATTTGGCATAGCTAATATAATCTGAAAGTTTATCCTGAAGATTAGGGGCTATATTTAATTGGACCCTTAAATCGATTTCTAAATCTTGACCAACCATTTTTTCTTCAGGGTGAACTCCAATATGAGAATGAAATTTCATTTTTTTTAATTCAATTTGATACATCATTTTCCTCCTTGATTATTAAGAACCAGTTGATGAATATTTTGATAGTGCTGTTTTCCAAAAAGCAAATACCATAATAAAAAATAAGAAACATATCCATGGTGTTAAACAAAATAAATAATTATTAGAAAATCCAAGAATATATTTAAAGGGAAGATAATTTATACACCCAAAAGGAAGAAGATACATTAAGATAAATCGAATCCCACGAGGCAGGGCATTTGCCGGATAATGAAGAATGTCTGATCCGCTGCCCATTAAGAGCACCGAAATACTTACTTGACGGGTCGTGAAAAATGACAACGTTCCAAAAAATAAATAAATTGAAAGAAACAGCATTATTCCCGCAATAATTATTAGTAGCATTTCACTTCCTTTTAAGAAATTCCATTTAATATGACTAGTCCATACCGTAATTAAAAAAATCAACAACGATTGTATCAATCTTCCGACTCTTGAAAACTCAAAAGCATTTCCCATAACTTGTAATAAAACAGACATTGGACGAATTAAGTAAACATCAAGGTTTCCATTGCGAATCAGCTTTGCAAGATCATTAATTCCTTTGCCAAACATTTCAGCTAAGGTATAACAAATATTGATAGTTGCATAGATCAAGATCGCTTGACTAATGGTATAACCTTTAATATTTCCTAATGACTTAAAAAGAATCAAAAAACTAAAGATGAACGTAAATTGAGCAATAAATTCGCCAAGAATAAGTAAGTATACTGACCGATTATATTCAAGTTGAGATTTAATGGTTTTAGCCAATAAAAATAAATATTTTTTCAAAACTATCCCCCCTGAATCTCAATACGATGTAATTGATGATTGAGCCACAAATTACCTAAAGCTGCAGCAACGACAATCCAGATAATTTGAAGAAGCAGCCCGTGAATTATCTGATAAAAAGTAAGTTGACCAGTTAAAGATTGAAACGGGAATGCTGACCCATACCAAAAAGGAAAAAGCTTAAATATATGCTGTAAACCAATTGGAAATAAGCTAAAGGGGATAACTGTACCTCCTGTAAATTCCATAATCGATCCAAATACTAAAAGCGATCCAATAACGGAATAGGTATAAAAAACTGAAACATAAACTAACAATGACAAAACAACGTTTAAAATAAGAGCTAATATTATTGTTAATAAAAAAAGCAATCCTTTTGAAAGGCTGATCGTTAACTGCATTTTAAATCCAGTTGGAAGGAAACAAATAACCAGTAAAATTGGAAAACTCGATAAACATAATTGAGATAAGCGCTGACCAATTACTCGCATAAACCATGATCCATAAATATTAAGCGGCTTGATATATTCATATGCAACATTGCCTGACTTAATAATCGTATTTAAATCGTAATCAACGACCCATGCAGAAACGATAGGGTAAAAAAGATTAATAAGCCAAAAGTAATTAATTAATTGTTGCGGATGACTATGATTAATTTGGCTAAAAGCTAAAAGCATTGCAATTGATAGTAACCCGCGCATAAAGAAAAGGGGAATACTTGCAAAGGCTGCATTACGATATAACCAACTTTTTTTAAATTCAACCATTAAAACACTAAAATATCTTTTCATGATTTTTCTCCGTATGTTGTTCATAAAAATGAGCAATCACTTCCTCAGTATTAAGAGATTGAATTGTATAATTTTCAATGTTTAGCTGTTGTGAAATAAAGTTGATCAATTCGTTTAGCTGTTGTCCTTCCTTAACTTCAAGAGTGATTTCATTTTCTAATTCTTGAATAATTCGATATTTTTTAAGATGATCATTAATCCTTGAATTGATACAGTTAGCTGGATTAAGGGAAATGACGACTTTACGAATGTCGTTAAATTTATTAATAATTTTATCTGGTGAACCATCATATAATTTTGATCCGTTCCCAATAACAATAATTCGTTGGGCTAATTCTTTGATATCACTCATATCATGAGTTGTTAAAATAACGGTTATGTTTTGTTCGACGTTAATTTTTTTAATAAAACGATGCATTGCAATTTTCGAAACCGCATCAAGTCCTAGCGTTGGTTCATCTAAAAATAAAATCTTAGGAGAATGGAGTAACGCCACTACAAGTTCGCAACGCATTCGTTGGCCTAAACTCATTTGCCGAATTGGAACTTCTAAAATATGCTGAATTCCAATACTTTCAGCTAGGATATGTAACTGCTTTTCAAATTTATCATTGGGAATTTCGTAAATCTCTTTCATCATCTTAAACGAATCAATTGCCGGCAAATCCCACACTAAATTCGAACGATTTCCAAATACAACACCAATTTGCCGCACAAATTCATTATGATTTTTAGTTGGGTCACAACCCAAAACACGACAAATTCCATGAGACGGTTTTAAAATTCCTGTCATGATTTTAATTGTCGTCGATTTTCCCGCTCCATTAGGGCCAATATATCCGACAATTTGTCCTTTAGGGATTTTAAAACTTACATTGCTCAATGCATGTTTAGTTATATATTGCGGATGAAAAAAATCTGTTAAAAGATTATTTGATCGTTTTTTCACCTTATAGTTTTTATAAATGTTCCTGAATTCAACGTTATCCATACTCCATATCTCCTTATAAATTAATTAAATATTATCAAAATTGGCATAATAAATCAATTATGCGTTTTAATATACGTATATTTAATTTGCTGATCAGAAATGAATGAAGCAGCGGTACTCTATAATATCTGCTTTACAGTATTAGCAAGGTTTAAAGGGGAAAATAAGACTGAATATACATATGTTCTTCTTAACGTATGTAATTAAAATAAACGACCGCAATAACAGCTACTTGATCATCAAAAGTTTTAGAAACGTTTTGCAAAGATAACAAAATATATTCCTCTTTTCTTTGATTTATGATATATTAAAAATGGTTAAGAAACTTAACTATTAATAATATTAACATTTAGTAAAATTGTTTTGAACTTATTACGTAGGGGGAAGTTTAAGTCAATAAGCTATAATGTAAAAAAACAGGAGACATTTTTTATTTGTCTCCTGTTTTACTTTCTAAGTCTAGAATTAATTGATCAAGAATTTTATTTAATTTTGCTTTATCTGACTCATTACAATTTTTAAGTAAAGAATTTGTAAAAGCAACATGTTCTCGATTATGTAATCGCGAGAGTAATCTTCCTTTTTTAGTAAACCGAATATTAGTAACTCGACGATCTGTTTTACTCGGAACACGTTCAATATATCCAAGCCTTTCTAATTTATCAATACTTCCAGTTAACGCAGCTTTAGACACTGCCATCAATTTAGCAATTTGTGAAATCGTGATATTCTTTTCAAGCGAAATTATATGAATAATGTGCAGGTCATTAACAGAAAGATCATTGAACTGACTTTTCGAAAGCTTTTCTTTTTCAAGTTTCATAGTTAGGCTATATATTAAAAACAATTTGTCATGAATTGAAAGATAATTCTTTTTCATAAACTTCCTCCTATAATCCTACATTTCAGATGATTGAATCCAAACACTAAATATAAGAAGGGAATATTTATCTGTCAATAAAGTTTTTTCTAATAAAAAACTTTGTCTTAGATAACAATGCTTTGAAAAACTATTTTTTAATATTTAAATTCAAAAGGATAATCACGAATATCATAAGAACAATGGCAACAATAAACATTACTTGAGGTGATACCACATTATAAATCAAAATTAATCCAATTTTTTAATACATAAATTGATAATGCTATTAAACTAATTTATCCAAGTTAGTTTATTGCAAACTAAAACAAAATTACTTCGAATAAAAATTATACATTGACTACATCGTTTTCTAATTATTTAGAATCATTAACTTTAAGCATTATTGTAAGAACGGAATGGTGTCAGATAAATTTGGAATTGGAATAGGCTGGATAAGTTTTGCAATTATCTGAATATTTTTATTTATTATTTTAAAATTTTTAAATCAAAAACTAACCGTCAATTAGTTAAAAAATCAATTAGTTGTAGTATTCATTAAACTTCGAAACTAATAATAAATAACAATGTTAGGTAAATTAAAAAAAGATTAACATTAAATGAGACATATGCGATAATAAAAAAGGAATAATTATTTATTCCGCTTCTGTTTTATAACTTACTAAAATACTATTATTTTTTTCGTCAATTCTCTTTTAATAAAACATACAATCTATATCTTAACATTTA
Organism: Ligilactobacillus araffinosus DSM 20653; assembly: GCF_001435375.1. GTDB lineage: Bacteria > Bacillota > Bacilli > Lactobacillales > Lactobacillaceae > Ligilactobacillus > Ligilactobacillus araffinosus. The sequence continues at coordinate 382,601 of NZ_AYYZ01000029.1, read as the reverse complement.
TCAAGAAATAAAAAGCAGAATTTTTTACTTCTCAGATTTTCATAATAGCACCAGTTAAAAACAGAAGCTAGCATCAGGATTTATTCTGGTGCTTTTTAAATTGGCCACAAATTAATTGTGCAAAACATTTGTTTCTTTTAGACCAATTTATATATAATGACATTAGAGGTGATTTTAATGAATTATATTGGTAAAGAAATTGATGATTTCAAAGTTAAAGCATTTCAAAATGGTAAAATAATTGACGTTTCTAAAAAAGATATGTTAGGTCATTGGAGTGTATTATTATTCTATCCGGCAGATTTTTCATTTATCTGCCCAACTGAATTAGAGGCTTTACAGGGGCTATACGATCAATTTAAAGAAGCAGGCGCTGAAATTTATTCATGTTCAGAAGATACAGAATTTGTACATAAAGCATGGACTGACGCATCCCCTGAAATCGCAAAGATTCAATACCCAATGTTAGCTGATCCAGCTGGTAAACTTGCACGGGCATTTGATGTTCTCGATGAAGAATCAGGTCAAGCATACCGTGGAGTTTTCATTATTGATCCAGATGGCGTGATTCAGTCATATACAATTAATAACATGTCAATTGGACGGAGTGCTGATGAAATATTACGGACGCTTGAAGCTGCTCAGTTTGTTCGTAAGCATGGCGATCAAGTATGCCCAGTAAATTGGAAACCAGGGGATAAGACATTAAAACCTGGAATGGACTTAGTTGGTAAACTTTAAAAATTAACTTTTAGTCTTTATAGTTTTGGTATAACCATAATTATAAAGACTTTTTTTGCACTTTTTTATTATCTAATAGGCATCTTTTTAATTATATGAATCATTTTGCAGTAAGCTTTATTTTGTTATACCATACTATTTGTTTATGTTTATTGTAAGGAGAGATTGAATTATGCAAAAAGTTATTCCGATTTTTTATGGAATTGATGATTATTATGCTCCATTATTATCAGTTAGCTTAGGATCAATGATTAAAAATGCAAGCAAAGATTATCATTATCAAATTGTTATTTTATATCAAAAACTATCTAACGAAAATCAGAAAAAAATTAAAGCCTTAGAGAATGATAATTTTTCAATTTCCTTTGAAGCAATTGATCAGAACTTCAAAGAACGTTTTGGCAATGATAATAATTCACTTCGGTGCGACTACTTCACGTTAACCATTTACTATCGCTTATTTATTGCTGACATGTTTCCGCAATATGATAAGGGAATTTATTTGGATGCCGATACCGTTGTCCCTGGTGATATTTCAAAACTTTATCAGATTGACTTAAAGGATAATTTAGTTGCTGGCTGTTCAGATACATTCGTTGAAAGTGATCCAGTCCTGATTAATTATGCTGAAAAATGTTCTGGTGTTCCGGTTGAAACATATATCAATTCGGGTGTCTTACTGATGAACTTGAAGAAATTCCGTGATTTGAAATTTACCAAACATTTCTTAAATATCTTAAATACATACCATCCTAAAACCGTCGCACCTGACCAGGATTACCTGAATGCGATTGCCAATAATCATGTATTAAAGATTTCACAAAATTGGAATGCAATGCCGGCTAAAAAAGAAGAGAACCCTCAGATCATTCACTATAATCTTTATCTCAAGCCATGGCATTATGAGGATGTATTATATGGTAATGTTTTCTGGGATTATGCTAAAGACTCTAATTATTATGACGAATTAGTTAATATTCAGAAGAATTATTCTGATGAAGAAAAACAATCAGATCAAAAGAAAATGGATACTTTAATGGAACAAGTTCAAGAAATTCCAGCTAAAGAATTAACATTATATAAACTTAATCAGGAAGGTAAAAAAATTCGGATTTAAACGGAAGCTTTAAACGCTTATCATAATTCATGATAAGCGTTTTTTGATATTTTTAAAGTTCACTTTGAGCCTAACAGAAATGATAAACTATATCCAAGGAGGGGATTTTATGAATGACGATTTAACCGAAATTAAAACCTTTGCTAAAAAATGTTTAGATGGCGATATTACAGGCCATGATTACTTCCATGTTAACCGCGTTGCGCAACTTGCTACGCGATTATATGTTGCCGATCACGCTATCCCAAATAAACACGCAATTTTTATTATTCAAATTGCAGCATACTTACATGATACGATCGATGAAAAAGTTACTGATAATATTAGCCAACGACTAACTCAAATTCACAATCTCAAAACAATTCAAGCACTATCTAGTCATGATTGCGAAAATATTTTTGATACGATTCAAAACATGTCCTTTTCAAAAAACATTAAGCATCAACACCATTTATCAGTAGAAGGGCAATATGTTCAAGATGCTGATCGTATCGAAGCCCTCGGTGCAATTGGCATTGCCCGCGCATTTGCGTATGGTGGTAAGCATGATAATCCAATTTACGATCCGCGTATTCCGGTTATGGAATTGACTTCACATGATCAATATCGGACAAAACGGGAAACCACAATCAATCATTTTTATGAAAAACTATTTACGTTAGAGGATTTAATGAATACCTCAAGTGGAAAGAAACTGGCCCATCAACGAACTAAATTTATGCGTAACTTCGTCAATGAATTTTTAGCTGAATGGAATTTAAAAGATTAAAAAAATACGACATCATGTCGTATTTTTTTAATCGCGATCAATATCAAACATTTTTTCATTAATTCCTCGCTGACACTCAGCTTGAATCGTAACATGCGAAATATGATATTTATCTTTTAGTAATTTACTAATCTGACGATAAATCGGTTCAACTTCACTTAATTTAATATCTTCACAATTAATGTGAGCTGAAAACATCGTATGATGCTCATCGATCAACCAAGCATGAACATGGTGGACCGAATTGACCTGCGAAATGCTTGTAATATCTTCCTTGATCGCATCATAATCAATATCTGGTGCAGCTTGCATTAAAATATTAATTGTTTTTTGAATAATTGGAAGGGCCTCATACGCAATGTAAAAGGCAACTAATACAGAAACAATCGGATCAAGCCATGTAATATGCCAGAAAATCAATACGATTCCTGTAATTACAACCCCAATCGATGAAAGACCATCGGCTAAAATATGAAGGTAGGTCGCCTTAATATTTAAACTATGACGACTTCCATTATGTAAAAGCGCTGCTGAAACAAAATTGGCCAATAAACCAATCACCGCAACAACCGTCATAATATCACCGTTAACATGGTCAGGGTGCATAAATCGTTTAGCGGCCTCAATTACAATAAATAACGCAATTACAATCAACAATCCCGCATTCAAAAGGGCGGATAAAATTTCTGCTCGGCGATAACCAAAAGTACGCTGAGGTGTTTCAGGTTTATTAGCAATTCGCTGAGCAATATAACTAATCACAATTGAAGCTGAATCGCTTAGATTATGAAATGCATCAGAAAGCAAAGCTAAACTTCCAGAAAACAGTCCACCTAAAATCTCAACAACGGTAATTAAAACATTTAAAACTGTTACCCAGAAAAAGCGAACTGTACTTACATTGGGAGCCTCCATTAAATCCCTCCTTACACTTAAAAGTCCTAATTTCATAATACCGACAAGCAAGAAGTTAATCAATTAATTTTGTATCCTAAATATTCCTTCAATTACTAAATTAAATCAATTTGAAGCCATTCAAAATGATGATAAAAATATAAGCAGAAATCATGACAACCAATAAAATCTAAGTTAGAATACAGGTGTGTTAGGAATTAGTTTTTAGAATTTTTTAGTTTTTTAGTTATCGTCTATGGGAACCGTTACTTTTTAAGTGACGGTTTTCTGTTTTGAAAAGGGAGGCATGTCATTATGGATGCAAAATTTGGAGAAAAAGACAAAGTAATCTTGATTAACTCGTTGGGAAAGATTAACCTTGTTGATCAAAAGAAGTTAAGTAAAATTACTAAGAAAAAGATCAAACGTAAAACTAAGTAAAGTAAAAAGCTGTCGTTAATAAACCTCAAGTTTTGAAAAAATTCAAGACTTGAGGAATTTTTATACTCAAAATCAATAAACTGATAATTGAAAATTAATTCTCAAATGTGTAAATAACATCGTAAAATAATTCGCCTATGTTACAATCGTAAGTGTAATCAACATTAAAAATAAAGGAGGAATTTTAATGATTGATCGCATTGAAAAATCAGCTTGTACATCTGTAATGGTAGGAAAAAAGGCTTCATTAAATGGCTCAACTTACATTGCTCGCAATGAAGACCGCTTGGTTGCAATTTATCCCAAACGATTTTTAATTCAGCCGGCAATTACAGATCGTACAGAAACCTACAAATCAACTTATAATAAACTTGAAGTTCCATTACCTAAATCCGGATATCGTTATTCTTCAACACCTAACGTTACCATGGAAGATGGAATTAATGAAGAAGACGGCTTTAATGAAAAAGGGGTCGGCGAATCAGCAACTGAAAGTGTTTATGCTAATGAACGCGTATTAGCTTGTGATCCCTATAATAAAGACGGTCTAGCTGAAGATTCAATGACCACTCTCGTGCTCCCGTTCATAAATTCTGCACGTGAAGGGGTTCAATATCTAGGAAAATTGATTGAAAAATATGGCGCAGCTGAAGGGAATGGAGTTCAATTTAGTGACCGTAATGAAATTTGGTATATGGAAATTGCAACCGGACATCACTGGGTGGCCGTTCGTATTCCGGATGACTGTTATGCAGTTGCTGCCAACCAAATTGCAATTGAAGAAATCAATTTCAATGATTCTGTGAATTTTATGTGGTCCAATGGTATTCAAAAATTTGTTACCCAAAATCATTTAAATCCCGATGAAGGAAAGTTCAATTTCCGTCATATCTTCGGAACAAATACTGAAAAAGATCACCACTACAACACACCACGCGTTTGGTTTGCACAACGATACTTGAATCCTGAAGTTAAACAGGAACCCGAATCACCAAATATGCCATTTATCTGCAAACCTAGTCGGAAAATCTCGCTTGAAGATATTCAATATATTTTGAAATCACATTATAACGAAACCAAATATGATCCGCTTGGTAACGGAGATTCACACGATCGGAAAAAATATCGGGCAATTTCGCTTTCTCGAACCGCCAACTCGCATATCCTTGAAATGCAATCCAATGGTGAGGGCGTTCAATGGCTTTCATTCGGTGTTCCGGCATTTTGTCCCCATATCCCATTCTTCACGAATGCCGATGACACCGACCCATCATATAGCAATACTCCAGTAAAAATGGATATCCAAACTGATAGTGCCTACTGGCTATATGAAACCTTAGCTATGATTGTTGAAAGTCATTATGCTGATTTTATTCAAGCTGATTTAGACTTCCAAAAAGAACTCTCCCAATGGAGTCATATAAAAGTCGATGAAGTTAACACATATGTTACTACTCATAATTTAAAAGGGGAAGAATTAACTAAATTTCTCACAGATAAAAATCATGAAATTGTTGCACATTGTAACCAACGGACAAAGGAATTTATCGCAGAATTGATTACTCGTGGAACGGAATTATCCGGCTTAACATTTAAAATGGATCCAAACTTATAATAAAGAAACAAAGAACCGCATGAAATCAATGTTCATGCGGTTTTATTATATTTTAAACGGTTGCGCTTATACTTAAATGCTGTTAACACGGCAATAAAACCAATAATTGTTGTAATCATTAAGAAACTAAAAAAGAAACGCCTTTTCCTAAATTCATTTAAGAATACCGAAGCATTTCTGAATATTGTCAAAACGCGTTGAAAATGGCATTTCCATCCAAAGGGCATTGTAAGACTATAGAAAAAATAAACAAACATGACTCAGACAGGAGTTAAGTTTGAAACGACCATTACTAATGCAATAAAGAAGATAACATTAATCGTAAATCTGATAATCATTGATTTGACCGGACCTTATTTATCTAAAATTCATCTAGAAAGGGGAATAAAAACCCAACGTAACAAATCAAGCCAACCATTATTGTGGCATGCATCGCACGCCAGGGCCAAACTTCACAAGCAAAAATTGCAACGTCCTTGCATATTAATAAAGGACTCGTCAATTGATCACCTTATAAAAAAATAAACACTTCAGCAAAGAATGGGTGTATCTTAAAAGTAGCTGGAGTGTTTATTAGTAATTTTAAATTACAGAGATAAATCCCTATAAGTGTAGAATAATTAATTATGTAAAGGTTGTCAACCAAAACCATGCCTTTTTTTCGAACTTATCCAAAAATTAATAGTTAAATATTTTGAAAGTTCAAAATATTTGTTATGATATAATATTTTTGAATTATTTTAATTTTCAATTATTAAAGGTAAAAGGGAAAGAAAAATGAAAGAGAATTCAAAACTTAAACCATTAATTACTTATGTTATTTGGTTGATTTGCTTTTTATTGATCCAATTCTGCTGGGAATGGGTCTTTCTCAAATTCCATATCGGGGACGGCTTTGATCTGCAAAAGCGGATTCTTTTCCGAATGGGAATTCTTGAAATTATCATGCTGATTTTCTGCTGGGGGTTCAATCATTTCTACACTCATGAAAAGCTGCTTTTTAAAAAGACATTTTACCTTTCATTTTTAGGTGACTTTTTGATTGTCTTGTACGTGATCGTTTTCGAAAAGAACCTTAGCCGAATCCATGCGCCGCTATTTTGTTTAGTAACTGCACTTCTAATTGCGTGTGCTGAAGAATTCATTATGCGAGGAATGTTATTACCAAGCATCATGCATCACGTACAATCGAAGCATACAATTTGGAAGGGAATCTTCCTTAGCAGTTTCCTTTTCGGAGTTACCCATTCAATGAATATTCTTCATCAATCTGCATATCAAACCTTGTTACAGATGATTGGAACGTTTTTATTAGGAATTATCTTAGCCGTCATCTATTTAAAGTCTGGAAACTTAATTATGCCGATTTTACTTCATGGACTACTGGATGCATGTTCAATCGGAATATCAACATCGCATTCAACTACCATGCTGAATAACCACGGAAATCCATTAGGAACATTTATTTTATTTGTTCTTGCATTGCTATTTTTAGCAACCGTTGTTTCAAAGAAGCAGCAGGGTAAAATTGAAAACCGATTTAATTTGTAAAAGAGAGGAGGTTGTGACATAAGTCGCAACTTCTTTATTATAATCGAGTTCCAAAACAAACGAGTTAAGTGGAAGTTCGAAAACCTCCGAATCTATACTGACGCGATTCATTCACTTTTCTGCTTCCCTACGCTCGTTTTTAACATTTTATCCTTTCTCTTTTTCATAACAGCAAGTCTAATGCATCATCAATATAGATTAAATTTAGATTAGAACGATTAAAAATATTTTATTTTAATTTAATCGTATGCTACAATACATAACATCGAAAGATTGAATTTATTATTTTGCATAAGGAGAAGAGAGAATGAATTTATCAAAAAGAATGTTTTTTCGACAACCTCCCGAAAAATACGAATTAAAAGACGGTCATCTTAAACGGTCACTTCGCGTTAAAGATTTACTTTCACTAGGAATTGGGATGATCGTCTCAACTTCAATTTTTACCTTACCAGGTGAAGTGGCTGCAATGCACACTGGCCCTGCAGTTATCATTTCGTTTATTCTTGCAGCGATCGTTGCTGGGATGGTCGCTTTGGTTTACGCTGAAATGTCAGCCGCGATGCCATTTGCTGGTTCAGCTTATACATGGATCAATGTTATTTTTGGCGAATTGCCTGGTTGGGTTGTCGGTTGGGCGCTTTTAGCTGAATATATTATCGGTCTTTCATTTGTAATTTCTGGAATATCATCAAATTTAAAACCAATCTTAGCATCAATTGGAATTAAAATTCCGACTTTCTTAGCAAATCCGCTTGGTCAAAAAGGCGGAATTTTGGATATTTTAGCCATTATCATTGTTTTAATTGTTGGATCATTAGTATCGAAGAATCTATCAAAGGTCACTCTCGTTGAAAATATCCTAGTTGTTTTGAAAATTTTTGCAATTATTTTATTCGTGACAGTTGGTGCAACTGCCATTCATTTAAGTAATTTCCATCCGTTTATTCCTGCATATCACGCAACAACGAATGGTGCTTTTGGAGGATGGCAAGGAATTTATGCTGGAGTTTCAATGATTTTTGTTTCATATCTCGGATTTGATGCCATTGCCGCTAACTCGGCTGAAGCGATTGAGCCGCAAAAAACAATGCCGCGAGGAATAATTGGTTCCCTTGCAATCGCATCGATCTTTTTCATTGCTGTCAGCAGCGTTTTAATTGGGGTTCTTCCATATCAAAAATACGCTGCAAGTGCAGAACCAATCGGAATTGCATTACGGGCGATCCATCATCCGTTAATTGCAACCATCGTCCAATTAATCGCCGTCTTTGGAATGTTCACTGCCGCGATTGGTTTCATGCTGTCTGGTTCACGACTGATTTACTCATTTAGTCGCGATGGGATGTTACCGAAAATGTTCAGCAAATTAGATTGCAATAAGCAACCCAAAAATTCAGTTATTTTAATTACGACTATTGTAGTGATTATCAGTTCGGTCCTTCCATTTAGCTTCCTATCACAATTAGTTTCTGCTGGAACGATCATTGCCTTTATTTTTGTTTCAGTTGGACTTTTTTTCTTAAGAAAACGCGAAGGAAAAGATATTCCTGAACCGGCATTTAAAGTTCCTGCATATCCACTTTTACCAATACTATCATTTATATTTAGTTTATTAGTTTTTATAGGATTAGATCATGCAGCAAAATTATATACTCTTATTTGGTTTATTTTAGGAATCGTTGTCTATTTTATTTATGGTATTAAGCATGCAATTAGAGAATAACATTAACAACTTAAACTAAAAAATAAGAGGTTGCTTTTCATCGCAACCTCTTATTTTTTATGCATTTTCTATACCAGCAATATAAGCATCATGTTTCTTTTGACTAAATCCATTTTCTAATTTTCCAATTACTAAAGTAGCCGTTACATTTCCAATTACATTAACAACCGTTCTTCCCATGTCTACAAGTCGGTCAATACCTGCAATTAGTGCTAATCCGGAGACCGGAATACCAATTGCGGAAGCCGAAGTCATCAAAACAATAAACGAAGCACCTGGGATTCCAGCCATTCCTTTAGAAGTGATCATCAAAGTAATAATTAAGGTCAGCTGTTGTAAAAAGGTTAAATGTAAATGATATGCTTGTGCCATAAAAATTGCTGCCAATCCCTGATAGATTGCTGATCCATCAAGATTAAACGTATATCCGGTAGGAATTACAAATGCTGAAATTGTTTTGGTAACACCTAACTTTTGTGTTTTTTCAATTAGACCGGGTAACGTAACTTCTGAACTTGCCGTCGAAAATGCAAGAATTAATTCTTCTTTAACGGCTTTAATTTGGTCAGTAATTCGCAATCCAAATATTCTAGAGGTAATTCCTAAAACTCCAAAAATAAAAATCAACATTACTAAATACGCTAACAAAATAAAGATAAACAGCGGTTTAAGTGTTGTAATTCCTAATTCAGCAACCGTTGCGCCAATCAGTCCGGCCACTCCAAACGGTGCAAAACGCATGACCCAATTTGTTATTTTAAACATTATTGCCGCAATAGCATTAAGGAAATCAAGTACAATTTTTCCTTTTTCACCAATCGCTGCCGTTCCTAAACCAAAAAGGACGCAGAAAAAAATTATTGGTAACATTGCTCCTTTAGAAAGAGCCGAGAAGATATTCGTTGGCACAATTGATAATAAAAGCGAACCAATTCCTTGATCTTTATTTGCTTTAGCAGCATGGATATATTGCGAAATGTCAACACTTTTCAAATGACTTAAATCAATCATATACCCAATACGAGTAATATTTGCAACCAATATTCCTAAGATAAACGCAATTGTTGATAAAATTTCAAAATATATCAGCGTTTTTAAGCCAATCGTTCCTAATTTTTTAATATCACCTAAATTAGCAATCCCAACCGTTAAACTTGAAATAACAATCGGTAAAACAATCATTGAAATAAGATTAATAAAGGTTGCTCCTAGTCCATTGGCAAACTTAATAAAATGTTCATTATTATTGAATATCCATCCTAGAAAAAGTCCCACTATCAAACCCGTAATTATTTGCCACCCCAACGAAAAACGCCAATGTTTTTTAATCATTTTTAAACCTCACTTTTATTCCTAAATCAACGATGACACTGTTTCTTCAACCGAGTCCCAAACTGAAGGGTGAACTTCTGCAATATGTTCTTTTTCAAGCATAAACATACATACTCTTGATTGCCCAATTCCGCCACCAATCGAATAGGGAAGTTCTTCATTAATAATTTTTTTATGAAACGGCAATTCAAGGCGTTCAGAACAATCGCATTCCGCTAACTGTTTTATCAACGATTTTTTATCAACCCGAATTCCCATTGATGAAAGTTCTAAACTATGACCTGAAACTGGATTATAAACAATTAAATCTCCATTAAGATCCCAATCATCATAGTCAGGTGCTCGCAAATCATGACGTTTCCCTGAATTTAACTTTTTACCAATTCCAGTAATAAAAATGGCTCCGTACTTTTTAGCAACCACATCTTCACGTTCAGCTGGAGATAATGCGGGATAAGCATCCTCTAATTCTTGAGAACTAACAAAGGTTATATCTTCAGGTAATTTTTGCGTAAGTTGAGGATTCTTTTTTAACATTGCATCTTCTGTTGTCTTTAAAGCGTTGAAAATTTTAATAACATTTTCTTTCAAAAAGTCTAATGATCGTTGTTCTTTCAAAATACATTTTTCCCAATCCCATTGGTCAACATAGTAAGAATGGATTGCATCTAAATCTTCGTCTCGTCGAATCGCACGCATATCAGTTACAATTCCATGCCCAGGATCAATTTCAAATTCACCAAGTGCATAACGTTTCCATTTAGCTAATGAATGAACCACTTCCAAATCGTCGCCTTGTTTAGTAAGAAATTTTACTGGTCGCTCAACGCCGTTTAAATTATCATTTAGCCCTGAATCTTTTGTAACAAAAAGTGGGGCAGGGACCGGAATCAAACTTAGATTGTTAGCTAACTCGGTGCTAAAAGTTTGTTTGACTGCCTGAATATCCTTTAGTGTTTGATATTTACTTGTCATTGCAAATTCCTCCTAAAAAAAATCGACTATCTAATTATACAGATAGCCGATTCTCATACTTTTTTAATATAAAGCTTTAATAGCATGATGAATTAAAATTTACTGGCTTTCTGCAATAATATGGCGATAAATATTATTATTTAAATTATTACCGTTATTATTGCGATTAGCCATTTGAATTCCTCCTAACTATTTAAACCTTGTTTACATTGTATTTTTTAATCAATAATTTGTCAATCATTAATTAAATTAAAAATAAATTAGAAAAATTTAGCGATTAATTACATTTACTAATATAATCGAATCAAACTTATTAATTTATAGTATAATAGTTTTAATAACCGACATCAGAAAAGAATGATGCTTACTAATGAATACAAATAACAATCTAAAATTGAACTTGCTGTTTGTCGATTATCATCAATATATGGTAATTTGGGATGCATTATTTATCATTAATACCATTTTTGTTGATTTATTCAGTATCGATATCAACGCGTAAATTGAATGCTGCATCCTGCAGATGATTTGATACAAATCATTCGATTCAGACTTTTTAATGGAAATTCAACCAAAGCAATGATTGCCGTTTATTTACCAGCAATCATTATCGTTACAATTACATTTTTAATTAGTCATCAAATTGTTGCTATTAATATTGGAACGGTTTTTGGATTATTATTTCAAGAACCAATGATTGGAATCTGTGACCGGATTTGCTTTAAACGATTAAAACATCATAATTTAAATCATTAAGTTTTCCTATTTTGGAGTTGCATATGTTGGTCATTAAAACTATAATTTTAATAACGGGTTAAATATAAACATTAGTTATCCCCTTGTTGAGCTTTAGAAAGGATTTATGATATGGATCACGATCGTTACTTGCCGCTAATCCAAACTGAATTAAAAAAACTACCAATTTATATCCGAGACTTTTATTTGCAAACTAATCATTCCATTACAACCATTTATCAATATTTAACGGAATTTCGTCGATTCTTTGATTGGCTACGTGAATCAGGAATTTCAAATGCCAATCAAAATAAAGAAATCAAAGTTGAAACACTTGCTCAATTACGCCGGTCAGACATTATGTTATACATTGATTTCCTTAAACATTCTAAAAATAAGCAAGGACACGTTAATTCGCCAACATCCATTAACCGGTCAATCAATGCTTTACGATCATTGTTTAAGTTTTTGACCGTTACAGCGGATACCGAAGATGGAAAGCCATATTTTACCAATAACGTGATGCTTAAAATTGATTCATTAAATACCACGGAAACGTTGAATTACCGTGCTCACAACCTTGAAACGCACATGTACACTGGTGAACGGAAATATGAATTCATTGATTTTATCGAAAATGAGTATGAAAAAAATTGTGATCCGCGGGCTCTAACTGCGTTCAAGAAAAATAAAGAACGCGATATTTGCATTGCTGCGATGATTCTTGGGACTGGAATTCGGGTTTCAGAAGCAGCCAACGTCAATGTTGAGGACCTCCATCTTGAGGATGCAATGCTTGATGTTACGCGAAAAGGCGGCATGCGGGACTCTGTTCCAATTGCGCCATGGGTTGTTCAATATGTTGAACGCTATGCTAAAATTCGCCAAGATCGGTATAATCCACCGAAGGATCAAAAGGCCTTCTTTGTCACTGAATATCATGGTGAAGTTCGTCGCATTACATATAATGCCATCGAAAAGTTAATCAAAAAATATTCTACCGCATTTGGACATCCATTAACACCTCACAAATTACGGCATACGCTGGCATCAGAGCTATATGAAATTACCAAAGACCGTGTCTTAGTATCGCAACAATTAGGGCAAAAAGGGACATCCGCAACTGATTTGTATACCCACGTCAATCAGGAAGCCCAAAAGGACGCCCTTCGGAAGTTAAAATAAGTCGCTTTCTCTTCTTCTCCTGGTCCCCTTTCAATTTTGAATATTAAACAAATCAGCTGAAGTCTTAAATTTTAAAATTAAGACTTCGGCTGATTTGTTTTTATGGTTACTGAGCCTAAAAATTAACGCGGATGAAATGAATTAAATATCAGTGGTTATTCTTTTGTTTTTGCTTTAAACGACGGTTAACGCGCTGAACCTCATTAATTTGCATGAAACGAATTACTAACTGGATAATAAGGTAAACAACCGCAATAAATAAGATGCTTTGAAAATTAAATTGATAGTTAATTCCATAATATACTTTATAAATTGGTTTCAAGAAAATCCAACTTGCAGCTAAAACAATGAGATAATGAATTAAGAATGCAAAATAATAATTAAGCTGCGGAATTCGGAAAACGATAGTTGCAATGCCAATTACTGCGCCCATTAAAGAAATGTCCGTGGCAATTGGCAATGTCAACTTCACCGATGAATAACATGTAACGCCAATCCAAACATAACAGGTAATTCCAATTTCAATTCCAATAATCATTCGTTGAAGCAGTTCAATTAACCATCTCATTTTTGAAACACCCTTTCCTTAACCTTTTTCCAATATCGTCGTGAAATTGCAACTTTCTGATGATTAGCCATTTCAACTAAGTAAGTCCCTGAAAAACTGCTGCGAAATTTTTCAACAAAGTCCAAGTTTAAAATCAAACTGCGTGAACCGCGAACGAACCGATCATCTTGAAGTTGCTCTTCAATTTTATGAAGTGGCTGGTGAATTTTAAAATTCCGTTCTAATAAATGAATAGTGGTATAATCCCCCCAAACATCCACAAAGATAATTTCATTAAAATGAATCCGATAAACTGCCTGATGTACATTAATCGTAATTATCTGACTTCCTTCTTGAATTTTTTCAAGTGCTCGTTCAATTTCATCAACTTCATGATTTTTTGTTTGAGCTGTAATTAAAACGTTGGTTTCATTAACCCCTGAATCTGCTTTAAATTGATACTTCATTTAACTTTGCTCCGCCATTGTAATTTCAATCATTTTACGACTAATCAATGCAATTAAAATTAATGTTATCATTTCTAAACTGATCCCTCCTAAAATAATTTCATTCTTACTATACCGAATTTTATCCTCCAAGCGAATCCTTTTTCGCTAACCGGACATTTTTTAACGATAAATGGTTAGTCGTTTTAATATTTACATCTTTGGAATTTTAGTTTTAAATAGTAAGTATACTAATTTAGAGATTGAGAAGATGATCAATTTGAATATTAAGGAAATGCCTCAATGGCGGAAAAACTTATATGTTTTAGCATTTGGGGATTTTGTTTCCGGGACTGGATTCAGTATGTGTTTGCCGTTTTTACCCCTTTTTATTAGTCAAATGGCTCATTTTACAAATGTTCAATTAACTTTCTATTCCGGATTAGCTTACGCTGTCGCTTTTATTAGCCAAGCAATTGTTTCGCCTTTATGGGGCAAATTAGCTGATCAGACCGGACGAAAACCAATGATTTTACGATCAGCGTTTGGAATGTGTATTACAGGATTTTTATGCGGACTTGCACATAATATTTGGATTTTGATTTTCTGGCGGTTTGTATATGGGTGTTTTTCAGGATACAATAGCAATTCGCAGGCCTTAGTTGCAAGTGAAGTCCCTGATAATCAGGGTGGAAAAGCAATGGGAATTTTAACAACTGGTCGAGTCGGAGGACAGTTGATTGGCCCAATTATTGGTGGAATGATTGCCGAAGTTTGGGGTTATCGGATGACCTTCTACCTTTTTGGAATCATTATGTTCATTGCTGGAATTTTAGCCCTTGTGTTTGTTAAAGAAGAATTTACCCCACATGAAGTTGCCAAAAATGCTTCACAAAAGGAAAAATCGGCACTGGCTCAAGTTAACAGTTTACCAATCGTCATTGCGATGTTCATCACCGCAATGCTGGTAAACGCTGTTACTAAGTCAATCAACCCAGTTATCAGTCTATTTGTTCGGCAACTGTTGCATGGCCATGGCAGCGTATCCGTTGTCAGCGGAATTATCACCGCCCTTCCTGGAATTGCAACCATTATGGCTGCTCATCGATTCGGTGATCTTGGCGATCAAATTGGTGCCCGCAAAGTTTTAGTTGCCGGATTGATTTTCTCCGGATGCGTCTTTTTCGCAACAAGTTGGGTCGGCAATGTATATACACTAGGAATTTGCCGGTTCCTGATTGGAATTTCGGATGCAGCGTTACTGCCACTTGCCCAAACGGTCCTAATGAATAATGCCCCTGATGCCGTTGTTAGTCGCGTCTTCAGCTATATGCAATCTTTCCAGGCAATTGGAAGTATTATTGGGCCAATGCTTGGTTCAATTATTGCTGGTCATTTTTCATATCCAGATGTATTCGTAATGACTGCAATTCTAGCTGCAATCAACCTGCTGATTGTCTTAATTAGTTTTAAAATGGGAAATAATAAAAAGAATGCATAATGTAAAAAGGATCGCATTGAAGCGATCCTTTTCTTTTAGTCAAATTGATGAAGTAAATCAATAATTAAATCGACAAACCGTTGGCGATCAAGATTCATTAAGACTTTCGCATTCGGTTTCCGATTCATTAATCCAGCGAAATCAACTATTGTCTCACCTGCAGTCAATTGTCCCTGAGTTTCAACATCAAGGTAGGCTGTATGAGTTTCAAAAATTGCAGGTTTCAATAAATAAGCAATGGTGCATGGATCATGGACTGGTGTTCCAGCTAAACCAAATTCGTCCTGACCGTACCATTTTCCATAAAACTCCATTTGTCCTGTAATTGCTTGAGCAACCTGATTATTGATTTTGCGCATTCTTTCAAGATCATCAGAACAAATTTGCGCTTTTAACGTAACGTTCAAGCCCGCCATCACTAACGGAATACCTTCATTAACAACTATTTTAGCGGCTTCTGGATCAACTGCCATATTGAATTCCGTTGTCGGGTGAACATTTCCTTGGCCGGCTGCGCCACCCATGAAAACAATTTGTTTGATTTTATTTTTTAATTCTGGATGAATTCTTAAAAACAATGCAATATTAGTCATTGGTCCTGTAACAACCAGCGTAATTGGCTCAATTTGAGAATGTAAAATATCAGCAATTAATTCAACTGCTGGTTGGTCAACTGGTTCAAAGGTCGGTTCCGGTAAATCAGCTCCATCTAATCCAGTTTCGCCATGAACGTAATCAGCAATCTTCAAATTCCGCATCAGCGGACGGTGATTCCCACCAGCAACTGGAACATCCGTTGTACCAAGCAAAGTTAACATCCGTAATGCATTATTTAATGTTTTATCTGGCGTTTGATTACCAGCAGACGTTGTTACACCCAATAATTTGATCTGCGTGCTTGCAACTGCCATCATTAACGCTAAAGCATCATCATGTCCGGGATCACAATCAAGAATAATTTTTTCAGGTGTCATTATCCTCACATCCAATCACTTTAAGTATGGCTAAATTATATCAGGAAAATTTCCGAAAATAAACTCCCGCAAACGCCGCCATTAGCACAATAGCATCGTATTCAATAATAGTAATTAAATAAGGTGATGACACTCTCATCATCACCTTAATCTTTAATTTGTTGCTGGATAATAATCATTAATCAGTTTATGTTTACTGTTCCAGAATGGTGCTTTCGCAATTCCGACGATCTTATCTTTTGGAACAAATCCATAATACCGGCTATCATTTGAATCTGCCCGGTTATCACCAAGAACGAAGTAACAGTTCTTCGGAACGGTAAATGTTTTTCCTGTTCCAAGAGTAATGCCTTTTGCCTCTGGTAAAAGCAACGTTAATGTTCCGCTTGTCCGTTGTTGCTTCGTAATGTAATTTTGTGGTTGGTACTTGCCGTTAACATACAAATCACCATTGTTTTTGTATTCAATTTTGTCACCAGGCATTCCAATTACCCGCTTAACGTACTTCGTATTCTTTTGAACATTAGGATTGTTTTTATCAACGCCATATGCGTCAAAAACAACTACGGAATCTTCCCGCACCTTGCCTAACTTCCATACAATTACATGTTCGTTATTTTGAAGATTAGGATACATTGAAGTCCCATCAACCTTTACGATTCGAAATACAAAAGTTACGATGAACGCTGCAATTGCCAATCCCGTTAAAATTGGAGCGACAACGTTTTTTAAAAATGATGACACAACTACTAGCCCCTATCGTTTTAGATTAATTTTATCATTAATTAATTTAGATTTTCTTATTGTAGCTAAGTATAACCCAAACAAAATTAAAAATACACCCTCGAGAAGAATTGTTAGATGATTTTTAATGTGTAAGAATGGCATAAAAATGCAAACAATATTAAAGATCAAACGTAATCCTAAATGCGGGGTTTGAAATTTGATAAAATTTGCAACTAACGCCACACATCCGAAAATTACTAATAAAAATGCCATAAAAATCACCCAATCAAAGATAATTTTATGGCCATCAACAACCGTAGCGGCGTGATCATAGCCGAGCGTACTTAGCAACCGGACAAATCCATAATAAGTAACCTGTCCGCAAATATATAAAATACCAATCGTTCCAATCAGAACGTTTAATATCTTTGCCAAAATCTTACCTCTTCTTTATTTAGTCAGTTAGTGTTTTGGCTAATTCAACCAAATAACGATGGCTTTCCATCTGTTCCTTAGCATCAGTTGGATCTGCCAAATTGATTTCATAAATGCTCGTTGCTTTTGAATTTTCATTAAGGAGCGGTAAAACACGCCGCCAGTCGATCTTCCCGGTTCCAAGAACTAAACTGTCATGATGCTCACCCATTGAATCAACGAGGTGGTAATGAACCGTCGCATCCATTAAATGTTTGATTGAAGCAACCAACTTATCATTATTCCCGTGCTCAGCAATAAAACAGTGCGAAGTGTCAAATGCTAACCGGTATCCATGAGCTAAAATTCGATCTTCAAACTGCGGATCACCGTAATAAAAAATCGGTGAAATGCTGTTTTCAAACATGATATGATTCCCACCCATTTCATTGAACCGATCCATCCGCTTGAAAGCTGCATCTTGAGCAGCATCAAATGATGGATACATCGCAATGTATTTGGGTGTTTGGCGCAAATATGCCCCGTGAATCAACACTTGAACATCGAAATCATACGCAACCTGTAACAAATCAATCGTGCTTTGCTCGACAAACTTATAAAGTCCCGGACAACAACTTTCCGGTGCAATCAATTCTGTAAAAATCGTCTTTTGATACCGCATTGGTTGGTGCAATACGATTTTACTTGTTGCTTCATTTTGAACTACCTGAATCGCATACCGTAACTTTTGCAATCCATCGGTCGTAAAGTCGTCTTCTTGGGTAAAAAACTCGAAAACATCTGGATGATATTGCAGCCGATCACGATATTGACTGTCATCAGTGCTCCCTTTTAATCCTAATTGAACTCGCATTTAACCATCATCTTTCAACTAATATATAATCTATCATTTATATTCTCTCATAAAATTGAAAAGAAAGTGATGAATTTGGCTTAAAATTTAGTCTTTTTCAATATCCCGAATAAATCCTAATGCCAATGCACCTTCACCAAGATGAACCGCAATTACTGGATCAAATTCATCAAGTGAAACGGGAATTCCTGGGAAAGCTTCTTGGACTTCCTTAGCCCACTCTTGCCCCCGTTTTTCATTATTCGCATGAATCACTAATAAACGGAAAGGATAGTCTGCCTTATCTGTTTCTTCTTTAATGATCTCTTGGGCGCGCTTCATTGCCTTTTTCAACGACCGCACTTTTTCAAAAGCAACGATCTTATCGCTTTCCTTATCAAAGTGAAGTAATGGTTTGATTTTCAAAACGGTTCCAATGAATGCTGACGCATTTGATAACCGGCCGCCATGCGCCAAGTTTTTCAAATCATCAACAACGAAAACCGCATCATATTGTTTTTTAAGCTGTTCAACGGCAGCGACGATTTTTTCAGCGTCTTCGTTTTGAGCTGCCATACGTGCAGCGAGCTTTACCATCCAACCCATTGGGACTTCAGTAATTGATGAATCGATCGGGTAAAGCTTGATGTTATCAAATTGGTCCTTTAAGTTATTTAAAGTCGTCATTAAGCCTGAAATTGTTCCTGCAATGTGAATGCTGATAACGGCATCATAGCCTTCATCAGCTAATTGATTATACAAATTGATCATTTCGCCAACTGGGGGTTGAGAGGTTGTCGGAAAATCCTTTGCATTCCGCATTTTTTCGTAGAATTCAGGACGGGTAAGATCAACTCCGTCTTGATATTCGGTTCCATCAATAATGTAAGGAATTGGAACAACTTTAATTCCGTACTTATCAATCGTTTCTTGATCTAAATTTGCTGTACTGTCGGTTACAACAGCAGTTTTCATAAAATTACACCTACTTTATCAATTAATCTAATGTTACTTGACGCATACTTTGAGTCAGACGATTGATTAAAATCTTTAAAAAATTCTTCTCTTCGCCAGTCCACTGCGCAAATACTTTTTGTCCAAACTCTTTAAAATCCGTATTCATCTGTGAAAGAACACGTTGACCAATTTCACTGAGATGGTATTGATAGCTTTTCCGGGTTTTAACGTTGTTTTGATTTGCAACCTTGCTAATCTTAACAAACGCTTTTGTCGTTAATTTACTTAATTGACGACTCAACGTTGAGGTATCAAGTCGCAAATCTTCCGCAAGTAATTCTTGCGAATTTTTCCCATCAGCGATCCGTTGAAGAAGCTGCCATTCGGCAATGGTCAATTGATTATTCTTTGCCATTTTTTGAACAAACCGTTGATATTCACGTTGTAAATCAAGCAAATTGTCTAATGGTTCTTTCAAAAAGAAAATCACCCCTTCTTTCGTACCTTATTGCATAATACAATCTTTGTAAACATTTTTCAAGACTCTTAAGGCAATTTGTAGATTTTTCTTTGCTTTTTTTCATCAGAACTTTACAATAATAGGTAGCATTATTATTTTTAGAAAGGATGAGAATCATGGCATTTGACGGAATGTTTACCCACGCAATGGTTAGCGAACTGCGCACAAAAATCCTTAACGGACGGATAATGAAAATCTCGCAACCATACCCGAATGAAGTGATTTTAACGATTCGGTCGAACCGAAAAAACTACCCGTTACTTTTATCAGCTCACCCCAATTATGCCCGGATGCAAATTACACAAATTCCATATAAAAATCCGGCAGTTCCAACTAAATTTACAATGATGTTACGTAAATATCTTGAAAACGCTAAGTTAACTGATATTCAACAATTGGAAAATGACCGCGTTGTTTACTTTAGTTTTGAAACTCGCAATGAAATTGGTGACCGGTTACCGCTCTTGCTTTCAATTGAAATCATGAATCGGTATAGTAATGTCATTTTGATCAATCAGCAAAACCAAACGATCATTGATACTATTAAACACGTTGGGATGGATCAAAACCGTTACCGCACATTGCTCCCAGGTGCAACCTATCGGCAACCGCCAAAGCAGGAAAAGCTTGATCCATTTGCTGCTAAAAATTCTCAACGGTTAATTGCCCTTGGTCAACAGTTTCCTAATCGCGAAGTCCTTGCACAAAATATTCAAAAAAAATTTCAAGGATTTGGTAAAGTCAGTTCCCTTCAACTTGCCGATGTTTTTCATCAAAATGACGGTCAAAGTGATGCAGAACATTTAACGACTTTTCTTAAAGCAACAGCTGATCCAATTCCAAGTTTAACTACGGGAAAGCAACTTGATTTTACATTTACAAACTTAGGAAATGACATTCAAGATATGGGTACTCAGTTTAGTTCTCTAAGCACATTGCTTGATCATTTTTACCGTGAAAAAGCAACCCGCGATCGGGTCCGGCAACAAGGTGCCCTGCTAATTCACGTTGTAAACCAAGAATTAAAAAAGAACCGCAACAAGTTAAAAAAGTTGCAAAAAGAATTCGCCAATACGCAGCACGCCAATGAATACCGGATAAAGGGTGAATTGTTAACAACATATTTATATCAAGTTAAACGTGGAATGACTGAAATCACATTGCCAAATTTCTATGACAATGAAAGGCCATTGAAAATTGCGTTATCCAATCAAATTGGGCCATCACAAAACGCGCAAAAATACTTTAAAAAGTACCAAAAACTTAAAAATGCAATTTCATATTTAAAAGAACAAATTAAGCTAACCGAAGATGAAATTAATTACTTTGAAGAGATTCAAACCCAAATTGAACTTGCTGAACCGCAAGATCTGACTGACATTCAAGTTGAACTTGAAAGCGGCGGGTACTTACGGAAAAATAACCACCATAAGAAAAATAAACGGCGCGTTAAGATCAATCAACCGGAAACATTCTGGGCAAGTGATGGAACAAAGATCAAGGTCGGTAAAAACAATCTTCAAAACGAGAAGCTGACCTTACATACTGCTTCTAAAAATGACTATTGGCTTCATGTAAAGAATATTCCGGGGTCACACGTAATCGTTGAAAGCAATAATCCAAGTGATGAAACGTTAGTTGAAGCAGCTGAATTAGCAGCATACTTTTCAAAATCACGGAATTCTGCAAATGTTCCCGTCGATTACGTTCAAGTTCGGCGAATTCGTAAACCGAACGGAACCAAACCTGGATTTGTAATCTATGAAGGTCAAAAAACATTGTATGTTACTCCGACTGAAGAAAAAGTTAATCAACTAAAAACGAAAAATGAGTAATTAAAAAGACTGAGATCTTGAAATCTCAGTCTTTTTATTTCTGATAAATCTGCGGATCGCCATCTTTAAATTTATGCGGTTTAAATTTTTCGGGATGCGCGATCTGAGTTTCACTATCTTCCAACTCTTCTTCGATTTCGTGACGCTCATCTGGTCGATATAATGAAACGATTTGTTGCAACATTCGGTTAAATCGATCAGTATTGATTCCTTTCAATAATACATTACTGACTTCATAATCATAATCTTTACTGTCGATTTCCATCGAAACACTATTCTTTCCAGAATACGTTGAAAGAGCTTGAAAGTAGATAATTGCATTAATCCGGTCATATGGAAAGACTTTTACACGATGCATTGCTTCCCGAATGTACAGGGCATTTTGTGTAAAGACAAATCCTTCTTTCCCATTTTGGAAAAAAGACGTATCAATCAATGCAAGAATTGAGGTCCGCTTCTCTTGCGGGCAAAAAGTTCGCCAGGCACGTGTTAATAATTGACGTGGAATCTGCGGAACGAGATACGTTTTTACTCCTTGTCCTGAAAGAGCGATTTGTGAAATTGATTTTTGTAAAATTTGACTTAATTCCATATTGATCGCCCACCTCTTACTAAATTTATTCTATCTAAATTGTATCACATTCGAATTCTTAAAATCAGCAAGAAGCGCCGGATTTATAAAGTTTTCAATATTTATTCAAATTTATACATCAACGTGAAAATTCTCTTCTGAATTTTCAATATTTCGCCGACCATGTTGCAAAATATATACCCCAATAATAACCAATACAATTCCAACAACTTCAATCCAGTTCATTCCCATCTTAAAGAAGATGATACTTAAGATTGAAGTTGTAATCGGTTGAACTGCATCCATAATACTGATAACGTCTGATGGAGCATAGTGAGTTGCATATAGTAATAACCCGAACGGGATGATCGTTCCAAGGAAGATAACCGTTAACATTGAAGCAATCAAAGTTCCAGTAATCTTCGGTGTTCCGACCCAAACTGGTTGATGCAAGTTAAAAAAGAAGCCAGCAATTAAAGTTCCCCAACCAAGAACCACCAATGGTGGATTATCAGGATCTTTAACAATGTTCCGCGGTAAAACAACATAGAATGCGGCTGTTAACCCTGAACCTAAGCCCCACATCAATGAACTTGTTGAAATTGAAAGCTGTGAGAAGTCCCCCTTAGTTAACGCAAGGAAAACCCCGACCAATGCAATGATAAATGCAAACACGTCTGATTTATAAGGCATTTGTCGTCTAAAGATCACCGTTCCTAAAACAATAAATAATGGACTCAAATATTGTAGAATGGTTGCCGCTTCGGCATTTCCACCAAATTGAATTGATTTATAGAATGTAAAGAGATTTGCCATCAATCCAAGAATTGCATATGCAAAAAGCCAAGCAATATTCTTCCATGACTTGAAAACGTGAAAGACTTTTCCGCGATACATAATCAAACTAACCACTAATAAAATAAGTCCTGCGCCAAGTGTCCGTGCTGATAAGAACCAGTTTTCAGGAATATTTTGATTTTGCGAAATGAATTGCAAACATGTTCCTGAAATTCCCCACATCATTGAAGCTGAAGCCGCAATGACGATTCCGCGAACAACTTTACTGGAATTTTTTGCCATCAACTTTCCCTCCAAATAAATTAATAACGAGTGTATTATATCATAAAAAGAAATAAAATACAGATTCTATGTTACCTTTTATTACATGAAACTAAATTTTTTTAAGCTAAAAAAGAAGATCGCGTAAAAAGCACGACCTTCAATCAATTTTCAATTTATTTTAATCTAATTCTTCTTCAACAACCGGTTCAACGTTGCGACTTGCATGACGGTAGAAGATCCAACCAACAAGCGCAAAAAAGGCTGGTCCAAATGCTGTCCAAAAGGCAGTATAGGCATCGTGTTGCAATACCGGTTGAATAATCGTAAAGATGATGCCAAAGAAAATTGTGATCCAACTAATAATACAAATTGTGTTAGTTAACTTCTGGTTCTTATAAACTTCAAACGACCGATCTAAATTTTTGACCCGCTTGAAAAATGGAAACGCCAGGATTAAGAACAAATATGGAACTGATGATGTAATGTTATTCATATCCGTTAAAACGGTATAAAATTGTTGGGCACTTTTACCACCAAATGAAACCCCAAAAATGATAACTCCCATAATAACAGCTTGCATCCACATTGCAAATGATGGCATTTTACGATTATTTAACTTTCTCAATTTTTCCGGCCATAACCGCTTAGGAGAACCAAGTAGAATTGTCTTTAATGGTGAATAAATTAAAACTGCCATTGAACCAAATAATGACATTACCTCTTCAAATCCAATTAATCGATCTGTCCATTGCCCCATAATTATTGCTTGATGAATTGGTAAGTGAAGAACTTCGCGTCCAATCGTGTAACCAAGATTCTGCATTAGAACCAGCGTAATATTACCAAGATCTGTTGAATCGGTTCCTAATAACTTATGCCAATTAGCGGTTACACCCCAAAGAAAAATTCCTAAAGCATAGATTAAAATCATCCCAATTCCAGCAAGGATAATTCCCTTTGGAAAATTTCTTTCTGGCTTATCAACACGATCAATTGTTCCACCCATTGTTTCCATTCCCGCATAAGCAAAAACTGCATATACAAAGAATGAAAGAATTGCAATTGGTGATTTGAACTGCGGATTAGGTGATGAAACCATCGCATGAACTGACATTGGCTGTGCTAAATGTCCATGGTTTAGAATTAACATCCATACACTTGCAGCAATAAACAACCCTGAAACTGCAATAATAACTGCCCCACTTGCAGAAGCAACTTTTTCAATCTTATCAAATCCGCGCGTTGCTAACCATGTAATCAAAACTAATAACATGATTCCAATCAACCCAAGTGTTTCAGTTGAACTCAGTCCCAAAAGATGCCAACTTTGAGTTGTATCTTTTCCAAAAATCAATCCTGAAATTGGAACACAAATCGTTGAAAATTGACTCACTAAAGTAATTACCCAAGCTGCATACCAAACAAAAGCACCAATAAATGCTGGTTTCTCACCAATTGAAGTTTCAAGCCATGAATAAATTCCTCCTTGACTCTCTTTCAAAGCAGAGCCATATTCAGCAAACATTAATGAGGTTGGAATAAAAAACAAAACCGCTCCGGCAATATACCAAATAATTGCTCCGTATCCCATTTGATAATATGCGGTTGTAACATTTCCAAGGCCAAAAATTGATGCAAAAATCATCAATACAAGGGCCATAACTGACATCTTCTTTTGGTTTTCCATAATAAAAAGACTCCTTATATTAAATTAATAATAAAGGCGTCACACTATCAACAAAATTGAGATAAATAAAAAGCCTTACCATTGGCTGAGCTCACTTCCAACAATAAGACTTAATTTTATTTAATCCCGTGTTGAATAATAGCGCTCCGCAAACATTTGCGACAGTCCGTAACCTCTTAAATTACGTCCCAACCCATTGTTAACTGTTATCCAACAATGAATTTCGGCAAACTCCCCTTTCAGTTAACTTCAACGTCTAACAGGCACTCCATTAACTTACTAATGTCATCTGCAACCTCTATTATCTGATTTATTTTAAATTTTAAAACTACTTTCTCAAATTGTCAACCTTAAAAATCCGCTTTTTCGTGAATTGCATGTTGAGCTTCATATTCCTTGGCTTCACGAAGATAGCCATATTTGTCATTCAACCGCGCTAATAACGGATAATCATGCGTATGAACTTCCCCCGTTTCCATTTGCATTTGATAAAGCTCAATGTATGGAATATTCGCATTTGCAGCCCGCATCAATTCATCAGGATGACTGTATGCAACCTTCCGAAAGTCAATTCCGCTTACTCCGTCATCATCGATCGTCACGATTAAATATTGGGCGCGCAAGTCTTGTTGAAATTTAACGTGGCGGTTAAATGGTTGACCAACGGATCCTGGATTAAGGATGATCTGTTCTTCACTGCTATACCGCATAATTGGATGGTGAACGTGAGCATAGACTGCAAGATCGAGATCATCTTCAACAAATAATTTATTAAAGTTTTCTGTTGGTAATGTTGGGTACAATTGTTGACCAAAATTAATTTCCGGAAGATCGTGTGTAATTGCAATCCGAACATTATTGATCTGCTTTACAACTCGCATTGGCCAGCGTTTCATGGTTGCTAAAACCTGAAGATCAACCTTTGCAGCCACATCCATTGCAAGCCGTTCCATGTAAACTTTGCTTGGTTTTTCAAGCGCAATTTTCCCAGCAGCGCCCCGAATCATCAAATCATCCCAATTTCCGCGGATATATACATCAGGATTGATCTTTTGCATTAAATCCCATAAGTCTTGTGCACCGGATCCCGGAGCAAATAAGTCACCTAAAAACCATGATTCAGTCACTCCTTGTTCCTGCATATCCTCATATACTGCTTTCAAAGCCGTATAATTTCCATGAACATCTGAAAAAATTGCTATCTTGTGACGCATGATGATCCTCTTTCCTAAATTATTATCTTAATTAATCATATCACAAACTCGATATTTTCCTTCATCCTTGATTGCGTTAAAATAAATTCAGAATCAATTACAAAGAAGGAATTTCACATGGCATTACCTAAAAATCAACGTTATGTTCAACCGCAAAATGTCCACGAAGCAATGGAAGTAATTCAAGACCTATTTAATCAATACCGGCATGAACCCATGACCCAACAACTTTTAAATTATCATTTAGGATTGACCCAACGTTTGCAAACTGATATTTATGTGACTGCTGTCAAAGAAAATGATCCGCAACAATTAAAGCAGTTAAATGGAATGATTGAAGCCATGAAAACATGGACGCAGATTCGAACATCTAACCGACCGTTTAATGCTAAAATGAAGAATTTTAAATTAGTTTCAAGCAACCGGCCGAAATTTAAAAAACATTCGCATAAAATTAAAGGACAGCACAATTTTCATGCTGCCCGGCATTAAAAAGGAAGGCATGACTGACACACCTTCCTTTTATTTATCTTTAGCCTTAACACTTTTAGCTTGTTCATTCGTTACGATTTCTTCAAGATGATCCAGGTACCGCCCAAGGTTATCATATGTTTCCCGGATGACTTTCAGTAACGTTGCATCTTGATTTCCAAGTGCACGTTCAGTCTTTAAAAATTGAATAAGCGCAACAATATCAGCAAGTTTAATAACGGTTCCAACAATATCGCCGTCTGCTTCATGCTTGCGTAAGCTTGTAAATTCATCTTTGATTTCGGGGAAATATTTGTTGATTGCAAAATCTTCAGCTTTATCCAGCATCTGCTTTAATCCCGGAACCTGATATTTAACATTGCTTGGAACATCTGATGAAGATGATTCTGCAATGTCGTGGATCAATGCTTGAATTGTGATTTCCCCTTTTAATTCATCATTCAATTTTAACTTTTTCGCAATCTTAAGTGCATAATATGCAACGAAAAAACTATGTTGCGCAATATTTTCCGCCTTGATCGTTGTGATCGTTGATTGACGGTGAACACTATTCATGGTTGCTAACTTATCATTGACAATTGCTGCGACAAATTTCTGCATTTCTCCAATTTCCATTCTTTTCAGCCCTTTCTGTCTTTAATGATAGATACTACACATTATTAAAAGTAAAATCAAGTGTAAACAAAAAATCGTGCAACCGCACGATTTTTCTATAAGTCATAATCGTCTTGCTTATAACCAAACGCCGCAAGATCCGCTTTCCGATCCTTCCAGTTTGGTTGCACCTTGACCCATAATTCAAGATAAACCTTATCACCAAGCATCAATTCAATATCTTTTCGTGCTCGGATTCCAATTTCTTTCAGCATTTTACCGCCTTTACCAATAATAATTCCTTTTTGGCTTGGACGCTCAACAATGATGGTAGCTTGAACAAGAACCTTTTCATCGGTTTCGCGTTTAACGCGATCAACCACCACCGCAACTGAATGTGGCACTTCTTCCCGAGTTAGTTGTAAGACCTTTTCCCGAATCAATTCGCCAGCAATAAACCGTTCAGGGTGATCTGTAATTTGGTCATCTGGGTAATATTGCGGACCTTCAGGCAGATCAGTCACTAAATTATCGATCAATTCCGGTACATTATTTCCTTGGAGCGCTGAAATTGGATAAACTTCCTTATAGTCAAGGGTATCCTTATATTCAGCAATAATATCCAGCAGCTTATCGGGGTGAATCTTATCAATTTTATTGATCACTAAATAGATCGGCTTATGAACCTTTTTAAGCCGTTCAATAATAAAATCATCACCCTTACCCCGTTTTTGCGTTGCATTAACCATAAAAAGCACCGCATCAACTTCATTTAACGTTGAAAGAGCTGATTGAACCATAAAATCACCGAGTTGACTATGGGGTTTATGGATCCCAGGGGTATCAATAAAAACAATTTGAGCATCCTTCCGGGTGTAAATTCCTTGAATTTTATTTCGTGTTGTTTGAGCCTTGTCACTCATAATTGCAATTTTTTCACCGATTACGCGGTTTAAAAATGTTGATTTTCCAACATTTGGCCTTCCAATAATCGCAACAAATCCTGAGTGAAATTCTTGATTTTCCATTTTATCCCTCATCTTTAATTAAAATAAAGCAATGATGCGGGGAATAAAAATCAATCCCGCAACAATCACCGCAAAGGCCGCTGCAAGTAAAACCATTCCAGCAGCAATATCCTTTGCTTTTTTTGCAAAGTCGTTCGAATGAAGATGACTTGCTAAATCTGTTAAATTTTCAATGGCAGTGTTGGCCGCCTCGGCAATTAAAACGATTGCTGAAGCCGAAATCAACCACAACCACTCATTAATTGGCAAGTGAAAGATCAATCCTGCAATAACGACCAATGATAAGCAGATCAATTCAAATCGAAAATTTCGCTCCTCTTTAAAAAGCGTTATTAACCCATCACATGCATGTTTTAATGAGTGCGAAAATTTTCGATTTTTCCAACTTGTCGCGAATTTATCTTTGAAGTCCATAACCGTCCAAAATCTCGTCTTGTAAACTGAACATTTCTTTTTCGTCTTCAGCCTTCATGTGGTCGTATCCATTCAGGTGAAGGAAACCATGAACCGTTAAGAAGCCAAGTTCACGATCTTGTGAATGTCCAAGATATTCGGCTTGTTCAGTAACCTTTTCCATTGAGATCATCAAATCGCCTAAATTTTTCGGCATTTCAAATTCCATATCAGATGGCAAAATAATATCATCTTCATCGCCATCTTCTTCCATTGCAAAACTGATAACATCTGTCGGCTTATCAATTCCGCGATATTTTTTATTGATTTCATGAATATGCTGGTTATCCATTAATGTCACTGACATTTCGGTATTTTCAGGTAAACTCAAATAGTTTGCAGCATATTCAAGCACTCCACGGACAAGGTCTAATTGATGATCTGTCACGTGCTTGGTTTCATCAATAAGCTGTAGATCCATTAGTCTTCATCCTTATCATTTTCGTTTTCATCTAAAATTTTATCTGCGGCTAAATCGCCACCATCTTCGTAAGCTTTGATAATTTCAGATACAACTGGATGACGCACAACATCTGCTGCATCAAAGTGAACAAATCCAATATGCGGTAAGTTTTGTAATAACCGTTCGGCATCAACTAATCCGCTTTGTTGGTGTCCCCGTGGTAAATCGATTTGTGATTTATCACCATTAACAATCATCTTTGAACCAAAGCCTAAACGAGTTAAGAACATTTTCATCTGAGCCCGGGTTGCATTTTGGGCTTCATCCAAAATAACGAAGGCCTTTTCAAGGGTCCGCCCCCGCATGTATGCTAACGGCGCAATTTCAATTACCCCACGTTCGATCAACCGTTCAGTATGTTCAGCTCCCAAAATTGCGTACAATGCATCGTAGATTGGCCGTAGGTAAGGGTCAACCTTTTCTTTTAAATCACCCGGCAAGAATCCTAATGATTCACCCGCTTCAACGGCTGGCCGCGTTAAGATCAAGCGTTCAACTTCTTTTTTCTTTAACGCCGCAACCGCCATCACAACTGCCAGGAACGTTTTCCCCGTCCCAGCAGGTCCAATTCCAAAGGTCAAATCATTGTTTTTAATTGTTTGGATATATTGCCGCTGACTAAAGTTTTTGGCCCGAATCGGTCGTCCTGTCCGATCACGTAATAATGTTGTTGTATATAAATCAGAAAGATAACTTAAAGTCCCACGTTCCTGCATTTTAACTGCTGAAACAATATCGGCTTCGCTGATACTAATTCCGCTTTTCAAAAGTTCAATTAATTTTTCAATAATTTGAATTGTCGCCTTTACATCATCGGCTTGACCATCAATTTTAATGTTATCGCCAAACGGACGAATCTCGACATTTTTACTTTCTTCAATTAAATGAAGATAGCCATCATTAATCCCAAATAATGCTGGTTCTAAATTAGGTTCAGAAATATGATATTCTTCTTCAACCTTTTGCTCTGCTGTCAATCAATTGACCTCCTAGTAATATAATCGTTAAATTAAAATTTAACCGTCTTTACAGAAACATTATACAACTTTCTGACTTTTAACAATATTGTTTACTCTTTTACATCGAGTAAAAGGTCGTTTGCACGATCCTCTTAGTTTCGGCTAACTCGTGGTCAATGATTTGATGATCGTCAGCTGAAATTTGTCCACTTGCTTCCCAAAAAGCAGCCAACTCGCTAAGGGTTTCAAACGCCACCGGCTCATCTAGCGGATTTTGTCGTTGAGCTGGCATAAACTCGGCAAAGTATGCCGGTAAAATCGATAAATCGTGAATAAACGTTTGGTGTAAAATCGTTAGTAAAAACTGATTAAGGTAATCACGCGCATAACTCATCATTAACGCAATTTTCCGTTGACTATACGAAGCACCTTGAAGGTAACGCTTAAATCGGGCAAGCATAATTGAGTTGTTTTTCTCAACCGCAAGCCGAAAACTATTCATCTCATCTGGATCATTGCTGATTTTACCGTCCATTTCTTCCCATTGAGAATATGAATCCCAAGTTGGTTTAACTTTAACATTATCAAAATTTTCAGCCACATCCGCAGGAAATAAATATTTTGCCGTAATTTCAAATTTAAAAGCTGCCAACGGATTCCGGTAATCATTTAACTTGCTTGGAAAATCACGGCCAATTCTGACTGCAGCCATTACATTTTGCGGATCATTTGGTCGGTCCAATAAGTCCGCATTTTGAACCAACTTTTCTTTATAAATTTCCAGCAACCCGGCCGCTTTACTATGGTTACTCATTTGCATGATCGTTTTATGATCGATCTTAATGTCATTCAGATAAGCTTCAATTTTAATAAAACTAATATCCATTGATTCACAAACTGACATTAAAGTTAAACTAAAAGCTTCAAAAAAATCATCAAATGATTTAAATGGCCTTATTTGCGGAATAATCACTGCAAAATTTGTATAGTCATTCAAGGCAAGCATCCCTTGATGGTCGTCGATTTCATACGGCAAAATCGACCAATTTAAAATTTCAGTGTGATCATCGGTTTCAGTTAAATCCACTTCATGGGTCGGATTCTTAAACTGTGGAAGTGCCCTTTTTGTTGTATGAATAAGCATTCAATCAACTCCTAGTTTTTATTATTGACAACATCCGTTAAAACTTGACCGTCTTTTGCCGCATAAATTACTTGACTGCTATTTGGCTTCGTTAACTGTAACGTGTAGCCCTTTCCAAGCGGTTTGGTCAGTTGCTTTGAGGTGCTTAAAATTCCGCTCGTTAAATTATTATAGCCGCTTTGTTGCGCCTTTTGCGGATTAGCTAAAACATAGTCAATTGCTTTCACATCCTGATCCGTTGTTGGCGTGACCGTAAATGTCTTGCTTTGCTGATCAAACGTTACGGTTCCAACTTTCGCAAAGCTTTGCTGCAAATCTTTCAAAATTTGCTGTTGATCCCTATCCTCTTGGATTCCGTTATTAATCACTTGTAGGCCGTTTTCAACCATTCCACCTTTGGATGATGCTTCCGCCGATAACGTTGTCCGCATTGGATTTGAATTTGTCTTTGCTTTTTGATCTTCTTGGTGAAGATAATAGGCATTTAAACCACATCCGATACATACGATCAGACTTAGAATCAATAAAATGGTTGGTGCAAGCCACTTTCCATAACGATGAACTGAGTTAATCAAATAGAAAATTCCGAGAATAAAAATTATCCCGGCTAATAATGCAATTGCAAACCAAATTGCCACTCTTTTTCGTCCTTTCTCATAGGTTTAATACGTTAATTATGCCTTATCATCCGCAGAAGTTCAAACGATTTAGTGCAGAATTTGATCAATCGACATATCTGTTGGCTCAATTTGCCAATCAGCCCTTAACGTCACTTGTTCAGGCAACGCCAACGTTATAGTGTGGCCGTTAAATTTTTTCAAAAAGCGATCATAAAAACCGCCGCCGAATCCCACTCGCTGATGAGTGTCCAAAGCATATTTAATTCCGGGAACAATTAAGATATCGGGTTGATTGTTAACCTTTTCCTTTTTCCATTCAGGCTCCCAAATTCCAAAATCGCTCTTCTTAAAGTTTGTATCCGGACTGATTTCAATAAAATCCATTTGGTGATGCGGAAGAGTGATTGGGCAACAAACTTTCTTTTGATCTTTCAAAATTCGCTTGATCAGTTGATGCGTATCCAATTCAGGGAAATTACTAATTGTAATTCCTATCGACGTTGCATTTTGATACTCGTCAAGTTTCAAAAACTGCATAACTAATTTTTGCGTTTCGCTTTCCCGTTCACTTTTCGGCTTGACCGTTAATTGATGTAACACATTTTTTCGAATTTCTGCTTTACTTTCCAAAACCTTGATCCTTTATTTTAGCTTTTTAGTAATCAACTTATCCATGAAGTACAATGCAACCCCGCAAATCAATGCGATCATTCCAAAAAGAATTACCTTCAATTGGAGGTTCACTAAAATGTAAACACATACCATCAATGAAAGCACTGGAACTAAAATTCCCCCTCGTAAATTAAAGGCGCCTTGTGGCAATTTTTCATGATGCCGTTGCCGCCGCCACTGCTTAACAAGCATTACCAGTGAAGTTGAAAAGTACTGAACAAGCGAGATGATAATTGTACATGGAACTAAGAAAAGGTAGCCCCCGCTTAAAATCAATAACGCACACAATCCAGCAGTAATGATGATTGCAACGTATGGGGCACCACTTTTCGATTTTTTACCAAAAAATTGTGGTAATAATTGATGTTCATTTGCAAGGGATGATGCAACGTATGGCGTACTATATGATAGTGAAATCGCAACCCCTAAAACTGATCCAACCGTTCCAACTGTAATAATGACTTTTCCAAGATTACCAAAGTGTTTTGCAAATGCAATTGCAAGCGGCAAATTGCTGTGCGCAATCGAAGGTCCAACCGTCCCAATTGCAACAACAACCGTTGCGATATACAGCAACGTTACCGAAATAATTACGGCCAGTAACTCCCGCGGTAGATTCTTCCGCGGATTCCGCATTTGAGCAGCTGCAACCGGCAAAAAAGCAAACCCGGTAAACATGTAAAACGCATTACTAAAAGCATTATTTACAGAATGAAAACTGTAATGGGCATTTGAAACAAAGTTAATGCGGTGAATAAACCAGATTCCAGCTAAAACAAAAATCAGCAAAACGCCAATTTTCAGGAACGTTGCGATGTTATCGGCAATGCTTGAAACGCGATCACCCATCAGACCGATGATTGCAATTATGAGAACAATTGCAATTCCTGAAATGTCATAAACCAACTTATCTGAAAGTTGCGGAATAAATAATTTTAATGAAGTTAGAAAGGCGGCAATTTCAGTTGTGATCGTAATTACCCCCTGAAACCATGTAAAAAAGCCGACTTCAAATCCGGCAAACCGGCCGAATTCCTTATATGCGTATAGCCATGCAGCCCCATTTTGTTTCGTTTCACTTGATAATGCAGCATAGCACAACGCTAGCAATAATGCTGATACTCCTGAAACAAGTAAAATTCCAATTAAACTGTTTCCCGCCTTGGAATACAAACTGCCGGGTAAAAGAAAAATTGCTGACCCGACCATTCCATCAACGCCAAGTAAAAATGCTGAAAATGGACTGATTTTTTTATCCTTTGCCATTTAAATTCCTCCCCTGGAAATTGTTTTAAATCTAAATTTATTTTACCATTTTAGCCGCTGAATTCAGTTTAAAAATTACCAACTCCCATATTCATTGCGTCTAATTGGTATACCGCCACTTTGAGTCCGTCAGTAATCGAGCAAGCATTAGTCCTAGCGGCAAGAACATCGCGATCAAGCATGCCTTAACTAACCAATTAGCGCCATCTTGCAACGTTAAGTTTCCAATTTCATATACTGCACGATAGAAGTAAAGCCCTGGAACCATGATAACAATCGATGGAACCGTAATTGCAATTCGCGGATAACCACTCCATTTTTGAACTAATGAAGCCAAAATCCCTGCAGTAAAAGCACCAAAGAAAGCCGCTGCCCCAGCTGGAATGGCAGTTAAATCAACTAATTCAAGCCTTAAAGTGTTTGCAATGGCGCCGACCATGCCGGCAATTACCGCCATTCGCGGCGTACTGTTGAACATCATTGAAAAACCATATACCCCAACCAAACTGGCCGGTAACCGCAAAAGCATCAATTCAAGCGGTGTAAGATGCAATGCAATAAAACTTTCCGGTTTTAGATGAACAAGTAATGCAACTAACCAACCAACAAGCGTCGCAACGACAATGATCGTTAATGCATATGCCAGCCGTTCAAGACCTGAACGCATATCAGTTTTTGCAATGTCCAATCCGCTTGTAATAAACGGGAATCCTGGAATTACAAAAAGCATCGCTCCAATATATCCCGCTTCATGGCCAGAAGCAACTTGAAAAATCATTTTTAAAACAGCAAAGATCATCGCATATGACAAACATGAAACAGCCACACTGGCCGCAACGCCCGCTAACGCTGTAATGTGTTTGGTCTCCATAATCTTCCGCACATAGCTTCCAAGAGATGCCGCAATCAAGCAACAAAACATTTCAATTAATCCGCCGCCAAGTAAAAATACAAAGGCGCTGCAAGCAAATCCCGCAGCAAGCGCAATGTTTGAGTAGTTATTTGATTTTTGCTTGATTTCATCTAACACTTGATTAACTTGCTTAGTTGTTAAGAAATGACCATCCGCCTGAAAAGCGGCTACAAAGTTTTCCAATTCACTTAACTGAATCATGTTGATTCCAGCTGCCGGCAAAGATAACGCTTGAGTCGTACTATGGCCATTTTCATAACAGGTAAACTCGATTGAAACCAATCCGATATCAGCTGAACACCGTACACCCATTACCCGGGCCATTGAATTCATTGATTCGCGTACCCGCCATGCTCCGGTTCCGCAAGCAAGCATCATAATGCCAACCCGTCCAATAATCGCGGTTTTGGTTTGTAAATCAGCATGCAGAATATTCTGATCCTCATCTTCAAAATCATGCCATGGAATATTCATGTGATGCTGTTCAATTTGTCCGTCCAATATAATAAACTCCCTTAAAATATTTAATTAATTCAATTATATCACGGGCCTAAAATCTTAATGGCTAAATTTGAGTACAAAAAAAAACGTCTCATTTCTGAGACGTCTCCATTTTACTAAGGAGGATGGGAGATTCGAACTCCCGCGCCGAGTTGCCCCGACCTGACGGTTTTCAAGACCGTTCCCTTCAGCCAGACTTGGGTAATCCTCCATGTCTTTCAAACGACAATACTAAGTTTATTAAATCCGATTCGGTTTGTCAACAGCTTTTTTCAAAATTTTTACGGCAAAACAAAAAGACCGCCCTTCAGCAGTCTTTTCTTAAATTTTATTTATTTGGATTCTTTAATCCGTGACGGCAAATGTAAACAACCGTCAAAACAATCAACAGCACTGCTCCCACAGATACTGAAATCCGTGTGTCCGGATTAATAAACATAAAGATTACAATAATCAACATTGAAATCAATGCAAGATAATTTGAAAGTGGATATAACGGTAACTTGAACGGATGGTCCTTCATAATATCTGGACTATTCTTTCTAAAACGCAATTCAGCAAGTAAAATTACTAACCACGGAACCATTCCGGGAAGAACACTTGAACTAAAGATAATTACAAAAAGATTTGCAGTTGACTTGTTCAAGGCTGCCATGATTGTGTTTAACACGAATCCGAGCAAAATTCCGCCTGAAATTGCTAAAATTGCAAGGTTTGGCACTTTCCGCTTTGATAATTTGCCTAATACTTTTGGCGCATCACCTTCATGGGCTAATTTAAATAACATCCGGCTTGAACTATAAATTCCGGAGTTCGCCCCTGACATTGCGGCTGTTAATACAACGAAGTTAATGATTCCAGCCGCACTAGTAATCCCAATCTTAGCAAAAGTTTCAACGAATGGTGATCCAATTGAACCCAGCTTATTCCACGGATAAATCGTAACGATTACAAAAATTGCGCCAACATAGAAAATCAAAATCCGCCAAATAACCGATTTAACTGACTTAACAATTGCCTTTTGCGGTTCTTTGGCTTCACCAGCTGAAATTCCCAGCAATTCGATTCCTTGGTACGAACCAACAACGATTGCAAGGGCAAACATAAATCCTTTAAATCCACCCGTAAAGAAACCGCCATTACTCCATAAGTTATGGAACCCAATCGGAATTCCGTGATGGCCAATTCCAAAGACAATAATCAAAAGGCCAAGAATAATCATTAAAATAATGGTTACAACCTTAATCATTGAGAAATAAAATTCCAATGTTCCGTATGTTTTAGCTGAAACCAAATTGGCTAAAGTAAGGAAAGCAATTACAACTAATCCGGCAATCCAGTCCGGTAAATGCGGCCACCAGTAATTCAAGTATTCCGTCGCCGCAACTACTTCACTCATTCCAACAATGATATACTCAATGACATTTGACCACTCTGCCAAATAACCAGCAAGCGGATGAACATATTCCGTTGCAAAACTTGCAAATGATCCTGTCCCCGGATTTACGTATAACATTTCTCCTAAGGCACGCATGATAACGTATAATAATACCCCCACCAAGGCATAGGCTAAAATAACTGACGGTCCTGTCCACTTGATCGTTGAAGTTGAACCCATAAACAATCCAACCCCAATGGCCCCGCCTAATGAAATCATTTCAAGTTGGCCAGCAGACATGGAACGTTTTAACTTAATGTTTTTATCCTTTAACTCCATTTGGCTACTCCTTACCTTATAAAAACTAATAATTATAGTATACCGTATAACTTAAATTAAAACAGCATTTATTTTTCATTAGTTTTTTCATTATGATCTCATTTAATTCTTAAATTAATCGTTTATATCAATTCAAATAAATTTAGCTAATAAAAAAGTTGATTGAAAAATAAATTTTCAATCAACTTTATTTTATGCCTGATCCCACATATGACGTAACCGTAAACCTGCTTCATTTATCTTTCCCGATGAATCAGTTGCATTTGCAGTCTCATACGTAAATCGATTCCACAATTCCTGATATTCCTCTTCTGAATCGCTCCGCCATACTTGATGTTTCCCATCATGTTCCGCTAATTTTAATTTAAGAACACTATATATCCCCGGATATTGTTTTTTTAAAAATTCAAGGTCATTATTATTGAATACCAAACATCTTAATTCTGACATCTTAATCCTCCAAGCTTAAAACCATTGATAAAAAAATCCGCTTCATTACAGAAACGAAGAATTATCAAAGTTTTTATATTTTTACTTATAGTAAAAGCATTATCTATCACCTGTTCTTATGATAAAAGGATTTGAATTTAAGTTCAAATAATATGCATTAAAAAAGCAAGACTCAATAATTGAGCCTTGCTATTCAGTTAATTAAATTACAAATTCTTATCCATATCAAAGGTTAACTTTGAAAGTTCAATTCCTTTCATAATCAACTTATTCATGTGATCTTTTGTCATTGTCTTCATCTTCGCAACCATTTCGTAGTTCTTTTGAGTCAAGAATTCAGTTAATTCTTCACCGTGTAACTTAGCTGCTTCTTGGTCAAATTGCCATAACATCCGCCGTTGAACCCGTCGGCATTCTTTCAAGTAGTCACGGTTATCTTGAACAAACTTGCTGTAATGGCTTTCAACCAACATTGACATATGACGGTACATCCAGTAAGCAGAATCTGAATCAACATCCATTTCCATTGGTGTTTCTGAGAAACTTGGATCTGTATCATTTGCATTTGTATAGAATGGAATGTATGGTGCAAATTCTGGGAATCCAATACATAACCACATTACTGCTTGTTGTTCTTCGGGAACATCATTCCGTAATTGAAGAACATGTGAGTTTTGCGTCCGGTTCAAACCGATTGGACGGTAACGATACATATCAGCTTCCGTTGAATCCTTGCTGTATGGATCGTATGGGGTTTCATTGTAGTGTGAACCGAGGTATTGTTCAATGTCATCCGGCGTAAATTTGTGGTTTGTCCGCATAATAAATGGTAATTCACCTGATTCAGGATCTTCTTCAATTTCAGGATTGAATAAGTGATGGCCATACCAAACCCGTGGGGTGTTGTAGTGGCGATCTTTTTCGTCAAATGAACCAAAGATATGACGGAAGTTCCAACCTTCTTTATCAGGGTTCAAATGGTGTTCTTCAACGAATTCTTGAATTCCATCAGCCCATTGGAAGTTTTCGGTGTCATCAAAGTCAACTTGTTGGATTGCAACTTCATTAGCAACAACGGCGTAGGCATCATCTGGAATTCGTTGGGCCAACCATAAGT
Source organism: Ligilactobacillus araffinosus DSM 20653 (assembly GCF_001435375.1). GTDB lineage: Bacteria > Bacillota > Bacilli > Lactobacillales > Lactobacillaceae > Ligilactobacillus > Ligilactobacillus araffinosus. The sequence goes on along the minus strand of NZ_AYYZ01000029.1, from coordinate 343,824 downwards.
GACCTGTAACGATTTCCATGTACCATGCTTCGTTCTTATCAGCAAATAAAACTGAGTTTCCAGCTGGTGAACCATACTTGCTAATGATCTTGCCTAAGAATTGAACCGCTTGACGTGCTGATTCAATGAATGGAAGCGTAACATTTACGATACAGTCTTCATCTAACCCATCCTTAACAAGCGGATCAAATGCAAGGGCCCGTTCATTACCGTAAGTTGATTCAGTTGCTGACATTGCAACGTTCTTTTCGTTAATTCCGCTTTCTTCATAGTAACCGTGATTTTTGTAATCCACGTTTGGAACGGCATTGTAACGGTAACCATTTTCTGGCAATTCCATTTCAAAACCGTTTAACCATGATTTGATCTTCTTACCTTTTTCACCATGCCATGCTGGATGCATGTAAAAACGTTGCGGTGTCAATGGCAAGAATGTATCGTCATTTCGAGCGATCATTACTGAACCATCAGCACTTGCATCTTTACCTACAAGCATTGATGTACAAGCACGTTCGATTTGTTCCATAATAATGCCTCATTTCTATCTAAACTACCGCTATTTTAGCATATTCATCAAATTACATTCAATGTTTACCATCAAATCACAAAGATCATCAGCCAAATAAAAAAACTGTGGCGTTAAACCACAGTTCCTCCCTCTTAACTGAGCAATGACTTTACTGTTTCGTTGACTAACTTACCGTCAGCTTTGCCTTTTAACTTCGGCATTACAGCGCCCATTACTTTACCAAAATCAGCTTTGGATGTTGCGCCAACTTCATTAATTGTTTCTTGAACAATGTCCTTCACTTCATCTTCGCTTAATTGTTTTGGCAAGTAACTTTGAACAACTTCGATTTCCTTTTCAAGTTGCTTAACTGAGTCTTCCCGACCAGCATTCTTGAATTCCTCAAGGGAATCTTTCCGTTGTTTCAATTCACGGGACAAAACAGCAATTTCTTCTTCTGGAGATAAGTCATGACCAGCATTGATTTTTTCGTTAGCTACCGCTGCCTTCAGCATCCGGACAGTACTTAACTTATCCTTATCTTTTGCCTTCATTGCAGCAATCATGTCTTTTTGTAATGAATCAGCTAAACTCATCACAATTGCCTCCTTAAGCTAACCAAGCCTAAAATTAGAAACGACGCTTGTTTTTACGCTTACGTGCAGCTTCTGACTTCTTTTTACGCTTTACACTTGGCTTTTCATAGAATTCACGTTTGCGATATTCTTGCAAAGTACCTGTTTTTGAAACGGAACGTTTGAAGCGACGAAGAGCGTCATCAAGAGATTCGTTTTTACGAACGACTGTTTTTGACATAGTGTTTCCCTCCCTCCGAGCTTTAAAGTAACCGTCTTAATCCGTACTTAAGTACTTCATGTTAACAGTTCGCATTCATTATACAATAATTTATTAAAGACTATCAAGATGATAATGCAATTTTTTATTGAAATATATTACATGAAACTTTTTCATCGAATTATAGATTGATCTGCTTCCGCTTATTAACAGAATATAAAATGCAATGACGAACCTCTTTCCCCGTAATTTGCTGCAAAGCGATTGCATACAAATTGATTTGCCCCTGGTATTCCTTTTCGATCTGATTAAGGGACGCGTGATCAGTCTTATAATCGAATAAATAGACTTCACCCGTTTTCTGATCTTCAAAATATCCATCAATGATTCCATGAATTAAAACCGGTTTATTCGTTTTTTCACTAATCGATGGCAACATTTCTGCTGGTAAAAGCATTGCAAACGGGACTTCGCGTTTAACTTGCTGCGCATTTGCACAAGCCTTTTTTCCTACTTCGGTTTGATAAAATGCTAAAATTCCAGCAATGTCGATTTTAGCGGCCACTTCTTTAGTAATTGATCCTTCAAGAACTAATTGATCAATCAACTGGTAAATCGTTACCGTTGAAATCGACTGGGTCAGATCTAGCTTTTGGAAAATCAAGTGAGTTGCCGTCCCAATTTTTGCGGATGAAGCAATGACTTCCGTTGTCATAAAGTTCGGTTGCCGAAACGCATGAATCTTAGGGGTGACCGTTGGCGTTTCATCAACCACGTTCAATTCAACTTGAGCTGAATTCTCGGAATTTTCCGCTTGTAATTGGTCCATTAAATTATTATCTGGATCATCGAAAAGTCGCTTAATATCCGTTACGGCTTGATATGCCGATTCACGGGTCAATTCAAGATGCGGATATTGAAAATCTAAAATCGACTGAATTGTCGGGTCCATCGGCTGACTGATCGCATCGCGTAAAATTGATTGGTCGTCCTTAGATGCCTCGTTTTCAAAAGTTTGATTGCGTAAAGCGGCAACTGCATCTTTGCTCCACAGTTCAACTTCAAAGTTCAGTGCATTTTCACGAATTGCTTGTGGTATCCGCTCGACATTAAAGTACTTTTTCCAGTCCGTAAATTGATCCGCTGCGCGATGCGGCGTAACTTGTTGCTGATCATCGAGTGTGATCCAGGTTGTATGATCAGCGAGGTTTGGCATCCGTCCAAGCGCCATTCCGATCCAGTCCATAAAGTTTATTTTATTGAACCGTTGATTTTCCGGCAGAAGAATATCTTCATTTTCAATTTGCCCCCAAGTCGTTGCCCATTTGTCAATGTCAGCATATGTTCCGACTAGATAAATTCGTTGTTCGGCTCGAGTCAAAGCAACGTAAAGTTTCCGCATTTCTTCAGCTAAGGCCTTGCGCTTGATTCGTTCCTTGATTGCAATGCTGATTGGTGTGGTTTCTTGAATCTCGATCGCATCATCTTCATTGAGTTCAACATCGTGATCACGTTTTAAAGTCTGCTTTGAAGATTCAACGATATCTAATCCAATTCCAAATTGATCATCCAAAACGTATTTATGATTCAAATCTTGCATGTTGAATCGTTTACTTAAATCCGTCACAAAGACAACCGGATATTCCAGCCCTTTACTTTTATGAATCGTCATGAATTTAACAGTATCTTCATTGACCTGCATTTTCATTTCTGGAAGATCCCGTTGTTGCTGATCCATCCGTTCAACAAACCGAATAAATTGGAATAATCCCTTAAAACTCGTCTTTTCATATGCCGTTGCCCGTTGATACAAAGCGTGCAGATTGGCTTGCCTTTGTGCTCCGCCGGGTAAGCCACCAACATAGTCCAAAAAGCCAGTTGTTGTGTAAATGTTCCAGATCAACGCCGCAATTTCACTTCGTTTGGCTTGTACCCGGAACGTTGACAAATCTTGGTTAAACTGCTGAACCTTCACATTTAAGGCTTGCCGGCGGGTTTCATCCCATACCTTCAGTTTTTCCGGATGATCAATCATTTGGGTTGAATAATCAGTGAGTGCGCTGTAAAAATCGCCATGCAGATGATTGATCCGTAAATATGCCAATTCATCTTCATCAAACTGGTACATTGGTGAACGCAAAACCGCAACCAGTGGAATATCCTGATGCGGATTATCGATGATCTTCAAATATGAAATCATAATTTGAATTTCGGTCGTCTTAAAGTAATTATTAGTTTCATCAACATCCGTTGGAATCCCTAGCCGCTTAAATTCTTCATTAACCAGTAAGCTATCCTGATGTGATGACGATAAAATCGCAATATCGGAATACTGCAATGGACGCATTTGCCCTTGATCACGATCAAAAATCTGTGTTTGATCATCCATTAATTTCTTGATCTCATTTGCAATCATCACGAATTGGGCTTGCGTTTGACTATCCAATTCAAAAGCAGGCGCGCTTTCCGAATCGCTGTTAGTCTTCGAATCTTGCAAATAAATCAATGCCTTCGCTGGAATATTGTTAACCAGTTGTTCTTTCTTGTATGCCGGATTTTCCGCCTTCAAAAAGGCTTGCTGATCATAATCGATTTCGCCTAGATTTTGATCCATAATCTGCATAAAGATCAGATTCGTCAAATCCGCAATGTTTTTGATCGACCGAAAGTTTTCTTGCAAAACGATCAATTCACCATTTGAAAAGTCATTTGACATATCTTCGGTTTGGAAAGTTTGATACTTATGCATAAATAAACTCGGATCGGCTTGCCGGAAGCGATAAATTGACTGTTTAACATCCCCTACCATAAACAAATTATGGTTGGCAATGGCTTGAACGATTGCTTCTTGAACCCCATTTGTATCCTGATATTCATCAAGCATTATTTCGGTGTAATGCTGCTGTAATTCTTCACGGATTTTTTGCTGAACATCATCATTACCGTGCAAAATTTTAAGCGTTAAGTATTCCAAATCACTGAATTCCAAAGCATGACGCTGCAACTTGACCTGCAAATAACGTTGGCGAAACTTTTGAACAAGGCCAACTATAAGTTCAACGACTCCTTGGGCGCGCTTCAAAATTTCCTTTAACTGTGAATCTGAGTAAAATAGCTCTGCATCCAATAGTCCTTTAACGCCTTGATTAGCAGCATTCTTAAATTGCTTAATTGCATCGATTTGGTTCAATAAATCATCATCAGCTGCAAAATCACGGTTTTTGGCATACACTTTGGCCTTAAATTCCAATTGCTTGACTTGCTTGCGTAAATCATCCCATGAAAGTGTTTCATGTTCGATTTGCTCAAGCATGCTTTGAATCTGTTCCAAAATTTGATCAATTGAAGCTAAATCTTCATCCGTTTTAACCGTCAATTTTTTCAATGATTTTTCTTTCATGTTATAAAATTCCTGCATTGCCGGAATCTGAATCGTTTGAAATGCTTTTCGGTATCGTTGCAGGTTATCTGCAATCGTTTGAAGCTTATTGACCACATCATCTTTCAAAATTTGTTTCCAAACCGGTGTTTTGGTAAATGTCTCTTCCGTGAATTCATAATTCTGCGGTGCAGTTGCCAACCACTGATCCGGGTTTTCATTTGCGCTCGCAAAATCATTTAACCGGTACACAACATCCGTTAAATCATCATCCCGGCGATCCTGAACAAAGACTTGTAAAAAATCATTGTACTTTTCAAGCAATTCTTGTTGATCATCCGGTAATGAAGATGCCTGATTCAAATCTTCATATGCTTGATAAAAATTTTCGCGAACTTCTTGCCAAACGTCCTCGCGTAACACATTCCGTTCCGATTCATCCGCAAGCACCCGGAAATTCGGGTCAAGATCAATTGCATAGTAATATTCTTTCAAAAACCGTAAGCAAAATGAGTCAATTGTACTAATATCAGCAACGTTAATCGCCGTTAATTGCTTTTGCAAGTGACTGATCAACTGCGGAGCTCCATGATTTTGAATCTGCTTTTGCAATTCCGCATTTAAGATTTTCGTCAACCGGTCTTTCATTTCCTTAGCTGCCGCATTCGTAAATGTCATGATCAGCATCCGCGAAATATTTGCATTTTCGTTTAGGATCTCATCTTTGATTCGTTCAACTAAAACCTTTGTTTTTCCTGAACCAGCCGAGGCAGATACTAAAATGTCATGCCCGCGGTGTTCAACTGCCTTAATTTGATTCGGGGTTGCATAATCTTTAAACTCTGCCATTTTAATCCTCCTCAACCTGTTTCTTAATTGATTGCCACAATTCACTTTCCGCTTCGATCCGCTGCCACAACTCATTCGTCGAGATGTTCGTCAGGCCATTAAGATCACGGTACTGATTTCCAATCATCGGGTCAAATGTCATGATTGGCAAGTAATCAGAGAAATCTAGTCCCGTTGAATTAGCAAGCTTATATGGCGCAAGGTCAATGACTCCGCTGAAAATATCATTTGTTGCCTGACTGATCTTATATAAATCCAGATCAAGCAATGCATTGAAGTGGTCCAAATCATACATTTTCTTTAAACTTGCCTTGCTTAATTTGCCACTCTTAAGAAGATTGAGTTTATAGTTATCAAGGTTTAATTCAACGTCCTGATTATCATAAATCGTTCCTAAAGCCTTCACGTAGTCTTCTGGATCTTCCTTTCCCCTTCGGAAAATACCGTCATAAACAAACTTCGAATCTGCATGACTGATAGCCTGCTTAGCTGACATAACCTTTTGATAATTTGTTTGCTTTTCCTGCGGGGTTCCTAAATGGAAGTAAACTGCACTTCCAAGTGAAATTTCGTGCTGATCAGCATCCGTGATCTGTGATTGAATCGCTTTATTTTGCTGGAGCATTTGCAATAACTGCGACTGGTTATCCCGTAAAACAGCAAGGTAGGTTAATAATTGCAACGAAATTCCACTGAACGATTTAACAAGGAATTTATCCAGTTTTGCATTAATGCTGCCTGACTTATAATCCGCAACGTTATAGTAAAGATGATGCTTTAAGTCTTCGATCACATCGATGCGATCAAGCCGTCCCTGCAAGCTCATTTGCGGAATTGGGGCTCGTTGAACATCAATCGCCTTAAATCTTTTGCCGGTCAAGACCGCATCATTACCAAAACCAAACGTTGCTTCCGTCTTCAGTGAAAAGACTTTTCGTTTCCGGTGTTGCCGGTAAATTGCCTGCGAAACCTTCCGGGTTGATTGAACTAACCGCCGTTGTAAATAACGATTCCGCGCAGTTTGCTTAAAGACATCGAATTCATCAAGCGCACTGATTTCACCCAATACTTGACCAAGCAATTGATCAAAATCATCAGACTTCAACGTTGATAAGGTTGCTCCATCCTGTTGCAAATGATCGATCAAGACTGCCATTACATCATGGAAGAAATCACCAACATTGGCACTTGTTGGTTCAAAAATTGTCCGTGGCTTCAATGCTAACCCGTACTTTAAGAAATATTCATATGGATTCTTAAAGTAGGTTTCAAGTCGGGAAATCGAACCAAAGATCTCATTGCCGTAAAGTTCTTTAACCAAGGACTCATCAAGCTTTTTATGTCCATTTTCATCAACCGGCGTTCCTGGCAAAACATCATTTGAGTAATTCAAACTGTTAAAGATTCGCAATACGCGTTGCGGATCTTGCTGTTTGACATAATTATAGATTGTCGACCATTCCGGTGATAATTGGACTTTTTGCCGCTGTAATTCTCGACTCAGTCGCAACAGCTCATTAATGGTCGTCATCGGCGTCCCAATATACTGAATGATTTCTGATCCATAATTAGGGGCAATCAAATCTAATTTAGTAACTGGAATATTGAGATCATCCTTAATTTTTTTAACATAACCCGATAATTTCAATTCTGCCCCATCAGAATCGTTGATTGGATATGAAAAATACAATTGCTCACTTGGACTCATGAATGCGATGTAATTTGTAAATGGTTCTTCGGCCATGCGCATTTCGCATGTTTCTGGCAAAAACTTATCATCATTTGCCGTAGAATTCCAAATGTCATTTAAAACGTTCCGATCATCTTCTGAAAGCAACTTTTGGTCGTCAACTTTTGCCGGCATCACATCATCGGTTGCGCCAATCACAAACGCAATTTTGCGATTCTGCATCTGAGCATTCCCGCTTTGCGAAAAAATCACCTGATCAAGCGTTGATGGAACTCGTTTATATGATGCGGTTTCAAATCCGCTTTGGAAGATATTAATAAACAGTTCACGATCAAAGGGTTCGTCACCAAGGGCCATAACGTATTCATCCATTAACTGACAAAAGACGTTCCAAACCTGTTCAGGCCGGGTAGGATCAACCGCATTGCCATGCAGCGTTGCATCCGTTGCCTGATGATTTTCGCTCAAAATCTGTTGAGCACCTTGCTGCCATTGCCGTAAAGTTTCTGATACTTCAGCTTTATCAAGCGTCCGATACAATACAATGGCAAAATCCCGCCCCGTTTTAACATGTTTTAAAGCTTGTTGATAACTTTCAAATAACTCTAGAACTTGTTTCCGTAACAAATTTGCATTCCGATTGATCGTCAATTGCCGTTCACGTTCAAGCAATTCTTCCGTTGTTTCCTTTTCATTCAATGGCAATTCTTGGACGATCCATTCTTTTTGCCAAGCAGACTTTGTTTGAATTCCATGCGCTAACAAATAATTTTCAACCACATCAAGCGTATTCCGATACGTTGCCGCCCTTCGAAGTTCAACTTCTTCAGCATCAGTTGGAATCAATGACTTACTATTCGAATGATCTTGCAACCATTGTTGCTCGCGTTTCCGCATTAATTCCAAGGTCCGGCCCTTAATAATTTGCTTTGGAATAAACAATTCCGTCTTCAAAAACCGCATGATCGACTGGTAATTAAATCCATGTTGTTGAACATCAAATAATGCAAGGATGAATTCAACTAATGGGTGCGAGGCCATCGTTTGGGTCAGGTCCGTAAACAGTGGAATTTGAAATTGTTCAAAAACCGGTTCGATCAAGTTCTGATATTTCGACGTATCAGGTGTTAAAACCAAAAAGTCGCGGTATTCGTATGGGTGATCCGTTTGCTGACTTTCAGCAACCATGCGCCGAATTTTACCGGCAACCCACTTCACTTCACTAATTCGGTCAACTGTTTGAGTAATTGAAATTTGCTGTTTTTCATCTTGAGAAAGCTCAACGTTTGATTGGGCACCGATTCGATGGTTGGTGATCCAATAATCTTCAAGCTTTTGCAGACTTGAATTTACTCGAGGAGTTAACGCCCACCGCACTTTGATATTCTTTGCCGGAACCAAATGCCGTAACCGCTGGTAAAGTTTGGCTGGACGGTAAAAAAGTTCATTGGGGCGTGGCAATTTTTTGGATGCCAGATCATCTAATGGCAAACTGATCATCACGTCATGCGCATTTTGCATTAAATGCTTTAAAATTTTGATTTCACGGGCATTAAACTGGTCAAAACCACTGATTAAAAAGTATTGATGACTCAAATCAAGTCGCTGCAATTCTTCAAATAAGAGGTCCATTAATTTGGCCGGATCAAGAAATTGGTCAAGCAGCTGCTGCCCATTGACCTTCGCGTTCAAAAATTCCCGATAAATAACCGCTAAATCACCTAACTTGTCTGCCAAATTTGATTGACGCTGCTTCACAGCGGCCTTTTGCATTTCAAATAAATCTTCCGGTTCAAACCCGCTTAACCGAAATTCAACAAGCTGGTCAGCTAATTTGGCAGCAAAACCCGCCTGATTTTGTTCACTGCTAAAAATCGTTAAATCTTGCTTTTGAATTTTATTCAATAGGTGCGTGACCAACATCGCCAAGCCTGTTTGACTTAAATTTTGGCGGTTTAATACCGATGAATTGCGCAAAAAGAACCATGCAAACCGGGTGAATGACAAAACTTGCACGTTCGCACTGGCAAAAAATTGTGTTTGCTTTTCCTTTCGCAAATAATTAAGGACGTTAACTTCTGATTCGAATTTGATATGTTCTGGAACTAAATAAAAGAATTGCGCACCCGGATCCGTTTGCAGCCACGCTGAAAGTTGCTGGTGCATTACCGCTTCATGATCCATCGATGCCTTACCCAAAACAAATTGAACTCCCATAAAATAAGCCCTTTCTATGTAAATCTTATCTAGATTATATCATTTCAACCAGCATAACACTTTTTAAAAATTCCCATATTAATTCCTTTGAATCTAGACAAACAACCCTAATAAACATTATAATACAAGTAAATAAAGCGCTTTTATGCAAGGAGGATTTTCATGGAGTCAAATGTTAAAATTTACGTCGTATCAGATTCAATTGGGGCAACAGCGCTCAGCCTTGCGCAAGCCGTTACCGTCCAATTCCCCAAAACTAAGTTTGAAATCAAACGGTTTCCGTTTATTACAACGGTCTCGATCTTACAAGGAATCTTAAATTCGGCTAAGCGTGATCATGCATTCATTATTCATACGTTCATTACGAAAGACTTAACGGAACATACAAATGAGTTTTGCGTCAAAAACGGTCTAAATCACTATGATGCTGTTGGTAATCTATTAACCGAACTTGAAAAGCAAACAAATGAAAAACCACTTCGCAAGCCCGGAATCAACCATGAAACAGATAAGGATTACTTCAAGAAAATCGAAGCAATCGAATTTGCCGTAAATTACGATGACGGTAAAGACCCATCTGGTTTCACGAAGGCTGACATCGTACTTTTAGGCGTTTCGCGGACTTCTAAGACGCCGCTTTCGCTTTACCTTGCAAACCTAGGATATAAGGTTGCTAACTTGCCATTAGTTCCACATACCAAAATTCCAGATGAACTTTTTAAAGTCGACAAGAATAAAATTTTTGGTTTAACAAATGACCCTGAGATTTTAAATGATATTCGTAAACAACGGATGATTGCTTATGGGCTTGATCCGAATACCCAATACTCAGATCTTGGAAACATCGAAAGCGAACTGAATGCCGCTAACGAACTTTACCGTAAATTAGGATGTCTTGTAATCAACGTTGCTCATAAATCGATTGAAGAAACTGCTACGTTGATCGTGGAAAGTTTGCCGAAACAAAAATAACAAAAACAGGTTGAAACTGATGTTTCAACCTGTTTTTGTTAAATCACATTTTTAAATAAGTACTCCACTGAAAATCCAAAAAGAAATTCAAGGATAATCACAACCGTTGTTACCCGTTGCAGTTTAATCCAGTATTCGGAATCCTTTTTAATTTTGACTAATCCGTAAATCACATAGATCACAAGCAGCCCTGTAACGATTCCAAATAATTTAACATTTAAAATACATAAAATGATTTGGATTACAACGGCAACGATCATTCCCATTTGAGCATTTCGAATTTGATTATTTTGCATCGCTTTCATCATCCGTCTTTAAAACTGCCATAAAGGCTTGTTGTGGTACTTCAACTTTTCCTAAAGCCTTCATTCGCTTCTTTCCTCGCTTCTGCTTATCAAGTAATTTTGCCCGCCGATCGGGATCCCCAGTATGAATTCGGGCAGTAACATCTTTCCGGTAGGCCTTAATATTGGTTCGCGCAATAATTTTGGCACCAATTGCGGCTTGAATCGGAATTTCAAAGTTTTGCCGTGGGATAATCTTCTTCAACTTTTCAACGATCGACCGTGCCCGTTTTTCAGCAAATTCCTTGTGAGAAATGAAACTTAAAGCATCAACCCTGTCCCCATTCAATAGAATATCGATTTTTGCTAATTCACTTGGCTGGGTCCCGTCTAATTCATAATCAAGCGAAGCATAACCACGCGTGCTTGACTTCAACTTATCAAAGAAATCAAAGATGATTTCGGCAAGCGGCATTTGATAAATAACATTTACCCGGTTGTCATCAAGGTATTCCATGGTGACGAATTGTCCCCGTTTACGTTGACAAAGTTCCATTACGGCCCCGACATAGTCATTTGGAACCATAATTTCCGCCCGGACATATGGTTCGTTAATCTGCTTGATCATCGTTGTTTCAGGCATTTCAGCTGGGTTCGTAACCGCTACGTGACTGCCATCAGTCAATTCAACATCATATGTTACTGATGGCGCCGTTGTGATCAGCTCCAGATTAAACTCGCGCTCAAGCCGTTCCTGAATGACGTCCATGTGAAGCAATCCTAAGAAACCGCATCGGAAACCAAACCCAAGAGCTTGCGATGTTTCGGGTTCAAATTCGAGGGCCGCATCATTGAGTTTTAATTTTTCAAGTGCTTCGCGTAAATCATTATATTTAGCGTTGTCGGTTGGATAAAGTCCAGAATAAACCATCGGGCTCATTTCACGGTAACCAGCTAGCGGTTCATCAGTTGGATTATCCGCGTTCGTCACAGTGTCCCCCACTCGAGTATCTTGAATATCCTTGATTGAAGCCGTGATATAACCAACGTCCCCGGCAATCAGCATATCACGCTTTAACGGTTTCGGTGAGTTCACCCCAACTTCGGTAACCTCATATTTTGCACCGCTATTCATCAATAAAATTTTGTCGCCTGGTTTAACCGTCCCTTCTTTAATCCGAACACTTAAAACTACTCCGCGATAATCATCGTAAACCGAATCAAAAATCAACGCTTTCAGCGGCTTTTCAAGATCGCCGTCTGGTGCCGGAATTTTATTAACAATATCTTCAAGAACTTTATCAACACCAAGACCTGTTTTGGCAGAAATCAAATCAGCATCTGAAGCATCTAAACCAATGTCATTTTCAATTTGTTCTTTGACCTTATCAGGTTGAGCTGAAGGCAAATCGATCTTATTAATGACTGGTAAAATTTCCAAGTCGTCATCAAGCGCTAAGTAAACGTTCGCTAACGTTTGGGCTTCAACCCCTTGCGTAGCATCAACAACTAACACCGCTCCTTCACAAGCAGCGAGTGATCGTGAAACTTCGTAAGAAAAATCAACGTGTCCGGGGGTATCAATCAGGTGAAAAATATACGTCTCCCCGTCCTTGGCCTTATAATGCAATTCAACTGCATTCAGCTTAATCGTAATCCCCCGTTCGCGTTCAAGATCCATTGTATCAAGTAATTGGTCCTGCATCTCACGTTTTGAAACCGTATCGGTCATTTCAAGGATTCGATCGGCAAGCGTTGATTTCCCGTGATCAATATGCGCAACAATTGAAAAGTTGCGAATATGCCGCTGACGCTCTTTCATTTTTTCCAAATCCATTCGTGCGTCCTCACTTTCGTCCAATAATGTCTAATCTTTATTATATCAATATCTGGTACGATACAAAAGTGAATTTAAAATAACTTTGAACTAATTATTGAGAAATAACCAAAAGAGGTTGTGACGTAAAGTCGCAACCTCTTTGTTATATCCGCAAATGAGTTTCGACACGAAACTAGTGAAGTTTGAAAAACTCCGAATTTATGTTCCGCGATTCATTCGTTTTTCTGCTTCCACCACGCTTGTTTTTAACGTTTGGTCATACCTTCTTTTTACTACCACATCTATTTTGGGTTAACATCTTTCCAACGCCATTCCGTAACTTCCAACATATCCTTGCCGTTGTCACGAATGTATTGGTTATGCTTATTGATCATGTCATCCATCTTTTGAACAAATGGTGCTGCCTTTTCCTTGTATCCTGGAACCTGCATGATCGCATCCTTGGCTAAATGGAACCGGTCAAGATGATTCAAGACCCGCATATCAAATGGCGTGGTAATGTCACCTTCTTCACGATAACCGTGAGGATGCAAATTGTGGTTATGCCGGTTAAAGAACATACTTTGCAATAAATCTTCGAAACCGTGGAATGCAAAGATCACAGGCTTATCTTTCGTGAAGAAACTATCGAATTCTTCATCTGATAATCCTCGTGAATCGATTTCTGGTGAACGCAACCGTAAAATGTCAACCACGTTGATCGTCCGAATCTTTAATTCAGGGAATGTTTCATGCAAGATACTTACAGCCGCCATCGCTTCCGTTGTCGGTTCAGTTCCGGCACTGGCAATTACCACATCTGGTTCAGCATTCTGGTCTGTTGATGCCCAGTCAACATACTTCAATCCATTCATAACTAATTCATGGGCTTCATCGGCCGTAAACCATTGGAACCGCGGATGCTTTGAAGTCACAATCAGATTGATCACATTGCGTTCAGTAAATGCTTTGTCGCCAACGGCAAGTAAAGTATTCGTATCACATGGAGTGTATTCACGAACGTACTTACCCTTCTTTTCTGCCATATGCGTTAACATTCCTGGATCCTGATGGGTGTTAACCATTATGATCTTGTTGGAATGAATTTGAAGCGTTGACGATATTCAATGATGGATAATCATGATGCCAATCAAGTTCATCGGCTTTCCGGATCCATTTGAAATGTTGAGTCAACATCGAATCAATGACCCGGGTAAAGGCTTCGTATGATGCAAACATCCCGTGCCGGCCAGTCAAAACATAGCCTTCAAGCCAGCCTTCACATTGATGTTCTGAAAGCTGGGAATCAATATTGCGGCCCGCATGCGCCATATTTTCATCGTTTGGTTCGTGAATTTCTTCCATCCATTGCCGCTTGCCATCATCTAACATTTGGAATAACTTATTCGACTTGGTTTCGTCCGGTCCAAATGCCCGGAAATTGGTTGGATTCAACTTTTCAACTTCGGCTAAATACTTGCCCCACGTAACCATATCCTCGGCTTTAAATTGACCATGGCCCTGTTTTTCAACTTCCAACGCAAAATCACGGTAATCTGGCAGATTCAAAGTCTTCGGATGAATACCACCATTTGTGATTGGATTCGTTGACATCCGGTGTTGTGCATCAGGGATATTTTGCCGCACAATTTCAGTTGGATAACCGTCCTCATCAAACAGTTCTTCGGGTTTGTATGATTCCATCCAGTTGATCAGTAAGTCTTTGTGTCCCATTTGATCTTGGCTAACTGGAATCGGAACTTGATGCGCTCGGAATGAATTTTCAATCGGATTGCCATCAAGATCCTTCTTCGGACCTGTCCAACCTTTTGGTGCTCGTAAAATGATCATTGGCCACGTTGGTAATGAATCATCATTATTTTCACGGGCATTCTTTTGGATGGCTTTGATCTTTTCGATACAATCATCCATGGCAGCGGCCATAATTTGGTGGGCTTCCATCGATTCTTTGCCATGCACATTGACAATATGTGGTCCCCAGCCCATTCCTTCAAAATATTTCGTTAAATCTTCATCGCTCATCCGCGATAAGACCGTTGGGTTTGAAATCTTGAACCCGTTGATTTGAAGAATTGGTAATACCGCACCATCATGGATTGGATTAATGAATTTATCAGAGAACCATGAAGCTGCCAATGGACCAGTTTCGGCTTCCCCATCACCAATTTCAACGGCCGCAATGACATCTGGGTTATCCAGAATTGCCCCGGTCCCGTGTGAAAGTGAGTACCCTAATTCGCCACCTTCATGAATTGATCCGGGAGTTTCCGGAGCGGCATGCGAAGCCACCCCGCCTGGAAATGAAAATTGCTTGAACAGTCGCTGCATTCCTTGTTCATCCTGCGTAATTCGTGGATAAATCTCCGAGTAGCTGCCATCCAAATATGAATTTGAAACCATTACTTGGCCGCCGTGACCGGAGCCTTCAATATAGAACATATTTAAATCATACTTTTGAATTGCCCGATTCAAGTGCGCGTAAATAAAGTTTTGTGGCGCAATCGTTCCCCAGTGACCAATTGGTTTCGGCTTAACATCCGTCGCCTTTAATTCCCGCCGTAACAATGGATTATCCATTAAGAATAATTGGCCGACTGAAAGATAAGTAGCGGCTCTCCAATAAGCATCAACACTTTTTAAATATTCGGTTGTATCATATTTTGTATTCGTCATGTTGTTTTCCCCTTCAATTAAGATTTTTAAACTGCTTTTAATTTTTGAATTTGAATTGCAGGTGTTTCGTGATTATAAACAAATGATCCTGCAACGGCAATCGTTGCACCTGCTTGTTTGCATTGCGCGATTGTTTGATCATTAATTCCGCCATCGACTTCAATTTCATAGGCGAACCCTTGTTGAGCTTTAATTTCTGCAAGTTGTTTGATTTTATGTATCATTGACGGTAAGAAATGCTGTCCACCAAATCCTGGATCAACGGTCATCACTAAAACCTGTTCAACATCTGAAAGTAAATCAGTGATCATCGCAACCGATGTTCCCGGACAAATTACCAGTTCAGCCTTTTTCCCTGCCTCATGAATCATTCTTAATGCGCGATGAATGTGCGGGGTGGCTTCGTAGTGAACCCCGATAATATCCGCGCCAGCAGCAGCAAATTCATCGATCCAACTTTCAGGATGTTCAACCATTAAGTGAACATCAAAAGTCAAATATGATTGACCGCGTAACTGCCGAACAACATTTGTTCCAAACGAAAGATTGGGCACAAAATTACCATCCATCACATCAATATGCAGATAGTCCGCGCCAGCCTGCTCAACACGCTTCACATCTCTTCCTAAGTTGGCAATATCTGCACTTAAAATTGAAGGTGCAATTTTCATTTTATTTCACCCCTGTCAAATTACTTTAGACAATTATCCACGATACATCTGAATTAATTACTTTTATCTTTTTCACGATCTATTCTCTCTACATGTCCTTGGCTTATATTTCCCTTAAATATGGAATTGAAGGCTGCGCACCGAAGCGTTGAACTGTAATTGATGATGCTTTATTACTGAATTTGATTGCATCTTCTAAATTACTGAAATCTTTATTCAAAACACTGCTTAATGCACCAATAAAGGTGTCGCCAGCCGCCGTTGTGTCAACCGCATTGACTTTTAACGCTGGAATAATCGCTATCTTTTCGGCATAACTATAAAAAGTTCCTTGACTTCCAAGCGTGATCACAACGGCTTTAATTCCTAAAGCATGGAACTTTTCCGCTGCCTTGATCATTGAATCTTGGTCAGTAATTTTTATTCCGGTGATCACTTCGGCTTCCGTTTCATTTGGAACAATCATATTGGTTACTTTAAATAACTCTTCTGGAATTTGATCAATTGCCGGTGCAGGATTCAAAATCGTCACAACGCCATTTTGATGGGCGATTTTAAATGCTTCTGTTGTACAATCGATTGGAGTTTCGAATTGGGCAACTAAAAAGTCGCTATGGGTGATCAAGTCGCGGTTCTGATCAACGTGTTCAGGTTGAAATGCCATATTGGCTCCGCCATGAACGTAAATCAAGTTTTCACTCTCATCGTCAACGATCACGAATGCTTGACCTGTTTTATGATTGGGTAATGTTGCGATCCCCTGGCAGTTGATTCCATCTTCATGTAAAAGCTCCAGCATTGTTCGACTTACTTCCCGGTCTTCTCCTACAGCACCAATGAAGGAAGTGTTAGCCCCCAAACGTTTCGCAGCAATCGCCTGGTTGGCACCTTTTCCGCCACCGGCCGTGAAAATTTCTTTCGTATGCAAGGTTTCCCCTGGCTTTGCCATCCTTGCAACCCGAATTGTCCAGTCAAGATTGATGCTTCCAATAACGGTTACTTGATTCATAAAAGATCACTCCAATTTAATTAACTCAGAGTGAAGCGCTTTACTCTGTAGTTATAATATACTTGATTCCGTAGTCGGTTTCAATAACCAATTAAAATTTTGGTAAGTACCAATTATAAAAATTGCATATCTTTTTTAAGTAACTTTTAACTGGTAAAACACGCTGAAAATGCTATTATAAAAGTGAAAAGACAGTTAAAGACCATATGATGCATAGAAAGGAGATTCACTATGAAATTTAATGAACTTACACCTCAAGAACAAAGTCTTTTTTTGGAAATTGCCAAAAATAAAATTGAAGATGAAATTTTTATGGCTGATGGAAAAAATTACTTTTCATTAGTAACAAAAGGATTAGTTAGAGAGATTCCCAATGCAAATTTCCTTGCAGCATCCGTTATTTTAACTAAAGAAGGCAAGAAACTTCGCAATCAGGTTTTGAAACGTAATTAGTTACTAAAATAATTAAAGACTGTGATTAATATCACAGTCTTTTTAATATTCTAAATTTTAAAATGAAACATAAAATTTGGTTTTCGAACACTGTTTTTCTAATAGCTCCATGTTATTTTAGTTTGATTCTCAATCAATGCATGAACTGGGCATGTTGTCACACACTCTTGAAAAAAATGCTCTTCCCTAATTCGAGGCAAATCGGATTTCATTTCGAATTTAATTTGAATACTTGTTATTTGCTTTTTAACTCGTTGATTATCAATTTTACGGGATTCAATATTTCCTATAATCGTAATCGTTAATGTGCTAATCTTAATTCCTTTTCTTTTGGCTAACGAACGTGCCGTTATATTCAAACATGAACCTAGAGCACCTAAAAGATAATCAATTGGACGCGGGTACTTGTTGCTTCCGCCAAGTTTTTCTGGCTCATCACACTTAAATACAAATTCACCTGTATCATTTGTAACCTCATAACCATCATCGTTTTTCGTCGAAACAACTTTCATTGAACGCATGCTAATCCCTCCTTCATTTTTATTTTAGCGCTTTAGATTTAATTATCTTTCATTAACCTCTATGATAAACTGAAACTAAGAATTATTCAGAAAGGATCAGTCTAATGCACAATACTTCAAACGCATCGCTTAATCAACAGTTGTCGCAATATGTCTTCCGCAGCATTTTAAGTACTGTTGTTACGTTTTAGCCGACAGCTATTTTGTAGCGCAAAAAATGGGTGTTTTAGGTATTGCTGTAATGAATCTTTCAATGCCGCTTTTTAACGTAATGGATGGGCTGGGTTTTCTTCTCGGAATGGGCGGCGGAACATTATTTACGATCTATCAAATTCGGGACCGCAAACGTTCAGCGAAAACATATACACAAACGGTGATCGTCGGACTGATCATTGGACTTGTTTTTACATTGCTTGGAATCTTATGCGCTCCGCAAATCTCCCATTTACTCGGAGCTGACCCTACCACTTTTAAAATGACCTTCCAATACGTTCAAATTGTCTTATTGTTTGGTCCCGGATTTATTTTTAACAACCTTTTACTTGGATTTATTCGCAACGATCATGGAACCAAAACCGCAATGTTCGCCATGACGATTTCAAGTCTTGCTAATATCTTTCTTGACTGGCTTTTCATTTTACGTCTCAATATGGGGATGATTGGTGCTGGACTAGCAACCAGCTTTTCTCCCATTATCAGTATCTTAATTATCATGACTCACTTTCAAAAAAAAGAAAATCATTTAAAGCTCGTAAATCACCCGTTTATTTTGAGTGATCTTCGGCAAACCTTTTCGATTGGATTACCATCATTTTTAACCGAAATGAGTACCGGATTTGGAATTTTTATTTACAACTGGGTATTCCTCAAAGTCAGCGGCAATAATGCCGTTGCGGCTTACGGCATTGCAGCCAACGTCCTTTTGGTTGCATTAGCTTTATTTACGGGAGTTGCCCAAGGAGTCCAACCGATTGTCAGCCAAGAATACGCCCATCGGAATTTTAAAACGATTAAACATGGACTGCATTTTGGATTGATAATTGCCGAATTACTTGGAATTATATGCTTAGTTTTTGTATGTTTCAATAGCCGACTGATTATTGAATTTTTCAATGCTGCATCAAATTTCAAGGTCATCGCTTTGGCAAATTCAGGAATGAAAATGTTACTAATTAGTTTGCTGTTTTCAAGTTTAAACGTTATCTTTAATATTTTCTTTTCAGCCATCAACAATTCATACATCTCAATCGCAATGGTTATTCTTCGAGGATATATTCTTCCCTTGATCCTCGTTCCTCTTTCAGCCAAAATATATGGAATTAACGGCGTATGGCTTAGCTTGACAGTAATCGAGGGAATTACCTCGATCGTTGAATTAATTACATGGAGGGCTCACTCAAAGAAAATGATTTCTCATCTTAATAAAAAAACGGACATGCAGTAATTGAAATTTCTCTAACAGCATGCCCATTGCTATTGCATTTTTATAATTTTTAGTCAACACATAAACGCTTAACAGCTTCTGCGTAAATATCCATTGCTTTGTTAAAATCAGCAACCGACCATTGTTCATTGGTTTGATGCATATAATCTGGAGTTGTTGGTAACATTGCTCCAAAAGCAACACAATTATTCATTGTTCGCGCAAAAGTTGCTCCCCCTGAAATTTGCGGTTGAGCATCCTTATCGCCAGTTTTATCACGATAAACATCCATTAATGTCTGGACCAACGTCGAATTTGCGGGAACATGAAGCGGAGCAAGGTAATCGTAATGCTTATATTGTAAATCATACTTCTCAACTACTTCGCTCAATTTTTCAATCAATTCATCATGATCAATCGTTGATGGAATTCGCATATCAAGTTGCATCCGCGTTTCATTCCCATTGATTTCCAAACTTGAAATGTTAAACGTCAAGTCTCCCGTTTCATCAGAAACTTTACCAAGAATATTTGCTCCCGTTGCGTCTTCTTTCAGTTCGCCAATAAAGTTAAGCGGTGTGAAATCAAATACCTTATTTAATGCCATTCCCAACCGAATAACTGCATTGATTCCTTGAGGTGCAAGCATTGCATGAACCGTCTTTCCTAAAACGAAAATTCCATCATCTTTTTCTTTATACTCAAATCCCAAATTATCTAATTCATCTTTAACTTTATCTAATTTTGAACTATTATAAAATGCTTGTGCCGGAACCGCATTAAATGCACCTTTATCTTCAACTTTTAATTGATCAGTTCCTGGCCCAATTAAATATGCTTGTTGCAATCCTTTTTCTGCATATGTAACTGGGAATTCAGCATCTGGTGAAAAGCCTAAGTCGATTTGAGATTCCTTTTCATTGTATTTTTCAATTCCGCGCCATAAGATTTCTTCATCGGTTCCAAAAATGAAACGAATTTTTTTATTGAATTTGTAACCATCTTCCATTAATGCCTTAACAGCAAACAAAGCAGCAATTGTTGGTCCTTTATCATCCTGAGCACCACGTCCATAAATCGTATCATTTTCAATTATTCCTCTATATGGTTCATGATTCCATTCATCAAAGTTTTCGGCAGGAACTGTATCTAAATGTCCAATAATTCCAAACGTTTCTGAACCTTCACCAATTTCGGCATAGCCATAGTACCCCTCGGAATCTTCATATGTAGTAAATCCTAAATCTTTGCAAATTTCCATCATTTTATCCAAAGCTAACCGAATATTCTTTCCAAAAGGAGCATTCTTTTCAGCTTCTTGATTAAAAGATGGTTGTGAAATGATTGTTTTCAAAGCGTCTAAAGCTTGTTTGCGAATATCGTCACTAATTAAATTTTTCATTTTAAATCCTCCCCGCTATATTGCTGCTAAAACTCCAAGGTAGATACATGTAACAAAAAACAAAATTACCATCAGTTTGGCGATCCATTTCCACCATTTACTAATATTTACCCGTGCAATTGCTAAAGCACCCATAATAACTGCTGAAGTTGGGGTAATTAAGTTTACCCAACCGGATGCTGCTTGAAATGCAGTAACAACCACATCGCCTGCAACGTGAGCAAATTCTCCGAGCGGTCCAATAATTCCCATCGTTGCAGATGCTAAGCCTGATGTTGAAGGAATCAAGAATGACATTGGAATATAGAAAATATAGGCAATGATACTAAATGCACTGCTTGATAAATGTTGAAGACTTAATTCTCCCCAATGAAGAATCGTTCCTGTAATCATTCCGTTATTCATAATAACTTGAATTCCCCGTGCAACCGCAACAACCATGGCAACACTGATAAAATCTGCCATCCCGCTTAAGAATGTGTTTACGAAATCTTCTTCACTCATGTTATATAAGAATTTAACTAATACCGCCATGAAAAGGAAAAGCATTGTAATTTCAGAGAAGTACCATGATCCAAATGGAGTTACATCCTTGCCGACTAGCGTTCCAATCACAGGTAAATTTGTTAACCATTTAGTAAATGAATTAAAGAATATAAAATGACTATTAATACTATCCCATGGAATCAATCCAAAAATCATGATTACAAATGTCAAAATGAAAACGGTAATAACTTTCTTTTGTCGCTTGCTCATTTTAACTTCATCATCAGTCATATCAACAATATTGAAATGTTCATAATCCGATTCACGCTGATCATAGATAACCGATTCTTTCGGATCTTTTTCAATTTTTGATGCATAACGATATACATAAACAATACTAATTGTTAATGTAATTACTAATAAAACAACCCGTGATATTAATCCATCACCAGGAGATATTCCTAAACTTTGTGAGGCAACTCCTGTAGCAAATGGGTTAACAGTTGATGCTAAGCACCCAACTTGTGATCCAATAATAATAACTCCTAAAGCGACCATTGAATCAAAGCCACAACTAATCATTACTGGAATCAAAAGCGGATAAAATGCAATTGTCTCTTCGGACATTCCAAAAGTTGTTCCACCCAAGGCAAATAAAATCATCAAAATTGGAATCAATGCTTTTTCTTTACCTTTATATTTGCTAACAATCGAACCAATTCCTTGATCAAGGGCTTTTGTTTTATTTACAACTGCTAAAAAGCCCCCAATAACAAGGATAAACAGCGAAATTGAAATTGCTCCCTCTGTTGATTTATCACCAATCATCCCAATAATTGGCGCCATAAAGATATCCCAAAGTCCTTGCGGATGTTGTGCTACACGATGGTATGAACCAGCAACAATGTTACCGTCTTTTGTCCGATATGCCCCTGCTGGAATAAACCATGATAAAATTGCCATGATTATAATAATCAAAAATAGAATCGTAAACGCAGAAGGCATCTTAAACTTATGCTTTCCTTTTGATTTATCCATAAAATCCTCCTTGCTTGCTATAAGATAATCTTATCTTATCATAAAGCGCTATCAAAAATCTATTATCAATATGCAAGTGAATTTTGCAAATTAATATTTATAGACAATAAAGAGGCTGTAAACTTACAGTCTCTTTATTAATCTTAATCAAATGTAATTGCCCCAGTAATCAACGAATAAATTCCAACAATTGCCATTACCATAATAACAATCCATGCAACTAACTCAGTTTTTCCCCATTTTTCAGAACGTTCTTTCTTACCTTTATAGTAAAATGGAAATCCAGTCATCCAAACAATTGCCGCCAATAATAAATACTTCAATCCGGCTCCATATACCATAAAGGCAGTGAAACAAACTGCAATTACAGCCCAAATTCCAGATGTAATTCTTTGCTTTAAAGGTTGATTTCCAAATCCAATACCGGTTATAACGCTTTTTAATGCATACAGCGAAACCATTAAGTATGGAACAATTGAAAGTGACGTCGAAAATTTCAATAATACCTCATAACCTGCAGAATATGCTCCCGCTACGATCATTAAAACTTGAGTAATTCCTGCAGTCACAAATAATGAATTAATTGGTGCTTCATTCTTATTTAATCCATTTAGCCATTTTGAACTTGAACCACCACGGCCAGCCAAACGAACCTCTTCTGCACTCAAATTCACCCATGCAATTAATGCACCTAATACGGATATAATTAAGCATATATTAATCAACCATGATCCCCACGGTCCAACCATATGCTCCATCAGCCCTGCCATTGAAGGTGCATGTAATCCTGAAATTGTCTTAGGGGACAACAATCCTAATGATAAAATACTTGTCCCAACCAATAACGTAATAACGATTAATGCTCCAATTGTTGTCGCTTTTGCCACATCCGACAACTTCTTTGCTCGCGTTGCAAAAATTGTTCCAGATTCAATTCCAATTAGGGTCCACATTGCAGCCAATAAAACATTTTTACTTTGATTAAAAATTGATATATGGCTCCAATGATGAATAGTTACGTTAAAAACATTTTGACTTGCAAAATGAGCCATGAAAATATGCGGATTAAAATTAAAAATTGCTAAAACTAAAAATGCTGTGATCGGAATAATTTTTGCAATTGTTGTTAAATTATTTAGCCATGTCTCAGTATGCACACCTTTAAGCACTAAGAATACGATTACCCACAATAAAATTGAAGCTATAATTACTGCAGGCCATGTAGTCCCATTACCAAAATACTTGAAAATTGCAAAACTTCCAAACGCTGAAAATAAGACTGTTAAATAGCTTGCATTCCCAATTGCATCTCCAGCTCCATGACCATAAGCAGCAATAAAACCACCTACATTGCCAAACATTCTCTTACTCCAACCATAAATTCCATCATCGATTTCCGGTTGTTGGAGTGTCAAATTACGATAAACCGAAGCAAGGGCCAGCATGCCCAATGCTACAATTGCCCAGCCTAAAAGAATACCTGCTGGATTAGCGCCTTCAGTCATTGTTGCTGGCAAAGCAAATATTCCTGATCCAATTGTTCCTCCAACAACTAACGCCGTTAAACCACCAAGTCCAACTTTATTTTTTATTTCTCCTTTTTTCATAAGACCATCTCCTTAGTATAAAAGAAGAAACCCTTCGTACAAGCTATTTTAAGTTATCCATTGATTGAAATTTTCCCCGTAAACAAGAAAATAATTGCAAGAATTGCTAAAATGCAAACAACTGCCATGACAATTTTTTCACGTGGAGTAATCCGATGATGGTCTTCTTTGGAAGCCATGTAATACAAAACGAAGCCTGGTAAGAATGAAATTGTCAGAAGTAATAAATCTTGCCATCCAGACAATACAGCCGCCATAATTTCGAATCCTGCGCAGATCAACCCCACAAAGAATTGCCACCATTCTTTGTGTTGAAATGAGTATTTAATTTGATAAATTCCAACTAACATGTATGAAACTAAAATTGCTGCTGCAGCAAGTGTTGAAGCAAAATTATATGCAGAAGTTGTAAATAACATTGAGAATAAGAACAATGTTTGTAAAACAGCCGTAATAATCAATGAGAATTGCGGTGCTTTCTTCTTGTTTAATTTACCCCATGAAGCAGGCAAAGTTTTATCTTTTGCCATTAACCGAGTTGTTTCTGCTGGAAGCATTGTCCATGATAACCATGATCCAATGGTTGAAATAATAACTCCTAAGTTAATAATAATTGCTGCCCATTTTCCAACAGCGATTTCCAAGATGCTTCCCATTGCGGGTTGAGCGGCTTTCGCGATTGCAGCCTGACTCATTACTCCGTATGGAAGAATTGTTGAAAAAACGTAAATTACAACTAATGAAATAAATCCAATAATCGTTGCTTGACTTGCAGCCTTTTGTGATTTCGCCCGACTTGAAAGAACTGATGCGCCTTCAATTCCGATGAAGACCCACATGATCGACATCATACTGTTTTTGATTTGACCATATACAGAACCATTAACTCCTGTTGCTTTCACATTTGAAGCAAAATTAGTCCAAAAGTGAGCGGTAAAGACTCCCAGTTTAAAACTCATTGCAACTAGTACGATAAATACAAATAATGGAATAACCTTACAGATCGTTACAATCGTATTTACAAAGTTAGCACTTTCAACCCCATTATTAACAAAGAAAGTCAAAATCCATAAAAAGACGATTGCGGCAATGATCGAAGCAATATTTTGACCGCCCTTAAAAATTCCAATAAAGTTTCCGATAGCTGACATTAAGAAAGTTGCAAATGCCAAATTTCCAATCCAAGCAGAAATCCAGTACGTCCAGCCACTCATGAATTCTCCTAACGGACCGCATGCAGCCTTTGCATAACCGAATAACCCAGAATCAATATCCGGTCGTTTTTTAGCAAGGTTATTTAATGATAATACCAGTGCTAAAACACCAATTCCACAAACTAGCCAAGCTAGTAATGCTGGTCCAGGGGCTGCAACTTGTGCCAATTGTGATGGTAATCCAAAGATTCCTGTCCCAATTGCTGAACTAACAATCAAAGCTGCAAGTCCAAATGCATTAATCCCGTTCTTTTTTTCATTATCCATAATATCCTCATCTCCTAAAAATAAATCGCCAGCTAATCAGCTGACGATTTTATTTATTATTTGGTAATAACTGTTCCAGTTCCGCCAGCAATCAATTTATCTACATTTTTCAGCGAAGTAATTACTGCCTTTTTACCTGTATTTTCTACAAAATCAATCACTGCGCGAACTTTTGGAAGCATACTTCCTGCTGCAAACTGTCCTTCATCAATGTATTGTTTTAACTCATCAATAGTAACATTGGTTAATGCCTTCTGACTAGGTTGATTATAATTTACAAATACATTATCAACCGCGGTTAAAATAATTAACTCATCGGCATTTATATTTTCAGCAAGTTTTGCTGCACTAAAATCTTTATCAATTACAGCTTCAACTCCCTGCAGATCACCATTTTCTTTACAAATTACAGGAACTCCGCCGCCACCGGCAGCAATTGGAACGGTGCCATTTACCAAAAGGCTTTCAATTACTGGCGCTTCAATAATTTTCTGAGGTTTTGGTGACGGAACAACTCGACGATATCCACGCCCTGCATCTTCTTTAAAAATACACCCAGAATGCATTGTATGCTGAACCGTTGCCTCATGTTTTGAATAAAAAGGACCAATTGGTTTGCTGGGGTTTTTAAAGGCTGGATCGTCTTCTTTAACTTCAATTTGGGTAACAATTGTTGCTACATTCTTTTTCAGCTTCTTTTCCTTTAAAACCTCGTCCAAGCTTTTTTGCATCCAATAACCAATGCTCCCTTGAGTCATTGCGACCGATGTATCTAACGGCATTGCTGGATTATCAACCGAACTTCCATTAATTTGCTGTAATAACAAATTTCCAACCTGAGGACCATTCCCATGTGTTATTACTAACTCATCACCGTCCTCAATAAATTGAACAAGTTTCTTCATTGTTTCTTTGATTGAACGGATTTGTGAGTCAGCTGTCCCTGTCTTGGTAACGATCGCATTTCCCCCCAAAGCAACTACAATTCTTTTGCCCATTGTAATCGACCCCTTACTAATAAAATATCCTCACATTAAATTTTAGAATTAATCATCAATCTTAACTGATGGAATGTATAAATTACCCAATGTAGCCGCCATGATTGCTTTAATTGAGTGCATCCGATTTTCGGCTTCAGTAAATTGCCATGCATATTTCGAACGGAAGACATCATCTGTAACTTCCATGCAAGTCAAACCATACTTTTCATTAATTTCCTTACCGTATTCAGTGTTTGTATCATGGAATGCTGGCAAGCAGTGCAAGAAGATAATTTGGTCATCTGGGGTGCCGCTCTTCTTGAACATTTCCATGTTGACTTGGTAAGGTTTCAAGAGTTTAACCCGTTCTTCCCAGTTGCTTTCACCCATTGATACCCAAACATCTGTGTAAATTACATTTGTGTTCTTTACGCCTTCTTCGATATCATCAGTAACCACTGGTTTAGCTCCTGATTCCTTCGCAAATTTTTCGGCCATCTCAACAATTTCCTTTGCAGGATGCAATTCTTTTGGTGCTAAGATGCGAACGTTTACGCCAAGCATTGAACCGGTAACC
Organism: Ligilactobacillus araffinosus DSM 20653; assembly: GCF_001435375.1. Lineage (GTDB taxonomy): Bacteria > Bacillota > Bacilli > Lactobacillales > Lactobacillaceae > Ligilactobacillus > Ligilactobacillus araffinosus. Next base: position 316,969 of record NZ_AYYZ01000029.1, on the reverse strand, counting down.
AATAAACTATTAGCCATATTGTTCCGGCCATCCCCAACAAATGTTAATGTTAAGCCTTTCAAATGACCGAATTTTTCCTTAATTGTCATGAAGTCCGCGATCATTTGAGTTGGGTGCCATTCATCAGTTAACCCATTCCATACAGGAACCCCTGAATATTTAGCTAATTCTTCAACGTCTTTTTGAGCAAATCCCCGATATTCAATTCCATCAAACATGCTTCCAAGAACTTTTCCTGTATCTTCAATTGATTCTTTCTTTCCGAGTTGTAAATCATCCTTGCCCATAAATTCTGCATTGGCGCCTAAATCATGTGAAGCAACTACAAATGATGAACGTGTTCGGGTTGATGTCTTTTCAAACAATAATGCGATGTTCTTACCCTCAAGGTAACGGTGAGGAATATGATTTTTCTTTAATTCTTTCAAATGTAAAGCAAAATCAATTAAATAATTGATTTCATCTGGAGTGAAATCTTTACATGCCAAGAAACTCCGACCTTGAAAAACATTTTTAAAATTACTCATAATTAAATTCCCCTTTATCTTATAATTTTATTTTTTTAAATCTTGACGAACGATTGGCATTGACATGCACCGTGGACCACCACGACCGCGAGCTAACTCGCTTGAACGAACTTCGTGTACTAAAATACCGTGTTTCCGTAGTAAGTCATTAGATACATAGTTTCGATCGTAAGTAACAACTTCGCCAGGAGCAATTGCTAATGTGTTTGAGCCATCATTCCATTGTTCCCGTGCAGCAACGATTGGATCACCATTCCCAGTTGGAATCAAGTCCAAATCGTCCAACCCTAAGGCTTCTTTTAAGACTTCTTTTAAGTCATCGTTGTACTTAATCTCAAGCTCACCATCTTCCTTACCTGGATGCAAAGTATAAGTATCAACTTTACCACCCTTTGTAAGGATTGCTGGGTGAACCGTGAACTTATCGTAATCGATCATCGTTAGCACTGTATCCAAGTGCATCATTGCATGATTATGCGGAATCTTAATCGCAATTACGGTATCAAAGTTTGATTTATGATCTTCAAATAAATGCTTTGCAATATCCTCGATGGCATTTGCCGTTGTTCGTTGTGAAACTCCAATTGCAAATACATGATCACTTAAGACCAATTCGTCTCCACCTTCAATATGACTTGTATGATTTCTACTCCGCCATACATGAAGACCTTTATTGGCAAACCGTGGATGATACTTGATAATGTATTCCATAAACATTGACTCACGTTGACGTGCTTTAAACGTCATTCGGTTGATTGACAATCCATCTCCAATTGATGCAGCTGGATCGCGTGTAAAGTATAGGTTCGGCATTGGATCCATGTAAAACGGATAATCAGCATCTTCAGCTAATTCCTGAAGGCTTTGATATGTCAAATTAACTTCATTTTTCCGAACCCCTGCCATAATCTTATTAATCATGTCTTGATTATCGAATGACAATAAATATTCCTTTAAAGCATCATGGATCGGACCGCTGAGATATCCTGATTCACTGATCATTTGTTCAAGAAATTGATCTTTTACTTTAGGATCAGCAACTGCTTCGGCAGCCAACTTTTCAAGATACAAAACTTCAATGCCATTTTGACGTAAGGTATCGGCAAAGAAATCATGTTCTTCTTGAGCAATTGGCAAGTATGGAATATCGTCAAAAAGCAGCCTTTCCATTGTGTCAGGCGTAATGTTTTCCACTTCGTGTCCCGGTCGTTTTAAAATAACCGACTCAAGCTTCCCAATTTCCGAAGTGATATGAATTGGACTTCCCATAAAATCATCTCCATTTTTTAATTATTTCCCTTACAAATCTATTTATAACATGTTATGTAACCGGATACAACGATTTAATCAATAAAATTTATTTTTATGAGAAAAGATTTTTTGCATATTTATATAGCTCGAATGTAAACGTTAACATAACGGCGATTCTTAACTTTTACATCAATTAATTTAAAATTAGATTCTTTATAATCATTTCAAGCAACCACAAAAAAATCGAAAGTTGCTCAAAAACAACTTTCGATCTGCCTAAAAATTTAATTTTAATCGTCTAAATGAGTCTTAAGATTTTGTTGATTAATTTCATCCGGAACCATTGAACCACCAGTTGCCCATGTAAGATGAATAATATTATCTTGAATCTTATCTAAACCATTATCCTTCATGAATTGCTTTGCATACTTGTTTTCAAATAGTTTAATTGGGCCTTCAAACGTTGCGCATGATGATGGTTCAATCATCATGTCTTCTGAAGAATGAAGTTCACGTAAATAATCAAACAAAGCTCCATCACGAACCGTGAATTCACCATCAAGCATTGGTTTCATATAATCGCCAGAGAACGTTGATGGGCTTGGACATGCCAATCCATCAGCTTCAGTCTTACCGTCAAGGCCAATGTCCATTACTGAAACATCATTGTTTAAACCAGTTACCATCCCCAATGGAATACTTGGACAGTGGGTTGGTTGAATAAGGAATACCCGCGCAGCTTCACCAAAGACGGCTTTCATTCCGAATAACGTACCACCTGATGAACCACCAACACCTGCTGGACTGTATACGAATACCGGATGGTCCTTATCGACCTTGATTCCTTGTTTTTCAAATTGCTTCTTTACTCGTAATGCTGATGTTGCATAACCTAAAAATAAAATCCGTGACTTAACATCGTCAACGAAGTAACTCTTTGGATCAGCGTCGGATTCGGCCCGGCCTTTCTTCAAGGCAATATTAAAGTCCGTATCATATTCAATAACCTTTGCACCTTTTTCACGCAATAAGTCTTTCTTCCATTGTTTGGCATCGTAACTCATATGAACAATAGCATTGAATCCGAGTGCAGCCGCCGTTACCCCAATTGAAATTCCAAGGTTTCCGGTTGAACCAACTTGAACCTTATATTGGCTGAAAAGTTTCTTGGCTTCCGGAGTAACTAATTTAGTATAATCATCTTCCTTTGATTTCAATAAACCTTCTTGCAAGGCAATATCTTCGGCATGCTTCAAAACTTCATAAATGCCACCCCGAGCTTTAATTGAACCAACAACCGGTAAATCAGAATCCATTTTCATGTATAAATGACCATGAAACTCATGATTCTTTTCAATTTCAGCTTGCATTTTGTCTAACTTCTCAAGTTCTGATTCAATAATTCCGTCTGTCGCTGCAGTTTCCGGGAAAAGTTTAGCGATCATCGGAGCGTAACGTTCTAAATCTGCTTCGGCTGCTTCAATGTCGGCTAAGCCAAGTTCTTCATGATTCCAAATTTCATTTTCCGCAACTTTATACGGATTTACCCAAAAAGTTGGTTTTTGATTTTTAATATCTTCCAATGCAGGTTGTTCAGCAATATACTTGTCAATATTGATTTCCATTTTTGGACCTCCAATTACCTCGGTTTAAATTTGCATTTATACTACGGTTATCATACCATATTCTCTCTAGTGAACCCAGTAAATTTCTGGATTTTCATCCTGAATTTCAGCTAAATGTGGTACGATGAAGATATTACGATTTAACAAGGAGTTCAAAAAATGCATCATATCTTAGCAACAATTTTGGCATTCCTGATTTTAGTTGAAATTCTCTATTTTCTTTACTTCTGGATGGGAAAATTTTTTAATTTTGGGAAAACATACTTTTACATTACTTTTTACCGGAAATTTTATCCAAAGAAAATTCTAATTTGGTCCGTTATCCTTGACCTGATTCTTTTCTGCAGTGTTTTGTTCATTTAAAAAAATCGCGATTGTAAAACAATTACAGTCGCGATTGCTATATTTGCATAATCGAATTTCAAAACAAACGAGCTACGACACAAAGCTAGTAAAGTCCGAAAAATCCGCATCTATGCATCGCAATTCATTTACTTTTCTGCTTCCACCACGCTTATTTTTATTGGGTGGTCACACCTTGACTTATTTTCCCTTATTCTCCAAAACCTTATCCTGCATTTCAGGGTCAAACTGATTATCCTTAAGCATCCGAATTTCATATCCATACGGAGCATACTTATGATTTTTATCTGGCCCAATGAATGGAGTTTCAAGAATCTTTGGGATTTCCTTTAAATCTTCAAAATGGGCGATTTTACTCAGTGCGTCAAAACCAATCTCACCAAATCCAATGTTGGCATGCCGGTCCTTATGACTGCCTTGCGGGTTCTTTGAATCATTCAAATGAATCACCTTCAACCGCTCAAGACCAATCACATGATCAAATTCGTTCAAAACGCCTTCAAAATCATCCTTAATTGCATAACCCGCATCGCTTGCGTGACAGGTATCCAAAGTAACGGTTAACTTTTCATTAAGTTGAACTTGATCAATCATTGATGCAATTTCTTCAAATGACCGGCCAACTTCCGTTCCTTTTCCGGCCATCGTTTCAATCGCAATTTGAACATGTTGATCAGGGGTCAAGACTTCATTTAATCCTTTAGCAATATTCGCAATTGCGGCTTCCGCTCCAGCCCCGACGTGAGCGCCAGGATGCAACGTCATTTGATCTGCTCCGAGAGCATCAGCTCGTTCAATTTCTTTCCGCAAAAAATCAACGGCAAATGCAAATTTATCAGGCTTCTTAGTATTTCCCAAATTAATAATATATGGGGCATGAACAACAATATGTGACATGCCATGTTCTTTAATATATGCTTGCCCCGCATGAATATTCATTTCAGCAATCGGTTTACGCCGTGTATTTTGAGGTGCGCCTGTATAAATCATAAACGTGTTTTCGCCATAGCTGAAAGCCTCTTCAGCTGACCCTAACAACATCTTTTTCCCACTCATACTTACATGTGATCCAATCAGCAATTTACTTTCCTCTTTTCTCATTTAAATCCGTTTTAATTTGTGTTGTACTGATTTCAGGGGTTCGTGGAAGGTAAACTACTTTGACGCCTTCATCTTTGAGATAGTCAAATTTGCCTTTCCAATCATCACCCATCACAAAGGTATCGATCTTATACTTTTTCATATCAGTCTTTTTTTGCTCCCAGCTTTCCTCTGGAATTACCAGGTCAACGTAACGAATCGCTTCTAAAAGCTGCTTGCGTTTAGCATAATCAAAATATGCTTTTTTATGTTTTGATTTCCAATTAAATTCATCCGTTGAAAGCCCCACAATCAAGTAGTCGCCATATTCCTTAGCTCGCCGCAGTAAATTAACGTGACCATAGTGAAGCAAATCAAATGTTCCGTATGTAATTACCCGTTTCATTTTGTCTTCACTCCATTCTGATCGATGATTTCTTCAGCTTGATGAATCGCATTTTTGATCATCATTCCATTCCGTAATTTTACGGCTAACTTTTGTGCATTGGCTTGGAATTCAAAATATTCATCTGCACTAATATTTTGCAAGGTTTCGTCAAGATTTTCAAGACTTTCAACCGCAATCCCGACATGCTCATCAAGAACAAACTTACTGATTGCCGCCTGATTCCAAACAATGACCGGCATTCCAGAACTCAAATATAAAGATGTTTTATGCGGCGCATTATAGTGCTGGTAATCTGCATAAATCCCGCCATCACCATCAAGCGATGTTCCATCCCAAACCAGTCCGAAATCACCCTTTAAATGTTTTGGAAGTTCTTCAGCCTGATAAAGACCTTCATATGAAATATTGATTGGATATTTAGGGGCCGGGTCCATTCCGAAAAGATACGCATGACTATGCTGCAATTTTAATTTGGTAAGGAAAGAAGACTTTTCAAGATTACCTGCAAAGCAAATTGACTGGTGATATTCATGATTTTCAACCAGTTTTTGCGGATTGTAATAGTCAAAGGCCCCAAGAATTACCATGGGCGTTGTTACTCCGTTTTGACGCATTTTGTCCTTCATTGCCTGACTATGTACAATAAGGCAATCAGCGGCATTAAAAATTGCCACCTCATCCTTAAAGAATTTTTGATCGCCTTTATATTTCCGAATGGCTTCGTAATCGTGAATTACAAAAATTAATTTGGCATTTGTTTGTCGCCGAACCTCTTTAATGATCGCCTTTGTCAAAAAAACTGTATACATTGGATATTGAAAAATAATCTTATCGGCATTTTTATTTTTAAATAAATGCGGTAACTTAAAGATTCGATAACCTAATTTCTGAATTCGTTTAATTGGCAGATCCAAATCCAAAATCTGATAACCAACTTCGCCAAGAAACTGATTAATATCTGCTTTCGCTTTCGGGCCCGCATGTTTATAGCCCTTATAAATATCAGAGGTCAACACGTAGTTTGTCATAAAAATCTTCTTTCCTACTTAACTTTTTTCTTCACCCGTTGGAAAAAGCGCAATCCAAAAATTTTCTTAAAAATCGGCGCTTTGATCATTCGGTAATACAGCCGCCGGGGCAAGCCTGGATTCAATGGTCCAAGCTTATTTTCAATTGTTTGCTGAATTTGAAGTTTATCTTTATCCGTCCACGGTTGGAGATTAAATTCCAGATTTTCGAATTGCTGGGTGCGCTCAACAAACTTTGAATAATAATCGGCTGCCATTGCCTTTAATGCTGCTTGGGACTGTTCAAATTCATCGGTGGTGACCGCATGCTGACTGATTGCGATCATTTTTTCAGCATCTTCAGCCAGACTATGCTTTTCGATCCAATGAACCATCGGTACATCTTTAAAGTTTTCATAGATCACATCATCATCGCCCAAATAGGCTAATACTTGATGGCCTTGGGCAACCGTTTCGGCAATTGAATATCCGAGGGTTTCAAACTTCGACGTTGAAAGGTACGTATAATGCTGTGGAAGCGGCCGATTGATTGAAACCATTGAACGTAAATGATTGCCGTCAATGTAGCTACGATAATCAAATTCATCCGCGCCCATTCCTTGAATGTATAGATGAAAAGCTGTCTTTCCATGCTGCTTCAAATCATTGATCAGTCGTAAGCTGTACATAATGTCCTTTTGCTTTTCAAAGAATCGGCTTTGAACCACAAAATTTGGACTTAATTGATCATCAATCTTGCCCCATTTTAAGTGATCAAGACCGACCATTTGCACGTAGATTCGTTTAAAATTATATCGTTCTTCAAACTCATCCTTGATTGATGGCGTTGCAACCCGGACGCATGATAAATCATTCAATCCCGGAAGATTATCATCAAGAAGCGCTAACGGCGTATGAACCTCGCCGATGATCAACGCTTGCGGATTTGCATGGCGGAAAATTGTACTTAATGGAAAAAGATCTTCCCGCGTAATCCAAATAACATCGTATGGCCCCACTGATTGGCTTTCCTGCTCAAACAGATCTTTGATCAATGCAAATTGCGTCTTTGCTAGTCCATGATGCCGTTTTTTTAATTGATGAATATCCGTGGCATTAAACGGTAAATAATTAAAATAAACCGTTGAAGTATAATGCTGGTTTAAGGTTGTTAATAAATTTAAATTACTTTGCGTTGTTCCGCCGACCGCAAAAATATTATATCCAATAACTGCTGCCCGCATTTTTAATAATCATCCTCCAATTGAGGTTTGCCATAAAGTTTTCGAAGAGCCTTCGTTGAAGTTGAAATCGTATATCCTTTTTCGATCAATTCATTCATTGTGTTATAGCTTTGTTCAAACCGGTTGCTCGTCTCCAAACTTAATGAGTGAAATTCATCTGCCCAACTTTGCGGATTATCAATTGAAAGCGTCGTTACTGCACCCAACGTTTGCACCTCTGCTGGTTGCCGTTGTGAAACGACTGCTTTCGCCCCATTTGCAAGGCTGTGCAATAACGCCAACGATAAGCCGCCCGATTCGGCTGGATAGGCAAAAACATCGAAAATATTTTGAACTTCTTCCGTATTTTCAAGATAGCCGGTAAAAATTACGCGGCCTTCCAGATGTAATTGATAAACCTTTTGCCGTACTTCTTCCAGTTTTGGCCCATCGCCAATCAAAACTAACTTTGCGTTTGGATTGATCTTTTGAAACAGATTGAAGCTGTCAATCAAAAATGATTGATTTTTGACATCAATAAACCGCCCGATATTTCCAATTACAAAGTCATTTTCATTAATGTCATACCGTTTGCGATAATAAATATTCTGTTCTTCGTGATAACGCTGCTTGCGAACCGCAATTCCATCAGGAAGTAACTTAAAGCGCGGACTGCGTTGAATTCGTGACGAGAAGAAAAAGTCCGCTGCCCCTTGCGTAACTGCCAAAAAGTCAGTTCCATAGACTTCCGCCATTCGTCTGCCAACCTTTTGCAACTGCCGACTGGTCAGGTTCATCGTTCCTCCAAGGTTCGAGTATGCGTGCACAATCACCCGCTCAAATCCAAGCCGGCGCGCATAAACGATCGAAACCGGATCACATAGCATATTCAAATAAAGATGAATTACATCACTATTTAACAGGCATTCTTGGTAAACCTGATGAAGTTGGTGATTAAATGCCCGCCGTTTCCGCAAAAAGTGTTTATCCTTAATATCGGTAAAGTAAAATGGAACTTCATAATAGTTTCCAAAATGTTTCAATTCACGTGCTGGACGGTAATTTGCAATATTAATAATATTAAACTCATACCCGTCAGCCAATAAAGCTCGGTAATTCGTTTTAAAAAAGCATGTTAAACCAATATCTTCACTAAAAAAACCCAGAACTGTAATTCGCTTCCGCATTTTGGAGATCTCCTTCTTAATTATTTTTGAATGTATTTCAGTTCATTTTGTAAAACCCGCTCAGTTGCATGACCGTCATTAGCTGTATTCCACAGTTGGTTAAACTGTGTAAAGTCTGTTGCTTCCAATGGTTGCTGGACTTCTTTAATTAATTCCGCCGTGGTTGTTACCATCTTCCCAGGAATCCAGGACTTAAAATCGGCTTGAATTCCAACTTGCTGTGCATACTGATCATAGTCATAACAATAAAATAAAATTTGCTTTGCATTTGGCAGCAAAGAATAATCAAAAATCACCGATGAATAATCGGTAATCAACCGGTCAGCAACCAGCAACAAGTCATTGGTACTAAAATCATCGACCCAAATGACCTTATCTGAATTCAGCTGCTGTTTTAATTGTTTTTCAACCGCTTTAACATGCGGATGCAGTTTAATGATTAATCGTTGGTTACCGGATAATTGATTAACAAATTGTTTAAAATCTTCAGGAAGGTTCATTGTTGGTTTTCCTGTCTTATCTTCTCGGTAAGTTGGTGTATACAAAATTAATTCTTTCCCGATAAGACAAGGATATTGAGTTTTAATTTTTTGAGAAACTTGTATTTGCCAACTTTTATTAAACAATTGATCTGTCCGTGGATACCCTATCACATTCATTCGGGTTTGCGGAACATGATAACTTTGCGCAAATACCTGTGCCATCTTCTTTGATCCGACCAAATATTCATCAAACTGATCGTAAACTTTTTGGAAACGGCGCTTATCTGCTGCTGAACGTTGAGACGTGGTTAATTCTTCCCAGCCAAACGTTTTGATCGCACCATTAGCATGCCAGAGTTGAACGACATGGGTTCGTTGCTGATTAAAAGCACAGCCACTCAAAAACGCATAATAGTTATCACACAATAATAACCGCGCCTGCATTACAATTTGTAATTTATGCAATAAAAAATCAAAACCATCCGCAAATTCAACAGTCTGAATCCCCTTAGCTGCAAGCTTCGCTGCTGCTGTTTGACACTGCGGCAAATATAAAACGGTAAAATTTCTTCCTAACTGCTTTGCTAAATCGGCAAACGCTTTAATTAAATGTTCATTTCCCGCAAAACTCATCAAGTACACAACGTCTTGCGGGTCTTTAACCCGTTTCCACCGTGACATTAAACTAATGAGCCAAATGTAAATTACTTTTTTCAAAATAAACCCTCATTACTAGACTTACGGTTCTGGTTCATAGAAATGTCCAATTGTATGGACATTTTCCGTAATACTTACAAATGCCTGTGGATCAGACTCATTCAAAGCTTCTTGCAAGTCAGGAATTTCGTATCGTGAAATAATCGTAAATAAAATCGTCTTTGCATCATGACGATAAGCCCCTTCGGCATCATGAACAATCGTAATTCCACGCCGTAAGTGACTTTGAATACAATCAACAACGCTGTTCGGCTTCGTTGTCACGATCATAACTTGCATCTTTTGTTGCCGGGTATAAACCGCATCCATAACTTGAGCATTAATAAACAGCCCGATTGCTGAATAAAATGCATATGGCCATCCGTAAATTAACCCGGCGGCTAATACAATAAAGATATTAAAAATAATATTAACCGTTCCAACAGATTTTCCTGTTAATTTCCGGACCGTTAAACTGATAATATCCAATCCACCAGTTGAAATTCCGCTCTTCAATGCATATCCAGTTCCATATCCATTCAGAATAGCACCAAAAATTGCACAAATGATCGGATCCTTTGTTAAAACGGTTGGGTGAAGCAGCCTGATCATTACACTTGAGCACACAACCGCAATGACCGTAAAAATCGTAAAACGATGTCCAATCTGCTTCCATGCCAAGATAATTAACGGCAAGTTCAGCAAGAAAATCCACGTCCCAGTCGTAATCGGAACTGGCGTGTGCTTAAACAATGAATTCAGAAGCTGTGCTAAGCCAGTGATCCCCGATGAATAAATGTGTCCGGGATCCCAGAAAAAATTCATTGCAACTGATACCAATAATCCATAGATCAATGCTGCTGATGCTCGCGATAGGTAAATGTGTTTCTTCCACATTTTTTGTAGCTCATTCATTTTTCTTCTCTGTAACCACTTTTCTAATATTGGTAATTTTTCCTATATTATACATTCAATCTTAATTTTATCAATGATTAAAAGAAACTGTAAAGGATTAAAAAACAATCTTTTCGATTTCACTGAAAAGATTGTTTTTACAAGTTATTTAATATATTTCTTCATAAATTGAATTTCATCCAGCGTTGCTTGTTTTGCTAACGCATTAGTTTGATTGATCATAAAATCATGTTTCAATTGATGGTCTTCATCACCATATACCTTTGCGACATGCGGGTGCTTTTTAGCCATTAAAAATCCAGCAAATTTCATTGAATCATCTCGAAGATAATCGTTATTTGCAGTTGCGATAAATAATGGCGGTATTTGGTCATTAAAATGATTTTCAGTTCCAACCATTGCTTGCTGATGCTGCATAATTTCATCTGTATAATATGCTTTAGTTGAAGTCCACAATTTTTGTGTCAGCATAAAATACGGTGCGCAGTTTAACACACCCGCCCGAAACTTAATTTGAGGTTGTCCGTAGCCAAATAATTTACGATAATTTGGATTTGCCCAAATTGTTAAATATTGCAACGTCATTTGTCCACCAGCACTGTCACCGCAAAGAAAGGCATTATCTAAATCAAATCCATATTCATTAGCATGAGTAATCGTCCAAGTGACAAAGCGATTAATATCGTCCAGTTCTCCAGGAAAAACGACTTGCGGAGCTAGGAGATAACTAGCATTTACCACGGCAAAACCATGCTGAGCCAACTCCATTCCGTAATATTGGTATGTATCTTTGGTTCCATAACACCAATTGCCACCGTGAATCAAAATAATAACTGGTAATTTTCCATCACGTTTTTGCGGACGATAAACATCTAATAAATTCCACTGTTTATCATCACCATACTGCAGATTATCAATCCGCTCAATTCCCTCAAAAACGTGCGGTAGATTTTCATCACGTTGATCATCTTCATCTTGCCAGTCTTCACGTAACTTCATAATTGCTTGAATTTGTTCTTCAGTTGCCATGTTCTCCTCCGAAGTAAATCAAAATTTCCTTTTTGAGAGTTATTATAGCATGTTTAGAATTTTTAAAATGTTCATAATAAGCACAAAATATTTGTTAAGAAGTCTTATTAAATTGCTATCCGCTTTAGTTAAAATAACTTCATACGTTTAAAATTCATTATCCGTATTCTTCTTTACTTTACACTTCAAAATAATTCTATTTAGTTTTCCACCGGTCAATAACCTTATCTAATGCCATGATTTCTGCTTGGTAATTATCATGCATATAGTTTAAATTATCTTGCTTCGTTTCCGACTTTAATGGCTCGGTTGTTTCGGGTGGTACGATTTCATGATAACCGTTAAAAAAGCCGGCAGCTGCTGTATTTAGAACACAAATATCGGTTACAACCCCCGTCAAAATAATATTTTCAACCTTTAATTCACGTAACAGACTGTCTAATCCGGTTTGGAAAAAGGCACAGTAAGTTCTTTTATGTAAAGAAAAATCAGCTTTTTGCGGTGCTAATTCAGGAACGACTTGAGCACCCCAGGTTCCTTTCATACAATGTTCACCCCAAATGTTTAGTTCATAATCATTTGGTAAGTGGGCATCTGAACAGTAAATCACCGGCACATTATGTTCATGCGCCGCCGCAATTAATTTTTGAAATGCCGGGATAATTTTTTGGGCCCGTTCATTTTTAAACTTTCCCGTTACAAAATCATTAACCATGTCAATTATAAGAACTGCATCTTTCATCATTAGCCTTCTCCTTAATTGGTATTTTAAAAATTATTAATTCAAATTCACTTTTATTATATCTTATATCCTATCTTTCAAAGATTGATGACCTTACAAATTGAATAAAAATACAATCAAAGCAATCCCTAACCAAACAATCCACCATTTAAAAAGAAATAGGGTTAAAAATCCTAACCCAATTAAAATTAAACATCCCGAACAACTATCCAATATGCGAATCCCTAAAACAATAATTAGTAATAAAACTAAGATGTGTAACATATTGACCACTTTCTAATTTTTTAATTTTAGATTATACACCGCTAAAGACCTAATTACCATTTCAAACTATTATTAACGATTTTCTTCAAGATGTTTTTTCTTTACCCGTTCAATTTCATCTTCAAACCCGCTTAATGCCGCAAATGGCAAAAAGATCGCCGCCCGTTCCGCCATTGGCATTCGGGGATGTGCCGGTGACTGATAATACGGGATTTTAATAATTTTACGATAATCATACTTCATCAATTGCACCTTCACTTTCTAGGCTAAATGACCGCCAATTTGTTGATTTCGCCGAAGAGTCATTGAATCTTTTTTGATATCCATTGCTTTATAAATTGAGTTTGCTCCAAAACGATCTTTAATTTTTAGAACTGCATTTTGACAATTCATGACTCGCTGCTCATTATCACGTTCTTGGATAATTTTGGAGTTAACTTTTTCTTGAATAAAAAGGTTTGTCTGCTTATATTCTTGAAAATCATACATTGCTTGTTCCTCAACCACTTCCTCAGCTGTAATTGTTATGCGGCGAATAAGATAATGAGGATTAACATAGTCATTAAATAATTTTTGAAGTGCTTGCCGAATAGTTGTATTAGCGTTAGTTGGGCGTGCTAAACTTATTTTTTTACGAATCGACTTCGGCCGTTTACGACCAAACCGGTCAATTTCATATTCGGCAATCTTGGGGATCAATTCAAAAGTTTTTTCATCATAGTGAATGCTCAAATTAAGTTTAGTTGTAAGTTGATGTGTGGCTGCTAATTTTAAAGCAATCTCATCGCTCATTTCACTTAGAATCAACCGACTTTGAGCAAACGTATAAGGCTTCATTAAAAGTTGGCCCACACATAAACAATGATGTTTAGGCTCATATGTTTTAATATCTTTAATTGTTAACGGTTCATATCCCCAGGCATGATCAATTAAAATTTCAGCATTTTTACCAAATGTTTGATATAACAGCTCGGCATTATACTGATCATCCAAACGAGGCGGATTTACGGAACAGGCCGCAATCTCACCCATTGTATGAAGTCCTAATTGTGCTAATTTATGGGCATATCCCTTTCCAATCCGCCAAAAATCCGTTAACGGTTGATGATTCCAAAGTAATTTTCGATACTTCATTCCGGTTAATTCTGCAATTTTAGCTCCGTGTTTGGTCGGCGTCATTTGCTTGGCTAGAATATCCATTGCCACCTTCGCCAAATACAAATTCGTCCCTATTCCGACCGTTGCAGTCAATCCAGTTTCATCATATATATCTTTTATGATTTTTTCAGCCAACGTTTGGGCTGAACAACTATAAGTTTTCAAATATGACGTTACATCAATAAATGCTTCATCAATTGAATAAAGATAAACATCTTCCTGGGAAACATATCGAAGATAAATTCCATAAATTTCCGCACTCAACTGTTCATAATATTTCATCCGCGGGCGAGCAACCAAATAATCTAATCCAATAGTTTGGTTGGATTGAACTTTTTTTCGATTTACTGAGTAACCCTTTAACCGATGTCCAACCATACGGTATTTTCGTTGATAATTAAAATTATCAACCTTCTGTTTAACTTGAAATAATCGTGGCCGGCTGCATATTCCAAAACTTTTAAGCGCAGGCGAAACCGCAAGACAGATCGTCCTATCTGTTCGACTTTCATCCGCAACCACTAAATTAGTGTCTAATGGGTCATATCCACGGGCAATACACTCAACCGAGGCATAAAATGATTTTAAATCAATCGCAATATAAGATCGCCGTTCCATTTTAACCCCCTCGCAAACATATGTTCGATTAACAATTATAATATAGCATATTCATTTAAAAATAAAAACTCTGCTTAATGAATTAATCATTAAACAGAGTTTGCTTACGCTTTAAATGCTGCTCGATAACCTTCAATATAATCAATAATTTCATGAAGTCTACCATGAAATAGTTGATTGAGTTTCTTAAACAAATTCAATGGGAAAAATTTAAAATGGTTAAATTGGTCTTGTTTTCCCTTTTGAAATCCAATTTCATAATCATCACGATCATCTTCAACATTATTCTCATAATGATATTCATAAAGGCTTGAATCTTTGAATCATCTCCAGAAATCAATCGGATTTTACCTCGTACATTATTTCTCTCTTTATCAACTGTTACTCCAAGATATCCAAAATGTTTTAAAATTTGTTAACGAACTTTAATACCATTTTCACCAATTCCAGCAGTAAACGTAATTGCATCGATTCCTTGTAATTCTGCAATATATTGTCCAATATAACGAATGATACTAGTAATATATAGCTCAATGGCTAGTTTTGTTCGTTGGTTACCAGCTGCGGCAGCTTGCTCAACCTCACGCATATCAGCAGATACACCTGAAACACCTTTGAATCCGGATTCTTTATTTAAAAAATAAATCATTTTGTCAATACTTTTAATATCTAATTTTTTCATAATATATGATACAAGAGAAACATCCACATCACCTGAACGAGTTGCCATTTGGGCTCCCGAAAGTGGCGTGAATCCCATTGAAATATCATAAGACTTTCCATTTTTTATAGCACACAATGAGCCAGCACCTAAATGATATGAAATCATTGTTAAATTATTGAGATTCTGCTGTTTTTATTGCAATATACTGATGACTAATCCCATGTGCACCATAACGTCGTACATGATATTTTGAATACCATTCATAAGGAACACTGTATATAAAGTTTTTCTCTGGAATAGTATGATGAAAGCTGCTATCTCAATTGCATTAGGTAATAGACGTTTACAAATTTTAATTTCTTTTAAATTAGCCGGATTATGTATTGGAGCTAATTCTGATAATTTATCAATTTTATTCATTACTTTTTCGGTAACAATTACCGAATGGTCAAAATATTTACCGCCGGCAACGCCCCGATGCCCTACTGCACAGATTTCATCTAGTTTAGAAATAATCCCTAACTTAATTAATTGCTTAAAAATAAAACTCAGCGCAGCAGTATGATCTGAAACTGTTCCTGTAAAGTCTACTTTATATTTAACTTTGATCGATGATTCTTGTTGGCTAATACGTCCAACTAATCCTTGCGCAATGATCGCTTCCCCTCTGTTATCAAAAATTTGAACTTTAAACTCAACTCCCACAATTGATTACTAAAATTTTATTCATAAAAGCTGTTTCAATATGAATTTAAATCGAAGAATTATAATTGCGTTTATAAAAAATTGAAAAATCCGTTTAATTATAATTATGTTTATAAAAATTGGAAATTTTGGATTAATTATAATTGTAATTTTAGAAATTAAAAAGAAGTCAACAATTACTTTGTTTGACTTCTCTTTCTACAATATTACTTATTTAATAGACTCGGTGTATTATTTTTATGTGTTAATTTACTCTTATTTACATCGATCTTAACATCCTGAGTTAAATGAACACTTGTTAAAATTGCTTCTCCTTGTCCCAGGTATTGTAATCCAACATTTTCCTTAGTAAACTCTAACATTGTTTGAATATCTGAATTATGAGACAGACGATGAATAAGAAATGTACCAATTTGACTTAGTAAAATATCTGGAACATCATTAGGACTTTGTGTTGTTAAATTCATAAATATACCATATTTACGCCCTTCACGTGCAATTCTTATCAGAGCTTCTTTTGAAACTTCATTTTTCATATAACGATGTGCTTCATCAAGATAAATTATAAATGATTTTCTCTCTTTAAGTTTTAAAGAATTTGTAAACACTGTATCAATTAAAATTGAAATAAACACTGACATTACATTAATGTTATTGATTTTTGAACAATTAATATACAATGAATTTTTATTTTCATAAAATTCATCCAGTATAGATTGTAAAGATTTATTCTCTTTTTCTTTTCCCGTAAAATTAAAAATTTTTATAAAGTCATTATCGCTTATTAACAAATTTATTTTGTCTATCAGATACATGTTTGGCCCTAATTTGAAACTACTTTGCTTATATATATTGTTATTTCTTTCAGGCTCTACCGATTGTTCTTTAATTTGCTTTCCTAACAGAGAGACGTCAAAATTTTCACATTCATTTTCAAAACCTAGAATTTCATTCTCAACAATAGAAATATTTTTACCAATATACTCATACACCCCTTTTTTCTTTTTCCGATGCTGTATTTTTAATCCTTCTATTGCTTTATTTAAAGTTGCAGGTTGAGAATCATTATTTGTTCCTATCATATCACACCACTGAGTTATTCGAATATGACCATTCTCTACATATAGATCTTCTCCCAATGTATATTTATCAATATTTTTACAAAGATCAAAGCTTCCTGAATATTCACCAGTAGGATCTAAAATAAGATACTTAACACCTTTTTTTAATGATTTATCTATAATTGATAATGCTGACGTAGATTTACCACTATTGGTACTCCCAACAATCATTAAATGTTGTTGATATAAATCATCGACAGCAATTTGAAATTTATCACCATTATGAAAATTACAAAATGAAATACTATTATTTTCTTCTGGCTTTTTTCTGTAAAGTGTAGCATCAATTGCTTTAACAATTTTATTTGAACAAACATAAACCTTCTGCGCTAATTCTGGGACTTTAAAACCATCAAATTCTACTTTAACTTCATCATCAATAATGTTAACTGTGCCAATAATTTGAATTTTACTTGTTGGATAAATAGTCTCATCATCTGCATTTTTTAACGACTGATGTACATTATCACTATCTTTCAATTTAATCTGTTCTATTTTTCCAACTAACGGAAGTGGAAAATTATCAATAATAACATATTCTCCGACTTTACCTGGACACAGATAGTCTCCTAAAAAAATTCTCGACGAAGATGTATTTAGATTTTCAAATTGGATATAAATACTATCAGAAAAAATTTGGGTAACTTTCCCTATATAGTAATTCTCTTTAACATTGCTATCTTCTGAATCTTTAAAAAGCTCATCAATTTTCATAATTACTCACCTATAAATAATCTAATAAATCTTTATTTAATGCACCCTTTAAAAAGTGGATATCATACATCTCTGATTTTTCTGATAATTTTTCCCAATTAGGATTTTTATCACCATCCAAAGTATAATCAGTAATTAACGTTGATAGACTATTATTATGTTTGATGCTTTGCAAAATCATCTCAAAAATATGATTATCTGCAAAACTAAAACCGATTGTCATAAAAAGAGTATTTGGTTTTCTCAATAACTCTTGAAACTTTGTCATTAATGAAAAATATGGTTCTTGATAACTTTGCATATATTTTTCTGAACTTGGAAAAATCATTACTGGACTTATAACATCCCTTTGTTTATTAGTTAAAATTTTGATTAGTTGTCCTTTTTCGTCCATCTCCCAATCAACAGAACCATGTATTTTTAACAAATTAATCATGTTTGATCGATATTTCAATTCTTGAGTCTTACTATTTGGAATTTCTTTCACTAATTTCCAATCAAAAATGTCTGCATCAAAAATTGGAGGATTCGAAAAAGAAAATCCATCAAAAACCCAGAATCCAAGACTAGAAGCCGCTCCTTCAAATAATCGATCATAATTTGTCGTTACAATATTCAAACGTGAATCGCTAGGGAGAAGCCTTGATAGTTTTTTTATCAAGAGATCATGTTTACAGTTGTTATCAAACCCGTATTCACTGGTTACTTGATAAATATGTTGTTTTATTTTTTCTACTGTTTGATTCAATTTATTCACATCAATAAATTCTGAAAATTCATTACTTTTTATCCCCTTAAAAAGACTAATAGCTTTAATTAACACAGATAAAATATTTTCTAAATTTTCATCATTTTCATCAATTATTGTTCTATTTTTTAAATCATCAAAAGTATATAGATTTCCATCATTCTCTAACAGTTCTTTAATATCGCCATATAACTGTGAAACTGTTTTACCTTTGTTTCCATTTTCACAAATTGACGCTCCAGCTCCTGCTAAAACTACTATGTTTTCATATGGTTTATTAAGTAATTTTTGAATCTCAGCTTTTACTGTATCCTTAAACATTTGAGAAGTGAACTCTTGACCTGAATCTTGAACTAGTTCTGTGTCATCTTTATAATATTTTTTGTTTTCTTGTTTATATTTAGGCGTATTAAAACCATAAAAATAAGTGTTTTTCACATTTGACATTATATTCTCCTATAAAAAATAATTATTATATTAATACTTATTATTAATCACTATATCAATTAATAGAATTAGCATCAATGAACTATAATACTTTTTCAAATCATCCACATTATAGATAATAGTAATTTCTTTACTAACTACACTTTTTAAACAGAAAAAGCACTAACTATCAAATGAAGTGCCCTACAATTGTTAGACAAAAACTAATGATTGTGAGGCACTTTTTGTATGGTTAAATATAAACCTGAATTAAAATCATGAATATCTTTCAACTGCGCAGAGTACCAATGATTTAAGTAAGAAATACCATATTGGAAGAAGGCAAATCGCTAAGTGGATTCAAGGATACCGGTTGAATGGTCCTGACGTCCTCAGGCGGCGACATAAACGGAATTTTACTGCTGATTTCAAATTAAATGTGATAAACTATTACCAAACTCACGAGGATTCGATGGCTGAAGTAGCGGCACGCTTTAACGTTTCACCGCCGCAGATTTCTATCTGACGTTCAAGGTTTGAACGGGAAGGAATTACTGCCTTGAATACTCAACCGAAAGGTAGGCCACCGAAAGTGAACCATCCTAAAAAACAACGGCGTCAACTCGCACATCAAAGTGAGCTTGACCACTTAAAAGAAGAATTAGCGAAGAAAATGATTCTTCAAATCGCACAACGTTTTAAGGTCCGAGAGAGTTGGACTGCGGGCTATCGTCGGATTCAAGCCGAATTAGATAAACTGGAATTACACTTGTCTGGCGATACGATTCGCAAGCTAATGAGTGAAGTAAGTCTCTATAACCGCCACCGTAACGGTAAATATTCATCATATCATGGCACGGTGGGGAAGATTGCAGCTAATAAATTGAACCAAGAATCTAATGCACATCAACCTTACCAAGTTATTCATACGGATGTTACGCAAGTCCGGTTGGCTAACCATCAATGGACTTATATTTCAGTGATGATGGATGAAGCTAGCCAAGATAGCCTGGCTTTCCAGCTTAGTACTAGCCCAAATAAAGAACTAATTATGCGCACCCTTGAAGAATTAATTGATAACTTACCTGATGATGCCCAGCCAATCATTCATTCCGACCAGGGCTGGCATTATCAGTTAGCTTACTATACTCAAAAGTTAGCGAATTATCACTTTGTTCAAAGTATGTCCCGCAAGGAAAATTGCTTAGATAACACTCCGGTAGAAAGTTTCTTCCACCTGTACAAAAAGGAATTACTGGCCGGCTTTCCGCCATGTAAAGATATTACAGAATTAAGGAAACTTTCTCAAAATTATATTCAATATTTTAATAATGTTAGAACGACTTTAAAAACAAAAGGCATGACTCCGGTTGAATACCGAAATCACGCCTTGATAGCTTAATAATTTAATCTTGTCTAACTTTTGTCTTGCACTTCAAAATATAGTTAATGCTTCTTTATTAATTATTAAAGTTCTCTCCCTATAAGGTAAAATCTCTTACAATCTTTTTTTCTATTTCAGTTAATCCAAACAAATCCATTACTAACTCATCTATTTCATTATTTTCATATCGAAAGTTTTCATTTTTCGAGGCTTTACTAAGCACAACATTAACTAAACTGGCCAGTTGCTCTTGTTGCTGTTGATTCATGTTTGGAATCGGAAATTGTTCTAGTTCCTTTACTTTAAATTGTGGAAATACTCTACGTTGAAATTTGTCAAACTTCATTAAGAACCATAATGTTTCAATTTTAGAATTAAGGACTCCTAACAGTGCTAACAAATTCATGTTTGAATTTTCTATAACCATTGAATTTAAATCATTAATAAATTCTCCTTCTATATATGTTCCTTCGATTGCATATACATTCTTAGATGGTATCTGTCTAACCAAAATACGTGGTTCTTTAAAATTCGTTGTTTTTCTTGGTTCTGCTAAATTATCACCGTATTTTACGTATTCTCCGTCCCATGTCATTTTATATCTACTAACATTTTTGCCATTTAAATATGGTAAATATGACATATTCTTTTTCTCTTTACAATGATATATCCTATTTTGCACGTCTTCCTTGCCTTGTTTAGGCTTTCCTTTCCCCTTTTGATAGGCTTTTATTCCAGTTTTTACTTCCGCAATCTGTAATTGCTTTGAAGTTTCTGAAGATATTCTTGAACATTTCTCCATTTTGTTGAAAATATCAATGGCATCTTTATACTTAACCATTGAAATACTAAACATTGGGTTTTCATCATCAAAAAATGCTTTATCTACAGTTCCTACTAGTTCAAAATTATCATTGATTAACTCCCCAAATGTTATAGAACTTGACATATTTTTCTTCAAAAAGACCAAACAATTATCAACACTTGCATCTGCAAAAATCTTGTCTAATGAATCAATAATAACTAGATCTCCAGAATAATCAAGTAGGAACTTTCGAATTTTTTGATTTGACTGAATTGTTAGCATATTATTTGGGACAATATATGCAAAAGTTCCATTTTGCTTAAGTAAATTAAACCCTAATTCCATAAACAAAGTATACGTATTGGCTTGATACTCATCGACTTCATAATGCTTTAAATAATATTCTTTCGTTTTTTTATCAAACGATTGATTTCGAGCAAAAATATACGGGGGGTTAGCAATAACAATATCAAATCCCTCGAAATTACCATTTTCATCTAAAACTTCTGGAAATTCAATTCTCCATTCTAAACTATCTTTATAAAACGGATCGTTTTTTCGATTCTCAAATTTCTTTCGTGCTATATCTGCTTTTTCTTTTAATTTTGAAAATTCTACACTATCAAAATCTTTAAAAAGGTTTCCTTGCCCAACTTTATTTAATTTATTTAATGCTTCTTCAAACCTATCTCCTTCTGGAGTTCTAAAACTATCAATAAAAGTTTTTTTAATTGCATTAATTTTTTCGTTGATTTCATGCTTTAATTTTTTGTCGCCTGTATTTTTATAATCTTTTATTAATTTCGTATATTGTTTAAACTCACTCTTGCGTAAATCAAAATTATCTGTTAATCCAAAACGATGAATTAAACTATTTCCAACCTTAATATTAATATCAATATTAGGCAAAGTTGTTAAATGTCTGTCTCCATTTTCATCCTCTTCATAATAAGAATTTTTTAACAGCTCTGTCCATAAACGTAATCGACAAATATTTACAGAATTAGGATTAAGATCAACACCATATAAGCAGTTCTCAATTATCTTTTTCTTCTGATTAAAGAGAGCTTTTTGAATTTTTAAAGATTTTGGTTTACTAGCATCATAGGAATAATTATTACCATAATCATCCTGTATTATTAATTCATCATTTGCAACTGTACAACTTATATAATTTAACAAATTGCCATCTGCATCAAATAAAATACGTAAAGATGCCTTCAATGCAATTATTTCATTTAAAATTGAAACTAAAAAATGTCCCGATCCAACTGCAGGATCTAAAATCTTTAATGAATCAATCGCATCGCTTAACTTTCTTCTTTGTTCCATTGAAAAAGATATATCTCTAGTTATTTGAGCTAGTTCTTCAATTCTTTGAATATTCAAGTGAAAAATTTCATTTGCTTTTGTTAATACTGATTGATATAAGGCCTTTTTAGCCATATACATTGTTATCTTTCCTGGTGTAAAGAAAGAACCATCTTTATATCCATTAATTTTTTCAAAAATTAATCCTAAAACAGAAGCATTAATTAATTGTCCTTGTTCCTTTTTATTTTTTGCACTGCCAGATGAGGTAAAATCATATGAATCCAAGAACTTAAATAAATATTCTAAAATATTTATTTTTCCCTTTAACTTTTTCCCATTTGTATCTTTCAGTTTAGTCTTTGAATAGACTTGAATTTTTCCTTCGCGTAATTCGTTAATTGTAAAACCTTCCTTAGACATTTCTAAATCGGTTGGCTCAAATAAAGAACTGTTCATATAAGGAACATTGGGATATTTCTTTTTTATTCTATCTGTCCGTTCTTCTTCTTTTTTTGCCATTACAGCGAAAAATAATTCATTTATATCATCAAAAGTGTTCAGTTTATTATAATTCAAAAAATTATACGCATTACTTTTGTTAAATGAAATTAATGATGATTCTAGTAATTTTAAGAATAATATTCGATTAATCCATACAACAACTAATTGGATCGCATTATCTAGTTGTCTATCTTCGCTTACACCTTTTAAATCTAATTGTTCTATTGCGTTCTCTACTAATGAAACATCTTGTCTGTCTTTTTCCTTTAATCGTGTAATTAATTTATTTCCATTTTTTCTTTCTTCATGAAGTCCCATAATATACAGCAATTCATTATAAAAGTTTTTATTAAGACTATTAGCATCAGCAAAAATCATTTCATTTAGTAGATTCTCAGAACTAAAAAACCTATATAATTGCGTAATCATATTCTTTTTTATTCTTATATTTTGATCATCTACTAAAAAATCATTTAAATCAAAATGCGCAATTTTTATTTTCTTTTTTAACGCTCTATCTATTTCAGGAGCAATTACTTCATCAAAAAGAAAATCTGTTTTTTGACTTGCCAATTGTCTATTTTCAAACTTATTGAAATTATCTACTAATCTTTTATTTTTATAAAAGAATTTCTCCAACTCAGAGGAATTTATAACAAAGAAAGAATATCCATTTGTTATGATTCCCCTTTTTACTTCTAAATTTTTATTTATAACTCTTTCTCTGAGATAATAAGCCACCAATTCTCGAAAAGACTTTGTATTTATATTATCTTCACTCATCATCTCACTTTTATTATCCAATTTTTTATATTCAATGATGACTCCTACTTTACTTTCTGAAGAATTTCCATTATAAATCGCTAAATCTATTTTTTCACTAACATTTATTTGTTTATCAGGAATAACCGCTTTTAGAAAATCCCGGAAAACACCTTTTTGAAATTCTTCATCTTGGTGCTCATTTTCTCTTATACTTTCTAAGTACTTAGTAAGTGCGTTACTAAAAAATTCTTTCTGCTCTTCCTGTGGCATAATTGTATTAACATTACGATTTATTGATTGTTTTAAATTTTGAAATTCATATGCCATTTTAAATTCTCCTTAACAGTTATTTTAACTACTAGTTAAATCTTAAACGCTTAAATTGGTTATATCATAATTATATAAGAATATACTCACTTCAATCAAAAATTTTAACAAAAACACCCCCAACCATGCCGTCGGGAGTGTTTTCAATCTATTCAGTTATTAACTATTCTTCACTATCTTCCTTACCCTCATCTGCAACTTCGATGTGCAAGTCTTCAAGCTGTTGCGGAGCAACTTCGCTCGGGGCGTGAGTTAATGGTTCGGTTGCCTTTGAGTTCTTCGGGAAGGCAATCACTTCACGAATGTTGTCTTTCTTCGCAAGCAACATTGCGAACCGGTCTAAGCCTAAGGCAAGGCCGCCATGTGGTGGGAAACCGTAATCTAACGCATCCATGAACCAGCCGAATTGTTCTTCGGCGCGTTCCTTGGTGAATCCAAGGGCTTTGAGCATGTCTTCTTGAACTTCACGTTGGTGGATCCGGATTGAACCCCCGCCAAGTTCGTAACCGTTCAAGACAATGTCGTAACTTTGAGCGTGGCACTTGTGCGGATCCGTCTTCAACAATTCAAGGTCTTCTTCATTCGGCATTGTGAATGGATGGTGGGCAGCAATGTATTGTTGGAATTCTTCGCTGTATTCGAATAATGGCCAGTCAACAACCCAGATAAAGGCGAATTCATCTTCATTGATCATGCCTTGTTCCTTCGCAATTTCTTTCCGCAAGTAGCCTAATGAATCAGCAACAACTTTGCGCGTTGAAGCAACGAAGAGCAATAAGTCGCCTGGTTTTGCTTCAGCAGCTTCCAAGATTTGGTCACGGCGATCCTTGAAGAATTTTGCGATTGGTCCTTGCAAGCCATCATCCGTAACCTTCATCCATGCTAAACCTTTTGCACCGAAGCGTTTAATGTATTCTTGTTTAGCATCGATTTGTTTCCGAGAGTAAGCATCCGCGCCGCCAGGAACCGCAATTGCCTTAACTTGGCCGCCATCTTCAAGCGTTGAATCAAAGACCTTGAAGCCAGCGCCTTTAACGGCATCCGCCATATCTTTTAGTTCCATCCCGAATCGAATATCTGGCTTGTCAGAACCATAACGATCCATGGCTTCATCCCATGTAATGTGCTTAATTGGTGTTTGCAATTCAATGCCAAGCGTATCTTTCATGACCGCTTTCAATAATCCTTCCGTCATTTCCATGATTTCGTCTTGATCCATGAATGACGTTTCAATATCGATTTGGGTAAATTCTGGTTGCCGATCGCCCCGCAAGTCTTCATCACGGAAACACCGTGCAATTTGGTAATAACGGTCAAAGCCCGCCCCCATTAACAATTGCTTAAACAATTGTGGTGATTGCGGCAATGCGTAAAAGTGTCCCGGATATACCCGTGAAGGAACCAAGTAATCCCGGGCTCCTTCAGGCGTTGATCGGGTCAAATATGGTGTTTCAATATTTACAAAACTGTTTTCATCGAGGTAACGGTGAACCGTTTGCGTGATGCGATTCCGGATCATCAAGGCCTTTTGCATTTCTGGTCGGCGCAAATCAAGGTAACGGTACTTCAACCGCATGTCATCGGTTGCATTTGTATTATCAGTAATTTCAAATGGCGTTAACTTTGCCTTGTTCAAAATGTGAACGTCACTGACTTCGACTTCAACTTTCCCGGTCTTCATGTTCGGGTTAATGGCATTTTCATCCCGGGCAACGACTTTCCCGACAACTTCGATAACATATTCGCTCCGTAATGAATCAGCAATCTTTAAGGCATCCGGACCAAATTCTTGACTGAAGACTAATTGCACAATGCCTTCACGGTCCCGCAAATCAATAAAGATCAAGTTTCCAAGGTTCCGCCGCTTTTGAACCCAGCCTTTTAAGACAACTTCTTGGCCTAAATATTGTTCATCAACCAAACCTGCATATGTTGTTCTTCTCAAAATAAACTTCCTCCACTACTTAATTACTTTTGCAAAATCGTTAATCACATCATCAAGCGAAACACTGATTTCGTTTCCCGTTTCCATATTCTTCACGTTGGCTTTGTTTTCTTGCAATTCGCGTTCACCAATCGTAATCGTGTACTTCGCATTCAAACGACTAGCAGTCTTGAATTGTCCCTTTGGCTTACGATCAAGGTAATCCCGATCAGCAGTATATCCTTGGTGACGCAATGCTTGAACGATTTCCAATGACTTGACATTCGTTTCATCGCCAATACCGACAATGTAAGCATCCAATTCATCATCCAATTGTAATTTATCTTGTTCCGCATCCAAAACAAGTAATAACCGTTCGACCCCAAGTCCGAAGCCGATTCCTGGAGTTGCTGGGCCGCCAAGTTGTTCAACTAAGCCATTGTACCGTCCGCCGGCACAAACCGTTGTCCACTTACCGCCAAAGGCCTTTGAATCACTCATGATTTCAAAAATTGTGTGGTTGTAGTAATCCAACCCCCGAACCATGTTAGCATCGACTTCGTATTCAATTCCGAGGTTTTCAAGTAATTGTTTAACCGTATCAAAGTGCTTTTGAGAATCTTCAGTTAAGAAATCAAGAATCGATGGCGCATTTTCAACGATCTTCTGGTCATTTTCATCCTTACTATCAAGGACCCGCAATGGATTTTTGTGTAAACGTTCCTTTGAGTCTTCTGATAATTGGTCTTCAAACGGTTCCAAGTAGTCGATCAATGCTTGCCGGTAATTCTTCCGGGTTTCCAAATCGCCTAACGTATTGATAACCAGCTTCAAACTGTGAACTCCAACTGAATTCAATAAGTCCATTGCCATCGCAATGACTTCCACATCAAGCGTTGGATTATCCACTCCAAAAGCTTCGACCCCGATTTGGTGGAATTCACGTAATCGTCCTGATTGTGGCCGTTCATAGCGGAACATTGGTCCCATGTAGTAAACCTTATACGGCTTTTGATATTCTGGTCCGTATAACTTGTTTTCAACAAACGACCGCACAACACCCGCTGTTCCTTCCGGTCGTAATGTAATATGCCGATCACCTTTATCATGGAAATCATACATTTCCTTTGTTACGATGTCAGACGTTTCCCCAGAAGTTCGTGAAAAGACTTCAAAGTTTTCAAACGTTGGCGTCCGCATTTCGTGATAACGGTATTTCTTAAATAATTCACGTGCTTTGGCTTCGACATATTGCCACTTTGCAGATTCATCTGCCAAAATATCAGCTGTTCCCTTTGGTTTTTGATACTTCAAAAGACTCATTCCTTTCATTTAAATTCCGATCAAAAAGAAAACGCCCCTGTCATTACTGACAAGGGCGCACACTGTGCACGGTACCACCTTAACTTCTTACTTTAGAATAACGCTCATCACGGTACATCAGTACACCTCAAAAGTGTCTTCGTTAAATCGCACTTGTAAATTCACACCAACCATCTACTCTCTGAAACTGCCAATTCAACTACTGGTCTTTCTCACCGGCCTTTTTCGTTACCTAAAGTTTACAAAGGAAAATTAACAAAGTCAAGTTTGATTGTTACAAAACTCTTAAATTCCGCGGTTAATTGTACTAAGTCAAAATATTTTGCTAATATGGTATTTGATAATATCTTTGGAGATTTAATTTATGAAAGAAAACAATCAGTTAAAAGTTGAGGATACGTTCGGCTTTCTTTGGATTCTTTTAATTGGAGTTGCGTTATTTTTAGGTTATCGGACATATACCTATATGCAACAGATGCCCATCGAAACCGAAGATGCCGCTCTTTACCAGCAACCTAGTGTGTTTGCCCATAAAGACCGCAACCTAGCAAAAGGCAGCCGGGTCAAAGTATTGAAACACAAATACAACTGGGTCTATGTTAAAACTAATGAAGATCAATATGGTTGGATGGGAACCTGGATGATCAATTCCAAATATAAAAATCCAGTTACCAAGCTTTCGGAAGCTACGATCGTGATCGATGCCGGCCACGGCGGTACTGATTCCGGTGCCCTGTCAACAAATGGCAAAAAAGAGGAAAAAACATTCACCCTGCGCTATGCCAAACAACTTCAATCAAAATTGAAAAAGGCCGGCGCACGCGTTTACATGACCCGTGATAGCAACAAGACCGTCAGCCTAAGCAAGCGCTCTGAATTGGCTGAAAAAGTGCATGCCGATGCGTTTATCAGTTTCCATTTTGATTCATCGCCGCAAGATAACAGTGCTAGCGGGTACACTACATACTATTATCATAAAAACAATGGTTCGTTCCGACTAGCAAAAGACATTAACAGTCAGCTGAAGTCGATGGGCTTGGATAACCGTGGCGTTGACTTCGGAAACTTCCTTGTTTTACGAGATAACACTCAACCGGCAGTCTTACTTGAAAGCGGCTATATCAACTCGGACCGTGATTTAAGTTTCATTGATGATAGCACTTATCAAAATAAGGTCACAAGCGACGTTGTTAAAGGTTTACAATTATACTTTGAAGGTAAAGACGAAAACGCATTGATTGCAAATGATCCAAATTAAAAAGGAGAATGTGATTTTAATCACATTCTCCTTTTGTCATATTCGTATAATCGAGTTCCAAAACGCTCGTTTTGAACGTTTTGTCACCCCTTCCTATTTAATCCAATTTAAAATATCATGCATATCTTGAATTCGATGTTCCGGAGATGCAGGTTCAATGATCAAATCATCTGGATCAAACAAAATTCCGCTCATTTTCGCATTATGTGCCGCTGCAATATCAAGCACCCGATCACCAACCATGACACAACTTTGCGGATCAAGATCGTACTTTTCAACTAATGAATTTAGCGAAGCCGGGTTGGGTTTCCGCGGAAACTTCTTTTCAGCGGTAACCGCATCTGTGAAGTACTTCTTCAAATCAAACTTAACCAACATCTCCAATGAGCTCTTGTTCCGGTGAGTCATCAGATAGTTGTGGCCGCCATTTGCAACCACCTTGGCTAATACCGCTTGAACCCCATCAAATGGCTTCATCTTATCTTCAAGCTTAGCTTCAATTGGATTATATTCTTCACGCAGTGCTTCTGGTTCTTCTTTAAGGTCGTTTTGGGTCCGGTAATATGCAAACGTCTTTCCTAATGAAGTTTGCCGCATATGACGGTAAACTTCATTCTTATCAAGCTTGACACCCTTTTGTTCAAAGACATCCATAAAGGCTTCAACCATGCCCGGATATGTATTATATAACGTCCCGTCAAAATCCCAGAAAAATTCTTGATACATTATCGTCACTCTTTCCGCTTATTTTTGGTTCGAGTCGTAGATGATCGTTACCGGTCCGTCATTTACCAATGCCACGTCCATGTCAGCTCCAAACTGACCGGTTTGAACTTCAATTCCGTATGACCGGAGTTTTTCATTAAAATAATGATAATTTTCCTTGGCCAATTCTGGCTTCTGAGCTGCCCCAAACCCTGGACGATTTCCATGTTTCGTTGAAGCATACAATGTAAATTGCGATACCGATAAAATTGCGCCTTGAACCTGTTTAATTGACAGGTTAATTTTACCATTTTCATCGGCAAACAACCTAGCATTTGCAACTTTACGCGCAATGTAATCAATATCTTCGATCGAATCATCGTGGGTAAAGCCAACTAACAGCATGTAACCTTTACCGACCTTTCCAATTACCTGATCATCAACCGTTACGCTTGCGGATTTAACCCGTTGTAAAACTACTCTCATCTTATGATCTCCTTTAATGAATTGGACGTTCAACCAGGTAAACGTCCGGTACCCGTTTGATGTTGTCGATCAAGCGTTGTAAATGTTCTTTATTATGAACCCCAACAACAATACTAATCGCCATCAATTGATTATGATCAACGTTTCCGTTAACCGATTTTAACGATTTCGTTGAATTATTAACCATTTGTAAAATATCACTCAATAAGCCATTGCGATTATAACCTTGAATTTTTAATTCGGCATCATATAATTTATGCTCATTTGGTAATCGATTCCATGAAACATCAATTAAACGACTGCCATTCTCAGTTGCTACTTGAACATTTGGACAATCAACTCGATGAATCGAAACTCCCCGACCTTTTGTAATATAACCAACAATTTGATCACCAGGAATTGGATTGCAGCATCGGCTTAAATGCACCATCATATTGCTGATTCCGGCAATTAAAATATTGTCATTGTTATCATCTTTACTTTTTTTGGAAGTTTCTTTAGTCGGATTATCAATCTGCTTATGATCTTCGAGCAATTCCTTTTCTTGCTGTTTACGTTGCTCATTTGCCCGCTGTTGCCGAATATCTTTAGTTAACAGGTTCACAATCCCAAGAGGTTGCAAATTACCAAACCCAATTCCCACATATAATTCGTCTATCGATGGCAATTGTTTTTTATCAAGCACCCGTTTA
Source organism: Ligilactobacillus araffinosus DSM 20653 (assembly GCF_001435375.1). GTDB lineage: Bacteria > Bacillota > Bacilli > Lactobacillales > Lactobacillaceae > Ligilactobacillus > Ligilactobacillus araffinosus. The sequence goes on along the minus strand of NZ_AYYZ01000029.1, from coordinate 286,531 downwards.
ATATTCTTTTCAGTTAAAACTTTATGCGGATCAAATCCTTCTTCAACTAAGGCATTATTTAATAATTCTTGACCCTTATCGCGGTTTTGAATATAATCACGTTTTTTGAAGAATTTCCGAATTTTATTACGGGCGCGATTAGTATGAACAAGTTTTAACCAATCCCCACTGGGGCCAGCAGAATTAGCCGACGTCAAAATATCGACAATATCCCCATTTTTAATTTGATAGTCAAGGGGAACAATCTTACCATTGACCTTGGCGCCGGTTGCATGATTTCCGATTTCCGTATGAATTGCATACGCCATATCAAGCGGACCGGCCCCCTTCGGCAACTCCGTGACATCGCCCTTGGGAGTAAAAGCGTAAACGCGGTCACTGAATAAATCACCCTTAACACTTTCCATAAAGTCCTTTGCGTTGGCCGCTTCATCTTGCAATTCGATGATTTCCTTAAACAAGTTCAGCTTATCACCTGTTGCCGTTTCCTTGACCGGACTCTTTTTGCCTTCCTTGTATGCCCAGTGAGCTGCAATCCCGTATTCCGCTACCCGGTGCATTTCTTCAGTCCGAATCTGAACTTCAAACGGTTTACCTTGCGGACCAATAACCGTTGTATGCAGTGACTGGTACATGTTGGCTTTGGGCATTGCGATGTAGTCCTTAAACCGCCCCGGCATTGGTTTCCACCGCGTATGAATTGCTCCCAAGACGGCATAGCAATCTTTAATCGACTTTACAACGACCCGCACCGCTAATAAGTCATAGATTTGACTGAATTGCTTGTGCTGATCACGCATCTTCCGGTAAATCGAATAGATGTGTTTCGGCCGCCCATAGATCTCACAATCAAGGTTCAAGTCCTTAATGGCATCCTTGATCTCTTCAATCGCCTCGTTGATATACTTGATTCGTTCTGTCCGCTTGGCATCCATTAAATGAACAATCCGATAATATTGTTGCGGGTTTAAATAACGCAACGAAATATCTTCTAGTTCCCATTTAATCTTGCTAATTCCTAGTCGATCAGCTAATGGGGCATAAATTTCGAGCGTTTCATTCGCGATCCGCCGTTGCTTATCCGGTCGCAAATGATTCAACGTCCGCATGTTGTGCAGACGATCCGCTAATTTAACGATGATTACCCGTAAATCCTTGGCCATCGCAAGTAATAGTTTCCGGTGATTTTCAGCTAGCTGTTCTTGATGCGATTTGTAACGAATTTTACTTAACTTAGTAACCCCGTCAACGATCACTTCAACGTCATGGTTGAAAAGTTCGCCAATGTCCCCTAACGTGACGTTTGTATCTTCAACAACATCATGCAAAAAGCCGGCTGCAACCGTTTCAGGATCCATCTTCAAATCAGCCAGAATGCCCGCAACCTGAATCGGATGAATAATATATGGTTCGCCTGATTGTCGAGTCTGTTCACGATGAACATAAGTGGCAAATTTGCAAGCTTTCTTTACCAGTTCAACGTGTTCCTCATTCATATATTGACTGCACATTTGAATGACATCATCCGCAGTCCAAATCACTTCTTTATCCATTCGTCTTCACCCGTTTCAATCTAAATCATAGTAAAAATGAGACTGTCACCAGCCTCACCCGTTTTATTTCTTTGTTATTCCGTACGCTAAAAGACTTGCTGCAAGGTAAATTACCGCAACAACTCGTAAAATTCCCATAAAGAAACTCCCCGCTGTAATTACAAACATGATCGGGAAGAACAATAATGGAATCCATGAATCATCGTTCTTGCCAGCATATAAGCCTACAAGAACCGAAAAAATCATATCAAAACCAAACATAATAAAACCAATTTTCGTTACATCATTGGCTTGACATACATTAAAAATAATTGGAATGATCAATGCAAAAATTGCAGCAGCTACCAAATACCACAGCATTCGGATAATAAAGGTCTTTTTTTCGTCAGTCATATAAATCCTCTTCAATTAAAATCTTTGTTATTATTCTACTCCAACTCCGTAGCAAAGGAAAGCGCCGCGAGTAAATAAAGCGGTGCGGTTTCTGCCCGTAAGATCCGCGGTCCAAGTCCAGCACATTGATAATCCGCTGCCGTGAGTTGCTTGATTTCTTCGGGTGCAATGCCGCCTTCCGGGCCAAAAAATGCAATCAAAGAGGTCAAGCCTTTGGTACGAGCTTGCATTGCAATTTGAGCTAAAACTGTCTTTTCATTCTGTTTAGCGGATTCTTCATATGCAACAACCTTGAAATCAGTATCTGCATTCTTCATAATTACATCATCCAATGAATTAGCCCACTCAACTTCTGGGACATGATTGCGGTGCGACTGTTCTGCCGCATTCAACGCAATTGTCTGCAGCCGCTTAATTTTCTTAATTTGCTTTTGGCTCTTCCACCGGGCAACCGAATATCGGCTATTCAAAAAAATAAAACGGTCCGCACCTAACTGTGTTCCCTTCTTAACAATTTCTTCAGCTTTATCGCCTTTCGAAACACCGCAAACAATCGTTACTTTGACTGGCATTTCCACTTCACGGTCAATAGCTTTAATAATCGTAAATTGACCTTCGTGTTTATCTACCTTCGTTAACCGACACTGATACACCTTTTCATCGGCCGTCACTAATTCAAATTGATCATCGATTTTCATCCGTAAAACATCAACGGCGTGATGAAAAATTTCTTGTGGTAAAAGTAACTTTTCATTTTTGAATTCAGTTGATTTTTGAATAGTAAAAAAGCGTTGCATCCTATTCTCCTTCGCTTGGCAAGTGTGCGATAATCGAATACCAATCTTTTTGGTTCAAGATTTCATCGATCACAAAGCCATGGTCTGTTAATTCGTTCACAATCAAATCTTTCTTGTCATTGATGATTCCTGAAGTAATGAATTTTCCACTTGGATTTAAGCATTCCTTAGCTTGCGGAATCAACGGTACAATAATCTCAGCTAAAATATTAGCTACGATGAGATCAACTTTTTTACTGATTCCGTCAAGCAAGCTGTTTGTTCCGATATTAATGTCCTTGGCAATTGGATTCAACGCCACGTTTTCCTTCGTCGCCTTAATGGCTTCATCATCAATATCATAAGCATCAATTTTGCCTGCTCCAAGATATTTGGCAGCAATACTCAAAACACCTGAACCGGTTCCAACATCAATCATTGATTCATTGCCACGAATTTCCTTTTCAAGTGCCAAAAGCGCAAGACTAGTTGTCGGGTGTGTTCCCGTTCCGAATGCACGGCCCGGATCAAGCCGAATCACTTTTTCATCGTCACTTTCAGGTTGATAGTCTTCCCAACTTGGAACGATCGTTAAATACCGTGTAATGCGCACCGGATGGTAATATTTTTTCCAAACATCGCGCCAGGAGTCATCATTGACATCGCTTAATTTCACGGTTGCCTTTCCCGGATCGATACCAAATTGACTTAATCCCTTGATCTGCATTTCTAATTCAGGAGCTTTTTCCGCCACGTTGATGTTTGCAGGAAAGTATGTAATAACACGCACATCATTTAAATCATGATCATCGATTTGAACCCCGCCCGCTTCATTTTCCATTAAGATATTCGTCACCGCATCGATTGCTTCATTGGTTGTTTCAACTACAAGTTCTGTCCAGTCCATGTTCAGCCTCCTAGAATTTCGGATAATTTAATTGTTGAGTTTCATCTTTACGCGCCTCAAGTTGCTTTTGAAATTCAACCTCATCCCATTTAAGATTGAATGTTTGAATTGAATCATCACTTACAAAATCAAGTAAGTCTGATTCACCATTATCGAGTGTATCTTGCAAGACATCCAAAAAGGCATCCGTTTTTCCTTTAGTCCATCCTTTTTTACCATTGAATCCCAACGTTACCAGATAATCTTCCTGATCAAAATCAAACGGCTTGGTTTGATCATATAGCAAAATCGCATCATCAAACGTGATGATCGGTTCAACGGATTCTGTATCATCCAAATCAATGATTTTATGTCCGTTTTGATTTTCAACGTAAAATTCCATTTCAAGTTCAAAAGCCCGTTCATGCTTGAGCCAATTCCAAGCCAATGTTCCATCAAAATCTAAATTTTGAACCCCATCGTCAAGGTAATCAATTAATGATTGCTTCTTCATTTTCGAATCCTTTCGCTTTATGTATTAGTAATATTTTAACGTGATTTAATCGATGATGCAAAAAGAGCCGCGATTTTCATCGCGACTCTTTATCTAGTTACTGAACACTATTTTATTGGTTCCATGCATTCTTAAATTGGCTTTCACCTTGTTTGATCAGTGAGTTAAGGTTGCCATTCTTGGCGTGACTTAAGATGTTTTGCATGATCGTGTTCATTTGTTGATATGCAGCATTTGAGTTCTTCGTTACAGGAACTGTGTAAAGGTTCTTTGTTGCAGCTTCAACTTGGGCTGGAACCTTTGAATCTTTGTTGTTCTTGTATTCACTACTATTAATTACATCTTGTGATACTGGGATGTAACCAGTTTGTTGTGCCCAGTATAATTGGGACTTCTTGCTGGTCAAGAACTTCATGTACATGAAAGCAGCTGTCCGTTGTTCCTTGCTTGCGTTCTTGAACATGTAGATGTCAGTTCCTTGTTGCATGTTCCACTTGCCAGGACGTGGGGCAACTTCGTAATCGAACTTGCCGTTAACCCCCTTCTTAACGAAACTTTCACCAGCACTTGTACCGATAAACATTGCAACTTTTTGGTTTGAGAAGTCGCCTGAAAGGTAGCCTTGTGAACCGGCAGTCTTGAAGTAACCACCCTTGATTCCGTCAGCATAGTAATCAATAACTTTCTTTGATTTAGCAGATGTTAAGTTGATCTTTGAAGTAAAGTCAACGCCTTCATTCTTCATTCCTAAAACATAGTAATTTGATAATGAATCAAAGCCGGCACCAACAACTTGATGATTTGATTTTTCATAAATTGTCTTGGCAGCTGACTTCAATTGAGCCATAGTTATTGGAACTTTAACTCCATACTTATCAAGCATTGTCTTATTATAAACTAATACTTCAACTGATTTATTAAATGGAATACCATATTGAGTACCATTGATTTGAGCACCTTTCATCAATGATGACTTGATGCCGCTCTTAGCAGCACTTCCCCAGCCAATCTTTGAATTATTAATGTATGGCTTTAGATTAACTAATAAGTCATTCTTTGATGCCGTGTATAACCAACCTGGATAAGCCTGAGTAATGGTTGGTAAATTCTTTGGTGATTGCAATGTTGATGTGATTTTTGATTGCAAATCTTTGTATTGGCCTTGGTTTTCGAGCTTAACCGTGATATTCGGATTTTCCTTTTCGAATTCTTGGGTTAAGGTTTGCAAAGCCTTTTGTTGATTACCTGACATCCCATTCCAAAATGTAATGGTTGTCTTTTTTGTAACCTTTGTAGGGATACTGTCAGCACTTACAGTTGATGATAAACCACCTGCAACTGTTGCAAAAAGCGTTGCTGCAGTTGTTGCGGCAACTGCAAGTTTTTTGATGAACTTCATAAAAGCTCTCCTCCTTAAAATTTTTTGTTTAATGCAAAATGAGCGTTTGCCCATTTTGCGGTAAAACACGACTTCCAAACGGGTTTTTCAAATTTTCTGGATGAAAACTATGAATAGGAGTCAATAATTGCGGCTTGATGCCCGCAACGATTTCATCCAGTTCGGCTGCGGTTGCATGCCCCGAACATGCAAGCCGAACAAATTCAACGTGATGGGCCGCTAACATCTCAAGAAACTTTTGATATGCTGGGTCAAAGTCACCCAGCGGCTCCGCATCACTGTGAATGTACAAAGTATTTGGCTGCAGATTTTCAAAATGATCTTCAACCTGCCACAAATACATATCCTTATCAGCCAAAAGAGTTTGGTAATCAACTTCCAAACTTGGATCAAGTTCTGGAAGCGGCTTGGCGGACGGCGAGTAATAATAATTGACTTTCCGTCCCGTAATCTGTTGAAGCAGCCATGCCCGGTCAGCAGTCAAAACGACTGTCCGCGGTTGTGCATCACAAATTGCTTCTAACCGGCTGATATTACCCGGATAAGTATTAAAGGTCGTTGGGCGTCCCTCCGCATTTTGAACAAGGTCAACCAGCTTTTCAATTAAAAGTTGTTCACTCCACGGCTTACGCGGCTTATCCAAATCTTGCGGGAAACTCACCCCAACGCCTTCGCTGATCAGCAAATCGCATCCCGCAGCCGCCTTCATCATTGCCCGCGTCCATTCCGGATGATAGCCATGGAGCCGCAAATCACCGGTATATACAATAAATGCATCCGGTGTATGGATCAGGAACGCGACTGCGCCATCTGCATCATGATCAACGGGATAAAATTCGACCTCAATCTCGCCGATCTTCACCTTGTGATGAACCGGCAATTCGGTTAACGGCCGCAGGTATTCTTTCGGATGACCAGCTGCCGGAAGCAGAAAATCACCATCCCGGTTTAGCCTTTTCAACAACTTGATCGTTGCTGGAGTACTGTAAACCGGAATGCGCTGATCAACAAAATTTACCATTTTAGTATGATCTAAATGTAAATGCGAGATAAACGCCGCGCTGTGTTGAAATTTTCCTTTCCACTGCGGTGCCCCGGTTAAATGTTCATCATAAAAATCATCCAGTTTCGGAATCAAATGATTTTGAATCAGCGTTTGATAAGATTCATCCGGCAAATCCAGTTCCGGCCGATACTCGGTTCCCAAATCGAAAAAGATATGGGCATCGCCATATGCAATTTCGATATTCGTTCCGCCAATTGTATCAACACCTTTATGGTAAGTTACGCGTGTTTGCTTATCCTTTAAGTCCATCACGTGTAACCCCCTGAATAATTTGCTTTCTAAAGATGAAGTAGATGATCAAAATCGGGATAACGGTTAATGTGGCTGCTGCTAATTGCAACTGTGTTTGGGCTCCACCATCAGAAGCAAAATTGGCCAACCCGTTGTTCAATAGCCGCATGTTATCATTATTCGTTACCAATAATGGCCAAAGGAATGAATTCCAGCCGGCGATGAATGAGAGTAACCCCACCGTTGTTAATGCCGGTTTTGACATTGGAACTAAAATCTTCCATACATATTGCCAGTTACTTGCACCACTGATTTTTGCTGCTTGGTAAATGCTACGTGGAATTCCCTGGAAGTAACTGTTCAAGTAGTAAATATAGAAGACACTCGTTGTAAATGGTAAGAACAAACCAACATAGGTGTTCAACAAGCCCCACTTAGCAATTGTATTGTAGTTCGTGAAGATGATTGCTTCTGAAGGAACCATCAACAATGAAATCATCAAAAGCTTAATGGCTTTTTTGCCTTTAAAATCTAAACTTGTTAATGCAAATGCAGCAAACAATGAAGTAATCAATACACATACGGTATCAATTGATGATGTTAGCAAGGTATTCCAGAAATACTTCAAAAATGGTGCCTGATGGAAGACTTGCACGTAGTTTTCGAAGTGTAAATGATGCGGAATGATTGTCGGTGGAATACTTGTTGTTTCTGCATATGACATCAATCCGCCAAGGACCATGTAAATAAACGGGAAAACCGTAATGATACTTAGAAGAATGATAAAAATCCACGTAATTACGCCGGTAACTTTTTTCATCTGCGACCCACCTTATTCAATAACTTATTTTGAAGGAATGATACAACTAAAATTATCAAGAACAGTAAGACGGTTGCGGCCATTGCGACCCCTGGCGTTCCAACTGTCTGGAACTTATTAAAGATGTAGTAAACCGCCGTCATCGCACTGCCCGCGATTCCTGGTTGCCCGTTAAACAGAGCATAGATTGATGTATATACTTTGAACGCACTGATCAAGTTAACGGTCAAAAGGAATGCTAAGGTTGGGATCAATTGCGGCAATGTGATCCGGAAGAACATTTCCGAATCACTTGCCCCGTACATCTTGGCAATCGTGTAGTGTTGCGGATCGATCCCCCGTAAAGCTGACATCAAAATAACAATGTTAAATGCTAAGCTGAGCCAAACTCCAAAAATGATAACGGTGATCATGTTCATGCTGGGATTATCTAACCAGTTCGGGGTTCCTAAATGGAAGAACCGCAAAATGTAGTTCAATAAGCCGTACTGTCCGTTGAAAATGTAACGGAAGACGATTCCAATCGCAATCGTACTTGTAACGTATGGCATGAAGAATAATGCTTCAAAGAACTTCGAATGCTTGATCCGGTTAAATAAGTTCCATGCAATCGCAATTGAAATCACCATTCCGATTGGAACAACCGTAAAGGCATACAAAGCAGTATTTTGAAGTGCCTTGGCAAAGTACGGATCTTGAATTACATATTTATAGTTGCTCAATCCTGTCCAGTGCATTGAAATTAATGAACCGGATTGAAAACTCATCACCAATGCCCGTAAAATTGGGAAAACACTAAAAAGGATAATTCCTAAAAGAGCTGGTCCAAGGAACCACCATGCGCTCCATTGATTTTTTCGCCGTTTATTTTTCATTTTTAATATACCCGCTCTCCGTCCTTGTTAAAGATAAATGCTTTCTTCATATCAAACCGTAAGTTGATTTCATTGCCTGCTCCGATTTGATCTTCGATATCAACTAATGACCGGTACTGCATATCACCAAAGTAGAACTTCAAGATTCGTTCACGTCCAATCAATTCAATATCATCAACTTTAATTGTGAAATCTGCCATTTCAGCCGTTGACGGTTGCAAGTTTTCCGGCCGGATTCCAATTACATAATCCCCGGCAGGCAACTTCTGTTTTAATTTATTGTCTGCTAACCGCTCAGCTAATAAATTGAAATGTTCATTATTAAATTGGTTACCATCAAATTGAACATCAAATAAGTCAATTACCGGATTACCAATAAAGTTAGCAACAAATTGATTTGCTGGGTCAAGGTAAAGGTTTTGCCCCTTATCCGCTTGTTGAACGACCCCATTGTTAAGTAAGATGATTCGATCACCGATTGAAAGAGCTTCTTCTTGATCGTGAGTAACAAAAATCGTTGTGATTCCAACTTCCTTCACTAATGCCCGAATTTCTTCCCGAATTTGAAGCCGCAACCGCGCATCTAAGTTACTTAATGGTTCATCCATTAAAAGAACTTTCGGTTGTTGAACAAGAGCACGTGCAATTGCAACCCGTTGTTGCTGTCCACCGGACAATTGTCCCGGCTTCTTCTTCGCAATATCGGTAATATGGGTCAATTCCATATATTTCTGTGCAATTTCACGTGCTTCTGCCTTCGATTTTTTATTTTTGCCAACAGTTAATGGAAACATTACGTTTTCTTCAGCTGTCATATGCGGGAATAATGCATAATTTTGAAATACAAAACCAATGTCCCGGTTTTCAGGGGCAACATCAAGAACTGATTTTCCTTCAAACTTCACATCACCTGAGGTTGCATCAAGCAAACCTGAGATGATATTAAGCAACGTTGACTTACCACAACCACTCGGGCCTAATAAGCAAACTAATTCACCTTTTTCCACTGAAAAATTAACATTTTTCAATGCTTCATATCCGTTCTCGTATGTTTTATTGAGGTTTGAAACTTCAATCATTCTTTTATTTTCTCCTTTACGCGGATCCGCTAATATCCACAAAATATAATGATTATCAATCATTTAACTACAACAAATTGTATCAATTATTCCAGAATAATCAATATAAAATTCGCAAAAAATTCATTGCTTTAAGTGAATTTTAGAAGATATCGTTTCCAAAAAACATTCGTTTTTTGCCGAACAATTAGATTTCCATTTTAACAATTGGTCCGTCCCAAAAAAAGCAGAAAAAAGTTTCTCCAATCGCTGTTCACTTCTGCTAAAATGAAATCAAACGTTAAAACTAAAGGAGAACTTTTCATGGCTAAGTATAAAATGATTTTAGACCTCGACACCGGCGTTGATGACGCCTTAGCGCTTGCATATGCCCTCGCCACTCCCGAATGTGATTTAATTGGCGTCGTTGCTTCTTTTGGAAATATCGTTCCTGAGGAAGCCGCCCAAAACACACTCAACTTATTGGAAATGCTTGGACATCCTGAAGTCCCAGTTTTCATTGGTGCAACGCATTCTTCACACACTGATCACTTTGAAGTGATGCCGATCAGTCAAACAATCCATGGCAAAAATGGAATTGGTGAAGTTGAAGTTCCAACTGCTAAGCGGAAAATTGAAAGTCAAAATGGAATTGATTTTTACATTGAAGCTGCTCACAAATATCAAGGTCAATTGTTAATCGTTCCAACTGGTCCGTTGACAAACCTCGCTGCCGCAATCGAAAAGGATCCTGAAATCATTGACTTGATCGGTCATGTAACGTTAATGGGCGGTACATTGACCATTCCTGGGAATGTCAATCCTGTCACCGAAGCCAATATCAACCAAGATCCGCCAGCTGCTGATAAAGTTCTCCGCAGTAAGCTTCCATTGACAATGGTTGGGCTTGACGTAACCTTACGGACATTACTTACAAAGAAAGAAACCCAAGAGTGGCGTGAAATTGGGACGACATCAGCCATCAAATACGCAGACATCGTTGACTACTATATCAACGCATATAAAATCACCAGTCCTCATCTTCACGGTTGCGGATTGCATGATCCATTAGCAGTTGCGGCGGCGGTTGATCCAAGTCTTTTACAAACCATTTACTTAAACATGAAAGTTGATACTGAAGGAGCATATGCCGGGCGAACGATCGGTGATGAAAAACGATTGAATGAACCGGCAACAACTACTCAGGTTGCCGTGAACGTCGATGTTCCACGGTTCTTGGAAATGTTTATGACAAAACTTTCCGCCTTCTTTAAAGAACATTAATCAAAAAATTACCGGCTTGATGAACTTGCAAGCCGGTTTTTATATGGTATTCTTAAATAGATGTTATTGAATAAGTGAAATAACAAGTCATTTTAATCATGAGGAGAGAGCCATCATGAAATACGTTGGTGTAGCTTTATACGTTTTTTGGCTACTTTTGACAATGTTTAAATTTGAGTCGATGCCCAAGGATCGGAGTTTGTCATATCGCGATGTTTTTTTCGGTAACATTGTGTGGTATCACAATTTAAGAACGCTATTATTTGCGACGTCCGTAATCATTACCGTTGTGTACGCCCCGCTTAAAATTATTTACTTATTAATTCTTATTTCATGTGTCATTTTAGGAATCGTCTGTCTGCGCAATTTCTTTACCTTGGTTGGAAATCCATGGATCGATTTAGGATTTTTGATGGGTGCAATTATTTGTGGTGTTTTAAGTGGATTGTTTGTTTTTAAAATGTAAAAAGAATGTGGTAATAAAACGTTAAAAACGAGCGTAGTGGAAGCAAAAAAGAACGAATCGCACAGCAAAAATTTGGAGGTTTGCGTCCCCTCACTAGCTTCGCGTTGTAGCTGCGCTTGTTTTGGAACCCCAATTATGCGGATATAGAATAAGGAGGTTGTGACTTTCGTCACAACCTCCTTTTAATTTTGATGAGCATTAATAAAATCTGTAATTTTTTCGTCAAAGTCATACCGAATGATCCGTCCATGGTCAACGCATAATAATGCTGGTGGATTTTTAACCTGTAAGTCTTCAAGCAAGTGGCGCAAGATTGGATTCGTTGCTTCCTTTGTTGTATCTAAATAATAAACATTTGTCCCTGCTTGCTGTGCAGCATAACTCAGCCGCGGTGCAAAACTTAAACATTGTGAATTATTCCGCGTTCCAATATATACAAAAAAGTGATCGCGATTTTGTAACAATTCATTCCAGTTATGAGCTTTTAACCGAATAAAGAATTTGATCTTTTGATCATATACCTTACGTTGCCAAAAGATAATGCTTTTTTCAGCAAATGATAAATGATTATCTAAATTATAATGATTTCGATAATGTTCCCAACCCATGGCGGCAACCGCTGTTAACCCAGAGATTCCAAGCAATAATTTCAAATTGTTCTTCTTATCCATTAGATTCGCCTCCATATCATTCTATTAATATTATACCCTATTAATCAGATGTTTCTTATACCTCAATGTTACAAATGTTACAAAAAAATATCAAAAAGTAACATTATTGCTATCTTATTGTTATGTTAGTCAGTTATACTTTTAAACGATGGTTCAATGGATTTGAACTATGAGGATAGATATAGATAGATTAAAAATCTTTTAGGAGTGAACTTTCTACATGAAATTAAACAAAGTTTTAGTATCAGCTGCTGCCCTCTCAGGAATCGCTGCAGCAGGAACAGCTGCTAATGCTGATACAGTATCAGTTAAAGCAGGGGACACTGTTTCAGAACTTGCTCAAAAGTTCAATACAACAGTTGAAGCAATTCAAAAAGCAAACAATTTACAAGACGTAAACTTTATCACAGTTGGGGAACAATTAAACATCCCAACAAATGACAATGCTGAACAACAAGTTCAACAACCTCAAGCAAATGCAGCCCAAGTTCAACAAGAACAAGCTGTAATTGCTCAACAACAAGCAGCACAACGTCAAGCACAATTAGCTGCTCAACAGAAGGCTGCCCAAGCTCAAGCTGCATTACAAGCTCAACAAGCTGCTGCCGCTCAAGCTGCTAAAGAACAACAAGAAAAA
>NZ_AYYZ01000029.1:70935-273892 GCF_001435375.1 Ligilactobacillus araffinosus DSM 20653 | reverse complement strand
GCTGAAGAAGCCGCTGCCGCTCAACAAGCTGCTAAGGAACAACAAGAAAAAGCTGCCCAACAGGCTGCTGCTCAAAAGCAAGCTGAAGAAGCCGCTGCCGCTCAACAAGCTGCTAAGGAACAACAAGAAAAAGCTGCTCAACAGGCTGCTGCTCAAAAGCAAGCTGAAGAAGCCGCTGCCGCTCAACAAGCTGCTGCTCAAAAGCAAGCTGAAGAAGCCGCTGCCGCTCAACAAGCTGCTAAGGAACAACAAGAAAAAGCTGCTCAACAAGCCGCTGCTCAACAAGCCGCTGCTGCTCAAGCTGCTGCAAATGCTAAGGCTGCTCAACAGCAACAAAAACAACAAAAACAACAAAAACAACAAAAACAACAAGTTGTTCAACAAAATACACAACAATCACAAGCTACTAATAACAACCAACAATCAAACAATAATAACAACAGCAGTAATTCTTCGGAAGACGCTGCAAAATCATGGATCGTTGCTCACGAATCAGGCGGTAACTACAATGCCCGCAACGGTCAATATATCGGTGCTTACCAATTAAGTGCTAGCTACTTAAACGGTGATTACTCACAAGCTAACCAAGATCGAGTTGCAAACCAATACGTTGCAAGCCGTTATGGTAACTGGGTAAATGCTCAAAAGCACTGGGAACAATGCGGTTGGTACTAAAATTAAATTAATCAACGTAAATGATTTGAGACTGAACATGTTTGTGTTCAGTCTTTTTTTATAAATCAACAGCTCTCCCTCTCCCTTCAACTAAAATTTCATAAAAAAATAAGGTTGTGATAAAATCACAACCTTATTTTTTCCTATTATCAATGATTTATTTCACATCAATAATTGTAACCGTCATTTCACCACCAGGAGTGGTAACAGTTACCTTTTCACCCTTTTTGTGACCAACTAAGCCCTTCGCAATTGGTGATTCATTTGAAATCTTGCCGTTTAATGGATCAGCTTCTGCAGCCCCAACGATTTGGTATGTTTCTGGATCGTCGTCTTCTTCTTGGAATGTAACCGACTTTCCAACTGAAACTTCATCAGCATCAACGTTTTCGTTATCAATGATTTCCGCATGGTTCAACATGTTGTCAATTTCTTTGATTCGACCTTCAACAAATGATTGTTCATCCTTAGCTGATTCATATTCTGAGTTTTCAGATAAGTCACCAAATGAACGTGCGATTTTGATTCGTTTGATAACTTCAGCACGTTTATTTGTCTTTAAGTCTTCAAGTTCTTCTTCAAGTTTTTTCTTACCTTCCAATGTCATTGGAAATGTTTTTTCTTCAGCCATTTAAAGCCCTCCTCTTATTCAGCACTTAAATTGTTCTTTTGAATAATATCACGAATCTTTGTTACCAACAAGTCAATTGCAACTTGGTTTTGCCCACCTTCGGGAACGATAATGTCAGCATACCGTTTTGTTGGTTCGATAAATTGGTGATACATTGGTTTAACCGTTGCTAAATACTGGTCAATTACAGATTGTAATGAACGTCCCCGTTCTTCAATATCCCGTTGGATCCGACGAATGATTCGAATATCATCATCGGTATCAACAAAAATCTTAATATCCATTAAATCACGAAGCCGCGGATCGTTTAATACCAAAATTCCTTCAACCAAGATAACTTCTTTTGGTTCTTGATGGATAACTTCTTTGCTTCGGTTGTGACTTGCATAATCATAAACCGGAATGTCGATTGCTTTCCATTCAAGCAAATCATGTAGTTGTTCAACTAAAAGATCGGTATCCAATGAGTTCGGGTGGTCGTAGTTAACCTTTGTCCGTTCGTCAAATGGAACGTTGTCCTGACTTTTGTAGTATGCATCTTCTTGGATCATTGCAAGTGAATGCCCGTGAAGTTGTTCAAGAATTGCGTTTGAAACGGTCGTCTTTCCGCTTCCTGAACCACCTGTAACCCCAATAATTACCGGACGATGTTTCTTTTCGTTGTTTGTCATTCCAAATTCCTCGACTTCCTATTTTTCGTATCCGTTTGCTTTTTGAACTTTACTTACATTTTCTTGATGTTGCTGATATGACTTCGTGTAGTAGATCTTTCCCGTCTTCATATTGGCAACAAAGTACAAGTATCCCTTATTCCGATCTTTTGGATAAAGGACTGCCTTAACCGCATTGATTGGCGGATTATTGACTGGTCCTGGTCCTAAGCCGTTATTTTGATACAAGTTGTATGGTGAATTGATCTTTAAGTCATTATATGAAATGTTTTGTTGATGCTTGCCTAATGCATATGACACTGACACATCTGTTTGTAATTTCATATTCTTTTGGAGCCGGTTTTCAAATACCCCAGCGATCATTTCCAAACTATCTTGATTCGTTCCTTCACCCTGAACAAGGGAAGCCAACGTCAACGTTTGCTGAACTGACATATGGTCATCCTTGATCTTTTGGTAGTATGGTTGCATTTCTTGATTTTCCTTGGCAACCATTTGTTCAACTAATTGCTTCAACGTTTCATTTTTTGAAACTGAGTATGTTGCAGGATATAAATAACCTTCAAGTTGGTATTTAACATCCTTAGCTCCCACCGCCGATGAAAGCAGATCAGGATACTTTTTCTTTAATTCATTTAAGAATTGCTGATCATTCAGCAAATTCAAAAAGTCTTGCTTTTTGAACTTCGTATCCTTTTGAATCATGTCGCCGATTTGATCAGCCGTGACACCTTCACGCACCAAAACCTTGCCTGAGCCGATTGGGGTACTTGAACCACCTTTTTGCAATTCAGTTGCGATCTGCGCTAAGGTCATTGACGGTTTAAAATCATAGTAACCGGCTTTAAATGCCGCCAGTTGTTTTGATTTGACATAGTAATTGAAGACAAAACCACTGCGGATAACGCCTTTCTTTTGTAAAATATCGCCAATTTGTTTGTCCGTACTTCCAATCGGAACCTTAACTTCAATTGATTCATTTGAAATTGGATCAAGCGGTTTAAGCGAACGTTGAACATACCGGTAACCTAAAAAACAGAAAAAGAGGATTACAACGATCAGCACGCCGATTGTCCAGTGAATGATTCGTTTTGCTGAACTCGGAGCTTCCTTAGCAACGTGGGAAGTTGGCTTCGTCTTCGCCGTTTCAACCTGTGATGACGTTGGTGATTGTTTCTTTTCCGCTTTCGAATTTGATTCTGGTTGATGTTGTTGATTATCTTGAGTCAAAATATTCCTCCTAAAGATTTTGCTTGAATCAAGCTAAAGTCTTATGCCTAATCAATTACCGAACTGTAACTTCAAGTTCTTCTTGAAGCTTCTTAACAACCTTATCAAATGCTTGGTTAATTTCATCATCGTTTAAAGTTCCTTCACTGTTGCGGTATACAAGCGTGTAAGCAAGTGACTTGAACCCGTCGTCGATCTTTTCGCCTTGATACAAATCAAAAAGCTTGATGTCAGCTAAGAAGCGACCGCCATTTTGCTTGATCGATTCAACGATTTGATCATTCGTAATTTCATTTGGAACAAGCAATGCAATATCCCGAGTTACTTCTGGATACTTCGAAACTGGGACATATGTTTCAACATTCTTTGGTAAGTCGATCAGTTTTTGCAAGTCTAATTCAAAGACATAAGTTGGTTTGATCTTCAATTCTTTAGCAAGACTTGGGTGAACTTCACCAATCAAGCCAACTAATTCGTCATTGACATAGATCTTGGCTGTCCGTCCCGGATGCATTTCTTCATATTCAGCGGTTGCTTCATACCGAATGCCATCCGTAATTCCCAGAGAGCTCATCAAGTATTCAACAATTCCCTTTGTTAAGTAGAAATCAACCGGCTTCTTTGCATCGTGCCATGTAGCTTCATGGAATAATCCAGTTAATGCTCCGGCAATGTGTTCGATGTCATTTGGCCGTTCAGCATCCTTTTCCCGCAAGAAGACGCGCCCTTGTTCATACAAGGCAACGTCGTTGACTTTCCGCGCTTGGTTATATGCCACGTCATCTAACAACCCGCTAATCAAGTTCATCCGTAATGTTGTGTGGTCTGAACTCATTGGGAAGTCAAGTTGGGTCATTTCAGCTTCATTAAGCATAAACCGTTTGGCCTTTAATTCTGTTGTTAACCCATATGAAATTGCTTGACTTAATCCTGCACTTTCAAGGATTGCGCGTGCATCACGGATAATCTTTTGCGCTTTTGTATAGTGGCCTTCCGTTAACGGCATAGTTGGCAATGTTGTTGGAATATTATCATAACCGTAGATCCGGGCAACTTCTTCAATTAGGTCAGCTTGGATTGCAATATCCCAGCGACGTGGCGGAACGCTAACCGTTAATGTGCCAGTTTCATCCTTAGCAATCCCAAATCCGAGTTGTTCAAAAATTCCGACGATTGCTTCATCCGTCAAATCTGTTCCTAAGACCTTATTGATCCGTTCCGGCAAGATTTCAACATCCACGTTTTCAGGATCAACGTGGTTGATTTCCAATGTTCCGCTAACAACTTGGCCATCGCCAAATTCAGCAATCATTTGGGCAGCGGCATCCAATGCTTCTTGAACCGTTGCAACGTTGATCCCGCGTTCAAACCGTTGGGAGGCTTCTGAATGTAAGTTTTCACGCCGGGCAGTCTTCCGAATCTTTGATGAATTGAAAACGGCAGCTTCCAAAACAACGGTCTGCGTGTTATCGGAAACCTCGGTGTCTTTGCCGCCCATTACGCCGGCAAGTGCAATTACGCGATTACCATCAGCAATCACTAAGTCCGTTGCCTTTAATTCGCGTTCTTCACCATCAAGGGTCGTCAATTTTTCACCTTCGTTAGCTAAGCGCACCGTTAACTTCTTTGAGTCAAACTTATCATAATCAAAGGCATGCAATGGTTGACCGTAGTCCATCAAAATATAATTAGTAACGTCAACAACGTTATTAATTGGTCGAATACCGGCATTCCATAACCGGTTTTGCATCCACATCGGACTTGGCTTGATCGTCACGTTTTTAACCATTCGTAACTTGTATGGTGCAACTAATTCTTGATCAGCATCTTCAAGGCTTAATAAGTCTTCGATCTTTGAAGATCCGTCTTCCTTAACCGTTGGATGTGGAAGTGAAACTTCACGGTCATAAATCGCTGCTACTTCATGAGCAACCCCGCGCATGCTTAACATGTCACCGCGGTTGGGCGTGATGTCAACATCAATAATACTTTCATCCATTCCAAGGTAATCCCAAATGGGTTCGCCCGGAACAGCATCTTCTGGTAAAACGTAAATTCCATCAGCAAATTCCTTTGGAACAACTGCATCCGGGAAGCCGATTTCTTGCAAACCGCAAATCATTCCCATTGAAAGTTCACCGCGCATTTTGCTCTTCTTGATCTTGATGTGGCCGGCGATCCAAGAGTTTGGTAATGCAACGATTACATTTTGACCAGCAGCAACATTTGGTGCCCCGCAGACAATTTGATATGGTTCTTCATCGCCAACATCAACTTGGCAAATGTGCAGGTGATCTGAATTCGGATGCGGCACACATTCTAAGATGTGACCAACAACAATTTTCTTTTGCCCGTCTGCACGCCGCGAAACGCCATCAACTTCAACGGCTGTGCGTTCGATCTTTTCGCCGAGTTCTTCTGGTTTTAAATCATCAACTTTAACGTATTCATTAAGCCATTTGGTTGAAACTTTCATTGATTAACACCCTCCTAACCTTTCTGTGAGAATTGATTTAAGAAGCGCATGTCATTCAAGTAGAACTCTCGAATGTCATCAACGCCGTACTTCAACATTGCAAACCGATCTGGACCTAACCCAAAGGCAAAGCCGCCATAAACTTCCGGATCCACGCCGGCCATCTTCAAAACGTTCGGGTGAACCATGCCGGCGCCTAATACTTCGATCCAGCCGCTGTTCTTGCAAACAGCACAACCTTTACCGCCGCACTTGAAGCATGAAACATCCACTTCGGCAGATGGCTCAGTAAATGGGAAGTAACTTGGACGTAATCGAATTTCACGGTCTTCACCAAAGATCGTCTTCGCAACTAATTCCAATGTTCCCTTTAAGTCGGCCATCGTGATATTCTTATCAACCACTAATCCTTCAACTTGGTGGAATTGGTGAGAGTGCGTTGCGTCATCAGTATCCCGCCGGTAAACTTTCCCAGGTGAGATCATCTTTAATGGACCTTTTGAAAAGTCATGCTTTTCTAATGTCCGGGCTTGAACCGGTGATGTTTGGGTCCGCATCAATGTCTTCTTTGTAATGTAGAATGTGTCTTGCATATCACGTGCTGGGTGATCCGGCGGCAAGTTCAACATTTCAAAGTTGTAGTGATCCTCTTCGACTTCGGGTCCTTCAATAATTTGGAATCCAAGGCCTAGGAATAATTTTTCAATTTCATCGATGATTTGAGCAAGCACGTGCGGCTGACCAGCTTTTACCGGAACTCCTGGTAACGTAACATCGATTTTTTCAGCTTCCAGCTTCTTTGCTGTCTTTTCAATTTCAAGTTCATTTAATCGGTCCGCAATCGCATTTGCTAATGCATCGCGCACCTTGTTAGCTAAAGCCCCGACTTTTGGCCGTTCTGCCTTGTCTAAATCACGCATTCCGCGCAAAACTTCTGTAATCGGACCTTTTTTTCCAAGATACTTAACCCGAATATCGTTAACTGCTTTAGTATCGTTGGCAGCTTTGATAGCTGCTAACCCTTCAGTTTGTAATTCTTCAAGGCGATCTTGTAAATTCATATGTTTCATTCCTTTCTCAACCACAATTTGCGTAAAAAGAAAAGCCTCATCCCTCAAAAAGGGACGAGGCTTCGCGGTACCACCCTTGTTTTGCCGCTTATCTCCTTTTCCAAAATAAGCAAGCAACACTCACTAAGTCAGATAACGGCCTAACACCGGGCTACCTTCGTCATCTCCCAGTAACCACTCAGGAAGTGAATTCAGTCACGGACGAATTAAACCATTCACACTATCTGGTTCTCACTGAAACTAATCCATTGACTTACTAATTTCCGTCTACGCTTTTCTAACTAGATAGTTTACCGTGAAACCGGCATTTCGTCAAGTTTAATCTTGATGACAATCCGCAAGCGAATACCATTTATCGGCCCACGTATGAATTGCATCCATCACGTTTTTCAGGTCGCTTCCGCGATCCGTTAATTCGTACACACTGTGCGCTGAATCAGGCGCTGTGTGCTTGATCAATCCTTCATTCTCAAGTTCGCGCAGCCGTTCGACTAAAACGCGGTCGCTGCATTTTTTTACTTTGCTTGAAATGTCCTTAAACCGTTGCGGACCTTCGCATAGCAACACTTCAATAATCAAGCCGTTCCATTTCCGGCCAAGGATGCTGAAGGTCTTGCTGAATTTTGGACAAAGATTAAATTTATCGTTACAGTCTGCCATTTATTTTCCACCCTTTAAAAAAAGGCTATGATATTCGTCATGGCCTCTTAGATGTTTTTGAATTTCAAACACAATTAAGTGTTTCGTCGCATCTTTTTACTGTGATTATTGTACACTATAACCTTACTTTTGCAAAGTAAATCAATATGCTGACCGCACCATTCGTTCAACCTTATCAACAAGATGATGGCTATATTCATCAACCGCTGAGATCTTATCAACGGCCGTCACAATAAATCCTTCCGGATACTTCGGAGGAATCAGCGTTGCACCCCACATGTGTTTGATAATAATGTCTTTTTCTTTGTCAGTTAAAGTCGTAATCTTTTCAGCATTGCGGACAGCTACGCGTGGATGGATCCAGGCATGCGTCCCAAGGTTAAATTTGGTATCACGCCAGTCGTAATAAAATAAGTCATGTAGTAGTCCTGCTCGGGCAACTGCTCGGGCATCAAGATGCATTTTCTTGGCAATCTTATATGACTCATACGATACCGTGATCACATGATCAAGCCGCGTACAAAAATGATGCTGTTCATATTCAGATAACTTTTGAACTTCGGGCTTGACTAATAAATTTCCCACGTAACTCATATATTCTGCATCGTTACGCCACTCGTTTTCTTTCATAGAACCTCACGATCTTTTCATTAAATTCTTACACCCCATATGCTAATGGGCTTGGCTTTAAAAAGCAAACGTTATAACAAAATTGTATCAATTGCTTAACATTCTTAAATAAAATTAATTTGCTTTAAGCTGAAACATCAAGATACCGGCCGCAACGGCTACATTTAATGATTCGGCTTTTCCAATAATCGGAATGTAAAGGTTCAAGGAGGTCTGCTTTAAAAGCTCCTTGTTCATTCCATTTCCCTCATTGCCCATAATCAATGCAAAATCGGCATGCTTACCGACTTGATCATACGGACGAGCATCTGGATTTAATTCCGTTCCAAAAACCGGTTTGTTTTGAGCTTTAAAAGCTTGGATCCATGGTTCAAGTGGTGCAGTAACCATCTTCAAGTGAAACTGGCTGCCTTGCATTGAACGAACGATTTTCGGATTATAAACGTCCGCCGTACCATCTCCAAAAACGATTCCGCTAAAGCCAGCCGCATCCGCTGTCCGAACCATCGTTCCAATGTTGCCGGGATCCTGAACATTATCCATAAAAAGCCATGCCCCATTAACATCTTCCGGTTCAATTGTTTGCTGTTCTGGAATCTTAACAACTGCCATTACCCCTTGCGGATGTTTCGTATCACTTAAATGTTTAACCACGTTATCCGTAATTTGAATTAAACCAGCCCCTTCTGGAACTTCGATCTCTTGTAAGTGTTTGAAATCCGGCTGCACCATGATCGTTTCGATTGGTTCACGTGTCCGAATTGCTTCCTTAACTAAATGCCAGCCGTCAAGCAAGTATTTTCCCTGCTTCAACCGGCCCTTTTTCGTATTCAATTTTGACCATGCTTTAACTTGTGAATTGTTAACTGATGTAATAATCTTCAATTTTGCTTTGATCTCCTTGATGTAAAAAATTCCGTTTTCATTATACTATATCGAGTTAGCGAATTTCATCTTTAAAAATTAAAATGAGGCCGAGCATTAATCTCAACCTCTTTACTATCTTTGTTATATTTGAACTAGCGACCGAACAAGCAAGTTACAATCCGATCGGCCCCTATCATACCCATGGTTAACATTTTATCTTCTTTTCATCTTTAGTCTTTTTTCCGATATCTAACCATTCCCGTCAGCATTAAAATCACACCAACAACAACTAATCCACGTTGGGCAAATGAAACGCCGGGAACGTTGCTGATAAATGGGAAAAGACATGAAAATAAGCTTAATCCGATACAAAAAATCCCGACGACCCAGCAAAAATCTTTTCGTAATAATTCACGCATGTTTTTCACCCTCTTCATTTCAAGAAGCATTATATCATTTTATCTGAATTCATTCAGTGATAAGTACTTGTTATAAATAAGTTGAAAGATAACGTAAATTTTACTTATCAATCTTTTTTAATAAGTTTAACTAATACTAATCAAGCATTGATTTCCTTGAGCATTGCCAGTACAATTTTAGTGGTTAAGAGGCTTTATCGAACCTCTTTTGAAATTTTCACGTTATAATTAAGGAGTATGTACATGATAAACGATGGTTTAATCCCATTTTCACCTAATCAGCAAAATGCAATTTGGATGTTAGTCAATGCAGAGTACTTTCGGGATGCAATCAATCTAAAGATTAAAAATTTAACGATGACACCTCACGGAATCTTCGTTAATGACAACCAGCTTTTTTCAAGCGAAGAACTGCTTTACTTGATTAGGTTGATTCAACAACCTTCCACGGAACATCCACATCTCAACATTGATTTTGATGAAGATGGGAATTTAATTCACTACATTAATAATTACAGCGTTGAAGTTTTGTTTAACGCCTTACAGGTTAAATTTATCAAACTTCTCTGCTTGTATTTTAATAATTAAGAATTTCGAGGCACACTAATGGCAGCAATCCACAGTAACATTTTAGAGTTTACGGTCAATGATACCATCGTTGATTTGACCGCATTTATTGATCACAACAAAACAACTTTACTTTCAACTCATCACGGGCGGTGTATCGTTTTTAATGTTAAACCACCCCAAGATATTAAAGATCAACTCAAAAATGTGTGCGACTTAGATGCCGTTGATTTTAATATCCGATTAAATTACTTTACTGAAATTCCTGGAATTTACAAGTCAAATTATGAATTGATCGTTTTTCGAATCTTTACCGGTGCTCAAGACGCAATCAACGTGGTTTACTATGATCGTGCTCGGACCTTCAACAGTGATTTGACATACTGGGAACACCGGTTAGCAATTAATCCAGTTATTTATCAAAGTTATTCTACAGCAAAAGTTTGCACCTTTTATCCGCCAACGTTAACTTTCAAATATAAAAATCAGACTTATATGGGGAAATGTATTGAAAATCCTGGCAAAGGCAAGTACCAGTTCTTTGCTGATGACGGAAAAAAGATCGTTACCCCGTATTCGCGCAGTATGGAAGCCTACGAATTTCGAAAGCATTTAAATTTATTAGGATATGAAAAAGAGAAACAAGATAAAAAGAAGTAGCTATTACCATTAATGGCTACTTCTTTTTTACATTAATTTATTTCAAATTTACAACCATTGCTTTATTACAGCTAATGAAATCTAAATTAAAAAAATAATAAACCGCATTCTTTTCATTTCTTATTATCCATTTTAATTAAAATGACTTTTCAACACTCTTAATAAAAAATTATCCCTTTTATACAAGATTTACCACAAAGTCAAAAACATCAAATTTTTTAATAAGATAAAATAAACACGTTCCAAGTGCATAACTAATACCAGCAACTCCTGGAATTCTCGAATTAGCCGATCGAGAGGGCCCACCTTCACCATAATCTACTTCATAAATTTTTACCGGAAGGATCCAAAATAAAATTGAAAAAATCGAAAACAACAAATTTTGATCTGCATCGATAGCATAAAGCTTTCCATTTTCTGCATTCACCCACGCCGCAATGAGTTTCCGATTCAATCACCATTTCAACCTGCATATACTTTTCACTTATTCAAATATAAATTTTTTTAAATCACCGTGTTTAATTGCGTTGCCAGCATTATTTATATTTCGATTAAGGTCATCTATAAAATTATGCACCAATTTAAAATTATTGTAGACGCTATTATTCAAGAGTGCTGCTTTCTATTAATGTGTTTATTGTTGTAGATTTCATAATTTCACCTAATTTTCAAAAAGAAAATTCTTAGCATATAACTATTAAAACCAGCGCTGTCTTTTGCGATTTTTTAACTTCTATTATTTTCCAATTCCTTGATACTTTTCAATCTGCTTCTCCGTCCAATCAACTTCTGTTTTTTTGACCTGCTTCACTGATTGACGCGCTGGCTTTCCGTGTTTCCGCATCGTTAGCCCATATTTAGCCGCTAAGTCTTGCCGTTTACTGAACGGTTCATTGTCATCTTCTTGACCAATCAGATAATCATGATCATCATTTGAAATTGGTTTACCATTGATTTCAATTAAAACAACATTGTCTTGAAGGTCTGAATGATCCGAATCTATTCCACATATATCTGTTGAAGACAATGTGATCTTGGAAGTTGGAACAACTGCAAATTTTACCGTTTTAATTCCGACAACATCAGAACTTAGCTCCGATAATTGATCATTTTCAGTCGATTCGCAGTTTTTGACATACTGTTCTTTCATCATTTCTAACGTTGAATGGCGTTGAACAAGGGTTAATATTCCAATCCCGCCAACCAATCCACAACTAACGATTACCGTTATCAATAATGCAATCATATTCTTTTTCAACGACCATTTTTCATGGTTGATCAAAATCAACAGAAGAATTCCCAATGCAACGCTAAGAATTAAGCAGCTTAATGCAATAAACCGCCATCCAAAGGCATAGTGGTACACCATTCCAGCTTCATCGACGTAAATCCTTGGGCGATGAATCAAACCACATAAAACTAATAAATAAAACATATTTATGATCACGGAAGCAATTACAACTTCCCGACTTTTATTTTTCAGTGCAATTAACATTAAAATCTCTGGAATGATAAAAAAAACATAGACCGTTCCTAAAGAAAACAACACACAGAAAAAAGCGGCACCTTTAAAAACTTCCTGAGCACACCACGTTGATCCGATTAATCCAGTCAGAATATACCCGACTGCCAGATTGACAAATATTTTTTTAAACAATGGCGAGCGGCCCCTAAAAACACCGCGTTCATTCTTTGATTTCTCTTTAGTCATTGTCACTAACCTTTGTCAACGTTGCGTCCTGAATATTCACATATAAATGATCACCGTCTTTGAGTTGTACCCGATGCTGGCGATGTTCATTACTTTGAATTTTTTTCAATCCCGAAAGACTAACCGAACTGCCACCGATTAATGGACTATTAACTGCATATTCTCCAGCACACTTTCCGGGTTTAATGACATACATCCCTGGTTGAATATCAGCGCCGGCATCATTTCCAACCCGGTATTCACCATAAGATATTTTTCCTTGCTGAACAATTTTCGGTGAATTATCTGATTGAAAGTCGGCATCAAAATTATTAACAATAATCCGTTGACCAGCTTGAACATTCAAATGTTCAGCTTTATGAACTCCACTAACTTTACGTTTACCACTAGTAATTGCAAAATCAAAATCATAGGTTGAATTATAAAGATCACCTGTTCCATTCTTTGAAGTCACAATATATTTTCCAGGTTTTAAATCGGAGCCGATTTGATATGTTCGATATTGATCAGCATTCACCTGACCGGAAATCAAACCAACTGCAAATAAAAATGTTAGGCAACTTAATCCAAGTTTTTGAATTCTATTCATATTGCGCTCCCCCTATCTAAACGTTACGAAGTTTTTGTCAGGTGTAGCATAAAAAACCTGATCTTTTTGCGTATCAAGGTAAACATTGAAACGGTCATGGTCATAGCTTAACTTCTCAACGTGAGCTCCTTGACCCTTATCGTTACCAAAATCCTCACCCATTGAACAATCAGCAATTTGATCACAAAATGCCCATCCTTGATTTTTAGTAATCTCATCTTCATTAGCAAGGATTTCATTCAATGCAACCTCATGATTAATCAAAGAATTATAAATAATTTGGCCATTTTTTTCATCCTGTTCCGGTTGCCCATACATCTGGATTACATCCGCCCGGTTATATCTCGACCAGTCAGGAACTGTTGCGTCAATATCACCCGGTTTGGTCTTTTTCCGTTCGACCTTATCTTTTAAGTCCGTCATCTTATGTTGCGGACCAACCGCCATAACCGAACCTTCTGATAAAAAAACATTAAAAAAGCCATTAATCCTAAAAATTTCCTTTTCATTTGTACAAACTCCTTTAAACTAAATAAATAAATTTTACCAATTTAAAAACATTTTGTAAATCAATCTTTGAATTCTGAAAAAATTATAAAACTCAAAAAAAGAGAATGTACTCATTCGTCACATTCTCTAAATAAATTATTCGTTTTTCATTGGAATACCAATGCGCTTAAAAAACTTCTCAACCGTTCCTTGATATTTATCCCAATCAACTAATAAGCTGATATCATGCGGAGCATTGGGAACCGTTAGTAACATCTTAATCGATGATTTACATGCTGTAAAATTTTGATGTGCCATATAACACGGAACATACCGGTCACTTTCTCCATGAATAATTAAAATTGGTAATTTTGTTTTTTGCACTGCTTGAATTGCCGATGACGCGTCAAGGTTAAAGTGCCCTAAAAGCTTAGCGCTTAACTTTACAAAGGGATACATAATTGTCGGTGACATTTTCATTTCTTTAATAACCTTTTTAATAATCGCTTTTGGAGAAGTATAAGCGCTATCAGCAACAATTCCTACCACGTTAGCCGGCATTTTTAATTCCGATGCCATTAAAACGGTTGCAGCTCCAAGGGAACCGCCTACAAGTACAATTTTCATTTGCGGATAACGGTCAGCAATAAATTGTGCCCATGCAACTACATCGTATCGTTCATTAATTCCAAACGAAATTACATTACCATCACTTTCACCCGTCGCTCGCTGATCAACAACCAGCATATTATGTCCAAAATGTCGCGAGATTTGAAAAACCCCGCCACAATCATGGATTCCATCCGTTCGGTAACCGTTAAATGTTAATTCAATCGGAGCCGTTTCATCATAAATATACAACCGCCCCCGTAAGGTCAGTCCATCAAATGATTTGACGGAAACCGCTTCATACGGCTCGTTATTGAGTGCATCAACTAAGTGCACCATTTCATTATAATATGGTCGATACTGTTCATTCTGTGGTAAATTATACGGATCTTCATGGTGTCCTCTTTTTACATAAAATGTAGTATTAAAACAGTATATTAAAATTATTATTAAACAAATCAATAAAAGCATCTTACTCACCTTCACATATAAGCTCTGCCTATTTTCACTATACATCAATTAATATGAATATCAATAATAAAAAAGCTATGACAACGTCATAGCTTTCTCTCTTAATTATATCAATCTTATGCATTAAATGCGGCTTCCAATGGAGGAACAATTTGTTTCTTCCGTGAGACAACCCCTGGCAAGTCCATCTTATTGTTTTCAAGTTTCTTACCAAATGCTTGTTCAACAACTGATTGGGGTTCACCGACAACCAATAACCGTGTGTCTGAGTTAAGAATGTTTGTAACCATCAATAAGAACAAGTCATAGCCGTTTTCTTTGTTTTGCTTTTCAATGGCAGCCCGTAAGCCGTCTTCACGATCAAAGACTTCATCCAAGTCAACCGTGTTGATTTGGTCAACGCGAACTTGAGTACCGTTCATGTCGAATGACTTAGCGTCTTGTGAAATCAATGTTTCGTCTGACTTGCTTGCAAGGTTTGTGCCGGCCTTTAACATATCCAAACCGTACTTTTCGTAGTCAACGCCAGCAATCTTAGCTAATTCCTTCACTGCCGCAACATCTTCGTCAGTGGTCGTTGGTGACTTCAATAATAATGTATCTGAAATAATTGCTGATAACATCATGCCAGCAATGTTAGCTGGAACTTCAACACCGTGTTGCTTGAATTCTTTCAAGATGATTGTACTGCTGCATCCAAGCGGTTCAGCGTGGTAGTACAATGGAGCTGAAGTTTCAAAGTTAGCGATCCGGTGGTGATCCACAACATGGGTCACTTGAACGTCTTTAATGTCATCAACACTTTGTTGAGCTTCGTTATGATCAATCAGCATGACAGCATCAACTTCGTTTGAAGCAGTCTTAATTACCCGTGGTGCTGGCTCGTTGAAGTAATTCAAAACGAATTGCGTTTCTTCATTTGGTTCGCCTAAAGCAACGGCTTCAGTGTCTGCGCCTAATTTATTTTGTAAGTATGAGTATGCCTTTGCGGCAACGATTGCATCTGTATCTGGATTCTTATGTCCAAAAACTAATTCTTTCATCGAAATGCTCCTTTAACTCAATAATAAAATCACTTTAAGGTTATTCCATTTTATTAAGCTCTGTCAAGCGGGAAATATAGTCTTTTTGGACTAAATATTCATCAAATTCGTCAAGTAAGTTTGAAATCCGCGGAATTCGTTCTTTACCTTTCCGAAAGACAAACGAAAGCTCAAATTCAATCTTCGGATTAAAGAATGCACTTGCCATCCGATCAATGCCGTAGTTATACGCATTCGCACATGACGCCGGTAAAACAGTGCTGACCTTTGCTTCCTTTGCGAAGTGATATAATGCCCGTGATTGGGTAAAGTGAGCAACACTCTTTGGCGTATTCAACATTGCTTTGCGGAATTGTTCATTAATAATGTTATTTAAATAGTAGTTTTGCGGATAATCAACCCATGGCTGATCAACCACATCTTTTAAATCAATTCGTGTCTTGTGGGCAATCTGTTCATCATGTCCCAAGTAAATCAATTCATCTCGAATAATCGTCTTCTTGACGTATGGTTTCCAATTCTTGATACTTGAATCCGGAAGATACATAATTCCAATATCAATTCGATTATCTTCAAGTTGCTTCCATAACTCATGCCGAGTCAATGTATGAAATGAAACTTCAACATCAGGATGCGACTTGTAATATGAAATTGCAAAGTCAGTAAAGACATCATTCTCAATTGAAGCTAAAATTCCAATATTCACCCGTCCTTGATTAATTTCAGTTGAACGCTGAATTTGATCCGTCGCTTGACTAACAGTTTCATAAATTTGATGGATCGCATCTAACATCGTATAACCAGCATCAGATAAATGAAGTTTCTTCCCTACACTATAAAAAAGCGGTGCCCCAATACTTTTCTCTAACTTCTTGATCTGCTGGGTCAATGCAGGTTGAGAAATACCTAAAACTTGTGCAGCCTGGGTATAATTCATCGTTTCAGTCAATTGCAGAAAATAATCAAGCGATCGTGATGGCAAAAAGCTGTCCCGCGTGTCTTTCATATCCAAAATTCCTTTCACTCAGCCTAATCTCGTTAACTTTCGGCAGTTAACGAACGATAATATCGTTTAAGTATTATCCGATCTTTTATAGTACCATAAATTCAATAAAAAAAACAGAAAATTTTTCATTCTTTTAAAAGTGATAACTAAATGGTAATTTTTACGCTACCATTTATTAAATTTGATAATAAAAAAATTCATCTGTGATTGTTTTTTCCAGATGAATCTCATTCAAACTCCAATCAAATCACAACTGAACAATATTGAATAAATCAAATAATTTGTTAGGTTATTTTTTCCATTTTTCAGGAGCTTGGCGCCATTTTTTTAGCGTTTCTAATTGATCTTCCGCAATGTAATTCTCTTCCGTTGCAGCCTCAAGTAATTCTGAATAATTAGTCAACGTTGTAAATGACAGTCCGGCTTGTTCAAAATTTTCTGATACAGCTGGTAATTGATAACTAAAAATTGCGCCAACACCAATTACATCTGCGCCTTCATTTTGAGCTGCTTTGACAGCTTTTAATACACTACCGCCTGTCGAAAGCAAATCATCGATCAATACAGTCTTAGCATGCACAGGTAAAACTCCTTCAATTTGTTTTCCGCGACCATGATCCTTAGGCTTTGAACGAACGTAAATCAACGGTAAACCTAATTCATCTGCGACCCATGCAGCATGCGGAATGCCGGCCGTTGCAACCCCGCCGATCACTTCGACATCGGGGAATTCAGCTTTGATTTGCGCTGCTAATCCTTGAGCAATCTGTTTGCGAATTTCAGGATAACTGATTGTCAACCGGTTATCACAATAAATTGGGCTTTTGATTCCGCTGGCCCACGTAAACGGCTTGTCCGGTGATAACTTCACTGCTTTGATTTTTAGTAAGTCCTTTGCAATTTTCTTCATTGTTAATTCTCCTTCAACCATTCATTTTTAACTCGTTGATATGCGGCTTGCACGTCAGCTGCTTGGGTGATTGACCGGCCAACA
Organism: Ligilactobacillus araffinosus DSM 20653; assembly: GCF_001435375.1. Classification (GTDB taxonomy): domain Bacteria; phylum Bacillota; class Bacilli; order Lactobacillales; family Lactobacillaceae; genus Ligilactobacillus; species Ligilactobacillus araffinosus. The sequence continues at coordinate 256,424 of NZ_AYYZ01000029.1, read as the reverse complement.
ACCAATCCGTTTGAGTGTTGTTGAGCGGCTTTGCCGGGAGTCATGACCCGCTTTTGATCATCAACATTTTCGCCGGCTAACCGAATTCCAGGGGTGATCTTCAAAAAATCTTCGCCGCATGTTTGATACAACATTTGGGCTTCATTAGCAGAACACACAACTCCATCCGCCCCGTTTTGCTGGGCAACCTGGGCATAGTGCTTGACGCTTTCCCCAAGCGGCACCGTGATCAACTGTTCATCCGCAAGCATTTGCGGCGTGATCGATGTTAACTGGGTAATTGCCAAAATTTTGGCTGGCGCATGCTGATTACTGCCGGCAAGCATTCCTTCCTTTGCAGCTCGAATCATTGCGGATCCGCCTGCAGCATGGATCGTGGTTAAATCAACATGTAACTTTCCAATGACCTTCATTGCCCGTTCAACCGTATGCGGAATGTCATGACACTTCAAGTCAAGAAAAATTGAATAGCCGCGGTCCTTAAGTTCCTTGATCAGTTCTTGCCCTTCACTGTAATACAGTTCCATTCCAACCTTCACAAATAGATGTTGATCACGCGGAAATTGACCAAGAAAATTCAACGTTGTCTGCTTATCCGGAAAATCCAATGCAATAATTGGTTCACTAATCTTCATTTCGAAATTCATTCCTTACTTCTTCTCGTAATTCTTCAAGCGATTCAATATTAAGCTCATTCATTCGTTGTTCAAGCTGGGCGGCAAGATGCGGGATCACTTCCATATCATCAAAGTGGGCAGCCCCCACCCCAACGGCTGAAGCCCCGGCGAAAAACATCTCAAGCACATCGTCGACCGTTTCAACGCCACCGATTCCAATAATCGGTAAATCAGTTACATGGGCAACCTGGTAAATCATCCGCACAGCAAGCGGCTTAAGGAATGCTCCAGATAAACCTCCCATACCATTCCCAATCACTGATTGCCGAGTTTCAACATCGATATGCAATCCCAATAAGGTGTTGATCATTGTTAAACCGTCTGCCCCGCCGCGTTCAGCCGCTTTGGCAATTACCGTAATGTCCGTTACGTTCGGTGAAAGTTTGACGTAAACCGGAATCGATCCAGTTACTTCTTTTACTTTGCGGGTAACCTCTTCAACGGTTTGCGGACTCGTTCCAAATGCCATTCCGCCTTCTTGAACATTTGGACATGAAATGTTGAGTTCTAATGCATTCAACATGTTGGAATTTGCTAATTTCTGGGCAACGCATTGATAATCAGTAACACTGGAACCGCCAATACTACCCACAACTGGAAGGTCTGGATACTTTTGCCGTAAATGCGGTAATTTCCCATTTACAACCGCATCAACCCCGGGATTTGTTAACCCCATCGAATTAATCACGCCATTTTTCAGCATTGCAATCTGCGGTTGCGGATTACCTTTGCGGGCGTGCGGAGTTGTCGTTTTAATTACCAGGGCACCTAACCCATTAAGATCCATCTTTTCAGCAGCGGGGGTATCTCCAAAGCCAAATGTTCCGCTTCCCGGCATTAACGGATTTTTCATTGTTAATCCCGGAAGATTGACTGTTAATCGTTGATTCATCTGATCTCCCCCTTACAGTGCATTTGTCATAAATGTCCGGTTTTCCATCGCTTTCAACAAGGCATCCGCCGTCCGCAATGCCGTCAACAATGGAATGTTGTGTTGAATTGCAGCTTGCCGGATGATAAAACCGTCTGAATTGTGTGCTTGATCATGGCCCATCGTGTTGATTACCAAATCAAGTTTGCGGTCTTTAATTTCATTTAACAGGTTTGGTTGAATATCGTGGATCTTGCCAACTACCTTAGCGTGTAAGCCATTGTCCTGTAAGAACTTCGCCGTTCCTTTAGTAGCTACAATCCGGTAACCCATCTTTTCAAAGCGCCGAGCAATTTGAAGAGCTTCTTGCTTGTTGCGGTCATCAATTGTCAATAAAATCGTTCCGGTTTCTGGCAACTGCATTCCGGCTCCTTCGAAGGCTTTGTACAATGCCTTTTCAAATTCACGGTCTGTTCCCATAACTTCCCCAGTTGATTTCATTTCCGGTCCTAAGTAGCTGTCAACGTCCGCTAACTTGTTGAACGAGAAGACTGGAGCTTTAACTGAAACGTTTTGACTTTCAAGAGCCAATCCTGGCTTGTATCCTTGGTGGACAAGCGATTCACCCATAATGGCGCGGGTTGCGACTTGCGCCATTGGAATCCCAGTGATCTTGCTTAAGAACGGCACTGTCCGGCTTGCCCGCGGATTAACTTCAAGAACATAGACTTCGCCTTGATGAACGATGAATTGGATGTTCATGATCCCGACACATTTCAGTTCAACCGCTAGTTTAGCTGTAATTTCAACGATTTGTTCCTTAATCTTTTGACTAAATGATTGCGGCGGATAAACGGCCATTGAATCCCCAGAATGAATTCCGGCTTGTTCAATGTGTTCCATGATTCCTGGAATCAGAACATTTTCACCGTCACAAATGGCGTCAACTTCACATTCTTTTCCTTCAAGATAGGCATCGATCAGGATTGGGTGATCGCCGTTTGCTGGGGCATGCTGGCTTAAGTATTCATCAAGTTCATCGTCCGAGTAGATAATTTCCATTGCCCGGCCACCGAGAACATAACTTGGCCGTACAAGAACTGGGTAACCTAACCGGTGAGCAATTTTCTTAACCTGTTCCGGTGTCGTTGCAGTATCGCCTTGCGGTTGCTTCAATCCAAGTTTCTTGATTGCTTGGTCAAACAATTCACGGTCTTCAGCCCGGTCAAGATCCTTCACGGTCGTTCCTAATACCCGAACACCATGTGTATCCAATCCGGCTGCCAGGTTAATAGCGGTTTGACCACCAAATTGAAGAATAACGCCTTCTGGTTGTTCAAGATCGACCACATTCAAGACATCTTCAAGGGTTAATGGTTCAAAGTATAACTTATCGGATACCGAAAAGTCCGTTGAAACCGTTTCAGGATTCGAGTTCATCACGATTGCTTCATACCCAAGCTTTTGCAAAGCCTTAACACAGTGAACCGTTGCGTAGTCAAATTCGACTCCTTGACCAATCCGAATCGGACCTGAACCAATAACTAGTACCGATTTTTGATCTGACTTGCAGCTTTCATTTTCTTCATCGTATGTACTGTAAAAATATGGTGTTTCGGATGCAAATTCGGCAGCACAGGTATCAACCATCTTATATACCGGAACTACATGGTTGTCCACCCGGAATTGCCGGACGTCATCAGGCGTTGTCTGCCATAATTTTGCAATCGTTAAATCACTGAAGCCATAGCGTTTAGCCTTCCTCAACGTTTCAAGATCATTGACATTTGCAGTAAGGTCCTCTTCAATTTCCACAATGTGCATTAAAACATCAAGGAAATAGTGATCGATCTTGGTTAATTCATGAACTTCTTCAAGACTATATCCCCGCCGGAAAGCTTCTGCCAGATAGAAGATTCGGTCATCCTGAGCATTGACTAACCGATTTTCAACTTCTTCATCTGATGCTTGACGGCATGTTTCGGAAATCAAGTCGTCTTCATCAATTTCCAATGAACGAACCGCCTTTTGAAGAGATTCTTCAAGGTTGCGTCCTAAAGCCATCACTTCCCCAGTAGCCTTCATTTGACTGCCTAACCGGCGATCCGCATCCCGGAACTTATCAAATGGCCAGCGCGGAATCTTGGTAACAACATAATCCAGTGCCGGTTCAAATTCCGCAAAGGTCGTTTCAGTAACCGGATTTTTGATTTCATCAAGCGTTAACCCCACCGCAATTTTTGCTGCCAACTTGGCGATCGGATAACCTGTTGCCTTGGAAGCCAACGCGGATGACCGTGAAACCCGTGGATTAACTTCAATGATGTAATATTGGTAACTATTCGGATCCAACGCAAGCTGAACGTTGCATCCGCCTTCAATCTTCAATGCACGGATCAATTTCAATGAGCAATCACGCAACATTTCATAATCACGGTCAGATAACGTTTGAGTTGGTGCAACCACGATCGAATCCCCGGTATGCGTTCCGACCGGATCAACATTTTCCATTGAACAGACAACCATTGCGTTATCCGCGGCATCGCGCATTACTTCAAATTCAATTTCTTTAAATCCAGCAATTGATTTTTCAATCAAGCATTGGGTTGCTGGTGAAAGGTCAAGCCCGTTTGCGGCGATCCGTTCAAGTTCTTCACGGTTCTTGCACATGCCGCCGCCAGTTCCGCCCATGGTGAAGGCTGGGCGCACGATTACCGGATAACCAATTTCTTCAGCATAGTCCGTTGCTTCCTTGACCGTATTGACACTGCGTGAAGGCGGAACCGGCTCATTTAATTGCTTCATTAACGCCTTGAATTTTTCGCGGTCTTCGGCTTGATCAATAGCCTGCAAGTTTGTTCCTAAAAGTTCAATATTAAATTCATCTAAAATCCCCGTTTTATTTAATTCAATGGCTAAGTTTAATCCAATTTGACCACCTAAAGTTGGTAAAATCGCATCCGGATATTCTTGCCGAATAATTCGTTCGACCGATTCAACCGTTAACGGTTCAAGGTAAACATGATCGGCAATTTCGTTATCAGTCATGATCGTTGCGGGATTTGAATTGACTAACACAACTTCATATCCTTTTTCTTTTAATGCCAAACATGCTTGCGTTCCGGAATAGTCAAATTCAGCCGCCTGACCGATAATAATTGGCCCGGATCCCAGTACCATAATCTTGTGAATATCAGTTCTCTTAGTCATCTTGTTCGCCCTTTCTCTTATCAATCATCTGCATAAAATCATCATATAAACTAACAGCATCATGTGGTCCTGGCGCTGCATCAGGATGGAATTGAACCGAAAATGCTGGATATTTCCGATGACGAACTCCCTCGATTGTACCATCGTTGATTTCAATATGAGTTGGCATTAAATCCGTCGCTTTTAATGATTCCGGATCAACGGCGTATCCGTGATTTTGCGAAGTAAATGTAATTTCGCCCGTTGCAATTTCGCGAACCGGATGATTAAATCCGCGATGACCGAATTTCATCTTAAATGTATCCGCTCCATTTGCGAGACACATTAACTGATGGCCTAAACATACCCCCATGATTGGAACTTTTCCCATAATATTTTGAATCATTTTAATAGCTTGCGGTAAACTTTTTGGATCGCCAGGGCCGTTTGACAGCAACACACCATCTGGATGAAGTTGTAAAATTTCTTCAGCCGTTACAGTATATGGCATTACAATCGTATTACATTCACGTTTGGCTAATTCACGTAAAATACTGTGCTTGGCGCCAAAATCAACAACAATTACATTACGCTTGGTTCCAGGATTAGGATATGGTTGCTTGGTAGAAACCATATCAACTAATTGGTCAGTCAAAACTGTCGCTTTTAGTTGCTCAATTGTATGTTGCTTGTCTTCAATCGAATTAACTAAACAACCTTTCATTGTCCCATGTTCACGAATAATTTTCGTTAGCCGCCGAGTATCAATTCCGCTGATTCCGGGAATATGATTTTGTTTCAAAAAGTGATCAAGCGTATCTTGTTTCCGCCAGTTGCTTGCATACCGTGCCAACTCACGGCAAACTACTCCGCGGCATTTCGGTTGTAATGATTCATAATCATCAAGATTAACCCCATAATTTCCAATCAAAGGATTGGTAAACACTAAAATCTGGTCAGCATATGATTGGTCGGTGATTGCTTCTTGGTAACCCGTCATGCCAGTTGAAAAGACGACTTCGCCAGTTGTAATATGGCTAGAACCAAATGCTTCACCTTCAAATACATTTCCGTCTTCTAAAACCAAGTATCGTTTCATTTTAAAGCTCCTTCTCTCGTTGGTATTTAATTTCACCGTCAACAATGGTCATTACGGTTTGCCCATATAATTGTTGATTTGTAAACGGAGTATTTCTTCCCTTAGATAAATAATCCTCTTCTCTAAATTTAAATGCATGGTCACAATCAAAAACTGCAATATCAGCTGCATCACCGATTTGCAACATTCCGGCACGATTTAAGCCGAATAATTTTGCGGGTTGAATTGTCATCCAATTAATCAACTGTTCAAGTTTACATTTTCCAGTCTTTACAAGCTTGGTATATAAACTTGAAAATGCGGTTTCACTTCCTGTGATTCCGAATGCTGCGCCGACCATACCATGCAACTTTTCATCATCCGCATGTGGTGCATGATCAGTAGCAATCATATCAATCGTCCCATCAAGTAATCCCTCAATCAACGCTTCTTGATCTTCGGCTGTCCGTAATGGTGGATTCATTTTATAGTAAGCATCATCGCTTGTAATCATTCCATCATTTAACAAAAGATGATGAGGAGCAGCTTCACAGGTAACGTTAATTCCCATTGACTTGGCGATGCGAATCAATTTCACACTTTCCTTGGTTGAAACATGACAGACATGGTAATGCACGCCTGTTTTAGCCACTAAAACCAGATCTCGTGCTAATTGTGAAGTTTCACATTCCCCTGGGATTCCATCTAATCCTAATTTCTCCGCGTTTGCGCCTTCATTCATTACCCCATTGAATTTTAGTGAATCATCTTCAACATGTTCTGCCAATGGCAAGCCGACTGCTTGAATCCCCTGCATTGCCTTGTACATTGTGCCGCCATGCTGAACGCCGTGCCCATCATTACTGAAGCCGCAAACTCCAAGCTGGTACATTGCTTGATAGTCAATCAGTTGATCTGAAGTTAAATCAGCAGTGATCGGCGCATACTGGTAAACGTGAACAACCCCTGTTTGCCGGTTATGCGCCATCATCTGTCGAATCAGTTCCGGTGTATTCGGAACCGGATCAACGTTTGCCATTGCACATGTGGTAGTAAAGCCACCATGAGCCGCTGCCATTGTCCCGGTATGAACATCTTCTTTGTATGTCAATCCCGGATCACGGTAATGAACGTGAACGTCAACCAAACCGGGAACAACGATCTTTCCGGTGACATCGATTTCACGATCGACGTTACAATTTAACTTGCCAATGGCCTTGATTTTTTGCCCTTCAATCAAGACATCCGCATTGATAAAGCTATTATTTTGATAAACCTGACCGTTTTTTAACAATAATCGCATTATTTAAGCCCTCCGAGATGGTTACCGCGCAAAACCGCTTCGATCATTGCCATCCGCATGAAGACCCCGTTTTGCATTTGTCGGAAGAACCGTGATTTCTCAGCTTCAACCAAGTTTGATGAAAATTCAACATCCCGATTAATTGGACCTGGATGCATAATGATTGCCTCATCTTTCATCTGGTGATAACGTTTATTAGTTAAACCATATTTTTCATGATAACCAACCGCTGAAAATTGACTTTCATTTTCATCACCAGCATGCCGCTCATGCTGAACCCGAAGCAACATTGCAACATTAATTTGATCAATAATTTCGTCAAGGTCAACATGTTTGCCGTACTTGTCGAACTGTGAATCGTACCAGTAGTCCGGGCCAGCAAAGTACAATTCAGCGCCTAAATGATGAAGGGCTTGCATGTTACTGCGAGCAACCCGGGAACTAGTAATATCCCCGACAATGGCAATTTTTAATCCATCGAAATGACCGAACTCTTCATAAATTGTCATTAAATCAAGCATGCTTTGAGATGGATGCTGACCGCTACCGTCGCCCCCGTTCATAATTGCCATGTGAAGGTGTTGATCATCATTTAAATTGATCAGTGGTTCGTAATAGTTATTCGTTGAGTGCCGAATCACACTTAATTGAACCCCTAATGCTTCCAACGTTAATAATGTGTCATATAACGTTTCCCCTTTATTAACCGATGAATGGCTTGGATCAAACGGAATAACTTGAATCCCCAATTTCCGTTCTGCCATATCAAAACTGGTATGTGTGCGCGTAGAATTTTCAAAAAAGAGGTTAGCAGCATACACCGGTTCGGTTAATACGACTTTTCTGGTTTGTTTCCTAAACCCTTCCGCATTTTGAATCAAAGATAAAATTTGATCATTGGACAAATCTTCAACGGTTACAAAGTGTTTTAATGCAATTTCTTTTCCCATAACGTTTTCTCTCCTCTTTCTTTTCATTTTTATATTAAAAACGCCTACCTGAATTTGACTTCAGATAGGCGTTACCCTTTTATGATTCTGATTTTGAAATACAGTTATAAATTCCAATTATATTTCAGAACAGAATACTAACCGTTTTGCCCTCTCTGGAGTCAATTAAATGGTTAATATAATTGTTTAGCTTTTAATTAAATCAATTCCGTCTTTGCCATCAATTTCCTTTACGTAAACGGCAACCTGTTCATCCATTGCTGTTGGGATATTCTTTCCAATAAAGTCTGGCCGAATTGGAAGTTCACGGTGCCCCCGGTCAACCAATACGGCAAGGTTGATTCGATCTGGTCGCCCTTGGTCCATCAAGGCATCCAATGCGGCCCGAATTGTCCGGCCGGTAAAAAGCACATCATCAACTAAGATCACGTGTTTGCCGGTAATGTCAAATTGCAATTGAGAATCCTTTACAACTGGGTCATCAGTATGCTTCCGGTCATCCCGATACATTGAAATATCAAGTTCGCCAACGGGAACACTCGCGCCTTCAAGTTGTTCTAACCGCTTTGCGATTCGTTGAGCAAGATATGCCCCTCGCGTTTTGATCCCAACGATCACCAGGTTGTCAATTCCTTTGTTGCGTTCGATGATTTCGTAAGTCATCCGGGTAAGAGCCCGTTTAACTGCCATTTCATCATAAATTTCCTTTGCCATATTGATTCCTCCTCAAAAACAAAAGGGCTCAGCCTCTACAAAACTAATTTCGTATCGACTAAGCCAGCTTGCTAACGAACGTTTGCGAACCTTTTTAGCCTCACGGGACTAGTTTCAAGGTCTTTATCAATCTAAATTTAACCTTTGTGCTGTTGCTTGTCAAGCTTATCCAGCATTTTTTGAAAATTTTCTGGAAGCGGAGCTTCAAAAACCAACTCTTTTCCCGTTCGCGGGTGTTTGAACCCCAACAGCGCGGCGTGTAAAAACTGCCCGTCTTTCCCAATCACCTTTCGCGGACCGTATAACGGATCACCGACAAGCGGATGACCGATATACTTCATGTGAACCCGAATTTGATGTGTCCGGCCGGTTTCAAGAATACATTTTACAAGCGTAAAGTTGTCATAACGCCTCATCACTTTAAAATGAGTCACGGCATGGCGGCCACCCTTCACGACCGCTTGCTTCTTGCGATCTTGCGGATTCCGACCAAGTGGCGCATTGATTGTTCCCGCATCTTCTTTGATTTGACCGTACACTAATGCCAGATATTCCCGCTTATTGGTTTTGTTGCGTAACTGTTCAGCTAAACTTTGATGTGCTAAATCATTTTTAGCAACCATCAATAAACCAGACGTATCCTTATCGATCCGGTGAACAATTCCCGGGCGAAAAGTTCCGTTAATCGTTGATAACGGCGAATGGTATAACAGCGCATTAACCAACGTGTGATCTGGATGTCCAGGCGCAGGATGAACTACCATTCCTTGCGGCTTGTTGACCACGATCACATCATCGTCTTCATAAACAATATCAAGCGGAATATTTTCAGGCATTAATTCTAACAATTGCGGTTCAGGTTTGACCAGTGAAATCTTATCACCAGACTGTACCTTATATTTTGGTTTAACCATCTGCCCGTTGACCGTGACATGCCCGTCATTAATCAAATTCTTCAACTGTGAGCGGGTAATTTCCGGTTCAAGGGTCGTTAAAACCTTGTCAATTCTTCCTGTTTGATCAGTAATTACATAATCACTCATTGTCATCACCTGTAAATAACGCAATTATCAGTAAAATCACCCCGACCGTCAACGCACAATCGGCAATGTTAAAAATCGGAAAATTCATAAAATCAAGGGTAAACATATCAACCACGTACCCTAACCGCAACCGATCAAGAAAATTCCCCAGTGTACCCCCGATCATCAGGGTCAATGCCCAGGCAAACAACCGATCATTCCGATTTTTCTTCAACAAAACAAACATGACCGCTAACGCTGCAATCGTAATTACAAACAGAAGTAATTGCTGTCCTTGAAGGATGCTCCATGCTGCGCCATCATTGCGCACGTTACTCAATGAAAGAACATGCGGAATAAAACTCACCGTCGTATCAAGTTTAATATGCGTCACGACCAGATATTTCACTAACTGGTCAAGTCCGAAGATCATCAGACTGACCGCCAGATAACCAATTAAAGGCATCTTCCTACCTCCGTTTTTAAACTTCGATATTTAGTTTACCTTTTTTTGAGTGATTTGTATAATTCAGCAATTAATATAAACCACTGATCTTGCCATTTTCATCAACATGCATTCCATTGGCGGCTGGAACCTTTGGCAAACCAGGCATCGTTAATACATTTCCCGTCAACGCAACGATAAATTGAGCTCCTAATTTAGGGACAAATTCCCGAATATGAACAGTAAAGTCGGTTGGAGCGCCAAGCAACTTCGCATTATCTGAGAATGAATATTGAGTCTTAGCCATGCAGACCGGCATTTTATCCCAGCCAAGTTTGGCGAATTGCTTGATTTGCCGTTTAGCCTTTGGACTGTATTCAACCTTTGATCCGCCATAGAACTTCGTAACCAAGGTTTCGATCTTTTGTTCAATTGAGTCTTCTGGTTGATATAGTGGCTTGAAGTCAGATTCTTGATCACAAGCATCAACAACTGCGTGGGCTAAGTCAATTACGCCTTTTGACCCTTTTGCCCATCCATCTGAAATGTAAGCATCAGCATTATCAGCCTTGCAAAGATCAATTACCTGATTTAATTCAGCATCAGTATCTGTAGCAAACTTATTAACAGCAACTACAACCGGAACGCCATAGCGTTTCATGTTGCGGATGTGCCGTTGCAAGTTAACATATCCCTTTTGAACGGCTTCAACGTTTTCTTCATTTAAATTATCCTTGGCAACACCGCCGTTCATCTTCAATGCCCGAACAGTTGCAACAATTACAATAGCGTCCGGTGTCTTGCCTAACCGCGAACATACAATGTCCAGGAACTTTTCAGCACCTAGATCGGCACCGAAACCAGCTTCGGTCAAAGTATAATCTGCTAATTCCATACTTGTCCGAGTTGCAATGATACTGTTGCAACCGTGAGCAATGTTAGCAAATGGACCGCCGTGAACTAAGGCTGGAGTATGTTCAAGTGTTTGGACCAAGTTTGGCTTAATTGCATCTTTCAAAAGCAATGTAATTGCATCGGTAACTCCTAACTGATCAACCGTTACCGGTTCACGGTCAAAGTTATAGCCAATTACAATTTGTCCAATCCGTTTCTTCAAATCATTAAGATCAGTTGCTAAACACAAAACCGCCATCATTTCAGAAGCAACCGTAATGTCAAAGCCATCTTCACGCGGAACCCCTTGTGTTGGACCGCCTAAACCAATCACCGTATGCCGTAACGCGCGGTCATTGATATCCAAAACACGTTTCCAGATCACCCGGCGTTGATCGATTCCAAGTTCGTTGCCTTGATAAATATGATTATCGATCAAAGCAGCTAAGGTATTGTTAGCGGCCGTTAAAGCGTGCATATCGCCGGTAAAGTGCAAGTTGATGTCTTCCATTGGCACAACTTGAGAATAACCGCCACCAGTTGCGCCCCCTTTAACACCCATGACTGGTCCTAAAGAAGGTTCACGCAAAGCAACCATTGTCTTTTTACCGATTGCACTCATTGCATCTGCTAATCCGATCGTCACAGTCGACTTTCCTTCGCCAGCAGGCGTTGGATTGATCGCTGTTACCAGGATCATCTTCCCTTTGGTTTGCGTTTTCTTCTTTAATGGTAGTGAAACCTTGGCCTTGTATTTCCCGTATAATTCAAGGTCGTCTTCAGTTAAACCAACTTTTTGAGCAACATCGACAATTGGTTCCATTTCTGTTTGTTGAGCAATTTCAATATCATTCATTGCGTAAACCTCCCATATAAGCTAAGTAATTTTTATTATATCTTATTTAAGCCAAAAACTCATTCCTGAACTGCGCGATTTGCAATGTCATGCCGATAATATGTCTGGTTGACTGGATAATCACTTAAGATTTCGTAAGCATTTACCTGCGCTTCTTTGATCGAATCGCCAATGCCGATCACGGATAAGATCCGACCGCCATTGCCAATCAATCTTTCCTGATCATCAACCGCAACATTCGCATAGTCGATCATTCCCTTATCGTGAATTGTAAATTCCGGTAGCCGTTGATCCTTAACGTAGTTTTGTGGATATCCCTTGGCTGCAAGCACCACATTAACGTAAGCTTGCGAATCAATTTCAATCGGGTCAAGGTCTGCTTGATCAACGCATTCGGTCAGCAACTTACCAAAGTCATTTTTGATTCGCGGCAAAACGACTTGAGTTTCCGGATCACCAAGCCGGACATTATATTCGATCACTTTTGGACCATTAGCCGTCATCATGATTCCAATATAAATAATTCCGGTATAATTGAAGCCCATGGTGTGAATTCCGTTGATCGTTGGTTCCACGATTTCGTTCACTGTTCGGTCGAAATCCACGACAGTGAATTGCGGAACGGGACTGTAAGCACCCATCCCGCCAGTGTTTGGTCCGCGATCATGGTCAAAAATTTTTTTGTGATCCTGCGCCACCGGCAAAATTTGAAATGATTTTTGATTCAAAAGAACAAAAATCGAATATTCCGGACCATCAAGATATTCTTCAAAAATTACTGGGGACTGCGGTGAGACTTTAAGGGTTGTTAAAATTTTCAAGGCTTCCTTTTGATTTTCAACGATAAAGACGCCTTTTCCACCGGCAAGGCCGTCTTTCTTGATAACCGTTGGGTATGAAGTCTGGGCAAGTACCGCATCAACCTCTTCCATTGAAGTGCACGTTTGGTGCTGAGCCGTTGGAATATGGAATTTTTGCATAAAGTTCAACGCAAAATCCTTTGAACTTTCCAATTGAGCCGCTTGCTTGTCCGGACCAATGATTTTCAAATCGTTGCTGATAAAGTAGTCCACGATTCCATCTGCCAACGCATCTTCCGGACCAACCATCGTCCATGCAATGGCATGTTGCTTTGCAAACGTTGCTAATGCTTCAAAGTTATTTTCCTGAATTTCAACTGGATGAACCCCGATCCGTTCCATTCCTGGATTGCCCGGCGCACAGTAAACTTCATCGATCAATGCACTTGTCTTTAATTTTCGACAAATCGCAAATTCGCGGCCGCCGCTTCCAATTACTAATACCTTCATTTCATTCACCGTTTCTTTTTAATGCCGGAAGTGCCGGTGACCAGTCATTACCATTACAATTCCATACTTATCAGCCATCTTGATCGAATCTTCATCCCGAATCGAGCCGCCAGGTTGAATAATCAGCTTAATTCCGTGTTGAGCAGCATATTCAACGGAATCATCCATTGGGAAGAAAGCATCACTTGCAAGCACAGATTGATCATTCAATTTTTCTTTAGCATGATCGATTGCAATTTTGACCGCGTCGATTCGGTTCGGTTGGCCAGCGCCGACGCCGATCGTTTGATTTGGATTGGCAACTAAGATTGCGTTTGACTTAACAAACTTAACGGCCTTCCATGCAAAGGTCATCGTCTTCAACTCATCTGCTGTTGGTTTCTTTTGCGTAACAATTTCCCACTGAGTTGGATCTTCTTCTAAATCATCTTGCTCTTGCATTAACATTCCACCCATTACTGAAACCGTTTCAAGTCGCGGTTGTTCATTGCGGTGATCAAAGTCCAGCGTTAACAACCGCACATTTTTCTTCTTGGCGAGAATATCATATGCATCATCGTCAAATGCCGGTGCAATAATGATTTCTAAGAATAATTGGTGCAACTTTTCAGCCGTTGCCAAGTCAACTTTTCGATTCAAGGCAACGATCCCGCCGAAAATTGAAACTGGATCGGCTTCATAAGCACGGTCCCATGCTTCTTCAATTGTCTTTCCGCAACCAATGCCGCATGGATTCATGTGCTTCAAACCAACTGCCGTTGGTTCATCAAATTCCCGGATGATCCGCAATGCAGCATCAGCATCTTTAATGTTATTGTATGAAAGCTGCTTACCGTGAAGCTGTTTAGCTTGGCTGATTGAAAAACTCTTCGGAATAATATCTTCATAGAACCATGCTTTTTGGTGACTGTTTTCACCGTACCGCATCGTTTGCTTTAATTGATATGGTAAAGTCAGTGTTTGCGGTGCTGGATCATCTGTTTGATAATCGAAGTATTGGGCGATCAAGGCATCGTATGCGGCCGTTTCACGAAATACTTTTGCTGCAAGTTCTTTTCGAGTTGCTAAACTTGTTTCCCCATTTGCTTGAATTTCATCGATGACTTTTTGATAATCATTAATATCTGTAACAACAGTAACATCATTAAAGTTCTTAGCAGCAGCCCGTAACATGCTTGGACCGCCAATATCGATTTGTTCAATTGCACCTGCAAAATCATCTTGATCCTTTAAAATGGTTTCTTTGAACGGGTACAAGTTAACGCATACCAAATCAATTGGATCGATTCCGTGATTAGCTAAAGTTTGCATATGGTCGGCATGGTCACGTTTAGCAAGCAAACCAGCATGAACATTCGGATGAAGAGTTTTGACCCGGCCATCCAAAATTTCTGGGAAATGAGTCACTTCTTGAATGTCAGTCGTTTGAACACCGACTTGCTTTAAGAAGTTGCGTGTTCCGCCCGTTGAAATAATTTCATAACCGTTTTCAATTAATGCTTGGGCAAAAGGAACAAGATTCGTTTTATCTGAAACACTGATTAATGCTTTTTTCATTCTTTTTCTCCTTTACTGATTTGACAAATGACTTCGTTTAGTACTTGAGGGTAAAGCCGGTGTTCGGTTTGGTGAATTCGCGTTTCAAGTTCATCCAACGTATCATCCGGCTTGATTGGAACGTGTTTCTGGCGAATTATCGGACCAGTGTCCAATCCTTCATCAATATAATGTAACGTCACACCGGTTTGGGCCCGACCATTTTGAAGGTGATCATCAAACGCGCGTTCAATGGCATGCAATCCTTGAAATTCAGGCAAATATGCGGGATGAAGGTTAATGATTCGTTTCGAATAATGATTCAAAATCGTCGGTCCGATCACGCGCATATAACCGGCAAGAGCAATCAGGTCCACTTGATATTCCTGAAGTTTGGTTAAAATTGCCTGTTCATATTTTGCTTTCGAAGCAAACTGCTTCAACGGAAAAGTTTCGTACGGAATTTGCAACCGCTTTGCCCGCTGAATCACAGGTGCATTCGGGTGATCGCAGAAAAGTAAAACTACTTTGCCATGCTGAATTTCATGCCGGTTAAATGCCTGGACTAACGTTTCAAAGTTCGTTCCGTCCCCGGAAGCAAAAATCGCAACTCTCATTCGATCTCACCTCCCTCGATCAAAACTTTAATTGAGGTTTCATCTGCGGACCGCTTTGATAATTTGCCAATCATCCACGCCGTTTCACCGTTCGCTTGTAAATGCTCCAAAACTGCATCTGCATTTTGCGAAGCAACAGTCAACACGAGTCCAACTCCCATGTTGAACGTCAAGAAACAATCATGCCAATTTAAATTTCCTTGCTTTTGCAAAAGGTTAAAGATTGCTGGAATCGGCCAGTTAACTGTGACTTCAGCTTTTAAATCTGAAGCAAACATCCGCGGAACGTTTTCAAGTAGCCCGCCACCGGTAATATGCGCGATTCCATGAACCTGTCCTGCTTTAACAAGCGGCAAAACTGATTTGACGTAGATTTTGGTTGGCGTCAGCAATTCTTCGCCAAGCGCTTTTCCATCAAGCTCGTCAAGCCGATCCGTGACTTTGAATCCCGCTTCATCAAACAAAATTTGCCGAACAAGCGAAAAACCGTTTGAATGTAACCCTGACGAAGCAATTCCGATCAAGACATCACCAGCTTGCGGATTTTCAGTGGTCAAAAGCCGATTCTGTTCAACGATTCCCGTTCCAAAGCCGGCAATATCGTACTCATCTTTCGGGTACATTCCAGGCATTTCCGCTGTTTCACCGCCGATAATTGCCATTCCTGCTTGCCGACAGCCTGCCGCAACGCCCTTGACAACTTTAGCAAGTTTATCCGGATCATTTTTCCCCGTCGCAATGTAATCAAGGAAAAACAATGGTTCCGCTCCTTGGGCCAAAATGTCATTGGCGCACATTGCAACACAGTCGATTCCAATCGTTGAATGCTGATCCATCATTTGGGCGATCATTAACTTAGTACCCACGCCATCAGTTCCGGAAACCAGAATCGGTTGTTGATAACGTCCAAGAACACTCAAATCAAACATTCCGCCAAAGTCACCGATTTTCCCGGCAGCGCCAATTCGTTGTGTTGATTGAACATCCTTTTTGATCTGGTCAACTAATTGATTTCCGGCTTCAATATTAACGCCTGCTTTTTGGTATCGATTAGTCTTCATCAAACATTCCCCTTTGTTGTTTTAATGACTTTAAATATCCTGCTTCATAGTCATACAACGGTGTCGGATATTTCCCAGTAAAATAGGCAACCGTTAAACCGCGATTCGGCGCGGTGCCTGCATCCGGAACGGCAATTGAATCAATCAACCCTTGAACACTTAAAAAGCCAAGGCTATCGACATTGATCAACCGTTGCATTTCCTGAATACTATGGTTAGCAGCCATCAATTCTGCCCGGGTTGAAACGTCGATTCCGTAAAAACATGGAAACCGAAATGGCGGTGAAGCGATCCGGAGATGGACTTTACGTGCCCCGGCATTCCGCAACAACTTCACCAGTTGAATCGAAGTTGTCCCGCGAACGATCGAGTCATCGATAACGACGATCCGTTTATCTTTAACGACCCCGCTGACTGCTGACAGCTTCATCCGTACGCTTTGTTCCCGCAATTCTTGAGTGGGTTCAATAAACGTCCGCGCAACGTATTGATTTTTGATCAAGCCCATTTCATACGGAAGATGGGCAGCTTCAGCATACCCTGAGGCCGCCGATAATGATGAATTTGGAACCCCGATCACCATATCAGCATCGGCTGGCTGTTCTTTTGCAAGCTGCATCCCCATCCGTTTCCGCGCTCGGTGAACATTTACCCCATGGATATTCGAATCTGGCCGAGCAAAGTAAATATATTCCATTGAACAGATTGCCAGTTGCGTTTCCGTAGTGTAATGATCAATATGCATCCCATCATGATCGATCACGATCAATTCACCGGGTTGAACATCGCGAACAAACGTTGCCCCCACAGCATCGAGTGCACAGGTTTCACTAGCAACAACGTACGCTCCGTTCGATAATTGACCAACACATAAAGGGCGAATCCCATTCGGATCCAGTGCAGCAATCAAAGCATCCCGCTTTAAAATCAGAAATGCAAATCCGCCATGGATCTCGTTTAAACTCTGCTTCAATGCATCCATAAACGGCATTGAATGTTTTTGCCGAATCAAATGAATCAGCACTTCTGAATCTGAATTCGATTGGAAAACCGCTCCTTTATTTTCCAGTTGAGCCTTTAATGACTGCGCGTTCGTCAAATTTCCGTTATGCGCTAATGCGAGATCACCATCGTTAAATTTAAAGAGAAACGGTTGGACATTCGCAATCGAATTATTACCGCTTGTTCCATAACGCACATGGCCGATCGCGGTTTCACCCTCTAACCGATGAAGATCATTTGAATCTTTAAAGACTTCACTCAACAGTCCGCGATCACGGTGTTGGTAAAAATGATGGTCATCATCGACCGTTACGATCCCCGCTCCTTCTTGGCCGCGGTGTTGCAGGGCATGCAGTCCGATATACGTTAACTGATTGGCATGCGGTGAATTAAAGACACCAAAAATGCCGCATTCCTCATTTAGTCCTTTGATTTCATTAAGCATGGAATTGCATCCTCCCATTGATGTTGAAGCTGCGTCCCGTTCAACTTGAATTCCGCATCGGTTGTCTTGACTTTTAATTCATGGGTCGCCGTTGTCTTCCCGATCATCGTTGCATCTTTTCCAAGAACCATTTCAAATGCGGCTTGGTCTGCCGGCTTAACCGTTAAGACGATTCTTCCCGGAGTTTCACTAAATAACCGATTGGCTTGAGCGTTCATTTCAACATCCATTCCAAGGGATGTATCAAAAATCATTTCAGCAAGTGTTACTCCAAGACCGCCTTCGCTGACATCATGCGCAGCGGTTACCAGTCGATCTTCTACGGCCGTAAGTGCTTTTTGCAAAGCTGATGCAGTTTGATGATAATCGAATTCATTGACCTTCCCATCAATCTTGCCCGTCAGCATTTTTTGAAGTTCTGAACCGCTGAAGTCATCCGCCGTTTGGCCGACAACATAAACCAAATTTTCATCCTGAGTAATATGGCTTGAAACCGTATGATCGACGTTTGAAATCAATCCCACCATTCCAACCATTGGTGTTGGATAAATTGCTTGACCATTATTTTCGTTATAGAGAGAAACATTGCCTGAAATGACTGGAGTATTAAGTTCCCGGCAAAGTTCTGCCATTCCGGCAATTGACTGGTGAAGTTCCCAGTAGACTTCCGGATCATTTGGATCACCAAAATTTAGACAGTCAGTAATCGCAAGCGGTTGAGCTCCCTTCGCAATCACATTGGCTGCAGCTTCGAGAACCGCAATTTGACCGCCGATTCGCGGATTCAAATATCCAAACCGGCCATTTCCATCCGTGGTCATTGCCAATCCTTTTTGCGTTCCACGAACCCGAATAATGCCGGCATCGTTGGTTGCGTTCGGTCCCGCCACGGTTGAAGCCCGAACTTGCGAGTCGTACGTTTGCGTTAAAACTTTCTTCGATGCGATAGTTGGCTGTTGTAAGAGATCAATCAACGTTTGTGCAGGATCATCAATTTTTGGAAGAGAATTTTCTTTAAGATGGGTTAACCGTTCCGGCTGCCGTTCAGGACACTTTTCTTGCAAAACGTCATCGGTTAATGACGATACCGGAATATCAGTTACAATTTGATCATGATGTGTTAATACATATTGATGGTCAGAAGTTACTTCCCCAATAACGACAACATCAAGGTTGTACTTTTCAAAGAGTTGCCGCACATCTGCTTGATTTCCTTTTTTTACACATAAAAGCATTCGTTCTTGGGATTCACTCAGCATGATTTCATATGCTGACATCCCGCTTTCCCGTTGCGGAACCAGATCAAGATTCATCTTGACCCCACTATTTGCTTTAGAGGCCATTTCACAACTTGATGAAACTAAACCAGCAGCACCCATATCTTGAATTCCAACTAACCAGTCAGCATGCTTTTGAATCAATTCAAGACAGGCTTCCATTAACAGTTTCTCCATAAAAGGATCACCCACTTGAACTGCTGATCGTTGAGTTTCATGTTCACTATCAAAGTCCGTTGATGCGAAGGTTGCACCGTGAATGCCATCCCGTCCGGTTTTAGCACCAACATACATAATCAGATTGCCTTCGCCTGAAGCGCGACCTTTTTGAATGTCTTTCTTATTCATTAGCCCAACACTCATGGCATTAACTAACGGATTGCCTTCATAGCATTCGTCAAAAGTTGTTTCTCCCGCAACGGTTGGAATTCCCATACAGTTGCCGTAGCCGCCGATTCCCGCAACGACTTCATTGATCAAATAACGGGTATGCGCATTATTTATTTCCCCAAAATGCAATGAATCAAGCAATGCAATTGGCCGGGCGCCCATACTAAAGATGTCGCGTAAAATTCCGCCGACTCCAGTTGCTGCACCTTCATAAGGTTCAACGGCCGATGGATGGTTGTGACTCTCAGCTTTGAAAACAACTGCTTGATCATCACCGATATCAACAATACCGGCACCTTCCCCTGGGCCTTGTAAAACACGTTCGTTTTTATTAGGGAAAAGTTTCAACAACGGCTTGGATTTTTTATACGAGCAGTGTTCACTCCACATTACCGCAAATAATCCCGTTTCGGTATAATTTGGTAACCGGTGAATCAAATGATCACAAATGTAATCATATTCTTTTTCAGTTAGTCCCCATTCAAGGTATGGCTTTTGGTCTTTGATTTCTTGGGGCGTCATTTCTTGATCAATCATAAATTACCCTCCATTTTTAATGCTTAAGCGAAAGCAACGATTGGAAAACTTTGAAGCCTTCATTATTGCCAACAATTTTTTCGGACGCTCTTTCCGGATGGGGCATCATTCCAACAACGTTACCGCGTCGGTTACAGATTCCGGCAATGTTATTCACACTTCCGTTGGGGTTTTGATCAACATAGCGGAAAACGATTTGATGATTTTGCTCCAATTCATCAACCGTTGCTGGATCAGCGTAGAAATTACCATCAGAATGGGCAATCGGTAAATGGATCTTTTCATCCTTGACGTATTTGGTTGTGAATGGCGTACCATTATTTTCAACCTGCAACGCAACTGGTCGGCAAATAAATTTTAAATTGTCATTTTTCTTTAAAACCCCAGGCAGCAAATGAGCTTCCGTCAAAATTTGAAATCCATTGCAGATTCCAATCACCGGTTTCCCTGAATCTGCAAACTGACGAACTGCTCCCATAATCGGCGTTAAGGCTGCAATAGCGCCGCACCGTAAATAATCTCCGTATGAGAATCCACCAGGGAGCAGAACCGCATCGAATCCATCTAAGTTCGTTGCCGTTGAAGGAACGTATTTCGCACTGACATGGCACAGGTTTTCTAAAACATAATGCAAATCGCTGTCGCAATTTGATCCTGGAAAAACAATGATTGCAACTCTCATCTAATCTCCCCCCAATTGTTCATAACGATAAACTTCAAGGTTGAAGTTTACAAGCAATTTTTCCGCTAATTCTTCAACGGTTTGGGCAGCCGTTCCCTTTGAATCATCAACTTCAATATCAAAGAATTTTCCAACGTGAATTGCTTGAATGGATTGATAGCCCAGATCCTTTGCTGCGTCAGTGATTGTATCGCCCTGAGGATCAAAAACGGATGGTTTATAAGTTACATATACGCGAAACTTTTTCATTGTGCTCCTCCTTTTAAAGTAAAATGACTTTTTCTAACCGTTGAAGAACTTCTTGATAAACCGGGGTCAACTCGCCTAAGTCTTTCCGGTAAACATCTTTGTCCAAATGATGATGGGTTTTTGTGTCCCATAACCGGCAGTTGTCAGGTGAAAATTCATCGGCAAGAATGATCTTTCCGTTTGGTAAAGTTCCAAATTCCAACTTGAAATCAATCAGCTGCATGTCTGCTTTTTCAAATAACGGCGTCAGCAATTGATCAACTTTCCGTGAAATTGCCCACATGGTATCCAATTGTGCTTGAGTAACAATTCCAAGGGCAATTGCTTGAGAGGCGTTGATTGCAGGATCATCAAGTTCATCGCTTTTAAGGCACATCTCTTCAACTGGGGTTGTAAATTTTTTTCCCTCTTCAACACCGTAACGACTTGCAAAGTGACCGGCAGAATAATTCCGGGTAATCATTTCAAGCGAAATAATTTTGACTTTTTTAACAAGTTCTTCAGCATCTGAAATCTTTTTAATAAAGTGGGTCTCAATCCCATTCGCTTCAAAATATTTGAAGATCAACGTTGAAATTGCATTATTCGTTTTCCCCTTATCATTGATATGGTCTTTCTTCTTACCATTTAAAGCTGTCGCTTGGTCTAAATAAACGACCCGTAAAACATCTTCATCTTCTGTCGTCCACATTTCCTTTGCTTTCCCAGCATAAATTTGATGTACCATCAATCATAATCTCCTTTATATCGTTCACGATTACACGAACTTTTTTGAACAATCAATTATTATACATTCAGAATATTCCAAGAACAGCAGAATGTCAATAAAATATTCAAACGATTTTACCATAAATGGTTTTTATCGTTCATAATCATACGAATTTATTTTATAAACCATCAATTAAAATTGCTTATTTATAATTTATTCGAATGAAACAAAAAGACATCTTCTTTAAAAGATGCCTTTTAACGGTTTAAATACTTAAATTTTCTATTTTTAATTATTAAAAACGTTCGCTTTTATTGTTACCAAATTCCAGTTTGATCAATTTCTTTCAGTGTTTGATCAAGCTGATTTGTCAAAATCGTAATATGTCCCATCTTCCGGTTCAACCGCACCTCACTTTTTCCATAATCATGAAAATGCCAGTCAAGTTTCTCAAAAATTAAATTCCGTACCCCGGAAACATGCTGGCCTAAAACGTTGACCATCACAACGGGTTGCAAAAGTTTAATTTGCGGCATTGGCCAATTACAAATTGCCCGATTATGAATGTCAAATTGGGAAAAATTACATGCTTCAATCGAATAGTGCCCCGAATTATGCGGCCGCGGTGCTAATTCGTTAATGTAAACTTGATCATCATTTCCAATAAACATTTCAATCCCTAAAATGCCGCATAAATCAAGTGCCTGGGCAATTGCAACAGCGGTTTCTTCCGCATGAACCGCAACCTTGCTTGGAATCCGGGCCGGAACAATACTCTCATGTAAAATCTGATTTCGGTGAATATTTTCACTGACCGGAAAGACACTTATGTCGCCATCCACATTGCGACCGACCATCACGGAACATTCGCATTTAAAATCAACGGCCTTTTCCAAAATACATGGACAGTGCTGCAAAATTTCTTTGGTCTGTTTTAAATCGTCTTCATTATTGAGCCGAACTTGGCCCTTTCCGTCATAACCACCTTCACACGTTTTTAAATAACATGGGAAACCAACTTTTTCCAATTTAATTTGGAAATCGTGTTCGTTATTAATTGCCGCAAATTTCGCTGTTTGAAATCCGTGTTCTTTCAAAAATGTCTTTTCGCGAATTCGATCTTTGGTGATTCGTAATAATTCTGTTCCTTGAGGAATCGAAACGACATCTTTGACCGCATCTAGCGCATCCAAGTCAACATTTTCAAATTCATACGTTATCACATCCGCTTCAGCAGCTAACTGCTGGATCGCATTAACATCATCATATGGCGCAACAATTTGGCAATCACAAACCTGACCGGTGGGACAAGTTGGATCCGGATCAAGAACAATGACCTTCATCCCCGTTGCTTTAGCTGAAAATGCCAGCATTTGACCTAATTGGCCGCCTCCAATAATTCCAATCGTATCGCCTTGTTCAATTCGTTTATTCAAGGTGAGCACTGCTTTCTACGGCAGCATCATGTTGCTGTTTCCGGTAATCGACTAATCGATCTGCAAGCGCATCATCATTCAAAGCAAGCATTTCGCATGCCATTAAAGCTGCATTCCGCGCACCAGCCGCCCCAATTGCCATTGTGGCAACCGGAACGCCAGCTGGCATTTGACCAATTGACAACAAAGAATCCATTCCGCCAAGGGCATGGGTTTGAACCGGAACCCCAATTACCGGGATGATCGTATTTGCAGCAAGCATTCCCGGAAGATGAGCTGCCCCGCCAGCCCCTGCAATGATGGCTTTAATTCCACGTTCACGCGCCGTTTGACCAAATTTCATCAATTCAGCCGGCATCCGGTGAGCCGAAACCACCTGCTTTTCATACGGAACATTCAATTTATCTAAAATCTCACCCGTCAACTTCATGGTTGACCAGTCTGAGATGCTTCCCATTACAATACTAATTTGAGCATTCATGAATATCTTCCTCCTTCATTAAGGTAAGCTTACCAAATAAATTGAACGTTGTAAATATCATTCATTTTTATTGTTCGTTTATTGTACAAAACAATTAATAATATTGTTAAAATAAATTTAAAATCAAATAAAAAAGACCATGGCCTTTCAGTCACAGTCTCTCGCTTATTTTGAAATTTTTTATTTAATTAATTCAACGACATCCCCCGCCAACCGGGCAGCCGTCTTTGGCATCATCAAAAAACTATGGGTCGCCTTTTCCGTTACAAACCGGACAACCCCCCACCGATTATGCTTCACTTCTTTAATATCGCTTAACTTGATGCTTTGACCATTAAAAACAATCAATGTATGATAATTGATTTTTCCGTCTTCGATTTGAAGATATCGTCCCCGAAGTTCGACTAACACCACAATTAAAAATAAAATCAAAGTCATCAAGGTCCAAATTTGAAAGACCGTAATTTCCAGCCATAAAAGCATACTAAAAAGAAAAATCATCCATGTGAATGACCAGCAAACAATCGAGGTTGGAACATCTGGTTGACTGTAATATCTCTTTTGTTTCATTTTTTCACCTTCAATTAACGTTTCTTCTTTCCCCAATATTGAAAGAGGTCCGTTCGAAGCGAACCATTGTATAGTTTACGTCTTTTAGTCGCCTGTTCGCCATAATATTTTTCAAAATTTAAATCACTTGTAAGAATATACTTACTCCACGTAGTCATTGGACGGTAGATTTTTCCCATTTGTTCATACAAAACGTGGACACTATCGCGATCACTTAACCGTTGCCCATATGGCGGGTTAGCAACGATCACACCATTTTCCTTATCAGTATTAAAATCTTTAACCGCTAACTGTTTGAAATGAATGTTATGCAAAACCCCAGCCGCCTTCGCATTGACCTTTGAAATATTGATCATTCGTCCGTCAATATCGTATCCGACAATGTCGAGTTCAACTTTTGGTTTTTGAGCTGCACGGGCCTCTTCGCGAAGCTTTGAAACCATCGTTTCATCGACTTGTTGCCACTGTTCACAAACAAAATGACGGTTGATTCCCGGCGCGATGTTGCGTCCAAGAAGAGCAGCTTCAATTGGAATCGTTCCCGAACCACACACTGGGTCCATAAACGGATCTTCTGGATACCAATGTGACAATAAAACAAGGGCCGCAGCCATGTTTTCCTTCATCGGCGCGCCCCCTTTATCCAACCGGTATCCGCGCTTAAATAAACTTGATCCCGTTGTATCAAGGGTAATCATTGCCTTGTTTTTATTGATCGAAACCTGAACTGGATACTCAGCCCCCGTTTCCGGAAACTTCGTCCGCCGATGATACGTTTGATTCATGCGTTCAACAATTGCTTTTTTAGTAATTGCCTGAACACTTGGGACATTATGCAATTGCGATTTTTGCGATTTACCGCTTACCGGAAAAGCCGCATCGAGTGCAAGCCAATCTTCCCATGGAATTTGCTTTACATTTTCAAACAAATCATCAAAGGTTTTTGCCATAAACTTTGCCAAAACGATCTTTACCCGGTCAGCAGTCCGAAGCCATAGATTTAAACGGATAATATCTTGAAAATCACCTTCAAGCCGGACGCGACCATTTTCAACATTTGCATGATATCCAAGGTGCTTCAGTTCGTTTCCAAGAATTCCTTCAATTCCAGCTGCGCACGTTGCGATTATTTCCATTTTCCTCATCCTTAATTAAAAATAGGAGGTTGCAACAATGTCGCAACCTCCTCCTGTCATATGTAGTGCTCTATAAGCCACGTTCCGTACGTCATCCAGCCAGGACTGGAATCGGTGGTAATCATCTATCTCCGAGTTAAAAACTCGCCCCCATGATTAGTTCATTTCCGTCATGAAGCGCCCCTACCAAAATTTGGGTTACCTGCTCGAGGGGTTTACCGCGTTCCACTAGTACAGTTTCCAATACTACTTCGTCACTGTGGCACTTTTCAAGACTACTCAGGCATGACCGAAGTTTTAGCCTTTTTATCTGCCGTTACCTACAATGTAGGTACCTTGCCTTATTTTTTCAGCAAGCACGATCACTACAGGCATCGCAGCCTGTGCAAGCTTGGACTTTCCTCAGACTGCATATGCAGCCCGCGATTACCCGAACACTACACGCTAATTAACATATTTAATTGTTAAAAACGACTATTTTGGCCATTATCATCATTAAGTTGAGCACCAAAAACGCGTCGTTCCAAATTAGAAAGTCGCTTCAAGATGTCCATGTTATTGACATTTGAAGTTGGTCTTGCAGCTTGACCAGACTTACCAACCGCAATTTGCTTCGTAAGTTCGTCAACTTTACTTACAAGCCGATCATTTTCCATTTGCAACCGTTGATTTTCTTTAGTGAAAGTCTCGTAGTCTTGGATAACTTTATCTAAAAATTCATCAACATCCGCTGGATCATAACCACGCATTTTAGGCTTAAAATGCTTGTTTACGATTTCTTTAGGCGTAAGATTGACATTTTCCATAAATTACACCTCGTCTCCGATAGGTACTTAACTCATAACAGTAGTATTATAGCAGAATTGTTTTTAGTTGCCAAGATTTTCTTGAAATTCATTTGCAGTGTCTTGCAAATTATCCATGTCAAATAACGTAACCGGATAATCATGATTTTCTGTGTATTGTTGAACAGCTTGATAATCATATTTCGGTTTTCCAGGATATTCTGGATCATAGATCAGTGTTGCCTCATCCGTATGATCCAGCATAAACTTTTGAAAATTTTTCAATTGTGCAGGCGATTGATATGGCTGTTTACTGATGCTTGCACAAAAATCAACCTTTGATTCCAAATCACTTAGCAGCATCCGATTCTGCTCATTCCATTGACAGCCAAATTCACTGAACGGGTACATCAGTGAAACTTTTAATTCCGGATATTCTTCCTTCAATTCCATTGCCGCTTCCGCAGCCCATTGCTCAACACCAAGTTGGCCGCCGGTGATCACCCATTCAAGGCCATCATTAAATTTTTGTTCAAAATGTTTTTTTAATAAATATTTAATTACTTTGACTTTCGGATCATTATTTGTAAAAACTCCGAGTTCATAACTTCGATAACCAGTTACCCATAACCGCAACTGCTTCACCTGCCTTCACGATTTTGCCTAAAATCTTGATAAATGGTAAAATACCGGGATAGGAGTGTGATTTTGATGACACTTAACTATCCAAATGGTCAGCATTACTCTCAAAAGCAGAGTAACACATTCAAGGCGAAACATAAATCGCCAAGTCGAATTGTTTATGGCAATCGTGGAATGACGCTTGAACAGGAAATCAATGATAGTAATCAATACTACCTTGAACGCGAAATCGCCGTCATTCACAAGAAACCCATTCCAATTCAAATTGTTGACGTTGATTACCCTAAGCGAAGTGCAGCGGTAATCAAAAAGGCATATTTCAAAACACCGTCAACGACTGACTACAATGGAATTTATCGAGGGTACTACCTTGATTTTGAAGCAAAAGAAACCAAAAATAAAACAGCCTTCCCGTTAAGCAACTTTCACGAACATCAAATTAAACATATGAAAGCTTGTGAAAAGCAACATGGAATCTGTTTTACAATCATTCGTTTTGTTTCACAAAATGAACTGTATTTAATGCCAACATCCCTTCTATTTAACTATTGGGATAATCAAGCTCACGGACGCAAGTCGATCCCGAAAAAGGAAATCGAAGACGTGAGCTTTAAAATTGAATATGGTTTGCAGCCCCAAATTCCATATCTTAAAGCAGTGGATTTACTAATTAACCAAATCGAAGGAGATAATAATGAGTAATCAAGATCCAAAATATTCAAGAGTTAATCGGCGAGAAGCTGAAGAAGCGGTTCGCGCAAAAGGCCCTTGGCATATTATCAAGCGTATTTTGCTAGTTATTTTGATTATTTTTGTCCTTGGAGTTGCGGCTGGTTCGGCCCTCTTCTTCTACTATGCAAAAAGCGCTCCTGAACTTTCAACAAGCAAATTATCAAGTCCAGGTTCGACGATCATTTATGACGCGAACAATAAAAAGATCACTTCATTGGGATCTGACAATCGGACTTTGATTGCTGAAGATAAAGTTCCGCAACAGTTAAAAGATGCAATCGTTTCAATTGAAGACCGGCAATTTTATCAACAAAAAGGAATTGATCCTAAACGAATTTTAGGGGCGTTTTTAAACAACCTCAATCCAGGTTCAGGTCTTCAAGGTGGAAGTACGATCGACCAGCAATTGATCAAATTGTCATACTTCTCGACCTCCAAGTCTGACCAAACACTCAAACGGAAAGCACAAGAAGCTTGGTTAGCCTTGCAACTTGATAAGCATTACTCAAAAGATCAAATTTTAACATTCTACATTAATAAGGTCTTTATGGGATATGGTAACTACGGAATGGAAACAGCTGCCAAATTCTATTACGGTAAATCATTAAATCAACTTGACCTAGCCCAAACTGCATTAATTGCTGGAATTCCGAATGCGCCATCTTCATATAACCCGTATTCGAATCCGAAATTAGCTTTAAAGCGACGGAATGAAGTTCTTCAAGCAATGTATGAAAATCATAAAATTACAAAGAATCAAGAAAAACAGGCTCAAGCTGAAGATATCAACAATGGTTTACTCCCCGCTCATCAAAACAACGTTGAGGATAGTGAAAAAGCCAAAATTGCTGACCCATATTTGAAAGAAGTTATCCAAGACGTTGAAGCCAAAGGATACGATCCGTTTACTCAATGTCTCAAGATCTATACTAACCTCGATATGAATATTCAAGAAAAGTTGTACGAAATTGCCAACACTAACAATTACGTCTACTTCCCAAATAACAAGATCCAGGTTGCCTCGACAATCGTTAACCCCCACAACGGGAAGGTTGTCGCAATGATTGGGGGACGGAAATTAGGAAACGTTACCTTCGGCTTAAACCGGGCTGTTCAGACTGACCGGACTGACGGTTCAACCGCTAAACCGTTGATGGATTATGGACCAGCAATCGAATACAAGCAATGGGCAACGTACCATATGTTAAAAGATGAACCATATACTTATCCAGGTTCAAGCACTACTCTTTATGATTTTGACCATAAGTATGAAGGCAACATGACAATGCGGGAAGCCTTGATCGAATCCCGGAACATCCCTGCAATTCAAACATTAGCCAGCGTTGGTCTTCCAAAAGCAACGAAGTTCCTTCAAGGTCTTGGCTTTAACTATAAGTCTGGATTGCACTATTCAAACGGAATCGGTCTTCCATCATCAACGTTACAAAACGCAGCTGCCTACGCGGCATTTGCCAATGGCGGAATTTACTACAAGCCGCAATTTGTCAATGCCATTGAAACGCCTGATGGGACGGTTAAACAGTACTCTAACGAAGGAAAACGAGCAATGCAACCATCAACGGCATATATGATCACTGACATGTTGAAACAGGTTATTACTTCACCAAAGGGGACGGGGAAGGAAGCAAATATTCCTGGCCTTTACCAAGCTGGGAAGACCGGGACAAACGCTTATCCATCAGATGTTGCCAATGAATTTCCATCCAATGCAATCATGGATTCATGGTTCAACGGTTACACGAAGAACTACTCGGTATCCGTATGGCTTGGATATGACCACCAGTATCAACCTGGAAATTACATGACACAGTCGACTGCTAACATTGCTTCGCAATTCTATAAACAGATTATGGAATACATGTCCGAAGATGTATCAAACACTGACTGGGTAAAACCAAGCAACGTTTACGTTAAATACATCAACGGTGTACGGCAACTTTACTTAGCTGGATCTCAACCGCCTTCAAGTGAGATCTTCTCAAAGAAGAGCAGCATGGCGAAATTCCAAAGTGTCTTTTCAAAGATTGATGATTCGCAAAAGAGTCAAAACAGTAACCCACAGACAAATTCAGACCAGCAAAGCAAGGTTCAGACAAATAGCCAATCACAACAGCAAAGCAATAACAATAACAATAATAATCAGAACAATAATAATAACCAGCAGAATAATAACAATAATAATCAAAATAATAATAACCAGCAGAATAATAACAATAATAATCAAAACAATAACAACGATCATCATTAATGTTATTTTTAACTGCTAATAAGCTGTGGTTAAAAACCACAGCTTTTTTATTTTATCCAAGCATATTGATAACCTTTTCATGCCAATCAATATATAATAAAAATGTAAAGGTTAAAGGAGGTTTTGATTATGTCACTAAAACATGATTTGAAAAATATTGTAATTAATGAAGAAGTTTCAGGACCATTTATTTCATTGTTTTTACCACTTTACCCTAGCAAAGACAATTTCAAATTTGATGATACCGAATTTAACAGTCTTCTTTCAAAAGCTAAAAAGCAATTTGTTACAAAGTATGGCGAAAAGAACTGGTCAAAGTACGAAAAGAAAATTAAGGCAACTCAAAATGACATCGTCTTTGATTATGCTCAATCGAAGTCGCTTGCAATTATCATTAGTAATGAAACAGCTTACCACTACTACCTTCCACGGAAAGTTGATCTCCAAGTTCGGGTAGCTGATAAACCATATGTTCTACCAATCATTCGCGGATATGAATATATGCCAAGTTATAATATCGCAAAAGTTACCCGTTCCTCGTTTGAAATGTTTACCGTTAAAAACGGATTAGTTTCACCAATGAGTTTAAATAATGACGCCCCTATTTCAGCTGAAAAAGCATTAAACATTGACACGCCTGATCAAAAGATTCGAATGGAACAACGCGGTGGCGGTTCATATGACCAATTTAGAGGAACTGACGTAAAGGCAGAAGCTGAACAAACTGATATGGATCAATACTTCAGAATGGTGGACGAATACATCACCAAGCACATTAGCTTAAAGGATCATTTAAAAGTTGTTTTGATGGCAACTGAAGATGATGCGGGCGAATTCAAGAAGTTATCACACAACCATTTCTTAGACAAGGAAGATACGTTGACAATTCCAGCAGTGATCAATCATGAAACACTTGAAAAAGCGACAGCGAAAATCACCGAACGCTTCATTGATGAAAGCCGGGAAAAGATTGAAGATGCAATTGATCTTGCCCACTCAAAGAAGAGATACCTTGAAGGAATGAAGGATGTTCAAGCTGCAGCTGAAGAAGGTCGCCTTGATACAACCGTGATCGCGCATGAACTTGCCGTTAACGAAACCGAAACTGATGAGCAAGTTCAAGCAAATGAAATTGCAATCGACACCTTGGTATACGGCGGCCAAGTTGATTTAGTTGATCCAACTGTTATCAACAATCAATCAATTGTTGGAATTCTTCGGGGAATTTAATTTAAAATCAAAAAGAGTTAAAAAGAGGATGTGATCTTGGTCACATCCTCTTTATTATATCTGCATAATTATTTTTTCGTTATTCCGACCACTTATTCAGTGGAATTTTCGGTTTCGCCCGATTACCCTGTTTCCGTTGGCTTTGGCCCTGATGTCTGAACTTGGTCCGTTGCCGTTGAACATCAGCTGCCGTCTTGATGCCCTTCTTTTCCCATGCAAGCAAAATTTTATCCATGTACTTTAAATTATAAACTCCGCTTAGAACGGCCTCTTTTAAAGCCAAAATAACGATTTCAGGCGAATAATGGTCTTCGTTAAGCCAACTGTCAATCATTTCCATATCAAATGAGGACAAGGGATGACCAAATTCTTGCTCGATCCGCGCAAAAACATCATTCCGTGTTTGTTGATGAGCTTGAATTTGTTTTGCCTGCATTTGATCTCTTAAAAGTTTAAGTGTCTTTTTATACAACGGCTCTAAACTGTATTGGTCTGAATTACGTCCCTGGTCGTCAACCACTGATGTCAAGCTGATGATTCCCTTTTCAATCAATCCGTGAAGCAGTTGGTAAATCTGCGCTTCATCCTTATTCATGATTTGGGCAATCGTTTGAAGATCAAGGGCTTGGTTTCCATCTTTCAATGCAGCTTTGAGTTCTAGCAAAAAGACAAATTCTTCCGCGTTCATTCCTAACTTGACGTAGTTTTTCAAAATCAAATTTGGAATCATCGTATTTCCTGTCTGCAATAGTTTCAATGCGACCGTGTCATCCATTAAAGTCCCTCCTTTCAGATAAGAAAAGAGGCTGAAACACTCCAGCCTCTTTTTTAATCCCAATTTTACGGGTAAATCCGGTTTAACAAACGTGGAAATGGAATTGCTTCCCGAATGTGGTCTTCACCTGTGATCCAGGTAACGGCCCGTTCAAGGCCAAGGCCAAATCCTGAATGCGGAACACTTCCATAACGCCGTAAATCAAGATACCATTCGTAATCTTTCATGTTTAAACCGGCCTTTTCAATTTGTTCCTTTAAGTATTCCGTATCAGTTGCCCGTTCTGAACCCCCGATAATTTCACCATAACCTTCAGGTGCTAATAAGTCTGCACAAATAACAACATCATCCCGAGTTGGGTGTGGTTTCATGTAGAATGGCTTGATAGCCTTCGGATAGTTCATTACAAACACTGGCTTACTGAATTGTTCAGCCAAGTATGTTTCTTCTGGCGAACCAAAGTCTGCTCCCCATTCAACATCTGGAAATTCGCCTGAATCTTGCAACATCTTGATGGCTTCATCATATGAGATTCGTGGATATGGTAATTCAGTGTACCGTTTCAAAACATCCTTGTCACGGCCTAAAATATCCAATTCATAGTCACAATGATCCAAGACATTTTGAACAAGGTATGCAATATACCGTTCTTGAACTTCAAGGCTTTCTTCTTGGTGAGTAAATGCCATTTCAGGTTCAATCATCCAAAATTCGATCAAGTGACGCCGTGTTTTTGACTTTTCAGCCCGGAACGTTGGACCAAACGAAAAGACCTTACCGTAAGCCATTGCGCCGGCTTCTTCATAAAGCTGACCAGACTGTGAAAGGTATGCATCCCGGTCAAAATACTTCGTGTGGAATAATTCAGTTGTTCCTTCTGGTGCACTTCCGGTCAAGATTGGAGCATCAACCTTCATAAATCCTTCCTTGTTGAAGAATTCGTATGTTGCTCGAATCATTTCGTTGCGGATTTTCATGATTGCAAATTGTCGACTTGAACGCAACCATAAATGACGGTGATCCATTAAGAAATCTGTCCCGTGTTCCTTTGGAGTGATCGGATAATCTTCACTTTCACCGACAATTTCAATGTCTTCAACTTCAATTTCGTAACCAAAGTGTGACCGTGAATCTTCATGAATTGTTCCAGTTACATACATACTTGTTTCTTGTTTAACTTCCTTGGCAATCTTGAAGACTTCTTCAGAAACGTTGTTTTTTACAACTACTCCTTGGAAATATGCTGATCCGTCGCGTAATTGCAAGAAAGCAATTTTCCCGCTTGAACGCTTATTTGTAAGCCAAACTCCGATTTTGACTTTTTCGTTTACGTGGTTCTTTGAATCAATAATACTGATCGTTTCCACAAGCCGTTCCTCCTCTAATCTTAATTGATAATTTCAAAAAAAGATTTACTTTTTTTAATTATAAACTATCTTCCGAAATGTGTCATTATCATTCATTACATATTCGTGATATTTTGTAAAACTTGTCCGTCTTTAAATGCAACCTGGGCATAGCATAAATTACCTTGCTGATTTTCGTAGGCAACTTCCCATAGTGGAGTACCTCCATTTTTCATTCCAAAAACGGTTTTCACAATTTTTTGCGGCTGGTACTTTTGATTAACAATTTTTTCAGCCGCTTTTTTAGTAATTCCTTTGTTTTTCTCGTAAATATTTACGCGATTGCCCTTCTTGGGAATTACAACGTACACATCTTGGTTATCATTGTTTTCGCCTTCAATTGTGTAATATGTACTATTACGATTATAAATATAAAAGTTTTTGACACTATCAACCTTTGCATATTTTGCTGCCATCTGAAAAGCTTCACTCTTCGCTTCGCGGTATGGCAACTGGGCAATCATATAGTATCCCCAAATGACAATCAAAATTAAAGCAATGATTCCAATGATGATCATGCGTTTAATCCGCTTCGTTTTGCGTTGAACCCGTCCCATTCTGAGCCTCTTCTCTATTACATGTTATCAACTATTATAACAAAAAAATGACCTAACGTTTGAATTTAAAGAAATTTGTAATTTCACCTGCAAGCTGTTGAGCTTCAATTATTTCAACCGGCATCCCTTGAGGAAAGGTATTCACAAACTGCTTGCCATAACCGCGATTAACAATTCGCGAATCAAGGGTGATCACTAATCCGTGATCCCGCTGCGTTCGAATCAGGCGGCCAACCCCTTGGGCAAACCGCATAACCGCTTCAGGCAGCGCAATGTCATTAAACGAATTACCACCAGCCCGGTCATCGCGTTGGTAACGAATCTGATTATATGGACTCTGGACCGCTTGAAATGGTAATTTGGCAATCACAAGGACCTCCAACTGTTCAGCCGGTAAATCGACTCCTTCCCAAAATGTCCCCGTTGCAAGCAAAAGCTGCGGCACATTTTGGAATGACTGAAACTTTTTCTTTAAGCGTTCAGCTGTTCCCGTGACATTTTGTGCTAAAATTTGCCATGCCTGCATCCGTTCGTCATCGTGCAACTGGTCATAAACTTTTTCAACCATTTCGTTTGAATTAAATAAAATCATCGTTTGCCGGTCTTGGGCTTGGCAGATCTTAATAATCTGATTGCTTAAATAATTTGCATATTCGTCAGTTGTTACCTGATTGACGTCTAACCCGTCCTTAATCAGCAAGGCCTTCGCTTGATGCTCATAATCAAAGGCTGACTGATATTTAAAATGTTTGCTTTCAACTGCGCCAAGCTGATCAACAAAATACTGGTACGTTTGCGAAGTAAAGTAACTTCCGCTAAAGAAAAGCACCTGATTAAAAAACGGATAGACGTTGGTTTGCAAAAAATCTTGCGACTCCATTAACCCAAAATGAAGTCTTAGGTGCGCGCCATCTTGGTCTTGTGGATAACTAAGCCACATCAATAAGCTGTCCGCCGTCTTTTCAAGATTTTCCAACGCCAACCGGTCCCAATTTTTTAACTTTGCAAGCAATTCATTACTGAGTTTAAAGTACGCTTTAAACAGATTAAATGATTGGCTATCCAAGCGCTGCTGATCAAGCAGCTCAATAAAATGACGGTAAAGTTTCGGATTTTTATTTTCTAAAAAGCGAATCGCATTTTGAACCTTACGATACTGATTAATATGCTCTTTTACAAAACCAAAAATCTTTTTTAATCGAACCGGAGTCTCCGTAATTTTGGCGACGCGTTGAAGTTTCATGAATCGGTGCAACATTGCATTCCGCAATTCAGGAATCGTATGGTCGATCACTTGGATTTTTTGAAGAACCTTCCGGTATTCAGCCCGCGTAAGTAGCCGCTGTTTGATCAGGTTCGCAAATGAATATGAAACCTGTGATTCCATTTTGACAAGTAACGTATCAGCAAGGATTTTGACTGCGTCAAGATCCATTACTTGATTATTATTCTGCAACGTTGTCGTTACTAACTGCTGGGCCTCATCGATGATCAAAGTTCGATGCTGATCTGCAAATTCTGCCGCATGTTTGATCAAATAAGCGTGATTCGTAATTACAAAATCAGCATTTTGCATTTCATCGATTCGCCGGCGCATAAAATCATACTGATAATATGGACTTTCCTGATTCAAGCCTTGAATTCCATGATGGGTAATTTCATCAAATAACGGTAATTGCTGAACCGTAAAGTTCAATTCGTCCATATCACCGGTTTCAGTTTGGGTCAACCATACTAATAACCGCATCTGAATCAACCGAGTATAGTCATTTTGCGGCTGATCAAGGGTATGGGCAAACTTATCCAAATCAATATAATGCTGGCTTCCTTTCAACGAAACCACGTTGACCTTAAACGGTAAGAACTGATCAAGCTGATTGATTTCCTGGTCGATCAGTTGGTTTTGAAGCGCATTCGTTGTTGTACTGATCAAAAAACGATGACCGTACTGGATTTCATGAGCTGCCGGTAAGAGGTATCCTAACGTTTTTCCAGTTCCCGTCGGCGCTTCAAAAAAGGCTTGTGGCTGTCCATGTCGCATTTGGGAAGCAACATCTTTCATTAACTTTAATTGCTGCGGCCTTTTTTCGTAGCTTGCCGGCCATGATTCAAGTAGAGGCTGCTTTGAGTGTTCCTGATCGTGATTCTCAAATTTTCGCGGTCGCCGGAAAGTAATTTTTCCGACTTGGATCAAATCCGCATCGTGTTCTCTTTGAGAAGTTCGTTTTTGCAGTTCATTTGAAAACAGCATTCTGGTTTCAAATAATAACGCTCCCCCCATTGATTCAAGCTGCTGCAATAACGAATCTGGTAGTTGATGGATCTGGTCCATCAATTTGATCAATAACTTGGCTGTCACCACCGCATCACTATCTGCCTGATGTGGCCGTTCATGACTAATTTCCAACGCGGCACTTAAATCTTGCAAGCGATACGATGCTAAACATGGATATAAAATCTGGCTAAGCTGAACGGTATCAACCCCTTTTAGGTCGAGTTCTGGATAGCCGACCCGTTCAAGTTCAGCATTCAAGAAACGGTAGTCAAACTGAATGTTATGCGCCACAAAAACTGTATCTTGCAATAACGCATAGATCGTTCCCGCAACATCATCAAAGAGCGGTGCATGGCGAACATCCTTTTCATGAATTCCTGTTAAATTCTGAACATCTGCCGGAATTGCCATTAACGGATTAATTAACGTATTAAATTTATTTACAATTTTACGATTTTGAACAAGAACACAACTAAATTGAATAATTCGGTTTGTTCCGTCCATCTTCGTTCCGGTCGTTTCAAGGTCAACAACCGCGAATGTTTGATTATTTACCATTCTTCCGTCATTCCTTTATTCTCTAACTTTGATTTTACAATAAACTACCGTTTAAACTCAAAATAAATTCTCACAAAGTTAAAATAACAAATTATTAATCATTAACAGATTATTTAATTAAAATTTCATTGGTTTATTCCTAATTAATACGGTATAATGAGCGTTGAATTAACATGTGTTTATACTGACAATTTCAAAAAGGTAATACGTTCTTTTTGAACTTCTCAAATCCATTTTGAAAGGATCTTTACCTTGGTAAATAGTAATCAAGCTCACGGAAAGAGCAACGCGAAAATTATTTTGATTGGCGAACATGCCGTTGTCTATGGTCAACCGGCAATTGCCCTTCCACTCACAACCGTAAATGTTAAAGTAACGGTTGAAGATGCCGAAACCGAAAGTACAATTAACAGCAGCTACTTTACAGGAAAGCTAGTTGATTTCCCGGTTTCAGGAATCAAACATTTAATTAACTATTTAATCGATAAAAATGAAATTGAAAATCCATTAAGTATTACGATCAAAAGCGACCTCCCTGCCGAACGCGGAATGGGTTCGTCAGCAGCTGTTGCGGTTGCTTTAATTCGGGCATTTTACACGTATTTAGGCAAGCCATTAACCAAGACCCGGTTACTGAACCTTGCAAATATTTCAGAAAAGGATACTCATAAAAATCCAAGTGGACTAGATGCCGCAACCTGTGCAAGCGAACAACCGATTTGGATGGTTCGCAACCAGGAATTAAAAACTTTTCCAATTAAAACACATGGGTATCTTGTGATTGCCGATAGCGGAATCAAAGGTAAGACAAGTCAAGCCATTGCCGTTGTAAAGGAACACTTAATGCATAATCCAGATGAAACGCAAAAATTGATCTCTGATTTGGGTCAGCTTGCTTTTAATGCGAAGGATGCCCTTGCATCAGATGACATCGAAAAACTTGGCGAAATTTTTAACGCTGCGCAAGAAATTTTACGTCAATTAGGGGTCAGTTGTGCCCAGCTTGACGATTTGATTGCCCTTAGTCTAGAAAACGGTTCACTCGGAAGTAAATTAACCGGTGGCGGTAAAGGCGGATGTTTCATTTGCCTCACGAAATCAATTGGCGACGCCAGTGGTCTTTCCCAAGCCCTTTTAGACGCCGGTGCAACTCAAACATGGATCGAACCTTTGCTTAAGGAGGACATTCATGAATAGTTCACCAATTACTGCCCGTGCGCATACAAACATTGCATTGATCAAGTATTGGGGAAAAAAGGACATGGATTTAATCATCCCGCAAAACAGTTCGCTTTCACTTACCCTTGACCACTTTTATACAGATACAACGGTCAAGTTTGACAAAACGTTGCCCCGGGATG
Source organism: Ligilactobacillus araffinosus DSM 20653 (assembly GCF_001435375.1). Lineage (GTDB taxonomy): Bacteria > Bacillota > Bacilli > Lactobacillales > Lactobacillaceae > Ligilactobacillus > Ligilactobacillus araffinosus. Next base: position 218,397 of record NZ_AYYZ01000029.1, on the reverse strand, counting down.
TTTTTACTTTAAATGGTCACCTTGTCGAAAATCCAAAGGTCAACCATTTTATGGATCTTGTTCGCAAACTTGCCGGAATCCAAATTTTTGCAAAAATTGATTCAATCAATCACGTTCCTTCAGCTGCGGGATTGGCATCCTCAGCATCGGCTTTCGCTGCCCTTGCCGCCGCTGCCAGTAAGGCCGCAGGATTGGATTTAAGCAGAAAGGATCTTTCTCGCCTTGCACGCCGCGGATCGGGATCAGCCAGTCGGTCGATTTATGGTGGCTTTGTTGAATGGTGTCAAGGCACAGATGATCAAACATCATATGCCGTTCCAGTTGAAGAAAAACTTGATTGGCCAATTGGAATGTTGGTTGGGATCGTCAACTCCGGGCAAAAGAAAATTTCTTCCCGGGTCGGAATGCAGACTGTCGTTGAAACTTCCCCATACTATCAAGGATGGATTCAATCAACGACCGCAGATTTGAAATCAATTAAAAAAGCAATTCAAGAACGTGATTTTCAAAAAGTTGGGGAAATCACTGAAAGCAACGCGCTCAAAATGCATGCGTTAAATTTAAGTGCTCAACCGCACTTCAACTACTTTGAACCAATGAGCCTTGCAATCATGCAAGAAGTTGAACGGATTCGCGAAGAAGAACACATTCCGTGCTACTACACGCTTGATGCTGGTCCAAACGTTAAAATTTTATGCCTGCAAGCAGATGCCTCTGCTATTCAGCAAATTTTAGCCTCAAAATTTGGCCAAATTACGTTTGAATTTGCTAAGCCTGGAGAAGGAGTTCGCTTTATCGAAGCATAAGGAGGTAACTAAGTGGTTAACGTCAAAGTTCCCGGAAAACTTTATCTTGCTGGTGAATATGCCGTCGTTGAACCAGGAACCCCAGCCGTGATCACCGCTGTCGATCGGTTTGTTCACCTTAAAATCACGTCAGCAACCGCGACTGGAACTATTTACTCGCATCAGTATCAAACTATGCCGGTTAAATGGCACCGGACAGCTCATCGCCAAATTCAGCTTGAAGATGACGTTCACCTTGAATTTGTCCTTGAAGCCATTCGATTAACTGAACGCTATGTTGAAGAATCCGGCCGTCAACTCCAGTTTTTCAACCTTGAAATCGGTAGTGCCCTTGACAGTGATGATGGAAAAAAATTCGGACTTGGTTCGTCAGCGGCGGTAACCGTTGGCGTTGTCAAAGCCATCGCTGTTTTCTATCACCTTAATTTGACTGCATTGGAAATTTATAAGATTGCTGCCCTTGCCCACTATAATGTTCAAGGCAATGGTTCACTGGGAGACATTGCAGCCAGTGCGTTTACCGGTTGGATCGCATACTACTCGCCTGATCGGAACTGGCTGCTTAATCAACCGCAAAAGCCTTTAAAGCCTTTGATTGAAACTTACTGGCCAGAATTAAAAATCCAACGGCTTCCTGTCCCAGCAAGCACCGCTTTAATTGTCGGATGGACAGGCGCTCCGGCCTCAACCAAACATCTTGTTACTGAAGTTAAACGACGCAGTCATTTGAAATATGACACGTTCGTTACTCAAAGTGCGCAATGTGTGGAAGATTTAATTCATGCCATTAAGAATGATGATTTTGAAAAAATGACCGCTGCAATCACCCGTAATCGGAAACTTTTAAATGAATTAAGCAAAATTAGCCACGTTGAATTGGAAACTCCCCGGCTTAAAAAATTAATCAATCTTGTCGTTTGCTTTGGCGGAAGTGGCAAAATGTCTGGAGCTGGCGGTGGGGATTGCGGAATCGGATTCGTTAAGCATGGCTCAAATTATCAGCAGATTTTTGAACAATGGCGGCAGGCACAAATTTTACCGTTACAGTTATCAACATATACAAGTAATGAGGAATAATAATGGATATTCAAGCACATCGCAAAGACGAACATGTTTTTATTGCTGAAAAACTTTATCAGCTGAAAAGTCGAAATCGTTTAGATGAAGTTCGGCTATTATTTAAAAATATTCCTGAGATTTCTAAAAATGAAATTTCATTAGCAACAACCATCATGGGATATCAAGTCGATAGTCCCTTTTTTATTAATGCAATTACCGGTGGCAGTCTGCAAACTGACAAACTTAATTTTCAGCTTGCACAAGTAGCTAACCAATGCCACATTCCCTTTGCGACCGGTTCGGTTAGCGTTGCTTTAAAAGATCCGGCAAACGCTGACGGCTTCAAGCAGTTGCGTCAATTGACCCCGGATACGCTACTTTTTACAAATCTTGGAGCTGGAAATGACCTTGCAACGGCAAGAAAAGCCCTTGAATTGACCCAAGCAGATGGATTGCAAATCCACCTTAACGTTGCTCAAGAATTAGTAATGCCTGAAGGCGACCGAATCTTTTACTGGAAAGACCAGCTTCAAAATATCAGCGATCATCTTGAAAAACCATTAATGGTCAAGGGGGTTGGCCAAGGACTAACTCCAGAAACCGTCAAAATACTTGCTGAAATGGGAATTCAAAACGTTGATCTCGCTGGAAAAGGTGGAACGAACTTTGTCGCAATTGAAAATGAACGTCGTCATGATGCAGACTATTCATTCTTGAATGACATCGGTCTAAGTCTGGCTGAATGTCTCCTTGGAACTCAGTCCCTTCGCAATCAAATTTCGATTACTGCATCCGGCGGAATTCGAAATGCCCTTGAAATCGTAAAAAGTCTCGTTCTTGGAGCAGACTCAGTCGGCATTTCCGGAATGTTCCTTCATACCTTGATCAAAAACGGTCCTGAAGAATTAATTGAACAAATTACCACTTTACAAAGTCAAATTAAAGACTTGATGGTCATGCTCGGTTGTCGCACGATCTCAGAATTGCATCAGGTTCATTATCTGTTGAGTCTTGCGCTAATCAATGATCAAAAACAACTAAATAAGTAAAAAAACAGGTTGAGAGTCAAGTCTCAATCTGTTTTTGTTTTCTTATTATTAGGATCATCCTTCTGATTGCTAATTCAAAAACCGTAATCCTTTTGGAATAAAATTTTTAACCGTTGACCCCACAACTTTTCCAAAGGCAAAGCCAATCCCTTCACAAGTTAAAAGCGTCCATCCGTTTGAACAAGGATTTGAAAGGGTCACGGTTTCACCATGCATGTATTTTCTCCACTGATCCATTGAAAGTTCAACTTTTGCCATTCCTTCATCCGGGTTTAAAGTTAACGCTAAATTATAACTCGGTTCAAACCGTTTCTTTTTGAATTCGCCAAGATACAATCCCGGACGCATATACTTCATTGCAAAAATATCAGGCCAATTACGATCAAAATAATACAGATGGTTATTAAACACCTTGAAATTTGAACGCTTAACATCTGCCCATTCATCCGTAATGTGGTTAATCGTTTGCTGCCAAAATTCAAATTGATCAGATGTTAATTGTGATTGATTTTGCTTCTTCTTTTTCTTTTTGTTTTTAACCTTTTTCGGTTCGCCATTTAAATGTAATTTTGCAACAAACTGCCCTTCACCCTTAAAGTGGTGCGGCATCAATCGAACCGTTTTCATAAGTTCCGGGTTTCCATCTGCAAAGTCCGGCCGTCCGGCATCCATTCCTTCAAACTTTGGAATCTCAACCAGTTCAAGTTCCGGATAAGTTGTTAACAACCAACTTACGATTTGCTCATCTTCTTCCGGTGAAAATGTACAGGTCGAATAAATCAGCTCGCCATCCGGCTTAAGGGTTTGAAGTGCATCGGTTAAAATCTTGCGTTGCCGCACAGCACATTCTGCCGGATAATTCCGGTGCCAGTATTTGATTGCGTTATGATCTTTTCGGAACATTCCTTCCCCGGAACATGGAGCATCCACCACAACTTTATCAAATTGCTGTTTTAAATTTTGAGCAATGTGCGTTGGGTCTTCATTTAAAACAATTACATTTTTCGCTCCAAAACGTTCAAGGTTTTCCACCAAAATCGAAGCACGCTTATAATTAATTTCATTACTTACCAACAACCCTTGATTATTTAATTGTTGAGCAATGTGCGTTGATTTTCCACCAGGAGCCGCACACAAATCTAACACCGTCTCACCAGGTTGAGCATCCACAACCTGACCGACATACATTGCACTAATATCCTGACTGTAGACATAGCCTGCCTGATGCGCCAACGAACGACCACTGATCGTGCCATAATACCCATCCTTAATAAATGGGATAGGATGTGAAGTATCGATTTGAAGATGATCAGCATGCGGTTTTAGTGAATTAACACGAAAGCCCTTTTGAACATCCTCATCGAGGCTTTTGAAAAATGCTTCGGCTTCATCGCCAAGTAATGTTTGATATTTTTCAATAAAATCTTGCGGTAACTTTAACATAAAAATAGGGACGGATAATTTCGTCCCTGCTCCTTTCTAAAAATTAAAGGTTGATCTTCAATTTCTTAACATCACGTTTGATTACAAAGTAGAACAACAGAATTGCTACAATGTACAAGATTACAATAAACGGAATCAACTGAGCATAGGTGCTCAACGTAAAGACAACCGTTCCAATTAACGTTCCAACGATCATTCCAACCCCATTATAAATAGTAAATGAACGCCATTTTTGGAAGATAACACGCCGTTTATCATTTGAAGCAAATAATTCGGCTTGAAAATCCTTCCGGGTTGCAATTGACCATAGGAATGCCCCACCAAGCGTTCCGATTACAATCGCAATCAAGCCTATCAGGTGTGCAAAGTGATTTGAAATCCATGAACCGCTTTGAGCAAGTGTATTTTGATGAACGATCCGCTTTACACTGGCAGCGTTAAAGGTTGTTTTCAATAAACTCGTTGAAAATGACTTACGCCCATCGATTTTAATAATGAAATCGTCGGAGTTCAAATTATCCATAATGTCGCGTCCGCCGGCAATGAAAATTTGATTATCAAGTTTTGAATGGGCTCGATTTTCACCCATGATTCCTAATACCGGAATATAATGATTCCCATAATGCAAGTAAGCTTGGTCCTTTGGTTTATAAAGTTTCTTCTTTAGATTTTGTCCAACAACCGCAACGTTGACAATTGAGTCAAAATCATTTTTGGAGAAGAATTCACCTGAAACCATTGGCGGAACCGGAAAATTTCCCTTTCCATAAAAATACGTAATGTTCTTATCTTTCTTTGATTGAAAGTGAACTTGAACATTATCGATTGCTGAACTATCATCCAGTTCCTTAGTAAACTTACTTAGCTTTTCATTTTGCCGCAGGTTGATCTGGTACGCTTCCGCCGTTAAATTATGGTTATCCAATTGCAAAATCAAATCCCGCTGATTGATCTTTGAGAAAATAAACACGCAAAGAAATGAGAGCAATGCGGTGTACAAAATTGTTAAAAAATTCTTTTTTGCCACTAAATGTCATTCCTAACTTATTCAAATTAAATTTTACTTTGCAAAATATTCAGCAAATTTATCGGCCATTTCAACGGTCGTTTCATATGATACTTTATGCCCTGCTCCAGGGGTCGTAGTCATTGTAACATTTTTCGCAAAGTCTTTTCCTTGAATTTCATCAAAGAATTTCTTCGTTAAATTGTATGGCACCATATCATCAGCCGTTCCGTGCCAAAAGTGCAATGGCCGGCCCGCAATCTTTTCGCGATTCAATGACATGTCAATTTGATTTAATCCGGCTAACTGTTCGTGAATGTATTCTTGTGGCACGTCTTCAATTCCCGGTAAATTGTCAACCAAAATCTTCGCAAACGCAACCGGATTCGGAGTTCCTTCGAGACAAACAGCATTCTTGATCCACGGATAAACCGTAAATAATGCACAAACGGTAATTCCCCCCATTGAAAGGCCACCAACAGCAACGTTATCGCCGTCGATTAATCCTTGATCAGCGTATAACTTTACAAATTTTGGAAATTCTTCAATTGACTTTTCAATAATTTGCCAAAATTGCAACTGGTGATTTTCAGCTGGATCCTCTGCTCGCTCACCGTGGAATAATGCATCTGGCATTACGACCCGAAATCCCTTCTTCGCAATTTCATAGCCTTGGGTAAGGTTATTTTCTTTTCTTCCTGTCCATCCATGATAAAAAACAATCAACGGGAGTGATTGGTCTTTTTTATTTTCTTCAATTAACTCTAAATAAGGCAATCCCTGACACTTTTTATGAATAATCGAAATCATAATCATGCTCCTTCCATATTGGCCGTATAAGTAAAATTATAACGCTAAATCATAATGAAAACCTAGTAATTATATTGACTTTGTGGTAGTTTTAAGTTAATTCGACTTTTAATTACTTTAAGGAGGGAGATTTTTTTATGGATCAAAAATTAATTGCCTTAGACCTTGACGGAACGACCTTAAACGGCAAATCGCAATTAAGTTCGAAAACAAAGGAAGTTCTTCAAAAAGCTCAAGAGGCTGGGCATATCGTTGCGTTAGTTACCGGCCGGCCCAACCGCAACTCCGTTAATTATTATGATGAATTAGGACTGAAAACCCCAATGATCAATTTCAACGGTTCACTGGGTCATATTCCGCATCAACACTGGGACAAAGAATACGAATTGACCTTTAACCGGAAAATTACATTTGATATTTTACATGAAAAAGAAAAACTCGGCATTAAAATCATTGCCGCTGAAGGAAAGAACCTTGCACTTGCAGACGTTCCGAACAACGTCCTTGACGGTTACTTCCCAACCGCATTAAAATCAACCGAAGTTTTAAATCAAATGAATTTGCAACGCGACCCGACATCAATGATGTTACTAGTTGATCCAGATAAAAAGGACAACATCGTTCACCAACTTGAATCCAGTTTTGGCGATCGAATCACGGTTGGCGTTTGGGGCGGGCCAAACCCGATTCTTGAATTATCACCGCGCGGAATCAACAAGACTTACGGAGTGCGTTACTTAGCTAACTACTTTAACATCGACCGGCAAAACGTCATCGCATTCGGTGACGAACACAACGATGCAGAAATGCTGACATATGCCGGCTGGGGCGTTGCCATGAAAAATGGGACAGACAAAATCCGCAGCCTTGCAAATGACATTACGCCGCTTGATAACGCGCATGACGGCATGGCATACTACCTTGAGGATTATTTGAACTTAGCTTAATAAAAATGGATGACTGAGATTGCAGTCATCCATTTTTTATTTTTCATTATAGTACGAAATTGGATATTAATTTACATTAAGTCAGCTTGGAAGTATTAGCCGTTTCCTTTATATGTTAATGTGGTGTTTTGGATATGATTTACCTTCTAGGTTACCCCCAACCTTAACTATGTCTTCCTCAGAAAGATTTTCTAGAATACTATTGAATTGATTCAAACTAACTTTCGAAGAATTCTTCAGCCCATTAATTGACTTACCGACAGCGTGGCTATTCTGATATTGTACAGTGACAAATGATGTTAAATTTTGTCCTTGAACGCCGATTAAGATACTTGCGTCGTTCCTGATGATGTTCATCCCACTCACAAACAGTTCGTTTCTGAGCATCACTTGTCATTTGACGCCTCCCTCTTAGCCTGTGCTTAACAAAAAAACAACCGCCTAAAAGAACGATTGCTTAAATAAACATTATTTACTTATAAAATAAAAACGATTAAAAGAACACAAGTCTTTCAATCGTTGATATAATAACATTATTTTTCGTCACTCTTCAAAACACCCGCAACCGCATAACGGTCTTTGCGCATTTCATCCAAAATAACATGAACATGTTCTGCCGGTGCCCCAGTATTCTTAGTAACGGCATCAGTAATGTCAGCTACGAGTTGCTTAAGTTGTTCTTGTGAACGCCCTTCGATTAATTCAACGTGAACTAATGGCATGTCAACCTCACCTTTCGCTTTTTATTAATTCATCGTATCGAACTAACTAACAAAAGTCAATTTAACCTAGATCTGTTCTCCTTTATAAACGCTAATTTTAAATTTAATTCAAAGCTTGATATAATTAAAGTAAGAATTTTAACTGAAATGAGGCCTTAAGATGTTTAGTAATCGCCAAACTCTTTCTGCATGTACAAGTATCTTAGTTGGGAAAAAGGCAACGGCGGATGGCTCAACCATGATTGGGCGAAATGAAGACTGTCGTAGTGCATGGCCAAAACACATGACTGTTCACCCTCACCAAGAAGACATTGAAAATAATCACTATTCATCCCCTGACAAAGATAATGATTTTGAAATCGACCTTCCATCAACCAGTTTTAAATACACCGCTACGCCTGAATGGACTAACGAATATGGAACCTTTGAAGAAGATGGAATCAACGAATTTAACGTCGCAATGAGCGCGACCGAAAGTGCATACGCTAACCGCCGGGTTCTTGGTTACGATCCGCTCCTCAAAAGCGGAATTGCCGAAGAAGCAATGATCAACGTTGTTCTGCCATTTGTCAAAACAGCTCGCGAAGGAGTTGAACGGCTCGGTCAAATCGTTTCTGAACATGGTGCTGCCGAAGCAAATGGAGTCCTTTTCTCAGATGAAAATGAAGTTTGGTATTTTGAAATCGGATCAGGTCACTATTGGGTTGCCCAACAAATTCCGGCCGACTCATATGCAGTTGTTGCTAATCAGCTTGCAATTCAAGAAGTTAATTTCAGTGACCATGATAATTTCATTACTGCACCTGGAATTCGAGATTTCGTTCGGAAACATCATTTAAACTCGGCTAGAACCGGCTTCAACTTCCGCAACATTTTTGGAACGCATTCACTTTCAGATGAAATTTATAACACGCCACGGGTTTGGGATGGTCAACGGTTATTAAATCCTGAAATCTATCAAGAACCAATGGATGAAAACCTGCCATTTATCCGCAAAGCTAACCGGTTACTTCACCGTGATGATATTGAAGCCGTTCTTGCTTCACACTTTAAGGGAACCGAATACGATCCGATTGGAAATGGCCCAGAAGAATTGAAGAAGAAATTCAGACCAATCAGCTTAGCAAAAACTCAAGAATCACATATTCTTCAGATTCGGTCAAACGTTCCCGAAACGCTCAAAGGAATTCACTGGCTTGCACTCGGGGTAACTGCACAAAGTTCATTTGTTCCGTTTTATGCAAGTGCAACGGATGTTCATCCGGCATATAAAAAAGGAACTAAAGATTACTCACCAGATTCAGCTTACTGGATTTACAAACTTGTAAGTGTCCTCGTTGATCCGCACTACCTTGAATTTGGTAAAATGCTTGCTGACACCCAGGACGATTTATATGCCCAATTTACTCATTTAGTTGAAGAAACCGACCGACATGCGACTGAATTATCAGGTGATGAGCAAATTGACTATCTCACAAAGCAAAGCATTCGCTTCCAACAAGTCGGAATTGATCGCATGCAAGCTTTAACAAGCAAGCTTATTACTGCAGCAACTGATATGTCAACGTTAAACTTTAAGACCGACATGAATCTTTAAAAAAGGAGAGTAAAACTTCAAATGAAAATTACTCAAATCAGCAATAACCGCGGTATCATCATCAAGTCTTCAATTAAAAAAGTTATTATTGATGGTGACGTGGAAAATGCAAGTGCGTTTAAAGATGTTGTGATTACCCATCTTTCAGCGGATACTTTAAATATTATTGAAAGCAACTCTTCGCCCTATCGCAGAATCAACGTTAGTTATGACTTAATGCGGTTACTACAAAAACTATGGCGCAATGATCTGCTAAAGCGTCCTGAGGTAATGCCAAAGTTTCGCATTTTACCAACCAATTATCCGTCTGTCCTGGGACTTGAATTTCGCATCACTCCTTTTGACAACGATGACGGGTTAACCGGTTCGTTTGCAATTTTGATTGAAGATATGAACACTGGCGAAAAGATGGGCTATGTTCCAAACTTTATTACTCAAGGACAGCATCGCAACCGAATTAAAAAATGGAAAAAGCATTTACGCGACAGCAAGTTAAATCAATTAATCATGTTCAACACCAACGTTGATCCGGAAAGCAACCAAGTTAGCTATTCTGAAAAAGAATTTAAAGACCAATCAACTGAAGAAATCAAAAAACATGATAGTAAATGGCTTCAAAGTCAGTTAATGCCGTTTAATCCCACACGGTTATTGACAATTAACCAGCTTGCTACTGAAAATAATAGCCCAATCGTCTGGTTGCCGGCATATGCCAAACTTCTGCATTATTACTATCCCGATGAAGATTGGCTGTATCAATCAGATCAATTAACGGATGATTTGAAAGAATTTTTTGGAAAGGCACATCATCTTGTTGCTGCCAAACAGCAAGACTCAGGTGCTATTCTTCAATCCAAATCAATCATTCCGCTTAACCAACGCTTAAACGAATATGCTGATCAATTTAAACATACCCTTCCGCAAAATGACTTAACGGAAATTATACAAATTATCGGTGCGCAGGAAACATACTTGATTTAAAAATCAGAGGTTGTGACATGAGTCGCAACCTCTTTTAAGTACAAAAAAAGAAGCTGGAAATTCCAGCCCTAAAGGTAAGTGTAAAATAAAAAATGTTACTGCAGAACTTTTCTTTATTAAAAAAAGGCCAAAGTAAATTATTAAATCAATTAAGTTATTTTTAGATTTTAACTAAATATCATTCGATGTTTTATCAAATTGTTTCGTTAATTTATAATTAATGTTTTTTAATGAGACTATTTAATCAATATAATCATTAAAATTTGTTTAATGTCATATAAAACAATCTAATTTATTTTATCGTTCAAATCTCGTGACGTTAAAAGTTGGAAATCGGGGGAAATTTGATTCATGCCAAAACATAAAAAAAGTTATCGGTTCAATTTCGATTTGTATCGTTATAATGGCCGTTAATAAGTAGTGTAATGATTAACTTCAATTAAAAAAAAGTCCTATCCCTTTAATAAGGGATAGGACTTGTAAATTAAATCAATTATTTAATTTGTGACATAACTTCATCTACAAAGTTATCTTCTTGTTTTTCGATTCCTTCGCCGACTTCATAACGGTAGAATGCTTTGATCTTGCCACCTTTTGAAGCAACAAACTTACCAACAGTTTGGTCTGAATCCTTAACAAAGTCTTGGTCTTCCAATGAAATTTCTGAGAAGAACTTGTTCAAACGGCCTTCAACCATCTTTTCGATGATCTTTTCAGGCTTGCCTTCATTCTTAGCTTCTTCAGTTAAGACTTCTTTTTCGTGAGCAACTTCGTCTGCAGGAACTTGATCACGGTTGACATACTTCGGATTGATAGCTGCAACGTGCATTGCAACGTCCTTAGCAGTTGCTTCATCAGCACCTTCTAAGACAACTAATACAGCGATCCGGCCACCATCGTGTAAGTATGAACCAAAGTTATCGCCATCAGCTTTTTCAACGATTTGGAAACGACGTAAAGTGATCTTTTCGCCGATAACTTGGGTTGCATCGATGTATTCATCGTTTAATGTTCCCCGGTCTGTCTTGATTTCCAAAGCAGCCTTAACATTTGCAGGTTTGTTTTCGGCAAGAAGTTCGCCTGTCCGCTTTACTAATGCTTGAAAACGATCGTTTTGAGCAACGAAGTCTGTTTCGGCGTTGACTTCAACGATCACTGCTGTGTTTCCGCTGATCACAACGTTAGCTAAACCTTCAGCGGCAACGCGATCGCTTTTCTTAGCAGCCTTTGCAATCCCTTTTTCACGTAAGTAATCGATTGCCTTGTCCATGTCGCCATCAGTTGCAACTAAAGCCTTCTTAGCAGCCATCATGCCGACACCTGTTTTATCACGTAATTCTTTAACTTGTTTTGCAGCAATTTTTGCCATGAGCCATCCTCCTCAAAGTGTTTAAATCTTTTTATTAAAAAAGCTGTCATCAAATAAAAGGCTCGACGCCCACTATCTGAGACAGCCAATTATTATAAACTATTCAGCATCTGAATCATTGTCGCCTTCAACGGCTTCAACAATGTCTTCGATTGAGTCGACTTGCTTGTCGTCTTTCTTGAATGTATCTTCTGTAACGTCTGCTTCGTCTTCGCCTTGACGACCTTCAATGATTGCGTCAGCCATCTTTGAAGTAATCAAACGAACGGCACGAATAGCATCATCGTTTGATGGAATCTTAACGTCGATTTCGTCTGGATCAGCGTTTGTATCAACCATTGCAACGATCGGAATGTTCAACTTTTGAGCTTCCTTAACAGCAATCCGTTCCTTACGAGGGTCAACGATGAAGATTGCGTCTGGAATCCGTGGCATGTCTTCGATTCCACCAAGGAATTTTTGAAGACGATCGCGTTCCTTAACTAACAAAGCAACTTCTTTCTTTGGAAGACGTTCGAATGTACCGTCTTCTTCCATCTTCTTGATGTCCTTTAAGCGCTTGATCCGTGTTTGGATTGTGTTCCAGTTAGTCAAAGTACCACCTAACCAACGGTGATTTACATAGTATTGACCTGCACGCTTTGCTTCTTCTTCGATTGCGTCTTGAGCTTGTTTCTTTGTACCAACAAACAATACAACGCCATCATCAGCAGCAATATTCTTCATGAAGTCGTATGCTTGGTCGATCAACTTAACGGTCTTTTGTAAGTCGATGATGTAAATTCCATTCCGTTCTGTGAAGATGTATTTCTTCATCTTAGGGTTCCAACGACGTGTTTGGTGTCCAAAATGTACACCAGCTTCAAGTAATTGTTTCATTGTAATTACTGACATTACAATACCTCCAAAATAGTTTTTTATCCTCCCCTATGTTCAATTGAACCGGAACTTGAATGTTCAAGCACTTCCCGTTCCATCGCATAAGGTGTGAATTAGTGTATGAAACACTTTTCTAATTATACTTAAATCTTTTTAAAATTGCAATAACAAATTAATCAATTTCAACAACTGGATTCGTCATTTTGCCATCATTTAAATAGGTCGTGGCACAGTTCAATGCAACTTCAACCATGTTCTTAACCGCTTCAGTGGTGTAAAAAGCTATGTGAGGAGTAATCAAAACGTTATTCCGTTCATTTAAGTTGTTAAAAATCGGATCATCGATCTTTTGCCCCGTTAAATCATGGTCAAAAATCGGTAATTCATGTTCATAAGTATCCAACGCTGCTCCACCAACTTTGCCGCTGTCTAACGCTTTGATCAAGGCTTCTGAGTCGATCAACGTTCCGCGAGCAGTATTAATGATCATTACCCCATCTTTCATTTGGCTAAATGCGGCAGCATCCAACAGGTGGTAGTTATCCTTCGTTGCCGGCATGTGGAGGGTGATCACATCCGCCTTACGATACATTGCTTCCATTGAATCAACGTACATCCCACGTTTTTCCAGTTCGGGGTTGTGATAAGGGTCAAATGCAATAATTTTTGTTCCCAAGCCATTAAGTAAATTGATCACTGCCCGGCCGATTCGTCCAGTTCCGGCAACGCCAACCGTCATTTGGTTGATTTGACGACTAATATTCGGTTCCCACCGATAATCTTGATGGCTCATCTTTTCATTAAAGATCTTCGTATGCCGAATAAGCTGCATGATCTGTGTAATCGTGAATTCAGCAATTGCACTCGGCGAATATGCTGGAACATTTGTAATCGGAATTTGATTATCTTTGGCAGCATCCAAGTCAATATTATCAATTCCAATATTCCGAATTGAAAGAATCTTAATTCCCGCATCCTTCATTTTTTCAAAATACTCACGTTTATACGGGGTCGTTTGCAAACCGATGATTCCATCATATCCTTTAATTAAATCAATATTCTCTTCTGAAAGCAGATCCGGAACAAGCTTGATTTTCACATCGTTTTGCTGTTCCCAATTTTTAAAATACGGTTCTTCATCTTTTCGAACGCCAAATGCAATTAACTTCATTTCAAAAGCCTTCTTTCTGTTTACGTTTTTATTATATCCACGATGACCGCGAAACACCATGATTAAGCAAGAACTGCTCCTTCTTTTTGCGCGATTGATGTTTGAACGAATATTCAGCTTTTAAAGCGGCTGATTTCGTTTCAAATTCTTCATGATAAAGCAATTTAACTGGGCGCCGCGTCTTAGTGTATTTGGCACCCTTTCCTGCATTATGCGTGGCAACTCGTTTCGCAACGTCATTGGTAAATCCGCCATAAAACGTTCCGTCCGCGCACAACAAGACATACATATAATATTTACTTTCCATATAAAATTTCCTTAATTGTTGGGGTATATTCATTTTGGTCAGTGTAGGTGATCACCGGTGGTAAAAACTTCAACCCGTCTGATTTTCCATCCTTGATTGCTTCAATCAAGACCATGTTAGCATTTCGTCTCTGCTTGGGATAAACCAATTTGATCCGTTTCGGCGCTAATCGATGAGCCTGCATCGTATCTAAAATTTCGATCAACCGATCCGGACGGTGAACATAATAAGCTTTGCCACCTGTTTTTAATAACCCACTGGTAGCTTCGACCGTATCCTCCAACGTAACCGTAATTTCATGCCGCGCAAGCGCTAGATACCGGTTTGGATTCTTTTTACTTTGCGGCAATGTTTTAAAGTACGGCGGATTACATGTAACAACGTCATACGAATCCTTCTCAAGGAATGAAAATACATTCTTCAAGTCGCGATTATAGACCTTAATTCGATCAGTCAGTCCATTTAATTCTAAACTGCGCTGGTTCATATCCGCTAATCGGGGTTGAATTTCAATCTGATCGATCTGCCCGGCAAATTTCTTACTAATAAATAATCCAACAGCTCCATTACCAGCACACAGATCGACTGCTTTGCGGTCTGGACGGTTAACAGGCTTTACAAAATCTGCAAGTAAAACCGCATCAAGCGAAAACGAAAAAACATCAGCGCTTTGAATAATTTGCAAATTCTCCGCTAACAGCGAATCTACCCGTTCATTTTCATATAACTTGACCTTTTCCATAGCCTTCCTCACTAATTTATTAAATTTACTTGAAAGTTGCTGTAATTTTTTGCATACTAAAATGGATTAAAAACGAAAGGAGTGACACCATGTTTTACAATTTTATGCGCCGGGTCGTTGCATTTCTTGTTCGAATCTTTAACGGTAAACTAACCGTTTTAAATAAAGAAAAGCTTCCTGAAGGCAATTATATCCTTGTCGGGCCGCATCGAACATGGTTTGACCCACTTTTATTTGCCCTTGCTGCTGCCCCAAAGCAGTTTGCATTTATGGCAAAAAAAGAACTCTTTAAAAATCCAATTTTAAAATTTATTTTAACACATGCCAATGCATTTCCGGTTGATCGTGAAAATCCAGGACCATCAGCAATCAAAACGCCTGTTAAATGGCTTCGTAATAAAGACATGTCATTGATCATGTTTCCATCCGGAACCCGTCATTCACAAACAATGAAAGGCGGCGTGACCTTGATTGCTAAAATGGCCAACGTCCCGATCGTTCCAGCGGTTTATCAAGGCCCATTAACCTTTAAAACATTACTTTCCCGGAAAAAAATTACCGTCGCAATTGGCGATCCAATTGTGGTTGACCGGAAAATAAAATTAAATGATGAAAATCAACGCAAGATCATTTCACAAATGGAACAAGCCTTTGATAAGCTTGACGACCAAATTGATCCTAATTTTGTATACGTTGATCCGGCAACGAAGAAAATTAAATCATAAAAGAAAGACTGTGGCGATCACGTCACAGTCTTTTTCGTAATTCAGTCTAATTATTTTTTCTTCTTGCTGTTTTCTTTAGCATAGCTGGCCTTCATTGAAGTCATCATTTGGTTAATCTTCCGTTGTGATGGCTTTTGACCCATTTGAAGCATCATGGTTTTAAGCATTTGTTCGTTGAATGGTGGATTCTTCTTCAAGTAGTTTTCAAGATACTTCTTTGCAGCAAAAAAACCAATTGCAAATCCAGCAATCACGCCAATGATTACAAGTAAAACTACAATTCCTGTTGACAAGATCCTTTCCTCCTTACGACTAACATAGTTATCATTTTAAGCGAAAAAAGCTAAAAAATAAAGCCTTCATTCCAAATTATAATTAATCATCCCGCAAGCCACGTTCGCGTTGAATCCGTTTTACCTTTTCAGGAGTAACTTCTTTTCCATCTTTATCATAAACTTGAAGCATTTCGATATGACTTCTGAAGTTTTCGCGGAAAAGTGAAAGGTAAGTTTCACGCAACCGTTTTTGTTCAGCTTGTTCTTCTTCAGTCAATCCCTTGTCTTTCTTCTTGTGAGCAAGTTCATTGATTCGATCGATCAAATCTTGAGGAATTGCCCCGCCACGTTGTTCATTTTGTTCGTTCGTTGATTTATCCTCCGTCATCGCTCAGTGCTCCTTTCCCTTAAGTATTTAGTTTAATTTTACAAAAGAAAATCTTAAATTTCAACGATAGCGAACCTTTGTTTGTTTTTGGCAAAAATATGTGCTAACATTTAAGTCAATAAGAAGATCAATAAAGGAGTTTATTATGAGTAAGCCGACTGAAGAACGCCAAATGAGAGTTCTCCGTTTTATTTATGAAACGGTCCAAGAAAAAGGTTATCCGCCAACTGTCCGTGAAATCGGTGAAGCCGTTGACCTTTCATCAACATCAACAGTTCATGGCCATCTTGCGCGGTTAGCAAAACGCGGATTTATTATTAAAGATGCAACCAAGCCACGGGCAATTGAAGTTACTCCTACTGGGATGGAAGCATTAGGAGTTTCGAGTTCCAAACCAGATGCCATTCCAATGATTGGAACGGTTACTGCTGGTCAACCAATCTTAGCAGTTGAAGAAACCACGGATTATTTCCCGCTTCCACCTAACTTTGACACCGCTGATGATTTATTTATGCTGACGATTCGCGGTGAAAGTATGATCAACGCTGGAATTTTTAACGGCGACAAAGTGATTGTCCGCAAGCAGTCAACGGCTGATAACGGTGAGATCGTAATTGCGATGACTGATCAAAACGAAGCAACGTGCAAGCGGTTCTTCCGTGAAGCGCACAATTATCGCTTACAACCGGAAAATGACACCATGGATCCAATTATCCTTGATCACGTAACGATTTTAGGAAAAGTAATTGGTTTATATCGTGATTATATTAAATAAAGGATGAATTCCAAAATGGAATTCATCCTTTATTTTTAATCTGATCAGCCATTTGGATTAATTCATCAGCATGTTTCAAGGTCAATTCTGTAATTTCTGAACCGGATAACATCCGGGCAATTTCCCGAATTCGGGTCTGGGCAGTTAATTTTTGAACACTTGTTTCGGTCCGGCCATCGATGACCTTCTTCGAGATAAAGTAGTGATGATCCGCAATCGCTGCCACTTGCGGCAAGTGCGAAATACATAATACCTGCGAATTATGTGAAATCTGCGAAATTTTTTCAGCGATTGCCTGTGCAACCCGACCGCTGACCCCCGTATCAACTTCATCAAAAATAATACTTGTAACGCCTTGCTGTTGTGAAAAGATCGTTTTTAATGCCAACATAATTCGTGAAAGCTCCCCGCCAGATGCAATTTTAGCAAGGGGACCCATCGATTCCCCGGGATTAGTTTGAATGTAAAATTCAACATCATCTAATCCAGTTGAAGTTAATTCTTGATTTCCGCTTAACTTAACCTTAAAGACGGCCTTATCCATATACAATGCGCTTAATTGCTGATGAATTGCCATTTCCAACTTATGCGCTGCTTGATGACGATGACTTGAAAGCGTCTGTGCTAACTTAAAAGCTGCGTCATACGCTGTCTTGACCGCCTTCTCTTGCTCTTCTGAACTTTCCGCGCTGTCCTGCATTTCAGCCAATTCCTGTTTGATTTTTTGACCATAATCAATTACCTGTTGCACTGAGTCGCCGTATTTCCGTTTCAATTGATGAATTAAATCTAAGCGCTGTTCAATTTGGTCAAGCCGGTTTTCATCCCATTCCATTGAATCCAATTGATTATTGATCTCGTGCGAAACATCTTGCAAATTATAAAATGCATCAGAAACTTTTTCGTAAATACCATTTAAATCGCTAGAAAGGTCTGAAATCTTTTCAAGTTCATCCATTGTCGTTCCAAGTTGACCGATTACATCCACGTTTTCACCCATCAATGCCTGATAGCTGTTTTCAAGCGCATCATGGATCGTTTGGTAATTATCAAGCTGATCCTTTTCTTCAATCAGCTTTTCTTCTTCATGTGGAACAAGTTGAGCACTTTCAATTTCATTAAGTTGAAACTGCAAAATATCCAACCGTTGAGCCCATTCTTTCTCATTGGCCTCTCTTTTATCCAATGCCGTTTTTAACTTGCGGTATTGGTGATATGCATCCTGGTAATGCCGCAGTTCGTCACGCAAATGATGATCGTATTCATCCAATAAACTGAGATGCGTTTCTGGCCGCATCAATGACTGGTGTTCATTTTGCCCGTGAATATCGATCAACATCTCACCAACTTTACGCAATGAAGTCAAATTGACCAATACTCCATTGATGCGGCAAACGTTTCTTCCCGCTTGATATAAATCCCGTTGAAGGATTAACGTTTGATCTTCATAATCAATCCCCAAATCATCAAGAATTTGAAAAACAGGAGCTGAAGCCGGCAATATAAATTGACCTTGAAGGACCGCCTTAGAAGCACCCTTTCGAATAAAGTCAACTGAACCGCGGCTACCAGCCAAAAGCCCTAAGGCATCGATGATGATCGACTTTCCAGCACCTGTTTCCCCGGTTAAAACCGTCATTCCAGCTTGGAAATCAATATCTGCTTCTTCAATAATTGCAAAATCTTTAATTCTTAACTCTTGAAGCATATTAATCCCCTTCCTTTGATTATTGGTTCTGTAACGTGGCATGTGCCTGTTGAACAACCCGATACGGATCAATTTCAGGTGCAATTTGGCCTTCCCGGTCAACGGCCTTTAAGTGAATCAAGAACTCAATATTACCGTGACCACCCGTAATTGGTGAAAAGTCCAAATCACAAACATCGTATTGGTTTTCAACCGCAAAATTAATGATCATGTTGATCACTTCTTCATGCACTTTTGGATCATGAATGATTCCATGCTTCCCGACTTTCTCCCGCCCGGCTTCAAATTGCGGCTTGATCAATGCTACTAAATCGCCATTTTCCTTCAAAATTGGATGAAGGGGCGGCAAAATCAACTTTAATGAAATGAAAGAAACGTCCGTAGTTGCAAATTCCGGTTGCCCATCTGTAAAATCTTCTGGTTTACTGTACCGGAAATTAGTATTTTCCATGACAACAACCCGCGGATCTTGTCTTAATTTCCATACAAGTTGGTTCGTCCCGACGTCAAGCGCATAAACTTGCCTTGCCCCTTTTTGAAGCGCAACATCCGTAAAGCCGCCGGTTGAAGACCCAATATCAAGGACAATTTTGTTGCGAACAGATAATTTAAAAACTTTAAGTGCTTTTTCAAGTTTCAATCCGCCCCGGCTGACATATGGCATTTTAGTTCCTTTAAAATGCAGCTTGGTCTCAGGATCAATTTTCATTCCTGGTTTATCAAGCCGTTCTTCATTTTCACCTAAAATTTCCCCCGCCATAACGGCACGCTTCGCCTGTTCGCGACTGTCAAAAAGTCCCTGTTTTACAAGTAATATATCAATTCGTTCTTTTTTCATGCTTTATCCTTTATCTTAAAATAATTTAAAAAATCAGCTAATAATGAAATATCAATTCCATCCTGATGAAGCACCGCAAGACTTTCACGCATCAATTGAACTGAATGACGTAATTCTTTTTGGGCTCCTTCAAGACCTAATAATCTCGGATAGGTATTCTTATTTTCAGCTTGATCTTTATGAACTTTCTTTCCCAGTTCAGCTTCTGTTCCCACAACATCGAGGATATCATCATAAATTTGAAATGCCAATCCAAATTGAGTTCCAAATTGCTTTAATGCATCTTGGTGTTCAGCCGAAACATTACTCAGCAATCCGCCTGCATAACAGGCATATTGAATCAAAGCTCCGGTCTTTCCGCGATGAACACGCTGAAGCTGGGCCAAAGTTAATTGGTGCTGTTCGCCTTGAATGTCACCAACTTGCCCGTTGACCATTCCTTCGGGACCGGCTGCCTTGCTTAATGCGTGAATTAGTTTAACCTGAATTACAGGGTCAAGCTCTAATCGGCTTAACCACTCAAAAGCGGTCGTCAGCAAACCGTCTCCGGCTAATACCGCCATTGCTTGTCCATAAACTTTATGGTTCGTTGGTTTGCCACGCCGTAAATCATCGTTATCCATTTCTGGCAGATCATCATGAATCAGTGAATACGTGTGGATCAATTCTAAACTTGATGCGACTTGCAAGTCCAAATCAGAATACTTTCCTTTAAATGTTTGGCAAATTGCCAAAATCAAGAACGACCGTAACCGTTTGCCGCCTGCATCAACCGAGTAACACATTGCGTCTTTTAAAATCGTATAACTTTCTAGACTGGCAAGATACTCATCAAGACACTGATCAATTTTCGTAATCGTTGCCTGTTTAAACTCTTCAATTTGATTATTCTTCATCTGAATTTCCTTTTTCAAATAACTTTTCATTTCCTTGGTCATCAACAACATGGGTCAATGTCTTTTCCGCATTTTCCAATGTATCTTGAAGGTGTTTGCTTAACTTCATTCCTGCTTGAAACTGATCAAGCGCTTCTTCCAATGGAACATCTCCCTGTTCAAGATGATTTACGATTTGTTCTAATTGATTTAATTGTTCTTCAAATGTTGGTTTTGTTGTACTCATGATTGATACTTTCTAATTTTCTGAACTTCAACTTGAGCGGTTCCGTCTTTCAAATGAAGATTAAGTTGATCATGAATGGTAATGGAATCAACCGATTTAATTACCTGATCATTCGGATCTGTTACGTATGAAAATCCCCGTCCCATAACGTTGAGCGGATTCAACAGCGCTAGGGCATGGTTTGCGCGAAGATACTGTTGTTCTTTCATCGACATTAGATTTTGAATGCGTTCAAGCAGATGGTCTTGCAAATTATCCACACGGTGCCGATCATCCTGAATCAACTGTTGCGGACTGCACTTTTGTAACTTTCCATTTAAAACTAAAAGCCGTTGATGTTCAGTTTGAAGTTTTTGTTGAACATTGTTTAAAAGGCGGGTTTCAAGCAAATCGATTTTTTGCATAAACCCATCATATAACCGTTCAGGCTGCCGAAAAATATATGATTTTTCCAGCTTTGAAAGGCGTTGCTGTTTAAGTTGAATTATCCGTTTCATTGCCTGGGCAAGGCGGACTTGATAGTCTTTCAGTTTCAAGATCTCATCAGTTAAAACAGGGGTTGCCAACTCTGCCGCTGCTGTCGGCGTTGCTGCGCGTACATCAGCCGCTAAATCTGACAAGGTCGTATCCGTTTCGTGACCAACAGATGAAATTACAGGAATTTTGCTATCAGCAATTGCACGGGCAACCTCTTCTTCGTTGAACGGCCATAAATCTTCAATTGAACCGCCCCCACGCCCAATAATAATCGTATCAAAGTCACCGCGAGCATTAACTTCTTTTAGACGTCCAACTAGTGAATCCTTCGCATATTCGCCTTGAACTTCGGCTGGAAACAAAACAAGTTGAACGATTGGATAACGACGCCGTGTTGTCGTAATAATATCCCGAATAACCGCCCCAGACGGACTGGTAATGACTGCAATTCGCTTTGGAAATTTAACGAGCGAACGTTTCGGCCGACTGAAAACTCCTTCTTGAGCCAACTTCGCTTTTAATTGTTCATAAGCTTGATACAAAGCACCAACTCCATCCGGCTGCATCGTTTCAATGTTGATTTGGTACTTTCCGGTTTGTTCATAAACCTCAATCCTACCAGTTACTAGGACTTTCATCCCATCTTCAGGGACAAATTTGATTCGGTTAAAATTGGATTGGAACATCACTGCTTCAATTTTGGCATTTTCGTCCTTAATACTAAAGTATTGATGCCTTTCCCGTAACCGAAAATTTGAAATTTCCCCGATTAAGTACACTCGCTCAAGATATGGATCATATGTAAATTTACGTGCAATGTACTTGGTTAAAGCCGTAACGGTTAAATAATTTTTCCGTTCCATTTAAATACTTCTCTCTGCAATTTCAATCGTTTGTTTTAAAAGCATTGCAATCGTCATCGGACCGACCCCACCAGGAACCGGCGTCATAAATGCAACTTTATCCGCTGTTGAAGCGGCTTCAACGTCACCAACTAATTTTCCGGCTTCATTGCGGTTCATTCCAACATCAATAACAACTGCGCTTGGTTTAAAATAGTCGCCCGTCAAAAATTCTGCTTTGCCAACAGCCACGATCACCACGTCGGCTTCCCGGGTAATTTCTTTTAAATTCTGAGTATGACTGTGAGTGACCGTGACTGTTGCATTCGCATTCAGCATCATTGCAATCATCGGCATCCCGACAATTTTACTGCGGCCAACGATTACGACCCGTTTCCCATCAAGTTGAATATCGTATTTTGCCAACAAGTGCATTATCCCGTTCGGCGTACACGGGGCAAGCTCTCCCTTATTCATAAATAATTTACCAATGTTTTGCGGATGAAAGCCATCAACGTCTTTTGAAGGTAAAATCGCTTGAATCACTCGGTCTTCATTAATTCCTTGCGGCAACGGCAACTGAACGAGAATTCCGTGAACTTGCGGATCATTGTTCAATGAATAAATTAAATCAATGATCTCATTTTCACTTGTTGAAGCTGGTAAAACATTATCAAGGGTTTTAACCCCAACCTTTTGCGCTGCTCGTTTTTTATTGCGAATATATACCTGACTTGCAGGATCATCACCGACAAGGACAACCGCTAAACACGGGGTAATTCCTTTATCTTGAAGGCAGCGGACCCGCTCCTTTAATTCTTCTTTAATTTCATTTGAAAGCTTTTTCCCATCCAGTTTCGTTGTCACCAAAATCAATCTCCCTTAAGTAATTATTCATACTATGATTTTAGCATATCTCCTTCAAAATAATTATTTGAAAAAGTAATTTGAGTAAGAAAAAGAGATTGCGGCATACCGCAATCTCTTTACTTTAAATAAAATTCGAAAGAACGCCGTTAATAAACCCACGTTGCTTTTCATCGCTAAATTCCTTTGCAAGTTGAAGTGCTTCGTTCAGCGCAACCTTATTCGGAACTTCATCACAATTTTGAATTTCGTATAATCCTAATCGTAAAATGATCAAATCCGTTTTTGGTAACCGGCTTAACGTCCATTTTGAATTAAGCTTTGAAGCAATTTCATCGTCAAGTTCAACTTGACGACCTAAAACTCCCTGAACTAATTCACGCAAATAATCTGGACATTTTGAAACATGCTTTTCTTCAAGCAGATTATCAACAACAGTCATCGCATCAGTATCAGGATTACTGTTTACCGCGAATAAAGCTTGAAAAGCAACCTCTCGAATTTGGTGTCTTGTAATACTCACTATTCTTCACCGTTTTCTTCTGCAAAAGGATTATTTGGATCGATCGTTGATTCTTGCTTTTCAGGAACAATTCCCTGAATGTGAACATCAACAACATCCAATTTCAATCCGGTCATAAACAAAACTTGTTGTTTTACCTTCTCTTGGATCTCATATGCGACTTTCGGCACTGAAACCCCATAGTTAAGTAATGCATAAACGTCGACTTTTAATGATGAATCTTTTTGATCAAGCTTAACGCCTTTACTCCGATTTTCCTTGCCAAAAAGCTTTGAAACACTGTTGGCTAACGAACCCCGCATTGAGTATACGCCGTCAACTTGACTTGCTGCGATTCCAATAATGACCTCAACAACTTCGGGCGCAATCTTAATTTCGCCTAAACTAGGTTCTTGACTTGCTAAAATGATGTTATTATCTTCAGCCATTATTAATAGCCTCCTTTAAATTATGCACGTGAAATGTAAGTACCGTCTGATGTATTGATTGTAAGCGTATCGCCTTCGTTGATGAAGAATGGAACTTGAACAACTAATCCAGTTTCCATTGTCGCTGGCTTTGAGCCACCTGATGATGTGTCACCCTTAATGTTTGGTTCAGTTTCAGCAACAACCAAATCAACAGTATTTGGCAATTCAAGTCCTAAAGTTTCTGAATCATGCATGATGACCTTAACAAGCATATTTTCCTTTAAGTACTTGATTTCGTCTTCGATTTGAGCCTTGTTTAACTCAAGTTGTTCGTATGTTGAAGTATCCATGAAGACATAGTTGTCGCCATCAGCATACAAATATTGCATTTCTTTCCGATCGATTTGGGCTTGTTCTACCTTTTCACCAGCACGGAATGTCTTTTCTTGAACAGCACCTGTCCGTAAGTTTTTAAGTTTTGAACGAACAAAGGCTGAACCTTTACCTGGCTTAACGTGTAAGAATTCAACGACCCGCCATAATTCGCCATCAATTTGAATTGTTAATCCTGTTTTAAAATCATTTACAGAAATCATTTTTTGTCCTCCTCAGGTAAAATTTTGAATTTCCGATACATAGTTAAAGAAATCACTATACTGAATATTTTCACGTGAATTCTTTATTTTGTCAAGCAGATTATTAGAGTTCCGTTAATCCTAAGTCAAAATCAGTCAAATTTTCAAAACCGTTCGCAGTAACTAATAAATCATTTTCCAATCGAATACCACCGACTCCGGGAACGTATACCCCCGGCTCGATCGTAATTACCTGTCCAACTTGAAGCAGTTCATCGCTGCGATAACTCAAAGTTGGCATTTCATGAATTGACCGGCCGATTCCATGACCGATTCCATGCGTAAAATACTGGTTAAGGTGATAATTTTTCAAAATGGCATTCGCTTTTTGCCAAAGAGCAGAAAATGGCAAACCAGGAGCAACGATTTGCATTGTTTCAAGAAGGGCATCCTGAACAGCCGCCGTCAACCGGTGAATTTCCGGAGATTGCGTGCCCATTCCGCAAACCCGCGTGACATCAAACGTATACCCTTGATAAAAATAACCGTAATCAACCAAAATCAAATCCCCCACCTGAATTTTACGGCTGGAATTAACGCTGTGCGGTTTGACTGTATTCTCAATTCCGGTTGCGATAATCGGATCAAATGATGCCTTATCAGCTCCTAATTGCCGCATTTCAAAATCAAAACGGTTGGCAACTTCTTTTTCTGAGAGTCCTAGTTTAAGAATTTCAGTAAGTAAACAAAAATAGCCTTTTTTTGCTAATGATGCTGCTTTTTTCAAAATCTGAATCTCAGCATCACTTTTAATCGAACGAAAATATTCAATCAAATTTTCAGTTGGAACAATATCCGCAACTGAATTCTCATCCAAATAATCGTAATCATGGTAACTAATCGATGCCTCAAATCCAACAGCCACGAGGTGATCCTGTTCAAACAACTGACAAGCGGTTTGATAATAATCGCTTGTAATCCGATATTCTGTAATCGTTTGAGTCATCAGTTCAACCTGAAACCGAGCATCACTAATCAGATAAGCCGTTTGATCAGTAATCAAAAGCAAGCCCTCATCTCCGGTAAATCCAGAGAGATAATTAATATTGACCGGATTCGTTACCAAGAAACCATCCATATGATGATCCCCAATAAAATTCCGGACCTTGCTGATTCGCGTATGATATTCCGTTTTATTCATCATAATCCCTCACTTAATAAAAAAAGAGGCCGGACTTTCGTCACAGCCTCTTTCAAAATACATTAGTCAGCAACTGGGTAAACAGATACTTGACGTTTGTCACGGCCTTTGCGTTCGAAACGTACAACCCCTTCAACCTTAGCAAATAATGTATTATCGCCACCCATACCTACGTTTACACCTGGATAGATATGTGTACCGCGTTGACGGTAAATGATTGAACCGCCTTTTACAAGTTGACCATCAGCACTCTTAGCGCCTAAACGCTTTGAACGTGAGTCACGACCGTTGGCAGTTGAACCGCCACCTTTTTTGTGAGCAAAGAATTGCAAGTTCATTAACATAACAGTTGCACCTCCTCAATGCTTATTTTATCTTGATGTATTTACCATAACTATTTGCAACATCCTGTAAACCGAGTTCAAAACTTTGAAGCAGCAATTGAACATTTGGAAGTTGCACTTGATCATCGGAAAGCTCAACTTTAAGGAACCCGCCATTTTCATCATCCGATAAAACTTGCGGTTTGCTTTGTGCAAGCTTTTCTAAACTATTAACGGTATTGATTGCAAGAACAGACACCGCGGAACAGACAATATCTTGTCCGTATTCACCGGCATCTGCATGCCCTTTTAATTCAAATCCAGAAAGTTTTCCGGACTGATAATTAAAATGTGCTTGAATCAAAATATCAACCAACTTTCAATTAAGCGTTGATTTCGTCAATAACAACCTTTGTATATGGTTGACGATGACCTTGCTTTGTGTGTTGGTGTTTCTTTGGCTTGTACTTGAAAGTTACAACTTTCTTTGCACGGCCTTGCTTTTCAACTGTTCCTGTAACGGTTGCACCTTCAACTAATGGTGTCCCGATAACAGTCTTTTCACCACCAACTAAGACAACTTGATCAAAAGTTACTTTGTCGCCAGCCTTAACGTCTAACTTTTCAACGTAGATAGCTTGACCCTTTTCAACTTTTAATTGCTTGCCACCAGTTTTAATGATTGCGTACATCTTGTGCACCTCCTTAATTAATCCTTAGACTCGCCGTAATTTAGTGGTTCATTCGAACACTTAAACTTAAAACGTGCGGTTGCAGTTGTACTATGCACAAGTACAACAGTTGTAGTTTATCAAAATCTAATTGACTCGTCAAGGTTCATCATGCTTAAAAATTAAATTGACTTTTAAGAATAATCATCATATAATACTAACGTTGTTGAGATGGTTCGGTAGCTCAGCTGGATAGAGCATCCGCCTTCTAAGCGGATTGTCGAGAGTTCGAATCTCTCCCGAATCACCATTTGTACACGTTCAGTTAATGAACGTGTTTTTTTTATTTACTCAAAAAGAGGCTATGACATAAGTCGCAGCCTCTTTGCTATATCCACCAAAACAAACGAGCTAAGTAGAAGGACGCAAACCTCAGAATCTATGCTCCGCGATTTATTCGCTTTTCTGCTTCCATCACGCTTGCTTTTAATGTATTGTTACAGTTTTTAATTTTGATCATACATCTTCATGTACTGCGTTTCAATTTCTTGCTCATCAAAGTCCAAATCGATCAATCCCAGTTTCAAATACATGTGCCAAGCATGTACTAAGGCTTGTGGTTGACGGTTAAAGTAGCACTTGTTAATTTGCTGTTGAATAATCAAATAAACCGTTGCAAACGAATCGCTCTTCCATTTTTGTCCGATTTGATTTAAATCTTCATCGGTCATCAGCATAATATATGCCCATTCTTTGAAATTGGCCATTTCAAAAAAGTCACGCATCCCACGGCAATAACTTTCAAGCAATTCTGCTTTCGATGCCTTTGCTTGAATCTTCGTAAACAGATTTGCCAAACTCAAATTGACATTCACAACCAAATTACTGTATTTTTCGTCAAGCGTAATTTTTTTTGCAGGCAGCATTTCCGGAAAAGCGCTTTGCCGTGCTAATCCAAGCATTCGATTAAAATCCACCATTTTCACCTTCTATAAATTAGTAGTAACGCGAATCATTCTTGATTTCAAGACTTTCGAGGTTTTCCAAGTACCAATCACGAATGAAATCATACTTATTCAGTACATCAAACCATGAAATTCGGTTATCAGGGTCATTGATTTTAATTACCCACTGACCATTTTCTTGAGGTTCAACTGCCATTTTAATGCCCCGGCTCAGCTCTAATTCAGCTTCATTATGCATTCCGGTAATCAACATGTAACCTGCATTTGAAGCATTAATGAATAATTTATCCAATGCGGTTTGCGGCATTTGATCATCCATAATTGCATATGATGCATAATTTGATGGATCTAAAATGTTAAAGTCAACATCAAATCCATAATCTTCCTTCATGAATTTTCCAATCGCAAGTAATTGAAGTTCAAACTTCCGCAATGTTTCTTCATTGATTTCCTTCTTCAACTTAACGATCAGTAAATTCGTTAATGCTTCGCTATTGAAAAGAAGTAAGTGTTTATTAAAATCAATAAAGAATAACGCTTCTTGAGTATGTTGTTCAACATAGTATGCACTCCCGTCTGGATTTTCCACAAATGTAAAGTACCCCAACTTATCAATTCCCGGAAATTCCTGATACAGTTCATCATTTTGCTCGTTGGCTTGTAAAACCAATTTTTCCGCTTGATGCAATCCAAGAAGCCGGCCTAAAAAGATCAAATAAAAGTCCGGCCGCGTATATTGTTGCGGGTAAATCAAGTATGCAGAGTCAAGCTGATAGGTCGATAATTGTTGAATCGACTTCAATAAAACCATCGCATCATCCGTTGTAATCAATTGATTTAAAATCTCTGTAAAGCGGATTCCGTTATCCAAATTTTTCTTCAATTGATCGCGATATGCCATTAAGCGGCCCGTTGTGCTTAATGAACGGGCATCCTTACTTTTTTGTTTTGTTGTTCCATCTGGGAAAAACGTTACCGTTTGTAATTTTTCGCTCATCTTATCTCACCTATTTTTCTGCAGCAATCAAATTTGCGATGTAGTCGCGATAAAGGGTCTTATTCTTTGCTTCAAAGTTTTCAAAGTTACCGAATTTCGATACGATACTTTGCTTTTCATATCCAATTAACGTATCTTCCTTTGATAAGGCTAAAACCGTTTCTTCGTTATCCCGAATCGTCCGGTATGCATCATTGGCTTCTTCATCAAGCTCAGTTAAATGGCTTAACTGATCAACCAACTTTTGCTTTGATTCACGTTGTTTTGAGCTTTCCCATGGCATTACCTTTTCTTGGGAAACTGCCTTGATTTGAGCCCGTAATTCTTCTTTTTGCTGATCACGTTCATCTTGAGAATCGATCAAACTTTGCAATCGTTCGTTTTCCTTTGAAAGCCGTTCGATTGCATCACTGTTTAACCGTTTGTTTTCATATTCAAGTTCAAACGCCCTCGACAATTTTTCATATTCGCGTTTGTCAAAATGAAATTCAACGTTCAAGACGTCGACGGTTCCGAAAAGTCTTCTGCCCCACCAATTTCCAAAATAAAATTGAAAATTCCCAGGAGCTGTTTCCTCGAAGTAGAAAAACGGGTACATTTCATTTAAATACTTGATCAGTTTTTGGCTTAAAAATGCACTGATCTTTGGTTGAATATCTTCAACTAACTTTTCGTTTTCTGTATCCTGAGCACCATGACGGGCATGTAAAATTTCATTAGAATACTTTTTTGAATTAATAAGTTCATACACTTGACGGTCATCTTGATCATCAATTGCCTTTGCTAATGTCTGTAAATATTGAATCTTGCCTGTTACGGCTTCGGTTAATGTTTTTGTAGCTTCATCATGATCTGATAAAGTGAACTGATTTTCATTTGTCATAAAAATCTCCTCTTATTACTATAAAATAAAAACATTGCTTTATTTCTATTCTGACAAAAAACGCCATCAAAAGCAATGTTTCATTTATAAATTACCTGATTGTCCTTAATTATTTCACAACATATTGCCGTTGATAATCTTCAACCCCTGCAAATACAAATTTTGCAGGATCAGTACTGATATCAAGCTTCCGAGTCTTATCACTGATCTTGATTCGTGAATTATAAACGTCTTCATATTCGGCAACGCTCAGTTGTTTCCGGGCATCCAAGACTTTTTGGAATGCCTCGTGTTCGATGTTTTGGTCAAATCCTGGGCGAAGCAAACCTGAGTAGAATTCACCTTGAGCACCTGAACCATAACTGTACAACCCTAACCGCATTCCAGCCTTAAGGTCCGTTGAATTTTCAAGCAACGAAAGTAATCCTAAATACAATGAACCTGTGTAAAGGTTCCCGATTTGGTTGCTATACCGCCGAACATTTTCAAATTCATGCGTTAACCGGGCAGCAACTGTTGGATCTGCATCTTCGATTGCAATCTTTAATGCTTTAAACCCTTCCTTTGTGTATGGTAAGTGGAATAACATCGCATCAAATTTTGAAATATCAAACCCAGTGTTGTCTTGGTATTCTTTGAAAACATGCTTAAAGAATTCAAGATAAACATTGGTTGAATACTTGCCATCAACTAACGCTTCATCAAATCCTAACGGACGCCAAAAGTCCATTACATCGTCAGCCCAGTAGGTTGCATCGTCTTGAATCGCCAAAATTTGTGGATCACGACTAATTAACATTGCTACGGCCCCACCGCCTTGCGTTGGTTCGCCTTTCGTTGCTAATCCATAACGAGCATTATCAGCGCCAATTACCAAAACTTTTGAGTCTGGATTCATTGCAATGTGTCCATGTGCAAAATGAATTGCAGCCGTTGCCGTATAACACGCCTGTTTCAACTCCACTACTCGAACCTGATGTTTCAATCCTAACAAGCGTTGAAGATATACTGCTCCTGATTTAG
This sequence comes from Ligilactobacillus araffinosus DSM 20653, assembly GCF_001435375.1. Classification (GTDB taxonomy): domain Bacteria; phylum Bacillota; class Bacilli; order Lactobacillales; family Lactobacillaceae; genus Ligilactobacillus; species Ligilactobacillus araffinosus. The sequence goes on along the minus strand of NZ_AYYZ01000029.1, from coordinate 187,921 downwards.
AGTTATCAATTCCTGATTCGGTTGCAAATAAAACCATATCAATTTGTTCCTTATCTTCAGGAGTTAATATTTTATCAGCCGCATTAGCCGCCATTGAAACAACATCTTGCGTTGGAGGAATGACTGCCATTTTACTTTGTCCAATTCCAATTAGATATTTATTTGGATCAACATTTCGTGCTTCAGCTAATTCTGCCATATCTAAGCATAAATGTGGCGTAAAGAAACTAATTTTATCAATTCCAATATTCATAATTATCCCTCCGACAAAAAATCTAAACTCGATTTTACCATACTCAATTCAATAAGGAAAAGCATAACCCTTAAAATTAAATCAAATTTTATGCTAAAATATTGTTAATCTAAAGAAAGAAAGTGTTTTCATGAAAACAATCAAAATTGAAGTTTATGGTTTAGTTCAAGGAGTTGGATTCCGTTTTATGACCAAAAAACTTGCCGATCAACTTGGCGTTAAAGGAACTGTAATGAACCGGAATGACGGATCTGTTTACATTGAAGCCCAAGCTGATCCGATGACTTTGCAACAATTTATCAGTCAGGTTAAACTTTCACCCTCACCAAGCGGCCGTGTTGATAACGTTCGCATCGCTGAAATCAACCATTCGCCATACAAAGATTTTTCAGTGACATACCAATAGACTAGAAGATATTGAAATTCTAAAGTATTTTTCTTATCATAGTCCATGAAACTATAATGAGAGGATTTGAAAATTGAAAAAGAAAAAAATTGTGATCCTTGCAGGAATTTTCTTAACAACTTCGCTTTTTCTTAGCGGATGTGTCCAACGCACAAGCTCAGGAAAACCATACGGATTTATTTATGACTACCTTGCAGTACCAACCCAACATCTTTTAAAATGGCTTGCAAACCTTTTAGGCGGAAGTTACGGCTGGTCGATCGTTGTCATTACAATTGTTGTCCGATTCCTGTTACTTCCATTAATGTTAAACCAAATGAAAAAATCAACGGTTCAACAAGAGAAAATGGCTGCGATCCAACCGCAATTAATGGAACTTCAAAAGCAAGCTCAAAAGGCTCAAACGCAAGAAGAGCAGATGCTTTTAAGCCAACAAATGATGGCCTTGTATCGGGATAATGAAATTTCAATGACCGGTGGAATCGGATGTTTACCGCTCTTGATTCAAATGCCAATTTTTGCTGCCCTGTATGCCGCAATTGAATACTCACCTGACTTGGCGCACTCAACATTCTTCGGCATCAACCTTGCAGGCCGCAGCTTCACGTTCGTTGCATTGACCTTCTTGATCTACGCCCTTCAAGGATGGCTTTCAACCCGTGGAATGCCGCAACAAAATGGTCAAATGGCTAAAATGACAACGGGAATGATGATGATTTATACTCCTGTAATGTTTGCCTTTATGACCTGGATCGCCCCTGCTGGATTAGGATTGTACTTCTTTGCCGGGGGGATTATTGCATGTCTTCAAACTTTACTAATCAACGCAATGCGTCCGCGAATTAAAAAAGAAGTTGAAGCCCAAATGGCTGCGCGAAAACCGGTTCATTCCGAACCAGTCAAACCACTTAAAGCTCAAATCAAAGATGCTCAAGAAAAATCCGCAGAAACTCATAACTTAAACCGTCAACGAAATGCCGGTAAACAACATCGAAATAAATAATAAAAAACTCGAAGTTGAACTTCGAGTTTTTTATTATTCTTTTTGAACATCTTTAGCCAGTGGCAATTGAACTTTAAACACCGATCCTTGTCCTTCAACACTTTCAACGCTGATTGAGCCACGATAACCTTCAACTAACCGATGGGCAATCGAAAGCCCTAATCCGTTTCCACCCTTGTTTCGGCTGCGAGCCTTATCGACCCGATAGAACCGATCAAAAATTTTTTTAATATTTGCCTGTGAAATTCCTTCTCCGAAATCCTGAACAACCAATTCAACGTACCGGGTATTTTTGGACATTGCCATGTGAATTTCCTTGCGATCATTTGAGTACTTGACTGCATTATCAAGCAAAATAATCAAAATCTGTTCAAGATGGTTACGATAAATTCGAACCGGGGTCTTCGTTTTTAAATCATTATCTAGTACGATTTGAAAATCTGGATGGATCATCTTAAAGTCATTAAAGACTTGTAAGCCGACTTCCCGCGCATCAGCAATTTTATTTTTATACTGAATTTCAACTTGTTCTGCCCGGGATAAATCAAGCATTTCCTGAACTAAGTTCTTCATCCGATCAATTTCTTGAAGAGAAGCCTTAATTGACTCATCAAGCACTTGCGGATCATCTTTTCCCCAGCGTTCAAGTAATTCTAAATGACCTTGAATAATAGCAACCGGAGTTCGCAATTCATGCGAAACATCCCCAACAAATTGCTGCTGTTGTTCAACATACCGGTGCATTCGATCTAACATACGATTAAACAAAACCGTTAACTCCGCAAGCTCATCATCCTTTGAAACCACTGGAACCCGCACTTCTGACAAGGCCTTTCCTTCATCATCATTGCTATTGATTTTATGGATCGTTTCATTCAACGTATCGATCGGTTGTAAAAGAAGAGATGACAACCAATAACTCATCAATGCAATTGCAAAACAAACCGTTAACCCAATAATAATGAATAAAGTGATCAGCTTATGCCGGCTTTGGTCGTATTGTACGAGCCGGTTTGAAATCTGAACGTAACCAATTAAATGATGGTTTCCTTTATCCATAATTGGCTTCCGTAAAAGCAAGATCGTATGCCCATTTTGACGGTAATGCGTTTCCGTTAATTCCTTAACCTTATGAAACTTGATCGTATTATGCTTCGTTGTATATAACTCACGGCCTGAACAGTCATAAACACTCACCGTCAGTCCTTCATGCGATGCCGATTGAATAAACGAATCTTTATACGGACTGTCCTTTGACGGGCGTTGCGGTGAATAATCAATATTAAATGATCGTTGAATATCCTCAATCGTTAAATTATGATGACAGTTATTCAGCTTTTGTTCTGTCGCATTCAACGCAATGCGCACATTATTTTGATCCTGTTTCAGCAACATGCTTGAAAAGCACTGAAAAAGCAGCACTGCAAAAATCGCGAAAATAATCGTCGTTCCCAGAGCTGTTCCTAGCGACCACTTAACTTTTATTGAAGTTGGCCGCTTTGTGTTTTCCTGTATTTTTTCACCGTTAATAACTTCGTTGTTCATCACTTTACGACCGCATTACATATCCAGTTCCACGAACTGTTTGAATATAGCTATCTTCACCAGGACGATCGATCTTGTTCCGTAAGTACCGGATATAAACATCGACCACATTGGTTTCAATTTTACTTTCATATCCCCAAACTTTTTTCAAAAGGTCTTCCCGAGCAAGGACAACGTTGACATTTTCCATTAACGTCAACAGTAATTCGTATTCCCGTTTCGTTAATTCAATTACTTCATCACCACGTCGAACAATTCGATTTTCCTTTTCAATCGTCAAGTCTTTATATGTGACCGTTGTTGTTTTGTCCGCCTTGCCTTCATCTTCTAAATCAACCCGCCGAAGAACGGCCCGTAAACGAGCCAATAATTCTTCAATGGCAAACGGTTTGACAATGTAGTCATCGGCCCCGTGGTCCAACCCTGAAACCCGATCGATGACCGAGTCGCGGGCCGTCATCATAATAATCGGGGTTGTTTTCACTTGGCGAATCCGGCGACAAACTTCAAGTCCGTTCAAACCCGGAAGCATCAAGTCCAAAAGAATAGCATTCCAATCTTCATTCAGCGCCAATTCAAGTGCTTCCCGGCCGTCATAACTGACTTCCGTCTCATATCCTTCATGTTTTAATTCCAATTCAACAAATCGTGCTAAATTTTCTTCATCTTCAATAATCAATATTCTGCTCATTAATTTCTCACTCCAATTATTAAATAATCAAAAACGTCACGAAAACTATCTCGTGGCGTTTTCTTGATTTTTATTTACTAATTACTCTTCAGGATACCATTCATAGTGGAAGTTACCTTCACGGTCAGTCCGTTCAAATGTATGGGCCCCAAAGTAATCACGTTGGGCCTGAATCATATTTGCTGGAAGATCAATTGACCGGTATTGATCATAGTATGTTACCGCTGATGTAAAGCACGGACATGGAATACCAGCCCGAACAGCTAACGCAACCACATCACGGACATCACTTTGATATTTAGTAACGATTTCTTTAAAGTAGTCATCAAGCAACAGGTTATCCAATTCTGGATCACGATCGTATGCATCGGTGATCTTTTGTAAGAATTGAGCCCGAATAATGCATCCTGCACGCCAAATCTTTGCAAGCTCTCCAAGGTGAATGTTCCATTGATAATTGTCAGAAGCTACCTTGATCTGTTCAAATCCTTGAGCATAACTCATGATCTTACTAAAGTAAAGGGCTTTCCGAATCTTTTCAATTGTTTCTTGCTTGTCTACTTCTGGAACTTGATTTTCAGGATGCGGTAAAACCTTATTTGCTTGAACCCGTTCCTTCTTCATGGCTGAAATATAGCGGGCATAAACAGCTTCAGTAATCAATGTTTGCGGCATTCCAAGGTCGAGCGCACTTTGTGAACTCCACTTTCCAGTTCCTTTATTTCCAGCCCGATCAAGAATCACATCGATAATGTCTTTCCCAGTTCCAAGATCATCTTTCCGCGTCAAAATTTCAGCTGTAATATCGATCAGGTAACTATTTAATTCAGTGTGCCGCCATTCGTTAAACGTTGCTGCAATTTCAGCATTTGACATATGAAGGACGCGCTTCATCAAGTCATAGCTTTCAGCAATCAATTCCATATCGCCATATTCAATTCCATTGTGAACCATTTTAACGTAGTGCCCAGCACCGTTTGGTCCAATGTAAGCAACACATGGTTCGCCATCTTCAGGTGCCTTGGCAGCAATTTGCTTTAAAATTGGAGCAACCAGATCATAGGCCTCTTTTTGACCACCAGGCATCAATGAAGGACCGTTCAATGCACCCTTTTGTCCGCCTGAAGTTCCCATTCCGATGAAATTGATTCCGGAATTTTCAAGTTCCTTATTCCGACGCATTGTATCTTTAAAGAAGGTATTTCCGCCATCGATTAGGACATCTCCCTTATCAAGGTAAGGTAAAACATTTTGGATAGTTGAATCGGTTGGAGCGCCGGCCTTAACCATCATTAATATTCGTCGTGGTTTCTCAATTGATTCAACGAAATCCTTCATTTCATAACTTGCAACAAAATTCTTGTCGCCATGATCCTTCATTACTTGCTTTGTATACGTTGAATTCCAATCGTATACAGCAACGCGATACCCTTGTCGTTCAATGTTCAACGCGAGGTTCTTCCCCATGACAGCCATTCCAATAACACCGATCTGTGCTTTTCCCATTTTAAAGCCTCCCACTACTAATCTCAAAACTATTCTAGCAAAAAAAGGATGGTCCTGAAAGTCTATTTTTCATTTGCCATGATAACTTCCGGTTTCCCAGTACCCTTAACGGCATCTCCAGTAATAATTACCTTCTTGATTTGATCATTACTTGGAGTTTCATACATTACATCCATCATTGTATGCTCAACAATTGAACGTAATCCTCGCGCACCAGTATTCCGCCGAATAGCTAACTGAGCCATTTCACTTAAGGCTTCATCGGTAAATTCAAGCTCAACATCGTCTAATGCCATTAACTTCTTATACTGTTTGACTAACGCATTCTTCGGTTCCGTTAAGATTCGAACCAAATCATGTTCATTTAACTTCTCAAGTGAAGTCAAGATTGGAAGTCGTCCGATAAATTCCGGAATTAATCCAAATTTCATCAAATCTTCTGGGATGATCTGCTGCATCAAACTCTTGCTTTCATCAAGGGACGAGCCTGAATTTGTTCCAAATCCGATCGTCTTATCACCAAGACGATGTTTAACAATATTTTCAATGCCATCAAACGCTCCGCCGACAATAAATAAAATATTCGTTGTATCAATTTGAATCAATTCTTGTTGTGGATGTTTCCTACCTCCTTGCGGTGGAACGCTTGCGACCGTTCCTTCAAGAATCTTCAACAATGCTTGTTGAACCCCTTCACCAGAAACATCCCGGGTGATCGAAACATTTTCCGCTTTCTTAGCAATCTTATCAATTTCGTCAATATAGATAATCCCGCGTTGAGCCCGTTCAATATCATAATCTGCATTTTGAATCAACTTCAACAGAATATTTTCAACGTCTTCCCCAACATAACCAGCTTCCGTTAACGTGGTTGCATCTGCGATCGCAAACGGAACGTTTAAGACTCGAGCTAGGTTTTGGGCAAGGTACGTTTTCCCTGAACCTGTTGGACCAACTAAACAAATATTGCTTTTCTGCAATTCTGTATCGTCATCACTATCAAGCGATGATGAGATTCGTTTGTAGTGATTGTATACCGCAACTGCCAAAACTTTCTTAGCTTGTTTTTGACCGATCACATATTGGTCCAACGTTTTCACGATTTCTTGCGGTGTTGGAATCCGTGAAAAATCACTTGCTAATTGTGCTCGTTGTTCCTGCTTAATAATTGAATCTGCAACTTCAACACATTCATCACAGATGTAAACTCCAGGTCCTGAAATCATATTGTTAACTTGTGATTCAGACTTTCCGCAAAACGAACAGCGGATTTCTTCCTGTGTTTCCTTATTATCGTGCATCATTCTCACCCTATCATCAAAAAATCATTAACTCTATCTTACCAAATTTTAATTATTTATTCTAACTAAACACTTTCACGTCAATAAAAAAATTGCAGGCTAAACCTGCAATTTTTTATTTTTGATTAATGCTTCTTTTTCGTCTTCTTGTCCATCTTATCCTTAATCGGATATGTCAGGCTCAAAAGACTTGGAATAATCGTTGGAATTGCAAATACCAGAATCGTTAATCCGATAATTACAACTAACGCAACTTGAATCAATGTCAAGACCCCGGATGGCATCAAAGCAGCGAAGGTTCCGCTCAAAATCAAAGCAGCCGAAACAACAACGGCTCCGATTTCGGTTGCAGCCTTCACAATCCGTGCTCCCGGTGTTGCGAGGAAACCATCGTATTCTTGATACTTCATCATCAAGAAGATACTGTAGTCAACTCCCAAAGCGATCAGCATGATGAAACTAAAGAATGGTGTATTCCATGTCAACATGCTTTGACCTAAGAATGCCTTACTGATCAAATGCGTAATATCTAATGACATGATGTATGCCAATAATAATGTTCCAAGAATATAGAATGGTTGTAAGATTGACCGGGTGATCAGCATCAATGCTAACAAGATTCCGGTCAACATGATAATCGCTGTCCGAATGAAGTCCTTTGAAGCAACATTCCGCGTATCATTAATGTATGCTGTTTGACCACCTAATGCAACCTTCGCTCCTGAAAGTGAAGTTCCCTTAATTGACTTATTCACAAGACTTTGAATATTTTCAACCGTCTTCATCGCACTCAATGAGCTTGGATTTTCATTTAAGACGATCGTAAATTTAACCGCATGTTTGTTTTGTGAAAGATAACTATCTTCGGCCTTCTTGTATTCTTTACTGCGAAGTACATCCTTTGGCACATAGTAAGTATCTGCTGCCGCTGAATCCTTTAATCCAGTTAAGTAACTGTTAGCCGTTCCTAAGCCGCTGTTGATCTTCTTGGCACCATTACTTGCCGTTGTTAATCCCGTTTCTAATTCATTAACTTGGCCAGCCATTCCATTAATCTGACTGTACATTTGACCAAGGCCGTTTGTTAATGTTCCTTGGTTTTGTGCAAGCAATGCCGCTCCTGACGATACTTGGCCGGCACCTGAAACTAATGCAGGAGCATTAGCTGCCAATTCACCTGTCCCAGCTGACAGTGCTGAAATTGCACCAAGCATTGTAGGCATTTGACTTCTCATTGAACCAATGCCACCTGCTAATTGATTTGAACCATTTGCAAGTTGGGCAACACCACCTGTCAATGCTGGTAACTGATTCTTCATTGAACCGATGCCGCCTGCTAATTGATTTGAACCATTTGCAAGTTGAGCAATGCCACCTGTCAAGGTTGGTAATTGACCTTTCATTGAACCAATACCACCTGCCAATTGATTTGAACCATTTGCAAGTTGAGCAATGCCGCTTGTCAATGCTGGTACTTGTGAACCTAATTGATTTAATCCGCCGTTTAAAGCATTGGCACCATTGCTAATTTGAGTTGCCCCAGCTGCTGCCTGGTTAACCATGTCTTGGATTTGACCAGTTGCTTGGCTTAATTGTCCAACCCCATCTGCAACTTGACTTGAACCTGGAGCTAACTTATTGATAGCCCCTTGTAATTGGTTAACGGCGTTGTTCAAGTTATTAACTGCTTCCTGTGTTTGTGATTGTGAAGCCATTGTTTTTAATTTACTTAATTGTTCAGCCGTTGATTGCAATTGATTCAATTGATTTGATAAATCAGAACCGCTTGATGAAACAGATTGCATATCATTTTGTAATGCTTGCGCACTATTAGTTGCATTATTGATACTATTGCTTAAACCGCTCATCATTTGCTGTTGTTTTTGCATAATTTGATTTGATGCACTTTGCAATGCTCCCTGAAGCTGTTGCTTTTGTGAATCGTTTAATCCTTGAACCGAGTTAACAATATTATTGATATCCTGGTTTGATAAGCCAGCACTTCCTGATGAAGCTGACCCTGCAGCCTGTTTTAATTGGTTCAAAGCATTTTGCAAGTTGCCAGCATCTGTTTTAGCCTTATCGCTATTCGATGAAAGTGCTTGGGCCGTCTTTTGAATTCCGCTGATATCCGGTGTTGCAGCATTTTGCAACTGACTCAATGCATTCGTTAAGTTGCCAAGTTGGCTTTTAAGTTGTTGCATTTGAGAAGAATTCAATTGATTTTGAACCTGTTTCAAGCCATCTGCAACTTGGTTTGCACCAGTCTGAAGTTCCTTAACTTTTGGTCCCAATTGAGCTAATTGTTGATTATTCTTGGCGGCATTCAACTTATCAGCAAGTTCATTTGAACCATTTACAAGTTGATTGCTTCCGTCAGTCAACTTATTGACCCCTGTGCTTAAAGCACCAGTCTTACTATTCAGCGTTGATAAACCGCCATTTAAGGCGTTTGCTCCGTTAAATAATGCATTCACTCCTGTACTTAAAGCACCAGTCTTGCTATTTAACGTTGATAAACCACCATTTAAGGCGTTTGCCCCATTAAATAATGCATTCACTCCTGTACTTAAAGTACTAGTTTTACTGTTCAACGTTGCAAGACCACTATTCAATGCATTGGCTCCGTTATACAATGCATCGACCCCTGAGCCTAATCCGCCTGTTGCAGCAGCAAGTTGGCTCATTCCATTATTTAAGGTATAAACTCCATTAGCGTAAGTAACCATTCCATTGCCTAATGTTGATGCACCGTTTGCTAATGTGTTTGCTCCCGCTTGAAGCTGTTGACTTCCGTCATATAACTTCTTGGCTCCATCAACACCAGTTTGAATGTTGGCCCCTTTCAATTGAAAGTTGGCGCCATCCAACCCGTCACTAATTTGGTTTAAGCCTTTCCGGGCATCCTTGGTTCCGTTTGTAACGGTCTTTAATTGATCATTTACATATAATTCTTTTAATTTTGATCCCCCCGGTTCAGTAACGGTTGCAACAGTTTTGACGCCCTTAACGGCTTGAATTTGCCGCGCAAGTTCATCAATTTCCTTGAGATCTTTTTCGTTATCAACCGGATGATCCGTCTTGATGTACAGGGTTGTCGGTTCTGCCGTCCCCTTTGAGAAGTGCTTTTGAACAACCTTAAATCCTTGCTTAGCTGGTACAGAATCGTTCAATTCAACTAACGTATCGTAATTTAACGGACTTCCCTTTGATAAAAGGAATGGCAAAGCACATAACGCAGTAACGATCAATCCAATAAACGGCATCTTGACCATTGTCTTTGAAATGTTATGCCACATCTTGTTGGTTGATGAACCGTTAAATTTCTTACTTGGCCAGAAGATCTTCTTTCCAAGCATTGCCATAAAGAATGGGTTAAGAGTCAGCAATGCCAGCAACAAAATAGCAACTGAGACCGCAACTCCGACAGCTGAACGATAAATACTGAATTTTGCTAATCCTAATGTTGAAAATCCAATTAAAACGGAAGATCCACTAAACAAAATCGTCTTGCCGGCAATTCGCAATGACCGGCGGGTAGCCTGCAGCGGCGATAGCCCTTTACTAAGTTCTTCTTTAAACTGATCAAACATCAAAATGTTATAGTCAGTCCCAATCCCGAATAAAACAACAACCATGAAAACTTGAGTAAAGTTGGATAATGGGAAATTAAAATGTTTTGCTAAGTTCATTACAACACTTAATGAAATCAGCATTGAAATTCCAACTGACAACAATGAGAAAATCGGAGTCAGTGGTGAACGGAAAATCAGAGCTAAAACGATAAAGATAAAGACGATCGTAATCGTTTCGGTTTTTTTAATTCCTTCTTGCGTTTCACTAATAAAATCATCATTTAAGATGTCACTTCCGGTAACGTAAGTCTTCACTCCCGGAGTTTTTGCACCTTTTGTGATCAGTTCACGCGTTTTTGCAACCGTAATCTTCTTATCAACGTTCAATTGAAGAATTTCAGTCGTTTTATCTTTGGAAATCAATTGAGCACGCGTATATTTGTTTTCGTTCGGTGCAGTCATTGATTTAATGTGGTACTTATTCTCCTGATGTTTGAAGGAGTTGATCGTGGCGTCAATGTTATCCTGTTGGTTTGCGGATAACTTTCGATCACCATTATTGAAAACAACAACGACCTGGCGCGTATTGTCTTCATGCCGTCCCCAATGATTTTGAATATTATCAGCCACTTGACTGGTCAAATCGCTTGGCAGCTTGATTTGACCTTTTTCACGGACTAATTGATTAATATTTGGTAACGTAATCAAGGAAGCAATTAATAAAATGATCCAAATAATTGCTTGAACGATATAGCGTTTCTTTGAACCGTCCTTTTGTTTCATTAAATTTCCTCTTTTCTCTTTTAAATAGACACCGTGTTGTTTTTACCATACAAATATATATTAATTTACCAGGAATATCAATCATCAAAATCCAACAAGGTGTTGATTTAAAATAAATTTGTTGAAAATTTTTTTTAATCGTCGAAAATTGACTAATTATTGTATTTTTTATCTAAAACCTTCATAATAAGGTGATAGAAATGTAAAAGGAGAATTCTTATGGCAGTTCATCAAAAAATTGCTACCACGGAGAAAAAAATTAAAGCAGCGTTTATCTATTTAGTAAATGAAAAAGGTTTAAATCACGTTACAGTTAAAGATATTACTAAAACTGCAAATATAAATCGAAGTACATTTTATAAACATTTTGTTGATAAACCACATCTTGTTAACCGTTATGAAGAACAATTCTTTGAGCATGTTAACAATATGTTTAAAGTTGCTGATAAAAATGATATTTCAGAACAAAGTATTGAAGAAATACAATTGCAGTTATATTCTAAAATTAATAAGATTATTGAATACATCTACGATGAATTGGAGCTTGCTAAGGCTTTAATTGGCCCTAATGGCGATCCCTTTTTCGAAGAAAAGATTAAAGAGTTATTACGAAAAATTCTAAATTCTGATATCAAGCTAATTAAAGGAAAAATGAATGTTCAAAATTTCATTCCTGAAGACTATGCACATGAAATTATAATCTCAGAATTAATTAGTATTATTAAGCTTTGGTTGGCAAAAAGTAATCCCGAACCGCCGCAAAAAATTTCTGAAATCATTATAAAAACAAGGTATCTCAGTCCTAATGAACTACTAGGATTTCAAAATTTCATTCAACTTGGAAACAACTTAGATGATAAAAAAAGGACCAACTCCTAATGGGAGTTGGTCCTTTTTAATGAAAAACTATTTTTCTTCTTTCTTTTCTGGTAAATCTTGTTTTGCTGAGTCTGTCATTTCTTGAACGACTTTCCGAATTGAAATATCATGTTTCAACATGTCATCTGATAAAGCAGAACGAACGGCCTTTTCATCCATTCCATATTGAGTTGCTAAATCTTTGATTTCATCATTGATTTCGTCTTCTGAAATTTCAATGTTTTCTTTTTCAACGATTGCTTCAAGAACAAGATTTGTCTTAACCCGTTCTTCTGAACCTTCACGGAATTGCTTCCGTAAGTCTTCTTCTGAAGTTCCAGTTAACTTGAAGTACATATCTGGATTGATTCCTTGTTGTTGCATTCCACTGAAGTATTGATCCATTTGACGTTGAACATCGTCTTCAATCATTGCTTCTGGAATGTCACCAATTTTAGCATTTTCAACTGCCTTTGAGATTGCTTCTTCTTGAACGGCATTCTTAGCAGCTGCTTCCTTTTGTTCCTTAATTTCGTCTTTAACTTTTGCTTTTAATTCTTCCAATGTATCAACGTCATCGTCGATATCCTTAGCAAAGTCATCATCTAATTCTGGAAGTTCTTTTTGCTTAACTTCATGAATCTTAACTTCAAAGACTGCATCTTTACCTTGCAAGTCCTTTGCTTGGTAATCATCTGGGAATGTAACCTTAACTTCAACTTCGTCGCCAGCCTTATGACCAACTAATTGATCTTCAAAACCAGGGATGAATGTCTTTGAACCTAGTTCAAGTGAGTAATTTTCAGCCTTGCCACCATCAAATGGCTTACCGTCGACCTTACCTTCAAAGTCGATCACAACTGTATCGCCTTCTGCAGCCGGTTCATCTTCCTTTAATACAAGTTCAGCTTGTTGTTGACGCCGACGTTCTAATTCATCAGCAACTTCCTTGTCTGAAACATCAGTTGAGTGCTTCATAACTTCAAGGCCTTTGTATTCACCTAATTCAACTTCAGGTTCAACTGTTACTTTAGCTGAAAGAACCCAAGCTGAATCCTTTTCCATTGATTCAACGTTGATTTCAGGTTGTGAAACAGGCTTGATCTTTGATTCTGATACCGCATTTGCATAAGCTTCTGGCAAAAGAGCATTTAAAGCATCTTGATATAATGCTTCTTCACCGTACATCTTATTGAAGATTTGACGTGGTACCCGGCCTTTACGGAAGCCTGGCACATTAAGCGACTTCTTTACTTTGTTGAATGCGATGTCCAAGCCTTCCTTAATTTTATCTGGTTGGATTTCGAAGGTTAACTTTCCGTCATTTGTACCTTCTTTTTTTTCCCATTTAACAGACATTTTATTCCCTCCGTACTTTAAATTTTATACGATAAACAGTATCTGTATATTAACTAATTTTACCTTAGAAATCGCAAAATGTAAACGAAATCTCAAAAATTGTTGAGATAACAAAAAAGCCTGGGATAAACCCAGACCTTTAATTGATTTCAAATTAGTCAAGGATGTCTGATACGACACCGGCACCAACTGTACGGCCACCTTCACGAACTGTGAACTTAAGACCTTTTTCAATAGCAACTGGTGCGATTAATTCTACTGTAAATGTAACGTTATCACCAGGCATTACCATTTCTACACCTTCTGGTAATTCAATAACACCTGTAACGTCTGTTGTGTGGAAGTAGAATTGTGGACGGTAGTTTGAGAAGAATGGTGTGTGACGTCCACCTTCTTCTTTAGTTAAGACATAAACTTCACCCTTGAACTTCTTGTGAGTTTGGATTGAACCTGGCTTAGCTAAAACTTGACCACGTTCTACTTGGTCACGGTTGATACCACGAAGTAATGCACCGATGTTATCGCCGGCTTCACCTAAATCAAGAGTCTTCCGGAACATTTCAACACCTGTGATTGTTGTCTTAAGAACTTCGTCCTTCAAACCAACAATTTCAACTTCATCACCGACTTTAACTGTACCACGATCAATACGACCTGAAGCAACAGTACCACGACCAGTAATTGTAAATACGTCTTCAACAGGCATTAAGAATGGCTTATCTGTTGGACGTTCTGGTGTTGGGATGTATTCATCAATTGTGTCCATTAATTTCATGATGTTAGCTTCTTGTTCTTTGTCACCTTCAAGGGCCTTCAAAGCTGAACCACGGATAACAGGAATATCATCGCCAGGGAATTCGTATTCACTTAATAAGTCACGAACTTCCATTTCAACTAAGTCTAACAATTCGTCATCGTCAACCAAGTCTGTCTTGTTTAAGAAGACAACGATGTACTTAACACCAACTTGACGAGCAAGCAAAATGTGTTCACGTGTTTGTGGCATAGGGCCATCTGTTGCAGCTACAACTAAGATAGCACCATCCATTTGAGCAGCACCAGTGATCATGTTCTTAACATAGTCAGCGTGGCCTGGAGCATCGATGTGAGCATAGTGGCGCTTTTCTGTTTCATATTCAACGTGAGCTGTGTTGATTGTAATACCACGTTCACGTTCTTCTGGAGCAGCATCGATTGAAGCGTAGTCTTCAGCTTGGGCTAAACCTTTTTCAGCTAAAACTTTTGTAATAGCTGCTGTTAAAGTTGTTTTACCGTGGTCAACGTGGCCGATTGTACCAATGTTAACGTGCGGCTTTGTTCTTTCGTAATGTTCTTTTGGCATTAATACGAACCTCCTATATTTTTCCAAAGATATCAAAATTAAATGTTGATAATCCTTGATATGTATTATACTACTTCTTTTAAATAAAACCAAGTAATAAAATGATTTTGTTCTAAAAGAAGAATCCTTGATTCATTATATAAGTGTCCTTGAAGTTTGTAAATAAAAAAACAATTAAATTTTAAAATCGTTAATTCGATCAATTTCCTCATCAATTTTAGAACATAAAATTTTTCCCTTTGCAGAAAGATTTTGTCTCCGTGTTAAGGCAATCTCCAACAACTCGCTTTGATCTATTTTGGTAATTTCTGGATAAATTGTAAAAAGCTTCATCTTTGCTTCGCTAAACACTCTTAACTTTAATGGTTCAGCAATTTCTTTCGAATCCAAAATCTGCTGCCTGATTTTAACATATATTGGAAATTTTTCAATTGGCGCAAGCGTTGACAGATCAACTTGAATTACTTCGTTGAATAAATTCAGAACTTTAACTTGATTATTAGATACTTTTCGTAATGTATTCAATAACGACATTCGAACAACACATGGAACATCCTTATCAAGAAATACAGTTTTACAGTTTAAAAACAATTCTTGCGGGTTTAAAAGCTTAATATTATTTAAAATTTCGCGTTGCTCACGAACTGAAAATCCGCCTAAATACTTTAACTTTCTTAGTGTTTCCTGCTTTAATTCTTGTTGTTTTTTACTTAAATAACTTGGATATGATTTGATTTTTTTCGCCAAAGTCTGTCGCTCAATTGAATTTAAATATGGATCCAATCGATTTAAAAGTTCGAAGCATCCTAAAATATCACCAGCGTGAAGTCGGCAATCAAAATATTGGTAAAAATAATCATCATTTTGAATATATTCATTGAGATATTCATTAGCAACCGTAACTGCCTCAATCCATTTTTGATCTTTTTTTAAAAATTTAAATAAATAATAATTATTATGGAAGTTTTTATTTTTTAAATAGACTTCCTCCATCAATGCTACCGCTTGATCATAATGTCCACTATCATAAGCTTGTTGAGCTTTTTCAATCAATTCTTCGTTCATTGACTCCTCCTCTACAAATAAAAGGTCGCAACGCGACCTTTTATCTTATCCCTTATGAGATTTTGATTTCTTATAATTCTTCTTTGGAAATGTTTGATTAATTTCCATTATTACCGGCATAATCACTGGATGACGTTTCGTTTGTTCATACAAAAAGTGATTCAGCTGATCACGAATATCCTGTTTAAGATGAGTCCAATCAAATTCCTTATTGTCAAGATTGTTTTGAACAACCTTCGTGACAATTTTTCGTGCTTCGGTCATTAAATCGCGACTTGTCTTCACGTACACAAATCCACGCGAAGTTAACTTCGGCGTATCAACAATTTTCCGTTTCTTCCGATCAATCGTTACAACCGCAATAAAGATTCCGTCTTCAGCAAGCAGCTTCCGATCCCGAAGGACGATATTTCCAATATCACCGACTCCAATTCCGTCAATTAATGTATTGCTTGCGTCAATTGCCGGCGCTGGTTGGAATTTTCCGTGAGCGTATTGAAGAACATCACCCTTATTGACCATTAAAATGTGATCACTTTCAATTCCTGTTTCCAAGGCACACTCCTTCGTAGCGTCTAATTGCCGATATTCTCCTTGAACTGGAATAACATAATTTGGCTTCAAAAGGTTAAACATCAACTGAAGATCATTTCGACTCGCATGCCCTGACAGGTTAAGATCATCTGCAACTGTCTTGACCGTTGCTCCTGAACGGAAAATCATATCACGTGTCCGGGCAACATTTGTTTCGCGTGCTGGTGACGGAGTTGAAGTAATTAATACCAAATCACCTTGATACAACTTAACTGACCGATGACGGCCAAGAGCCATCTTTTGTAATGATTTCAATGGTTCACCAGAACGTCCGGTTTGCAAAATGACGATTTGATTATCCTTCAAATCATTAATTTCCTTCACATCAACAAAAATATTATCGGCTGGCAAATGAAGTTTATCAAGCTTAATGGCAGTCTGGACAATTTTTTCAACATCATGTCCAATCATCGCAACTTTACGGTCATTTTGATATGCTGCACACAATACCTGTTGAATGCGCGCTAAATTTGATGAATGAGCTGAAACAACGATCCGTCCATTATGGTACTCAAACGTGTCCATAATGTAATCCATTACGTCTTTTTCATTTTCAATTTCGATTGGATTTTCAGCATTCGTCGAATCACTTAAAACTGCAAGCACCCCTTGACGCCCAATTTCAGCAATCCGTCCAAAATCAGTTTGGTAACCATCCGTTGCTGTTTGGTCAAACTTAAAATCTCCGGTGTAAACAATATTCCCTTGGTCAGTTTCAATTACAATTCCAAGAGATTCTGGAACCGAGTGAGTCGTCTTAAAGAATGAAACCGTTACGTCGCCAAAATCGATCTCCGTTTGATCATCAACAATGTGAAAATCATTAAACTTCTTTGCTTGCGGAACATTTTCACACGCAATTTTAGCTAATGCCACTGTTAATTCTGAACCAAAAACTGGAACCGGATGATTTTCAACAAAATAAGGAAGTGCTCCAATTGCATCCGCATGACCATGAGTCAAAAAGATGCCAGCAATCCGATTGGCATTTTCTTCCAAGTATTCCAAATTTGGAATTACAATATCAATTCCCAAAAGTTCATTTTCCGGGTACATTAACCCGCAATCTAAAATAAAAATCTGATCATCAACCTCAACGGCATACATGTTTTTCCCGTTTTCACGGACACCGCTGAGGATATCTAATTTAATATCACTCATATTTTCACTCCTAAAAATTCTTAAATTCTAACCGTTCAAATCAATTAATATTAAGTATACCACAGTTTAATCATTTGATTTAATTCAAGAAATTTTAGCTAGAAAAAAAGTGCTTGGAAACCCAAGCACCCCATTAATAAGATTAACGACGTAAACCTAAACTCTTGATTAATTCACGGTAACGTTGAATATCTGTGTTCCGTAAGTATGCAAGTAAGTTACGACGGTGACCGATTTTCTTCATCAAACCGCGTTGAGCAGCAAAGTCTTTCTTATGTTCCTTAACGTGATCGTTTAATTCGTTGATATCAGCAGTTAAAACAGCGATTTGAACTTCCGCTGAACCTGTGTCGCCTTCATGACGAGCATACTTCTTCATGATTTCGTTTTTCTTTTCTTGTGTAATAGCCATAATGACTTCCACCCTTTCATTTAGTAGTCGCCTTATACCGAGTAAAACGTCGGTGAATCGAAATTTACTCAGTAAGAGGTCTGTGTTAAACACGAGGAATATTTTATATGAATCACCAGATAAAATCAAGTCTGTTTTAGTGTCAAGCGAAACTCCTTGACAAACTTTGATTTTTTTATTGCATTGTCGGAATTGCTCTTGTATAATTGTCTATGTTAAAGTTTAGTGATGACCGGTAACGGAATTCATAATTTTGGAGGTGAAATCATGCCAATCATCAAATCAGCTATTAAACGTGTAAAGACAAGCGAAAAAGCTAACAGTCGCAATTCTTCACAATTAAGCAAGATGCGCACTGCTGTTAAGAAATTTGAAAAAGCTGTTACTGCTGGTGCAGATAACATTGAAGAACTTTACCAAGCAGCTGTTTCTGCAGTTGATAAGGCAGCTTCAAAGGGCTTAATTAAGGCTAACAAAGCAGCTCGTGACAAGTCACGAATGGCAGCTCGTTTAAACAAGTAATTTTTATTAATTAATAAAATAAAAAAGCTGGATTAATTTCCAGCTTTTTTATTTTGATTAAATTTTAACAAAAACATCTGAAACAACAATTCTGAATCTTGAGATGTTGATTTCATTTTTTCCTCATTTTCAAGCAATCCAAGATAAGCTTTTCTTAAATCGCCAAGCGAAAAACGTTTGATCTTTCTCAAAGCTAACTTTACCCGGTATGGATGAACCTTTAACGTTCCAGCAATGTTCCCTTGAGCATAACCATGTTTATGCAAAACCTTAACTTGTAACAGTAACCGAAAATTTCCTAAAAGGATCGCATTGATTTTCAACGGCTCTTCCTGTTGATCAAGTAATTCATGATACATTTTCAAAGCTGCCGCTCCATTATGCTTCATTACCAGATCAATTAAATCAAATACATTTTGTTCAAGTGAGGTTGCGACAAGTTGCTTTACGTATTCAGCAGTTATCAAACGCTCTTCGCCGGCAGCGATTATCAATTTCTGAAGTTCATTAATTGCTATTTCAATTTTAGATCCTGTCTTTTCAAGCAATAGTTGAAGCGCTTGGGGTTCAATTTCAACTTTTTTTCGTTTTAACACGTGGATCAATTCCGTCTGAACTTCTTTTTCAGTCATTAAATGATTATCAACCACGTTCCCATTTTGTTTTAACAGCTTAACAACTTTCTTCCGCTCATCAAGTTTCGGATAAGGTGCAATGATTACTAAAATCGTTGTTGGTTGTGGATCTTGAATATAGTTGATTAATCCGTTCACATCATGTTCGATCTTACTTTTTTTGTTTTCCCCCGTTAAAAAATACGGATTAGTAACCATTACAAGTCGATACTCACCAAAAAACGGAACTGACATTGCATCGTCAAGAGCCGTACTTAACGGAACGGTTTCCATGTCATATTGACCAACATTAAATTCCCGCTCCTCATCCGGAATTAGGTCAAGGTAGGCTTGACGGATCCGTTGAATCTGATATTGCTCTTCGCCGAGAATTATGTTTACCGGATTCACCTTCCGTTCTTTTATATTTAAAATTAATTCATTTACATTCACTTTATTTACCTCTTTAACCACTCAATTACGTTAATTTTTGAATCACTGATTTCAACCTGAATCATTCCACTTTTAGCGGTATTTAAAAATGGAATTGCTCGTTCATTAAATGTTTGAAGCGTTTCTAAATTCGGATGATGATAACGATTATTTTTTCCAACTGAAATGATTGCCAGTCTAGGCGTAATCTGATCAATAAATTGCGGATCAGATGATGTTTTACTCCCGTGATGTCCTGCCTTTAACACATCAATTTTCAAATCTGGGTAACGATCAATTACCTTTAATTCACCTGCACGATCAAGATCGCCGGTAAACAAAAAGTGATAATTCCCAATTTTTTGATATAAAACCATTGAATCTTGATTAGTTCCTTTCCCCTCTTCAAACGGGTGCATGATTTTGAAATCTTTATTCGAAACCTGATCCGTTACCGGAATGATTTTTTTCACAGGTTGACTCAGCCATAATAATTTTTGCTGAAAAGATTCCAATTTCTCCATTCCAGCGGGAACATAAATCTTATTATACCTGATTTGCTTTCCAATACTTACCATATATCCAATATGATCAGTATCTTGATGAGTTAAATATAGACCATCGACCGTCGTTAATCCCTTACTTAAAAGGTAATTAGCAATGATTCGTTGTCCAGCAGTTGGACGCTTAAATGATTGTTTCCTTCCATAATTTAATTTTCCACCAGTATCGATCAAAATCACCCGATGCTGAAACGCTTTTTGAATTAACGTTGCATCTCCCTGGCCAATATCAAAGTAAATGACCTTTGACTTGATTGGGAAATAAATCCACAGCCAGCTTCCTAAATAAAGCATTCCGATAATTCCCCATTTTATAAACCGATGACGCCGATTTCCAAGGAAAAACATCATTAGGACAATTAAACTTCCAACTACAACCGGAAGTTTTCCAAAAGTAACTGTCGACGGAATCGTTGCCAACAAGCAAAATCCTTGATTTACCAGCCGTAAAAGCTGATTACAAATTTCTCTGACTCCTGGAACCAAACTTCCCAAAAGCGTCATTGGAAAAATCAGTTTCTCAAAAATCCACCCAACGGCAAATGCAAGTCCAGATGTTAAAACATTCCATTGATACGTACTGTTTAAAATTAACGGGATACTAAAGTTATTCAATTTAAAGTTCATTCTGAATGCTGACTCACTGTTTACAAGCAAAAGAATAAATGTCATCAGATAACTCAATAACGCACCTAACGAAAAGAACATTAAAGGAAATTTGAATAAACTAACAATTAACACAATGCTCCAACATTCAATCCCGCTTAATCCCCGCTTCAAAATAAACTGGGACAAAATTGCAAGCCACGCCATCAAAATTGCTCGTGAAAGGCTTAAACTTCCACCACCAATGATCAAATAAAATGGAAATCCTAATAGTAAAATTAAATCAATTTCTTCGATTGGAATTTTAAAAAGCGTTCCTACCATCATTAAATATTTACGAATAAAAAAAACATGCATTCCCGATAAGCAAAACAGATAAAGTAATCCGAGTTTGCGAATTTGCGTGATCATAACTTGAAAATCATCATCAATAATGCCTAAAATCAGTGCCTTTGCATAATTTTTTAATGCAGTTGGCAATCGATTAAGATTCTGAAGTACCGTGTTTCGAAGCAAATGACCACAATCAGTTCCAAGATTCGAATGGCCATTCTCAATCCGATGGATTTTAGTAATTTGGACAATTTGATTAATATTTCGACTTTGAAGAAATTGCCGATAATCAAATTGATTTTCATTGGTTGGCTGATCAGGAAGCTTCACTTCAGCATCAACGTTAAATAATAAACATCCTTTTTGCTGATTTAAGCTCTCTCGTTCATTATCATTTTTAAAAAAATAAATTACTTTAACACGTCTGTTTTGAATACGATCAACCGCATCAAACGAAACTATTTCATCAGAAATTTTTAGCTGATCAGCATATGTTTGATAAACCCGTTTTTCAACCTTATAGCTTTCAAAATGCTGGGTCAGATTTCGAATCGTAGGAATCATGAATAGTCCCCATAAAATTCCAAAAATTATTCCACCGATAATTAGTGACCGCCATTTAGTCAATCCGATTCGAATAATAATAACAATTAACAGAAAACATGCTAGTAAATTTCGGGAAACGATCCAATAGTTAATCGCAAGCGCTTCAAGGGCATAAAATAATAGAAAATACTTTCGAAAAATTATTCCGCGTTTTCGTCAGCAACTTGAACAACCGATTCGAGATATTTAGGATTAATTTTCACCTGTTCAACCTCGATATTTTTCTTTTTAAGTAATGAAACAGCATACGGATCATTATGATAATTTCTCAAATAATGAATTTTCTTGATTCCGGCTTGTAAAAGACTCTTCGTACATTGCAAACATGGAAAATCAGTTACGTAGATTTCCGCTCCGCTTGTCGGAATGCCAAATTTTGCACACTGCAAAATGGCATTCATCTCAGCGTGAATCGTTCGTAAACAATGACCGTCAACTAAATAACATCCTTCATCAATACAGTGCACATCACCAGAAACTGAACCATTATAACCGCCAGCAATGATTCGGTCATCACGCACCAAAATTGCTCCCACTGAAAGCCGTTTGCATGTTCCTCTCATTGACAGTAAAATTGCCTGACACATAAAATACTGATTCCAAGGGATCCGTTGATTTTTCATAAAAACACCTCCGTTAATATTAATTATTATATACCTAGAAGCTTATACACAAATTTGTTCTGCCAAAGTTGCCAAACTTTTTTCACCAAAGCCGTTTACATTTTTTAATTCCTCAACCGACTTAAATTGTCCATGCTGTTGCCGGTATTCAAGAATTTTTTGCGCTTTCTTTTCACCAACGCCAGTTAATCCTTTCAGTTGTTCAAGAGTTGCCGTATTTAAATTAACCTTTCCGTTCGAATTGGATTCAGTGACCATTGGATTTAATGTCGTTCCCGAATTCTGTCCCGAAATCGAATTGACAATCGGAATCTTTTCGCCCCTTCGCGGAATATAAATTACCATTTGATCAGTAATTTTTTGTGCAAGATTGACCTGAATGGGATCTGCTTCCGGCGTATAACCGCCGGCTTTTTGAACCGCATCCCCGACGCGTTGCTGGGCTGCCATTTGATATGCTCCGGGATGAAGAACAGCTCCTTTAATATCAACATAGACATCCCCAGTTGAAGCTGTTAGAGATTTTATTTCTCCGGCCTGGTTCTTTTTCGATCTTTGACTGATCGACATTGACCGAATATCATTCATCGATTGCTGTTCATTCGACTGTCCGCCGATGCCAGGTAAAAATAAAAAGCCTAAAATTCCAACCACTAATCCGCCAATAATTATCTGAATCCGGTATTTTTCCCAAAATTCTTGAAGAGACTCAATCAACATTTCATTTCCTCCTTGAAGCTTGCCTACTATTAACTACGAAAAAAGAAAGCCGGTTTGATAAAATCAAATCGACTTTCCTTAACTTTATTATTTTGTTTTTTCCAAATATTCAAGTGCTTGATTAAAGGTTCGTACTGGAACGATCTTCATCTTGGTGTGAATCTTCTTCGCAGCTTTTTTCGCTTCTTGATAATTTGTTTGTAAATCAGGATAAGCTTTTTTGATTGCTGGCGGGATCGGGTTATCCGGGACAAAGAAAATTGATGCCCCTGCTCGTGATGCAGCAACCACCTTTTTATCAGCGCCACCTATATCCCCGACTTGTCCTTGAGCATTAATTGTTCCCGTTCCTGCAACCTTACGCCCATGAAGAAGATTTTGATGGGTCACATCATCATAAATCTGCAATGACATCATCAACCCTGCCGAGGGACCTTCAATTCCATCCATATTAGCTTGAACCTTGACCGGCGTTTTGACTTCGGTTCGGTCTGCAAGCGTAATTCCGATTCCATACTGTTGCGTATCCCCTAAACGTTTCGTAATTCCTGTCAATGTTTTATGTTTCGATCCGCTTAAAACCCCAATCTTGATTTTTGAGCCGCGAGGTAAACCTTTAATGTAGTTAATATACGCTTGCGAATCGCCAAAATGTTTTCCATTTACAGATTGAACCGTATCACCAACATGGAGTTTGCCTTTAAAACTCGAATTCGGCATTACTGACATCACATATAATCCTAAATACTTACGTTCAACCTTCTTATGAGCTGCTTTAAAAGCAATATACTTTGCTTCATTAATTGCATCTTGCATGTAATACTGCTGAACAGTCTGGTAATCCTTTTCGTTTGATCCCTGATACAGATCAGCTGCGCTGTCACGATCAGCAAACGGATTCAAAAAACTCATCGCATAAGACAATGGTGTTGCGTGCATTTGACGAATATAAACCAGCATCAACGTCCCATCTTGATTGGCAGTCTTTTTCGGTTGATTGTCAACTTGAATATATTGCGAAATATTCTGGGCTGATCCAGGAACCTCAATATAATACGGGATTGGCAAAAAGACAGCCAACACCATAATTGCTGCTAAAATTACTACAATAATTAATTTCTTACTTTTCTTTTTCATTAAATTTTACCTCGAGCATTGCCTGCGCTTTTGCCGGCAAAAACTTAACTGTATCCCCGTGAAACCGTCCAATCTCTTTGACGATCGATGATGAAATTGACGCAACTTTCGGTGAAGTCGGCAACAATAGCGTTTCAATTTTTGAATCTAGTTCCCGATTCATTGTTGCAATTTGCTGTTCAAATTGAAAATCTTCAACGTTGCGAACTCCTCGTAAAATCACATTTACACCTAACTTAGCGGCCGTCTTAACGGTCAATTCATCTGCCATCGCAATGACCTTTACATTTGGATAAGCCCGAACGGCATCCGTTACCATGGCCATTTTTTCTTCAATCGAAAATAACGCATGCTTGCTTGAATTCGTCATGATTGCTACAACTAATTCATCAAACATCCGACTTCCGCGGTCAATTACATCTAAATGACCGTTTGTAATTGGATCAAAACTCCCAGGAAACATCGCTTTCATTTTAATCACCTACATAATGATAAATTGTGAGTACCGTGATTCCATACGTCACGGCCTTCAAAAATTCGAATCCATCAATTTTTTGAGGAAGTCCTGCATTTTGATCAGTTTCGCACATAATGGTTGCTCCTGGATTCAGCAATCCCAATTCCTTCATTTTTAATAAATCGTCAACGATTTTTTGTTGCTTATATGGCGGGTCAAGAAATACCAAATCAAACTTAATTTGCTTTTCAGCCAACTTCGCCAAGGCTTTGCGGGCATCAGTTTTAAAAATCTGAAATTGGTCTTCCGCCTTCGTAACCGCCACATTTTCCTTGATCGTCTTAATTGCTTGGTACTGTCGGTCAATCAGGTAGGCCTGAACCGCTCCCCGCGAAACGGCTTCAATACTTAAGCCCCCGCTTCCAGCAAATAAGTCAAGGACATTGCCGCCATCGAAATACGGACCGATAATATTAAACATTGATTCCTTAACCTTATCCGTTGTCGGACGGGTCTTCATTCCCGGAACCGCCTTTAATCTTCGGCCTCCAAACTTTCCTGCAATAATTCTCATTTGGCTTCACTCTTCATTTTCTTAAATTTTTCACGATCTTCTTCAGTCATTTCGTAATGTTTTCCAT
Source organism: Ligilactobacillus araffinosus DSM 20653 (assembly GCF_001435375.1). Classification (GTDB taxonomy): domain Bacteria; phylum Bacillota; class Bacilli; order Lactobacillales; family Lactobacillaceae; genus Ligilactobacillus; species Ligilactobacillus araffinosus. The sequence continues at coordinate 162,813 of NZ_AYYZ01000029.1, read as the reverse complement.
CTTCCGAGCCAGAATATTCAACTCGCAGAAATGGCCGGACTGAAGGTTCAACGTGTTTGACAAACCTTAATTTCTTTAAACGTTCAATGTTGCCTTCCACATCAGCTTGGTCCATATAAAGAACAACATATTTCATTTTCTTTGAAATATATTGAATTTGCCCAAACTTACGTAATTGTCTACTGTTTCGTAACCGATACAGATAAACGATCACCCCTTGACGTGGATTTTCTTCAAATTCTGTCATTTCAATTCACTCTATTTCTTGTAATATTCAAACGGATCGATTTCAGTACGTCGTTTCTGATTAGCCGAAATATTCATTACCATTCCAAGAGCTGCCGAAAGAACCAACATACTGGATCCCCCGTATGAGACAAACGGGAATGTAACCCCAGTGATTGGCAAAAGGCCGATTACCGCCCCAATGTTAAAGAACGATTCAACGAATATAAATGTTCCAACACCAAAACAGAAAAGACGATTATATAAATTATTCGACCGAATTCCAACCAAGTAAATTCGTAAAATAATAAATAATAATAAGATGATCAACACGGCCGCCCCAATAAACCCAAGCTCTTCCGTTGTAACTGACAAAATAAAATCAGTATATGGTTCCGGTAAATATCCCCGTTTTTCAATACTATTTCCAAGGCCCAGACCAAAGAATCCGCCATTACTGATTGCATAGTATGAGTTAACTAACTGACGGCCAACGCTAGTTGAGTATTTAAACGGATGATAAAACGCCGTGAATCGTTGAATCTGATAAAAGTGCGAGCTTAGATCTTGAATAAATTTAAGTCGTGGAACCTGTAACATAATAATAAACAAAATAATCAATCCAATCAGAAAAGTTGGATTATTAACTCGATTCCATTTACTTGTTTCTGGGTCCCGGTAAGTAAGGTACATGATCATGATAATTGCAAAGTTGATCATGAATCCCCCAACATCCGGTTCAATCAAAATCAATCCTAAAATAATCACAATAAAAAAGTAAGGACCATTTCCATGACCTAATCCTTGTTCGCGCCGATCAGCCCAGTTTGAAAAGGTATAGGCACAGAAGAGGATATTAAACAACTTGGCAAATTCTGATGGTTGAATGCTGATAAAGCCCAGTGGAATCCATCCATTTGCCCCATTAATTGCATTTGTAAAAAAACGAGCAATTATTAACAAAATGGCCATAACGAAAAATCCTGCCATTAATAGCTTTGAATTGACCCACCACTTTGTCTTGAAATGAGCTAGCAAGAACATCAAAATCATTCCAACCACAACGTAAGCTGCTTGCTTGATCATATATGATGCTGAATTTATTCCAACGTATGATAAATTGATTGAACTTGCCGAGTAAACCATCAAGATTCCAATAACACACAGAATCGCATACGGAATAAACAGCATCCAATCAAAATATTTCAATTTCTCTCTAATCTTTTTTAACATATTATATATTAGGTCCAGAAGTGATTAATAACCTAATGCTTAACCACCCTTCTAAATATTTTGAAACATTCTGTAAAATTATACCATAAAATAATCCGCAATAAGTTTACAAAATGCTAACTAAAAAAGAGCCGCCGCAGCGACCCTTTTCAGTCAAATATTATTGTTTAGCACGCTTATCACGTTTAGCTGCTTTTTCACGGGCATTTGTATTTAAGATCCGCTTCCGCAACCGTAAGTGATTTGGTGTAACTTCGAGCAATTCATCTTCATTTAAGAATTCCATACTTTCTTCCAATGTAAGGTGTTCTGGAGTCTTAATCGTTGCTGTTTGGTCCTTTGCAGCTGCCCGAACGTTAGTTAAGTTCTTTCCTTTTGTAACGTTTACTGAAATGTCACGTTCACGGGATGATTTCCCAACGATCATTCCTTCGTAAACTTCTGTACCTGGATCAACAAAGATCGTTCCGCGACCTTCAACCCCCATGATAGCATACGTTGTTGCCTTGCCTTGGTTGATTGATACCAAAGCACCATTCCGGCGTCCAGGTTCCCAGTTCCGAATAACTGGTTTGTATTCATCGAATGTGTGGTTCAAAATTCCATATCCACGTGTCATTGACAAGAATTGTGAATCATAACCAATCAATCCCCGAGTTGGAACTGAGAATTCCAACCGTGTTTGACCATTGCCGTTTGGTTCCATATTCTTCATTTCACCTTTACGTTGTGCCAATGAATCAATGATTGAACCAGTATATTCATCCGGCGTATCAATTGTAACTGCTTCAAACGGTTCTGAAAGCTTGCCGTCAATTTCGCGGTAAATAACTTTTGGCCGTGAAACAGCTAATTCAAAGCCTTCACGCCGTAATTCTTCAATTAAAATTGAAAGGTGCAATTCACCACGACCTGAAACTGTCCATGCATCTGGTGAATCAGTATCTTCAACCTTCAATGAAACGTCGGTGTGAAGTTGCTTTCTTAACCGATCTTCAATCTTCCGGGCAGTAACCTTATCGCCATCCTTACCAACAAACGGTGAGTCACTTTGCATAAATGTCATCTGCAATGTTGGTGGATCGATCCGCAATAATGGCAATGCATCTGGATAATCAACTGGACATACAGTTTCCCCAACGTTGATTTCTTCCATTCCTGAAACGGCAATCAAGTCGCCGGCCTTAGCTTCTTGAATTTCAACTTGGTTAAGTCCCATGAATCCGAATAATTTTGTAACCCGGAAGTTTTGTTGTGAACCGTCAAGTTTCATAACCGTAACTTGGTCGCCAACCTTGATTTTTCCACGAAATACACGTCCGATTCCAATCCGGCCAACGAAGTCATTGTAATCAAGCATTGCAACTTGGAATTGTAATGGTTCATCAGAATTATCAACTGGTGCAGGAATCGTATCTAAAATTGTCTTAAAGATTGGCTCCATTGTGTGTTCTTGAGTTGATGGATCTGGATCCATTGAAGTTGTTCCGTTAACAGCTGATGCATAAATTACAGGGAAATCAAGTTGATCTTCATCTGCACCAAGTTCAATAAACAAATCAAGAACTTCGTCAACAACCTCTTCTGGCCGTGCCCCTTGACGGTCAATCTTGTTAATCACAACGATTGGTGTCAAGTGTTGTTCTAAGGCTTTTTTCAAAACAAACCGCGTTTGCGGCATTGTTCCTTCAAAAGCATCAACAACCAAAAGAACCCCGTCAACCATCTTCATGATTCGTTCAACTTCACCACCAAAATCGGCGTGCCCTGGGGTATCAAGAATATTAATTTGCTTATCGCCATATTTAACGGCTGTATTCTTTGAAAGGATCGTAATTCCACGTTCCTTTTCAATATCATTTGAATCCATTGCACGATCGCTAATTTCAGTGTGTGAATCAAGCGTATCAGATTGTTTTAACATTTCGTTAACTAATGTCGTTTTACCGTGGTCAACGTGCGCAATAATAGCAACATTGCGGATGTCTTCGCGTCTTTTCAATGTTTATCTTCCCTTCGTTTTTCTTTTTTACGCAAAAAGTGCATTTTCATCAATTTTGAAAACCACCTATGTAATTTTCAAATAGTGTCATAAAAAAACTGTGACCACCGCCACAGTTAATATTAGGCTTTGATAATTTCATTAATCTTTTCATTTGCGCTTTTTGTCGATACTAATACAACTTTTGATGATAGCACATCAATATCAGTTCCGTCAATCGCCTGAACAACTAAACCAAGTTCTTCGGCGAGAATTTTTCCAGCAGCATAATCCCAAGCATGCAACCGGGAAACATAACCCAATGTTTTTCCCGTTAAAACGTTGATAAATTCAATTCCTGCACTGCCATACATGCGAACACCGGAAGTTTCGCGAGCAATTTCTTGAAAATGATATTCATCATTTAAAATCATCGGCAAGCCCGCGCCCAAAAGACCTTCGCGTAACGTTAAATCCTGTGGTGCATCTAAGCGTTCAAAGTTTCGATAAACGCCAATTGACTTTCCACCCCAGTAAAGTTCATTATTTCGGACATCAAGAATGTAGCCCAAAATCGGTCGATGATTTTGATAAATCGCAATCATGCTGGCAAAATTATCTTGTTGCTTGACAAAATTCATCGTGCCATCAATCGGATCGATCACGAAGAAAAGGCCATCAGCATCTTGCAAAGCATCCTTTTCGCTTTCCTCACCCATGATTTTCGCATTTGAAAAACTTTCATGAATGTGATCAATATAAAACTTTTCGATTTTTTTATCCATATTAGTTACCAAGTCATTACGGTTTGACTTGGTATTGATATCCAGCTTCGTATTAAAGCTTGCAAGAATCATTTCACGCGCTTCGAACATCCACCGTTTAATTTTTTCATCAATTACTTGCCATTCCATTATTTTTCCACCTTCACACGTTCTTTAGATGAGTTACTTACCGTTTTAATTGCTTGATAAATACTGTATCCTGACAACTCCTTAAATTTGCGGTCAAGCTGCTTTTGAGCAGCAATCGACGGCTCAATTGTCTTAAACTTCCGCACCATTTTCATGAATTTATCCCTTGCAACGCCTGTCGTGTAAGCATCTTCAACTTGAGCATAAAACTGAACCATTGCGATGATTTCATCCTTTGACCATTCTGGCATCAACGGATATTCATAGTCTTCTTTCATATCTACCAATCACCCTTTTTAGATTTAAGATATAACTCTAAAATCATTATACTTTGTGGTATGATTAATGGTAAAGTATTAATCGTAATAAGGAGGAAATTTACATGATTACAATGGATAACATTATCCGTGAAGGTCATCCAACACTGCGTAAGCGGGCTGAAAAATTAACCTTCCCCTTATCAGAAGAAAATCAAAAACTTGCCCATGATTTAATGGAATTTCTTGAAAATAGTCAAGATGAAAAAATTGCTGAAAAATATCATTTACGGGCAGGAGTAGGATTGGCTGCCCCACAAGTTGACCGTTCAATTCGGATGACAGCCGTTCTTGTGCCCGGGGCTGAAGGTGAAGATCCAATCTTTAAACACGTTTTAGTCAATCCAACAATCGTTAGTGAATCAGTTCAAAAGGCTGCTTTAGCTGAAGGTGAAGGTTGTCTTTCAGTTGATCGTGATGTTCCTGGCTATGTTCCCCGAGCCGATCGCATTAAACTGCGCTGGTTTGATCTTGATGGTAATGAACATGTTCAGCGATTAAAAGATTATCCTGCAATCGTTGTTCAACATGAAATTGATCATTTAAATGGAATTTTGTTCTTTGATCATGTCAATAAAGATAATCCATTCAGTGTCCCTGAAGGAACTTTGATTTTAGAATAATTTGCTGAAATAAAAAGAAGCTGCGACATCAAGTCGCAGTTTCTTTTTATTTTGTCCGATCTGACCTGGCAACATCTTCAACATACAACCACGTTTCAGCATTTGTAATATGTGAAACATCGACGTGTAAGACCCCGGCAAAAATCCAAATATCTGATACAGCAAATATTGGATGACCATCATATGCAACAAGATGTTTCTCATTTGCGTATATTTGTAATCTTTCAGTTAATTCTTTCTTGATTTTAGTAAGATCCTGGGTTTCAATTTGTGGGATTTCAATTGAATATTCAAACGCCGTTACTTTACTTCCCCAGATATTTGAAACAAACTCTGAATGCAATTTGATTGGCTTTTCAAAACCGATCATCGAAACCTGCTGAATTGCCGCTGTAAATGCTTCATCTGTAATTTTTTGACTTTCCTTTTGAACTAAAAGCAAAGCTTTCTTTTTCTTTTGACTTTTCCAAACTAAGATTGTGGTCCCAGCAACCAAAATTACCATGATTATCAAAATCCGCTCTAGCATTTTAATCACCTACCATTTTCATTATAAAACACGTTGCTTTAAATCACTAAATTGGAACATTTATTCTTGAATTGATTTGCTTTCTATACTTAATTTCTTCAATATGCTAAAATAGAAATAATTATTGTGTAAGCAATCCTTGTTCGGTAATTTTAAAATAATACATTATTAAAGGAGATTTTAATATGATTTTTAAAGTATATTATCAACCAACCAAACGAATCAACCCGCGGCGTGAAAACACAGAAACTTTATATCTTGAAGCCAAGTCAGAAGTTGAAGCCCGGTTGCTCGTTGAAGAAAACACAGAATATAACGTTGAATTTATCGAAGGCCTCGATGACAAGACTTTAGAATATGAAAAGCAAAGCGAGAACTTTAAGTTAACGGAGTTTTAGCCTATGAAACAGCTTAAAGTAAAAAATAACGAAACGGCTGTTTTTGCGATCGGCGGTCTTGGTGAAATTGGAAAGAATATGTACGGAGTCCAATTTCAAGATGAAATCATCGTGATTGATGCTGGAATCAAGTTCCCTGAAGATGATTTACTTGGAATCGATTACGTCATTCCAAACTTCCAATACCTCGTCGCTAATAAACAGAAAGTTAAAGCTCTTGTAATTACTCACGGTCATGAAGACCACATTGGGGGAATTCCATATTTACTTAAGGAAATCAATGTTCCGATTTATGCGGGGCCCCTTCCCCTTGCACTGATCAAGAGCAAGCTTGATGAACATGGATTACTTCGGACAGCCGAGTTACATGAAATCAATGAAGACACTGTTCTTAAATTCAGAAAAACAAGTGTTTCATTTTTCAGAACGACCCACTCAATTCCAGATACTTTAGGAGTTGCAGTTAAAACTCCATCCGGAACGATCGTTGAAACCGGAGACTACAAGTTTGATCTAACACCGATTACCCACCAGCCACCGAACTTGCAAAAGATGGCTAAATTAGGTTCAGATGGTGTTTTGTGTCTCCTTTCAGACAGTACGAATGCCGAAATTCCAAACTTTACGAAATCTGAAAAATGGGTTGGTCATTCGATTCGCCACATCTTTGAAAAGGTTGATGGCCGGATCATATTCGCGACATTTGCCTCAAATATTTCACGAATTCAACAAGCGGCCGATGCTGCCATTAAACGCGGTCGGAAAATTGCTGTTTTTGGAAGAAGTATGGAAGCTGCAATCGTAAATGGACGCGAATTAGGATACCTTGACATCCCGGAAGATGCGATCGTTGATGCCCGAGATATCAATAACCTTCCCGCAAATCAAGTCATGATTTTATGTACAGGATCTCAAGGTGAACCAATGGCAGCGTTAAGTCGAATTGCTAACGGAACCCACCGGCAAGTATCAATTCAACCTGGCGATACGGTTGTTTTCTCAAGTTCACCAATTCCAGGAAACACAACTAGTGTTAACCGGGTAATCAATGAACTTGAAGAAGCCGGTGCCAATGTCATCCACGGAAAAGTCAATAATATCCATGCTTCCGGTCATGGTGGCCAAGAAGAACAAAAATTAATGTTGCGGCTGATCAAGCCAAAATTCTTCATGCCGATTCACGGCGAATATCGAATGTTAAAAATTCACACTGAATTGGCTGAAGAATGTGATATTCCGCAAGACCATTCATTTATCCTTGAAAACGGTGACGTTTTGGCACTAACAGCAGACTCTGCCCGGGTTGCTGGTCACTTCAATGCAAGTGATGTTTATGTTGACGGTTCTGGAATCGGTGATATCGGTAACATCGTCCTGCGTGATCGGAAGGCCCTTTCAGAAGAAGGATTAGTTGTCGTTGTCGCAACGATCGACATGAAGAAACATAAGATTATTGCGGGGCCTGACTTCCTTTCACGGGGATTCATCTACATGCGTGAATCTGGTGAACTGATCAGTAAAGGTAAACGCCGGATTACACGGACAATTAACCGGGTCCTTAAAAATAATAAGAAAATTACTGAAGCAATGATCAAAGATGCCATTATTTCTGATTTACAATTGTTCCTTTATGAACAAACTGAACGGCATCCGATGATTTTACCAATGCTTGTAACAATTTAAATCGAGCAAAAAAGATTGCGCTATTCGGCGCAATCTTTTTTATTCATTTGACTAAATAATTTGGCTTGTAATTTTTTTGTAACATGAGATAATTATTTTAGACAAGATCAATAAGGGAGCGGAAAAAATGAAATCATTTTACGTGATTGCAAATCCACACGCGAATTTAGGCAAATCTCAAAAAGATTGGAAACAAATTCAAAATTATCTAGACGAACATGACGTGGATTATCAGGCAACCGAAACCAGTGTTGCTGGCGATGCTCAAACTAATATTCAAGCTTTCCTTAAAAATCTTGATTACGTTGACTATGAAAAATACGTTGTTCTCGTGATTGGTGGCAATGGAACTTTAAATGAGGTATTAACGGGGATTAAAGAAGCTGATATTCATGATTTACCGCTTGCCTTCATTTGTACAAGCAAACATCATCAATTTGCTGATCAGCTTGGAATTGCGCCTAATCCCCTCGTTGCCCTCCAACAAATTTTAAATGCAACCGAAGCAGTCCAATATTCATTGATTCAATACTATGAATCTAATCATGAAGAGACAGGTTACTTTTTAGATAACTATTCAATTGGAATGACAGCTAACCTTGCCAATCTTCAATCACGTGAACGTCACCACTGGTTGCGCACCCATTGTCGGTGGTTTGCAAACGTCATCGACATTTGCAAAGCATATTACAATAGCGCAGATGCTTTCAATGCAACCCTCCGAATCGGGCATAAGTATAAATTTTACAAACGGGCATTTATCGTTAACATTCAAAATCGGGCTCAAGAAAGTGACTTTTCAAATAACGATCAATCAATTGAAATCACAATCGTTGATCGCGTCAATATTTTCCTGTTTTTGATTCTTGTTGCAACCCGAAAATTCAGCGATCCTTCTAAATTACCATTTGTTCATCATTGGCGGACCAATACCCTTCACATCACCGTTAACTCGCTTGAACAAACCCAAGTCGATTGTCGTGAATTAGGAGGCAAATATAACGACCTTTATTTAAAATTGATCAATTATCCGTTTTGGATCAATGCCGATAGTGTTTCCCTTGAAGAACGGCGGCAAAAATAAGAGACTGTGGCATAAGTCGCAGTCTCTTTACTATATCCGTATAATCGAATTTCAAAACAAACGAGCCGAGTAGAAGTTCGAAAATCCCCAAATCTATGCTACGCGATTCGCTCATTTTTAATGTTTTGTCACACCTTCGGTTTTTGTTCCATAAAATTCTTTGGTTGAATCCCATTCATTCCAATCATTGGATCTATTTTTCCACTTTCAATTAATGAATTTGTTAACACATTTAAACCTTGATTTGTCTCTTGCTCATCTGATTTCGCTGTCTCAATTTCATCTTCACTATCAGTTTCATCTAATAAATTAACCTTTTCATGATCACCAAACGCTTCCCATAGCATTTCTTTCAATCCGGTTTGTCGGTTCGAGGAAACGATTGAAACTGACTTTTCAAATGCATCAACTTCACCTAATAAAATCAGTTTTTGTTTTGCCCGGCTGACCGCCGTATAAAGCAAATTTCGCGCGAACATCCGTGAAAATTGACGAACCATTGGTAAAATGATCAGTGGAAATTCGCCCCCTTGCGATTTGTGAATTGACATGCAATATGCAAGGGTCAGTTGGTTCCAATTGCGCTTTTCATAACCAACTTCATTGCCATCAAAATCAACGATTATTTTATCTGCTGGAATATGGTTTTTGGCACTTTTAAGATCGATTCCAATTACCTTTCCAATATCGCCATTGAAGATATTGTGTTCTGGATCATTAACAAGTTGCAAAACCCGATCACCGATTCGGAAGACTTGTTGGTTGACTTGAACTTCTTTCCGTCCATGTTTTGCAGGGTTAACAATGGCCTGCATCCGGTTATTTAAACTATCGATTCCAGCCACTCCCTTATACATTGGAGCAAGAACCTGCAGATCATCGATCAAATTTCCTTTACTAATCCATAACTTAACAACCTGTTCAAGAACATCTGGAACCTGAAACGCATTGCATGCGATAAATGAGCGATCGGCATGCTGTTGCGTAAAATCAGTTGGTAATTGTCCCTGCTGAATGCTATGTGACAATTCAACAATTGATGAATCATCCGATTGCCGGTAAATTCGCGTTAGTTCCTTTTTTGGTAATTGATCACTTTCAAGCAAATCTGCAAAAACCTGTCCCGGGCCAACTGATGGCAACTGATCCTTGTCACCAACGAAAATTACCTGCATATTATATGGAATTGCACCCAATAAAACATCCATTAACTCGGTATCAACCATTGACGTTTCATCGATAATCAACAAATCACCTGAAAGCTCGGTCACTTTACTTTCTGATAACTCCTCATCATGCCCGTTAATCCCAAGCAGCCGATGAATTGTTCTTGCTGGCAAGCCCGTTGTTTCTGTCATCCGTTTGGCAGCTCGGCCAGTTGGGGCAGCCAATAAAATTGGAAGATGCGAGTCATCTTTTTGCTGTTGAATTTGTTTAAGATCAATTCCATTTAATTCCGCGAACATTGCCACGATTCCGTTAATAATGGTTGTTTTTCCTGTCCCGGGTCCTCCAGTTAACAAAAAGCATCGTGAATTCAACGCCGTAAAAATTGCATCCTGTTGCACATCATCATACTGGATTCCAAGATGGCGTTCAATTCGGCGTAAAATTTTAGCAAGCTTCTTTTCATCATAATTCTTTTGATCCTGATTTGTCGCAATTGTATACAGTTTATTAGCAATTCCGTGTTCTGCATGATAGAGCCGGCGAACATAAATATGCTGTTGATCCGCAACGATTCGGTGTTTCTTTTCAAGTTCGATAATTTGATCCGCCACAATTTCCGGATCAATTGCGGTTTGTCGGCCCTTTTCAAGCAAAGTGATTGCATTTTCAATTACCTGACGACTAGTTGCATACGTATTCCCGCTTTCATAACAAAAATCACTTAAAACTTGAAAAATCGCCCCGCGAATTCGAACGGCCGAATCATCCTTGATACCGATTTGGTTTGCAATTTGATCAGCCTTCATGAACCCGATTCCATCAATATCAATTGATAACTGATACGGATTTTCATTGATCACTGTCAATGACTTTTCATGATACTTTGCAAAAATCCTAGCTGAAATTTTGCTTGAAAAACCGTAATTATTCAGTCCAATGATGATGGTATCAGTTTGATTATTGTCCTTAACCCCTTCGATTAAGGTTTGCGCTTGCCGGGAGCTTAAACCAAGTTCCTGCGCGCGTTCAGGATCCTGGATCAAAAGGTTTAAAGCATCATCGCCTAAAATTTTAACAATTCGTTCAGCTGATTTTTTCCCAATTCCCGGAAATTTATCACTTGAAAAATAATGGACAAGACCTTCCGTCGTATCCGGAACATCAACTTCGTACGTTTCCGCCTTGAATTGCTTACCATAACGCGGATGATCAACGACATGGCCAATAAATCGGTACTCATTTTCTTCCTGCAGATTAGCAAAGTCGCCCGTCACCGTGATCGTATGCTCTTTCCAATCAAAATTCGTTTCCTTCACACTAATTAAAATTACCTTGTAGAAACTATCATTGCTTTGGAAAAAAACACTTTTGACCCGTCCCTTTACAAATTGCTGTTCATTTTGAATTAACTCTTGCTGGGTGTTATTCATCATCTTGATCCTTTGATTTAATTGCACGTTGAACGTCACTTAATCGCTCTTGCATCCGGTCATAATAATCCTGGTCAAGTTGCTTGACCTTATTAAAATACTCATCTGCAGCTTCCGGACTTTCCTGAGTAAACTTGATCATCCCTAACTGAAAGAGTGCTCGTAAGTCCGTATCATCCATCTCAAGCACCTGTTGATAAAAATCCTCTGCCTGATCAAACTTTCCCAATGCTAAAAAGCAGTCGGCTAATAATCGCTTAGGCTCTTTATCTTGCGGCATTTCATCACTAGCTGTTAACGCAAAAACCATTGCTTGCTGATACTTTTGTTGAGCATAGTTTGCCTGACCAATCATTAAGTATGCTTCCGCCTTTAGCTTGCAATCCGTAACCTTTTGAAACTCTTGAATTGCTTCACTGTACAGGCCTGCTGAATAAAAAACATTGCCAAGGCCATAAGTTAGAAGGTCAACTTTCGCCGGTTGATCGCTGAAAATGTTGATTGCCCGCTTAAAAAGTTCTTCTGCTTGAGGAAAACTTTGCATTTCAGTCAAAATTGTTCCCAGTTGATAATAATTATCCACATTGTATGGATCCTGATCAATTGCTTGAACTAGCTTATGCGTAGCTTTTTCAGCTTCTTGTGTTTTTTTATCTTCTTTTGTCATCTTCTCATTCCTCAAATAATATCAGTCGGATCTAATTTTCGTTTTAAATAATCAGTTTTATTCCACGCAATGCATTTAAAATGCTGTCCGTCCGTAGTTTTTAAAATAGTTGTACTTGTATTGGCCAACCCGCCGCGTTCGCGAATCTTCGCTAACGGAACGCCCAACAAATGCCGGGTTTCTGCTCCAAGTGCAGCTCCATGACTGACAACCAAAATATTACCTTCTGGATAACGTTGATAAATTGCTTGGATCTTCGGTGTCATTCGCTTAAATAAATCTTCATATGATTCACCGCCAATTGCAGTCGGATCATATTTATCTGGATGATAACGGAAATTTTCAACCATTTCTGGATACTTCTTTTCAGCATCCACGAACTTCATTTTTTCCATTTTTCCTAAATTAAATTCCATAAATGCTGGATCCGCTTCAATTTTTAATCCAGGTTGATCAAGATTCTTATTGATTTCTTGTGCCGTTGTCATCGTCCGCTTCAATGGACTGCAGTAAATCTTTGCAAATCGGATCTTCTTACTATTAAAATACGCAGCTAATTGCTTGATTTCCTCATAACTTTCTGGAAGTAGCGGTGAATCGCCATGTGATCCTTGATAGCGTCCTTCCGAATTCCATTCCGTTTTTCCATGTCTTACAAAATAAAAAGTCGTCATTTCAATTTCCTCTTTAACATATTTAGTTTAATTATACATCAAAAAAATAGAGGCCGTGAGCTACCCACACCTCTACTCGTAATCTGATCTTAATTAAACGTATTGTAAAAGTTTACCTTCTTGATATGCATGATCAATCGTTCCGCTTCCAAGGCATTCTTCTCCATCATACAAGACAACTTCTTGTCCTGGGGTAACTGCCCGAGCTGGATCATCAAATTCAACGGTCATTGCTGTATGATCATCGTTTAAATGAACGGTCACACCGCAGTCTTTTTGACGGTAGCGGAATTTAGCCGTGCAGTGAAAGTCATTCCCATAACGGTCGATTGGAGCAACAAAACTTAATTGGCTTGCATCAAGGCTGGTTGCATATAAATGTTCGTTATGGTACCCCTGACCAACGTATAAAGTATTCGTCTTAATGTCCTTGCCAACCACAAACCATGGTTCATTACTCTTGCCATCGCCACCGATTCCCAATCCGCGCCGCTGACCGATCGTATAATTCATTAAACCGTAGTGTTGTCCTTTAACCTCACCTTCAAAGGTTTTCATTATTCCCGGTTGAGCCGGTAAGAATTCACCTAAGAACTTACTAAAATTCCGTTCACCGATGAAGCAAACTCCGGTTGAATCTTTTTTGTGAGCAGTTGCTAATCCGGCTTCTTCAGCGATCCGTCGAACTTCAGACTTTTGCATCCCGCCGATTGGGAACATTGCCTTTTGTAAATGCCTTTGGGTCAACTGACTTAAAAAGTAAGTCTGGTCCTTATTCGGATCCGCACCGCGAAGCATGTGCACAGTTCCGGCTTCATCCCGCCGAATTTGCGCATAGTGACCCATTGCAATGTAATCAGCATCAAGCTCCATTGCATAATCTAAAAATGCTTTGAACTTAACTTCCTTATTACATAAAACATCGGGATTAGGAGTTCGTCCGCGTTTATACTCATCAAGAAAATATGAGAAAACATTGTCCCAGTATTCCTTTTCAAAGTTAACGGAATAATATGGAATCCCAATTTTAGAGGCAACCTTAGCAACATCTTGATAATCTTCAGTTACCGTACAGACTCCGCTGTCATTTTTTTCATCCCAATTTTTCATAAAAACGCCGACAACATCGTAGCCTTGTTGCTTAAGCAAGTACGCTGAAACTGATGAATCTACACCGCCGCTCATTCCAACAACGACGCGTGTCTTGCTGTTATCTTTCATAAACTCACCATCATTTCATTTAGATTCTGAATCATCAACGATTTGAAGGTCGTTTTGTCCAGTAATGTTAATTATAAACGCGAAAAGCCTCCTATTGCAAGGAGGCTTTCTTACTTTTGATAAGCGAATTATACTTTTTCAATAATTTGTCGTTCAATTAAATTATCAAGAATGAAGTTTAATTGTTCCAAGTGAGTATCCACATCTTTCCCCTTGTGAACATCAACTTCACGCATTCCGTTGGCCGTCAACGTTGCCATCTTGAATTTTTTCAAGTCAGCTTCGACGGTCATTTTAAACTTAAATCCTTGATTATATGGTGAATTTGGATCCAATGATCGTTCTAATTCAAATTTGCCGGTCTTGGTTTCCATAAAACCAACATCGCGCAATGAATATTTCTTGATTTCCGGTGATAAACGATATTTTTGATTATCACCCTTGATTTGATTTACTTCTGTAAAAGCCATCGAACTTCCTCCTATTTCTTTAAAAAACGATTAATGATTTTGACAATTTGGTCAACTGTCTGATCGATTTCCTCAGCGGTATTTTCCATCCCAAAGCTGAACCGAATTGATTCGCGAATTCGAGGCGAATCTGAACCATACATTGCTTTTAAAACATGCGATGGTTCAAGCGAACCAGCCGTACATGCTGAACCCGCAGCAACCGCAATCCCATTGAGGTCCAAATTTGTAATAAAGGCATCATTCGGAATTCCTTTAAACCAAATGTTCAAAACGTGCGGTAATTCGCCTTCGTTCATTTTACCATTAATTTCAAAATCAATGTGGTTGGCTTTCAATCCATCAGTTAATTGTTTCTTAAAGCCGTAATACCGATCACGACGCCGTTGCTTTTCTTCAGAATTATCAATTTCAACTGCTTTAGCAAAACCCGCAATTGCCGGAACATTCTCGGTTCCAGCCCGGCGCGTGAGTTCCTGATCACCGCCTTTAATATATGAATCAAATTTAATTCCATCACGTTGATATAAAAAACCAAGAAATTTAGGTCCGTTTAATTTATGTGCAGAAGTTGATAGCAGATCAATGTGATCAGCTTGAACATCAATATCCAAAAGACCATATGCTTGAACGGCATCTGTGTGGAACCATGCATTCGAATCCGCAACGATTTCACCGATCTCGTGAATCGGCATTTTACTGCCGACTTCATTATTTCCAGTCATTACTGAAACTAAAATCGTATCATCGCGTAATTCTTTCTTTAAATCATCAAGACTGATTTCACCGTTTTGATCAACTGGCAGATACGTAACTTCAAATCCTTGAGTTTCAAGATACTGCATCGGCTTCAAAACCGCTTCGTGCTCAACCGCAGTCGTGATAATATGCCGGCCTTCGTTTTGCCGCTTCATCGCTGTTTGAATAATTGCAGTGTTATCACTTTCTGTTCCGCCACTTGTAAAGATAATCTCATTATCAAGCCGCGCGTTAATCGATTGGGCAATTATATGGCGACTCTGGTCCAAAATCGATCGGGCTTCTCTCCCCCATGAATTGACCGCTGACGCATTGCCAAAATTATTTTGCATTGCATCCGCAATAACCTTAACAACTTTCGGATCCATCGGCGTAGTTGCCGCATTATCTAAATAAATCCTTTCCATTTTTATGCCTCTTCTGATAATAAAGTTAAAATCATTTTTGCAGACCGTTTTCCTGCATCAATTACGAATTCGTCAAATGATTGACTTGCTTCTTCATCACCAACATCTGACATTGCACGAATAACTAAATATGGAATGTTAAATTCATGGGCAACTTGACCAACGGCTGCCCCCTCCATTTCACTGCAAAGCGCATCTGGGAAAATATTCTTAATTTGTTTGATCTTGGCAGTTGAATTGATGAATTGATCCCCTGTAACGATCAATCCTTCCCGGACTGGCAAACCGTTTTCTTCAGCAGCTTTTTTAACTGCTGCACGAAGGTCAGCATCAGCTTCAAAGATTTGCGGTTGACCAGGCATTTGACCCATTTTATAACCAAAAGCCGTTGAATCGGCATCATGATATGCTGTTCCAGTTGAAAGGACAACATCGCCAACGTGTATTCCATCACCAATTCCGCCAGCTGAACCAGAATTGATAATACAGTCTACTTGGAAATTATTTGCCAAAAATGCAGTATTAACTGCTGCTTGGACCTTACCAATTCCCGATTGAACAAGGACAACCTCATGTCCGTTAATCGTTCCGGTGTAGTATTTCATGTCAGCAATTGATTGTTCCTGCTTATTTGCTAACTTTTCAACCAACGTTTTAATTTCTTCTTCCATTGCACAAATAATTCCGTATTTCATTGTTTCCTCCTAAAAATTAACAAATCGCATAATCAAATATGTAATAATGATCAATCCGATTAAAATCCAAATTATTTTATTTAACTTTTTACCTAATAATTGAGCTTTGCGCTCATTTTCCTCATCTTGATGTCGTTTATTTTGTTCTGAACGTGACAAAACTTCATTGTCATCTTCAACAACTTTTTGAGAACGTTGCGGATGACGAAAGCGTTCAAGAAAAGAATTGTTTTTTTCATCCGCTGCTTGATGCCGGCGCAACGCTTTTCCTTCTGGTTCATCAGTAAAACTTGGCGTCTTACTTCTTCTTAATGGTTCATCTAAACCATCATTTTCCTGGTCGTAAAAATGACGTCCTTCATTATCCAAACTCATTGATCTACCCCATCATTTGCCAAAACATAACGGCCATCATTGTTTTCGCATCACAAATTTCACCGCGGCTAATTGCCTCCTGAACTTCTTTCGGTGATAATTCGACTAATTCAAGAAACTCATCATCATCCTGCGGTAATTCATCTTTAACCGCCTTTAATCCCACTGCATGATATAAATACATCAATTCATCAGCAAAACCTGGTGAGGTGTAAAATTTCGTAACTAATTCAAACTGATCAGCTGCAAACCGCGTCTCTTCATTTAATTCACGCCGAGCTGTTTTTTCCGGATCATCATGTTCGCTCAGTTCAATTTTTCCCGCTGGAATTTCAAGGGTGACCTTCTTTAACGGTTCACGCCATTGTCGAATCATTACAATTTTATTCGAATCAGTAATGGCGATTACTCCAACCGCCCCTTGATGCCGAATAACTTCGCGAACGGCTTCCTTACCATTAGGAAGTTTAACAATTTCTTTATCTAAATGAACAACTTTCCCATTATAGATATTTTCAGTTGATAAGGTCTTTTCTTTAAAATCCATTTTGCATTCCTCATTTTATCTCACTTTAACTCTAATAATAGCAGAGAAATTCTAAAAAATATAGTTCATTAAACCCCAAAAAAAGACTGAGCCGCTACGCTCAGTCTTTTTTATTCATTATTAATCTTCTAATCCTTCTTCAACTGCTTCAGGGAAGTCATGACGAATGATTTCAGCACAGTGAGCACAAACCTGTGGTAATTCTTGATCGGCACCCACATCGGTCTTAATCATCCGGCAACGTGGACAAACTTCGCCCGTTGCCTTTTCAATCTTAACCTTTACCTCATCATAGTCATCTGCATCAGCAGGAGCTTTATCAATTGGAAGAATATCTAATGCTGAAACGATCATTGCTTGCCGAATATCAGCATCTAAACTGTCCAATTCTTGTTTGATTCCGTCAGTAACATACAACTTGACATGGGCTTCAAATGATTTTCCAATCATCTTATCATCCCGGGCAATTTCAAGTGACTTGTAAACGTTTGACCGCACTTTCATGAAACGACTCCAGTTTTCAAGTAACTTCTTTTGACCATCATAGTAGTTCACTGCCGGCATTTCTGATAATTGGGCAAACTCTTCTGGTTCATGCAAGTATTCCCAAACTTCTTCAGTTGTGTGTGGCAAAATTGGGGTTAACAATTTTGCCAACCGAACAACAATGTCATACAAAACAGTTTGCATTGAACGCCGCTTATGACCGTCAGCTTCTTCAATATAGATAACATCCTTTGCAATATCAAGGTAAAATGCTGATAAGTCCGTGGTGATGAACTTGATGACCTTCTTGTAGATGTCCATAAAGTCATACGTTGCATAGTCATCTAAAATGTCCTTTGTAAATTCATTTACTTGAATTTGCATGTAACGGTCAATGGCTTCAAGATCATCAAATGCGACTTGATTCTTTTCCGGATCAAAGTCGGCAACGTTTGAAAGCAAAAATCTAAAGGTATTCCGAATCTTCCGGTAACTTTCCGCAATTTGTTGGAAACTACCCATTGAAACACGAACGTCTGCTGATGTGTCAGCACTCAATACCCATAACCGGATAATTTCAGCACCCATTTGCTTGATCACATCATTTGGAACGATTGTGTTTCCAAGTGATTTACTCATCTTGTGACCTTTGCCATCAAGGGTAAACCCTTGTGAAATAACCTGTTTATATGGTGCTTTTCCTGAAACAGCAACACTCGTGATCATGCTTGAGTTGAACCATCCCCGATATTGATCTGAACCTTCAAGGACCAAATCAGCTGGATACGTCAAGTAATCCCGTGAAGCAAGCACACCTTGATGAGATGAACCAGAATCAAACCAAACATCCATAATATCGGTTTCCTTGGTAAACTTTCCATTTGGTGAATGTTCACTGGTGAATCCTTCAGGCAAAAGATCCTTTGCGTCCTTTTCAAACCAAATATTTGAACCATGTTTTTCAATCAACTGAGCAACATGTTCGATCGTTTCCGGTGTCATGATTGCTTCACCATCTTCGGCATAAAAAATCGGTAATGGAACTCCCCATACTCGTTGCCGTGAGATTACCCAATCTCCACGGTCACGGATCATATTATGAAGCCGCTTTTGACCCCATTCCGGCATGAACTTCACGCTGTCGATAGCGTCAAGAATATCATCCCGAATCTTATCCACCGATGCAAACCATTGCGGCGTTGCGCGGAAAATGATCGGTTTCTTTGTTCGCCAGTCAAATGGATAACTATGTTCATAATCCATCTGTTTGATTAATGCATTTGAAGCTTTCAACTTATCCAATGAGATCTGGTTAGCATCTTCATAAAAGACACCTGCAAAGTCTTTGCCAGCTTCATCAGTCAAGTATCCCTTGGCATCAACTGGAGCAAAGACATCTAAACCGTATTTCATTCCGACATTATAATCGTCTTCCCCAAATCCAGGAGCGGTGTGAACTAAACCGGTTCCGGCATCAAGCGTAACGAAATCGCCAAGCATCACAACTAATTTCCGTTCTGGATCAAATGGATGTTGTGCAAGAATATTTTCCATATCGGCACCCTTAACGGTCTTTAATGTCTTGACATCTTTCCATCCAAATAATTCAGCATCTTTTTCAATCAATTCAGTTGCGATAACAAATTTCCGCGGATCATCATCATGTTGAACAACTGAGTATTCATATTTTGCAGAAATTGTGATTCCTTCTGATCCAGGAATAGTCCATGGCGTTGTTGTCCAAACGACCATGTATGTATCATCATCTAAAATACCTTTACCATCGATAACCTTTTCACCGTAAAAGGCTGATGGCGAAGTTACATCATGATATTCAACTTCGGCTTCGGCTAAAGCTGATTCGGATGACCATGACCAATAAACTGGTTTCCGGCCTTTGTAAATCAATCCTTTTTCAGCCATCTTACCAAAAACCCGGATTTCTTGAGCTTCAAATTTCGGATCAAGGGTTACATATGGGTTATCCCATTCAGCAGAAATTCCTAACCGCTTAAAGTCTTGGCGTTGCTTATCAACTTGTTGCAAAGCATATTCGCGACACTTTTCCCGGAAATCAGCAATTGAAAGCGTCTTCCGATCAACGCCTTGCTTTTTCAATTGTTGTTCAATTGGCAATCCGTGAGTATCCCATCCAGGAACATATGGTGCCCGAAAACCCATCATTGATTTTGAACGCACAATAAAGTCCTTTGAAATTTTGTTCATTGCGTGTCCCATGTGAATGTTTCCGTTCGCATATGGAGGACCATCATGCAAAACAAATGATGGCTTGCCTTCATTTAATTTTTGCCGTTTTTCATAAACTTTGTTTTCTTCCCATACCTTCTGTCTTTCAGCTTCTTTAACTGGAAGATTTCCACGCATTGGGAATTTTGTTCTACCCATGTTTAAGGTTTTCTTAATTCGCATCGTTTTCTCCTTTCAAAAAAATAATCTCATCCGCAAGGGACGAGATTATCGTGGTACCACCCAAATTTTAGATTATCAAATCTACTTTAATCACAAATAACGGTGTGAACCGAAAATGCTTACTCCAAATTCAGCATTTCATAGATTGAATGATGGCTTACTTTAAAGTGACTATCAACCTTTCACCATCGTTGACTCGCTTTTAAGTATTTAAAATAAGTCGTGTTTCAAGTTAATTTAAATCATCTGTATCAGCAAAGTGTTGTCCTTGAAGGCCATTGCTTGAATTTTCAGATTCACTTTGTGAAGTTGGATCCGTTTCAGTCGTCGAATCATTATTATCAGGGAATACAACAACTGTTTCCGCTTGTCCATCGTCTGCAGGAGTAACTTCAGGAGGATTTGGATCAACTGGTTGGAAGTTAAACTCTTCATCATCTTGAACCGGCTTAATTTCACGTGCAGTTTCTTTATCCAACGTTTCGTCTTGACGAATTGCATCTTGAATTTCTTCATAGCTGCTTGTCTTGCCTTGCTTCAAGATTTCGTCCCATTCGCTGCCCTTAACAACTTCCAATTGTGATTCCATCATTACTTGAAGTTTTTGCCGGAAAATCCGTGCTTGCTTCCGCAAATCATCTGTTTCAATTGCAAGTTTCTTAGCTTTCTTTGAAGCTTCATCAATAATATTCCGTGCCTTTTCATTTGCTTGATCAATAATGTCTTGACCTTGCTTTTGAGCTTCACGGTTGATAATTTCAGCTTCACGTTGTGAGTTTGCCTTAACTTTATCAGCTGCTTCTTGAGCAACAATAATTGATTGATTCAAAGAATCTTTCAAATCATTGAAGTATTTTAATTTTTCTTTATTTTGATCCAAGCTGTCACGAAGTGAATCATTTTCCTTTAACAAAGCTTCATAATCTTTGATAATTTGGTCTAAGAATTCGTTAACTTCGTCTTGATCATACCCACGTAATTTTACGTGAAATTCTTTATTATGAATATCCAAGGGAGTCAAAGCCATCCCTATCACCTCCACTATAAGTTATTTTATCATTAAAATAATTGACACGCTATTGTCTAAATGGACTACTTCCGAATAATTGCCATTTCAGCTTTCAACTTTCCTTTATGGGTCGTTCCCCCAATTGCATCTAATCGAATTCGTCCGTAGCCACGCACTGAAATAATATCGCGAATGCTGACCATGTAATCTGGACGAGCAACTTCCATCCAATTTAATTGAACCTTGTCGTTTTCAATCAGCTCTTTCGCTTTACCACGTGACAAATGATAGCTGCTAGCGATAATACTATCAATTCGCTGTGAACTAACAAGTAAATGCGCTTCTTGCCATGCACTTTCTGGCGTCAACAGCTCTGACAACTTTTTCGGATTAAGCTTCACCTTTGTTCGCCCGATTCGATCAAGCTGACTAATCAAAAATGGTGCAATTTTCTTTTCAACAATCAATTGCCAGCGTGTTCCATCAGTTATGATATCGCCAAGAACATTTCGTGTAATCCCCGAATGGACAAGCGCACCTAAAATTTGTCCATGATGCAATGATGCAAACTTAACCGGATAATTAACTTCAAGAACTTGAATTTCAAAATCCTCAACTTGCGGTTCAAAATACTGGGGATAAAATAAAACCCGTTTTCGATCAGCATTTTGATAACCACCTTGGGTTGCCATTTGAATTACCAAATTCTTTCCAATCAATGCCTGAGCAATAAACCGCTCTCGCGGATTAAAAAAATCAGTTAACACCGGCGCATAATTTAATTCCGCTTCCGAAATATAAGATGCAATTTGGTCAATTGTTACCCGTTCCTCTTTTCGAAAATGCTGGTAAATTCCATCATTCATCTGAAATTAACCTCAATTATCCAATCAAAATCCGTAAGAGGAAGAAAAAACCTTGTTCAACCAATTCCAGTACAATCAACGCAATGATTGGTGAAAAATCGATGTTAAAAATCGGTGGAATAAAATGGAAAAGATTTAAGAACGGACTCACGATCCGGTCTAAAAACATTCCAAACTTAGTCTGTAAAGCCCCCGGGAACCATGACATTAAGCAATACACAACAATTGCCAACGTATAAAGTTGAAATAGGCCATTAATAATTCCTACTAACACTTTCTGACTCCTTACTAAAAGTCTTGAAGCTTGACGGCTTCATTAAGCATTCCTTCAACTGAAAATTCAGACGGAGTGCATAGAAAAATTTGTTCACCGATTCGTTTAATATCCCCATCAATGGCATAAGTCACCCCTGATAAGAAATCAACGATTCGACGCGATTGTTGGTTGTCCATCCGTTCAAAATTGATAATTGCTGCTTGCCCATTTAAAAGGCGGGATGCGATTTGCTTAGCATCTGAAAACACCCGGGGTTCGAACAACATGATCTTTTTTTGCGAATGATCACCTTTACCTACAATTGACATAATTCGATTTTTTTGATTGCCCTGAGGCCCTTCACTTTCTGTTCTTACTTGTGATGAACCATTATCATAATTATCATATTCCGTTTCATCGTCGTATCCATTAAAAAAATGACTAATCCGATCAGTTAATGACATGACCTCAAGCCTCCTTCACTATTTCCGACGATGACGCAAGAATGGTGGCATACTGTCATCATCATCTTGATCAAAATTATTATTTGATGAATCAGAACCAAATACATTAAAGTCTTTCTTTTCAACGTCTTGGAAATTATCACGTTGGTTTGCTACATGAGAATTACCGTTCATTTCAGTTGTAATGTCCCAATCAGCAAGTGGATCATTTCCTCGTGAACTTGATGCTGGTTGACTTGAAGCAGCGTTCCGGTTTGAATTTAAAATTCCGTTTGAAGCCGGCTTCTTAACTGGTTTACGAGCGTTGCGCTTTTTGTCAATTCCGGTTGCAATTACGGTAACAACCACTTCATCTTCGAGATTTTCGTTAATTGATGTCCCAAAGATAATATTAACGTCACTTGAAGCAGCGTCCGTTACAATTTCTGAAGCAGTTTGAGCTTCAAACAAGCTCAAATCTGGACCGCCAGTAATGTTTAACAGCACTTGTTCAGCCCCATCAATTGAAACTTCCAACAATGGTGATGAAATAGCTTTCTTAGTTGCTTCTTCAATCCGGTTTTCACCGTTTGCTGAACCAATTCCCATCAAAGCTGAACCTTTATCCTTCATCACAGTTGTAACGTCGGCAAAGTCCAAGTTAACGTAACCTGGTGACGTAATCAAATCAGTGATTCCTTGAACACCTTGACGCAAAACATTATCTGCTTCTTGGAATGCTTGAAGCATTGGAGTCTTTTTATCAACAATTTCTAACAAACGGTTATTAGCAATGATGATCAAAGTATCAACGTGTTCCTTCATCTTTTGAACGCCTTCAGCGGCAAAACGGGCACGCTTTGGACCTTCAAATGAGAATGGACGGGTTACGACCCCCACAGTTAATGCACCCATTTCCTTTGCAACCTTTGCAATTACTGGAGCTGCACCGGTACCGGTACCGCCACCCATTCCGGCAGTAACAAAGATCATGTTAGCGCCTTGTAAAGCTTCAGAAATTTGTTCTTCACTTTCTTCAGCAGCTTTTTCACCGATATCAGGGTTAGCACCTGCCCCAAGCCCCTTTGTCAATTTTGGTCCTAATTGAATTTTTGTTTCAGCATTTGAATTTTTTAATGCTTGAACATCTGTATTTGCAGCAATAAATTCAACACCCTTAACGTCTTCAGCAATCATCCGGTTAACCGCGTTACCACCAGCACCGCCGACGCCGATTACTTTAATGTTTGCCTTGTTGTTTTCGTCTACTTCATAGTCCATTTAGTTCTCCTCCGTTATTTAATCTGTTTCTTAAACTAATTAATCAAAGAAACTGCCAAACCAATCTTTCAAACCTGAAATCGAATGATGCTTCTTTTCAGCTGACTTATCTTGTTTAGCTTGTTTCTCAACTGGTTTAGCCGCTTTCCGCGGTTTTGTCTTTACGTTCTTCATGTTAGTCTTTTTAACGACTTTCATTGAAGAAGCTTGCACTGGTTCTTGTTTTACAACAGTGTCAATGTTATTCAATGTGCTCTTAACAACCATATTGATTTCATTTTGACGAGTTGTGTCTTCAATTAAACCAATAACTTGTGAGAATTGTGGTGAACGTAAATTCATTTCTTGAGGATAGAAAATTTTTACCGGAACCTCAAAAATTTCTTGTGCTAGCTCTGTTACTCCTTGTAATGCAGCCATTCCACCTGTTAAAACGACTCCACCTGGAAGCTGAAAAGCATTAATGCTTCCAAGTGATTGCTTAATTTTTTCAAAAATTTGCCGCATTCGAGCTTCAATAATTTCTGAAAGATATTCTTCAGTAACCATTTCATCCTCTTGTTGACCAACAACTTCAACTGGAATTGAATCCTCAGATGAAGCCATTTCAGCAAGGGCATACCCGTAATTCCGCTTCAACGTTTCAGCATTTTCAAAGGATGTATTCAAAACAATTGAAATGTCGCGGGTTACGTAGTCGCCGCCTTCCTGATCAACATAAGTATACTTTACTTTATGATCATGAACAACAGCCGCCGTTGTTTGACCACCACCAAGATCGATCAAAACCGCCCCAAAGTCCTGTTCGGCATCACTCAATGCATATTCAGAAAGTGCAATCGGAGCAACCACAATATCTTGAATCTTTAATCCTGCTCGTTGAACACATTTACGAATATTATGTAAAATTGTCTTCGGGCCTGTGTACATTACTCCTTGCATCTCTAACCGAACGCCCATCATTCCACGCGGATCTTTAATATTATCAATGTCATCAACAAAGAACTCGTCTGGAACGATATCGATCACATCACGTTCTGGCGGCAAATTTTGAACTAACGCTGCCCGGGTAACTTCGTGAACATCCTCATCTGTAATCTCAGCAGAATTGCCATCTTGACCGCCAACCGCGATCATGCCTTTGCACCGTTGAATTTGTAACATATTGGCTGGAACCCCAACCGTTACATTTTCAATTTCAATGTTTGCTTTTTGTTCTGCTTGTTTAATTGTTTCCTTAATTGTAGCAACAACTTGGTCAATGTCTACAATTACACCACGTGACAAGCCAGCGGAATGTGAACTGCCATAGCCAATAATATTTAACTGGCCTTTCATAAATTCTGCAATTACGACTTTGATCGAAGTTGTTCCGATGTCCAATCCTACATAAATTCCGGAATTTTCCACCTTTTTTTATCCTCCAATCCAGTTTTTCTTAATTAGTTTCAAGAAAAGTATCTTAGTTTAAATTTTACCATATAAATAAAACAATTTACTACCTTTAATCAAGGGTTTCCGAGTTTTTTTCAAAAATATTAATTTTTACCATAAGGATATGAGTACGCTCCAACTTCCAGATCAACAACTCCCGTGTAATTCATCTTTGAAACGATGCTTGGATAATATTGCATTTTTTCAGCAAACGTATCAATTGAAGCAATTACTTGATTACCGTCGTTCATATACAATTTGATTTTACCCGGATCGGCCTTCGTCGGTTCAAGGTGAATTTCTGCAATTCCCTTTTTAACTTTAGCTGGTAATTTATTAAATTGCTTCGTCATTTCAAGAAGACGATCTTTATTTTTAAAATTATAGAAAATCGGATAATTTTCTTTTGGATTATTCGATCCATAATTATCGATCATTCCTGAAGAAGTCAACTTGTAATATTTATTATTTCTCACTACATACCCAATTGTTGGATACTCTTCAACGTTTATCTTTACATGTGTTCCCTGATATTGAATCGTTGCTTTTTTTACAGAGGGAACCTTTTCATGGATCTGATTTTCAATCTTCGCAGTTTCAGGCCATACCCCAAACAATGATTCGTAGTAATGCAAATTACTTGCTTTCACAACAGCTGTTCGGGTTGCATCGTCATTCGTATTCACCTGAAGTGAAAGGATTCTGCTAAACGGAAGAATGAAAAATAACGATACTGCAAACGTGATTCCAAAAAACGCAATTAACGCAATTGTTCCCTTTGCAAGTCGCTGTTTCCGTAAACTATTTGTCCGCGGAAGTTTTTTTACAAAGGACCGGGCAGTCGTTGGCCGATGATGTTTTTTGGCTTGTTTGCGTTTCTTTTGTGCCTTTTCCCATGGGGTTAACTCGGCA
This sequence comes from Ligilactobacillus araffinosus DSM 20653, assembly GCF_001435375.1. Classification (GTDB taxonomy): domain Bacteria; phylum Bacillota; class Bacilli; order Lactobacillales; family Lactobacillaceae; genus Ligilactobacillus; species Ligilactobacillus araffinosus. The sequence goes on along the minus strand of NZ_AYYZ01000029.1, from coordinate 136,294 downwards.
TTTGACTTTTTGAGTTTCTTCATTTTGATATCATTATCCCTCAAACTTATTTTTGGTTAACCAAATCTTTTAATACATTATACAACCGATCGGCCGCATCCCGCACTCCTGCATCTGAAGCATTCTTCGCCATTTCACTTCGTTGAGTTGAATCATTCATCAATTGATCAACGACATCAGCTAATTTTGCACCTGTTAATTCCTTTTCGGTAATCATTTTAGCAGCATTCCTGTTTACCAAACTCATCGCATTTTTAGTCTGATGATCAGCGGTTACGTATGGACTTGGAATTAAGATTGAAGGAATTCCAAGAGCCGTAATTTCAGCTAAACTTGTTGCACCTGCACGACCAACAATCAAATCAATTTCCGGAAGGATTTCAGGCATATTACCAATATATGGCTGAATCACCATATTCGAAGGAATCTCTTTTTGAGCTGCCTGTTTTTTAATTTCTTCGTAATGAACCTGACCAGTTACAAAAAGAACTTGGTAAGCTTGATCCTTAAACTTTGAAGCTGCATCTAACGCAGCTTGATTAATGCCCTCCGCACCTCGTGATCCTCCAAAAATCAAAACAGTCGGATAATTATCTTTTAACCCATATTCTTCTAATCGATTTTTGTTTTCCATATATGCAACTTGTTGTGCCCGCGGATTTCCGGTAAACACAATTTTGTTTTCAGGAAAATTTGAACGAACATCGTCAAAACAAATTGCAACCTTATCAACAAAATGACTTAAAAACTTATTGGTTACTCCGGCAACACTGTTTTGTTCATGAATGATAGTCGGAATATGCATTTGTGATGCCGCAAAAACGACTGATCCACAAACATAGCCGCCAGTTCCAACAACGACATCAGGCTTAAATTCTTTAATAATCTTTTTGGATTCATGAATACTCTTTAAGAACAAATAAACCGTCTTAAAGTTTTCCAATGAAAGCGACCGTTTAAAGCCTTGAATCTCAATTGTTTTAAAATCAATTCCCGCATCCGGAACGATTCGGCTTTCAAGCCCGCGATTAGTTCCAACATACAAAACCTTCGTTGTTGGATCTTTTTTCTTGGCTTCATCAATTAATGCAAGGGCTGGATAAATATGTCCTCCAGTCCCACCGCCAGAAACTAATATCCTCATTTTGCTTCCTCCTTTTTCTTGATCAAATCTTCGACCGCTTTAATGTACTGATCTCCGCGGACTTCAAAAGTTGGCCATTGATCCCAACTTGCACATGCAGGTGAGAGTAAAATCACATCACCAGGCTGGCTTAACTGGTATGCTTCAGGAACTGCCGTAACCGCATTCTTGGTCTTTACAATTTCTTTTATTCCAGCTTTTTTCCCAGCATTAGCCATCAAACCGGCTGTTTCGCCAAACACAACTAATGCTCGTACATGCTTTTTAAAATACGGTACTAATCGATCAAATTTGAATCCACGATCAAGCCCTCCTGCCAGTAAAACAACTGATTGATTAAATCCATCTAATGCTTTTTGGGTCGCTTCAATATCTGTTGCCTTTGAATCGTTGTAAAATTTGCGTTCATTAAAAGTTGTAATATATTGCATTCGGTGACGCACACCTGTAAACTGTTGCAAAACTTCTTTGATATTTTCAGTTGTTTGTCCCATTAATTTGGCAACAGCAAGGGCAGCAAGCGCATTTTCAACGTTGTGCAAGCCTGGAACACCAATTTGATCAGCATCGATGATCTTCTCGCCTTTGAAATAAAGTACTCCGTCCCTTTCGTATGCGCCCTCTTCTGTTCGTCCTTCACGTGAAAACGGAACAACGGTTGCTTGAGTATGCTTGCTAAATTGCCGGGCTTCTTCATTATCCCAGTTAACAACAAAATAATCATTCTCCGTTTGATTCATGAGAATCCGCATTTTGGCATTCACATAATTGGCGTGTGATCCGTGCCAATCTGTATGAGCTTCATAAATATTAGTTAAAACCGCAATGTGTGGATGTAACGTTTTAATTCCCATTAATTGGAAACTTGATAATTCAGTTACCATCACATCATCGGAGGTTGCCTGTTGCGCAATTTCCGTTGCCGGAATTCCAATATTTCCAGCTGCATAGGCTTTACCCTTTGACCGGTTCCGATTTAACATTTCCGTAATCATTGTTGTTGTCGTTGTTTTTCCATTAGTTCCGGTAATTCCGATCATGGTTGCATCTAAAACCTGATATGCAAGTTCAGGTTCGGTAATAACTGAAATTTTTTCTTCAATTGCTTTCGCAACTAACGGGTTGTTATATGGAACAACCGGATTCTTAACAACCGTCGTTGTTCCATCCAGTAACTCAAGTGGGTGACTACCAGTAACAACCTTCACCCCGATTTTTTTAAGTTCATCGACTTGTGATTGATCAGGCTGATCAGTCTTGTCATTGACAATTACTTGTGCTCCTAACTTGATTAAAAGTTTAGCTGAATTTACCCCGCTTTTTCCCATTCCGATTACAAGAACTTGTTTATTTTGGTAAGAACTAATGTTTTTCATGACAACTAACTTCTTCCTAATATTTTATAAAATTACCATTACTGAAATCGCAGCAGCAATTAAACCGACGATCCAAAAAACAATGTCAATTTGCCATTCATTCCAGCCACACATTTCAAAGTGGTGATGAATTGGACTCATTTTAAAAATTCGCTTCCCAGTTAACCGGAAAAATGTTACCTGAAGAATTACACTTGCGGTTTCAATTACAAAGATAATTCCAATCACAAGTAGCGACAACTCGTGATGAACTAAAATTGAAACAGCTGCAAGCGCACCCCCAAGGGCAAGGGAACCCATATCACCCATAAAAATTTTTGCTGGCTTGTGGTTAAAGAACAAAAATGCAACCAATGCCCCCATTACAGCAACGCAGAAAATCAAAACACCGAACTGATCTTGAGCCCACGCAATGACTGCATATGCTCCAAAAGCAATGATCGACTGTCCCGCAACCAAGCCATCAATTCCATCCGTTAAATTAACCGCATTTGAAAATCCAACTAACCAGAACATGACGAACAAAGCGTAAAGAAATCCTAAATGAATTTCATGACCAAAGAAACTGATTGAGAACGGAAAGCCTTCAAAATAGTAGACTGCCAGAAAAACGATTCCGCCAAGAATCTGCCCGGCAAGTTTCTGCCACGGTTTTAGCCCTTCATTTTGTTTCTTCCATAATTTGATTGAGTCATCCCAAAACCCAAGAAAGCCATACAAAATCAAAATAAAATCAAGTACTAAAACACTTGGATTTAAGCATTTATAAACAAGCGGGACAATAATCCCGGTAATCAAAATTACAAAATTAAAGACAAAGCCTCCCATTGTTGGGGTCCCTGATTTTTTTTCGTGCCACTTCGGACCTTCTTCACGAATCATTTGGCCTTGTTTTTTGCGATGGGCATAATTAATGAACACTGGTAAAAATACCACCGTCAAAATTAAGCTCATGCAAAATGGAAATAATAATTTAATAAACGTCATTGCTATTTCTCCTTGTCTTATTGCAGTGCAATGTTAACTTGCTGATTCTTTGTTACAACCGTATTTGGTGAAACACTTTGGGATTTTACAAAACCTGTTCCATCAAAGTGAACTTTGATTCCTAACATGTTTGCAAGGTTGTTTACGTCATTGCGTGACCATCCCGTCATATCTGGAATCGTCTTTGCACCATTTGTAACAAGAATAACCTTTGAACCTTTCATAATTGTTTGACCCGCAGCAACAGATTGCTGATTGATCTTTACTCCGTTACCACAAACAATTACGTTTGCGCCTGTCTTTTGCAACTCTTGTTTAGCCGTTGCAATACTTAAGCCCTTAACATTTGGGACCTTATTGTTTTGGTTTGAACCACTCGAACTATCATCTTGTAACGCTTGTTTCATCATTGGGTTAAAGACCGTTGCAAGAGCCTTAGTTGCAACTTCTTCATTGCCAAACGTTTGCGGTTGCTGCATCGTAATGTACAATACATATTTTGGATTATTCAATGGTGCAACCCCAGCAACTGAGAAGATATAATTCATATCACCAGTCAGATAACCGCCACCCTTCGGATTGGCAATTTGAGCCGTCCCAGTTTTAACTCCGACATTATAACCGTTAATCTTATATGCTTGACCTGTCCCATTCGGATCAGTAATAACGTCTTGCATCATTCCTAAAACCTGTTTAACGGTTGATGCTGTTACTGGATGACCAACAACTTTTCGTTTTGATCGGTAAACCGTCTTTCCGGTATTTGGATTAACAATTTTCTTAATCAATCGTGGTTGAACCATTTCACCGTTATTGGCCAGCATTGAGAAGCCTTGCATCATTTGCATGACCGTTACATCAATACTTTGACCATAAGCTGTATTAGCTTGATCGATTGGATATTTATAGCCGATCGCACCGCTGGCTTCAGTTCCTAAACCAGGCCCATTTACGGCTTTTAAAAAACCAAACGATTTCAAATAACGTAACCACCGTTTAGCACCCATTTGCTGTTCCAAGTGGGCCATTCCGACATTTGATGACCGAATGAATGCTTGCCGGTATGTGATTGGTCCCCAACCATTGCGATCCCAGTCATAAACATACGCTCCATCAATGTCGTATTTTCCTGACATAAAAGTTGCGTTTGGATTATAGATTCCACTATTAATTGCAGCTGCCATTGAGAAAATCTTCATACATGAACCCGGTTCATATGCAGATTCAGTCAATGTATTCGTCCATGAATTGTTTAACCCGACCCGTGTTTGAGCATTAAACGTTGGACGTTGAGTTGCCGCAATAATTTCACCCGTTTTGGCATTCATTAAAACTGCATTCATATTCTTGGGATGATATGTTTCTTCGGCTTTGGTCATTAACGTTTCCAAGTAGTTTTGCAAATGACCATCAAGTGTCGTATAGACATTATCCCCATTTTTAACCGGACGAGCGACTGCTTTCGTCCACGGCAACTTAGTTCCTTCGATATCTGTTTGCTCGCTTTTGACTCCATTTTGTCCTGCTAATTCAGAATTATAGTTCTTCTCAATTCCCATAATTCCAAGAAGTTTACCGTTTTCGTTTTCAGCTAACCCAATCAAATGTGAAGCAAACGTTCCATTTGGGTATAGTCGAGCTTCAGAAGGCGTAAAGTCGATTCCGGTAATATGAGCTGCTTGAATTCTTTTTTTCGTTTCAAGCGAAATATTCTTCCCAGCCGCTCCCAGTTCAACTTGGTAAACATCTGGATCTTTTGGTGACAAAATCTTCTTGATCTTTGAGTATGACGTTCCAAGATTTTTGCTTAAAACTTTAGCTGCCTTATCCTTTTCTGAAGCTTTCAAGTAAGCAGGTTTTCCGTCAAATGTCCGGGCTTCCTTTGAAAGGACGACATATACAGAATATGTTGTTGTATCTTCAGCGACTACTTGATCATTTGCATCATAAATCGTTCCCCGTTTAGCTTTGATTTCAGTCCGTTTTGCATACAACTGTTCCACTTTTTGACGCAAATTAACGCCGTCAGCACGATGAAAAATGCCGACATAAAAAAAGCGGAAGATAATCAATACAAAAACACTGAGAACTATGAAAAAGATCAGTTTTCCAAATTGCTTGCTATCTTCTGTATTTTCTTCTATCTTGCGCTTATTTTGATTATTCATTATTTAGTTACATTCCTTGTATTTTGTTCATTCAATGAAAGGCCGTCTTTCTTAGCGATTCCCATTAAACGCGAACGACTTGAAAGTTCACTAATTTCCTGGCGAATATTTGAATTTTTACTATTAAGCTTTGTTACTTGCGTTGTAACCGCCTGTAAACCGCTTTGCGCCGTATTAACGTGAATTGATGATGAAATCGTCACACAGCCAAGTAGTGCTGCCCATCCTAAAGAAACGCATACAGCTAATCGTTCCCGCCGTTTAAATTTCTTCTTCTGCACATCAAGCGGATCGATTTGAACTGTTTTTTGCTTCCTAATATTTGAATAATTTACAATTTTGCGTGCTGTTTCAGCCATCCTATTCACAACCCCATATTCTCTTATTTTATTCGTTCAATGACGCGCAACTTAGCAGAATGTGCGCGGTGATTTGTTTCAATTTCGCTTTTAGTTGGTAAAATCGGTTTGCGATTAATCAATCGATAATTAACTTCCATTTCCTGAGGAATAACCGGTAATCCTTGTGGTAAATCCGGTAAACTAGTTTTTTCTTTAAACATGCTCTTAACAAGTCGATCCTCAAGTGATTGGAAAGTAATTACACTTACTCGACCATTAATATTTAACATTTCAAGAACTTGTTCCAATGAAGTTTCAAGGGCACCAAGTTCATCATTAACCGCAATTCGTAAAGCTTGAAAAACTCTTTTAGCAGGATGGCCTCCCCTACGACGAGCCCTGGCCGGAATCCCAGCCTTAATCACTTCAACCAATTCCGTTGTTGTTTGAATCGGCTGAATTTGCCGCTGCTTTTCAATCTTCCGGGCAATCGACTTTGCAAATTTTTCTTCACCATAACGGGAGAAAACCCGAACAAGATCGTTAAATGACCATTCGTTAACGATCTGTTTCGCAGTTAACGATTGACCTTGGTCCATTCGCATATCCAATGGTGCTTCGAGTTTATAACTAAACCCGCGTTGAGCAACATCAAATTGCGGTGATGAAACTCCAAGGTCGTAAACGGCCCCATCAATTTTAGAAACTCCCAATTCATTAAGACGTTTCTTAATATTCCGAAAATTATCCTTAACTAAGGTTAGTTTCCCACTTTGAAGATGATTGTCAAGAGCTTTCTGATTATATTCAATCGCTGTTTGATCCTGATCAAAGGAAAATAATCGTCCGTTTTCATTTAGCTGAGATAAAATCTTCCGGGTATGTCCGCCACCGCCTAAGGTACAATCTACATAAACCCCGTCTGGCTTGACTTTTAAATTTTCAACTGCTTCATTCAGCAAAACCGTCACATGTTTAAACTCAGCCATAATCTCTCCTAAAATTCAAAATCAATCATATTTTCCGCAATCTCATCAAAGTTTTCTTCGGCTTCATCAGTAAATGAGTTCCACCGTTCTTCTGACCAAATTTCAAAGCGGTTTGATACACCAACGATCACACATTTCTTTTCTAGTCCAGCATGGGAACGTAAAGTTTTCGGAACGTTGATTCGTCCTTGCTTATCTAATTCACTTTCAGTTGCTGCTGAATAAAAGAAACGTACAAACGAACGGGCATCACGTTTATTAAGAGGCAATTTTTTCAGTTTTTCTTCAAGAACACGCCATTCATCCATTGGATATCCAAAAAGACACCCATCCAATCCACGGGTGATTACAAATTTCGAACCAAGCTGATCACGAAATTTTGCAGGAATAATCAACCGACCTTTTGAATCAATTGAATGTTGAAATTCACCCATGAACACGTGCCCTCACCACCTTCTAATTACCTTCATTTAACATCTTACCACATTCCCCCACTTTCAACCACTTAGTATTGAGTAAAAACCACCTAATAAAAATTAAGTTTTTATTACAATGTTTTTTTGACACTAAACCATTGTAAAACTAACGCTTTTACACCAAATCTAATTTTTTAAGCCAATTAAAAAAGGCCGGAATGTCATCCCAACCTTTTTTCTTCTTTAATTGAAAAACGATACTATTTTAAAAATCAATAATACACAGTACGTTCCCAAAAATAAAATATCAGCAACCCGCCAAAACTTAATTAAAAACTTCTTATATAGGATCTGTCCTTCCATTAATGCATACAAAATCGTCATAATCAATCCATAAGCCGATAATCCACAGATCAAAAATGGAATGATCGATAGTCCCATCACGTCTTGCGAAAGAAAATGAATCGCAACTACTAAGAATAAACTCATCACATCAAGCCGTTTGAAATTTTTTAATTGTTTTCTGAAAAACTTTTTTTTCAAAAGGGTGAGGATCAACCACACCAAAATCAAAATCAATAATTGGATATACCATTCTTTAATCATTTCATACCCTCATTTAAAAAGAACTCTGCATTCAATTATATAAACTCTGATTATAATTTTCAATTTTAGATTGAATCTTAGTTTGACACTCCAAATTATCAACGGTATAGTAACTTGTGTAATTGATATTAAAGGATGATTTATTGTGGCAAAAAAGAAAAAGAAAAAGTCGACTTTCCAAAAGGTCACCATGGTCGTTGTGTGGTTAATGTTGATTTTTACGATCGGTGCGGTTATTTTTGGTGCATTCGGGAGTCTTTTCAATTTATAAAAATAAAAAACGGTTTTCAACTGAAAACCGTTTTTTATTACTTTCCTTTTTGCAGCTTCATTGCCTTTTCAAGAGTCCGTTCAACCAAGACGATTTGACCATCAACGATCGGCATTCCATCGATCGGTTCCCGTTCCTGTGCAAGTGACAATTCAGTACATCCTAAAATTACTACGTCACACTTTCGTTCATTGATCATTGTTTTAACCAATCCGTGGAATAACTGACGGTCAACAAGATCATGTTCCTTGATATCCGTATAAATCAATTCATTGGTTTTAGCTTGGATTGCATCCGTCGGGCCGACAAATTCATATCCCGCTTTTTTGATCTCATTTTCATAAACATGATCTGCAATCGTTCCATGGGTTGCTAACAACCCGATCCGTTTGGCTTTTGGATACTTGTCTCCGATTTCCTTAACCGCTTCACGGGGCATATGAAGAATCGGAATTTCCGTTAATTTTTGCAAATCATCATAAAAATAATGGGCGGTATTACATGGGATTGCAAAAAATTCCGGATTCAATTTAGCTTGTTGCTTAATGTCTTCCGCTAAATCTGGAAATGGGCTTGGGTTGGAGTTATCCAAAAGATAAGCTGTCCGATCTGGAATCGTTGCATGATTCAGCAAAATATAATCCAGATAATCCTGATCGCAATTTGCCGGAATCCGCTTATTTAACTGATGGATAAAGCTTTCTGTTGCCATCGTGCCCATTCCGCCAATAATCGTAAAGAATTTCTTCATTCTGATCATCCTTTGTTTTCTTTGAAGTAACGGTTGAAATTCTTAGTATAGATGTGTTCCATCCACTTTAAGAGTGCCCATCGTTTAATATTCATGTCCTTATCATAACGGTATGTCATACCATAACGTTTATGATCGATCAAATCAAGTGCGCGTTCCTTATCGCCATTTTGACGAGCGTACTTCTTGAAGACCTTCACAGGAACTCCAAGCCAGAGTTGGTGTTTATTTGCATCTTTATTTCCATATACAGCTTCGGCATCTGCAAGATCTTTGGTTACGTAGTCACGAACAACCCATTGAGCAAGATTATAACCATTAAGTGTAACAAAGAAACTGCTCCGACCTTGCCGCAAATTGATTTCAAACAATTTATACGTGTTGTCACGTGAGTCATATTTCATATCAAAATTTGCATAGCCGGTAAACTTGATATCTTCCAAGAACTTTTGGAAACGTTGATAAATGTCTTTATTATATTCAGGCAAAATTGCAACGTAATTTCCAATTGCAGATGGTGATGGGTCCTCCAATAATGGATGGCCTAAACACATCATTTTAACATGGTGATTTTGATCGACATAAGCGTTCAATACCCGCATATTACTGTCGTCACCAGGAATAAAATCTTGCAAGATGAAATCTGATTCATATCCGTTTGTATAGGCTTTTTGTAAAATCTCATCTAATTCAGGTCGTGATTTTACCCGATAAGCCTTCTTCCGGCCATCAAAATGAATATCAACCCATTCAACGCTGTTTGATGGCTTTAAAGCCACCGGATAATCAAATGGCTGTTCAATGGGTTCATCACTAGCCCACATTTCTTTTGTAATAACCTTTGTTTTCGGATATGGCAGGTTGTATTGATCACAGATTTCATAAAATGATTCTTTTTTATTCAACCGTCTCAACAAATCAAAATCAATGTATGGACACACAAAAACATCGCTTAATTCGTCTTTATGTTTTGAAATCAATTCGGCATAACCATCCCCGCAGCCGATTAAAATTACGGGTTCTTGATGACCACGGTACCGTTCCTTGATTTTAAGCATTGAATTGATCCATTGTGGATCATCGGCAAAGCCGTCAATTAACTCCAAGTCAACGATTTTGGTAAACCGGGTCGGGGCTAATTGCTGTTCTGCAAACGCCTTAACTGGTTTGCCCGTTAATTCATAAAACGAACGCGCCATTCCATATACATTAAAGTCACTTCCTAATAAAACTGGTGTAAAATCTGGTAAATTACTGTTCATCTTCTAATCCCTTCACAATATTTTTTGCAACATTTAAATCATTTGGATATGGGGTATCAACTCCATTGATTTTTTGATACTTATCTTCTCCCTTACCAGCCAGAACAACCACGTCATTCGGCTTTCCCATTTCAATTGCCCTTTTAATTGCCGTTGCTCGATCCATTTCAAAGAAAACCTGAACTCTTTGATGATCAATATATTGGTCAATTTCTTGGGCAATCTTCATCGGATCTTCATATCCCGGATCATCGCTTGTTAAAATTGCAACGTCTGCTCCTTGACTGATTGCTTTCCCGAAACCTTCACGGCGTGAAACGCCCTTATTCCCGGTTGAGCCGACAACCACAATCAGACGTTCAACTTTTCGCTGAGCTTTTAAGAATTCTAACAACGCATGCAAACTTGCATAGTTATGCGCATAGTCGATATAAACTAATCCATGGTTCTTAGTTTGAACCATCTCCATTCGCCCAGCGACCTTAACGTGTTTTAATCCTTGAACTGCATCTTCTTGAGTAGCATTACCAAGAATCGATGCAATGATTGCTGCAGTTGCGTTTCCTTCGTTATAATCCCCTGGAATTGTAATCGAGTAAGTCCCCTCAAGGTGAAGATCCTTGGCCTTGGCAGTTAAGGCATGCAATTTAAATTGACTATCGAGTAACGTTTCCTGAAGATTTTCAATTTGAACATCAATTGGATTCTCATCCGGTAAAGTCTGATTATCAGTATGCGTGAATGTCAATAACCGTTCTGACTCAACATCCGATTTTGCCGCATAATAGATATCCTTAAAATGTTCTGTATCAACATTTAAAATACAATAATCGGAATTGGCAAGAATCTGTTCCTTACAAAATAGGTAATCTGCAAACGTTGGATGTTCATTTTCACCAACATGATCCGGCGAAATATTAAGGAAAATTCCGACATTATAATGAAGGCCGTAGACCCGATTTTTCTTATACGCCTGAGATGAAACTTCCATCACCAAGTGTGTCATCCCATTATCAACGGCTTTGCGCATATCATGAAACAAATCAAGCGATTCTGGGGTCGTCAAATTTGATTTGAATGTATCTTCTGGTCGCTGCCCCACAACCCGATTTACGGTTGAAAACAAAGCGGTGCGCTTGGCGGTCATTTGATCGAGGATTCCCTTTGCAAAATAAGAACTGGTCGTTTTTCCCTTCGTTCCAGTGATTCCGATTACAAATAAATCATTTTGCGGGTAACCATAAAATGCAGCCCCTAAAAGCGCCATTGCTTTTTGAACATCCGTTACGATCAAAAAAGAAGTCTGACCGTCATCAACGTATTTTTCTTCTGCGACATAACCGGTTGCTCCGTGATCGATTGCATCTGTAAGATATTCCTTTTTAAAGTTTCCTTTACAAAAAAACAATGTATCCTGCTCAACCTGTCGCGAATCATACGTGACATGTTTGAAATTATATTTTCGACCATTAAACTGCTCTTTCAGCAAATGATGTTCTTCCAGTAAAATTTGCGCATCTTCCAAATTAATTGCCATGTTCTCACCTTCACTCAAATCACTAACTTCTTGACTTTAATTTTGCCATAATTTTAATCAAAAATAAAATGAAGTGGCATTCGCTAATTTTAATTTAATAGATTATATTCTATCATATTCTGCGCAAACTACTTTAAATATTGCGCAAAAAATGCACCGACTTTCGCCCTGTATGCTTGGTAATGATTTTTTAACGAATGGGCATGCCCTGTATCCTTGGTGATCCAAATTTCTTTTGGTGCTTTCGTTGCGCGATAGTTTTGATAAACCATGTATGTTCGGACAAAATCATCCTTATCACCATGAATAAATAAAATTGGAAGTTTATCCTTTGCAAGTTGCTTTAATGTATTCGCATCATTAAAGTTGAACCCAATCACTGGCTGCGCTAAATAGGCCCCGCCGGCTAAAATTGGTCCCGCTGGAATATGAAAGTCGTGCGTGATCACATCATAAAATTCTTGATAAATGCTGCTAAAGCCGCAGTCTTCAACCACACATTTGACTTGGGGCGGAAGTTTTTGCCCACTAACATTCATAACCGTTGTTCCACCCATACTTACACCAAAAAGACCAATTTCAACGTTTGAGCCTTCCCGATCAATAATTTGATGAATCCACTTGACATAATCTAACTGATCAAGCCAGCCAAATGAAAGGTACTTGCCACCGCTGCGCCCACTTCCACGATCATCAGGAGCTAAAACATTATATCCTAATTGATGGAACATTTTAATATACCGGGCCATCAGTTGTGAATTTTCATGCCAACCATGGGCAACCACAATTGTTTTATTTGTCTTTTCAGCTGCAGGTACATATCGCGCAACTAACTGAATATCCTTGTTACCAACCGCTGTTTCGTGCCAAGTTTGTTGCGACGTCTTATTGAGCCACTCAATTGCTTCGTGGGTCGATTGATCCGGTGTTTTGGTCTTTCTTCCAAACCCATAGTTAATGAAGTAAAAACAAATTCCAAGATAAATTACAATTAATGCAATTAAAAAACCAATTAAAATTTTTAACCAAAGCCAGTTTTTCTTTCTCTTTTCTGCCATTTTCATTTCTCATTCTCTCTTTCTCAAAAATTAAAATAAAAAAGAACATTTAGATTTGATCTACTCCAAATGCCCTTTAAATCAAATTTATTTTCTCTTAAACCATTCTGTAACTTTCTCAAAGAGTCCTTTTTTCTTCTGTTCTTTAAGGGACATTAACGGAACCGTTTCACCTTCAAGTCGCCGGGCAATGTTGCGGTATCCCTGTCCCGCAGCACTTTTTTCGTTTAACACCACTGGTTCACCCTTATTTGATGAACTGATTACGTCTTCATCATCAAAGACGATTCCTAACAATTTGATTGACAAATGACGCGTAATCTCATCAACATCCATCATATCGCCGTCATTGACCATATGTTTTTTGATTCGGTTAATGATTAGCATCGGCGCTTCCTTTAAGTCCTTTTGTTCTAATAAGCCGACAACCCGGTCAGCATCGCGAACAGATGATATTTCTGGCGTTGAAACAACAATCGCTTGATCTGCACCGGCAACAGCGTTCATAAATCCTTGTTCAATTCCTGCTGGACAATCAAGCAAAATATAATCGAAGTCTGGACGTAATTCTTCAACGATCTTCTTCACTTCTTCAGGTTCAAGTGCACTTTTATCTGTGTTTTGAGCAGCCGGAAGAAGGAAAAGCTTATCGTCAAAGCGTTTATCTTTAATTAATGCTTGGTGTAACTTTGCTCGTCCTTGTGCAACATCGACAATGTCATAGATAATTCGGTTATCAAGTCCCAACACAACGTCAAGGTTCCGTAACCCAATATCAAGGTCAATCAAACAAACTTTTTTATCCATTAATGCCAAAGCTGTTCCCAGGTTAGCAGAGGTTGTTGTTTTCCCTACTCCGCCCTTTCCTGAAGTAATTACAATTGATTTTCCCATAATTAAAATCCTCCAAACTTGGCATAAATCTTAGGCCTTAATTTCTTTAATTCATCCATCCTCAAATATGCAAGCTTATGTAAATCATTTACAAAAACGACTGGCTTTGACTCATCTGGCTGCACTTCATCATCAAAAATCGTAACTAGATCGGCAATTCGAACCTGTTGAGCATGGGTAACATCCCCAACAATTACCGCTGAATTGTTATCTGGAAAGCCGGCCGAAACGATTCCTTCAGCCTTTCCTAAAAGATAAACATTTCCAGTTGCTTGAAGGATTCCACCTTCATGGACCGTTCCCATAAAGAGCACGTCCCCATCAATTGTTTTAATCTGTCCGTTTCGAATAATATCCGCATTCGCATGAATCATATTCTTTTCAATAATTGCTGCCGCGTCATCTTTCAAAATAACATCAGCCTTAATCCGGTGAATTGAAAATAACGGGTAGTTTGCAAAAATATCTTCAATTTTCTTTTTTTCATCCGCTGACAATAACCAGTTGCCCGTTTGAATCTTAAAATCGACCTGATCAGCGTCAAACTTGGAATTATCTTTATAAAGATGATCTAACAGTTGTTTAAGTTCCTGCTCAATGTCACTGAACTTTGCAGCACTTCGAAGAACGATCTCATATCCATCTTTATGTCCTTTAAGTGAAATTGCTTCGTTTGCCAAGTCGCTCACCTCTTTTAATTACTATGAATATTTGAGAAAAAGTCTTTTAAGTGGATAATATAAAACCACGTACAATGCTAAGTTAAAAGCCAACGTCGGTCCTAAAGTCCTTCCGATAAAATTAACGACTGACACTGACGTTTGGCCAACAATCAAATTCATTCCATATGAAAGAGCCGTTAAAACAGTAATATCAATCAAATAAATTAACAGCAATACAATAAATGAAGGCTCAAAGTATTGCATGATCCACCGCGTAATATAAATCATCAATGGAAAAAGAATCAAAAAGACCCCGATTATACCGGTATAGAACATGTCGTACATCAAGCCTGCAAAAATTGCCCATGGAATGATATGATCAACTTCGCCAAAACAAACAGCTATAAAAATCCACAGAAAAACTGTCCGACATTCAACAAACGTTGTTGGGGTAATCATCCATCCTGACCAAACGTGCGTTAACGTTCCATCCAAAAAAATTGCAAGAATCAATCCAAGCGGAAAGATATATCTCATTTTAGGAATTCGCATAGTGCACCTCTAATCTTGCCGTTTAGCAACCGTTACAACGTTTAAGTTTGTCATATCAGCTGCCGGCTTAATGTAAATCTTAGTTGGAAGTCCTGCTTGTTGGTTAACGACCTTTTCAACTGTCCCAACAAATAATCCTTTGGGTGTAGTTCCGCCTAAACCAGAAGTAATTACTTGGGCTCCTTTTTTTATATTTTCCTTTGAGGTAATCTGTCCCATGACTAATAAGTTTGTATCTGTATCGTAACCCGTGATCAAACCGTTTACAGTCTGACCGTTATTATCAATCAATTGAACGGCAAACCGATCAGCTGCGTCATCCTGGGTCGTTACCAATTCGACTTTACTGTTATTTTTATTAACTTCCATTACCCGGCCAATCAGGCCTTTATCTGACACAACAGCTGAACCCTTTGTAATTCCTGCATTCGATCCTTTACTGATTACAATTTGATTTTGCCAGGTTGAAGGTGAACGCGAAATAACATAGGCTGAAATATCATTATATGATGTCAAACTCTTATTCAATGATAATTGTTGTTTTAATTGCTTATTTTCTTGCTTTAAAGTTTCATTTTCAACTTGAAGGGCATTCATTGAGTCTAATTTTTTCTTCAGTTGCGCATTTTCTTGATATGTATCAGTTAAGTTCGAAACAGATCCGGTCACCCGTGAAATCCCCTCAACTGGAGCATTTACAACCTTATCAACAATTCCAGCGGCACTGTTTCCAATATTTTGAATAAAGGAAGGTGTCGAACGATCATTCCGGACAAAAATCGAAAATGCAATCAATAAGAACGCGATAATTAACGATACCATTGTAACGACAAGTTTCTTATTGAAAAATGGTTTTTGCATTTAAAATCCTCCTCAAAATAAAAACCGTATCATTTTAAACCGAGATGATACGATTTTTAATTGCCATGTTATTTCTTCATCACATCAATATTCTTTAATGATTCACCCGTACCAATGGCAACACAATCAAGTGGTTCTGAGGCAACAAATACTGGAACCTTCGTTGCTTCTGAAATAACTTCTGGTAAATGTCTTAATTGTGCTCCGCCACCAGTTAACACAATTCCGTGATCAATAACATCGGCAGCAATTTCAGGAGAAGTTTCTTCCAATGTTTCTTTGATTGCTGTAATAATTGCTTGAACAACCTCTTGAATCGCCTTCGCAACATCTTCTGGCTTGATTTCGACCGTTTGTGGCAATCCACTGATCAAATCACGGCCCCGAACGCTTTGACTATCTAATTCTTTCGCAGCTTCAACTGAAGCTGAAGCAACGTCGATCTTCAATTGTTCTGCTGTCCGTTCACCAATCAACAAATTGTAATGTTGCCGCACATATGCTGTGATCGCTTCATCGAGTTTATCACCTGCCATTCGAATTGAACGGCTCGATACGATTCCGCCTAACGAAATCGTTGCAACATCTGTTGTTCCCCCACCGATATCAACAACCATACTTCCGGTTGGATCCATTACGGGAAGACCGGCACCGATTGCAGCCGCAAACGGTTCTTCAATTACATATGCATCCTTTGCTCCTGCGACTTTAGTTGCATCAATCACGGCCCGCTTTTCAACCTCGGTTACTCCACTTGGCACACAAACCATTACGTCTGGCCGTCCTGAATGAGGCTCAAGTGACTTATCAATGTAATATTTCATCATTGAAACCGTCGTATCATAGTCGGCAATTACCCCATCTTTCATTGGGCGAATCGCAACAATGCTTGCTGGCGTTCTTCCAATCATTGCTCGTGCTTCTGAGCCAACCGAAACGATTTCGTCTGTCTTTGTGTTCTTTGCAACCACTGATGGTTCACGTAATACAATGCCCTTTCCTTCTGAAAAAACAATTGTGTTCGCTGTTCCAAGGTCGATCCCGATATTTCTTGCACCAAATCCGAACACTCTTTCTCATCCCTTCGTCCGCTTAATTTAATATTTAGTAAAATTATACCACAGTTAAAATTAATTAAATAGCACTAAAATCAATCGTTGGGTTCCCTATTCAACGGTTCAACTTCGACAGCTTGCATTCCGCGTTTACCTTCAATTTCAACAAACCGAACCCGTTGTCCTTCATCAAGGGTCTTAAATCCCGGGGTAACAATCGCTGAAAAATGAACAAATAAGTCCCTTCCGTGATCATCCGGGGTAATAAACCCATATCCTTTTTGTTTATTAAATTGATGAACTGTTCCCGTTAACATGATTGCCCTTCTTTCTTTACGCAACAAAATTCTATCATATCAAATTTTGATAAACAAGAAATGGTTAATGATATAATGGAAGCATCATCTTAAAGGAGAAAACAAATGACCAGCATTATTTTCATCACGCTTATCGGATTTTGTGCAGCAATTATTCAAACAACTGGTGGTTTTGGATTTGGTTCTCTCTTTGTTCCGCTCGTTTCAATGATTGTTGCCTATCGTTATGCAACTTTTATTTCAATAATCACATGTATGTTTTTACAGATCTCAATTATTATTAAATATTTTAAAAAGATTCAATGGCAATTGATCATTGCCCCCGCCATTATCTCATTCTTTACTTCATATCTTGGAATCCATCTGATGGTTGGCTTCTCATCAAAAACAATGGCGATTCTGCTTGGAATTTTTCTTTGGATCCTCGCAATTTACTTAATTTTAATTGCGCCAAAAGTTCGACTAAAGAAAAATATTTGGGCTGAACTCGGCGTCGGTGCAGTCAGCGGGTTTACCGGCGGAATGTTTGCGGTTGGCGGCCCGCCAATGGTTGCTTACTACGATTCCGTCATTGATGACCCGGTTACATACCAAGCGACGATTCAAACTTTTTTCTTTTTAACTTCGATCGCGATGGTAACCGAGGACATTCTTTGCATCCATCTTTCTTTAAAAATTGGCATGCTTGCCCTTTTCGGAATCATTGGTTGCTTAATTGGCACTTTTGTTGGAACTAAAATTTTACAACGTATTTCGATGAAAACCGTTCGTAAAATTGCTTACATCGTCATGTTACTTGCAGGAACATACAATCTGATTAAAGGAATCCTTTAAATTAATTGAGCTTCCCGAAAGCTAAAATAATTATTTTTACCAATAATAATGTGATCGAGCAATTCGATTCCTAAAAGCTCACCGCACTTCACTAAACGATCAGTTAGTAACTGGTCGTTTTTTGATGGTTCCGGTTTTCCACTCGGATGGTTATGCGCAATAATGATTCGCGCCGCTGTAAATTGAATTGCCAACTGAAAAATTTCGCGTGGATGAACCGTGGCGCTATCAAGCGTTCCTTTAAAAATTTCCTTCTCGTGAATAATTTGATTTTTCGTATCCAACAGTACTCCATAAAGAACTTCTTGCCGGTTAAATTTCAATTTTTCAATCAAATGGTTTCCAATCATTTGACTGGAACCAACTTGGCCTAAAACAAGTGGTGGATTTTGCCGGCAACGTTTCACAAATTCGCAGATCACTTGCATTCTGACCGCTTTCGTTTGGTTATTAAAGTATCTTTCCCAATCCATTGCGGTTAAATAACTAACATGCGTCAAATCAAAATTTTCAGCAAAAAATTGGTCTGTCAGTTGCGAAACCGCCCGTGCAGAACAAAATTGCGAAAGCAAGAGTCCCAATAGCTCCCGGTCACTCAGCTGGGCTGTCCCGTAACGTTTAACCTGCTTTTCTAAACAATCAGCTTGAAATTGATTGATTAATGACATTCAAAAACACCTCCACTTACAAATTCGCAAATGGAGGTGTCTTTTAATCTTTAATAAAATCAATTACTGCATCTAAGTCTGGTTGAATTGTTAACGTGTGTTTGCGTTCAAATTCTTCAGGTTGAATATAGTCCGGCACCATAATTACTGGAATCTCGGCCTGATTAGCTGCCTTGATCCCGTTGGTTGAATCCTCAATAATAATCGTTTTTTCTTTATCTGGCCGGCCAGCTTTTTCCCATGCTTTTAAGAAAATTGCCGGTGAAGGTTTCGCCTTCTGAACATCGTTAGCTGAAACAATAAAATCAAACCGGTTTTCAAAATTTGTTTCCTTAAGATAAAAATCAATATCTTCCCGATAGTTGCTTGAAGCCAGCCCATATGGAATATGATGGTCTTCTAAATATCTGGCTAAATCTAAAAAGCCCGGTTTAAAATTCAACATTCCCTCTTTTACAACCGGAAGGATTTCATCCCGGCTTAATTCCAAAAAACGTTTGATCAATTCCGGATCGCCGTAATCGGCAACCATTTGGTTATACATTAAATCGTAACCGCCGCCAATAAACTGTTTGTAATAATCAAATGTAAATTCAAATCCTAATTTTTGAGCTGCTTTTTGATCAGCTGCAAAATACATTTTTTCAGAGTCGTATACGACCCCATCCATATCAAAAATCATTGCATCAATTTTCATTTGCATTCTCCTTATCATTTACAAAATAATGACGCACTTCTGAAATAAAGTAAAGGGATCCCGTAAAGAGTAAAACGTCATCTTCATCCATCGTTTGAACTGTATTAACTAGGGCTCGTTGCCACTGAGCGGCAACATTCACTTTTGGAAATTCTTCTTTAATTTTTTGTGGATCGATTACCGGCCGCGGGCTATTAAACCGCGTTATCGTAACATCAATGTTTGAAAGTTTTAACAGTTCTGTCAGCATCTCTTTCGGTTGCTTATCAGCTAAAATTGAAGTAATAATGTGGATTTGACGATCATGGAAACGTTCCTTTAATAATTTTGCGAGCTTTTTGACTGCCTGAATATTATGTGCTCCATCTAAGATGACCAATGGCGATTCGTTTACACGTTCAAATCTTCCCGGCCACTTCGTTTGGGTAAGGGCGTGCTTGACATCCGCACCTTGCAGATTCCAATGCTCTTTTTCAGCAAGCAACTCAACTGCCGTAATTGCCAAAGCCGCATTTGCCACCTGATAATCCCCCATCATTTCAAGGTGAACATTTTTCAAATGGACTTCGCTAAAATCATAATCAAAATTCTCACCCCATCCATTATTCGGAAGCAACGTCGTTTTGATTTGGGCATTAATTTTATATATGGAAGCGTTCATCCGCTGCGCTTTTTCCGTAATGATTGCCAAAAAATCCTGAGGTAAATCGGCAACCACGACTGGTGTATCTGGCTTGATTATTCCCGCTTTGTTTCGCGCGACATCTTTTAATGTCGGGCCAAGATATTTTAAATGGTCCTTCGCTACTCCAGTGATAACCGATACCAATGGCTGAATAACATTGGTTGAATCATATGTTCCACCTAACCCCACTTCAATTACCGCGTAATCAACCTGCTGTTCTGCAAAATACTTAAACATAATTGCCGTGTCGATTTCAAATTCAGTCGGACCTCCGCCACGATCGGCCCAATCTTCATCCATTTGCGCAACAATCGGCTGAATTTCACTTACCATTTGCACTAAATCATTATCCGATATCATTTCACCATTAATACAGATGCGATCATTGAACTTAATAATGAATGGTGAGGTAAACGAACCGACTTTAAATCCGTTTTCAATTAAAATCTGTCGAATATAGGCCGTTGTCGACCCTTTTCCATTAGTCCCCGTTACATGAATCATTTTAAGCTTTTGCTGCGGATCACCTAGCCGCTTGCAAAAATCGCGCATTCGATCAAGCGTCGGAATCTTTTTAAATTTCGTGCGTCCGTGAATAAACGCCAAAGCATCCTGATAAGTTAATTGTTTCACGCTAAATCCCCTTCTTGTATCATTTCCTTCATTATATAAAAAGAGAAGATTGAACTTCAATCTTCTCTTCTAAATTATTTATCCAATTCAGCTTGTAATTGACTGATTCGATCACTAGTTGATACAAGTTTTTCCTTGTAATTTGCAAGTTTTTCGCGTTCTTTGCCAACTATTGCTTCTGGTGCATTGGCAACGAATTTTTCATTGCCAAGTTTCTTTTCACCGCGAGCAACTTCTTTTTCAAGTTTTGCTGCTTCACCTTGAAGCCGTTTAATTTCTTCGTTCAAGTCAATTAAATCGGCAAGCGGCAGATAAACTTCGGCTCCGGTGATCACCGATGTCATTGCCAACGCCGGTGCTTCAACATCCGCATTGATTTCTAAGTGCTTTGGATGACAGAAGCGTTGAATGTAATCAACATTGTCTTCAAAGATTTTCTTGGTTTCGTCATCCTTAGTCTTAATTAAAATATCAATTGCTGATGACATTGGTGCATTTACTTCTGCTCGGCTGTTCCGAACAGACTTGATCAATTCGATCAAGTTTTCCATTTGCCGTTCAGCATCTTGGTCATCAAATTCAGCGTGAACTTCAGGATACTTTGCAACTACGATTGATTTGCCTTCATGCGGCATTGTCAACCAAATCTTTTCAGTTACAAATGGAATTACCGGGTGAAGGAGTCGCAATGTTTGATCTAGCACGTAGCAAAGGATTGCTTGGGTATTCTTCTTTAACTTTTCATCATAACCATTTAAGTTTTCCTTGGCCATTTCAATGTACCAATCACAGAAATCATTCCAGATAAAGTTGTACATTGCCCGACCAGCTTCACCAAATTCAAAGGTATCAAAGAAGTGAATGACATCTTTGACCGTGTCGTTCAACCGGCTGATAATCCATTTATCAGCTAATTGCCACTCTTCTTTTGGCGGTAATTCAGCCTTAGTATCTTCATCAAGGTTCATGATTACGAACCGGCTGGCGTTCCAAATTTTGTTGATGAAGTTCCATGCGCCATCCATCTTTTGGTATGAGAACCGGATATCTTGCCCTGGAGTTGAACCCGTTGTTAAGAACCACCGTAAAGCATCCGTTCCATACTTATCAATAACATCCATTGGATCGATTCCGTTTCCAAGTGATTTACTCATCTTTCGGCCTTGTTCATCCCGAATCAAGCCATGCAAAACAACGTTCTTAAACGGTGCCTTTCCGGTAAATTCAAGACTTTGGAAAATCATTCGTGATACCCAGAAGAAGATGATATCGTATCCTGTAACCAAGGTGCTTGTTGGGAAGTAACGCTTGAAGTCTTCCGCATCCGTATCTGGCCACCCCATTGTTGAAAATGGCCATAATGCACTACTGAACCATGTATCTAAGACATCCGGATCTTGTTCCCAGTTTTCAGCATCTTCAGGTGCTTCCATACCAACATATGTTTCACCAGTTTGCTTGTTATACCATGCTGGAATGCGGTGCCCCCACCATAATTGACGTGAGATAACCCAGTCGTGAATGTTTTCCATCCACTGATTCCAAGTATGTTCAAATCGTTTTGGAACAAAATTGACCTTCTCGCCATCTTTTTGGTTCTTCAATGCCATTTCAGCTAACGGCTTCATCTTAACGAACCATTGTGTTGACAACCGGGCTTCAACTTGAACCCCTGTCCGTTCTGAGTGACCAACGCTGTGAACGATTGGTTCGATCTTCAACATGTAACCTTCATCTTGAAGGTCTTTAACAATTGCTTTCCGAGCTTCAAATCGATCCAGGCCTTCGTACTTGCCGGCATTTTCATTCATCGTTGCATCTTCATTCATGGTATTGATGCGTTTCAAATTATGCCGGTTACCGACCTTAAAGTCATTCGGATCGTGAGCCGGAGTAATCTTAACCATTCCAGTTCCGAATTCAGGATCAACGTATTGATCAGCAATGATTGGAATGTGACGACCTTGAAGCGGCAAAACAACTTCCTTGCCAACTAATTCCTTGTACCGTTCATCACTTGGGTTGACCGCAACGGCAACGTCCCCAAACATTGTTTCCGGACGCGTCGTTGCAATCTCAATGTAGTGTTTGCCGTTGAAGGTGTAGTCTTCATCAACAAACGGATATTTAACGTGATAGAATGCCCCTTCGTCATCTTGGTGGATAACTTCAATGTCTGATAAGGCGGTTCGCGCTTGCGGATCCCAGTTGATGATGTATTCGCCACGGTAGATCAAGCCTTTATTGTATAAATCAACAAAGACTTTTCGAACGGCCTTTGATAATCCTTCATCTAAAGTAAACCGTTCGCGATCATAATCAACGGAAATTCCCATCTTAGCCCATTGTTTGTGGATAATATCACTGTATTCGTGAACCCAATCCCAAACCTTTTCAACAAATTTTTCACGGCCAAGGTCATAACGGGTAACGCCTTCTTCACGCAATTGCGCTTCAACCTTTGCCTGAGTTGCAATTCCCGCATGGTCGGTTCCTGGAACCCATAATGTATCATAGCCTTGCATCCGTTTTTGGCGAATCAGCATATCTTGCAAAGTGTTGTCCCATGCATGACCTAAATGCAACTTTCCGGTAACATTTGGTGGCGGAATAACAATTGAATATGGCTTGGCTTTTTTATCGCCGCTTGGCTTAAAAACACCGTCTTTAACCCATTTTTCGTAACGACCCGGTTCAACTTCTTTTGGATCGTACTTGGTTGACATATCGATTTCTCTCATCAGTCGATTCCTTTCATTTTTAAATTTTACTGGCGGATATAAAAAAGCACTGCCGTCAACATAGGACGACAATGCCGTGGTACCACCTAAATTGAAAGTAAACTAATTCACTTTCCGCTTAGCTGATTAATGATAACGAACTGTCAGCCAGTCCGGTTATTCTTAATATCCGTTCAGAATAACAGCTCCCAAGCTACAAATATCCGATCCATTTCGACTTTCACAACCTCCGTCTTTTCTGGAAAATGAACATCAGATATCCCTCTTGTTCTCTGCTTATAGTTGTATTCTAATCTGCAATTTAATAATCGTCAAGCAGATTAAAGAAGTTCGGCAAAGCTTTCCTGATTAGCATTCATAAATTCATCAGAACTATTGATTTCGGTAATTTGAATTCCATCAAGTGCCCGTTGAATCAAACCATCAACATCTAAGCGTTCTTCATATTGCCGTGCCCGATCAATTCGCGGCTTAGTTTTCGGAGCTGGCGGTGCAAAGACGGTACAGCAATCTTCAAACGGTTGGATCGATAAGTCAAACGTATCAATCTTTTGGGCAATCTCAATAATTTCATTTTTATCCATTGAAAGAACTGGCCGCAAAACCGGCATGGTAGTAACATCGTTAATTGCTGCCATACTTTCAAGCGTCTGCGATGCCACTTGGCCTAACGCTTCACCATTAAAAATAGCAAGACCTTTCCGTTTTTTAGCAATCTTTTCGGCTAACCGCAACATAAAGCGCCGTTGAATTGTCATCAAATATCCTTCTGGGACTTCATGTTTAATCTTTTCTTGAATTTCTGTAAATGGAACTTGAATAAACTTGATTGTTCCAACATATGGTGCCAGTTTTGCCGTTAATTGCTTAGCCTTATTTAATGCCTGTTCACTGGTATATGGCGGGCTGAAGAAGTGAACCATTTCAATAGCAACCCCACGCTTCATTGCAAGGTACCCCGCAACCGGCGAATCAATTCCGCCAGACAACATCAGCATTGCCTTACCAGCTGTTCCAACTGGCAAACCGCCAGCTCCATTAATCTTTCCGTATGATAAGAAAATTCCATCCGGCCGCACTTCACATCTTAACGTTACATCCGGGTCTTTCATTTTAACGTGAATATCATCAAAGGCTTGTAAAATTGTGCCACCTAAAAGATCATTCATCGCATTTGTATCATATTTGAATTTATGATCTGAACGCCGAGTATTAATCTTAAACGTTAATCCGGGATGATACTTTTCCTTCATCATTTCAATTGCCATTGCTTGAACTTTCTTAACATCACGTTCAACCTTTACCGATGGTGAAAAGTTTTGGATTCCAAAAACTTGACCCAACCGAGCCATTACCTTTTCTGAGTCTTCACCGTTTAATTGGATGTGCATCCGATCACGGTGCGCCGCAATCTTTAAATTTGGGAATTCATGCAATGCTTGGCGAACATTGTATCCTAACCTGTCAATGAAATTTTTGCGGTTCTTTCCTTTCGTTGAAAGTTCACCGTAGCGAACCATAATTTCTGAATATTGCATCAAAGTCCTCCATTATGAGTTGATCATTTTAAATTCTTCATATAACTTATCGAAAACGCGGTTGAATTCATCTGCTTCCTCAAGCGTATTATGTTCATCAAGGCTGATCCGCACAGCTGAAGTTGCAATCTTTTCTGGAACCTTCATCGCAGCTAATGTTCCCGCAATGTCACCCTTCTTTGATGAACAAGCACTCGTCGTTGAAATATAAATATCATATTTTTCAAATGCATGCACGATTGATTCACCACGAACACCATCAATTGTGAAACATAAAATATGCGGTGCAAACGTTTCATCATTTTTTGAGAAAATATGCACTTTATCAAATTGACTAATATGTTGATAAATTCGATTTTTAATTGCCCGTTGATGAGCAACCTTTTGGTCTTCATCGTCCATCAAAAGGCGAAGTGCCTTAGCCATTCCGGCAATTGCCGGTAAGTTTTCAGTTCCACCGCGCAAGTTCTTTTCCTGACCACCACCATCGACCAGTGGCTGAATCATTCGGCCACGTTTTTTGTACATAAAGCCTGTTCCGCGCGGTGCATGGAATTTGTGACCTGAGAATGCAAGAAAATCAACCCGTGGGTTCCGAATCAACTTTTCAACCCCTTTGCCAATCGCTTGAACAGAGTCAACATGAAAATGAATCTTCGGATGATCATTTAAAATCTCAGCAATTTCTTCAATTGGTTGAATCGTTCCAATTTCATTATTGATTGCCATAACTGAAACTAAGATCGTATCTTTCCGAATTGCTTTGCGAACATCTTCGGGCGAAACCCGACCTTCATCATCGACCGGCAGATAAGTCACATCAAAGCCCATCTTTTCAAGGTGTTTCATGCTGTTCATTACTGCTGCATGTTCAACACTTGACGTAATAATGTGCTTTCCATATGGGCGCTTTTCCATGGCAGTTCCCTTAATTGCCCAATTGTCACTTTCCGTTCCGCCACTTGTAAAATAGATCTCATCCGGATAACAATTCATCAAATCGGCAATCTGCTTCCGTGACTGTTCAAGAAGATTGAACGCCTTTTCACCCCATGAATGAAGCGATGATGAATTTCCCCAAATATTTTGACAAACCGCGTCATACGTTTGCAAAACTGACGGATCCATTTTAGTTGTTGCACTGTTATCAAAATAAATCATCAAATTATCCTTTCCGTTAAAATTTATTTACATGTATTCTGGTACGACTCGTAACTAATTTAATCATCTTACTAACTTTTTGTAAAGGGAAAAACCGAACGTCAGCCTTGATTCAACTGATCATTCGCTAATTATTTCAGTAACAAAAAATTGCGGCATCTGCCGCAATTTTTTAATTCATTGGATATTGCCGTTGAGCCTGTTCCTGTGACTCATAATCATCAGTAATTCGCTTATATGCTCCCGGTTCAACTTCTTCAACTGCATTTGAAATCGTATCAAGCGCATCAACGTAATTGTATTCTTTATTAAATAGTTGGCTTGCTTTCTTATATGCTTCTTCAACTTCCGGATAACGTGTCCGATACCGGTTGGCATATTGCAAGAATTCTTCAGATAACGTTGCACAATCAATGATTTCTTTTGTTTTATCGCCTAAAACGTCCAAATCAGATTGGGTATTAATCAACGCTTTCGTAATTTCATCCATGTTGATTTGAATTTGACCTAACGCCTCATCCAAGTTTTCAATCTCATCGCTCACCTTAAAGAAATAATCAGTGTATTCACGTGAAAGGCCAGGTAAATTTAACTTTTCAACATCCCGGCGCATCCGGTGAATTTCAAGATCGAATCCTTGAACGGCTTTCTGAGCTTCCTTTTCTTCTTTCCAAAGATTTGAAACCCCATCATTGATTTCTTTTTGCTTCTTTTCAATCTTGGTCAATTTATCAATGTTATCTTTTTGCCGTTTCAATTCGTCTGAATAAATCACGCCTTCTGACCGTTGTTTCGTAAAGTTATCAAAATCTTTCCGAATTGCTTGAATTTGAACTTGAAGATCATGAGCCTCTTCAAATTCATTATGTGTTAATTCATAATTTTGAGATAACCGATCCAAGTCGATCAACAATTCATGTTCTTGCCGTTCTGCATGTTCAACAAAATCTTGATAATAATTGTAATTCTTTTCAACTACTTTGCGTGCTCGGTATTCTTGATCAATCTCATCATAAACCTTGTCGATATCCGTTGTGAGCTTTTCATCAAGTTTGGTTGCATTCTTCAAGTCAACCTTCTTTAAGTTTTCGAAATTCTTATCAACCATTTTTTGGATGTCAGCAAGTTTCTTTTTTAAATCTTCATGAAAAACGTATTTTTCTTTTAGCAGCTGATCAACAGCGCTATTTAATTCCTTGAGTTGGTCAGGAAAAACACTCTTTAAACTTTTAAAGATCGGCGGAATCTTTTCCACCTTTTCTTCCATTTCAGCGGTTGCATCTTGTAAATCTGAAAGTGGTTTAGCTGATTTAACATAATCGCCACTTTCCATCAATTTCGTATAATCATTGAACTGCTGTTCCAATTTGCCAAGTTGTTCCTCAAGTTTGTCACTGCTTGGGCCAAATGAAAAGCTCTTAGCAAGAAGCGTCTTCCGCAAATCTTTATACTTTTCGCTTAATTCTTCAACCGCTTTTTGATGCTCTTCCGTAACCTTACGGATATTCTTCAATTCTTCCTTGATCTTTTCAAATTGAGCAACAGTGCCGCTTAACTTTTCATCCACATCTTTTAATTCATGATTGATTCGTCCAAATTGATAGTGCTGGTTCAATTCACGCAAATCATTCAACAATTCTGAAATTTCAGGAAGCTTGCGGTTGACGATCTCGCGGTAGTTCTTATCAACCTTTTCAAATTCCGTTAAACTGTCACCCGATAAATTTAACTTGCTGATTTCAGCCAGTTCCTTTTCAAGTGAATTTTCCGTGATTTCATTTACCTTTGCTTGGTAAACCTCAATTTGCTTTGCTTTATGGCGTTTAAACAAATACACTCCTAAGTAGATCACTAACGCAATAATAATTAGTGAAATCAAAAAGATAACCATAAAATCCCATCCTTCATCCGTACAATTATTTGAATCAATTCTTATTTAAAATAACCACTAATTTTATTCTCCATAATTATACCATATAAACGGGCATTCCTATTAAAATGTTTAATTATAAATAAATTCCAAATCACCCATTGACTTTCCGACGGCAGACCGGTACAATGGCAAATGTGTAAAATAATGCAGCAGCAGACGGTAAGAACGTCAACAGTTGGTTGCCATTTTGGTTCTGCAAGTAACTTTTCGGCTGCAAAAGCGAACGTCTAAAATCAACTGCACGAATACTAAGTCTGCACCGTTATTTTACTCCATAAAAATATATTTTTGGAGGAACGATATTATGTCTCGTTATACAGGTCCATCATGGAAGGTTTCACGTCGTTTGGGAATCTCCCTTACAGGCTCAGGTAAAGAATTAGCACGGCGCCCATACGCCCCAGGTCAGCACGGTCAAAGCCGTCGGAAGTTATCAGAATACGGTATGCAATTACGTGAAAAGCAAAAGTTACGTATGATGTACGGCATGACAGAACGTCAATTTGCTAACACATTTAAACGTGCCGGCAAGATCCGTGAAGGTAAACACGGTGATAACTTCATGATCCTTTTGGAACAACGTTTAGACAATGTTGTTTACCGTTTAGGTTTAGCAACAACTCGTCGTCAAGCACGGCAACTTGTTAACCACGGTCACATCACTGTTGATGGCAAGCGCGTTGATATTCCATCATACGAAGTTCAACCAGGTCAAGTAATTTCATTACGTGAACGTTCAAAGAACTTACAAATCGTTAAGGATGCTTTGGAAGCCGTTGTTGGTCGTGCTCCATTCGTATCATTTGACGAAGACAAGATGGAAGGTACATTAGTTCGTTTACCAGAACGTGACGAATTAGATGCTAACATCGATGAATCACTTATCGTTGAATACTACAACAAACTTTAATGATTTATCAATTATTAAGCGGAAGGCTGCAACAATTGCAGCCTTCTTTTTTTATCTGATATAATAACGATACTTAAAGGAGGTTGAACCATGACTGATGAATTACAAGAACATCTGAATAAAGGAATGTACGGGACCCCGAAATTAAAACCCGATGAACAGCGCAAATATCTTGGCACCTTCCGCGAACGAGTTGACTTAACCGTGACGTTTGCGCAACTTAATTCTGAAAAATATTATCCGGCAATTCAAAAAGAACTTGAAGCGCATCCTGAATACCGAATGACAATCAACGGTAGCGTTGATCAAGACCAGTTAAGCCGGCTAATTCAAATTGCCAATTCAGCCAACGCTTCATTTACCTGCAGTTCCGATTTGACCTTCCCCCACGCAGCCTCTGATTTAGCGGTCGTAATTGCTGCTTCTCATCAGGCTATTCACACTGAAATCGTTGATGTTGCGCTTCGCTATCCACTTGATAACAATGCAGCGACGGTTTCCGCTGAAAAGCCTTCAAAACATCGTTTTTCATTAAAAAATTTATTCCATAAAAAATAAAGGCTTGGCAAATGCCAAACCTTTATTTAAATTGTTCAACAATCAGCGACGCAATATCGCGTTGCTGATTCAATGCCATCTTTTCGTGCGGTTGAAAATCACCATTTGCATGGGCGCTTAAGAAGACTGCTAATTCAGGATGGTCTTCTGAATATGGTTGATAAATATTACTAAAAATCATATCAATCAGACCATCACGCATTTGAAGCTGGGCGGCAATTTTTTCGAGTAATTGAATATATGTTTGATCAGCATCATTTAATGCATCTACACTTTGAAATTGTGAACCGGTAAATGAATCATACCGTAATAATACTTGAATTCCGCGCGGAACAACTTGGTCAAGCGTCAGTCCCTGCATCATCAACGTTTTCTTTTCATTGCGTCCAAGCTCGAGTTGTTTACTTTCAATTAATTGTTTTAAGGTTTTTCGGCCGTCGCCAACCACATTTTCCGGAATTCGTTCAATTAAACTGGCAACTTTCCCGTTCAAGATCAATGCTTGGTAAGTTGATCCCGTTGAAACCTGTTCAACTAAAACCTGTGCAGTTTGCTTCAACATCACTCCGACACTTTCCATAAACTCTTTCTTACTTGGAGCCATTCGGTATAAAATCCCATGTGTATCAGAATGCCCAACAGCATTTTTAAGAATAATGGCTTTTCCTTTGACCATTGGATAAAGACGCACAGCCTGATCAACCGTTGTAATCTTCCATGAAGGCTGAATTTGAATTGCAAGGTCCCCGACCAACTGCTTTGTCAATTCTTTGTTATCCCATATCTTTGCCGTTACTGCTTGGTCTAAGTCACTTTGCAAACCGTTCCAGACATAATGACCGTTAATTTCAACAATATCCTGGTCATTATCGATCACCTGATAATCCATTCCCTGTTCAAATGCAGCCTGTAAAACGTGTGTTGAATTGACAGATAACTTCAATGATTGCTCTTTTGCCAACTCATTCTTAATCTTCGCAAGCAAAAACTTCAACAGTGACTGACTTCCCTGTTCTCGTAATAAACGAGCTGCCAGCGTCTGCATTCCATCTTCCAGCTTAGCTTTGATATTCTCCATGGTTCCGTTCCAATTTTCGCCGTAATTAAAAGCAGTTGCAAAGTGGTTTAAGTTATCAATCAATGCTTTAAATTTTACTAATTCATTAAGTTTACGGAAAGGACTTGCGGCCGCAACTTTAAGGTCTAATTCGCGAGAAGCCTTAATTTGATCCATCAATTGGTCATTTGCGACACCGTCATTCATTAAAAAGTATCCGGCCATCATATCGATCAGGTTCAAAATATTCAATCCAATTCCTAATTGACTATCTGGATTAAAATCCAGCTTTCGGAGCATTAACGCTGTGATCCCGTGTTGATGATCAAATTGCCCTTCAAGCGCAACCTTTCCCACTGCATTTTTCGTTCCCAAATAACTTTTGACTGACCGAAAATCCGGCTGAAAATCTTGAATTCCTTTTAGGAGATCAAAGGTCAAGGCCGACCGTCGTGCCCGTTCATCAAGATTATTAAAGAATGCCAAGGATGAACCCATAAAATAGGTCAAAAATGGCTGACACAGTTCAAATCCTTGAGCAATTTTTAAATAAATTTGATTTCGAAAATCATAGTAATTAATCTTATATTGCTTGAATTTTCGCTGATAAAGTTCCAAAAAGAGCTGTTCCGGGAGTTGAATCGAAATCGCCACACTGCTATTTTCATCGGCTGCTAACGGCCATAGTCTGAACCCATGCCTTGCTAATTGGTGTTTTAAAAACTGCAGTTGAAGACGTGTTTCTTGCTTTAATCGTTCAAGACGGAATCCATGCGGTTGAACAAGTTCAATATGATTGCCTTTAATATGCAAATATTGATTTTCATCGATCATCGATGCAAGATCATTGACTGCATTGCCGTTTTCATCAACAACCAAATACATCTGCTTTATTGAATATTTGAAATTATTCAAAGCATCAATTAATCCTTCATCCTTGATTGTTTTTCCAATTTCATCTAATTTCATGCTAATTCATCCTGTTATGCTTAATTTTACTATAATTATACTCAATTTTATGTTTAACGGGTACCCTTTAAAAGTGCTATAATACTAGAAAATTATTGAAAGGAAATGACATCATGGCATTTCATCCATTAGCATACCGGATGCGGCCGCAAAACCTTAATGAAATCGTTGGTCAACAACATCTTGTTGGTCCTGGCAAAATTATTCGCCGAATGGTCAACGCTAAACTCCTCTCTTCAATGATTCTTTATGGGCCGCCAGGAACCGGAAAAACTAGCATCGCAAGTGCAATTGCAGGATCAACAAAATACGCATTTCGCAAATTAAATGCCGCCACAGATTCGAAAAAAGCTCTCGAGCAAATCGTTGCTGAAGCTAAAATGAGCGGAACGGTAATTTTGATGTTAGATGAAATTCATCGTTTAACAAAACCAAAACAGGATTTTCTTTTGCCTCATCTTGAAAACGGACAGATCATTCTAATTGGAGCGACGACTGAAAATCCATACATTACGATCAATCCGGCGATTCGAAGCCGAACGCAGATTTTTGAGCTTAAACCGTTAACAGCAATGGATATTCGGCAAGCCTTAGAACGCGCGCTTCATGATAAGAAAAATGGATTAGGAGCATTTAACGTCAAGCTTGATGATGCTGCCATTAAACATCTTGCAAATGCAACCCATGGTGATTTACGCAGCTCGCTGAATGCTCTTGAACTTGCAGTGAAATCCACACCCGCAAACGATGACGGCATAATCCACATCACGTTAAAAATTGCTGAAGAATGTGTCCAACACAAAGCTCTCATTCATGATAAAAATGGCGATGCTCACTACGATGTCGTTTCTGCCTTTCAAAAATCGATTCGTGGATCCGATGTTGATGCAGCTTTACATTACTTAGCCCGCATGGCTGATGCCGATGATCTTCCAAGTGTGACCCGTCGCCTTTTAGTAATCGCATATGAAGATGTTGGCTTAGCCAATCCGCAAACAGCCGCGCGAACCGTTGCAGCCGTTACCGCTGCTGAAAAGGTTGGATTTCCTGAAGCCCGGATTCCGCTTGCTGAAGCAGTCATCGACTTATGCTTATCACCCAAATCAAACTCCGCAATCAGTGCGATTGACAAAGCCCTCGATGATTTGCATCAAGGCAATTACGGCGAAATTCCGAATTGGCTTAAAGATCCACATTATCAGGGAGCTGAAAAACTTGGTCACGGAATCGGATATAAATACCCGCATGACTATCCGCACGATTGGGTCAAACAACAATATCTTCCTGATAAAATTAAAAACCGACATTACTACATTCCTAAAAAGAATGGGCGTTATGAAAAAGCCCTTGCAGAACAGTATTATCGCCTTGAAAAATTTAAGGGCCGTCCGCTTGAAAAGGATGAGTAGTTTCTAATTTGAAAAAAGGTTTTAGGCGTGTTAAGATACTGTCAGAATATTTCTATGGTGTACGCATTGTCTCATCAATGTAAGGTTGACCGAACACTTTTAGACATGAGGATCACGATATTTGGTGGCTGGCAGGCTCATTTCACTTGAGAACCAAAAGCCATCTTAAGTGATCCGTTCCTGCTGATATTGCGGGTTCAACTACAAGAGACGATTAACGGCACTAATGGAGCAACGAGGATGTGAGCAGTCACATCCTTTTTTGATATAATAATTTAAAGAAAATTGATTAGTTGGAGGAGTCTGAATGTCACTTATTACCCGTATTTTAGTTATTATTTTAAGCCTGATCATTATGTTTCTTGGAGAATATCTATGGACACACCGGAAGAAAAAATTTCTTATTTTCTCACTTGCTGATAAACCATCCTTTTCAACTACCCTTGCCGTTTTAGGCGGATGTTTGATAATCGCCGGGCTTGCAACTTTATTTACAAGTTTCATGGCAAATCTCGTTCCGTTTTTATGGATGATTGTAATCGATGTCATCCTTGCAACCATCATGACTTTTACCTTGTTAATTTATCTTTTCTCAAATTAATGATTTCGCTTTCTTTTTCTAGATAAATTTTGTAGAATGAAGTTGAGGATAGGAAGGTGATTATCAATGTTACAAAGTTATAAAAATATTTTAGTCCCAATCGATGGTTCATATGAATCAGAATTAGCATTCAAGAAAGCCATTAACGTTGCCAAACGGAACGGTGAAGATACAGCGTTGCACCTCGTTCACGTTGTCGATACCCGGGCTTTCCAAAACATTTCAAGTTTCGATACCACAATGGTTGAACAGGTTACCGAAACCGCCAAGAAGACATTAAGTGGGTATGCTGATGAAGCAAAAAAAGCAGGTATTAAAAACGTTGACTTTTCAGTTGAATATGGGGCTCCAAAGGTAATCATCGCCAAAGATATCCCAGATGAAAAGAAAATTGATTTGATCATGATTGGTGCAACTGGTTTAAATGCCGTTGAACGAATTTTAATCGGTTCCGTTACTGAATACGTAACTCGAACAGCTGAATGCGATGTACTTGTTGTTCGAACTGACCTTGAAAACAAACCTGCTTTAACAAAGGATTTGATTAAGGCTAATCGACGTGAAGGGTTATAATTGAATAAATTCAAAAGGTTGGAATTGCAATCAATTACGATTCCAACCTTTTCTTTTTATCGCCATTCACATCCAATTAAATGATCATTGATTACCCCAATCGTTTCTAAATAAGCATATACGTTTTTCGGGCCGACAAACGTAAACCCATAATATTTCAGTTGACGTGCGAATTGAACTGAAAGTGCACTTTGGGATGGAATCTGTTCTGCACACTGCCACCGATGGTCAATGACTTGATTTGACGTTAAGCTCCATAAAATTTGTTCAAGCAAGATTTTCTTTTTATGAAGCCGATTTAAAGTCTGCGCGTTTTGAATAACTGCTCGAATTTTTCTTCGATTCGCAATCATTCGTTCAACTTGAATCATTTTTTCAACTTCGCGTTCAGTCATTGCCGCCACTGACGGGATATCAAAGTCATTAAATACCTGTTTTAAAACGGAACGCCGATCCAAAATCAACTGCCACTGCAATCCTGCCTGAAAGGTCATTAATGAAAGGATTTCAAATAGGCGCTGTTCGTCATGTTGCGGCTTGCCCCATTCATGATCATGAAAATCAATCATATTTTGCTTTCCATTTTCTGCCCATGAGCATCTCATTTTTACACCACCTCATCTTTAAATACGCAAAACGGACCGCAAACTTGCGATCCGTTTTCATAAATTAAATGATATGCTTGTAAAAATAATGAAATTCCGAGGATCCATGACAAAATACAGTCACGATCCGCATTTTACGTTCTGACATAACCCGAACGATTTTTGACCGCCAAATCACAATCCAACCGCTAATGGCATAACATACTTCCATAAAATTTGCATTTTAAAAAGATAAACAACTGCGCCAATCACATTTGCAAAAACCAATGTAAAATTCTTTAATGTATTATTGACTGCAAAGGTATTGACAATCAAAAGTGCCAATAAAACGACACCACCGCCAGCATCAAAATATCCAGTCTTCAAGAAAAATCTTCAAAACCGCAAGTCATTTGTCAATGCTAACCTGTTCAGCAACGACAACCTTTTTTTCGTATGTTCGGTACGAGAACCATAATTCCCGCAAACACAATAAAAAAGATAATTTTCTTAAAGATTGTCGCCAAAATTCAGAAAAGCAATAGCACTCCTAAAATTGATACTGTATGATTTGTCAAATTTATCTTTTCTTATCGTTCAATTCCTGCTTCGAAGCAATATCAAACTGAATCCAGACGCTGCTTATAAAGAACGTTGGCCATTACCGGAAGACAAGAGTGAAATTTCGACAAGAAAGCTTACTGAAATCACAAATAATACTAATTTAAGTAAACTAATCATATTCCTTCCCTTACATTAGTTAAAAAAATAACGCTAATATTTTACCACATTTAAAATTTAATTTTTAGACCGCTAAAAAAAGACGATGACTTTCGTCATCGCCTTTTACGATTATCTCGAACATGTCTATTGCATATTTTCATCGTTTAAGAATGTATCAAGGACACCTTCGACCATATCCCATTCTTCATCACTTTCAATGTCGTAAAGTTCTGCATCCTTTGCATCGCCGTTTTCATCCGGATCAAATGCAAAAGCAAGCACATCAACTTGTTCTTCTGGTTCTGAACCAGCTGGAATTAAAAGAATATATGATTTACCATAATCTTCAGATTCAAACGTGAATAAAATTTCATACAAACTTTCATTTCCCTTATCATCAACTAATGTGATCAAATTATCATCATTTGATTGGTTTTGATTATTTTTTGCCATTCTTTTACCTCACTTTAGTAAGTCTAACAGTTTTCCTTTGCGATCTAAATAGTTTTGCAAGATCAATGTTGCTGCCAGTTTATCGATTACTTGATAACGTTTCTTCCGTGATGCATCCGCTTCTTCAATCAACATTCGTTGGGCTTCAACCGTCGTTAACCGTTCATCTTGAAAATCAATTGGCAAATTGATCTTTGCTTGTAACATCTTACCATATTTTTGAGCGGCTTCAACGCGTGGGCCGCAAGTATTATTCATATTCTTAGGTAATCCAATTACAAACCCCACAACTTGTTTTTCCTTTGCAAGTTCAACGACCCGGTCCAAGCCGAAAACCTCTTCGTCTTCATTAATCCGGACGATCTCTACCCCCTGCGCTGTCCATCCCAATTGATCACTTACAGCGATTCCGACCGTCTTTGAACCGACATCGAGTCCCATTATTCGTGCCAATTGATCTTCATATCCTCTCTATTAAGATATGAACGAACTAACTCTTCAATAATTTCGTCGCGTTCAAATTTTCGAATTAAGTTCCGCGCATTATCAGCCCGCGGAATGTATGCTGGATCACCTGAAATCAGATATCCAACAATTTGATTGATTGGATTATATCCTTTTTCTTCAAGTGCATTGTATACCGTTTGTAATGTTTGATGAATTTCTTTTTGTTCCCCTTCGTTATAATCAAAGAAAACTGTCTTATCTGATGATGTCATCCAGAACACCTCCGTAATTATTATCTAATGCCTTTATTTTACTAAACTCCCCAAATTACCTCAAATAATTTTGAATAAAACTACCAAATGTAACAGAAATGAAAAATCATCCCTATCATTTAAATTCGCGATTTAACTTTAAATATTGAAACAAAGAGACAAGCTCTCGTCAAAATCGAAAACCTGTCTCTTCAAAATTTTCATTGATCATGCTCATTACGCATTTGCTTTTGCAAATGATTTGGCATGCTTTTTCAAATATAGTAACAAATCTGTCTCACTATTAAACTCCCGTGGATGGTGTTGTCCATGTAAACGGAGAATAATCTTATTGATCCGAATGCGTCCGGTCCATGTATACGTATGATCTACAATAAAGCGATTATTAAGTTTTTCGCCTTTTTTACCAAACTTTAAAACATACACTTTTTCAGGCACAATTAATGGATTAACGTGCTCTTTTTCATAGTCAACACCATGGGCTCTTAAGAAATGTTTTGTTTTCTTTAGCATGTTACTCCTCCTTATCTGCCTTTTACTCTTTTATTATACCAAGTTGTCTTTCAATAAACTAAGATTTGGTCCTTGATATAAGAAAAATGCTCATAATATACGAGCATTCCCAGAGTATATCACCCGTACGGGGATCGAACCCGCAACTCCGCCTTGAGAGGGCGACGTCTTAACCAATTTGACCAACGGGCAAAGTTACTTTCTTTATTATACCCTCTTGTTAATAAAAATCAAGTTTACTTATCATAAAAATGCCGCCAAGAAAAATAAATAAACATTGCAAATAATATCAGACACCAACCTAAACTCAAACAGCCAATCACCAAGAATAACTTAATCTTAAAAAGTTCACTCATTACTAAAATAATAATGGTAAAAATACTCCACTTGATCATTCGCAGTTTGAGATTTTCAATTTCGTGTCGCATTAAATTCATTCCTTAAATTAATCTTGCCACCAATTATCAAACTCAGCCATTAATTTCTTTACTGCTTTACCACGATGACTGACCTGATTCTTTTCATCAACTGAAACTTCAGCAAATGACTTCTGTAAATCGTTTGAATAAAACAGCGGGTCATAGCCAAAACCATCATTTCCATTTTCCTGATTAAGAATTCGTCCAAATGCTTCACCACTGACTTCAAGCGGTGCCTTGTCAGGATGAACAACAACGATTGAAGTGTGAAAATAAGCTGTCCGTTCACTTGCCGGAACCCCTTTTAATGCTTCAAGCAATTTTTTTCGGTTCGCAACGTCATTATGATCTCCTGCATACCGAGCCGAATGAATCCCTGGTTCTCCATCTAAGGCATCAACACATAGACCTGAATCGTCGGCCAAAACCGTTGCATGCGTAACATTCATTAGAGCATTTGCCTTAATCAATGCATTTTCAGCAAAGCTGCTCCCATTTTCATCAATTACTGGAACTTGATCCGCATCAAGATCCAACAATGTTGTCACTTCAAACCCCTTTGGTTCAAATATTTTCCGATATTCACGTGCTTTTCCTGGATTTTTGGTTGCAATTAAAATCTTTGGCATTTCGATTCCCCATCTCTTAAATTTATCCTTATTCTATCATTGATTTTACAAATTAGTAAGAATTTTTATCTTTAAAAAGGTATAATTAAACATAACGATAAGTTTAGAGGAGCTTAATTATGAAAAAAAACTTTTATAATCAAGTATTAAGTCATTCGACTGGAACCACGCTTGGAAGCGAACTTTTGCGCGATGTTTTGATTCCGTCATTAGTTGGCAATAACGAAGATATTATGTATTGGGCCGGAAAGCTCTTGGCGCGTAAATTATTACTTGCAACTGATAATGACTTGCGCTTATTTTTCGAATATGCTGGATGGGGAACATTGACTCATATTAAATCAAAGAAAGAAGAACATACCTTTGAATTAAGCGGCGAGCCGGTTAAGGTTCGATTTGATGCAACTGAAAAACCGGATTTTCAACTTGAAGCCGGCTTTATTGCCGAAACGTTTCAACTTCATAATAATTTAACGACTGAAGCTAAAGTTGAAAAAATCGATTCCAAAAAGCCACTTGTGACTTTGACAATAACTATTGACTCCCATGCACCTGTTCAAACAGAAGCATCAAGCATTGAGCCATTTTCAATGATTGAATTTGATAAAGTTCAATCAACCCAAACAACTGATGAATAGAAGTAAAAAATGCGACTTTCGTCGCATTTTTTTATAATTAATTGTCGCTATCTTCCTCATCATTTTCCAAACAAGTTTTGCAAACTCCATATAAGTTTATACTTTCATTCGAAACTTTAAATTCATTTTTTTGAGCCTCTAAAACCATATGATTTAAATCATTATTAAAATTATCATAATTTGCATCGATAATCTTACCGCATTTGCTGCAAATCAAATGAAAATGAGGCTTTAAAAAATAGTCATAATGCGGTTGCGTACATTTCGATGTCATAACTTTAATTACTAAATTTTTTTCAATAAAGTAATTTAACGTGTTATATACCGTTGCTTTGCTAATCGTAACATTTTGATCTTGATTGATATCATTAAAAATTTGATCTGCAGTTGGATGTTTTGAACTACTCATCAAATAATTTAAAATCACAATCCGTTGTAAGGTAGGAGTAATATCATTATCTTGTAAAATTTTCTTAACATTCATTGAAAACACTTCCTATTAGTCGACATTTGATATAATCTATATTTAGAAATTTTCTAAATGTATATTAAATATAATACTGACAGTTATATTTTAACCCAATTGGAGGACTATATGAAAAATATCACAAAATTATGGATTATTTTAAGTGTTTCACTAATCGCGTTAATCTCACAATTTATTTTTGATAATGCATTCGTTGCTCGATTCATTATTAGTACAGTTGGTATTCTTGTTTCTATTTCAATGTTTATTGGGATGGTTAAAACTTTAAAATCAGGAAAATACGGTGTTGACTTACTTGCAATTACTGCCATTATTGCCACTTTAATCGTTGGTGAATACTGGGCTTCACTAGTTGTTCTAATAATGCTTGTTGGTGGAGATTCATTAGAGGATTATGCAGCTGGTAAAGCAAATAAAGATCTTAAAGCTCTTTTAGATAATTCTCCCGATCATGCACACCGAATTGAAAATGGCAAAATAACTGATATAAATTCTAATCAAGTAAAAATTGGCGATATTCTAGTTGTTAAACCTGGCGAATTAGTCCCTGTTGACAGTCAGATTATTGAAGGAGCTGGGCTGGTTAACGAGTCTTCTCTTACCGGAGAATCAAAACCAATCGAAAAAAAAGTTAATGATATGGTTATGTCAGGTACTTTAAATGGCGATTCATTGATCAAAGTTAAAGCCCTAAAATTAGCTCAAAATAGTCAATATCAAAAACTAGTAAATCTCGTTAAACAAGCAGAAAAAGCCCCTTCAAATTTTGTAAGAATGGCTGATCGTTATGCATTGCCATTTACCATTGTTGCATATCTCATTGCAGGATTAGCTTGGTTTATTAGTAAAGATCCAGTAAGATTTGCCGAAGTTTTGGTAGTTGCATCACCTTGCCCACTAATTTTAGCCGCTCCTGTAGCCATGGTTGCTGGAATGAGCAGAGCATCACGGGCTGGGATTATCGTAAAATCAGGAAATGTACTCGAAAAGTTAGCAACAGCTAAAACAATTGCTTTTGATAAAACCGGCACAATAACTAAAGGTAACTTGAAAGTTAATAAAATTGTTAGTCTGGATTCCCATTATTCTTCAACTGATATTTTAAAACTTGTTATGTCTGCAGAACAAAATTCAAATCATATCTTGGCACGCTCAGTTATGGAATGTGCCAAACAAAGAAAAATAAATCCTTTAAAAATATCTAATTTGAAAGAATCCGTTGGTAATGGTATTCAAGGAAAATATCAAAATCAGTTAATTAAAGTTGGAAAATTAAGTTATGTAAAAAGCGATTGTGATCCATCGCAAAGAGTTGATGCAACATGTGTTTATATTTCAATTGATAACAAATTAATTGGTTATATCACATTTGAAGATGAGATCCGTCCTGAAGCAATTTCAACCATGCGTTCATTAAAAAAGCTAAATATTAATAATTTAGAAATGCTGACCGGCGACAAAAAAACAATTGCTGCTCACATTGCTCAAGAGGCAGGAATTACTAAAGTTAAAGCAGAACTATTACCTGCCGATAAAATCAATGTCATAAAAACGACCCCTGCTAATTTACGTCCAGTAGTAATGGTCGGAGATGGAATCAATGATGCACCCGCACTCACAACAGCAGATGTAGGAATTGCAATGGGTGCACATGGAGCAACTGCTGCAAGCGAAACAGCAGATATTGTTATTTTAAAAGACGATCTATCAAAAGTATCACATTCAATTAAAATTGCACGCGATACAATGAAGATTTCAAAGCAATCCGTTTTAATTGGAATTATCATCTGTGTTGGATTAATGTTGATTGCAAGTACAGGAATTCTTCCTGCAATTTTTGGCGCATTATGTCAAGAAATCGTTGATACTGTTTCTATTCTTTGGAGTTTAAAAGCTCGGGGATAAACTTTAAAGCATAAAACTTTTTCAATTTCTGAAAAGATGGTTCATAACAAAAAGGTCTTAGCAACTATAACTGCTAAGGCCTTTCTTTTAATCATGTCTTTAACATGTCCTTTATTTTAACTTATCAATTACTTCTTTTTATTATTTTTATTTTTTAATCGTAATTGTGACAAAAAAGCACCGATCGCATGGATTGGTGCATAATTACCATCATGCACGATTTTATTTTTTTTATCACCCAAACTTTTCACTTCCTCTCTTGGTAGATATCATAACACTTTTGTCTCATATTTCAAAAATAAAAATTATAGTATAAATAATAACCCGGTTATTATTTAGTTAGTTATTATTACCACAGAATTTTCATGCTAATTTAATATTTTTATCTAATTCTTTTAAAAAGGCCGGTAAGTTTACCAAATTACTCAGCTATCTTAATTAAAATCCTATTTTTCTAAAAATGAAATTGATAATTTTGAAAAGATATTGAATTTCTTTATTAATGAATGATACTTACGTTTTTTATGATTCAAAAAGAAAAAGTAATTTTGAAAAATGTAAAAAAACTTGACTTGTAATGTTAGGACTTACGCCTGGCGCATTCGTCCGGATGTTATCGGGATCGTCCTTCCATTATGCAGCCTATTAACTAATCTACTGGTAAATTGATTAAATGCGGATTATCTGCGTTTTTATTTGGAGCAATTATTTCTGCTTTAGCTCCCTCTTTTATTCTCAGAAGATTAATTCAAGGAATTGGAACTAAAATTCTTGTTCCTATGATGTTTAACGTTGCAATGGCTGTTTTCCCGCCTCAAGAATTAGGTTCAACTACGGGTATCTGCTCCTTAGTAATCATGTTTGCAACTGCTATTGGCCCTACACTAACCGGATTAATATTAGCTAAACTTTCATGGCATTGGATTTTCTGGCTGTTTGTTCCCAT
Organism: Ligilactobacillus araffinosus DSM 20653; assembly: GCF_001435375.1. Taxonomy (GTDB): domain Bacteria; phylum Bacillota; class Bacilli; order Lactobacillales; family Lactobacillaceae; genus Ligilactobacillus; species Ligilactobacillus araffinosus. Next base: position 94,064 of record NZ_AYYZ01000029.1, on the reverse strand, counting down.
TTTATTAATTGCACTTATCTTTGAACTTAAGTTTTTAATCAACGTTGATCAACTCTCCAAGCCTAAAGTTGATGTATTATCCTTAATTTTTTCTGCACTGGGTTTCGGATTAATTGTAATTGGATTCAGTCTCGCTGCTGATAAAGGATGGACCTCCCCATTTGTTTTATTATGTTTATTAATTGGAATAGTCGTTTTAACCATCTATATTACTAAACAATTACGCATCCCCAACCCTATTTTAAATTTTAGAATTTTCAAAAAAGAAGCTTTCTTCAAGGGAACATTATTAGTAATGATCGATTTTGCAATGATTCTTTCAGCAATGTTTATTGTTCCCCAGTTTATTCAAAAAGGAATGCGTATTCCAGTAGCTTTAGCCGGCCTCATTATGCTTCCTGGCGGATTAATTAATGCTTTTGTGTCGGCAATCGCTGGTCGGTTATATGACAATTATGGTGTTAAAAAAATTGCCATTATTGGTTTTATAATTGCTATTTTAGGATCATTTATGCTAACTCGTGTTTCTCCTAAATGTTCAGTCCTATATATTACCATTTCTCTTTGCGTTTTAATGATTGGCTGTCCATTAGCAATGTCTCCTTCGCAAACCCATGCATTAAACGCCTTAGAAGTTAAAGAAAATGCTGATGGAAGTACGATTATCAATACTTTCCAACAAATTGTCGGAGCCATTGCAACTGCCGTGGCGACAAGTTTGCTTGGCTTAGGTACCGCTGCAGTTCATGGACATAACGCTGCAGTTGCGTTTACAAACGGGACCCACTACGGATTTTACTTCACAATTGTGCTTGCAATTATTGGACTTTTAGTTTCACTTAGCTTAAAAAAAGAAACTAAATCAAAGGATGTTCAACTTTAATCATTATTTAATAACTAAAAAAAAAGACTGGAAACCAGTCTTTTTTTTTAGTTATTTTCTTTTGTATCTTCTTTTTCTTCAATCATCGTTGGTTCAGCAAAAGCTTGATCATAGTTCAATGTAAAGTGCATATGATCTTTTCCAATAACTGTATTTGGGAAAATGTCGGTTGCATTTTTAACATACTTTTCCGGATCACGCATTGCTTGTGAAAAGTGAGTTAAAACCATTTCCTTAACATGTCCCTTTTTGGCTTGCGTTGCAGCTTCTGCAAAGGTCATATGCATCTTATTTTTAGCCTTTTCAGTGTCATCATTTGAGCCAAAGTTAGCACAACTTAAAAGTAAATCTGAACCCTCAATAAATCCTGGAATCTCAGGTGTTGGCCGCGTGTCCGTTACCCAACTGACGCGCATGCCTTTTCGAGCTTCACCGAGAACCATATCAGGAGTATAAGTCTTTCCTTCATATTCAACCGGTTTTTGACCGCGTTGCAAATCACCCCAAATCCGTTGCGGAACTTCATTAGCTTTGGCTTTTTGCGGATCAAATTTTGGTTCCCGCTTTAAGTCAACCCGGTAAGCAAAATTCGGCCGCGTATGTTTAACTGGTAAAGCTGAAATTGATAATTCACCATGAATGTATTTATTATTAATTACAATTGGTTCACCTGGGGTCGGATCTTCAATAATATTAATGTCATAGTTTAGCCATGGCATGATTACCCGGAAGCCTTTCATTACGTCTTTGATTCCCTTTGGCCCGATAATTGTGATTGGTTCTGTCCGTCCAGTATTACTTGTTGTCCCTAAGATTCCTTGTAATCCAATTACGTGGTCACCATGTAAGTGCGTAATACAAATCACATCAAGCGACTTAAAACCACTCCGGACGGCACGCATTGACACTCCCGTTCCTTCTCCGGCATCCATCAAAATTTTCCGTCCTTTATATTCAATAATTGCTGATGATAAATAGCGATCAGGAAGTGGAATACTGCCACCTGTCCCAAGTAATGTAACATCAATCATTTATCTTACCTCTTCCTTAATTAATTCTCACTTATTAAATTACGCTTCTTTACCCTAAAAGTACAAAATAAAGCATCGAAAAAATAAAAGAGTTGCAAAAAACGGTAACTAAAAGAAGTTATTACTTGATTAGAATTTAAATATTGAAGTTTGTTATGGTTTAAAGCCGAATCTTACGGCTAAAAATAAAGAAGTTAGGCCTTATATCCTAACTTCTTATTGATTATTTAAAATTAACAACCGTTGCCCCATCACCGCCGGCATTGGGTGAAGCATAGTTAAAGCTTTTAACGGATGGATTGGTTGAAAGATACTGTTTAATTGCCTGTTGAAGTGCCCCTGTCCCTTTTCCATGAATAATTGTCACTGACGGATATCCGGCAAGTAATGCTGAATCAATGTACCGATCAACGCTCATTAACGCTTCTTCTTTTGTTTGTCCTCGTAGATCAAGACTTGTCGATAATCCTGATGATGAACTTCGTTTAACACTTACGTTTGCATGCGTTGTTGGTTGATCGTCAACCTTGATTTTTTCAAGATCATCCGTATCAATTTTCATCTTCAAAATTCCAAGTTGAACTTCCCAATGGTGATCATCAATTTTTCGAAGCAGAACACCTCGTTGCCCATATGACTTAACCAATACATCATCATCAACATGGAATTCTTTTCGATTTTTGGCCCGTCGCAAAACCTTATTTTTGGTTAAATTAATTGGCTGTTCAAGTTTATTTAATTTTGTTTTGGCATCAACCAGTTGATTTTCCTTAACGGTACTTGCATTCTGACTACGCATCTTCCGTAAATCGGCAATGATTTGATCGGCCTTTTCTTGTGCATTGCTTACAATCTGATTAGCTTGCTGCTTAGCATAGTCTAACTGGGTTGTCTTTTGGCGCTCAAACTTTTCAAAGCCTGTTTCCAAATCATGATGAAGCTTTTCAGCTTCCTTTAAGTGTTTCTTGAAGAAAGCCTGTTTTTCTTCGGCATCATGCCGTTTTTTTACCAAATCGGCAATCATTTCATTTAAGTCTTGGCTATCTTGCGTAACCAATTGCTGTGCCGATTGCACAATTGTTTCTGGTAAACCTAACCGCCGTGAAATATCAAATGCATTACTCCGCCCTGGAATGCCAATCAATAAATGATACGTTGGTTGCAACGTTTCACTATTAAATTCCATCGATGCATTAATTGTTTGAGGACGTTCATACCCATATGCTTTTAATTCTGGATAATGCGTTGTTGCGACTACATAACTGCCCTGTGTCCCGACAGCATCCAAAATTGCAATTGCTAATGCAGCTCCTTCTTGTGGATCAGTTCCAGCACCTAATTCATCAAATAGGACAAGCGATTGAGCGGTAATGTGTTTTAAAATATCAACAATATTTGTCATATGTGATGAAAATGTACTTAAACTTTGTTCAATTGATTGTTCGTCACCAATATCGGCAAAAATTTCATCAAACACCCCAATTCGGCTTTCTTCGGCCGCCGGAATAAATAATCCTGATTGTCCCATTAATTGAATCAATCCCAAAGTCTTCAATGTGATGGTCTTCCCACCGGTATTTGGTCCGGTAATGACAATTGCCTGGTAATCTTTACCAAGCGAAATATCATTTCTGACCACCGTTTTCGGATTAAGAAGTGGATGCCATGCCTGCCGCAAATAAACATCATTTTCGGCCGAAATTTCCGGCAACGTTGCTTTAATCTGATGAGCATATTGGGCTTTAGCATTAATAAAATCCATCCGACCTAGAATCCATGCATTTTCAGAAAGCTCATTCGTGTATGGGGCAATCAGCGCTGATAATTCACGCAAAATCCGTTGGACTTCTTCTTTTTCAGCTAATTGCTGTTGTTTCAATCGGTTATTCAAATCAACAATTGCTTGTGGTTCGATAAAAAGCGTCTGGCCTGAAGCACTTTGATCGTGAACAACTCCGCCAAACTGACCACGATTTTCAGCTTTAACCGGAATTACGTAACGGTCATTCCGAATCGTAACTAATGAATCACTTAAATACTTTGACTTGCTTCCGCGCGTCAGGCTTGAAAGTTTATCGCGGATTTCCGCTTCTGTATTTTCAATTTGCCGCCGTAAACTCTTTAATAAACTCGAGGCATCATCCGTAACATGCCCGTCACCTTCAATTGAATTTAATAGTCGTTTGGCAACATCCGGCAAAGTTTCAAGCTGGTCATTCAAATCATACAACCGTTGCAAAGCAACTTCATCATCAATTAACTCGCGAAAAAAAGCTTTAACGGCATTCGTTGCTCGCAAAACCTTCGCAATCATTGCAAGCTCTTTGCCGTTTAAAGTTGCACCGATTTCAAGCCGTTTTAACTGCATCCGAATATCAAGTAATTTTGGCATCGGAATTCCGCCTTTTAACCGCAGAATATCCGCTCCATCTTGAGTCTCATCTAATAACTCATCAATGCGAGCGTAGTCACTTTGCGGTTTCATCCGTTCAACGAGCTTTTTCCCATTTTCAGTTACTGTGTATTCTGCAATTTGCTGTCGAATTTTATCATATTCCAAAGTTCTTAAAATTTTACTGTTCATGCTGTTCCTCCCTTCTAGAATTGATTCTGATCATTATAATCATTCATTATCTGTTGTGAAATTACCGGTGTTTTCTTTAAAATCCATTCAGCAACCGTTGATTGTTGAACCGTTGACCGCACATTTTGACTTGGCCAAGCCGCCATCAACAAAAGAGCAAAGAAAATTACCACGTACATTAAAATCGTTGCCAAAACTGCCCCTGCTAATGCATTGATCTGCGAAATTAACGGCAGCTTAGTAATCCCATTAACTGTTCGTGCTAAAAAACGATAAATAATACTGCCGACAATGGCGATGATCCAGAACGAAAGAACATTGTAAAACATTCCTGAAAAAAACGAATTTTTCCACAACGCCGGCATCATTGTTGCCAAAGCTGTTCCCATCGGTTTGGCTAAAAAAATTGCAAGTAAAAAAACAATTACATAACCCGCAACGCTTAAAAGTGTCATCAAAAGACCGCGTTTTAGACCGAATCGAAAAGCTAAAATCAATAATAAAACGATAATTAATGTTATCACTTAATCACCTAGTTTGTTTGATCTTCAATCTTCCGTTGCAACTTATCTAATTCTTCCTGTTTCTCTAACTGGTCTGAAACTGCATTAATTGCTAAAAGTAATGCCGCTTTCTTTTCTGAAAGGGATGGCATCATTTTTTTGATCGTTGCCAATTCTTGGTTCGCCACTTCCATCACTGCATTCATATGCTCGGGGGTACTCTTCCCAATAATCGTAAATTCTTCGCCGTCAATTTGAACCTTAAATCGGCGTTTTCCCTCTGCCATATCAATTTCGTCCTTTCAATCACTTAATATTGATATTTTAGCATATTTCGTCATCAAAAGACGGTCGAAGTTCCTTAATAAATCGCCAAGATTTCGATTTAATGGTTGCAACAATTGAAATATGCTTTATTATTTACAGTAATAGCGATATAATTCGTTCATATATAAGAAAGGAATTTAATTATGTGTGGAATTACAGGATTCATAAATGATTCAATGGGTGCTGATGAAAAACGCCCCATTTTAACTAAAATGATGGATGCAATTAAACACCGGGGTCCTGACAGCGGTGGTCAAGCAGTTGACGAAAATATTGCTCTTGGGATGCGGCGGTTAAGCATCATTGATGTCCACGAAGGTAAGCAACCAATTTATAATGAAGATCAGTCAAAGGTCATCACATTTAACGGTGAAATCTACAACTTTCAAGAACTCCGTGATGCCCTTGTTGCTGCCGGACATGAATTTACAACGCATACCGATACAGAAGTTATTCTTCACGGGTATGAAGAATACGGAACCGACATCTTAAAAAAACTTCGCGGAATGTTTGCATTTGTAATTTATGATTTTAAAACAAAGGAACTTTTCGGTGCACGGGATCCATTTGGAATCAAGCCGTTTTACTATACCCAAATGGGTGATACCTTTATGTATGGTTCTGAAATCAAGAGTTTCCTGCATCATCCTGACTTCAAGAAAGAGCTTAACAAACAAGCCTTGAAGCCATTCATGACATTTCAATATTCTGCATTGAACGAAACATTCTTCAAGGGAGTATACAAATTAAAGGAAGGTCATTACTTTATCTATCGTGATGGGACAATGGATATTCACCAATACTTTGATTATAAAGCTCATCCTTCAAACGAATCGCTCAATGAAATTACCGATGAAATTGATAATGCCGTTGTTGAATCAGTAAAAGCCCATTCAATTACTGATAAGGAAGTTAAAACCGGTGCTTTCCTTTCAAGTGGAGTTGACTCAAGCTACGTTGCTTCTGTTCTTAAGCCACATACAACATACTCTGTTGGTTTTGATCGTGGAAAAGTTAACGAAATCAATGACGCCGAGGACTTGGCAAAAGAATTAGGAACCAACATGAAGTCGGAAACAATTGACGCAAACGACGCATTTAGTCACTTTGCTCAGATTCAATACTTCCTTGATGAACCAGATTCAAACTTCTCATGCATTCCGTTGTTCTTCTTGTCAAAACTTGCTGCTAAGGATGTCAAGGTCGTTATGAGCGGTGAAGGAGCTGATGAGTTATTCGGGGGCTACCAAGCATATGGTTTCTGGACTAAGTCGCGGATGATTCGGTTAATTGCTGAAGCATTGAAGAAGTTACCTCGGAAAACCCGGAAAAAAATCGCCGATTCGATTCGCGACAAGAATTTCCGTGGAAAAACTCACATATACACATCAATCGCCCCTGCTGAAGATTTCTTCATTGGTGATTCACGGGTCTTTGAACCGGAAGAAGCAACTGAATTCTTGCAAGATGATTATCAAGATGCACCAACGATTCAACAAATCATTGGTCCAACATATGAAAAGGTTGAAGACCAAACGGCTGAAATTCGGAAGATGCAATACCTTGACTTGCATCACTTCATGCCCGGCGATATCTTATTGAAAGCCGATAAGATGACAATGGCCGCTTCACTTGAAGCCCGGGTTCCAATCCTTGATACTGAAGTTGCTAAAGTTTCAGAAAAGGTTCCGACTAAGTATATGATCAACTCAAAGAACACGAAGTACGCATTCCGGCAAGCTGCTAAACGCCACTTACCAAAAGAATGGTATAACCGTGAAAAACTTGGTTTCCCAACCCCTATTCGGGACTGGTTACACGAAGAAAAGTACTACAAGATCGTGCGGGATGAATTCTCACAAGATTACGTTAAGGAATTCTTCAAGCAAGACAAATTGCTTAAGATGCTCGATGATTACTATGCTGGTAAAAACGACAGTCGAAAGCAAATTTGGAATGTTTACACATTCTTGACATGGTACAAAGTATACTTCATCAATGATGGCGAAAAACCAGCTGTTGAAGAAATTTAAGATTGATAATTACTAAAAGAGGTTGCGACATAGAAAACGCAACCTCTTTTAATATCCATATTCAATTTAAACAAAAAAGACTGCGATCATAAATTCACAGTCTTTTTATTTATATCAATTAATAATCAATTATTTAATTGATGGTGTACCAAGCCAGCCGATGATTTCCTTAACTGTATCAACGATTGCTTGTGTACCAGGAGCAAGTAACTTACGAGGATCGTAACCTTTACCTTCTTCGTCCTTACCTGCTTCAATGTACTTACGAGTTGCAGCAGCAAAGGCAAGTTGGTTTTCTGTGTTGATATTAACCTTTGAAACACCCATGCTGATTGCTTTTTCAATTTGTTCTTGAGGGATACCTGAGCCACCGTGTAATACTAATGGTGTATCAACAGCGTCTGCAATTTCCTTCAAACGATCGAAGTTAAGACCTTGCCAGTTTTCTGGGTACTTGCCGTGAATGTTACCAATTCCACATGCTAAGTAGTCAACACCTGTTGCAGCCATTGTCTTAGCTTCTTCAACACTAGCTAATTCGCCGGCACCTGTGATACCATCTTCTGTACCACCAATTGAACCAACTTCAGCTTCAACAGAAATGCCGCGTTCGTGAGCTAACTTAACAATTTCTTTTGTCTTTTCTAAGTTTTCTTCGAATGGTAAGTCATGGCCATCAAACATAACTGATGAGTAACCAGCCTTGATGCATTCCTTAGCAGCTTCATAGTTACCGTGGTCTAAGTGCATGATAACTGGAACTGTAATGTTCATGACACGCATTTCGTTTTCTACTAAGTTCTTAACTAACTTATAGTCACCCATGTACTTAGCAGCACCCATTGAGCATTGAATTAAAACAGGTGTGTTTGTTTCTTGGGCAGCTTGAAGAATTGCGCGTGTCCATTCCAAGTTATTTGTGTTGAACGCACCAACAGCGTAATGACCTTTACGAGCATCGTTGTAAATTGCGTTACCGTTTACGAATACTGACATAAAACAGCCTCCTAAAAATATACATGTAATTACTCTTATGAGTACGCCATTATTTTACCACATAACTTTTTCATTTACCATACGGCTATTAGGGTATATTTATACAGGTATCATCCTAACTTTTTAAAATATTTTATGATTATTCAGCTATTAAAAAGCCCCACTGTATGAACATAAATGAGGAAACGTTATCTAGCACAAAGTAATCTAGTAAAAGTTATTATGAAATCTCCGACTCTATGTGCAATATATGGTCAATAATTTTTGATTAAATTTTCAGCAGATAATATTCAGATAAGTTAAAAAGTTAAGTATCCTAATTAAAGGACATATCTGAAAGCTTATCTTCGGTCAAACTCTTAACCCCTTACAATTTATCATTGTTGAGCAGACATTTAACGATCATATTTCATCTTTAAGCAACGTGATTTTCATGCAAAATATTCTCGACTACTTTCTCCATTTCAGGAGTTCGTTTCCACTCTTCAAAGTGATCAAAGTTTTCTGCGGGCATTTCAAAATTTTCATTGATATAATTTTCGTATTCAATCACATTTTTCGAGCGTGGAATATTTAACTGAATAATCCTTACTTCTTTAATAAATCCACGCATCGCAGCCAGTTCAGCGCGTCCGTTTTGAACAATGTTTGAAATTTCAAAATACCGTGAACCGTCATTTCGTGTAATTTCTTCTATTAACGTTAATGTTTCATGGCTTTTCATTTTAATGCCTCCATTTAATTTCTGCTTCCAGTGTACACAAAAACATTCAAATAAAAAAGAGGCTATGACAACTGTCACAACCTCGGCATAAGAGAGAAAGAGAATTGATTAGAAGGTAAATTATTAAATACCTTACATTGATAATATATATCATTATGTAAGCGTTGTCAATAATAAAATAAAAAATTTTTGATTTTAAATTTTGGTTGTATTTTTGAACTTAATATTCTCTTTCAAATCTTTTCATATTATAATGAAAACATAAGGGAGGGATCATATGATTAACCATAAACAATTTAAACTCAGCGTTATTCTTGGAATCATTATTTTCGGTATTCAGCTTTTAATCGGGCTAAATCCGCATACCGGACTTTACCGCCAAATCCATCCCATTTTCACGCTTTTTAAAACCGAATTATGGTATATTCCGATCCTATATATTGTTTTAAAGCTTTTTGTGATTTGTGCAATTATTTATTTAATTTTTCGAGTTATTAATTATTTCTTAAATTATTTTCGAAGTTAAAAAAGGTTGCGTCATAACTAAGACGCAACCTTTTTATTATATTCAAATTTTCCTATTATGCTTTCTTCTTTCCCATTTTCTTTAATCCAGGAATCAATAACATTACAACAAAGCTTAATAGATACATAACCGATAAGAACCCCATCACAACGTTCATCGAATATTTACTCATCAAAAAGCCAATCACAATCGTTGAAAAACTGCCAACTGCCTTTCCAACGTTCATAATCAAGTTATTCGCTGTTGCAGAAATGTCAGCAGGATACAGGTAAGTCATGATTGCTCCGTAACCACCATACATTCCGTTGGCAAAGAATCCAACAACCGCTCCTAAAATAACCAGTTCAATCATGTTACGAGCCTGAATCAATGCATAAATTACAAACGCAGCTCCAATCAAAAAACAGCCAAACGATTTTCGGGGACCAAAATAATCTAAAATATTGCCGAAAACAAGCATCCCTATACACATCCCAATGATTGTTGCAACCATCCACAACGAGGATCCCCGAACAGTGATTCCCAGCTGTTTTTGTACAATAGTTGGAAGCCAGTTCATTAAACCATAGTAACCACCAGTTTGAACAATCAGCATAAAAATCAGACCAATCGTTTGCCCTGCAAGTTGGGGTGTCTCAAATAAACGTGAAAAAGAAACTTTCGGTTTGTCATTTTTCTTTTGATTATTCAAAAATGCCGGACTTTCCTTTAAATTACGCCGAATAAAGAATGCCAAAATTACTGGGAATACACCAACCAAGAACAGAACGTGCCAACCAAAGTGAGGTAAAATTAATGCTGATAAAATAGCAGCAATGATTCCACCAAGTTGACCGCCAATACTTGCAATTGCCGTTACTCGACCATACATTTTCGATGAGAAATATTCGCCAATCATTGCCATGCCGGCACCATACTCTCCTCCTTCACCGAATCCTACAAGGAAACGCAATATGCATACCATCGTAAAATTATTAGCAAAGTACATCAGCGCTGTTGCACCGGCAAAAATAAAGATTGTATATGAAAAAATCTTTACTCGACCATACTTATCACTTAAAATCCCAAAAACTAATCCTCCAAGCAGCATTCCCAAATTCGTAATTGTATTAATCATTCCTGCTTGAGTCGTTGAAATTCCAAGACTTGCAATTACTGAAGTTAATGCAAACGACATGAAATTAAAATCCATGTTTTCAAAAGAAAAACCAGCCGCAGTGGATGCAATTACGCGTTTTTGATCCTTACTGAGACTGGTCGGTTTTGAGTTATTCATCAATATCTTCCTCCAAAATTAATGCTCACTGGCATTTTTTATTTTGACTTAAGTCATACTAAAATTTAATTTTACCCTTTTTATCAAAAAAATCAATTGCTTTTTTCATTTAATTTTATCTCCATAGAACTAAAAAAGGACTTGTTAAAATAACAAGTCCTTCTACTTCTAAATTCAATTAAGCATTTTGCTCTTTTTGTTCTGCTTTTTCTTCTTGCTGACGTTCAATTTTTTCTTCGTCAGATTCCTTTTCCATAATTCGGTTATATTTCTTCTTTAAAATCAAGAGAAGAATACATGCAACAATGTAAAATCCAGCTGCAATGTAATATGCGATTGCATATCCTGATGGATCTTTTAATAAGAAGAGGGAGGTGAATAACCCAACTCCGATTCCGACAACTGCATTGACAATTGTGGTCAATGAACTAAATGCAGGCCGTAAGTTTTTCGGAACAAGAGCCATTTGCAATGATTGTTGCACAGGCATTGCAGCGTTGGCGAGCCCGGAACGTAAGAATAATACAATCCCGATTGCAATTGCCACGTTGCTACCGAAGATGTTCCCCTTCGCCATCAGTAGCATCAATGGTGTACATGATAATGTCATGACTGAAATCGAAACGATTGATCCAAATTTCTTTTCAAGCCATGGTGCAAATGTATACCCAATCAACATCGCAAAAGTTTGCAAAGTAATGATCGTTGAAACGGTTCCCCGTTGAATATGTAAGAAGTTGTTCAGGTAAATTGGGAAGTATGGTGTTATCAAGTATGCCCCTACCCGAATCAATGCAAGGAATGTAACAAATAAAACAATGTCTTTTTGCGCCAGCATCTTAAAGTTAACGGCCTTTTTGGCTTTCCGTTCTTTAAGTTCAGCTTCGGTTTCAGTGTAGTCGCTTGGACGTTCCTTTAATAATAATGAACAAATAAATGCTAATACTGTAAACCCTATTGCAATATAAATTACCGATTTGTATGAGGTAATATAATTATGTAATGTGCTTCCTGTCATATGAGCTTGGTGGCCAGATAGAATTGAAGCTTTTCCATAACTGATGCCCATAATCTTACTAAAGACCCAAACAACAATCTTTCCTCCAAAGAAGGTCACGATCGCTTGAGTAACCAAATTAGTAATCATAACAGCTGACATCATAAATGTCCGAATCTTACGCGGAACATAAACCGAATACATCAGTGGGTACATAAAATCGTAAATCCCGACCCCTGCTGTCAATAATGCATACGAAATTGCAATAATCTGCGTATTTTCAGTAAAAATCATCGCTAACATCGTTGCAATCGTTAAAATTGGCGCCACAACTAAAACTTTTTTATATCCGGTTTTATGAATGTAAATCAACATAATCGCCATTAAAACTGATCCAATTGCGGTATAAATATTTAACCCAGTAACGACTTTTGGTGCTGCAAGGTCAAGATATGAAACCAAAGTATTATTGGTGATTCCGGTTACGGCACCTAATAATCCATAAATTACAATGTATACAAAACAGTTCCGTTTATACCGTGCTTCCCAATGCAGCGACGGATCATTTAATGCTGGCATTCCTGACATTTCGCCATCTCCTTTAATCAAACGTTAAATTTAGTATACCATTCTTTTTAATCATTTTATAATCTTTTTGACATATTTTTATCATATTCGATTCATTAATTTATTAAAATCTTTTAATTGCGGGCTTTGTTAATATTTAATTTATTATTTGACCTTTTTTGACCAAAGGATTAAAATGTAATCAATCGGTTTTGTGTGCTAAACTCAAACTAGTTACTTTATTTTAAGGAGGCAAATTCTCATGAATTTAGTTCCAACAGTTATTGAACAATCTGGTCAAGGCGAACGCGCTTATGATATTTATTCACGTTTGTTAAAAGACCGGATCATTATGGTATCAGGTGAAATCAATGACGACATGGCCAATGCCATCATTGCCCAATTACTTTTCCTTGATGCTCAAGATTCAGAAAAAGATATTTACATGTACATCAACTCCCCCGGTGGTTCTGTTTCAGCTGGGCTTGCAATTTACGACACAATGAACTTCGTTAACGCTGACGTTCAAACAATCGTAATGGGAATGGCTGCATCAATGGCATCAATTCTTGCAACCGCTGGAGCAAAAGGTAAACGGTTTGCATTACCAAATTCCGAAATTATGATTCACCAACCGCTCGGTGGTGCGCAGGGTCAATCAACTGAAATTCAAATTGCAGCAGAACATATCCTTAAGACCCGCAAGTTGATCAACCAAATTCTTGCTGACCACACTGGTCAATCAATCAAGAAAATCAACGCTGACACTGACCGTGATAACTTCATGACTGCTCAAGAAGCCGTTGATTATGGTTTGATCGATGGAATCATGGAAAACAAGAAGAAAATGAAATAGGCTTTACCTAATGAAAAAAGCATCTTTTCGGAAATTATCCGAAAAGATGCTTTTATTTTTTCCTAATTTTTATATCCCACAGATATTTACAATATGCAACCATACTTTCAACAATAATACACAAGAAGTAAATCGTGAAAAGCATTACCAAGAAAATCGTGAACACATCACTTAATCCCAAATTGGGAAACGGGTAATCTGAACCGCTATAAACCAACCAAATAAAAAAGCAGTCAAATAGTAATATAACGATAAACATAAAAACATAATCTTTATTGGAATCGGCAACATCTTTTAAATTGGCAGAATCTTCAAATTCATTCAAATCAACATGACGGTTAAGCAGATACCATCCAACGGCAACCAAAGCAGCAAGAAGCCCAAACCACCAATGAAATTCGCATTCAAACGAATTTAACCATTGTGTTAGTGCTGGCGTTTTCGTTGCAATCGAATACTGATATGGGGTAACCCACGAAATTAATTCATCCCAGCAAATTAGAATTATAACAATGCCTAGGACAATCAAATTGTAAATCAGCATTTTCTTAGAAGTTTTCGCCGATGCGTGAAATTTTACAAATCGATGTTCTTGCGTATCATAATAAATCAGAATTGAATGTTTTTTCTTTTCGCCCTGAACACTCATCCGCCCGTACTTTAGAAAACGGGTAAACTTCAAATCTTTAACCTTCATTGTTTCTCCCCCTCTTTTTTTAATTTTAACATTAAAAAAACTTCCTTCCGATTAATTTCGGAAGGAAGTTTTTGATTACTGATTCCATGCATTCTTAAGTTTTTGAGCATTTTGCTTAATTAGTTGATTCCGATTATTATTCGGATGAGTTAAAATATCCTGCATGATTTGATTCAGTTGAACAAACGCAGTATTTGAGTTTTTAACGACTGGCATTGTAAACATGTTTTTAGTTGATTTAGATACAACTTGCGGGACCTTTGTTCCAGCTAAATTCTTATAACTATTGCTCTTCAAAACTTGATTATTAACCGGCATATATCCTGTTGTCTTAGCCCAATATAACTGTTGTTTTGGTTCAGTTAGAAACTTTATGTATTCAAATGCTGCCGTACGTTGAGCTTTGCTAGCGTGCTTGAACATATAGATGTCAGTTCCCTGTTGCAAGTTATTCTTGCTTGGACGTGCAGCAACTGCATAATTGGCATGGGTCGGCTTAATGTATTGCTCTGATGATGATGAGCCAACAAACATTGCAACCTTGCCGTTCGTAAATGGAAGGTACATGTACTTTTGCGCACCAGCAATTTGGAAATAGCCATCCTTAATTCCATCAGCATAATAATTAATAACTTTCTTTGAATCCTTAGAATTAAAATTAAGCTTTGATGTGAATGAATCGCCATAGCCCTTCATTCCAATTACATAATAATTATTTAACGCGTCAAAGCCGGCTCCGACAACTTTATGACCAGACTTCTCATAAATTTCTTTTGAAGCTTGTTTTAACTGAGCCATCGTCTTTGGAACCTTAACGCCATATTTGTTCAAGATATCTGGATTATAAAACAAAATTTCCGTGGACTTGTTAAACGGAACCCCGTATTGTTTTCCTTTGATAGTTGCTCCTTCAAGGAACGGCTTGGCAATGTTCGACCGTTGAATTGAACCAAAACCAATCTTTGAATTATCAAAATATGGTTTTAAATTTACTAATTGACCATCAGTTGCCGCCGTGTAAAGCCATTGCGGATATGCTTGAGTGATCGTTGGCAAATTTGAAGGATTTTGCATTGTAGAATTCAATTTTCCTTGCAAAGCTGAATAATCGCCCTGGCTTTCAATTTTAACTTCAACATTCGGATGCGTTTTTTCAAAATCATTTGTCATTTGTTTTAACGCATTAGCCGCACTGCCACTCATTGCATTCCAAAACGTAATCGTTACTTTTTTCTTGGTTTTAGCCGAACTATCTGCATTGATAAGCGGAATGTTCGTTCCTTGAAAAGAGCCAAATGCTATAAAAAACGTTAGTAATGCGACTGATATCCTAAAAATCGTTCTTAACCACGAAATTTTCCTTTTCATAATATATAAATCTCCTTATATAAAGAATACATGATTAAGTATACAACTTATTCCAACAATCGAAGAACTAATCTAAAAAATTTAATCAAGTTAAAGAAAAAAGTGCGTATATTTTTTAGATATCCATAAAAAAAGATTGTGTTCTCCACAATCTTTCATTTCAAATATTAAAGTTTTATGCATTTTCTCCAGGTTCAGATGCAATAATCTGCATTTTCCCATAAAGTGTCCATTGTTTAACATTAAATGGCAAAATAAAATGCATTCCCTTTTTCAAGTCATACTTCGTTCCATCAACCTCAATTTGACCTTCGCCATCAAGGACTGACCCCAAGGTATACGGAGCTTGCCCGCGATTAAATGTTCCTTGCCCACCATTTATTTTCCACTCATAAACTGCGAAAAATTGTGTCGCTACAAATTGAGTTACCGCTACATCACCGATCTGATAATGCTTTTGATTTAATTGCGGATCATGATGTGGAATCATTGCACAATCAATTGATTGTTGGATATGCAAAGCACGTTTTTTGCCCGTTGAAGCGTCAATCCTGTCAAAATCATACATCCGATATGTGGTATCAGAACTTTGCTGAGTTTCAAGTACCATAATTCCTTTTCCAACCGCATGAACGGTTCCGCTTGGAACATAAAGAAAATCGCCTGCATGCACTGGAACTTTCCGCAGTAATTTGTCCCACTCGCCCTTTTGAATCATCGCTGCAAATTCTTCACGTGTCTTAGCGTTATGACCATAGTACATCATTGCGCCTTCATCAGCTTTAATCACGTACCAGCATTCAGTTTTTCCTAATTCATGCTCGTGTTTTGCAGCGTATGCGTTGTCTGGATGAACCTGAACGGATAAGTCGGTTTTAGCATCTAAAATTTTCGTTAGTAATGGGAAAACATCTCCGTTTGCATTTCCAAAAACCTCACGATGATCCTTCCATACTTGATCAAGGGTTAACCCTTGATATTTCCCATTTTCAACTGTTGCAGGGCCATGCGGATGAGCTGAAATTGCCCAGCATTCCCCAGTATGATTGCTTGGGATTTGATAACCAAATTCAGTTGCTAAACGATTCCCGCCCCACATTTTCTCTTGAAAATACGGCTTTAAAAACATTGGTTCTGCCATCTATCATTCCTTCTTATCTGATAAAACTCAGTTATATTTTATCAGGATTAGCATTTTGTGTAAACGTTTTCTATTTGATAAAATCAGCAATCAACTGATCCCGCATATCAAGAAAAGTTTGGTTATCAGCTTGAGGATGCACGCGATTCGTTAACACTATCAATCCTTCTTGAAGCTGTTTGCTTAATATAATATACGTTCCTGTATAGCCTGTATGATAGATCCATGGAGTACCATCTGGTGAAAACCGCAGATCCCATCCTAAAGAGCGCCCTAAATGATGGGTTGTCCAATCCTTAAAAAGGGAGTCAATGGTTGCGCGCTGAAGAAGTTCATGTGAAGTTATTCCTAAGATCCACTGCGCAAATTTAATTACATCGTTTAATGTCATAAAAAGCCCGGCTGATCCACAATGTTCTTTTAAAATAAACGCCTTGGGATCGTGCACTTCACCTTGGATCACCCCGCGATCAGAAGTTACCTCGGTTGGAACGCAGTTTTCTTTAACGGGAGTAAAAGTACTTTCTGTCAAGCCAAGCGGAATTAAAACTTCATCATGAATCACTTGTTGAACTGGTACATGATAAAATTTTTCAATAATCTGGCCCAACATAATCAATCCGACATCCGTATACACGACTTTTTTATCGAACCATTCAGCAACTGTTAAAGAATCAATTGCCCTTATCAATTTATCAGGCGGTAATTGATTGCGATGCGGGATATACCCTGAAATTGCTGAGGTATGCGTTAATAAGTGACGCAGAGTAACCCGCTCATCTTTAAAATCACAAATTAAATCCGCTACCCGATCATCAAGACTAACTTTTCCCTCTTCAATCATCTTCAAAATCATCGTTGTTGTCCCGACAACTTTGGTTAACGAAGCCATATCATACAGCATTCCCCATTTAAGCGGTTTAGTTACCGGAACGGTTTCTGCATTGCCATAGACCATCGTTTCAACTTGGCCATCATGCAAATGTGCATATGATACTCCCGGAACAACCCCTGCATTAACCATTTGTATCATTCTTGCTTTAACCGCGCTTGCTTTCATTCGGATCCTCCTGTTTTAATTGGTTTATATATCTAATTTTGAATTCACCCTGTTCATAATCGACTAAACTTGCCCGCGAATTATCAACTAAAAAT
Organism: Ligilactobacillus araffinosus DSM 20653; assembly: GCF_001435375.1. Classification (GTDB taxonomy): domain Bacteria; phylum Bacillota; class Bacilli; order Lactobacillales; family Lactobacillaceae; genus Ligilactobacillus; species Ligilactobacillus araffinosus. The sequence goes on along the minus strand of NZ_AYYZ01000029.1, from coordinate 76,400 downwards.
AACGGGACTTCGCCATATAAACTTTCAATGAAGTTTGACAAGATTAATCCATGCGTAACGATTAAAACATTGCATTCGTGATCCTGATATTCATCACCAATCATTCTTAATGCCCGTCGAAAGCGAATATTTAGCTGCGCAGAATTTTCAATTTCCTCCGTTCCGTCCATCGTTCGAAAAAGACGAATCAATTCACTTACATGTTCTTCATTCAAAAATGCACGAATGATTTTCTTTAATCCTAAAGTACGCAAAGCTTGCGGAATCAATTTTACATTTTTAGCCTCTTCAAATTGACCAAAACTCATTTCCCGCAAATCAGGGTCACAATAAACTGGCGGAATTTTTCGCTGATTTTCTTCTAAAATATACTTAGCCGTCGCTTGCGTCCGTTTCAAGTCACTAGTATAAACTGCTCGGAATTCAATATTCTGTAATTCGCGTCCTAATCGTTTAGCCATTCGAATTCCTTTACGCGTTAAAGGGGAGTCAGTAATGCCTTGTAAACGTGCCACTCGATTTAATTTCGTTTGCCCGTGACGGACAAGATAAAAATGAACCGTTGCCATCTTAACTCTCCTTTCTTTAATCTATTTTTAATTATAAACGATTAACCGCGATTTTATGAATAAACTTAATTATCTTTTTGGAGACTTTCCTGTTAAAATGAAAGTATATCCATTGAGAGAGAAGGCTTCATGTTGATCGAGTTTGAATTCGAACCAATTTATGATGTGCTAAAGCGAATCGAAACACATCCCGAACTGATAATCGCAATCAAGTCACCATACAAAAACGTTGTCCGGGTCTTCATTCCTGATACGACTCCGGTTGAACACGCCGATTTTTATTTTCCATCAAATAAACTGATGGTTAACCGTCTCCCCAATGAATTTATCAAATCGCATCCAAACTTATTTGCAGATTACTGGGAAGCAACTGGTAAAATCCGTCCTAATTTTGATGAAGTTTGGGCAACCACCGCCCATTTAACAAAAGAAAAGGCCTATTTAGTTGAATTATCATTTGAATAGAAATGAAATAAAGGATGTAACTGACTTTCAAGTCGTTACATCCTTTATTTAGTCATCTAAATCTTCTTCGATCTTTAACCCGTATAAATCATTTACCGGTAACTGATTTTCAACCGGGTGAACAACTACTAGCGCAACTGCTCCTTTACTTGACACATATCCTGCAAAATTGGTTATCTCCTCAACTTGATATACGATTCCGTCTGTGTTGTAAACATACTGTCCAATTGTTGGAAGAATTTCAAATTCTACCTTATTCATTCGATAATAATCATTATGGACCGTGTCATGCATGACAATTAAAACCTTATGCATTTCTCAATCCCCTTTTCATCCTTTGAATTCATTATACCGAATTAGGCCTTTTTTTAAAGAAAAAATTTATTGTTATCCCTCAAATTATCCCTTGACATCTAAATTAAAATTTAATACGATAGGTTAGTCAGGTTTATTGGGTATTAGCCAAATTGGTAAGGCAGAGGACTCTGAATCCTTAATGTACTGGTTCGAATCCAGTATACCCAATTAATATTTATTCGTTCCGTTATGTCAGGCTTAACTATCCTTGATATAACGGCTTTTTTATTATCTTAGTGGTTTCATTTATTTTCATAGAATATCATAGTTTTTCACTATAAACCTAGCCAAAACTTAGCCAAAAAATCTTGACCAAGGATATAATGCTGCTAGCAATTAAACTAATAGTTTTTTAGCTTCATTAAAAAAAAAACGCCCGAATGAATTGGCTAAGTTCAAACGGACGACTTCTTTATATACGCGCACTAGCTAGCAACCTTTTAGTGCTTGTTCAACCAATGCGTAAATAAAGCTACCAAGCACCCGACAAGCGTTGGTGCAAGGATATATTTAGTGATAAAAAGCAATGTAGCCACCCCCCTTTCAGAGGCTAGTTGCCAATTGCTATTATACACTATGAAAAAATTATGTTATAATCTAACTGTGATAAAAAGCAATATAGATTCCTAACTGCCGGCTAACAGTTAGGTTTTTATTTTACATATATTGTTTAAACAAGGTACACCCTAATTGAACAGATTCGATAAAAACAAAACCTAGCATTTTTACTAGGTTTCTTTTAAAATCAACAATGTGTAATCTACATGTTTAATCTATATAATAAGGAGCCTCAAAATGAAAATCGGATACGCTCATGTTTCAACTACTGATCAAAATTTAGACCGTCAACTCGAACAGCTTCAAAAAGCAGACTGCAAAAAAATCTTCCAAGAAAAAATATCTGGAAAAAATACTAATCGCCCACAATTACAAGCGATGCTTGATTTTATTCGTGAGGACGATGAAGTCGTTGTGATTAGTATGGATCGTTTAGGACGCAATAGTCGTGATATTTCTAATATCATCGAACAAATTAAACAAAAAGGAGCAACGATTAATATTTTGGATCTCCCTTCTTTTGAAGGTATCAAAGACCGCAATTTGAAAAACTTATTAACGAATCTTGTCTTAGAAATCCAAAAATACACCGCTGAACAGGAACGTAAAACTATTCTTGAACGTCAAAAGCAAGGGATTAAACTTGCCAAGGAACGTGGTGTTTACAAAGGCGGTGTCGTTCAATACTCAAAAGATAGCAAAGATCCTAAAAGACGTCTAATTTATAATACTGTTGTTGAACTGCTTAAAAGAAAAGCAAATGGAGAGCCAATTACTATCAAGCAGATTGCCGATCAAGTTGGAATTACAAGAAATACTGTTTATCGTATAAAAAATGAAATTGAGAATAAAGCTAGTAAGAATATAAAGCAATAAATTATCCTAGACTTAAACTTTTTAATTTTCCATTTCTTTTAAATGTTTCGCAACCAATTTCATTCGTTCATCATCTTTGATTCCAACCCCATACCACTCTTCTTTTGAAAAGCCATAGAGTTGTCGATATTGCTCACTGTATTTCTTTAAGTAATATCCTTGAACAATATCTTGTTTGTAGATATATAGGCCCGCATACATAATGCATGCCATCAAAAGTGGACAAGTGTCGACTGTTAAAGCGCCAATCAAATCTTGGTAACCGGTAATAACTGATTTAATCAAAATCCAAACTGCTGCTAAAATTAACACATATTTTGAAATAAAGTTCGTGATTTTTTCTGCCTTCGACAAAACATCGTTCCTTTTCCCATGATTATAAAGCGTGATAATAATATTTTGATTTAATTTATGGTTAATAAGCCAGTACAAGAAAATAATTAAAGCCACATAAAAATATTCCATGAATACGGAATTTAAAGCTGAACCGGTTGCCGAAAGGAATGCCATCACTCCACAAATACAAAACCAGCTTAAAGCTCCTAAAATTCGAGTAGTATAGCTGTATTCCCGATTAATCTTTCGTTTACTGTACTGTACTTTACAAAAGACACTTTCCAATATAAAAATCATTGAAAATGTCAAAGTAATATAAAATAATGCGTTAAATATACTATTACTCCAAAAGAGTTTATCTGAAAATGCTGATGGTCCTCCATGATTTTTAAAGAATTCAACAAATTTAATCACCAAAGGTCCTAAAAGGAATGTAAAAATTTTTCCTTCTAACCTTCCGTTATCTTGTTTATTACTTGATTCTTTTAAAGACTTTATTACAAACTTTTTATCAACTAAATTCTGACTTTCTTCAAATGAAGCCCCGTATAATTTTTTACTCTTCATCATCCCTGATTCCCTTTACATCCTTTTCAATTTTCTTTTTTAATTTCCGCTCTTCTTCATTTTGTTTCAAATGCTTTTCGATCGTCTTCATTCGGTTCCAATCATCTACTTTATCGCCATACCATTCATCCTTCGAATAGCCATAAAGTTGTCGATATTGTTCACTGTATTTTTTCAAATAATAACCTTCAAGCGTCTTTTCAAAATATATCCATAATCCAAACCACCAAAAAGCCATAATAAACAAGGGTGCAATGGCCGTTAATAAAGCACCTTGAATGTTTTTTAATCCTGAAAATAAACCTTTAACTACAAAAAGAATTGCTCCTAATACGATAATATTTTTTGAGATCCAATCCGTAAATTTATTAACTTTCATTGCGCGTTGATTTTGATAGGCTCTTCCATACAGAACAGTCATTTCTTCTCTATATAGTTTCACCATCACTTTATAACTAATAACAACGCAAAGGATTATATATAAAAATTCAAATATTACTGAATGCAAAAAAGCGGCTGTATTCGGTAACATTATTATTGCTATAAAAATACATGATATTCCCAATCCAACGATTATTTTTTGATTAAAATCATAGTCCCTTAAAAATTTAGTTTTTCGAATTTTTATCTTACCAATCAAGGCATACAGGATAAATCCCAAAGTCAAAACCCAATTACATATAATCCAAAAATCAAAAGTCCTTTGTGACCAAAGGAGTTCTTTATTAAAAGCAGAATTAGTACATGTATCTGGGCCTAACAACAAAATAGAAATAGTTCCAATTAATATCGATACCATTTCGCCCCAAAAACGATTCCGATCTTGTTTATTACTTGATACTTTTAATGCTTCTTCAACATATGATTCATCAACTAATTTTCGGCTTTCCTCAAAGGTAGCATCTAAAACTGTTCTATCCTTCATCACTTTCAGTCCCTTTTACCTCCTTTTCAATTTTCTTTTTTAATTTCCGCTCTTCTTCATTTTGTTTTAAATGCTTTTCGATTGTCTTCATTCGGTTCCAATCATCTACTTTATCGCCATACCATTCATCCTTCGAATAGCCATAAAGTTGTCGATATTGTTCACTGTATTTTTTCAAATAGTAACCTTCAAGCGTCTTTTCAAAATATATCCATAATCCAAACCACCAACAAGCCATACAAAATAACGGTCCAAATGCCCCAATTAACATTCCTTGGAGATTTCCTAATCCTGAAAATAAACCTTTAACTACAAAAAGAATTGCTCCTAATACAATAATATTTTTTGAGATCCAATCCGTAAATTTATTAGCTTTCATTGCGCGCTGATTCTGATAGGCTCTTCCATATAAAACAGCCATTTCTTCTCTATATAGTTTCACTATTACTTTATAACTAATAACAACGCTAAGGATTACATACAAAAATTCAAATATTACTGAATGTAAAAATGATACCGTTAATGGTAACATTGCTATTGCTCCAAAAGAGCAAGATATTCCAGTTCCCATAATCATTTTCTGATTGAAATCATAGTCCCTTAAAAATTTAGTTTTTCGAATTTTTATCTTACCAATCAACGCATATAGGATAAACCCCAAAGTCAAAATCAAATTACATGCAATCCAAAAATTAAAAGTAGACTGCGACCAAATAAGTTTCTTATCTAAAAGGCTATTAATTCCTGATCCATGTGAACACCACTTAAATCCAACCAAGACAATTGTACCTACTAAAATCGCTACCATCTCA
>NZ_AYYZ01000029.1:314-70925 GCF_001435375.1 Ligilactobacillus araffinosus DSM 20653 | reverse complement strand
TTATTACTTGATACTTTTAATGCTTCTTCAACATATGATTCATCAACTAATTTTCGACTTTCTTCAAAGGTAGCATCTAAAATTGTTCTATCCTTCATCACTCTAAATTCCTTTTTCACTTTTTCTATAGTAAATTCATAAGCTAATTATATAAAACCAAAATTTATTGTCAAAAAGCATTCTTTATGTATAAAATTCTATAGAATAATTGCATCTGTTTGAAAAAGTATTGAAGAGGCTAATTTATCAAATCAAAAATGCTAAATTATTCTTAATGTTTTTTTACTAATTATTGGGATAGATTAGCAACAAATAAAAGGAGAAAGTAATGTTTAAAAAAGTTTTGAAAATCATTGGAATTGGATTAGGAGTCCTTTTGTTAACGGCTTTTATAGCGGGAGCTATTCAAGGCTTTACTGGAAAAGCAACTGTATCAATGAATGATAAAGGATACATGATAAAAGTTGCTAAAGATCATCAAAAAGAAATGGATCAAGCAGTTCGTTATGGTGATAAAGATCATCATATCAAGACAATCACCTATCAATGGAATACAGTAGAGCATAATCCAATGGGTGGTTTTATGCTTAACGGTTATGTTAATGGTGATAAAAATCTTGATTTTGGAATGGCAGTGAGAAGTGATGATGGAGGAAAACATATTTATTGTTACGAGTATACTTGTGCAGAGCAACTAGACGACTGGACTAAAGATGGAAATTAATGAAAAATTAGAATGGTTATACAAATAAAGATAGTGAAATTGATCTATATGTGAATACGTACTTTATGAAAGACATACTAAGATACGCCACAATCTTTCCACGTCATATTTAGATTAATTTTGAAGTTGCAAATAAAAGGAGAAAATAATGTTTAAAAAAGTATTGAAAATCATTGGAATTGGATTAGGAGTCCTTTTGTTAACGGCTTTTATAGCGGGAGCTATTCAAGGTTTTGCTGGAAAAGGAACTATATCAATGAATGATAAAGAATACATGATTAAAGTTGCTAAAGATCATCAAAAAGAAATGGATGAATCAGTACGTTATGGTGATAAAGATCATCATATTAAAACAATTACGTATGAATGGAATACAGTAAAACGTAATCCAATGGGCGGTTTCATGCTTAATGGATATGTGAATGGTAATAAAAAATTATTTGTGCGATTAATGATTGATAAAGTTAATGATAAAATCGAATGTCGAGTATATACATGTTCAAACGTTATAGATGAATGGGAAAATCAAGGTCAATGAAAATATACGCTACTATCTTTCCAAGCCATATTTAGATTAATTTTGAAGTTGCAAATAAAAGGAGAAAGTAATGTTTAAAAAAGTATTGAAAATCAGTGGAATTGGATTAGGAGTCCTTTTGTTAACGACTTTTATAGCGGGAGCTATTCAAGGTTTTACTGGAAAAGCAACTGTATCAATGAATGATAAAGAATACATGATTAAAGTTGCTAAAGATCATCAAAAAGAAATGGACGAAGAAGTTCGTCATGGCGATAAAAATCATCATATCAAGACAATCACCTATCAATGGAATACGGTAAAACATAATCCGATGGGTGGATTCATGCTTGATGGATATGTAAACGGCGATAAAACTTTAGATATTGGAATAGCATTTGATAAGGATTCAGGTAAAATTGAATGTCGACTTTATAAAAGTTGTTCTAAAGTTGCGGAATGGAAAGGGTTTAAATAAGCTATGAATAAAAAAATAAAAATATTTTTAGTTATCTTAATACCTGCGACTATTTTATTCTTAGGAGGAATTTTTATTGAAAACTCAAAGGAAGAGCAACACACTGAAATGATTCGGATTGCTAAAGAACATCAAAAAGAAATGGATGAGCAAGTCCGTTATGGTGATAAAAATCACCATATTAAGGCCATCACCTATCAATGGAATACAGTAGAACATAACCCAATGGGAGGATTTGAATTGCAAGGATATGTAAATAATGATAAGAATTTGGACTTTGGTATATCTTTTGATAGCGATAATGGCGGTAAAAGTATCTACTGTTATGAATATAGAGAGTCTAAAAAATTAGGAGAATTTATAGGAGATTATTGAGAATGACTAATCAAAATGAAAAACCTTGATATAGATATAATGATAAAGATAATGTAAACTTTGCTAAAGGTGAATATAAAAAATTAGATTTTTGTATTCAATTTGATAGCGATAATGGTGAAATTGAACCCAAAATGTACAGATGTAAACCGATTATTACTTCACGGGAAGGATTGGATAAATAATGAAAAAGAATACTAAAATAACTATCCTTGTAATTTTAGGAATTTTTCTCTTAATTGGAGGAATTTTTCTTCTTAAAGAAGTGCAAAAAAAAGAAGCGGAAGCATATATTTTACAAGAAACAAAAATCGGATTAAAAGGTTATTTCAAAGAGTATTTTAATAATGTAGACGCAAATGATATCAGCTTACGTATTCACTATATTCACGGTATGGGCGTTGAAGCAAAAGTTGATGGAACTTTGGGTAAAAATAAAAAAGTAACTGATGATAATTCCGACTTCTCATGGACTATTTATAATGACCCTAAAAGTAAAATTGGATTTACTCTGGGTTATATCTCTCCCTCAGAAAAATTAGAAAAAAAGTTAAAATGGGAATATGATAATGACGATAATCCTCATGCCAAGGATTGGTCTAACATGAAATCACCGACGGAGTTTATCCCTAAAAAAGACCTAAACCAAATTCCTAAAAATAAAAAGAAATTAATAAATTATATTCCCGGAACAGAAAGTTATTAGACTTACAAAATTCCCTTAACTTTATACACTTCATTCAACGGTGTCATGCATGGAGGTAATATCAAATGTCGAAATTAAACAAAAAAGCAAAAATAAGTTTAATAATTATCACAACTGTTACTTTAATCTCAGTCATAGCAAGCGGAATATTTGTAATGCGTAAGAAAGCTGAAGACTATATTTTAAGAGAAGCTCGTATTGGTTTAAAAGTCTATTTTGAAAAGTATTATAACGGTGTAGACCCCAATTCAATTAAAATGGAAATTAAATTTCACCATCATATGGTTTCTGGACCTTATGTTGAAGGATATGTAAATGGCGATAAGGACTTAAATTTTGATTGTGATGTAATTAAAGTTCCAAAAGATAAAATGGATAATGAACAAGATAAGTTAGGAATGGTAATTGCTATTTCTGGAACATCATATAAATTAGATAAAACGATGAAATATGAATATTCAGATAATAATCCAAACCGTAAAATTGAAAAAAGGCCAAGTGAATTAATACCAAAATCAGAAGTTGAAAAAGCCAAAAAAGACCGATATTTATTGAATTTTATTCCAGAAATGATGCACTATTAAATAAATTTAGTAAAACATAGCCTGCGAAAAGCAGGCTTTTTTAATACCTAATAAAAAAGAAGGAGAAGCCTTAAGCCTCTCCCTCTCGATTATATTGATCAATAACTTTATGAATATCTAATCTATCTAGCCTTCGAGCATAACCTTTCCCTACTCTCCAAAAATCAGTAATTGGTTGATGATCCCATAATTGCTCCCAATATGTATGCTCATTTAATTCCGCAACTTTAAAGCCTACTTTTGTTGGCGTCATATGTTTAGCTACAATATCCATTGCCACTTTTGCTAAATACAAATTAGTTCCAATAACAACAGTTGCTGTTATCCCTGTTTCTCTGTAAACATCACTAATAATTCGGTCTGCTAATTCTACCGGATTACAATCATAAAGTTTTAAATATGGTGTCACATCAATAAATGCCTCATCAATCGAATAAACATGAATATCCTCTGCTGAAATATACCTTAGATAAATCCCATAAATATAAGCACTAACCTCTTCATATAGCTTCATTCTAGGTTTCGCTATTCTAAACCCAATCTCTAATGCTTTATTATTAATCAATTCTTTACGACTACATGATCCACACCTAAATCGATGACCTAAAGTCCTACTCTTACGCTTATTATTCAATTGATTAACTCGCTGTTTAACTTCAAACAACCGTGGTCTTCCTGGAACACCCAAAGCTCTTTAATGCCAAAGATACTGTCAGACAAATCGTCTTATCTGTTCGACTCTCATCCGCAACTACTAGATTAATCTCTAACGGATCTAACTTTCGTTCACGACACTCAACTGAAGCATAAAAAGACTTAAGGTCAATCGCCATATATACTTTACTCACTCTAACCACCTATAAAGCATAGCGGAACATATATTTGGTGATCAGTATATCATATATTAAAAAACTTACTAACTAATTAAAAATTTATTTTCACCCTTATTTGAGTTTTTCTGCAGGTCCCCCCTAATAATGCAATTGCTAAAGATAACCTTCGCATCATTCCACTATAATGATTAATAACCCATTCAAATTTAGTCCCCGGATTGATTTCCTTCATTTGTACAAAAAATTCTAGATTTTCTTTCCCGATCAAGTCAAGATATAGTGCATCTGATGAAGCAATATATCCTATATGTCTTAATAATTTTTATCCCAAATATCAACGCTTTTCCAGCGTCGGTACTTTCCATTTCAAGAGTTATTTTAATTTCCACACCAAAATGACCAATCAATCCTAAAATTGTTTCCTCATTTAACTTTAAATTAATTTCACGTAAAACTTTTGTTTCTCCAAAAAACTTGGAAACATCTTTTATTTCAATTGGATACATTTGAGAACCTCCATTTCTAGTAAGTGAATACTTACTAGAAATGGTATATCACCTTTGTTCTTTACTAGATAATAAAAAATTTATGTAGTGATTCGCCACCGTATACTCAACAAACAATAGCGCTATAGAATGTAAAAAAACTAAAACAAAAGATCATTTGGATTTTAAACCTAGTTGTGTCTGTCTAATTAGTTAAGTTTTCTAAGTTTCGTTATCTGCCAAACTAGTCTTTTTTAATTCTATTACACTATTATATAACATTTAATTTCATGCTATTATTTCATTAGTGCTTTTATAGTTAAAACAAATTAAAAAGGAAGTTCTTTTATGAATAAAAAAATTTTACTAGGTATGGCTTGCATATCTATACTGGGATTATCAGGTTGTCATTCTAATAATAAAAAAGATAACCATACCCAAACAAAGATTGAAAAATCAGATCATCAAAAATCAACATCTCAAGAGAAAAATCTATCTTCTATTTCAAGTGCTAAAGAATTAGAATCACATGAAGATGTAACTCAACAGTCTGATAACAACCAACCATCCAATAATGCTGATCAACAACAAAATAATACTCAGAGTAATATTCAGTATAGTAATTCCAATGTTAACCAGCAAAAAAAAGACCATCAAAACAATAATGGTATAAATATTACTAGCGGAAATGCTGCTGGAATTTATTTAAAACAACAACTAGGATATGGAAATAATTCCAATATTGTTGCTGGAAATGATCCCAGTTATGATGGTAACGACCAAAGTGGTCATTTCTACACTGTTTCTTTAATGGACATGTCTGATAGAGTTCAAGGGAAAACAGGTTCAATGGGAATTTATAGAGTTTATAGTAATGGTAAAATCATTCAAGTTGCACAATAAAAAAGCTAATTGTCCTTACGGACATTAGCTTTTTTTAAATATTTTTTATTCCCTTAGGTAATTTGATTCCCATCTCATTTAAATTTTCTACAACTGACACAATTCTTAAATTTATAGTACACTGCAAATGTCAATAATGATACAGTAGTCTGTTAATTACTTGATTGCTAAGACCATACTGCTACAGTCTTTTTATAAAAAAATCCGCTAACGCTCGCCATTGTTAGTAGATCCTTTTTCATAATATGTAAGTTAGTTTTTTGGAGTAAATATTTTTTAACAACACTATTAATTATAAGCAAGCGTCATCACGTTGCGAACGATTACATCGATTTATATAAATTGAACATTATAGTTTTATTTAACGTCCAAAGTGTCATAATTAGTTATGTAGCCTAGATTTACTATATAGTTTAGCCTTGTGCGTTATGCTAAATGATACATTTTTACCCAAAAGATTTCTATATTGTTTCTCTTGCTATACAGTTTTTTTAATAAAAAACGTCATGAAACTTATCCATAACGCCTAAATGATTGTTGTTGTACTAATTTGAAATCGATTTATGAAAAATAATAAGAGAAAGTCGTACAATCAACATGATTGTACTATCTCACATCTTACATGTGATTGCAATAGCTTTTATACCTTAACTTGAATATTATTCCCCTTTATTCAATTTTCCATTAAAATAGAAGAGGTAGAAAATTATGCAAAAGTGGCGTTAGATATTACTGCTGATGAAACACAAGAAGCCAATAGATTTAACCAAGACTGGCAAAGTCGTTATATATATCACGATTTTACTATAATATGCAGAAATTCAATACTTTGACTAAAATTAAAACCTAGTTACAATCCGTAACTAGGTCCTTTTTTCTATGTACACGGCGCGGGAGCTTGTCCCAACGCCGAGTATTAGGCTTAGCGAATTATTGTGATACGCAAGAGATTTCTACATAATTTTTATGTAGTCATAACAATCCGCAGGTTTTTGTTGTAGATTTTTCATCCACAACGAACTATTATTCCATATTTATACTTGTGTATCAATCATTTTGAATGTAAAAAATAGATAATCAACATTGTCGGTAAAACACTAAAATCATTATGTTGATTATCTATAAAGTGATTGTAAGTATGATATGTATTTGTACCCACATATTGATTATTATGTGATTGTCATTTAATTACAATTGATAAGTTTAAATTATATTTTTATATAAGTTTTTAAATTTTTTTGATTGATTTTTGATAATATGCGTTGTACTATGAAAGTTGCGTTGGGTACTAATCCAACGCGAATCATTAGGCTTTGCGAACGTCATGCTATTTCAAGTTGATTGTATACGCAAGAGATAAATCACGCAAGTTCATGCATGACGTACAATAAAAAATTACGATATAAAAAAGCAACTTAATTTGCAACGAAATTAAGTTACTTAGAATATACTCCTATTTCTCCGTAATCTCCCCATAGTTAATCGCGGGAAATAGTAGACCAATGATATAGCCCACAATGGGAAGATATCAGGCTGTAATGAATGAAAACCATTACACGACTATTATGGTGCTATGACTGTTTAAATGCAATTAATTTGATTAAAAAAATATAGCAATTGGCGTTAAATAATAACCTAATGATACCCCTGACTGTATTACTACAGTCAGGTTTTTTGTACAAAAAAAGCATCAGAATCTCTCATCTGACGCCTTAGGTAGGGAGTGATAGAAATGTTGGTTGAATCTATCACAATTATTATTATTCAACAATTGACCTAAAACTTCAAACTTATTGAATGCACCTGACAAATCTGATAGAGTGTTACTGTTCACCTTTACCAGGTAGAATTTGTGTAGTCATTATTCCTCGATAATGTAATTCATCAATGATGCGATATTTTAGCATATATACCTACGCGATTCAGTCAATTAGGCTGAATCTTTTTATTTGCTTAAGCTAAGTCGTTTGTTTTGATAAATATGTTGTTTAAGGCATAAAATAAAGGTGTCAAGAGAAATCTTGACACCTATACTCTTAACATTATTTTTGGAATTTTGGATAAATCACGCAAAGAGTACATGTGTATTATCCTACATCTGACGTCCAAAATAAAGACCAAGTTTAATATACTCCTATTCTTTTACCTAGTTACAAAATGTGACTAGGTTTTTTTATGTAAAAAAAACTTCACTCCTATCAGGAGCGAAGATCATGTTGATTTCTTTCACTCACCTACTAGAGCGAAAGCTCTTTCATCAACCATCTTTAGTATATATCCTCTAAAGCTGAGATACAATTATTTAGCCTCGGAGTTATTTTACTCTTTTGCTAACTTCTTTAAGGCGCCAATCACAACCGGTTCATTAATGATCTTTTCTCGATTTTCTTTTTTCATTATTTTTTGATGTTGTTCTTGATTTTCTCCGATATTTCAACTTCTATATCCATTATTGCCAACCTACCTTCATAGATAGTTTCCAAAAATATCCAATTCTACCGTAACTCAAATCCAAGTCATTTACGACTGTATATAACATAGATATGTTAATGATAATCGAGAATTAGATTTTCAGATTTATTTTGATAAAAGTGATGGAAATATTGAGTGTGTAATTCATGACTGTGATAATAAGCTTGCCAGGTGGAAAGAATTGGATAAATGATGAAAAAGAATACTAAAATAACAATCCTTGTAATTTTAACAATTTTCCTTTTAATTGGAGAAAATTTTCTTCTAAAAGAAGCAGGAGCATGTGTTTTACAAAAAACGAAAATCAGATTAAAAGGTTAATTTTAATAATGTAAACGCAAATAATATCAGCCCACGTATTCATTATATTCACGGCATGAGCGTTGAAGCAAAAGTTGATGGAATTTTTGGTAAAAATATAAAAGTAACAGATGATAATTTTAATTTCTCATGGAATATTTACAATGATCCTAAAAATAAAACCAGATTTTTTTAGGAGGCATTGAACCCTCTGATGGTTTAGAAAAAAATTAAAGTGGAAATATAGTGATGATAATCCACACGCTGAAAGTTTGGTCGATATGAAATCACCAACCGAATTTATCCCTAAAAAAGACCTAAACCAAATTCCTAAAAAGAAATTAATAAATTATATTCCCGGGACAGAGAGTTTTTAATTTCTAGACCTTCTCCATAATTTCATGGTTCTTCGAAGACCATCCTTCCCGCTAATCATTATTAATAATAATATCAATACAGTTAAAAGTATTTCTAACATAATTAACCAATAATTTTATTTAAACAGTAAAACTCTAATTTACTCTTCAAAAAAATATTAGCTAATTTTTCAAAGATTGCGGAATTAAATTAATTTTTTCATAATATCGGATTGTCGAAATTGGCAGTTGACTTTTTTGAGAAATTTCTTTGCTATTCATTGACTGTTCTCCTTGATTATCAAGTATACTTCATAGTATAGACTAATATATAAACTTAAAATCTATTAGAAGGCGATTAATATGTTATATCCGCAAACCAGTTCAACAAGAATGGTTTTTGACTTAAGCGGTTTTTGGGATTTTAAAATCGAAAACAATTCTGAAAAAATAAATCCATCTGTAAAACTTGCAAATTCAATTCCAATGGCAGTCCCTGCATCCTATAATAATCAAATTATCGACCAGCAAATGCGCAACCATGATGGTTATTTTTGGTACGAAACAACGTTTAATATTTCAGCACTACAAAAAAGCCAACGAAATGTGATGCGTTTTGGATCCGCTACGCATCAAGCTACTGTGTATATTAACGGAAAAGAAGTTGCACATCACGTCGGTGGTTTTACTCCCTTTGAATTTGACATTGATGACTACATTCAAGTAGGAGAAAATGACTTAAAGGTTCGGCTTTGCAACCTTTTAAGCAACAAAACATTACCAGTGGGAGAAACCGTAAAATTAAAATCTGGAAATTATCAAACAACCGGCAATTTTGATTTTTATAATTATGCGGGAATTCACCGTCCGGTAAAAATCTATACTACGTCTAATCAAGCACATATTAATAACATTTGTGTGAAATACACTACCGATCTTCAAACGACAATCGTAACCCCTGAAATTGACATCGATGGTCAATATCAGTCCGTTTCGATGGAAATTTTAGATCAAGCTGGAAATTCTATTCAAACTTCAAAATATAACCGTCACGAAAAACCAAGCTCATTAACAATTGCCGATACCCACTTATGGAATGTCGATCACTCATACATGTATCAATTAAAAGTTCAAGTATATGACACTGATGACCAACTAATTGACGATTATACTCAAAAATTTGGCGTGCGCACCGTTGAAATCAAAAATTGCCAAGTCTTAATTAATAAAAAACCGATTTATTTAAAAGGCTTTGGACGGCATGAAGATTTCCCAGTAATCGGAAAAGGAATGAATCGCGCAGTAATTAATCGTGATCATCAAACATTAAAATGGATCGGGGCCAATGCGTTTCGAACCTCACACTATCCATACTCAGAAGAAGAAATGCAACTTGCAGATGAAGATGGTTTGCTAGTCATTGATGAAGTGCCAGCCGTTGGTCTTTATTCCGATTTTCAAAGTGCCATGGCCGGAGGAGCTACTCAAGTTAACACCTGGAAAAATATGGAAACAATGTCGGCGCACAAGCAAGTGATTCGTGAAACAATTACCCGAGACCAAAATCACCCTTCAGTTATTATGTGGTCTGTTGCGAATGAAGCTGCTACACAACAAGACGGAGCACATGAATATTTTGAAGAAATTACAGATTACACTCGAAAACTTGACTGGCAGCACCTTCCATTGATATCCCCTAAAATTTTAGTCTCTACTCCTGATGTTGATCAGGTAACCGATCTTTTTGACGTAATTGGGTTAAATCGCTATTATGGTTGGTACGTTGATTTTAATGATCTCGAAAAGGCCCAAAACGATCTTTATCAAGAACTGCAAACTTGGCATAAGCTATATCCTGATAAACCGGTAATCTTTACCGAATTTGGCGCGGACACGATTGCCGGAATGCATTCCATATACGATGAACCTTACTCCGAAGAATATCAATTGGATTACTATAAAGCAATGTTTAGCGTATTTGATCAACTAGATTACGTTGCCGGCGAACTTCTATGGAGTTTCACTGATTTTTCCACTCCTGCCGGTCTCATCCGGGTTAATGGAAACCATAAAGGAATCTTCACGTATGATCGAGAACCGAAAAGGATTGCGTTTATGCTTCAAGACCGCTGGAAACAATTATCATAATCCCTAATCGTTTATTAAAAAATCCTAACCGCTAGTCAACGGTTAGGATTTTACTTTACTTAAAATACATTCAATTCATTTTAATGATTTCCGATTTTCAAACGAATAAATAAAATAGCCATTATGAACATTGGAACTTCCATTTACCGTATAGTCTGCTAAGCGATATGATTTATGATTCCTTATAAATGGAATATTTTCCAAAAGATATCCGCCCACTAATGCAACTATTACCCATACCATTTATATTTCCATTTCAAACCTTGCCAATGTTGCAAGCAATTAAAACCCGCACCTTTTATTTACAGACATTCAATGTTGATGCCATACTAACCCCTCGGCTCTCTTGATGTTGAGTATATTTTTAACAAAGTTCTAATATTGCCATTAATAGTATACTTATTCTGTTTTTATCTGAAAAATAACACCATACATCGTAAGTAACGTTAATATGTTAAAAATAAAAATATCAAACTAAACACTTAACGTTAGATTTATACTTGATTGTCATCAGTATATATTGATTTTTATTTTACACATATTAAGATATATATAATTAAACTAATTTAAAATCTTATCAACTTGAACAGCTACTAATGTAATTAATGCTGCTTCATAGTAGTTTGTCTTTACTAATGGTTTCATCACTAAGAATTTTTCCTGTTGAAATAACTTGTCATACTTTCGAGGATGATTAATTGCCGCATCCAACAATGGTGCCCCGAATGTCTCCGATTTATGACGGTCGATTACTTTGCCATCTAAATAATATCCCGCATATACTTTATTTCTCTTCATAAAAAAATTCATCATCTTATTAAGAATTTCCTTAGATAACTTATCATTAGCTTGGGCTAAATTGTATGGAATTCGACATGCATTGTAGTAGTAGTCACCATCATATTTTGACGCCACTGTATTCGGGGCCACGGATTTAACTTGAGATTTGGTCACCCATGCAAAATCCGGAATTAAGCCTGTCTTACTCTGCATACTGAGTTTACTTAAATAACCTAACATTGATCGTTTAATTTCCAACCATTTTTTGTTACCCGTTAACTTATAAAATGCATCAAATTGTTGTGGGACAACGTCTGAGGTCCGCATCATATTATAAAATTTCGAACCTTCATTAGCCCAATTACCAACCGTTAACATTTTTAATTGTGGATTATAATTATATTTTAAAATATCATTTAAAATCGCGGTCGCTTCTTTTAAATATTTTGCCCTTTCCTGCGGCCAAACGTTTGATGCTTTAATCAATGAATAGGCAATATACAAATCCCCATCAGTTGCATTATTAGCTTCAGCTTGAACTTTATTTTTATAAATTGTTTGTTTCCACGACATTAACGCCGTCGAAGCTATACGATGCTTTAAATAATAATTATTTAGCTTTTCAAATTCCTCGTTAGCAACAATCCCGTTCTCTCCTCCTAAAGCACATATCAGCATCCCATATCCATGCCCCTCAGATATTGAAACTGGATTTCTAGCAGTCGGTTGTGAATTAATATATGCCGTCTTTTTATTTTGCTTTTTTACATAGTATTTTGACCACTGACGATAGTAATTTATTCCCACTTGTTTTCGACTATCATATCTCACATATACAAGACTTCCAATTAATGTCAATACCACAGCAATTGATATTAAAATCATCTGTGCATATGATTTTTTCAATATTTAAATCCTCCTGTATCAGTCGCTAAAACGTTTTGTTTTGATCCACTTTGTTTCATCCCTATGTAAAATTTTATCAACAACGATCGAACCCAAGGCCTGAACTGAAACGACAATAAATAACTGTGAATATGTAAAATATCCTGCCAATGCAAGCCAAACCTGTTGGGCAGTCGCCTGTCCCATTTGAGTTGACATTGCAATATTAACTTGAATCAAATATAGCAAAATCATTATCAGCCAATTAAAAAGTAAAACTTGAGCAAGGTAAATATTTTGAGTATCAAACGCAAATAAAAGTTGTACATTTGGAAAAATCATTTGCAATATCATACATACAACATTTATTAAAAAAATAAAATCAGACAATATGATTGCCAAATTAAACGCAAAAAATGTGCATGAATAGTAAAACGTTTCAAGTTTTACTCGCCAATTACTTTTATCAAATAAATGTTTAAAATTTGAAATCACCACTTGAAAATTTCCCTTAGCCCAGCGTTTACGCTGCATCATATATGCTTTAAGCGTTTCCGGTTCCTGTTGAAAAGCTTCAGAATTAAATGCTAATGCAATTAATTTGCCGCTCTGCATTATCTTAAAGGAAATATCAGTGTCTTCCGTTAACGCCCCTTTAGACCAGCCATCAATTTCTTTTACAAAATCCGTTTGAATAATAAAGTTAGTTCCCGGAATTCTTCCAATTTTAAATAAATGCCATAATCCTACATGCTGAATCCTTTGAGTCACAACAATTTCCTGATTTATACACTTTGTAAGAAAATTTTGCTTAGCATTGCGTGTTTTATTCCTTCCAAAAACAGCTACATGACGGTCAGGATCTTCTAAAACCTTTTCAATCAAAAAATGTAGAGCGTTTTTCTCCGGAATGGCATCTGCATCGTAAATACACATATATTCACCTTGGGCAAGCGCCATCGCTTCATTTAAAACTCCAGCTTTACTTCCTGTTCCATGACGATTAATTATTTTTACATTTCTTCTATGATACCTATCTTGGCTAACCACTTGCTTCATTATCTGATACGTGTTATCTGTACAGTTATCAGCATATAATAGCAATTCAATTTTATCAGTAGGATAATTAAGATTTAAAATTGCTTCTATCGTTGCTTGAATAACTAACGCTTCATTATGTGCTGGAACCACAACCGTCACTTTCGGATACCTTTTAAGCGGTTTTATCTGTGTTATTTTTTTACTTTGTCTCAACCAAAAATGAACGGCTGAACATACCACTACCAATGCCATAAATAACGAAATCCAAATTAAAATTAAAGTAATGATCATCAACGTTTCACTTATCATTTTTACGCATTTTCCTTTCCGTTTTATTAAAATTACGAATGACATTGAAATATATCTTTGCCATAAATCCCAGTAAAGCAAAAGCAACTATCGCAAAAATTAACGTAATGACCAAAGCAATATAATAAAAATCCTGCGTCATTTTTAATCACCTATTGGTACTCACGAACTAATTTCATTTCCTGTTCACGTGTTAGCTTTTTTATTATTAAACCAAGCCTTTCATACCTTTTAAAATTGTCTTTTGTAATAATCAAGTCAGTCAATTGAAATTGAATACCAACCCTATCCTCATCCGTCCGAAAATTTACTTTACTCATTTCATTTAAACTTTGATTGTTTAATTCATCTAAAACCTTCTGATTATGAACTGGCCCGAGAATCAAAAAATAACCTTCATTTAAATAGAAAATTCGTTCACTTGGAAGCCGTGAATTCTTTAAAAGCTTTGCCAATGTTTTTAAAACAACATCGGTTTCATCACTGTCAATGTGATAATATTGTTCGCTATGAGACCAATAAATCAATGTTGCACTAAACCATGCGGTAGAGGTAGACATATCCGCTTTTCTTAAAAAGCGAATACATCTATTGTAAAAGTTTTCAGCCTCATCAATCCCCCAAAGGTTAGTCGTTAAATCACGCTCCCCAATATAATCAAATATCTCATTTGCACCTAATTTAACATTGGCGGTAATTCCTGCTTTCTTTTTTACTAATGATGAAAGCGCCAATACTGTAGGTAAAACCAAAACCAATACTGCCCTTTCCCAAACGGGAATCAACATATATCCTAATATAACTAAAAATATTCCTACAAAAAATGAAAGAATAACCAACCAAGTAGAAGCAATCGTTGGTAAGAATAGTCCAGCTACAACTCCGATAAAGGATAGAACAGCAACCGGGTAAAACAACTTTATCGGCATACTATTTGACCATGCCAACAACAAAACGATCATAATAAAAAGTAATAGAATTACCCTTTCTAACGATAATCTAAATTTTTTTCTCATAAAACCTCCATTTAGACCTTTTCTTATAAATAAGACTAACATACCCATTACTATGTTTGGATAGTGACTTATAAAAACATTTATATTTTCTTATGGTAAATTTACATTTCACAACAATAGAAAATAAAAAGACGCTCTTCATTAAATGAAAAGCGTCTTTCACTATCTTTTTAATTGCTTAAAATGCTGTGAATCCACCATCAACCGGTACAAAGGCTCCGGTCATATTACTTGCTTCATTTGAAGCCAAGAATAAAATTACATCAGAAACCTCATCGGCTGTAGCAGCCCGATTTTGAGGTGAAGTTGTTTTTCCAGAAACAATGGCTTCGTCAGTCGTTTCCCCATTAGCAGCTGCTTTTTCACGTTTATGCTTAAGAAATTCAATTGCTTCATCAAGCATTGGTGTTGCAGTTGTACCAGGGTTGACGGAATTTACCCGAATATTATCACTTGCGTAATCAAGTGCCATATTACGCGTCAATCCATTTAAACCATGCTTTGATGTTACATAAGCACTATGGCCAGGGAATCCCGTTAAGCCGGCAACCGACGCAACATTCACAACACTGCCACCGCCATTAGCTTTCATTACTGGAATAGCATAATGAGACATATAAAATGCAATAAAAATATTTGTTTCGATCACATTTTTAAACATTGAAGTCGGCATTTGATCTACCGGTGCCGGCGTTCCTGTAATTCCAGCATTATTTACTAATACGTCAATTGTTCCAAATGTTTCGACCGCTAAGTCAACTAATTTCTTACAATTTTCTTCTTCCTTTAAATCAGCAATCATAAATTTAACGTTCGGCGTAATCTTCTTAATTTCCGCCAACGTCTCATTACTCATCTGCTCTTTCCGGTCTGCTAAACACAGCATTAACGGAATCGTTATTACTGATAGAATCATTGAACATAATAATTTCCATTAAAACGTTAATTGCTTTTATGATGTCAGTAACTATGTTATCCTTACCTGAGTTAATAATGCTTAAAAATAAATTATTAATAACTTTTATTATAATTGGAATAGTCGGGATTATAATTATAGGTTTCGGTTTCAATTTTGTATTAAATTAAAGTTAGGTGATAAATATGAATATTGCATTTGTTTGTATCCAAAATTCTTGTCGTAGTCAAATTGCCGAAGCATTTGGTAAAAAATATTTTCCTGATACGATTAATTGCTATTCAGCTGGAACTAATCCCGCAAATCAAATTAATCCTAGAGCAATTAAGATTATGAATGAAAAATATCATATCGATATGACTCAAAAACAATATCCCAAAAAAATATCGCAATTACCACCCATCGATATTTTAGTTACCATGGGCTGCGGGATCCAATGTCCATATGTTTCATGTAAAAAATTAATTGAATGGAATATCGAAGATCCTGCTGAGAAGGATGATCAAACTTTTAGCAAGATTATTGAACAAATAAAAACCAATGTTACCAATTTAAAAAGCTCTGTTATTGTTAAATAACAGAGCTTTATTTTATCTTTATCCATGGATAATCAATTAATTTATTCAGTACTTCCTTATTATCTTGTTTTTCATAGACTTTCTTCATTTCGAAAGTATTATCATAGATTACTACTTGATCTGCCAACATTTCGAGCTTAATAAAATTATCATTAACCCGTCGATATCTTTGTGGAACATCAATTTGAGAACCACCTATTCCACCTTCACGAAAACGACTTAAAACACGTTTTAAGGCTAATTCTGGACGATCAAGGGTTACCCAGACAAGTTCTACGTCATAGCGTTGATCCTTTGCTTTTGTAATTATATTTAATTCGTTATGCAGGCTTCCAACTGCTTCCAATTCCCAAATGATATCGACGTTCTTTTCAATTAGCAAGTTTAGTTTTTGATCAGCCTGTAAAATTGCTTTTATCCGATCATCTTTTCGGCGCCAATTTCCTTTTGCTGCTTGTAAAAATTCATCCGAATCAATGGTTTGCGCATCATCTGCCTTAAGCTGTTGGCTATTTCTTAACGTTGTTTTACCTGCACCATTGATGCCCATTAATAAAACTAATTTTTTCGCCATCAATCTTCCTCCTTAAATTAGTTTCATTCAACCAAATTATATCCTTTTTATAAAAAAATAACCGCTCATGCGGTTATTTTTAACTAATCATTTTTTATTCAAACTTAGCTGATTCAGCCAAATTATCCATAATTTCATAAAATTTATCTTGATGCGCTTCGGTAACTAATGTAATTTCACGTCCACTTTCTGTGGGATAGGTCCGGCCGTCTGCCGGTCCGCCAACCATAACATCACTTTTAACTTTTTTCGTTTCAATCGTTTCCGGATACAAACTTGAAATCGTAGTTAAAACGTCCCACAAATAATAAACTGAATTTGCTTCATAATTCAGCACTAAGGCATATCCTTGACCAATTAAATCCATTGCCGGGTATTTTCGTAAACTAGCCCAGTGATCACGTAATTCAACGTTTAATGGCAATTCTTCGGTACTTTCCAGCCCGACCATTTGAATATCCAGCGATGAATCCCATACCGTTTTAACAGCTTCCGGATCCCAAAAAGCATTCCACTCAGCAGTTCCGTCATAACTTGGTTCAAGGACATTTCCGTGCCCATCAAGACAGCCACCCATCCAGTATAATTTTTCAATTTTATCTTGGATTCGCGGTTCAATCTCCAATGCCCGAGCCAAATCAGATAATGGACCGGTCATAATTAAGGTTGTCTTTTCATCTTGGTTCATAATTTTATCAATCATATCTAAATGAGCGGGTTTAACAGCTTGCGGCGTTTTAATCGTTTCCTTTTCATTTAAAATCGGAAATGAATTAAATGCAAATGAACTCAACCGCCATTCTTTAGGGAAAGGATGTTTCGGCCGTGAATTCGATAATGCAACTTCGACTTGATGATTAAACGTATTGAAACGATCGATCATCTTTCGTGATGCTTCAGCTGCCGGCTCAACGTAACAATCCGCATCCGTGACTCCAACACCAATTAATCGAATATCTGGAACTTGAAATAATAATAACAACGAAGTTAAATCGTCAATATTGCCATCATGATTAAAATAAACGTTTTTCATAGCAAATCTCCTCAAACATAGTAGTGATAAAACACGTATTATTTTAACATACATTCATTTTAAATTTAACATATTTTTAAACAATTAATTCATTGATTGCTTAAATAGTTCTTAAAACGTTATCAAATTTAAATATTATCACTATTTAAGATTTAAGCTATAATAGAATTAATATCATTAAGAGGAGTGAAATTTTGTCAAATTTAATTCGTTGTCATTGGGCAACTCAAAATCAACTTGCTCAAGAATATCACGACCAAGAATGGGGCGTTCCGTGTCATCATAACTCAAAATTATTTGAACTCCTCACTCTTGAAATTTTTCAAGCGGGTCTTAGTTGGAATACAATTTTAAAGAAGCGGCTTGCTTTTAAAATCGCTTTTGATAATTTTGATGTTCGTCAAATCAGTCAATATTCTGATAAAAAAATTAAAATGCTGTTGCAAAATTCGTCAATTATTCGCAATCGCAAAAAAATCGAAGCAACAATCAATAATGCAAAAGTTGTTCTAAAACTTCCAAAATCGCTAAATGAATATTTATGGCAATTTACCGATTTTAAAACAATCAAGCATCATTATCAAAATTACCATGAAATTCCTTCCAAAACAGAACTCTCAATCAAAATCAGCAAACAAATGAAAGAAGATGGTTTTAAATTTACCGGACCGATTACGATTCAGTCATTTATTCAGGCAATCGGGATGGTTAATGACCATGAAACCAGTTGTTTTAAATATTAAATGACAAAATGTTAAAAATGAACGTGCTGAAAACAAAAGGCCTCCGAATCATACAACTCGGAGGCCTTTGAACTTTTCTGACTTTGTGTCATAGTTCGTTTATTTGGAAATTTCATTGTGCAGGTATAAATAACAAAGAGGCTGTGCCTTATGTCACAACCTCTTTTCATTAAGTAATCTTTACTATTTATTTTCCAACCATTCAGCGGCAGCCTTCAATGCATCCTGCATCCCAGCTGGTTTCTTTCCACCGGCTTGAGCAAGATTTGGTCGGCCACCACCGCCACCACCAACTAATGGGGCAATTTCTTTAATCAAGTCGCCCGCTTTTAAGCCGGCTTTCATTGCGGCATCGCTCATGGCAGCGATCAAGTTGACTTTGCCGTCTTCGGTTGCCGTTCCAAGAACAAGAACATCTGAAAGACCCTTGGCCTTCCATTGGTCAGCCAATTGCCGTAATTGGTTCATTCCTGAAACGTTGACTTGCGAAGCAATCAATGTCTTGCCGTTGATTGTTTGCACGTTCTTGAAGACATCAGCAGCCTGTTGACTTGCAAACTTGTCTTCTAAGGCTTGTTTTTGTTGTTCAAGTTCCTTGATTTGAGCAAGGGTTTGATCAATCTTGCTTGGAACATTCTTAACTTGAGCAACCTTCAATTTAGCGGCTGATTCGTTCAAGATGTTATTCCGTTGTTGCAAGAATTCGTATGCTTCCTTTGAAGTTACGGCTTCAATCCGGCGAACACCAGCACCGACACCTGATTCAGAAACAATCTTGAACAAACCAAGTTCGCTGGTGTTATCAGCATGGTTTCCACCACAGAATTCCATTGAGTAATCGCCAATCTTAACGACCCGAACAACATCGCCGTACTTTTCGCTGAACAATGCGATTGCACCCATCTTCTTGGCTGATTCGATGTCAGTTTCAACGGTTTCAACTGGTAACGCATCCCAAATTTTTTCGTTCACGATGCGTTCAACCTTATCAAGGTCTTCAGCTGTAACCGAGCCTAAGTTCGTAAAGTCGAACCGCAAGTATGTTGGTTCAACCAATGAACCGGCTTGGTGCGTGTGTTCGCCTAAAACATCACGTAATGCTTGATCAAGCAAATGCGTTGCGGTGTGGTTCTTCCGGACTTTATCATGGAACTGTTTGTTAACAACCAATTCATATTCATGTTCTTTGGTCATCTTCTTCAAAACTTTCACGGTGTGCATGTTTTGGCCGTTTGGAGCGTGTTGAACATCTTCAACTTCCGCAACGACTTCTTCATTTTCGTCCTTGATAACCCCTTGGTCAGCAACTTGCCCCCCCATTTCAGCATAAAATGGAGTAACTGAGAAAATCATCTTAGCTTCGCCATTAGCAACTTCATCCACTAATTGATTATCAACAATAATGTCCTTCAATACACCTTGGGCATCAAGTTTTTCGTAACCAACGTATTCACTTGGAGTCTTAATATCCGTTAACAAGCCGTTTTGAACACCCATTGATTTTTCATTGCTCCGGGCATTCCGCGCACGTTCTTTTTGAGCATCCATTTCGCTTTGGAATTCATCTTCATTAACGCCTAATCCGGCATCGTTCGCGTATTCAACCGTTAATTCCAATGGGAAACCATAAGTATCGTATAACTTGAAAGCAGTTTTGCCGTCAATCTTATCTTGCTTATTTTCCTTGGCATCAGCGATCACTTGGTCAAGCAATTGCATTCCATCCTTCAAGGTGTTGTTGAACCGTTCTTCTTCCATCTTGATAACTTTTTGGATGAATTCAGCTTGTTCCAAGACTTCAGGGTAAGCAGATTTCATGATGTCTCCAACAATCGGCACTAACTTGTACAAAAATGCACCATCAATGCCTAACTTTTGCCCGTGAAGTTCAGCGCGTCGAATCAACCGGCGGATAACATAGCCGCGGCCTTCGTTTGATGGCAATGCACCATCCCCGATGGCAAATGTGATTGCCCGCGCGTGGTCCGCAATAACCTTAAATGAAACATCACTATCGGCATTATCGCCATACTGTTTGCCAGCTGACATTTGCGCCGTTTCATCGATGATCGGCATAAACAAATCGGTTTCAAAGTTTGTTTTCGCATGTTGGAAAACGGAAACGACCCGTTCAAGGCCCATCCCCGTATCAATGTTTTTATGCGGAAGCGGTTCATACGTGCCATCTGGCTTGTGGTTGTATTCTGAAAAGACGATGTTCCAGATTTCAAGGTAGCGTTCGTTTTCGCCACCCGGATAGTTTTCAGGATCATCTTCCGCAACATTATTGAATTCCTGTCCCCGGTCATAGAAAATTTCTGAATCCGGACCGCATGGACCTTCGCCGATATCCCAGAAGTTGTCTTCAACTTGATAAATGTGGTCTTCAGCAACGCCGGCCTTCATCCACACTTTCTTTGATTCCTTATCTTTTGGATAAACCGTAATGTAAAGTTTTTCAGGATCCATTCCGAACCATTCTGGGCTGGTCAACAATTCCCATGCCCACGGAATAACTTCATTCCGAAAATAGTCCCCAACAGAGAAGTTTCCGAGCATTTCGAATAATGTATGGTGGCGGGCAGTATGACCCACATTTTCAATATCGTTTGTCCGAATTGATTTTTGTGAACTTGTCATCCGGCGGTTTTTCGGAACAACCGTTCCATCAAAATACTTCTTCATCGTTGCAACCCCTGAGTTGATCCATAACAATGTCGGGTCATCTTGTGGGATCAATGGCGCACTTTTCAAAACATCGTGGCCCTTTGATTTAAAGAAATCCAAATACATTTGTCGTACTTCGGCACTTGATAATTCTTTCATGTTTTTCCCTTTCCAATATACAAAAAGTACCATTGCCTGCAGGGACGCACATGCGCGGTACCACCCTGCTTGCAACGATACTTTATCGTAACCTCTTTAAATTTATTAATTTCAATGTCATCATAGGGAGCATTATTTTACAATTCTCAGGTTTTTGCACCAACCAAACCCTCGCTGAAAAGAATCCGTAAAACAACATATCCTAATCTCTCAAAAGTATATTTAAAAATTAAGAGTTTGTCAATCCGTTACTGTGACTTGCGTGCTTTACGCCGCGCTTGTCGTTGGGCGATCCGCCGCTTTTGCTGCTGATCACGCTTGATTGCGCGCTGAATTTTCTTCTTATACCCTGGTTTATGTTTCTTCTTTTGTTTATTGACCATTCCTTGCAGTTTCGGATCCATCTTCTCACGGATCTTCTTCCGCTTCAACCGCCGATTCCGGTCATATGAATCAACAATCTCGCCATTCCGAATAGCCTTCGGTTCAAACTTGATACCCATCTTTTCAAGTTCTTCGATCTTACTTTCATCGTTCGGTTCATAAAGCGTAATTGCTATTCCGCTCATCCCGTTTCGGCCTGTCCGACCAACCCGGTGAACAAAGAATTCAAGGTCGGTTGGCAAATCATCGTTGATAACATGTGAAACGCCTTGGATATCAATTCCCCGTGCTGCCAAATCGGTTGCAACAACGTATTGATATTCAAGATTTTGAACGGCCTTCATGATCCGCTTTCGTTCCCGCGGTTGTAATCCACCATGAATCTTCGCAACCTTTAATCCTTGGGAACGCAAGTAATCTGTCAGTTCATCTGCCCGTTCCTTCGTGTTCGTGAAAGCCAATGCCAAGTACGGCTCGCCCATTGTCAACAACTTATAGATAATTTGGTTGCGGTCGCGCCCCTTCGTTGAAATCAACCAGTTATCGATCGTATCGCTGATGATTGTTTGGTTTTTCACAACCTCAACGACTGGATTTTCCATGTATTTATGCAAGAATGGTTGCAACTTTTCAGGAATCGTAGCTGAAAAGACCATCATCTGCAAATCTTGCGGCAGTGATGATGCGATTGCATCCGTGTCATCCAAAAATCCCATGTCCAGCGTCATATCCGCTTCATCAACAACAAATTGCTGAACTTCGTGAACATCAAGTGCTTGGGCGCGAATCAAATCTAAAATTCGGCCGGGAGTTCCAATCACGATTTGTGGCTGGTTGTGACTTAATTTTTCAATTTGCCGTTGCTTGTCCGTTCCCCCAACATAATTATGAACGATGATTGGTTCCGGAGCGAACTTCGTAATCTGCTTTGCCGCTTCATAAATCTGATATGCCAGTTCCCGACTCGGCGTGGTGATTACCGCTTGTGCTGGGCCGCTTGGATCAACTTTTTGGAAAATCGGTAAAAGAAACGTATGGGTCTTCCCGCTTCCAGTCTGCGACTGACCAACTACACTTTTTCCCTTCAGAATCGTTGGAATCAGTCGTTCCTGAACTGGCGTCGGGTTCCGAAAGTCCATCGCTTTCAATGCTTTGTTAATAAAGGGTTTAAAATTAAAATCCTTAAATTCTTTAGTCATTCTTTTCTCCTGTGTATGTTGCGGCGATTTGATCTAACTTCGCAACGTATTCTTTCAATTGATCATCCGTTAAGGTGTCCATCATGGCTCCACTTGCTAATGGGTGACCGCCACCGCCGTATTCTTTAGCAAGTTCGTTAATTACCGGACCCTTTGAACGAATATTTAAGCGGTATTTACCGTCTTCGCCTTCAACAAAGAGTGTCCAGCAAACAACCTTATCAATTTTACCAATCACAGACACAATTGGAGCTGTTCCTTGAGCTCCAAGATCAAAACTCTTAACTAAATCATGCTTCAAGACAATATATGCGGCATTGTGTTCTGTCATGATCATGTTATCCCAAACATATGCCGATAACTTGGCAACGCCTTGGCTGATATCATCCATTTTCCGGTTCATTTCAGAAGCATTGATATCAAATTCAAATAATTGAGCCGTTACGCGTAATGTGTGCGCTGTCGTATTGTCATACATAAACCGGCCAGTGTCGCCTGCAATCCCGGCATATAACATCCGCGCAGCTTTTTGATTCAATACTAGTTGACCTTCAGATTTATTGACTAAATCAACAACCATTTCCGAACAACTTGATGCTCCAGTGTTAATCAAGCTGATGTCACCATAGTGATCGTCATCCGGGTGGTGGTCGATTTTAATTAAATAATCGCCCTGATCGTAACGTTGGTCATCGACCCGTGGCCGATTAGCAGTATCGATTGCAATCACTAAAGCCCCCTTGAACATATCATCAGTCAATTCATCTTCGGTTGTAATCCATGTCAAACTGCCATCATTTTCACCTGCTTGGTAAACGGTCTTTTCTGGAAAACTATTCCGAATTACTTCTGCTAATCCGCCTTGAGAACCAAATGCATCTGGATCCGGGTCTGTATGACGGTGAATAATGATTTTATCGTATTCTTTGATTTTTTCAATAATTTGTTGTTCGATTGTCATTTTCTGACCTCTTTCAATTAATCTTCAATTATCAAGTATACAAATAAGTCCCAGCTTTTTCAAAGATCGAGTCGGATGTTATCAAATTCCAACGGATCAAGGTTGGTAATCGTCAATCCCAATAATCGCACGTCAATTGGATTATCTTGAATTTCGTCAAATAACTGCCGCCCGTAATATGCGAAGTTGTCTGCCTGATTATCAAGATAATCATCAAACGTCAGGCGTTTCGTGACCGTTTCAAAATGACTGTCCCGGACCTTGATTACGATCGTTTTGCCGTGCTTTTGCTGGCGTTTAAGTTCAGCTACGAGCCGCTCAGCCGTTAATTTCAACTGCTCATCGACCTGTTCGATCGAGTTTAATGGCTGGTCAAATGTTCGCTGACTCCCAACTGATTTTCGTTCCCGCTGCCATTCAACTGGTCGGTCATCAATTCCGCGAACCCGCTGATATAAAATATGGCCCATCTTACCGAATTTCGAGATTAAATCGATCTCTTTCCAGTGATATAGATCTTCACCAGTATTGATCCCTAATTCCCGCATTTTCGGTGCTGTTTTCTTTCCAATACCGCGAAACTTTTCAATCGGTAACGGAAAAAGAAAATCAAGCGCATCCTCCGGGTTAATGATCGTCATTCCAACTGGCTTGTGGTAATCCGACGCAAGCTTTGCTAAAAACTTGTTATACGAAACACCTGTAGAACAAGTTAAATGCAACTGATCATATATTTCTTGCTGAATTCGATGGGCAAGAGCCACCGCCGATCCGATTCCCGGTTTATTTTCAGTAACATCCAAATAAGCTTCATCAAAGGCCACTGGCTCGATTTTGTCAGTATATTCGTAAAAAATCGAATGAATTTGATGTGAAACGCATTTGTATTTTGGAAAATCCGGCTTCTTAAAGTAGGCTTGCGGACACCTTTTCAACGCTTCCTGGGCACTCATTGCCGAATGGATTCCATAAGAACGTGCAATGTAATTCGCCGTTGCGACAACGCCCCGGCCACCTGTGTGCTGTGGATTACGTGAAATCACGAGCGGTTTAGTCCGTAATTCAGGATGGTCCCGCATCTCAACCGATGCATAAAACGCATCCATATCAACATGCACGATTTTCCGCTGCTTTACCACGTTTTCCACCTCACCTTCAAAGTTTCGCTAATATTTTAAACGAATGTATGTTCGAAATCAAGGAATGAATAAAAATAGGATGTGACCTCAGTCACATCCTATTTTTATCTTAATGGATTAAACTCCCAATAATTTCCATCGCGAATCAACAATTCATCCGCTTCGCGCGGCCCCATTGAACCGCAGTCATAGTTTGGAAAAATTGCTGGATCCGCGTCAGATTCATTCCATGCCTTTCGAATGGCATCAACAAACCGCCATGAATAGCGAACTTCATCCCAGTGAACAAAGTTTGTTGAATCGCCTTTGATTACATCAAGCAATAACTTTTCATATGCTTCCGGCGTTTTTGCCCGTAAAGCCGAGTTGTGTTTGAATTTCATTGTGACACTACTTACCGGATAATTTTCTTCGCTAACTTCCTTTTCATTCAACCGCAAACTGGTCTCTGGAGTCGGTTCAACGTTGATCGTTAAAACGTTCGGATCAAGCTTTTCGTTTGAGAAAATGTTATTCGGCATGTCCTTAAAGACGACATCGATTCGAGTTCCTTTGACAGCCATCCGCTTTCCTGTCCGAATATAAATCGGAACTCCGGCAAAATTCATGTTATTTACAAAAATCCGCCCCGCAACAAAGGTTTCGGTCATCGAATCGGCCATCACCTGACTTTCTTCACGGTAAGCAGGCATTCCTGCCGTTGCACCATATTGACCGCGGACAAAATTTTGCCGGACTTCATCTGGTTCATAAACCTTCAATGCCTTCAATGCACTGATTTTTTCGCGTTCAATATCAGTATCTTTGTATGAAACTGGCGCATTCATCGTCAATAAAGAAACAAGTTGCAAAATATGATTTTGAACCATGTCCCTCAATGCTCCAGCATGTTCATAGTAACCGGCCCGTTCTTCAACCCCTAGAATTTCGCCAAGCGTAATTTGAATATTGGAAATATAGCGGTTATTCCATAAAGCGTTGAAAATCGGGTTGGCAAACCGAATCGCGTAAATACTTTGAGCCATTTCCTTCCCCAGATAATGGTCAATTCGAAAAATATCTTTTTCTTCAAAATAACGGGCAATATCGTCGTTTAAGGCTTCCGCACTCTTTAAATCATGGCCGAATGGCTTTTCAATGACCAACCGATTATAGCCGTTTTCGGTTACAAGATTTTGCGACCGCAAATGCTTGGCAATCGTCCCAAAGAACGTTGGTGACATTGCAAGATAAAAGATGCGGTTGCCACCAATTTGATAGCGTTCATCTAACTTGGCTGCCAAGTTTTTTAAAGTTATGTAGTGCTCAGTATCATTAACGTTATGTGATTGATAATAAAAATGGCTGGCAAACTGATTGATTTCAAGGGCGTTATTTTCCATATCAGCAACGCTGTTTCGAACTACTTCCTGAAGCCGTTCGTTTGTCCACGGCCGCCGGGCAGTTCCGATGACTGCAAATTTATTCTTTAAAAATCCTTTTTGGTAAAGATGAAACAAAGCCGGATACAGTTTGCGTTGGGCTAAATCGCCAGTTGCGCCAAATATAATAAAAAGTGCTTTTCGTTCTTTCAAGTCGTTCCCCGTCACTTTCATCAAGATTTTACACTTTCATTGTACTATAACTCAGAATTGCGACAAGGGATTTTTAAATCAAATGAACTCCTTTATCCGCGTAAATTACGTCACCCACAACGCCAGTTGCCAAATCACTCATCAAAAAAGTACATACGCCGCCGATTTCTTCTAAGGTCACGGAGTGTTGATCAACCGTCCGCCGTTCAGATTCAGCCAACAAAGCGGAATGATCTGCAACGCCGGTAACTGCTAACGTCTTCATTGCACCGGCCGAAATAGCATTTACCCGAATGTTATTCTTTCCCATGTCGCGGGCTAAATACCGCACTGCCGATTCAAGCGCCGCCTTCGCAATTCCCATCGCATTATAATTAGGGATTGCCCGTACTGAACCCATATAAGTCAACGTCACAATGCTGCCCGGACGGTTCAGAATTTTTTGGCCATACCGCGCAACCGCGATCAATGAATATGCTGAAATATCCTGTGCTAAATTGTAACCTTCACGGGTCGTCTTCATCACATCGCCTTGAAGTTCGTTCCGATCAGCATATGCGATTGCATGCACGATACCGTCGATTTTGCCGAACCGGCTTTGAACTTCAGTAAATGCCTTTTCGATGTTTTCATCAGCCGCCACATTGCATTCAATTAACCGTTCATCATCGTTGACCAGCTTTGATAAACTTCTCTTCATCCGTTCATTTTGGTATGTAAAAATAAGCGTTGCTCCCTGTTGCGCCATTACCTGAGCACATCCCCAGGCAATTGAACGCTTGTTTGCAACGCCCATTACTAAAATTTTTTTGCCTTCAAGCAAGCCGTTCATTCGTTAATCATCCCCTATTAAAATTTTCTGAAGCGCGCGTGCCGCTGTGCAAGCAATTCTTCAAGCGAAAGCTTTTGCAACCGCTGAATTTCAGTTTGAAGCACATCGGCAATTGCCGTGCACGTTTCAATATGATCGTCACTTTCCGGAATAATTCCTTCAATTATCTGCCGTTTTAATAATTCTGCCGGTGAAATCTTCAATGTTTCAGCAGCTTCATCGGCCCGGGAACTATCCTTCCACAGAATCGAAGCAAAGGCTTCTGGTGAAATGACCGAGTAAATACTCTTTTCAAGCATCCATACCGAATCACCACCGGCTAATGCCAGCGCACCGCCACTACCGCCTTCACCGGTAATAATAGTAATCAACGGTGTTTTTAGTTCACTCATCACCATTAAGTTTTGAGCAATCATATATCCTTGCCCCTGTTCTTCTGCTTCAGCCCCGGCATAAGCTCCCGCAGTGTTCACAAATGTAATCACTGGACGGTTAAACTTCGCTGCTTGCGCCATTAACCGTTGAGCTTTGCGGTAACCGGCAGGCGTTGGACAGCCAAAATGGCGATCGATTCGTTCTTGCGGAGTCGTTCCCTTATCGGTTGCAATTACCGTGACTGGTTGGCCGTTGAACGAAGCAATCCCGCCGATCATTGCCAGATCATCTTCCATTACCCGATCACCGTGCAGTTCATAAAAATCATCAAAAACATTTGTAATCAGTTCCCGCGCACTGACTTTATTTTTATCCCGAGCAGCCTTCACAATTTCAGCTGCTGTTTGTTCTTTTTTAGCCATTTGCTGCCTCCGTCCGGTTTAACCGCAATAACTTTGCAATTACCTGCTTTTGCCGATCTCGCGGAACAATGTCATCGATCAAACCGTTTTTCATTAAGGTTTCCGCTGACTGCAAGTCATCAGCAATCTTTTGATGCATTGTTTGTTCAATTACCCGCCGACCAGCAAAGCCGATTAATGCTTTTGGTTCAGCCAAAATAATATCGCTTTGGTTGGCAAAACTGGCCGTCACCCCACCGGTTGTTGGATCTGTCAAGACTGTCAGATAAAACAATCCAGCACTTGAATGTTCCATTACTGCTTGAGTAACCTTTTGCATTTGCATCAGCGAGTAGATACCTTCTTGCATCCGGGCCCCGCCAGAAAGGGCAAATAAAACAACCGGTAACCGTTTTTGTGTTGCCATTTCAAATAGTCGGGTCAGTTTTTCACCCGTAACGCTTCCTAATGAACCCATGATAAAGTCTGGATCCATGACGGCAAGCGCACACTTTTCATGCTGAATTTCAGCAATCCCTGTTAAGACTGATTCATCAATTCCGCTTTTTTCACGACATTGTTTAATCTTCTTATCAAAACCTTCAAAATCAATTGGGTTCGATTCTTCAATATCCGTCAAAATTTCTTTGAAATCATCAGCGAGCCATTCAACCCGTTGCCGGGCGCTTGTTCGAAATCCATAACCGCATTCGGGGCATGTTCGGAATTTTCCCAGCTTTTCACGCAAAAATACTTGGTGACACTTAGGACATGTGATCCACAAACCGTCCGGGACCCGGTCCATCGCTTGATGATCAGCCTTCACGTGCTGCTCACTGATTCGTGATTTATTTTCATAAAGTTTCATGATTTAAACCTTTCTTCCATTCCGGCAAAAAATGCTTTTCAAGATAATCCGTCGTTACCGTTCCCTTAGCAAATTGACCATCACGTTCAAGAAATGCCTGGTGGAATTCAATGTTCGTCTGGACCCCCTTAATAATCGCTTCATCTAAGATGCGTTGCATTTTTGCAATTGCCTCTTGCCGGGTTGGTCCCCATGATACAAATTTAGCAACCATTGAATCATAAAACGGTGAGATCGTCCATTGAGGATACAATTCCGTATCGATTCGAACACCAAGGTTTCCGGTTGGAAGGTACAGATAGTCAACCTTTCCTGATTGCGGCATAAAATCACGCGCTGGATCCTCGGCATTAATCCGACATTCAAGTGATACCCCATGCGGAGTCAGATCCGCTTGTGTAATATCAAGTTCTAACTCGGCAGCAATCCGCACCTGTTCACGCACAATATCGACCCCGGTAATCATTTCACTGATCGTATGTTCAACTTGAATCCGGGTATTCATTTCCATGAAGTAAAAATGATGATCTTGATCCATTAAGCATTCAATTGTTCCGGTATTGACATAGTTAAGCGCATCAGTTGCTTTGATTGCAATTGACTGCAACTCTTGCCGTTCTTTTTCCGTTAAGATTGGACAAGGACTTTCTTCAATCATCTTTTGTTTATTGCGTTGAACTGAGCAGTCCCGTTCTGGAAATGCCAAGGTATGACCTGCTTGATCCCGGAAAACTTGAACTTCAAGGTGTTTGACATCTTGCATTACCTTTTCTAGATACATTCGGTCGTCATTAAACGCATGCTGAGCTTCTTGTTTCGCCTGCGTAAACGCCGTCTTCATTTCTTGCCGGTCTTGAACCACCCGGATTCCTTTGCCACCGCCACCTGCAGCCGCTTTAAGCAAAACCGGATAACCAACCAGATCCGCAATTTCAAGTGCTTCAGCAGTATCTTGAATAAAACCCTTGCTTCCTGGAATTACCGGAACGTCGCTTTGCATCATCCGCATCCGCGCATTTGCCTTATTGCCCATCAGTTCAATCGTTTCCGATCGTGGGCCAATAAATTTTACGTGACATTCTTCACATAACCGCGCAAATTCACTGTTTTCTGATAAAAAGCCGAATCCGGGGTGAATTGCTTCCGCCCCAGTTCCAATTGCAGCGGCTAAGATCGATTTCATATTCAAATAAGAATCTTTAAGTTGCGGTCCACCAATGCAAACAGCTTCATCAGCAATCTGAACATGGAGACTTTCGCGGTCAGTCGTTGAATACACTGCAACCGTCTTGATTCCCATTTCTTTTAATGTTCGAATGACGCGCACCGCAATTTCACCACGATTTGCAACTAAAACTTTCTTAAACATCAGCTACTCTCCAATCATAAATGTCAGTTCAGCTGTACATGCTTTTTGATCGCCAACATACGCAATTCCTTTTCCGCTCCCAATATGTTCCCTCAATTTCGTTAATTCAACTTCCAGCCGTAACGAATCGCTTGGACGAACCATTTGATGGAACCGGGCTTTCTTGATTCCGCCAAAATATGCCGTTTTTCCTTTGAAGTCCGGCATTGACAGTAAGGCAACCGCTCCGGTTTGTGCAAGAGCTTCAACGATCAGAACGCCAGGCATTACCGGATTTCCTGGAAAATGCCCATTAAAAATTTCTTCATGCGCCGTTACGTTATGAATTGCGACTGCCTTATGCCCCGGTTCAAGGTCAGTTACCTTATCAATCAACAGCATTGGATAGCGGTGCGGAATAATCTTTTGAATTTCCGTAACATCCAATTCCATTTACTTTTCCTCGATTTCAAATAATGGTTGGTCATATTCAACCAAATCTTCATTTTCAACTAAAATATTTTTCACTTGACCAGTAACGTTACTTTTAACTTCCGTCAACATTTTCATCGCTTCGATTACACAAACAACATCACCAGCATGCACCATTTTACCCGGCTCAACGTATGGCTTTGCTCCTGGTTCCGGTTGCAAGTAAACCGTGCCGACCATTGGTGCAACAATTTGATTTGATCCTGCAGCTGAATTCTTCGAAGAATCTTCAGCCTTCACTGCGGGTTCACTTGAACGAACCGGTTGAATTGGTTGAACCGGTGTTTCCGGTGAATTTTCATTTTTACTCAAATGAAGGTGAAATTCACCATCATTAATGTCCAATTCTCTTACTGAGGATTGATTAAATTTATCAATAATTTTATTTATTTCATCAAAATTCAATCTCATTCACTCCATCTTCTGAATGCAAGAACCGCATTGTGACCGCCAAACCCTAATGAATTGCTAAGTGCATATTCTAACGTTGAATCAGGCGTTGCGGTTTTAACTACATTAATATCGCACTCTTTATCCTGTTCCGTCAAACCAACATTAGGAGGCAGAACCTGACGTCGAAGCGCATCGACCGTCAATACTGCTTCGATCGCGCCGGCTGCCCCTAGAAGGTGACCGGTCATTGACTTTAAACTGCTGACACTCACTTTACTATTTTCGCCAAATACTTTCCGAATAGCAAGTGATTCACTAACATCATTCGCATGCGTTGACGTTCCGTGAGCATTAATGTATCCAACCTGGTCAGCCGTGATTCCTGCTTCAACGATTGCTTCCTGCATTGCACGGGCAGCTGGTTGCCCGGTCGGATCAGGGGCCGTAATGTGATATGCATCGCAGTTGCTGCCGTAACCAACGATTTCGCCTAAAATTTCTGCACCGTGACTTTGAGCATGTTCAAGACTTTCAAGTACCAGCGTTCCGGCACCTTCACCTAAAACAAACCCAGAGCGCTTTTTATCAAATGGAATTGAAGCCTTGGCTGGATCTTTTTCCTTTGATAACGCATTTAATGCGGCAAATCCGGCAATCCCGATCTCATTGACCGATGCTTCGGAACCACCGCAAATCATTGCCTGGGCACGCCCTTCTTTAATTTGTCGGTAAGCTTCACCTATTGAATTCGTCCCGGTTGCACATGCAGTAACAATTGCCGTACAGATATTTTGGGCATGGAATCGAATTGCAATGTTCCCAGCTGCCATGTTCGCAATCGCCGTCGGGACAAACATTGGTGAAACGCGTTGCGGTCCCTTTTCATGCATCTTGATGATTTGTTCCTGAATAGTGGTTAAGCCGCCGATTCCGGAACCATAGATGACTCCAAGATCCTCGCTGCGAGTGTTTTCTTCCGTGATCCCTGCCTGTTCAACGGCTTCAACTGCCGAAGCAACTGCATATTGCGAAAACAGATCCATTCGCTTCGCAGCCTTCTTACCAACTTTTTCAGCCGGATCAAAATTTTTAACTTCCCCGGCAACCGCAATGCCAGTTTCCTCAGCGTCAAATTTTGTAATCGGACCAATTCCCACCTTGCCAGCATATGCGTTCGCAGTAAACGTTTGAACGTCATTTCCTAAAGGTGTAACTGCCCCCATTCCAGTAATCACAACTCTTGTCATC
The DNA here is from genome assembly GCF_001435375.1 of Ligilactobacillus araffinosus DSM 20653. Classification (GTDB taxonomy): domain Bacteria; phylum Bacillota; class Bacilli; order Lactobacillales; family Lactobacillaceae; genus Ligilactobacillus; species Ligilactobacillus araffinosus. The sequence continues at coordinate 38,129 of NZ_AYYZ01000029.1, read as the reverse complement.
TTTTTCTCCCTTACATTGTCATTCCGCCGTCAACGTTAATTACTTCACCGGTCAAATAATCATTTTGAGCAAGGAAAAGTGCTGTTTGGGCAACCTCTTCTGCCGTTCCTAACCGTTTAAGCGGAATTCGTTCTTTAATTTCTTTTTGCCGTTTTTCATCAATCGCCGCGGTCATTGAACTTGCGATCATTCCCGGTGCGATCGCATTACACCGAACTCCCCGTAATGCACCTTCCTGAGCGACCGCCTTCGTAAATCCAATTACCCCGGCTTTACTTGCAGCATAGTTTGCCTGCCCGATATTTCCGTGTTCGCCGACAACACTTGCCATGTTGATGATGACTCCCGAACGCCGTTTCAGCATCCGTTTAAAAAGCGGCTGGGTTACCTGAAACGTTCCAATCAAATTCGTATTCACAACGTCGTCGAAGTCTTTTTCCCGCATGCTGATCATTAGCTTATCCCGGTTGATCCCGGCATTGTTAACTAAAACATCAACATCAATTTGACGATCATCAAGTTGGTAAATCATTTTCTCAATATCGCACGAACTTGAAATATCCGCTTGAATAAACCGCACTTGAACACCGAGATTCTTAATCTGTTGAATCAATTCTGTCGGTTCATGCCGAGCATTTAAAATTACGTTCGCCCCATGCTCAGCAAACTTAACCGCAATGGCGGCTCCAATTCCCCGCGATGAACCCGTTACTAAAACATTCTTCCCCGTTAGATCCATTCCTTTTCTCCCGCTTTCTCAATAAATCGTTGATAGTTTCGGTAATTTGTGATGCGTTCCCGTTGCAGGTGCGGATCAACTTGACGCGCAAATGACGATAAGGCTTTGCCCGCCCCAATTTCAAGGGTGGCGTTAACCTGATTTTCACTAATCATCCGCTGCAAACAGTCGCCAAAGTGCGTTGGTCGCACAACCTGATCGATTAACGTTGCCGCAATTGAATCTGACTCAAAATTCTTTCCTGTCGTATTACTTAACACACATTTTGAATTCGCAATGAAATCATTATTTTGAATCACCCGTGCCAATTCATGGTGGGTCCCAGTATATAACGGCGTGTGAAACGCGCCTTCAACTCGAAGTTCAATCACTTTGGCTGCTAACCGCTGATCCTGAATCGTTTGGGCAACTTGGCGAGTCGCCGCTGCGTTGCCGCCAATCACAATTTGATGCGGTGAGTTGTAATTTGCAATCTGGACGACTTGATCCGCTGAACATTGCCGCTGACAAAGCGTTAAAATTTGAACAACATCTTGCGGATCAACAATTGCATACATTTTTCCTTCAGCGGCTTGACTGTCCCGTTCCATGGCAAGTGCCCGGACTTTCAAAATCCGCATTCCAGCTTGAAAAGGCAGCTTTCCGCTGGCGATCAATGCTGAATATTCACCAAGTGATAAGCCAACGCTGGCGCAAATATCAAGCTGTGGCAAATCATGCTGCAACATCGCATAAAAACCAAGGCTAACCGCCACAAGTGCTGGTTGAACGTTGCGCGTACGATCAAGCTCCCCATTTCCGTTTCGCAACACCTTCAGCAAATCTATCTGCAATTCCTGACTGCTAGCATCAATTACCTGCCGAAACACATTACTTTGCTCATAGCAATCAAGGCCCATCCCCGTTTTTTGTGCACCCTGACCGCTAAATAAAATTCCCCATTGAAGTGTCATCTGAATTTCCTATTTATTATCAAGTTGTTTCTTAACGTACTTAACAACGTCATCGATCGTTACAACATCTTCATCTGATTCCAATTTAATATCAAATGCATCTTCAAGTTCATTCATGATTTCAAAGAAATCTAAACTATCTGCATCAAGATCATCCTTGATGTTTGATGTCAACTTAATATCATCTTGATCAACTTCTAATTGATCGGCTGCAATTTCACGTACTTTTTCAAAAATTTGTTCTTCTGTCATTATCCATTTCTCCCTTGTTCTTATTATAATTTTATAATTTGACTGCCAATTGTCAGGCCACCGCCGAATCCAGATAATATAATCGTCTGTCCGGCATGTAATTCTCCATTCTCTCTCATTTCCGCTAAAAGAAGCGGAACACTTGCCGCCGAGGTATTTCCATAACGTTCCATGTTATTTGGAAACTTAGTGAGCGGCTGGTTTAATTTTTTGGCAATTGATTTGATGATTCGAATATTTGCCTGGTGCAAAATAAAGTAATCAACTTCATTAAGCGAAACATGATTTTGATCACATACCCGTTCAATTGAATTTGGAACCTCCGTTGTTGCAAATTTATAAACTGCCCGGCCGTCCATCTTAAACGGATGAAAAGTTGTAAACTGTGCCGGCGGAAACTCGCCGATTGGATTGGTTTCTCCGGCAACTAACCGATCACCAAGATTGCCAAACGTTTTTAAATCAGTGCCTGTAAAGGCTTCTACATCATTATTGGCCTCAAGCAAAGCCCCGGCAGCGCCATCACCGAAAAGCACAGCGGATGTCCGGTCCGTCCAATCAACTTCCTTTGAAAGAACTTCACCGCCAATGACGATTGCATATTTAAAATCGCTCATCCGCATCATCTTTTGAGCAATTTCCATGCCGTAGATGAACCCCGAACACGCTGCTGAAATATCAAACGCTATCGCATTCGGTGCTTTGATCTGTCCCTGAACCAATGCTGCGGTTGATGGTGTACATGCGTCGGGTGACATTGTTGCAACGATGATCAATCCAATTTCATCAACTGGAATCTGCGCCTTGGCAATCAGTTGCTGGGCAACTTTTGTACATAAAACCGATGTATTTTCATTTAAACTGATTCTTCGTTCCCTGATTCCGGTCCGCGTGCTGATCCATTCATCAGACGTATCCATAATCTGACTTAAATCATCATTTGAAACCGTATATGCTGGTACATAACTAGCAATTTGATTAATTTTTACCTTTTTCACAATTCAGCCTTCCCATTAATCAGAGTGAGCCTCCAAAAATACCTCTAAATTGCGAATCGCTTTTTCAATCGTTTTAACTTCCTCCGGATCAAGATCTTTTAAGAAGCTGCGTACCATTTGACGGTGAAAGGCATCATGGGCACGGTAAACTAACCGGCCCTTGGGGGTTAATCCCAACCGAATGATTCGGCGATCGTCTTCTCCACGAATCCGCCGAACATAGCCTTTCCTTACTAACCGATCAACTGTAGTTGTTAAGGTTCCAGGGGTCAAATGTAATTTACGGGCAACTTCCGACGCTGTTTGATGATCGTACATTGTAATTGCAATAATTGCATGAATTTCCTTAATGCTTAAATCATTAAAACTGCTTTTGCGAAGTTCATTTTCTTCGATCCACACAATATCGGCATAAACTCTTTTCATCGCTTCATCGATGTATTTTTCTCGCTCATTCATTCTATTCTCACCTTATCATTTGTTATTCAAATATTTTGTCTATCAAAATAATATCAAAAAATAAGGCATTTCGCTATTTCTCCTGCTGTTCATCCTTCAAAGAAACAATAAACATCAATTCCGCTGAACAAACAACCTTTCCTTCAACCCGCGCTTTAGCATCTACAATTCCAATGTTATCACGTTGTTTCGTAATTTCGACTTCAATTTTTAACACATCTCCTGGACGAACCATTCTTTTAAATTTTGCTTTTTGAACCCCGCCAAGATATGCTGTCTTATTTCGAAATTCTGCTGACTTCAAAATCAAGATCGATGCAATTTGAGCCATTGTCTCAATAATCAAAACCCCAGGCATAACTGGATTCCCAGGAAAATGACCGCGAAAATAAGATTCATTGATCGTCACGTTTTTCGTTGCAGCGATCCGCTTCCCCGGCTCAAGTTCATCAACATAGTCAACATAACAAATCGGATACCGATTTGGAATGATTTTCATGATTTCTTGAGCATCCATGACTTTCATAAAATCACCCCTTGATTTATTTCGAATATCAAAATATTCGATGTACAAACCATACTTCATAAAAAAAAGACTGTCAAGTCAGAAATTTCATTGATTTTATAAATTATATCAATTTCTTTTAAATTTTAATCGTTAACTGGCATAATACTTTGAAGTATCAAAATATCTAATAAAAATCAATAAAGACACACTCTTTATTACATTATTGATCAAAATTAAAATTCTAAATATCTTATTTTAACAATAATTAATTTCGAATTTTTATTAATTAAACTTATTTTGATTATCAAATTACTTTTACTTTTCAAGTATAAGCCAATTATAAAAAAAGGCTTTTAAAACAATGATATTGTTTTAAAAGTCTTTTTTCCTTAGCATTAAAAACGTACATTCCAATTAAAATAATGAATCGCAATTAAAAAAATTTTTTTACTTTGGTACTCATCCTTAATTTTTATAATTAATAGCGACAAATTTCCGTTATTTAGATTATCAAAATTGACCCAAACTATTCATTTCTGTCGTCAGCAATCGTTTCAAGTAATGCTTATCGTTTATTTTTTTAACAAATATCATACAATGCAAAAATATGATGTACGACGAATGCTTTTCCTTCAAACTTTTCCTGACTAAGCAACGAAATCGTTCTAAAATAAGGTTAAAAATCGCTGATCCCACATTTGATAATAATAATCAACCATCTTTGCTGCCGGTAAAAATTCATTATCAAACGTCGTTGTTGTTCCTCGATGCATTGTTATTTCATACCCTAAATCATGCGCTACACGAATTGTTGCATCAACACAGTATTCTATTTGTGCACCGGTAATTTCCAATTCATTAATTTGTAATTGTTCTAATTTCTTTTTTAAATCTGTTTTGTAAAAGGCATCTGCATGTATTTTTTGAATTGTGATGTCTTTATCTTTAAAATAATTGATTTGTGGCACTATTTCCCAATTATATGAACCGGATTTTAAGGCCTGATCATTATGTTGAATAAAAATAACTGGTAATTTATGATTTCGAAAGTCTTTAATTCGATTATTAATATTTACAATCGTTTGATTTAACTTATAAATATCGGTTGTACATACTCCATTTTGCATATCTATGACAAGTAACGCTTTCCCCATAAAAATTTCCTTCCGATTTTAATATGGTGAAATTTTATCATCTGTGTTCTTCATCCGTCAATATTTCTTTAAATTTTAAAATAAAAAATACAGCCCCACCATCAAAGTGGAACTGTATGAAAAACATTATTTTTCGTCTTGCTTATCAGCAGACGTTTCTTCCTTTGAGGATTCAGCCGTTTTTTCTTCAGTTGTGGCTGTTTGTGTTTGAGCAGCAGGTGCACTTTGAACATTTCCAATTGCGTTCAAACTGAATGTCAAGAAAATACCATCGCAATCAAGCGTTACAGTCTTATTAGCCTTATCGATGCTGTCAATCACACCGTGCAAGCCGCCGCGCGTAACAACATGATCACCCTTCTTCAAGTTATTGATCATGTTTTGCCATTGTTGCTGTTGTTTCTTTTGTGGACGAATCATCATGAAGTACATCAATCCGAATAAGATGACGATCATGATAATTGAGTAAAGTCCTCCGCCTTTCATCTTTGTCACTCCTTAAATTATCGTTACAGGTAACACTGTATCAAAAAAATTGCTTTGTTACTAGCAAAATCGAACAAAATCCTAGAAATTCTTAGGATTTTGAACATTTAAACCGTATTGGTCAAAAAAATCTTCCCGGAATTCCAGTAAGTTATCATCCAAAATTGCTTGCCGGATTCTTTGCATCAAGTGCGTCAAGAAGTACAAGTTGTGGTAACTTGTTAAGCGAATTCCCATCGTTTCATTGACTTTTAACAAATGCCGGACATAGGCCCGCGTATAATTCCGGCATGCATAACAGTCGCACTGATCATCAATCGGACTAAAGTCATGCTCATACTGGGCATTTTTAACTACTAAACGCCCATGCGAGGTCATACATGTTCCATTCCGCGCAATCCGGGTCGGCAAAACGCAGTCAAACATATCTACCCCGCGAATAACGCCGTCAATCAACGCATCTGGTGAACCAACACCCATTAAGTACCGCGGTTTATTTTCCGGCAATAATGGTGTTGTAAAATCCAGAACATGGTTCATTTCCGCCTTTGATTCTCCAACTGACAACCCGCCAATTGAGTAACCCGGAAAGTCCATTGCGACCAAATCACGAGCACTTTGTTGCCGTAAATCTTTATGACCACCACCTTGAACAATTCCAAACAAGGCTTGTGTCTCCGGATTTTGATGCGCCTTTAATCCTCTTTCAGCCCATCGACTAGTCCGTTCAACGGATTTTTTGATGTAGTCATAACTTTCAAAAAACGGTGGACATTCATCAAAACTCATCATGATATCGGCACCCAGCGCATTTTCAATATGGATCGCCTTTTCGGGCGAAAGAAACATTTGGTGTCCATTCAGGTGGTTCTTAAAATGAACGCCTTCTTCGGTAATATTCCGTAATTCGGCCAACGAAAAGACTTGGAAACCGCCTGAATCCGTCAAAATTCCCTTGTGCCAATTCATAAATTTGTGTAAGCCGCCTGCTTCCCGGACAAGATTCTCACCAGGCCGCAACCACAAGTGATAGGTATTTGACAAAATAATATCTGCACCTAATTCATCCAGTTCTTCCGGTGACATCGCCTTAACCGTTGCTTGGGTTCCAACCGGCATAAAAATCGGGGTTGGGAAAGTTCCGTGCGGCGTAATGATTTCACCAAGCCGTGCGCCAGTATGTTTTTCTTTTTTAATTAACCGGTATTTGATTGCTGGTTCGCTCATAGATCCTCCTAATTATTTGTGAATAAACATCGCATCGCCGAAGCTAAAGAAACGATATTTTTCTTGAACGGCATGCTTGTATGCATTCAAAATATTTTTCCGGCCGGTAAAGGCAGCAACCAACATTACCAATGTTGATTTCGGCAAGTGGAAGTTTGTAATAAAGGCATCAACAACTTGCCACTTGTAACCTGGTTTGATAAAGATATCTGTCCAGCCGCTATCAGCCTTTAATTCGCCGTTAAATTTAGTTCCAATCGTTTCCAATGTCCGAATTGAAGTTGTTCCGGTTGCAACGATTCGACCACCGTTTTTGCGAACTTCATTCAATGTGTCCGCTGCTTCTTGCGACATGCTGTAAAATTCACTGTGCATCTTGTGATCGTCAATGTTTTCTTCGTTAACTGGGCGGAATGTTCCTAATCCGACGTGTAACGTTAAGTAAACTAGTTTAACCCCTTTTTCTTCAACCTTCTTCAACAGTTCCTTTGTCCAGTGGAAGCCGGCCGTTGGAGCAGCTGCTGAACCGACTTCCTTTGAGTAAACTGTTTGATACATTTCAGGATCATCAAGTTTTTCCTTAATGTATGGCGGAAGCGGCATTTCACCCAACTTATCAAGAATTTCCATGAAAATTCCGTCATATTCAAACTTGATCATCCGACCGCCGTGTTCAAGTTCCTTGGTGACCGTAGCTGTTAATTCACCGTTCCCAAAAACGATCTTTGTCCCAACTTTGGCACGCCGGGCAGGTTTAACCAATGTTTCCCAGTTATCGCCTTCGGTATTATTTAATAACAAAACTTCCAAGTGACCACCAGTATCGGGCTTAACACCGTAAATTCGTGCCGGCATAACCCGCGAATCGTTCATAACGACTGCATCTCCCGGGTTTAAGTAATCAATAATATCATAGAAATAATCATCCTTGTATTCGCCGGTTTTGGCATTCAAAACCAGCATCCGGGCTTCATCCCGTTCCTTTAATGGAGTTTGGGCAATTAATTCATGGGGTAAATCATAATCAAAATCTTCTGTCTTTAGTGGTTTATCTGTCATTTTAAATTTCACCTTTCCTATTTGTCTGTGCGTACTAATCCTAAATGCTGATAAGCAGCGTCTGTTACCACTCTACCACGTGGCGTCCGCTTAATAAAGCCGATTTGCAGCAAATACGGTTCGATCACATCTTCAATCGTATCGGTTTCTTCGCCAATATTGGCAGCAATCGTTGATAAGCCGACCGGGCCACCGTTATAAAGCAAAATCATTGTTCGTAAAAGCTTACGGTCATTGTCATCCAGGCCCTTTTCATCGACCCGTAACAATTTAAGCGCATAATCGACGATTTCCTTATCGATCATTTCTTTTTGCGAAACTTGTGAAAAGTCTCGCACTCGTTTTAATAAGCGGTTGGCAATTCGCGGGGTTCCTCGCGAACGGCGCGCAATTTCGTGAGCCCCTTGGTCATCGATTTGCGTATCAAAAACCTCAGCTGACCGTTTAACGATTGCAGTCAATTCCGTTTCCGTATAGTAGCTCATATGGCCAAGAATTCCGAACCGGGCCCGCAAAGGTGCTGAAAGCATCCCTGCCCGGGTTGTTGCACCAATCAGCGTAAATGGCGGCAACGGAAAATGCACGGGATGAGCCGTTGTATCCTGGCCCACAATAATGTCGATGTAAAAGTCTTCCATTGCCGAATACAAAATTTCTTCAACATTTTTCGGTAATCGGTGAATTTCATCGATAAATAAGACATCCCCCGGTTCGAGTTCATTTAAAATCGCAACCAAGTCACCTGGCTTTTCAATTGCTGGGCCTGTAGTTGTCTTAATATTGACCTGCAACTCATTGGCAATCACCGTTGCCAAGGTTGTTTTCCCTAATCCTGGTGGGCCATATAGTAAAACATGATCAAGTGACTCTTCACGCTGCTTGGCTGCTTGAATATAGACCGCAATCTCGTCTTTAATCTTGGTTTGTCCGATATATTGATTTAAAAATTGCGGCCGTAAACTTAACTGCCCAAATTCATCATTCGCATCAAGCGCTTCTCCCGAAACAATCCGGTCATCTTCTGCCATCAGTCTGCTCCTTTCTATTCATAATTCAATCAATTCATTACTTCTTTAAAACTAACTTTAACGCAGCACTCAAATAAGCGTCCGTCGAGTCGGCTTGAAAATCTTTAAGCTTTTTGCTGACCTTTTTAACTTCCGTTTTAGTATAACCAAGGCTTAACATTGCTTCAAGCGCCTCTTTAAGATATGATTGTTCGCTATCAAAATCAAGGGCCAGGTTTTGTTGGTCAACCATTGGCGTCGGCGTTTCAATATCGTCCATTTTGCCTTTTAAATCAAGAATAATTTGCTTGGCCGTCTTCTTCCCGATACTTGGGAACTTTGTCAGATAGGCTTCATCATCTGCATTGATTGCAGCAACAAAACCGCCCTGATCATTCGTTGCCAAAATCGCAAGTGCACTTTTCGGTCCGATTCCGGAAACGCTAATCAGCTTCAAGAACAGTTGCTTTTCAGCAAGATCGTAAAAACCGTATAGCGTCACGTCATTTTCTCGAACCGCTTGATATACATATACCTTTTGTGTGGTATTTTCTTCGTACCGGAATGGATTTGCAACCTGTAACTGATAACCGATTCCGTTAACTTCAACCACAATGTAATGCGGATTGATGGCTGTGATTTTTCCAATTAAATATTCATACATATTAATCTCCTGCGTTTTTTGTTTCCCGTATTGAACGGTGTGAATCTTGGATCCGTTTAAACATCCGTTCTAGATCTTGATTACTGAATTTAACCACCGTTGGCCGTCCGTGCGGACAGTTAAATGGATTTTCACATTCCTTTAACTGCTGTAACAGCGAAACTGCTTGTTGCCGCTCTAAGTGATGGTTTGCTTTAATCGATTGCTTACAACTGATCATGATCGCAGTTGCCTTCCGAAATTTAGCAACTGTTAATTGCGGGTCAGCCAAACATTCTTCGATTAAGTTCCGAATCGTTTCTTCCTCTTTTCCAGCTGGAATCCACGCTGGATGTTCATGAATAATATAAGTGTTTTGCCCAAAATCTTCGAGATTAATTCCCAATTGCGCTAACTTATCGCGATTTTGCTCAACCTTCAACGCATCGCTGACTGAATACGTCAAAACAAGCGGAACAAGCATTTTTTGTTCTGCCGGGTTGTCATTACCAATTTCTTCCCGGTAAAACTCATATTTAACACGTTCTTGAGCAGCATGCTGATCGAGCAGATAAAACCCATCATCAGCTTCGGCAAGCAAATAGGTCCCGTGCAACTGACCGATATACTTCAAATCCGGAAAACGCCGCGACGAAAGTTCACTAACTTTTTCCGTTGCCTGCTCTTCATGGATCTCAAATGAAGCATCGGATTGTTCAGCTTCCAATTGAGAGCGATACTTTTGGTCCCATTGCTGAACCGTCGGACTCTTTAAATCATCCCGGGTCGCAATCATTACCGGGTGAGTAATCGTTTGCGGTTTAAACGGTTCTTTGCCCGTCGCCTGTTCTGCCGTTGAGTCTGCTGACTGCTTTTCATTTTTTGAAATTGGCAGCGGCTTTTCACCTAAAAGCGCTGCTAAAACTTCTTGTTGCTTTTCAACATGATGTTGGTGTTCAACGGCTTGTGGATTCAATCCAATATCAAATTGTTCTGCTTTTTTTGCCTTTGGTTGATGTGAATTTAAATTGCCGACTGCACTTGGAATTAAGTTTTGCTGTCCAATTCGATTAGCAACACTTGTTGTGATCAAGTCAGCCAGTTGATTTTCTTTACTAATCCGAACTTCTTGCTTTGTCGGATGAACGTTAACGTCTACCAGTAACGGATCAAGTTGAATCGCTAACACGGCGATGGGGTAACGACCAACCATTAATTTTGAGCCATATCCCTTAATAATTGCTTTTGAAAGCTCATTATTTTTAATGTACCGGCCATTCAATAAAATACTGATATAATTTTTCGATGCCCGGGTCAATTTTGGAAGCGAAACTAATCCACTAACCTGGAAGTCACGGTCTTCGCCTGCAAAATCGATCATTTGATGGGCGTTTTTTACCCCGTAAATCGCACTGATTACCTGAACCAGGTTTCCATTACCAGAAGTTCGGAGCAGAGTTCGTCCATTATTTGACAGTGAAAATGCCACTTCCGGATGACTCATTGCAAGGTGATCGACCCAATCAGTGATAGCCGCTAATTCCGTTTGCGGCGAACTTAAGTATTTTAAACGGGCCGGAGTGTTATAGAACAACTGGTTAACGGTAATTCTGGTTCCCTGCCGTCCAGCGTAGGGTTGCTGGGTAATTAGCTTTCCGCCTTTAAAATGAATCATCGATCCCATTGAGGCATCCTGTTGCATAGTTTCTAAAATCACATCTGCAATTGATGCAATACTTGGAAGCGCCTCTCCCCGAAATCCAAGAGTACGGACACGGAACAAATCATCCCGATTAGTAATTTTGCTGGTTGCATGCCGCTGAAAGGCAATTTGAACATCCTCAGCTGCAATTCCAATCCCATTATCAATTACCTGGATCGACTTTAGACCGGCATCTTCGACCAAAATATCAATTCGCGTACTTTGCGCATCAATTGAATTTTCAGTCAATTCCTTTACAACTGATGCGGGCCGTTCGATCACCTCACCCGCTGCAATCTGATCAGCAAGGACTTCCGGCAATTCATGGATTTTTCCCATTATTTTCGCTTACCTTTCTTTGTTAATCTTTGCTGCCACTCAAAAACTTTATTCATTACCTCTAACGGCGTTAATGACATTAAATTCGTCGTCTTGATATCTTCAAGTAATTCGTTTTCCTGCGAATCAAGTTTAACCGTTTCTGGTTGGAAAAGTGAAAGTTGTTCGTCAACTTGACTTACCGATGATTCGTCCTCTTTGATCACTGATGTTGCTGCTGATTCTTCATCGGCCTCTTCATGATGCGTAACCTTCTTTGAATCATTTTCCAGCCGTTTCAAAATTACATCTGCCCGCTGCAACAACGAATCCGGCATGCCTGCTAGTTTAGCGACGTGAATCCCGTACGATTTATCAGCTGGGCCAGGTTGCATTTTATGCAAGAAAATCAACTCGCCGTTCTTTTCGACTGCCCCAACGTGGACATTTGTAAGATGTTTTAATTTCTTATCAAGAATCGTTAATTCATGATAGTGCGTTGAAAACAAGGTCTTCGCATGAACATGGTCATGGATAAATTCAATAATTGCTTGTGCAAGGGCCATCCCATCATACGTTGCGGTTCCGCGGCCGATTTCATCAAAAAGGATCAGACTGTTTTCGCTTGCGTTTTCAAGTGCTTCATTAGCTTCTTTCATTTCAACCATAAACGTTGATTCTCCGGAAATTAAATCATCTGCAGCCCCAATCCGGGTAAAGATTTGATCGAAAATCGGCATCCGCGCCTGTGTTGCCGGAACAAAGCACCCGATTTGCGCCATAATAACCGTTAATGCCAGTTGCCGCATATAAGTACTCTTTCCTGACATATTTGGCCCGGTAATCAGTAAAATCGTTTGATCATCATCCATTTTGATGTCATTCGGAACATAACTTTGACGTCCCATAACTTCTTCAACAACCGGGTGCCATCCATCTTTGATTTCAAGTGAATGGCCTTGCGTTGTTAATTCTGGTTTCACAAATTGGTGATTTTCGCTCACAACCGCAAAGCCTTGCAACACATCCAACTTAGCTAGGGCGTGGGCAAGTTTTTGAATTCGTTTGATCTGGTCCTTGATTTGCTCCCGAACATCGACAAAAAGTTTATATTGCAAATCATATGCTTTACTTTCTGAACCAAGGATCAATGATTCCTTTTCCTTTAATTCAGGTGTAATAAACCGTTCAGCGTTGACAAGGGTCTGCTTGCGCTGATAACGATCTTGGGGAACCTTACTAGCATTTCCCTTTGAAACCTCAATGTAGTATCCGAAAACCTTGTTAAATCCAATCTTTAAGTTATGAATTCCGGTCTTTTCACGTTCCTGCTCTTCAAGATCAGCAAGCCATTGCTTCCCGTTTTTCATCGCATCAACGTACTGATCAAGCTCATCGTTATAACCTTCACGGATCAAATTTCCATCTGTCACTGAAATCGGCGGATCATCAACAATCGCCTGCTCGATCAAATCAGCCACTTCTTCAACCGGATCAAGCTCAGCAAGCAAATCATTATAAATTCCATCCGTATTTAATTGCGAAAGAAGATACCGGATTTGGGGAACATGAGATAATGAAGTTTTTAATTGAATCAAATCCCGACCGTTCGCACTGCCAAACGCAATTTTCCCGGCTAACCGTTCCAAATCATAAACGTTTGTTAATTCATCTTGTAAATTATTCCGTTCAAAAAAATTGTCCATCAAGTTTTGAACAATTCCTTGACGTTGTTCAATTTCATCCTTTAACAATAACGGGCGCGATAACCATTGTTTTAACAATCGGCCACCCATCGCCGTTTTGGTTGCATCCAGAATCCAAAGTAATGTCCCGGATTTTTTTCCAGTCCGCGAATTTTGCAGAAGCTCCAAGTTTCGCTTGGCAAATCGGTCCAATTTCAAATATGCTGACGGTTCATAGTGAATTGCCCGTTGAAGATGTGCAAGGGCCCGCTTCTGCGTCACGGTTAAATACATTAACAGGTGTTTAACAACCTCAATTTCAAGATTTGATGTCAGATCCTGCACCGCATATGAAAATTCTGCTTTTTCCTCATATGAATTTTGAGTTGAAATTAAAATTTTCAACTTTTTAATTACGGCTAAAATATCCTGGTTTACAGAATCATCAACTACAATTTCCTTTGTCCGCAAACTGGTTAATTCGTTGACCAATGCATCCGTCGATTGTAGTTCCGTAACTTTCAATTCACCAGTCGAAAGGTCTGCGTAAGCAAAGCCCATTTTACCGTTCTGATCTTGATGAAGAGCAGTCAAATAGTTATTTTCTTTTGCATCACCGGCGGATTCATCCATTAACGTCCCCGGCGTAACCAACTGAATAACTTCCCGTTTAACCATTCCTTTGGCCTGCTTCGGGTCTTCCATCTGTTCACAAATAGCGACCTTATAGCCTTTGTCAACTAAAATATCAATATAGTTTTGAACGGCATGGTGCGGGACACCACACATTGGAACAGGATTTTTTGAACTATGATTGCGTTGAGTTAGGGTCAGTTCTAGCAGCTGCGATCCCTTAACTGCATCATCATAAAACATTTCATAAAAGTCGCCTAAGCGGTAAAACAAAAAAGCATCAGGATATTGCTTTTTGATTGCCAAGTACTGTTCCATCATCGGAGTTGGCTTGATTTTTGGGGCCACTTTTCTCATTCCTTCCTTATGGTTTGCTTCTCTTATTTTAACATTTTTCAATTATCAACGGTTTTAAATTCGATAATAAAAAAGGTCGGAAAAAATCCAACCTCTTTTTATCTCGCATATTCTGTCGCACGCGTTTCCCGGATAACCGTAACTTTGATGTGTCCCGGATATTCAAGTTCATTTTCGATTTTATCTTTAATGTCACGTGCTAATACTGTTGCTTGCAAATCATTGATCTTTTCAGGTTTAACAATTACGCGAACTTCACGTCCTGCTTGAATTGCATAACTCTTGCTTACACCATCAAATTCATTTGAAATACTTTCAAGTTTCTCTAATCGGTGAAGGTAATTTTCTAATGATTCGCTCCGTGCTCCTGGGCGAGCAGCTGAAATCGAGTCTGCAGCAGCAACTAAAACTGCAATTACTGACTTCGGTTCAACATCACCATGGTGCGATGCGATCGTATTTACAACCACATCATTTTCGTGATATTTCTTCGCCAATTCAACTCCAATTTCAACGTGTGAACCATCAATCTCATGATCAACAGCTTTCCCAATATCGTGTAATAATCCTGCGCGTTTCGCTAATGTAACATCTTCTCCTAATTCAGCAGCTAAAACTCCAGCTATTTTGGCAACTTCAATTGAGTGGGTCAATACATTCTGACCGTAACTTGTCCGGTAATTCAACCGTCCAACCGTCTTGATCAAATCAGGATGCATTGAATTCAAGCCCAAATCAAAGATCGTTTCTTCACCAATCTCACGAATTTTAGTATCCATCTCACGGGTAGCTTTATCAACCATTTCCTCAATCCGTGCGGGATGAATTCGTCCATCCTGAATCAATTTTTCAAGCGCGATTTTAGCGATTTCTCTTCGAACAGGGTCAAATCCGCTCAATAAAACTGTATCTGGAGTATCATCAATAATCAGATCAATGCCGGTCAATGTTTCAAATGTCCGGACATTCCGTCCTTCCTTACCAATGATCCGCCCTTTCATGTCATTATTAGGTAATGTTACAACTGATACCGTTGACTCAGAAACCGTATCAGCCGCACTGCGCTCGATTGCCTGAGCGATTAAATCTTTAGCTGTTTGTTCAGCGCGAGCTTTTGCTTCATCTTCGCTTTCCTTAATCATTTGACCAAGTTCATAAGTAAGACTTGCCTTAGTTTCCTTCATGATTTGGTCTTTTGCTTGTTCAGTCGTTAATGAAGCAACTTCTTCTAACTTATCGTGTTGTTGTTGAACAAGTTCTGTTACTTTTTGACGTTGATGATCAATTTTTTGTTGATCAGCATTTAACTGATCCTCTTTCTTATCAAGAGATTGTTCGCGTTTTTCAAGTAAAGAATCCTTCCGGTCAAGATTTTCTTCACGTTGAATCATTCGATTCTCTTGCTTTTGAACTTCATTGCGCCGTTCACGAAGTTCCTTTTCAACTTCAGAGCGGTAACGATGACTTTCTTCTTTTGCTTCTAGAATTGCTTCTTTTTTCTTCGCAGCCGCTTCCTTACGGGCATGCTTCACAATTCCTTCGGCTGTTCGGTTAGCCTCGTTCAAACTGGTTTCATAAAGCTTGATTCGACGTTTATCTCCTAAGATAAAACCAATAATCAAAGTCAAAACAGCGACGGCGAGGATTACAATGATCTCCATCATAGTTAATACCTCCGCATCGTCTCAAAAATGCGGCTTTTAAACTGCATTTTTAATTTTTAAATTAAATATATTTATTACACATACGTATCTATTTTAGTTGTTACGCCCGAAAAATGTCAACATAAATAATCGGCATTTTTAGAAATAATAAAAAATATATAATAAGAAAGGCTGTGACAATAACCCACAACCTCCTTGCTATATCCGCTCCAAAACAAACAAGCTACGATGCGAAACTAGTAAAGTTCGAAAACCTCTGAATTTATGCTCCGCGATTCGTTTGCTTCTCCGCTTTCATCACGCTCGTTTTTAACGGTTTATCACACTTTTTCTTTCAATAATTTATTTCTTCTTTGGATCCTTTTCAGGTTTCTTTGCTTGATCATCAAGTTTTAAATCAAGTTGTTTTTGTTCTTCTTCAGTTGCAATTCCGTATGCCTTCCGGACTTTCAGGGTAACTTCCTTCATCATTTCAGGATGTTCCTTCAAGTACCGTTTAACATTTTCACGTCCCTGACCGATTCGGTCTTCACCATATGAGAACCATGAACCGCTCTTCTTGATAATGTCCTTTTCAACCGCCATATCAAGCAATTCACCGGTCTTCGAAATTCCTTCACCATACATAATATCAACTTCAGCTTGTTTAAATGGCGGAGCAACCTTATTCTTAACAACTTTAATTCGAACCCGGTTACCAATTACATCGGAACCGTCTTTGATTTGTTCAGCCCGCCGAACATCTAATCGAATCGTTGAATAGAACTTCAACGCACGTCCCCCGGGAGTTGTTTCTGGGTTACCAAACATTACGCCGACCTTTTCACGAATCTGGTTGATAAATAACGCAATTGTTTTGGTCTTATTGATCGTTCCCGAAAGCTTCCGTAATGCTTGTGACATTAACCGGGCTTGCAAGCCAACGTGGGCATCGCCCATTTCGCCTTCAATTTCAGCACGTGGAACCAGTGCAGCAACTGAATCAACAACGACGATATCGATTGCACCGGATGAAACCAAAGCATCGGCAATTTCCAAGCCTTCTTCTCCAGTATCTGGTTGTGAAAGTAATAAATCATCAATATTAACACCTAATGCAGAAGCATATGCTGGATCAAGGGCATTTTCAGCATCAATGTATGCTGCTGTTCCTCCGTTTTTTTGAACTTCAGCAACGGCGTGCAACGCAACCGTTGTTTTCCCTGAACTTTCAGGCCCGTAAATTTCAACAATCCGGCCTCGCGGATATCCACCAACTCCAAGAGCTTCATCAAGGGCAAGTGAACCTGTTGGAACCGTTGAAATTTGGGTATCGGCCTTTTCACCCATCCGCATAATGGAACCTTTTCCAAAGTTTTTCTCAATTTTCTTTAATGCATTATCTAATGCTGCTTGTCTATCGTTATTAGCCACGCCATTTCCTCCTGTATCATTTCTCGTCGAATTTATTATACCAAAGATTATCCAAAGATGCGAACAAATGTTTGATTCATTTTTCAAAACTTTGCTGAACAAGTTCAAACGCCTTGTTAAACACCTTATCTTCAACATTTTGCGTTCGATAAAATGGAATCGAACATGACCGTTCATGCCCCTTTTGGTCAACAATTGCAATCCAAATAGTATATTGCTCTGAATTCCGGGTAGTCGCAATTGCGTAGTTTGTCCGAAGAACTGCTTTTGCTTGCCGTGCCATCCAAATCGTTGTCTCTTCACTATGCGATCCATTCGCATTCAAAATTTGATATGGGATATCAAACATCGCATTCTTCGCGTCATCAGTGGGCGCAACAAATAATCCTGCAAAACTTGCTTCCCGATCGATTAAATCCGTCGCAAAATTTGTTAAAAAATCAGTTGCAAATGCAATCGTCTGATTTTGAGCAGTTAGCTTTTCCATTACGGTTTGAATTAACCTTGATTGATCCGTTTGATGCATATCTGATCCCATATAAATCCTCCTCACTTAATAGATACGAAATTAAAATTATTTTTAGACAAAACAGAGGCTAGAAAATTCCCTAGCCTCTCCACCTTTATTTTTCAAATTATTTTTTATCTTTCCCGAATGAGTCAGCAAATACGTGCCGTGCATTGTAGAAATATTCGATTCCTGAATAGATCGTAAAAAACAAGCAGACATATAAAAGAACTTGTCCGATTGGGAAGTGAATATTTGCAAAGAAAATGTTGTTTAAGAAGAGAAAAATAATTGAAAACATCTGCGATGCTGTCTTAATTTTTCCTGGCATCTTCGCAGCCATTACTTCACCATTATTTTCAACAACGATCAACCGTAATCCGGTAACCGCTAACTCACGGCAGACAATAATTGCGGCAACCCATGCCGGAACTTTTCCCATTTGAACCAGGATAATAAACGCGGTCATTACCAGCATTTTATCTGCCAACGGATCGGCAAACTTGCCAAAATTTGTTACTAAGTGCTTTCGCCGAGCAATCTGACCATCAACAAAATCCGTGATCGATGCCCCTGCAAAAATAATTGCGCCAATTAAGCTTGTTTTCGGAATCGCCGTCCCCGCAAGAACGATGTTTCCCCAATGTAACGGTAACAATAAAACAAACATAAATAATGGAATTAATAAAATTCGAATAACTGTTAATTTATTAGGTAAATTCAACTCTCTCACCTCAATTAAAATTACCGGGTAACGGTTTGATAATTATTTGTTTGACCGTTATTTTGTTGATAACGTTGTTGCTGGTTTGTTTGATAACCATTTTGATTATTAACCGTTTGCCCTTGTCCTTGAGTTTGAGCAGCCGTTTGTGTTTGGGATTGCGTTTCAGCATTGGTTGAGCTTGAACCGTTTGTAAAATTCAAAACTAACTTCCGTACAGTTAGTGATGAATTTTGAGCAAGGAAGTTCAACTTATGACCGTTAATTTTAACCGTTGAAGCATTTGAATTTCCAATGCTCAAAACAACGCGGCTTGTCCCTGCTGGAACTTGAATTTCCTTCGTTGCTCCTGATTGAAGGGTTCCTTGCCAGCTTTGGGCGCCGCCAATATAGACTGCATCCCATGATGAACCGCCAGAAGCCCCAAGTTCAATTGTGCTTTGACTTGGTGCGTTTTCAACGTTATATGTAAACGTTGAACCTGCGGAAGCAATATTAACAATTTTTTGTTCCTTCTTTGATGTCGATGATGATTCGCTTTTCTTTTTCTTTGCTGGTTTCTTCACATCAGTTGAAACTGCAACCTTGGTATTGGTTTGTTCAATTTGTTGATTTTTAGCCTTTTCATGGTTTCCCCATGCAACGGCATAAATCGTCCCTAAAATTGCAACCACTACCACGACGATAATAATCGTTGGAAGATATTTAGAAATTTTTGCACTTAAGCTGTTGTCTTGCGGCCGGGTCAATTCTTCACGCTTTTGAACTCGCGAAGTTGTTTCTGCTTGTTCTTCAGGTGAAGCCGGCATTCCAAGTTCTTGATCTAATTCTTGAATGATCTCGTTGGGATTTAAGCCAACCGTTTCTGCATATTGCCGGGCAAATGCCTTCACATAAAACTTCCCCGGAAGAGCATCATAATTGCCTTCTTCAATCGCAATTAAATAACGCTTTTGAATTTTAGTTGTTTGTTGCAAATCATCAAGGGTCAACCCCTTGGCAATTCTTGCGTCTTTTAATTTTTGACCAACACTAGCCATTAAAAATCCACATCTTTCTTATTTAATCTCAAACTTTTAATATTTCGTCTTACATACAGTTAAGTATATCATAAGCGTCTTTATCTGCCAAAAACGACTATTCTAGCCAGCCGCCCGTAACATAAAGGGTTTGACCAGTCATATACCCTGCTTCGGGTGCTAATAAAATGCGCACCCAATAACTGATTTCTGCCGGATCAGCCAAATGTCCCACTGGAATTTCACTACGAACAGTCGCCAAAGTTTCCGCATCAAACATTTGATTCATTTGAGTATTAACCGCTCCGGGAGCAATCGCGTTGACCGTAATCCCCATCGAAGCAACTTCCTTGCTATATGCTTTAACAAATGTATTGATTGCCCCTTTTACTGCGCTGTATGGGGTTTCCATTGCACTGCCGCTTTTCCCGTATACCGAACTGATAAAGACAACCCTCCCGGCTTTTGCACGGACAAGCTTATCTTCTAAACGCTGAAGAATCATCATCGGCACTTTAAGCTGCATTCGCAAAATTTCATCCAGTTCATTTTCAGTAAAGTCATGCAAAAACTTAAAGTGCGTTGTTCCCTGAGCAAAAATGACTGCATCGACTCCAAAAATTGAATTCGCGATTTGGTCAACACCATCGGCCACCATGAAATCACTTTGAATGGGAATGAAATCCTGCCGCGGAAACTTTGATTGAAATTCGTCAATCAGCTTTTCAATTCGTTCTTGCTGGTGGGCATAGTGCAGGTAAAGCGACCAGCCTTGCTGTGCCAGATCACGTGCAATCTGACTACCAATATCACCAGAACTTCCTAAAATCAACGCCCACTTCATTTTTGATCTCCCCTTGGTAATATTTGATAACGAGTTAATTCCGCCGGATCAAAGAACTGATCCGCAAAATCAATCACTTCATCGAATGTCAGCTGTTCGATCATTGCTGGAATGTCAAACACCGTCCGTTCGCCATAAAGCCACAAATCAAAATGGTTGGCAATGTTCTCGTTGGAATTCATTCCTTTAATTGCCCTTCCAATAAATTCACGCTTCATGGATTCAAAAATCGGCTTTTGTTCCGTAAGTTTTACTGCTGCATTGACAATAATTGCCTTTAACTCGGCAGCCGTTTGATCGATTTGTTCTAAACTTGTATCTAAATAAAAATCAACAAACTGGAATCCATCTTCAAGCTGAATCTCATAACCGAAACTGTTGTCGATCAACCCCTGGTCAAACAAGCGCTGATAATCAGTAGATGATTCGCCAACCAGCATTTCTAAAATGATCTGCAGCATAATTTTGACTTTAAACCGTTCAGCCGGAAGAAAATCTTTTTCAAACCGAATCCCTAACGCAAGTTTCGGCCGTTGAATATCCATTTGCCGTTCAGCAAACGGAACGATTAACGGATAAGCTAACTTAACCCGTTGTAAGTTTAACCTATCATTTGAAGCTGAACTTCCTGCAGTCGCATTCTTAATAATTTCTTTAATTTGAACTCCATCAAAATTACCAACGATCATTAAACTCATATTTGATGGCCGGTAAAAATATTGATCGCATTCATAAAGCATTGCGGGCGTAATTGCTTGAATCGACTGAACACTTCCAGCAATATCAGCTGTCAGCGGCGTCTTCGGGTACAAATTGTTGATAATTCCGAACAGTAACTGCCAGTTTGCATCGTCTTCGTACATCTGAATTTCTTGCCCAATAATTCCTTTTTCCTTATTAACAGTTTGGTCACTGAAATACGGACTAAAAACAAAATCTAGCAACGTTGAAACACATTCGCCAACGTTTTCAGCCGTTGAAAAAAGATAACTTGTCCGGGTAAAACTGGTAAATGCATTTGAATCTGCTCCGTAAATTGCAAACTTATCAAATGCATCATACTCTTCCTTTTCAAACAATTTATGTTCCAAAAAATGGGCAATTCCGCTTGGATAAGTTTTAAGCTGATTATCAACCGTAATCGTTGTATTAACTGATCCAAAACGGGTCGTCAAAACTCCCTCCGTTTGATGAAAGGATGGGCGGGCAATCAAATTAACATGCAAGCCATTCGGTAAAACAAAACTTTCCATCTTTTCGCGAAAACGCCTGTAATTAATAGTTACCATTGGCCATCTCTCCTTTCAAGAAAAACTCAGTTTGAAGCTTAAGTTGACTAGCAGCCGCAACGACGTCCTGCTTTGTCACTGCTTGAATTCCATTTCGTTGGGTTTTATAATCCAATGGACGATCCAGCAATTCGCTTAAAACAGCTTGCTCAAGGTTGCTTGCCGGACTATCTTGCATTCGCTGTCGTTCATTGATCAGTTCGATTTTAATTTTAGCTAACTGCTCAACGGAAAAATCGCCTTGCTGCAAAGCAGCAATCTGCTCCTTAATCAACGTTAAAACTGAATCATGATTCGTTGCTTGAATTCCGGTTTGAATCAGCACCATCGACCGTAAAGATGAATAGCTGCTTTCAGCATAATACGCCATACTTGCTTTTTCGCGAACATTTTGAAAGAGAAGCGATTGCGGCGACCCGCCAAGGAACGCATTCATTACAACCGCAGCATAAAACATTCTGTCCTGATGCGCATCAATCGGTAAATGATAAATCAAATCCAGTTTACTTTGCTGAACTGATTCATTCTTCGTTTGCACCTTCACTTGATTTTTGACCGCTTGGGAATAACAAATTTCATGAAGCGTTTCCCGAGCTGATTCTTGAAATTCAAATTTTGAAAGAGAATGCTTCAAAAAATCAAGGTCTAAATCCCCCATTACTGTGATTTGAACTTGATCACGCCGAAGCATTTGATCATAAGCCGCAACAATGTCCTGATTCGTTAATTCTTGATAATCAGTTTCCGTCCCATATGGTGTATTTTGCTGAATTGGATCATCAAAATATGACCGTTGAACATTAACCAGGGCTTCGGACTGTTTATTATCGACAATTCCTTGAATATATGTTTTTAAATTCATTCGCTGACGTTCAAAGACTTCAGGCTTAAACATTCCTTTTTCCATTCGCGGATGAAAAATAATTTGATTCAAAAAATCAATCGATTCATCAAGAAGGGACTGTCCAGCTTTCAAGTACTCTGGCGCAACAAAACTATAAACAAAATTGAGGAGATTTAAATTCCCCTCAACTTCAGTATTCGCGCCAAACGTTGCCCCATATAATTCAGCAAGTTTAAGTGTGATTGCATGCTGATTCGGATATGCTGCACTTGAACTTTCTAAAATCCCGGCTAAAAGCGTCCGGCTTGCCAGTTCCCGTTTATTTTTCAATTCGTGAATAAACGAAACCATCATCTGAACTGATTTAAATTGTTTACTCTGAATAAACCGGACCTTGATTCCCGGTTTAAGTTCATAATTAAATTCACTCTTCATCCTTATTCTTCCTTCTTCGGTAAGTAAACTTTCCGCGGCTTGCTTCCTTCTTGCGGTCCAATCATACCCTTTTTCGTTAAATCATCAACGATGCGGGCAGCCCGGTTATATCCAATTTTAAACCGCCGTTGAAGGAGGGAAATACTTACCTTTTGTTCACGTTGAATAAAGTCAATCACCTGTTCAAAAAGTGGATCGTTATCTGAATCATTTCCATCCTGCGTTGCCTGGACTTCTTCGTCCGAAACCGCTAGATTATCATCATAATCAGCTGTTCCCTGTTCTTTGACAAAGGAAACGACCTTCTCAACGTCTTCATCCGAAATAAATGCTCCTTGAACCCGGACTGGCTTCTTTCCAACCAGCTTAAAGAGCATATCGCCCCGACCAAGTAATTTTTCAGCCCCGTTTTGATCAAGAATCGTCCGCGAATCCGTTCCGCTTGAAACTGCAAATGCCATCCGCGACGGTACATTAGCCTTGATCAATCCGGTAATTACGTCAACTGACGGCCGTTGGGTTGCAATAATCATATGGATCCCAGCGGCCCGTCCCATTTGAGCAATTCGAATAATTGCACCTTCAACCTCATTTGACGAAACCATCATCAAGTCGGCTAATTCATCAACAATGCCCACAATGTACGGCATCGGCTTTTCGCCAGTATCCATTGAAGCTTGCTGATTTTTGATCAACCGGTTATAGCCGTCAATATTGCGGGCCCCGACATTCGCAAATGTCTCATATCGCCGTTCCATTTCAGCAACCAACTTGTTCAATGAGATCGCTGCTTTTTTGGATTCCGTAACAACTGGCGAAATTAAATGCGGAATGCCATTGTAAACTCCCAATTCAACCTTCTTCGGGTCGACCAGCATTAATTTAACTTCATCCGGTGTACAATTCATTAATAAACTCGTAATGATTCCATTGATTGCCACTGATTTTCCGCTTCCGGTTGCGCCGGCAATCAAAAGGTGGGGCGTCTTCGTAATGTCCAAGGTAATTAATTTTCCAGCGACATCCCGTCCTAATGGCACTTCGAGCAAATGATGCGGGCGCTTATGTTCCGCTGAAATCACATCTTTGAAGGAAATCGTCGCTACCTTTTTATTCGGAACTTCGATTCCAATCAATGACTTTCCAGGAATTGGAGCTTCGATTCGGATATCTTTAGCTGCAAGGGCTAACGCCAAATCGTCTGTCAGATTGACGATTTTTGAAACTTTAACTCCAATTGCCGGGTGCAGTTCATATTTTGTAACTGACGGTCCCAAAATTGTATTTTTCAGTTCCGCATCAACTCCAAAGCTTTTCAACGTTTGCCGAAGAACCTCTTGATTATGCTTGATTTCTTTTCGTTCCTGACTTTGATCCGTTGGCGCAACATCCTGAAGCAAACTAATTGGCGGCAATTGATAGTTTTCAATTGAAGATGACGGATGTAAAACCGGCTTCATCGCTGATTCTTCCGGTTTTTCAGTTTCGTGATTCCAAACATTCGTTGTATTCCGTTCACTGATCGGTTTTGGCAATTCCTTATCTTCCGGAGCAACAAGCGGTTCAACTTCTTCTAGATTTACCGGTTCAGCAGGTCCTTTCTTTTCTTCCGGTTGATCATCCGTTTTTTCAGCGACCGCTGCTTTCCGCTTTTCCGCTGCATCTTGAAGCGAATTTTTGGCTGTTCCTGCCGCGGTCTTTAACTTATCAGCTATCAATTTAATTCCATTCCAACAAACAAGTCCAATTTTTCCGAAAAATTGAGCTACCTGTTGCAGTGAAATTCCAAATAACATGCATAAACCAGCACCAATCAGCAAAATACTGATCAAGTATGATCCAAGCTGAGCAAGCAGGAAATTCGTCCCGGTATACAGCAACGCCCCGATCATCCCACCGCCAACCGCGGTCCCAAGACTTGCGCCGACAATATCATTGGCCAAATACTGCCACGTAACACCAATAAAGTCGTTATGCAAATCAAGTTTATTAAAGAAAATTGCCTCCAACCCAAGGCTAATTCCCAAAATAATCAGTAATATTCCACCCCAATATCGTAGTTTGATCTGGGGTTCTTTACCGTAAATCAACAAATAAATACTAAATAACAATAGAAGCCCAATTCCAATTAAATATGCATCGCCGATCAACAACCGGAATGCATTTGCAATCAAGACTCCTAAGTAACCTAAATGAAAAATTCCAAATAAACTTACGACACCTAAAATCAGGCCAACGACCCGTTCAGAAAAAATTGGTTTTTGGGCTGCGGCCGCTTTTTTCCGTTTTGATGTTCGTTTACCGCTTTTCTTTGCTGCCATTTTTCCCTCTTCTATTATTTTAATTTGTCATTTTCGTAAAGGTGCGTCCGGTCTAATTGCGGAAATCCTTGTTGCCGCAATGCTTCATAAACTACAATTGCTGCCGTATTCGACAAGTTCAATGCTCGGATATGGTCATCGTTTTGCGGAATCCGGATACATTTTTCCGCATTTTGCCGCATGAAGTTTTCCGGTAATCCCGTTGTTTCTTTTCCAAAAAGGAAATAATGATCTTCATTGACATTTGAATAATCCGGATCAGTATATGTTTTTTCCGCAAACTTTGAAACCAGATAAAGTTTACTCATATCAGGAATCGTTTCTAAAAATGCTGGAAGATTCTTATGGTATGTAATTTTAACTTTGTCCCAGTAATCCAAACCGGCCCGCTTTAAATATTTATCATCAGTTGAAAATCCTAATGGTTCGATTAAATGCAATTCCGTATTTGTTCCCGCACAAGTCCGTGCGATATTTCCTGTATTTGCCGGCATTAATGGTTCAAAGAGCGCAATGTGATTCGTCATCAATATCTTCCTTTCTTAATTTCAAGCAATAAAAAAGCGTAACCGTTCGGTGTGGGCACGGCGAACAGCTACGTTAATGAAGTCCAATTAATTAATAACTAACAACTTGGTTAATTACTAACAACCGTTTTCTTACTAATAAGGTTAACACCTTAAATATTGTTTGACAAGCAATTTTACAAAATTTTCCGAACAATTAACAGTGACATATCAACCGTAACATACTCCAACGATGTTTTAAAGACATTCGCCGGATCCGCCTGGGTTCCCCACTGCAATGGGGTCATCTTTAACAGGTCCGTCGCAAGTTCTGGTGTTAAATCAAATTGATATTTAACCGGAACGACTTCGGTTTGCGGATACTGTTCTATCACTCGGTTTAACACGTCATCATTTTGATACGAATATTTCGGATCTTCAGGCCGATAGAGGCGATGCCGAAGTTCAATCAGATACTTGGCATTTGGAATAACCTTAAATAAAATTCCATTTTGGGCAAGAACCCGATCAAATTCGCGGTATGATGACGGCGATAAAATATCAATAATGACATCGATTTGACGATTGGCAAATGGGAGCGCCGCTAAATCTGCAATGCAAAAGAAACTATTCGCCGTTTGCTGCGTTGCCAGGCTAATCGCATCCTTTGAAATATCAAATCCAATTGCTTGATCATTGAATTGACGGCGTTGTTTCCGAATTTGAGCAAGCGGCGTCCCTTCACCGCATCCTACATCAATATAAGTTAAATTTCGTTGAGGCATCCGTTGAATAATCTGTTCAAGTACCTCATCAAATAATCCGTGTTGAAGGACATGGCGCCGAGCCTGCCATAATTCTTTTTGATCGTAGTCGCTTTTAACCCCATGCTTAATTAAGAAAAGCGTCCCCTTTTTGGACAAATCAAACCGGTGGCCTTGAGCACAAATCAAACTATAATCTTCAATCGCAGTCATCTTCGCCCCGCAATACGGACACTTAAATAAGTTACGATTGTGCGTCAAAAAAACTTTTGCTTGATCAATTTTCTTTAATAACTTTGTTTGATTAGCGTTCAACTTTAATGTATGATCCCTTCACCAGTTTTACTAAATCTTCCCGCTTTAATCGAACTGAGCGTCCTAACTTTCCCGCAGAAACCGAAATTTCATCAAGCTTTTGAATTTGTTCATCAAAATAGATTGGGAAGCCTTTATATGCGCTGATTCCGATTGGTGTATTTGCTCCATGAACATAGCCAGTGATTTTCACCAGCTTTTTATTATCGGCTAGATGAACCTGCTTTTTCCCAAGTTCATGGGCAACTAATTTTAAATTGATCTCGGCCTGAACGGGTAAGCAAACAACCAGATAATCTTTGGCATCGTTATTCGCTTGTAAAACGATCGTCTTCAACAAGCTATCTGGATCAATTCCTTGGCTTTCGGCATCTTTCAACGCATCCATTCCGCGTTCAACCCAGTTAAAATTCTTTTCTTCATATTCAATTCCATTTTCATCAAGAATCCGCTCTTCATTCGTTTTCTTGATTTTTTTCTTCTTTGCCACGATAATTCCTCTATTCTCCAATCGTAATCTGTGATCCAGCATGAATTATCGGAAACTTTTGCGGTTCCAAGTAAATTGCATTACTGCGGGGTTCATCCGGAACAGTATTAAAATCTAAAACAGTATGATGAACCGTTTCAAGATTACTTTCGACTAAATTTCCAACGTATGCAACTTGATAATGCTGATCATCAATCGTTAACTGCATTCCTTTTTTCACACCGTACTGATCGATTTGTTCAAATTCTTGAATAACTGAGACTTCCTTTAACCGTTCTGAAACTTCTTTGCCAAATAAAATAACCAATCCATCATCCGCATTCAATGCGCCATCTCCGACTGAAACAACTTTCATTTTAATCATCACACTTCACCTCAAGGTTATTTTAACATAGCAATTTTTGAATTATTAAAGAAATTCGAAAATGCTATAATTAAATTAACTTAAATGGGAAGTGAGTTACATGAAACAACAAATTTACTTTGGAACATATACTAAACAAACCAGCCGTGGAATTTATCAAGCCCAACTCGATTGCGATGCCGGCCGTTTAAGTCAACCACGGCCAATCATTACGGTTGGCAATCCCACCTATTTAAGATTAACTGACCGCAACTCACTACTTGCCGTTGCGGTTGAAGGTTCCCTTGGCGGAATCACCAACTATAATCTGGCCGACCAATCATTTGATTTACTTGATGATCAACTTACACCTGGCTCCAGTCCATGTTACATCGGCTATGATCAGTCTCGACAATTCGTTTTTGCAGCATACTACCATCGGGGAACCGTCGAAATTTATCATTTAAACGATGATTTGACCTTGACCCTAACTGATCAAATCATTCATCATGGAAACGGACCACGGCCTGAACAGGATGACGCGCACGTCCACTTTGCCGATCTTACGCCAGATGGACGGTTGGCCGTTGTTGACCTCGGAAATGATACGTTAACGACTTATACCATTAACTCAACCGGAAAAGCGACTGAAGATGCCTGCTTGAATTTTGAAGCTGGCTTCGGTCCCCGGCACCTTGTTTTCGCTGATCAAAATACCGCTTATTTAGCTGCTGAACTGAGCAGTCAAATTGCAGTCCTTCAATATGCCCCGGATGATGGTCATTTTGAAATTCGACAAATTTTATCAACGATTCCCGATGACTTTACTGTCCACAATGGTGCCGCTGCAATTCGCATCACAAACGATCATCGGTTTGTTTACGTTTCAAACCGGGGACATGACTCGCTTGCAATTTATCAAATCAACTCAGACCATACGTTAGAGTTGATTGACTGGACTTCAACCGAAGGCAGTTTCCCACGCGATTTTGCATTAGACAAAACAAATCGATTTCTCGTTGTGGTTAACCAAAATACCAACAACGCAACCTTATTTAAACGAGATTCAAAAAATGGTAAACTAGATTGCATCCAGCAAAATATTCCTCTTCCTGAAGGAGTCTGCGTTTGCTTTAAAAAATAAGATAAAGAAAGGGATCTTAAATGATTATTAAACAAAAGACAGTTCAGACAATTCATGAACTTTCAACCCTTACTGACTTTCAAAAAATTGAACTTCAAAACCAACAAACAACTGCTAGTAAAGGCATGATTGCCGAAACGGTTCGCTATTTGCATGACAATCAGAAGATTTCAATTGAAACGTTGATTCGACCACGCACAGGCAAATATTCATACAGCGATATCGAAATCAAAATAATGGAAGCCGATGTTTTCGAGGCCCAAGCATTAGGCGTTGACAGCGTTGCAATTGGCGCAATCACTGAAGAAAATCATCTCGATGAAGATTCAATGACACAATTGATCGGCGCAGCTGGCGGAATGCAAATCACCTTAAACCACGCTTTTGATGAATTAACCTTGGCTGGGCAAAAGAAAGCCATTGATTTTGCAAACGAGCATGGAATCGATCGCATCATGATTTCTGTCCACCCGGATTCATCATCATTTAAAAAGAATCTTCAAACATTGATCGCCTATAATCAAGGTACAGTTCAATTTGTTCTGACCGGAAAAGATGAAAAACAATTAACTGAGCTTTGTGAACAGTTTAACCTTCACTTACTCTTAGTTGAATAAAAAAGCTGGACTTAACGTCCAGTTTTTTTGTGCTCTTCAAACTCTAAATAGCGTTTCATATCCTGTGGAAGCGGACTTTCAAACGTCATCATTTGCTTTTTAAATGGGTGATAAAATTCAATTTTACGGCAATGTAATCCTTGGCGCTGCAATGGCAACTGAATTTGCCCGCCATATAACGTATCCGCCACTAACGGATAGCCGATCGACTTACAATGGACCCGAATTTGGTGGGTCCGCCCTGTATGCAGCCGCACATCACAGACCGTACAGTCCGGCAATCGTTTTTTGACCCATAACTCAGTCTGCGCTTCTTGCCCACCGCTTGAAACCGCCTGTCGTTCAATCAAACTTCCCGGAACACGACCAATCTGGCGATCAATCACCAAATGATTTTCCTTTAAATTACCGCTCAAAAGCGCTAAATAAGTCTTTTTGATTGCATGCTGCTCCATTTGTTGTGAAAGCAATGCATGAGCATACCGGTGTTTGGCAAACAACGCCACGCCCGATGTATCACGATCAAGCCGGGTCACAATATGTGGAATCAAATCGTCATATCCCCGAAGATGATAATAGCCATCGACCCGATTCACCAATGAATCCTTACGTTGAGGAACGGACGGAATCGAATTAACATGATCCGGCTTATCAATAATTAAAAAGTCGCGATCTTCATATATAATCTTTAAAGGAACGTACGATGGAATTAAATCATTTTTACGGTTCTCTTCAGGTGGAAACTTAATCGTTAATACCGTTTGCGGTTTAATCTTATCAATTTGACGATTTTCAACGCCATTGATCAGAACTTTGCCGCCATCGCCCCGAACTTTTGCCATTAAGTGCCGGGAAATTCCCTGATTGCGAATAAACGTCTTTAGTTTTATCGGTTCATTTCCCGTATACTGCCAACTAATTCTCATTTAAATCACCAATAAATGCTGCTTGAACCCGCCGCCAAAATTCAGTGTGCCGATACTTAGCAAACCGAATTTTACGTTTCGAGACCTTAAACATAATCTGTTCAATTTGTTTTCCATAAATATTTTCCTGGTCAACCGTCATAAAAAAGTCACTCGCCTGATTGGGAACAATCGTGATCCAGTCATTTGCCGGAACGATCATTGGCGAACTAATTGTTCGGTATACCAAATTATTTAGCGATCCAATTTCTGTCAATTGAATCACATCTAAGCTCGGGTGAATCACTGCTCCTCCCAATGATTTATTATAGGCCGTTGAACCAGTCGGCGTTGACACGCATAATCCATCACCCCGAAAACGTTCAAACAGTTCACCGCCAATGTAAACATCAGCTCCCATTGTCATTCCAATTCGCTTAAGCGTTGCTTCGTTTAAGGCTAAATAATGCCGGGCCTGATTTTCATCATGATAGGTAACGGAAATATCAAGGAGCGGGTAGCTGACCGCTTGCCCATTATCTGATTGAAGACTGATTACAAGATCATCAAGCTCGTCAGCCCGCCAGTCAGTATAAAATCCTAAATGACCAGTATGTACCCCTAAAAAGCGAATCGTTTCGAGTTGTTCCTGATAATGGTGAAATGCTGAAAGTAACGTTCCATCACCACCAATTGTAATTACAATTTCAGGATCTGTATTATCAATCGTAATATGGCGATCAATTAATTTTTGTTCAAGCTGATTTTTGATCTGCTCCGTTTGCGGAGTATCATTTGCAAAAATTCCAATCTTCATTTTTTATCCTCTTTGTCATTCCGTTTTCGCTGTGCAAATAGTCGTTCAGCCTCTTTAATATCATCATGAATATTTGACATTTCTGTATCAAGTAAAAAGGCTGCCTCCGCCGTTTTCCGTAACCGTTCAGCAATCTCGGGTGGAAATTCACCCTGATACTTATAATTTAATGAATGTTCAATCGTTGCCCAAAAGTTCATTGCTAACGTCCGAATCTGAATTTCAGCTTTAATATACTTTGTTCCCGTAACAAGTTCGACCGGATAACGAATAATAATGTGATATGAACGGTAGCCGCTTGGCTTTTTATGGGCAATATAATCGCGTTCTTCAATAATATCCATATCATGCCGTTTGCGAAGAATCCCCACAATGGTATAAATGTCATCCACAAATTCGCACATAATTCGGACGGCAGCGATGTCCTCCATATCGACTGCAAGGTTTTCAGCAGTGATGTGCCGTCGTTGCATTTTCTCAAGAATGCTTTCCTTCGTTTTTACCCGGCCCGTTACAAATTCAATCGGGCCATGGTTGTTATAACTCATTTGTTTTTTTAAACTATTCAATTTAAGCTTAAGCTCATCGACTGCTTGAGCATACGGTGCTAAAAATTCATCCCAACGATCCATCATTTCGCTCCCCGAAACTTTATCTGTTGTTATTCTACCATACGTTGTCATTAGTTGGTGAAAACATATTAATTGCAAAACGGCTTTGTTTTATTTAAAGTAAGGAATGAATAAATCGAGCAGGGAGGAAAAATAAATATGTTAGAGGTATATCTATTTATTAATCCGATTAGTGAAACTTGCTATCAGACTGAAAAGAAAATTATTAAATTGCTTGCGCAAGCTCAAAATAAAATTCGATTTCGAGTTCTCCCGCTTTTGACGTTGAGTACCGTTTCATTTGCGATGCAGCACGTTGGCGTTTCAAGTTCAATTGAACATCAAGTCGTTGATACCCTTTATAAGGCATCCCTTGACTATGAGGCCGCTCTTTTTCAAGGCCAGAAACGCGGACGAAATTTCTTACTCAACGTTCAAGAATGTACGTTAAGAAACAATTTTAAATACACTGACGAGATGGTTGAAAAGGTTGCTTTTAAGAGTCATCTTGACTGGGAGCTCTTTAAAAAAGACCGGCAATCTGATTTGGCGGTTAAAACCTTTAAAAAAGATCAACGAATTGCAGCTGAAATGCAAATTACCACTTACCCGGAAGTCGTAGTCACTAACACTGATTTTCCTGATTATGCATTTTCGCTTAATCCGCAAGAATCATTTAATATTTTACACAAGTTTATTTTGCATCCACAAGATTCGGTCTTATGTTCAAATAATCATACTCATTATTTGCATTCTGCAAAATTAAACAGGCCACAAAAACCAATTAAATAAAACGGAGGCACTAAAACGCCTCCGTTTTTATGTTACTTCACAATTAACTTTTCAAGTTCATTTAGCCGTTCTTCAAAAACCTTAAATGCCTTTTCTAAATATTCGCGTTGCGTCATATCAACGCCCGCTTTTTGCATCGTTTCAATTGGATATGCTGAACTCCCTGACTTTAAGAAGTTCAAGTATGCTTCGGTATGGGTAGGATCGTCATCTTCAATTCGTTGCGATAACGTTGTTGCGGCTGCAAATCCGGTTGCATATTGATATACGTAAAAGTCATAGTAAAAATGCGGAATCCGCATCCATTCCATCGCAATTTCATCATCATTATAAATTGCAGGACCATAGTATTCCTTATTCAAGTCACCATAAAATTTTGAAATTGAATCAGCCGTCAATGACTTCCCACTGGCATCCTGTCCATGAATCCACTGTTCAAACTCAGCAAATTGAGTTTGTCTGAAAATCGTTCCTTTAAAGCCATCTAAATAGTGGTTTAAAACGAATGCTCGGACTTGAGGATCCTTTTCCGTCTTCAACAAGTAATCCGTAAGCAGATTTTCATTTGTAGTTGATGCAATTTCTGCAACGAAAATCGGATAATCACCATATACATACGGTTGGGTGTGGGTCGTATAGTAGCTGTGCATACTGTGTCCCATCTCATGTACCAGCGTATATAAGTCTTCCAGTCCATCTTGCCAATTTAAAAGAATATATGGATCAGTGTCATATCCGCCTGAAGAATATGCTCCGGTTCGTTTTCCTTTATTTTCAACAACATCGATCCAGCGGTTATCAAATGCCTCTTGAACATGTTGTAAATAATCATCACCATAAACTTGAAGAGCTTCAAGTGCTTTAGCTTGAGCTTCAGAATATGTAAATGATAAATTACTTTCCTTCACGATTGGCGTATACAAGTCGTACATGTGAACTTTGTCTAATTTTAAAACTTCACCACGCAATTTAACGTAACGGTGTAATAACGGCAAATTACGGTGAACTTCATCAATTAAAACATCATACACTTTATCTGGAATATGATTCTCGCTTAATGCAGCATCCTTGGCCGAAGCATAATGCCGAACCTTGGCTTGATAATTTTGGACTTGAACTTGTGAAGTTAGGGTCGTTGCAAACGTATTTTTAAACGATCCATACGTTTGGTACAATGCCTTAAACGCGCCTCGACGAATCTTTTGATCAGCAGATTCGAGCAATTTACTGTATGTTCCTTCTGAAAGCTCAACTTGCTGTCCATTTTCGCCTTCAACAATCGGGAATTTTAAATCCGCATCACTTAACATTTCAAATGTTTTTTCAGGAGCGCCAAAAATGTTTCCTGCTGCAGCTAGTAACTCTTCTTGTGCATCACTTAATAAATGGTCCCGCTGTGAACGCAATTCAGTAATAAAGTGCCGATATGGTTCAAGGTTTGAATTTTGTTCAAAGTAATCCTGAAGCACTTGATCATCAAGATGAACAAGTGCTGGTTGAAACCACGCAACTGCTTCACTGACTTGAGTTCCTAAATTATCTGCCATTCCTTGTAATTCCTGATATTTAGAATTGGTTGTATCCTGGTCATTCTTCATCGAAGCAAAGACTGCAAGCTTCTCATAAATTCGCATAATTTCAAGGTAGCGTTCAATTACTGTCAGAAACTCTTCAGCCCCCGACTCCATTTGATTCTTTGCTTTACGAAATCCGGCTAATTCTTGTTCTAATTTTTGTTGATCCTTTTTCCATTCTTCAATTGATTGATAAACCCGTTCCAAATCCCATGTTAATTCTTCGGGAATTTCTGAACGTGTTGGAACCTTTTTGATTTCTGTCATCATCTTCACCTCAAAATCATTTTACCAGTAAATTTTCTCAAATAAAATTATGATAGTTAATAAACGGCATTTGATAAAGCAACTTTTTATCGTCAATATTTAATTGCGTCGCAATCTGAAAATATGCCTTTGAATACCGATAGATCGGATAATCAAAAACCGGCGAAAGACTCTGTAAAACTTCTTGATGAAATTCAAGATGATTCAGATAACATCGAATCTGTAGCATGCGGGTCATTCCCGCTGAGTATGCTTCTGCCCGATTAAGGTTTCGAATTTGACACAATCGCATTTTAACCGAGATCCTGCTTAAATAGTTTTCTTTAGCATGACGGATAAATTGAATTAATTCCTTTAGATTTGCTAAAAACTTAATTCGATATTTTGAACGCAAAAATGCTGCTTGCTGAATTTGATAGTAAAGTTCCAACCGTTGCATTTCAGTATTTAAATAAATAAAATAAAATCCAATATTGGGATGGTATCTAAAAAATTGTGCATTCTGTTGCGAAATTCTTTCATGAAGACAATAGCGTTTCCCAACAAACCAAATATAACGCAACCCCGCCTGAAAATATGCTTGGCTGCGTTTCGTTAATTCCGTTGGTGAAATTGGTGAGCATTGATATTCAACAGCCACTTGGAATCTTGGAAGTTTAAAAATTACATCAGCTCGACGCTTAATTTTCTTAAAATATATCTCTGACTGAACAGCATACCCCATCTCACTTCCCCATTTCATTAATAACTTTTTTCCTGCTTGATGAATGTTTGTTTCATGGTGCTGCTTTGAAAAAGACACCTGCTCATGAGCAAAATGCTTTGAATTTGACTTGCCTGTTCGTAATTTAACTAGCTGATGACATACTGGACAATAGTATTTTTGAGATAAATCAGCCGATGAAGCATGAATCATTTGATTTTCAGAATTTAACGCATAAAACATAAAAACACCTCATCTACAGTTACGCAAATAAGGTGTCTTTTTGATTAACTAAAATTATATGAAAACCATTCATATGCATTCCGGGTTTTAACAATTTGACCGTGTTCTTCAAGATAAATTGGCGGTATTTTTGGCGCTTTCCCGTATTCAAGCATGGTTGAATATACATCCTGAACCGTTCCGCTTGTGACCTCTTCATCAGAGAATTTAATCACCAAATAATATTTATCGTCCATTCGGAATAAATCTGATCCGAATGAAACTTTAAAAATTACATTTCGGGTTAAATCAATAAAATCTTGAAGTGTTTCAAATTCGATAACACGAACATAGTTTTCAGATTGTTCAGGGGTTTGGGATGATCGACTAGTACTTGCTTTCTCAGGCTGTTCAACCGTTGTTTTGCGTTGATCTTTTGAATCTGATTTTAAATTTTCCTTCATTCGGTCCTTTAAAATTCGGGTAACATCCTTATCTAAACCAATTTGATCCAGTTCATCCGGCGTTAGATTTGAAAGCATCACGCTATTATTTTCATCAAATTCTGCATCTTTAGGCAAATTCATCTTCTCTGCGGCTTCTGGGTCAACTTTAGTGATAAACAACTCAACCCCATCACCGCTTGGAACTAACTGAAATGTCACTGCCCCATTATCACGAAACTCATGGTCAGTGTCAACTTCATCTAAAATACCGTAGAAAAAATCTTCAACGTCGTGTTGATTTCCAATTAAATCTAAAATTGAAATTCCACGCTCGGCAAGATCCTCTTTTCCAAGGGTTACACGCATTGTATTTTCGTTGATTTTCTCCATTTCCATAAAGAGAACCTCCCTTCAAATTCACGTAATATCATAGCACATATTTAACAAAAAAGGCTACCCATATTATATGGGCAACCTTTCAAAATTCCATTTTAATAATTAATTCCGGTTAAAATCCTGCCATCTTTTGGGCTTTCTCAAGTTCAAGAACTCGAACTTTCCGTGGCAAGAACCGCCGAATTTCATCTTCATTGTATCCAACTTGAAGGCGCTTATCATCCATGATAATTGGACGCCGTAAAAGTCCAGGATTTGATTGTAATAATTCAAATAACTGTTGAAGTGGCATATCATTAATGTCAACATTCAAATCTTGATAAGCTTTTGAACGTTTGGAAATAATCTCTTCTGTCCCATTCTCAGTCATTTGTAAAATTTGTTTAATTTCATCAATACTAAGTGGATTGGAGAAAATATTTCTTTCTGTAAAAGGAATATCATGTTCTTTTAACCAGGCGCGAGCTTTTCTGCATGAAGTACAACTTGGTGATGTATATAAAGTAACCATATCTAACCGCTCCTTTGCTTTTGTCCATATCCAAATAACTACCTTACATTCTTCATTATACACTTATTTTCAATTACTGAACGGTAAATTTAGAAAAAAACTAGAGTTCCTTTAAATTAATTTAAAGTTTCGCCAGAGCCGTTTCAACACTCTAATCATTGATATAACAACAAATTCAAGCTTTAATCGCAATAAGTTCACAAATTAAACCATATGTAATTTGTTATAGTAATTTTAATATAAAATTTATTGATTATCATATAAAGTTCAACTAATATAAAGTTCAACTAATATAAATTTAATATACAAAAATGAAGATATGAAAAACGTTAGAATAAGTATGCATAGCTCTGATTTGGCGTTTTTCAAACTTAGCTTGTTCCGTTTATTTTGAGAATCCCGATTATGTGGATATAGCAAAAAAGGCTGTGACCTACATCACAACCTCTTTATTCATATGATACCGGTGATCGGGGTCGAACCGATACGTCCTCAACGGACACTGGATTTTGAGTCCAGCGCGTCTGCCAATTCCGCCACACCGGCATAATTAAATTTTAAAAAGTTAACGCCTTTCTAAGCATTAATAAGGCGGTAACCGGATTTGAACCGGTGATGAAGGTTTTGCAGACCTCTGCCTTACCACTTGGCTATACCGCCATCTCAAAGGATTCAAATCCTTAAGAAATTGGGCTAGCTGGATTCGAACCAGCGCATAAAGGAGTCAAAGTCCTTTGCCTTACCGCTTGGCCATAGCCCAATAAAAAAGGGCGATAGGTGGGATTCGAACCCACGCGTGCCGGTGCCACAAACCGGTGTGTTAACCAACCTTCACCACTATCGCCATCAAAATAAGAAGCAGGGATAGTAGGAATTGAACCCACACCGACGGTTTTGGAGACCGTAGTTCTACCTTTAAACTATATCCCTATTATAAAATGGAGGGGAGTGGATTCGAACCACCGAACCCGAAGGAGCGGATTTACAGTCCGCCGCGTTTAGCCAGACTTCGCTACCCCTCCGTGGTGGCGCGGGACAGAATCGAACTGCCGACACAAGGAGCTTCAATCCTTTGCTCTACCGACTGAGCTACCGAGCCACTACTTGATTGATGATACTAAATATTAAATTCAAATGCAACCTTTCGGTTA
>NZ_AYYZ01000029.1:0-304 GCF_001435375.1 Ligilactobacillus araffinosus DSM 20653 | reverse complement strand
CTGTGACCCCCTGCTTGTAAGGCAGATGCTCTCCCAACTGAGCTAATCCTCCATATAATGACCCGTACGGGATTTGAACCCATGTTACCGCCGTGAAAGGGCGGTGTCTTAACCACTTGACCAACGGGTCATATTTATAACTTCCGCATACGGAGAGTAAGGGATTCGAACCCTTGAAACAGTTTATTACCCGTTTACATGATTTCCAATCATGCTCCTTCGGCCAACTCGGACAACTCTCCATAGTGAAACTCCGGCAGGCGGACTCGAACCGTCGACACCCTGATTAACAGTCAGATGCTCT
>NZ_AYYZ01000028.1 GCF_001435375.1 Ligilactobacillus araffinosus DSM 20653 | reverse complement strand
ATCGAAGCCAAAGCATTGCGGAAGCTGCGCCACCCATCACGGTCAAAGCAATTAAAGGACTTTCTTGACTAGGAAATAAAGTGAACTAAGATATTTCGAATGGGATCGAAACTAAAGGAGGAATCCAACTTGGCAGATTCAAAAATGAATGAAAAAGAATTTAAGAGTAAATTGAATTCACTGATTAAAGAATATAAGAAGGTAGGAAAAGTTCAATATGACGAACTTAACAAACAGTTTGCCGAACCGATGAACTTGAATGCCGATCAAATGGATAAAATCATTGAACATGTCGAAGACTCCGGCATTTCAGTGGTTGATGAAAATGGTGAACCAAGTAAGGCCAGTTTAAAAGCCGCTGACCACACTGCTGAAGAAGCAAAGAAGGAGACTTCATCATCATTGTCATCTGGGGTTAAAGTCAACGATCCAGTTCGGATGTACTTAAAGGAAATTGGTCGGGTGCCATTGCTTTCAGCTGATGAAGAAAAAGAATTAGCATTGAAAATTGAACAAGGTGATGAAGAGGCAAAACAACACCTTGCCGAAGCAAACTTACGGTTAGTTGTTTCAATTGCTAAGCGGTATGTTGGTCGCGGAATGTCACTGCTTGACCTGATTCAGGAAGGAAACATGGGCTTGATGAAGGCGGTTGAAAAATTCGATTATCGCAAAGGATTCAAGTTCTCAACCTATGCAACCTGGTGGATCCGGCAAGCTATTACGCGGGCGATTGCGGATCAAGCACGGACGATTCGGATTCCAGTTCACATGGTTGAAACGATCAATAAATTGATTCGGATTCAACGGCAAATGCTTCAAGATCTTGGTCGCGAACCAATTCCGGAAGAAATCGGGGCTGAAATGGATATGCCAACGCAAAAAGTGCG
>NZ_AYYZ01000006.1 GCF_001435375.1 Ligilactobacillus araffinosus DSM 20653 | reverse complement strand
AAAACACCCCAAATCCTGGATTTATTTTGTCCAAGATTTGGGGTGCATATCAAAATCGCAGCTTTTTTAATTACATTATATCTAATGAGTTTCAAGAGTATTGTTCAAATCATCCAATTTTTTCGCAATACGATGCAGCAACCCTACACTCGTCTTATATTCTTCCGAATTCATATCGATTAATCTAAACG
Organism: Ligilactobacillus araffinosus DSM 20653; assembly: GCF_001435375.1. GTDB lineage: Bacteria > Bacillota > Bacilli > Lactobacillales > Lactobacillaceae > Ligilactobacillus > Ligilactobacillus araffinosus. Next base: position 24,088 of record NZ_AYYZ01000006.1, on the reverse strand, counting down.
AGTAAGAAACTGCTTCCTTGACATTTTTTTCCTTTTCCTTTGCCATTGGGGTCAACTCCAAGTAGACCCGGCGCCCATCAACCCCTGAACGTGTCCGTGTAATCCAACCATTATGCTCTAACCGTTTTAACAACGGAGTTAAGGTCCCAGTATCAAGATTCAACCGTTTACCAATTTCCTTAATCATCATCGGCCGCCGTTCTTCCCACAAAACCAACATCGTAATGTATTGTGGGTAAGTTAAACCAAATCGACGTAATGCTTCACTGTAAAATTTATTATAACTTTTTTGAGCTGAATAAATTGCAAAACACAATTCATCTTCAAGGTGGTATGGTTTATGATCTAACATGATAAATCCTCCAAATTATACTCCAATATTTGAATTAACCCCTATAAATCATCTATTTGAATTTGGGTGCGATCACAATGTAACGATATGGATCGTTTCCATGCGATTTCGCCTTAACATGTTTATTTGAAGCAAGGGTCTTGTGTACGATCTTGCGTTCCATTGCTGGCATTGGGCCTAACTTAAACGCCCGCCGTTCAACAATTGCCCGCTCTGCTAAATCGGCCGCGATCCGCTGTAATTCTTCGCGTCGTCGCTCACGGTAATCACCGACATCAAGAATCAATCGGTAACGCCGTTTGACTTGCTTATCAAAACAAGCCTGAGCCAAAATTTGCAAAGCATTCAACGTCCGGCCATGCTTGCCGATCAATAATCCTTGCTGATCGGTATCAAAGTCAAAATACACGTTGCGTTGATCAACTGTCACCGAGATCTCAGTATTGATTCCTAACTGACTGATAATGTCATCTAGGTAATTGCCAACGGCTTGAACGGCATCATCAACTGATTCGTCTTCCTTAGCAGTTTCATCCTTAGGTGAATCTTCTGCCGGTTCATCTTCGCTTTCATGAATTTCGGCCGTAATTTCATCTTCTAATTGATTTGAATATTGATCATCAATCTGATCATCAGATTCAAGAACCATGATCTCAACTTCTGCTGGCTTTTTTCCAATTCCTAAAAAGCCCTTGCGTCCTTCACTTATAACAGTCACTTCAACTTGATCACGGCCAACCCCTAAATCTGCTAAGCCTTTGCTTAAAGCCGCATCAACGGTTTCACCAGAGTATCTCATTGCGTTCCCTCCGTATGTAAATCTAATTCCATATTATAACCTAATCACAGGATTGTGCAAAATCATGATCCAGTATTTTTTGATTGCTGAGGGTACAAAAAAAGGACCGTCATCCGTCCAGCCCCTTGCACTATTTTTCCGTCAACTGTAATAGAATTGAGATTGCTTCTTGGTAGCTGACATGGTTTTGGTTCATAACTTCCTTCACCAATTCTTCCGTTGACATTTTACTTGAAATCGTCACTTTCAAAGCCCCCACACTACGAACGTTTGTTTGTTTTGATCACTACTTGATTTATTTTAGCGCGGTTTTTTCTAAAAAAAAAGCCCTAAAATTGCTTAAAAAATTTTACTTGACAGAGTTATCAGCGTAATTCTGCCTATTTGCCCCTGGTAAAAAATTTTTGGCAAAAAAAATTTCTTAGTTTTTATTAATATTTGGTAAAATGCCGGTCTATCAATATTCAGCATTCAATTTATCTCAAAATTATTCATTTGAAAATTAGCGTGAAAACATAAAAAGCCTATCATTCAACGATTAATGATAAGCTTTCAGTTTGATTATAATTAAGATATAAATTAACTATGCCATTTCTTGCCGAGCGGAAAGGTTTGCAAATTTATTATGTGACTTAATGAACAGCAATTTAACTGTTCCCCGCGCTCCGGCCCGGTTCTTTTCGATGATTAATTCAACTTCACCTGCATCTGGATCATTATCTTCTGCCGATGAATCAGCTTCATCGTCGTCGCCGGCATCCGCTCGTTCATAATAATCATCCCGGTACAAGAACGCCACGATATCTGCATCCTGTTCGATTGATCCTGATTCCCGAATATCTGACAATACTGGTCGTTTATCCTGCCGCTGTTCAACGCCACGAGAAAGCTGTGACAGCGCTAAAATCGGGACATTTAATTCCTTCGCCAGCTTCTTTAACTGCCGGGAAATTTCAGAAACTTCTTGTTGCCGGCTTTCCTTATTTGAACCTTCAATCAGCTGCAGGTAATCGACAACGATAAAACCAATGCCACCCTGTTCCTTGGCCAACCGCCGGCACTTTGCCCGAATCTCTGACATTTTGATTCCGGGAGTATCATCAATAAAAATGTTAGTGTTCGCTAACGTTCCGATTGCGACCGTCAAATCATTCCATTCATTACCTTCAAGATTTCCATCCCGTAAATGATTGGCACTGATTCCGCCTTCCGCACAAATCATCCGGTTAACCAAGGATTCGGCACTCATTTCAAGGGAGAAGATCGCAACGTTAGTATTTGATGCCTTTCCGACATTTTGGGCGATATTCAAAGCAAACGCCGTTTTTCCGACGGCCGGACGAGCAGCAAGAATAATCAAATTATCTGGTTGCAGGCCGGAAATCATCTTGTCAAAATCATAGTACCCCGTTGAAAGGCCAGTAATCTCATCATCACTTTGAGCAAGATCCTGCACCTTAACCAACGCCTGATCCAAAACCTGACTAATGGGCTTAAAGCCGGCGCTATTTCGATTTTCAGAAACGTCCATGATCTGCCGTTCAGCACTTGCTAAAATATCGTCGACTTCTTCATCACCGTTTTGAGCTTCAGTTTTAATGTTATTGGCTGTATTGATCAATCGTCGTAAAGCTGCTTTTCCCTGAACGATCTTGGCATACTCTCGCACATGGCTGCTTGATGGAATGTTGCTCAACAATTCATCAAGATACACTGCCCCGCCAGCATCTTCAAACTGATTTGATCGTTTTAATTCATTTGAGACCGTTAACGGATCAATCTTGTCGCCGGCATCATCCACGGCAATCATTGCTTTAAAAATCACTTGGTTTGCACGATTATAGAAGTCATCAGGAGTAACAAACTCAATTGCTTCAGCCAATGCATTTTCATCAAGAAAAATTGATCCTAAAACCGCCTGTTCTGCCTGAGCATCATGCGGCATCACATTTTCGATTTCTGAATTATTATCCACCGAACTGTTTCCTTTCTTTTTAAGAAGTTATCATCAAAATCATAACGCAAAATTGATTTCGCGCCAATCTATTTCATTCAAATAAAAAAGAAGGCGTGACCCGCGTCACAACCTCCTTATAATTCAATTTCAAAGCTTTTTTACTGTTCAGCAATGTGAACCCGAATCTTAGCTGAAACTTCATTGTGGAGCTTAACAGGAACATTGACGTAGCCCATTGACCGAATCGGTTGGGCAAGTTCCATCTTACGCTTATCAATCTTAATATCATATTGCTTTTGTAATGCTTGAGAAATTTGTTTTGAAGTGACTGAACCGAATAAACGACCGTCTTCACCCGCTTTAGCCTGCAGTTCAACAACACACTTTCCTGATTCAAGCTTTTCTTTCAGTTTCTTGGCTTCAGCCAAAATTTCAGCTTCCTTTTTGGCTTCTGCTTTTTGTTGCGCCCGTAATTGACTCATTGCGGCTGCATCCGCTTGTTTGGCTTTTCCGCTTTTAATTAAAAAATTGGCGTAACCGTCTGCCATGTTTTTAACTTCACCGCGTTTTCCTTTACCGCGAACATCTTGTGTAAAAATTACCTTCATTGTGATTCCTCCTAGTCTTCCGTTTCAGATTGAGGTTCTTCATCCTTATTCAGAATTTCAAGCACCTTTTCACGTGCATCGAGCACACTAATGTCTTTGATTTGGGTTGCAGCGTTTGCAAGGTGACCGCCACCGCCCAATTCTTCCATGATGACCTGGACATTGATCGTCCCATCACTGCGAGCCGAAATTCCGATGGTGTGTTCGTCACGCCGAGTAATTGCAAACGTTGCTTGAATCCCGCTGACTTGCAAAAGTGAATCGGCAGCTTGAGCAGCAATTACCGAATCGTAAATTTGATCATCTTCACCAACACATAACGCAACATTATCAATAAATTCCGTCCGGTCGATCAGGTGATTCCGCTGCATGTAGCTTGATTCACTTTCCTTCATAAAGTGCCGAGCCATTGTCAGATCAGCCCCCATTGACCGCAAATAACTTGCAGCATCAAAGGTTCGTGTCCCAGTTCCTTGAGAGAACGATTGCGTATCAACAATAATTCCTGTCAGCATCGCCGTTGCTTCCAACGAATTGATTGGTTCACTATCCCGTGATTGATATTCAAACATTTCAGCGATCAACTCGCATGTTGAACTGGCATACGGTTCAATGTATACCAAGATTGGATTTTCAGGGAATTCTTCCCCCCGCCGGTGATGGTCAATGATTACGACCCGGTTTGAAAGCTGATCATACAGTTCTTGACTGATTGAAATTGACGGCTTTGAATGGTCCGCCAAAACAAGCAGGCTGCTTGGAGTAATTTTTTCTAACGACTCAGCCGGTGAAATAATACTATCCTTGATTTCAGGATACTTTCCAAGCTCATCGACCAGCCGCCGAACATCCGAGTGAATGTTGTCCTGGTTCAAAATGATCCAGCATTTCTTCCCATTCATTGCTGCGATCCGGCGAATTCCTAGACAAGCCCCAATCGCATCCATATCTGGCCGTTTATGACCCATTACAAAGACTTGATCAGATTGCTTCAGCAATTCGCTTAAGGCTTGGGAAATCACCCGTGCCCGAACCCGTGTCCGTTTGGCCATCGGGTTCGTCTTTCCGCCATAAAAACGGGCTTCGCCATCAGATTCCCGGACAACGACCTGGTCACCGCCCCGCCCAAGGGCAAGGTCCAAGTTGGACTGCGATAATTCGGTCAATTCGTTTAAGTCGTCTTCACCATATGCAATCCCGATACTCAATGTGATCGGTGAATTGCTCTTAAAAGTCCGTTCCCGAATTTTATCAAGAATCGAGAATTTTTGCTGTTCAAGTTTCCGCAGTGTTCCCGTATATCCGATCATAACGTAATGATCTTCATCAACACGTTTCAAAAACATTCCAAACTTCTTGGCCCAGTCTGAAAGGGCACTGGTAACAAAATTACTCAAGTTTGAAATATCCTTATCGCTCATGGCCTTTGAAATTTCATCATAATTGTCCAGGAAAATTTGCCCGATCATAACGTGTGAATCATCATACTGGCGTTGAATCTCAACGTAATGGGTAATATCCATCATATAAGCCACGCCGATGTCTTTTTGAATCAGTAAATCAAAATCATGGTCATGCCAGTGGATTCGGTGGCGCTCCTTATCATCATAGTGATCCTGTAAAATCGTAGCAAGATCTTCATCCAAGTCGCTAATCTTCTTACCCAAAACATCCTCTTTGCCGAAATACCGCTGCATGTATGGGTTGATCCATTCGATCTCATACTTATCATTAAAAAAGATCGTTCCAATCGGCATTCGAATCAAACTGTCCTGACCGCCACGTTTCAGCCGGTAAGACAGATCTGAAATATATTCACTTGTTTCTTCCTGTAAGTGTTGCAACATTGTATATGCAACCGCCATTGTGACAATTGCCAAAACTAAAACAATTATCCCAACGATTGGACTTATAAAAAATGCTAGTCCATCACTTACAATTGCTAGTCCGAGAATAAATAATGCGATCAGCCGCATCCGCCTGTCTTGCATAAATCCCGGGATTCGCCAAAGTTTTTTTGACTTTCGCTTTTCCATAATTTCCCTCGTTTTAATTCATAATCTAAAATTAGCTATAAACTTTCATTAAGTATTTTACCACATTCTGGAATTCCTTCAGAATCTCCCGGCCAAAAGCCCTGAACTACAAGAAAAAGCCCCGAATGATCGGAGCTTCTTCTTGGTTATGAGTCATTAATTGTCCTTAGTATACAATTCATTAACCTGTTTGTCATTGAACTTAATAAATTTTTATAATTAACTTTCGCGGACTTTTTCTGTCCGGAACCAACCTTTACGACTAAAGAAAGCATACATATCATTCAAGAAGAAAATTGAATAACTGAAGATCAGCGCAAAGTTGCCGGCGCCTTGAAGCATCGTCTGGATCCACAATGCAATCGTAATCACTGATGATAACGTCCAAACAAAATACTGTTCCCGCTTCCGGTTAAGTTCAAGTAGTGATCCAGTAACTGACATCGCTAAACTCATACTATCAAGGAAGACCCGCGGGTCATTAGTTAAACTGAAAATATAGTGCAAAACAGCCCATGCAATCAAGAAAAAGATTCCGTATTTAATCCAGTCAAACCAACTATCAAATTTTTCGGCTTTAATATCATCATTCCATTTCGGATCTAAGATGCAGAAAATATCAAGGAATAAAATGTAACCGATCTGTTCCCACGCATTAGCATAATTATGCGCAATGAAGGCGGTTGTTGCAATGCAAATTGCACTCGTCAATCCTGCCCACCCTTGGATTCCTGAGCGGTTTGAAATCCCGATAACACACGCAACTGAAAGGTTCCCGCCAATAAACGCAATGATTGAAGTTATTGGGTGGGCACTAAATGATTGAATCATTGATCCGACTTGTAAAATAAAATTAAAAATCAAAAGACCGTAACTGAACCAGCCCCAACCTCGGCATTGGTCGATCAACCATTTAAAATATCCCTTTCGAAAAATATTTTTTGAATATTCTGGTAAGTGCGTCAGCACATCCTTATAACGACTAAACATCGAATCAACTTCCTTTCTGTTTTTTAACAACGCCTCCCATTATACATACATATTGTGTTTTAATCAAATAAAATTTCTATATATTGTGTTAAACATCTTTCGTTCCTTGTATTATTTTTATTCTTGAAACGGTCTTCAAAATTCGTCCATTTAATATCAAAAAGTGATAAAATCAAACTATATTTGAAAGGAGATGCGCAATGAAGAAGAAAACTATCTGGAAAACAATTGTAACTGCCAGTGCGGCAATTACCTTAATGGGAACTGCGCCAACGCTTCTTAACCAAATTCAAGCTGCGCAAACCGAACAAACTGACTCAAACACGAACACCAACAGTCAATCAAATAATAATAAAACTTTAAGCTCAGCATACGTTGTTTATGGGGCCGGGACTTCAAACGAAGTCCGCTCACAATTAAACAAGATCTTTGGTGTTGACTCGTCATTTAAGGAACTGACCGCAACGGCTGCTGACTATAATAAGTACATTGCCAACGGGTCATCTAACACGACAAATGCCGCAATGATCAGTTCTGTTGCAATCGCTCCAAGTGATCCTGGTTCAGGGGTCAAGGTCAACATCAAAAACTACCAAGGCGATAACAACATTACCGAAGTAACGGCCCAGCAATATGCCATGGTTGCTCAAATGGCCGGGGTTACTGATGTCACAATCGTTGTAACTGCCAACCGGCCCGTTTCTGGGGAATCAGCTTTAACCGGCGTTTACGAAGCCCTTGCTGCTAACGGAATTCAATTGAATACCCAAAACACTGCTAGTGCTAACCAAATGCTGAATGCGACCCAATCAGCGATCGATGCCAACAAGAACAATACGAAGTATCCTGGCCAGTTAATGGCTGCCGTTGGTGAAGTTTCAAAACAAATTTCACAACAAAAGCAACAAAATAACGGTCAAGACCTTGCAACCAAGCAAGATATTCAAGCCATGTTAAATAAAGCTTTAGCTGAACATGGAATTGCAAACCAAACAACGAATAACCAAAAGGAACAGATTACCAATGCGTTGATCAATTTCCAAAATTCACCAATTTCAGCTGATAAATCTTACACTAAAAATGTTAATAACACGATTCAAAACGTTAAAAATTCAACCGGGAATTTGATGAATAAAGCTAAAAACTGGATGAACAGCAAACAAGGTCAGGCTGCCGCTCAACAAGCTAAGAACTGGTTTGAACGTTTTATTGATTGGATTAAAAGTTTATTTGGCTGGAATTAATGAGTTCATTTAGCCGAATACAAAAAGAGGATGTGACCGCCAAGTCACATCCTCTTTTTATACGCTTTTTACATAATCAGGTTCTAAAACAAACAAATTACTTGGAAGTTCAAAACTCTCTGAACCTATGATTCGCTTTTCAAACTAACCTCGTACTGTTTTGCTGCCCCTTCTTATTCATATGGATCTTCTGAAACTTTCTTTTTGATCAAGCCCATGATAATTCCCGCAATAATCGAACCAACAACGGTTGCTAAGATGTATGCCCACCAGTTGGTTGCTAATGGAGTTACCCATAAACCACCGTGCGGAGCCGGAACACCGATCTTCATTAAGCCAACGATTCCGCCACCAACTGCTGATCCAATGATACATGATGGAATAACATGCAATGGATCGGCCGTTGCAAATGGAATTGCCCCTTCAGTAATGAATGAGAATCCAAGAACCCAGTTGGTTACCCCTGCTTGACGTTCTTGCTTAGTGAACTTGTTCTTGAACAAGACAGTTCCAATCGCCGTTGCAAATGGTGGAACCATTCCTCCAACCATGACAGCCGCCATTAAAATGGCAGCAGTCGTTGAGTGGGGGTCGTTAGCAAATGCACCTGAAGCGAAAACATAAGCTGCTTTATTGAATGGACCACCCATATCGATTGACATCATTCCTGCAAGGATCATGGTCAATAGAACAAGGTTCCCGGTCCCCATGCTGTTCAAGAAGTGAGTAATTACCAAGTTAATACCTGAGAAGATTGGGTTGATGATGAAGAACATGATCAAAGCAATCAACAGTAACCCAAGAATTGGGTAAATCAGCATTGGTTTCATTCCTTCAACTGATTTTGGTAACTTCGCAAATAGCTTCTTCAAACCAACCATAATGTACCCGGCAATAAATCCGGCTGCGATTCCGCCTAAGAATCCAGCACATGCACCGGCATTAGCATGGAAGTTGGCTTGGTAAACGCCACCAAATGAACCCTTGTAGACCATTGCCATAAAACCACCGACGAACCCTGGCATCAAGGCTGGTTGATCACCGATCGCTTCAGCAATGTATCCGGCAAGAACCGGAACCATGAAAGCAAAGGCCATGTTCCCAGCATTATTTAAGAACTTGAATGCCAAGCTGTGGCTTCCGCCCATGTAGTTTTCAACCACAAATGAAAGGGCCATTAAGATCCCACCGCCGATAACGAACGGTAACATATGAGAAATTCCGTTCATTAACTGCTTGTAGATATTAGCCCATACGCCGCCGTTTGATGATTCTTCGGCGGTTTCACCTTCATCACCAGTTGCATGGAAGACTGAAGCTTTTTCATCCAAGATTTCTTGAATCAATGCTTCCGGTTCTTTGATTCCGGCAGTAACTGGCTTATTAACTAAGTGCTTGCCATCAAATCGGGCCATCTTAACCTTCTTGTCGGCTGCAATAATAACCCCTTTGGCACGCTTAATTTCATCAGCGGTTAATTCATGTTTAACCCCTTCTGAACCATTTGTTTCGATCTTGATATCAACGCCCATCTTCTTGGCCGTCTTCTTCAAGTTTTCTTCAGCCATGTAAGTGTGTGCAATTCCGTTTGGGCATGCTGTTACCCCAACGATATATGGCTTATCGCTTGAAGCCGGAGCTTGTTTTTCGGCTTCTTCTTCAGCCTTGTTTTCAGCTTCCTTTTCAGCAACGGCCTTGGCAAAAATATTTTGAACTTTATCCGGAGTATCAGCTTTTTTCAATGCTGCAACAACGTCCGGATTCATCAAAACTTGTGATAATGCAGCTAAAGCTTGCAAGTGGGTGTTGTCGCCACCTTCAGGCGCAGCAATCATGAAAAAGAGGTGGGCTGGTTGTCCATCCATTGAGTCATAGTCGACCCCTTTAACACTGCGTGCAAACATTACAGCTGGTTTGTTAACCGCTTTATCGTGAGCGTGCGGAATGGCAATGCCATCGCCCATTCCGGTTGAGCCTTCTTCTTCACGCTTTAAAATATCTTTTTTGTAAAGTTCTTCATCATTGATGATTCCCTTTTCATAGTAGTGATGAACCATTTCATCAATGACCCCAGCCTTGGTTGTGGCTTTCAGGTTCATGATCATGATATCCTTCATCAATAGCTTGCGAATATCCATGATGTTTTCCCTCCTTTAATTAATATTCTGTAATTTTGATCTGTGGCAAAATTTCATCGATTTTGGCACGGATTGCTAAATCTTCAGAAAATGCGGTGGCTGATCCGCTCGCAAGACCATACCGGAATGCTTCAACCGGATCCTTGGTTTCAGCAAACGTTCCGGTGAAACCAGCAAGCATTGAATCTCCGGCCCCAACAGAATTAATAACCGTTCCCTTTGGTGCTAATGAGCGGTAAACCTTGTCTTTCGTAACCATTAAGCCGCCATCACCTGCCATTGAAATCAATACGTGTTGGGCACCCATTTCAAGCAATTTCTTGGCATACTTAACGATGTCATCCATCCCGTTGAATTTCACGTGAAACATTTCAGCTAACTCATGGTTATTAGGTTTCACAACTAATGGATGTTCTGATAATGTCTTCAACAAACTGTCACCAGTTGTATCAATTACAAATTGGGCGCCTTTTGAACGAATGATCCTAATTAGATCAAAGTAAAAATCATCACCTAAGCCTGGAAGTAAACTGCCGGCAAAAACAACCGTGTCATCCGCCGTTAAATTATCAAATTTCGCTTTGAACTGATCAAGTTCGTCAGCCGATAATTGCGGTCCTTTACCGTTAATTTCGGTCTCTTCTTGGGCCTTGATCTTAACGTTGATCCGAGTATTGCCTTTAATTGAAGTGAAATCGGACTTCAAACCGACCTTCTTTAATGCGTCTTCAACAAAGTTACCAGTAAAGCCACCTAAGAAACCCCAAGCAACACTTTTATGACCAAGTTCTTGAAGAATCCGCGAAACGTTGATTCCCTTACCGCCAGGAAGCATGTTATCGTAATCCATCCGGTTGACTTCGCCAAGCGTTAAATTTTGTAACTGAACGATGTAATCAATTGACGGATTAACCGTAACTGTGTAAATCATTCTTGAACCTCCTCAATCCTCGTTTGACTCTTAAATGAATGAAGCAGCTTTGCGGAAAGTTTTTCAACAATGATCGTTGCGGCATTTAATGGAGCAACGTTCACAAAGGATACCTTGTTAAATTTCGATGAATCAGCAAGGACAAATGTTACCTGTGATTTAGTTAATGCAAATTCTTTGATTGCAGCTTCATCCGGATCCGGCGTTGTATAGCCATCCTGATCAACCCCATTAATTCCAAGAAATGCCTTATTAAACCGCAGTTTGCTTAACTGATTCAATGCATCGACCCCCACAATTGCTTTAGTGGTCTCTTTTAAAAGGCCACCAACCATAATCGTTTTGATGTGTCGCTCCGCTAAAGCTGAAGCATGCAAAATTCCGTTCGTTACCACCGTGATGCCTTGATCTTGCGGTAAATAGTCAACCATTGCAAGGGTCGTCGTTCCAGCATCAAGGAAAATCACATCTTCGGGTTTAACATGCTGCGCTGCTTGTTTACCAATCAGCTCTTTAGCATGCGGATGCTGAGACGCTTTGCCAAACATATCAGGCTCATTTTGCAAAGTATAATTTATTTTTGCCCCACCGTGGACTCGTTCCAACAGTCCTTTTTCTTCAAGCGTCTGTAAATCTCGCCGGACTGATGATTCTGACCCATGTGTCTGACTGCAAATTTCTTGAACCTTAACAAATTGATTGGCTTTCAGCATCTCCAAAATCATTTGTTGCCGTTCTTCTGCAAGCATTTTCATTCCCTCCACATCAATAGTTTAGCATTATTAATAATCAAATTCAATCACATTCGGTCAAATTCATTCAATTTTATTAGTCTTTTATTCAGAATCAATCAAAAATCGACTGAGATTTAAATCCCCGTCGATTTCAATTATTGATTCAATACATACTTTTCAACCGCTAATCCTAAGCCATCATGGTTATTATCTTCTGTAATTACTGATGCGACCTCTTTAACATGTTGATTGCCATTCCCCATCGCAACGCTAAACGGAATTTGCTCCAACATTGAAAGGTCGTTATTTTCATCTCCTGCAACCATGATTTCATCCGGTTCAATATCGAGATGAGCTGCAAGTTCCAAAACCGCATGTCCTTTCGTTGCATTTAAATTGTTGAACTCCAAAAACCACGGTGCACTTCTGACAATTGCGTATTTTTGATAAAGTTCTTCAGGAATCTGATCAAGCTGCGCCGTAATTTTTTCTGCTTGGTCGACCCACATAAACTTGGCTGCATCCATTCCCGTCGGTAAATTTTTAAGTTGGCGATATTTCAATGGCATATGAGTATAAAATGCATCTTCAACTGAATATTTACTAATATCTTGATCCGTAACATAAATTTCAGAATTTAATGTGACCACCTGATTTTTGATTCCTAAATTAACCGCCATCTTAATAAAATCGATACACTCTAAATCGGTCAATCCATTTTCAAATACAACTTTGCGCTTGCCAATATTCATTGCCTGTGCACCGTTGAATGTGATTGCATAATCGGCATTTCCAGTTAAGCCTAATTCTGCTAAATAATCTTGAATTCCCGAAACCGGTCGCCCGCTGCACAACACAATATAAATTCCACGTTTTCGAGCTTCTTTAAGGGCGGTAACAGTCCGCGGCATAATGCGCTTGTCGTCCGTCACTAATGTTCCATCAATATCCGTTGCAATCATTTTAAAATTCATCAGAAAACCTCCTTGTAATTATTGAAATCGTTTTCCAATTGATTTTAGCTTACCATATAATCTTTTACTCTTTAAGATTTTTTTGTAAAATGAAACCAGATGTTCTAGAGGAGGGATATTTTATGTTTACAATGATTCCTGACGATTATCCTGAGGCCATCGCTAAGTTATCTTGGCTTAAAGCCCACGGATATCCAAATGCAACCGAAGAAGGAGTCTTACGTGACACGGTTCTTTCAGGAACGCAAGATCTTTTTAATGAAGCGCTTGAAGAATCCTACTGGACCGTTTTGTGGGATGTTCAAGATAAAAAAATGTGGGTGCGCGGCGTCCAAAGCGAACGGGTTGGTGAACTCGTTCCCCGAAAAGGATTTGAAACCTTTGAAGATGACTTTAAAGATGATGCATATCAATTCTGGGAAAACCTCGGAACCCAAGTCCGCAGCATCGTCGGCAGCGAATAAAAAGCAGGTGCAATAATGAAACATCTTAAACGCAATTTGATTCTGATTTTCATTGCTGATACCCTGTTATTAATTGCCTGCCTTGCATTTACGGTCCAAAAATTTATTCACCACCCGCAAATGTCGCTGGAACTGATCATTTTATTAATCTTTGATTTTATCGTTTTAAGTACGTTCTGCTCGTTGTTAACGATTGCTGTCCAGTACATTATTCGCAAAATCAAAGCACGGAAAAAGCAAAAAGAAAACCAATAGTAAAAAACGGTTATGGTTTAAAAGCCATAACCGTTTTTCTTTCATCTATTTTCTAATTTTTCTTTTCCCGTTTTCGACTTGAAACTTCATAAAAAATCAACGCAACGGCCCCAAAGAAGATCGGTCCGATTGCTGTCCAAAATGCGGTACTGTATTGATGAACAAGAATTGGTTGAATAATCGTAAACAAAATCCCACCTGAAAGAACGATCAAGCACAATGCAACGATCAAGTTTGTCCAGAACTTATTCTTAAAGAATTCAAATGGACGGTCAATGTCCTTCAACTTCTTAAAGAATGGGAAGGCCCCAACTAAGAATAAGTATGGGAACGTTGTTGATACGTTTGACATGTTTGTCAAAATCGTAAAGAACTTGCTTGCAGCTGAACCCCCAAATGAAATAAAGAAGATAAAGACACAAACCACGATTGCTTGGATCCACATCGCAAATGCCGGCATTCCTGCTTTGTTCAATTTAGTAATTTTCGCTGGCCACAATTCTGGATCTGATCCCATAATAAATGACTTAATCGGTGAGTAAGTCATAATAAAGAAACTCCCAACGACCGCAAGTAAAATGCTAAATCCTGTAAAGCGTGTCATTAAACTTCCAAAAAGCAGTGCTGTATGGTGTGAAACGCCAATTGCATTTCCAAACGCAACCCCTAAGTTCCCCATCAAGACATAAGTAACATTTCCAAGAGTTACTTGACCGCCACCAAAAACGTGACGCCAATTCGTACTAAAACCCCACATAAAGATCGTTAATGCATATCCGATGGCGATAATCGCAGTTGCAATTAAAATTCCACGTGGAAATGTTTTTTCAGGTTTATCCAAGCTATCCATAATTCCGCCCATGGTCTCCATTCCGCCATATGCAAAGATTGCATATACAATGAATGAAATCATTGCAATCGGCGTTGTAAATTGTGAATTAGGTGAATGAATAAACGAACTTGCTCCACTGATTGGTTGTGCTAAATGGCCATGATTGAAAATTAAAATTAACACACTAATAATCAAAAACAAACCATTAACAGCAATATTAAAAGCTCCTCCAACCGTTGAAACTTTAGCAATCGCATCCATTCCGTGAGACGAGAAAAAGGTTACAACAATTACAACTACAATCCCAATTACTCCCAATGTCTCGATTGGAGTTAAACCAAAAAGATGCCATGTTGAAGTTGTATCTTTTCCAAATACAACAGATGATAATGGGATGCAAAAACTTGAAGCTGTCTGAACAAGCCAAACAATCCAGGCTGCCAACCAAATAAAAGTTCCAACAAAGGCCCATTTTTCACCGATTGATCCTTCAAGCCATGAATAAATTCCGCCTTTTGCTTCTTTAAAAGATGATCCGTATTCGGCCAACATCAAACTGACCGGTAAGAAAAATACCAAGGCAGCTAAAATGTACCAAATAATACTTGCGTACCCCATTTGCATAAATGCCCGGGGCGTGTTGGCAAACCCGTAGATTGATGAAATAATCATCATTACTAGGGTCGCCAATCCGATTTTTTTCGTTTTCGATGATGATTCCACGAATTAAAATTCCCTTCAATAATAAAATGTACATGTGAAATTATAGCACTCTAAAAAGAGATGACAAAATTCATTAACAATTTTAATTGTAGATATTAAAAAGAGAACGTGATCTCTTCACGTCCTCTTTGACTAGGGTCTCATCTTTTTATTATTCGTTACTGATATCTTCCATATCATTTTCAATTGCCTTTGCAGCTGACGCTGGTGTATGCGCGATCATCACATCACATTTAGCGGTTCGCATTACGTATGATGCGACAGAACCAACAATGATCCGCTTAAAGAAGTTCTTCCCAGTTTCACCAACAATAATCAAATCGTTCTTATATTCTGGTTGGAAGTCTTCAACAATAACGGTTTTAGGATTTCCGAACCGCAGGTGAACGGAAACCTTGTCCTTGGGCAACCCTTCTTCGATCAGGTGTTCTTTCAAATCATTGATGTATTGTTCACATTCTTGTTCTTCTTTATAAATGCGTTCACCATCAAGGGTAATCCCTGCATTACCATATTCCAACGAATTCATGTCCAGTACCCATAAAACATCAAGATGAGCATCATTTCGCTTAGCAATGTTCAACGCATCCATCAATGCAATTTCTGATCCCTTTGAGCCGTCGATTCCAACTAAAATATTTTTATAGCCTAATGTCATGACCAACACTCCCATCCGCTTATCTATTTTTATGATAACTTTATCATATTGAGTTTTCAAGTAAAGGTTTTCATTTATTTAAATATAGTAAAAGAGGTTGAGTAAATTCCCAACCTCTTTATCATATTCGCATAATCGGGTTCCAAAACAAACAGGCTGCGTGGAAGTTCGAAAACCTCCGAATCTACGCTGGCGCGATTCGTTCGCTTTTCTGCTTCCCCCACACTCATTTTGAATGCTTTGTCGCACCTTCTATTCTTCATCCAGCAAAATCTTATGCTTTTCTTTCAATTCAGCAGCCTTTTCTGTCGTTAAATTACCAAGTTCAACTAACTTGTTTTCGATCATTTCTAAGACTTCGACCCGGTCTTCCATGTTCGTAACAAAGTCATACTTGTCACCATCGATCACTAACATTGGTGATGCATCATATTCGTCACGCCAAATATCATATTGCTTAAGTAACCGGTGATAGTAGTCAACCAATGATGGATCGTTTTCAACCAATTCATATTCCCGGCCGCGCTTTTCAATCCGTTTGAGCATCGTATCATATGAAACCTTGATCGTAATCATCAAGTCCGGTGATTTTTTGTGGGAAGCAAATGGAAGTTCTTCCATCATGTTCGCAAGCAAGCTCTTATAAATATCGTATTCTACTTCCGTTGCGTTGCCCATTTCAGTATTCATCCGCATAAAGATTTCGTCTTCATAAATTGAACGGTCGAGAATATTATTATCCTCTTGCATTGCTTGTTTGATCATTGCAAACCGCCGATTCAAGAAGAATGTTTGCAACAAATATGCATATGGATTAGTTGCTTCTTCATCGCCAGCTGCCCGTTTCTTAGCGGCAATTTCGTTTCCCTTATAAAAAAGCGGTAATACTGGATTATCCTTTACTGGTTCGTAAAATGCCTTAGTCCCTAATTCATCTGATAAAATTTCCGTTAAACTTGATTTACCAGACCCAATAATTCCTGAAAGTGTAATCAAAATGATAGATGCATCCTTTCTTCCGGGTTCATTGTCTCCCTTGATTTTCTTGTTTTCGATTCTTCGATTCCATTAACAAGCACTCTTAATCATACGCCGATTTTCTCAAAAAATAAAGCTACATTTTGGGGGTCATGATTTGTCCAATCACTAGATATGGTAAGTAAGAAAGCGGATTTTTCGGAAATCCCGTTAGCAAATTTTAAAAATTTATTCGCAGTTTTTTTGCATTCACCAGCAATTCAGTATGGTAAAATGATTCTAACAAAAAGTAAGTGAGGTGATTATTATGAGTACGCAAGAAGAACGCCAACACATTATTGATGTTTTTCACCGGCGGTATGCAACCAAAAAGTTCAATCTGAATAAAAAAATTAGTGACCCAGACTGGCAAACAATCATTGAAGCCGGCCGGTTATCACCAAGCTCCTTTGGCTATGAACCATGGAAATTCCTTTTGATTGAAAACCCTAAAATCAAAGAAGACCTGAAAAAAATCTGCTGGGGTGCTGTCAACAGTCTGAACGGTGCAAGCCATTTTGTAATCATCCTTGCGCGCAAAAACGTCACAATCACCAGCCCGCATGTTGAACACATGGTTGAAGATGTAATGGGCGTTAATTTTGATATCCACTCTCCCCGCAGTGAAAAATTCAAGAGTTTCCAAGAAAACGACTTTGATTTGAACAACGACCGGGCATTATTTGACTGGGCAAGCAAACAAACTTACATTCCACTGACCAACATGATGACGGTTGCCGCTGAACTTGGAATCGACATTTGTCCAATTGAAGGCTTTAACCGGGCAAAAGTCGATAAATATTTAGCTGATAAAGGGATCATCGATCCAGACAAATTCGGCGTTTCAGTGATGCTTGGTCTCGGCTACCGTGATCAGGAACAACCAAAAAAGACCCGTCAGCCATTAGAAGAAGTGTTGGAAGTTATTAAATAATCTCATTGACATAAAAAAGATTGGATTTCGAAATGAAATCCAATTTTTTCGTTAAAACGCTCCGCCACCAGAGCCACCGCCGAAGCCGCCGGAACTGCCTCCACCAAAGGAATCGCCCCAAGCATCAAAAGCACTCCAAGAACTTCCACTATTAGCACTTACATTATGGAAAGCACTTGAAAAAACATCAATGTACATGGTTGTAAAGTAGAAATAATTATACAATGCTGACGTACCAAGATCTTCGCCAAAATCAATTCTTAGTTTCCGTGATAATTCTTTTGCGTTTCCAAATGCCGTTGCGTATGGTAAAACATCCGCCCATAACGTTAAATCCCCCATTTGAGCAGTATCAAAATGAGTAATGTCATCAATCATCTTTTTAAATCCAACAACTTTAATGTATAGCTCTTTTCCGTTAGCCGTTAACCGCCATTTCAAGAATTTAAAATATAAATAATAAATTCCAAGCGCAACAATTGGGATTGCCAACGTAACCCACTCGATTTTAAACGGTTCAAATACCCATGCAACTAAAATTGCAATGCCGATTGCATGCAGCAAAGTTAACCGCAAACTATATTCAATTTTATTTTCATCTTCATTAAAGACATCTAACGCTTGTAGTTGATCGATTTTATCCTGCTGCCAATCACTGAATTTTTCCGCTAAATTGCTAATATCATCATAATCCTTGATTGCTGTTAAAGTAAATGACGTTCCATCGCCAACATCTTCAAATAGACTCTTAAGCAGCTTTGCATCAGCTGTATTCGTCTGATAGTAATCTTGCATCCACTCATCATCATGAATACTGATTCGATAATCTCCATTTTGTTCGTCAAAACTAATTCGATGTTCAGCAACCAGTGACAACAAATATCCTGAAAAAGCTTTTCCATCTGGGCGATCGCCTTTACGCCAAATCATTTGCGCAAGCGGAACTGAAACCGCTGGGATTTCAAAGTTATGCGGAATCCGACTTAAATGCGGCCAACTAACAACTTTCTTTTTCCGTCCTTTCCAGTTTAAGAAAATAATCTCGCCAATCATAAACAAGGCCATTAATAACGGAATTCCATACAATCCGCCGTATTTTCGAAACGCCTCATTTTGACTAATTTTCTTTTCCTGTTTAACAACTTTTTTTATTATGAATGAATCTTTCTTGTTTGGATTATCCTTCATCAAACTTAGCGGAATCAACATATCAGCTTCAACAAAATCATTTTCAGGAACCTTTGTATTTTGAATCCGTACTCCGTTGAAATCCGAATCAACCATTGCCCGATAGTCAAACATTGGGCCATGATACCATACATAATTTGCTGCCCATTTTCGAGGAAGCTTTCCTGGAAGCCAAATACTGATCGTTACATTATGCAACGGGACATCCCAATGATTACCAATTACTTTCCAATTCAATCGAGCAGCATCTTTATAATTCGTCACTGCCCCATGAATTATATAGTGATAAGTAACTGTAAGGTCATCATCTGAGACTTCATGATAAACCCTGAATTTTAAAAAATTATTATTTTGAACAACCTTACAGGTATTATTTTTACCAGAGTTATTAATTGGAACGTTCAGATGGTGAGGGGTTGAATTGTCATCATTATAATCCAAATCAACGCTGACATCTGATGCCCCTTTGTTCGGTAATCCCTGACGATAGTAAACACCATGAAAGTCATTTTCAAAATCATACGAAACCGAACGGGTCACTTCAGCATCCCCATTTGATAAAATTATAACATCGACATCCATTTGATCGATTTTATAATCATCGGCATGAACGTGCCCCAAATTCAAGCCAACTATTCCTAAAAAGGCCACGATCAAAATCGTGAGCCATTGCCTACTCTTCCTTTTCAACTAACTTACTCCTTGCTTTCCAAGTTACTTTCGAACCTTTTTAATTACTAACACCATCACCAACAGCGGTGCATAGCCAATCAAAATGATTGGTAGCAGCACCGCAAAGATGGCTGGCAAAATCGCGATCCATAATGCTCGCTGCCACATTTTTTGGCTAGCCTTTGCCATCATTTCCTGGTCATTTCCCGGGTGATGTTGAACAGCCGTTTGCCATTCTGTTTGATGACAATGCGGGCATTCGCACTGATATGCTAGTTGGTTATCAACTAACTGGTATTGGAATTTTTCAATCTCTTTTTTCGTTTTTAAAAACTCTTGACCACAGTGCTTGCACTTTAGCCCCACCTTCACAGCTTTTGACTGGGCGTTTATTACCACTCCCAAATACAGCATCCAGCCAAAAAGGTTAATAAACGCAATGATTCTTAAAACGCTGGCGATTTGATTAATCAGCATTCTTCTTCACCTGCTCATCAATTTCAATTTTGACATCATACTTGTCATCTTCGTCTTCAACGATTCCAATCATTGTATCAAATAGAATCAGAATCCAGCCAAATGCCAAGATGAACGCAATCAGTTCAAAGGCAGTTAGTGAAATGATATGCAATGGTTTGAACATTAAATCAATAATTACCAGGCCAACGCACATTCCGTATGACAATGCTAAGAACCGTTTGCCGACTTCCGGTAATAACCAGCGAATTCCAACAATTAAAATAATGATCAAGTAAACCAAATAACCCGCAACCTTATCGTGTAAAACGTGAAAATTAGCGTTATTTGGGAATAATCCGACTGCGCCAACATCAAGAGCTGTAATGGTTAAAATAATCCGTAAAGTAATTGTCCGCCATGTATTTTTCACAACTGCTCGCAATGAAACAAAAATATAATCAACCAGTGCAACCATCAACAACGACGAGAAGACCAGCGTTAAGTTAAATTGCCAGCTATTATTAGCATGTTTTGTTCCTAAAAAACTGAGATTGTGTTGCCACCAATTACGGCCATTGGATGCCATCGACATAACCGCTCCACTGGTAATTACTAAAATCATGATCGTTGTTAACATTCCATAATTAACTGCCAATCCAATCCGGACCATGATGTAATTAATTGCCGTTACAAAGACAAAAAACAGCATCATTGCGACCACGTGGCCAAAGGTAATTCCGGTAAATAAGCGACTTAAGCCCCACGCAATCCCCATTAATGTCAAGGATAAAATCAGCACAAATGAAATTACAATGACTGGAAATGTCCGCCAAAATGTTTTTGCCGAATACGCAACCGTGATCTTTTTCCGGTTTGAAATGAAATACGCACTAAATAGAATCATCCCAGACAGTCCGCCAAAAACGATCAGTCCACTAGCAATTGAATTTGTTCCAACCAGCGGGACCTGGTGCAAATGCACCGCGTTAATGAAGATCCAGAAAGCAATGCTCGTTAAAATCGAAGCAATTAAAATTCCAATCACATTAAATTGCCGCTTGTTACTATCATGATTTTTCTTTTTTAACCGAATTTCGCCATTTCGCGCCGTAATTTTAAAATCATCATCGTTATGCAAATCATACTTTTTTACCAGTTCATCAGGCACTGAAATCTTGATTTTCGCCATTTTAAGATTTCCTTTCTGAAATATATCTGTTTTTCATTATAACAGATTCAATTTGAGAATTCGGAACAAAAAAATAGCAGTATCATTTCTGACACTGCTATTCTCACTCTTAATTATTAAGCTTTTTCATCACCGTTCTTTGATGATTCTGCCTTTGAATCTTTTTCTTTTGAATCGCCAGCTTTTTCAGCTGACCGTTCACTGATTACTAACTGACCATCCTTCATGTCAGCAGCTAAGTGTTTAACATCGGGGTTGTCCAAGTAGAAATCAGTTACCTTATCACGAATCTGTTGTTCAATTACGCGCCGTAATGGACGAGCACCCATTGCTTCATCATAGCCTTGTTCAATCAGGTAATCCTTTGCCTTGTCTGAAACCGTTAAGTCAATGTTCTTCTTAGCTAATGTTTGGTTAACTTCGTCAAGCATTAAGTTAACAATCTTCTTCAAGTCGTCCTTTGTCAAATGTGAGAATTCGATTACGGCATTGAACCGGTTCAAAAATTCTGGACGGAAGTATGGAGCAATCCGTTTCATAATGTCTTCGTCCTTCTTTTCATCGCCGTTTGGTTCTTCGTTTCCGAATCCAGCATTTGAAGTTGCAATAATTACGGTATTTTTGAAATTAACGGTGTTTCCTTGACCGTCTGTCAAGCGACCATCGTCTAACACTTGAAGTAATAACGTAATCACTTGCGGATCAGCCTTTTCAATTTCATCAAGCAGGATGATTGAGTATGGATTCCGCCGTACGCGTTCCGTTAAAGTGTTATTATTATCATCGTAGCCAACGTATCCAGCAGATGTTCCGATCAATTTTGATACCGCCGTCCGGTCTGAATATTCTGACATATCCAACCGAATGATAGCGTCCTTTGAACCGAACATGTCCAAGGCTAATTGTTTAGCCAATTCCGTCTTTCCGACCCCAGTCGGTCCAACGAATAAAAAGCTTCCGATTGGTCGGTTGCCTTCGTCAAAACCAGCCCGGTTCCGCCGAATTGCCCGTGCAACTGCGTCGACCGCTTCGTCTTGACCAATTACCTTGCCTTTCAACCGGGTTCCAATTTCCTTTAAGCGTTCAATATCGCTTGCGCCCATCTTTGAAACCGGAATTCCAGTCAACCGTTCAACTGCTTCGGCCACATCATTAACCGTTGCGGTTACCTTTTGTTCTTCAGCGTGATTATCAATTTGTTTTTGCAACTCTTTGATCTTCGTCTTAGCATTCAAAGCTGCTTCATAGTCTTCCTTTTCAGCGGCCTTTTCTTGCTTTTCTTTTTGAGCAGCAATTTCCTTTTCGATTTCCTTCACGTCAGTTACCGGATGTTGAGCTGCCAAGTGAGCAGCAGTCATATCGATCAGGTCGATTGCCTTATCTGGTAAGCTACGTTGCGGAATGTATTGAATTGAATAATCCACGGCAGCCTTTAAAACCTTGTCAGGTAATTCAACGTTATGGTGTTTTTCATATAATGGTCGAATCCCTTGCAAGATCTTGAATGTATCTTCAGCAGATGGTGCGTTCACCGTCACTTCGTTGAACCGCCGTGCCAATGCTGCATTCTTCATAATCGTGTTATGGTATTCGTCTTGAGTTGTTGCCCCAATAACTGTGATTTCGCCACGTGACAATGCTGGTTTCAAGATGTCAGCCATTCCCTTTGAACCGCTGCCGTCACCCATTCCGCCGGCACCTAAGATTTGGTGAATTTCGTCAAAGAATAAGATCACGTTACCACGTTCTTTAACTTCCTTGATTAAGTTTTGAATATTTTCTTCAAAACTGCCCCGAAATTGTGTTCCAGCTTCAAGACCTGAAATATCAATGCTGATAATTTCCTTATTCTTGATTGCTGCGGGAACATCGCCATTGACGATTGCTTGAGCTAAGCCTTCAACAACCGCCGTCTTCCCAACTCCAGCGTCACCGACTAAAACTGGGTTATTCTTTGTCCGCCGTGATAAAATTTCAGCAGTCTCTTGAATTTCCTTATTTCTACCAATAACTGGATCAAGCTTACCATCGCGAGCTTCTTGCGTTAAATTCCGACCTAATTTTTCAAGAATGCCATCTTTTTTACCCTTGCCAGCCATTTTACCTTGTTGAGCATTAACCCCCTTTGGTAATTTGCCGGTCTTCCGGTATTCTGCAAATTCTTCAGGAGTGACTTCCCGGCCGTTAATTAAATAACGTTTGTTTTCTGAATTAAACCCGTTCATGCCACCCATTAATTCGTTAAAAATATCATCCATATTATCAAATGGTCCCATGTTAGCCATAGTCTATCCCTCCAAAAATTCTTTCTTATCATATTCTGTCAGTGAGATTTTCTAACAAAAAAGTCCGACTGATACACAAACCTAAAGTGACTCAACCAAGACTTTCCGCGGTTACAAAACCTTACTATTCGTCATTTTCTTCGTCATTCTGTAAGTAACCTTCTTCCAACTCCTTGAGAACCTCCCACATCATCTTGTGCTGCGCCTGTGCTAGCGCATCTAAGTCACGAAGATTCATCGACGTTGCCTTTGATTGCTCCTTATTAAATGACTTGTGTAGAGTTGTGTAACCGTAGCCCGATATTTTAGCTACTCGGTAGATCGTTAAATCTTGGTGATCGAGGTAACCTTTAATATCGATTTTCATCTCTATCACATCCCTACGTTCATTATTATATCACACATGTAATATATTACAAGTGTGAAACTCCACAAAAGTGAAATGTTTTGGTTTTATTTTTTCTTCCTATATATATGAATTATGGTCTAAATTTGTTTTCGAAATTCAAAGCGTTTTTCTTTTTAAATTTTTTAACAAAGAGGTATAATTAAAAGCGTGTTAAGGATGATGTTTACATCATTCAAATTTACCTTTTTAGGAGGAATATTAATATGACTACAAAAGTAGGTATTAATGGTTTTGGTCGTA
>NZ_AYYZ01000027.1 GCF_001435375.1 Ligilactobacillus araffinosus DSM 20653 | reverse complement strand
GAACCAATTCCGGAAGAAATCGGGGCTGAAATGGATATGCCAACGCAAAAAGTGCGAGACATTTTAAAGATTGCGCAAGAACCAGTTTCACTTGAAACGCCAATTGGTGAAGAGGATGATTCGCATTTGGGTGATTTCATTGAAGACCAGGATGCAACTAGTCCAGCTGATCACGCTGCTTATGAATTGTTGAAGGAACAGCTCAATGACGTCCTTGATACGTTGACTGATCGAGAAGAAAATGTTTTGCGGTTACGGTTCGGCCTTGATGATGGGCGGACCCGGACGCTTGAAGAAGTCGGAAAGGTCTTTGGCGTGACGCGGGAACGGATCCGGCAAATCGAAGCCAAAGCATTGCGGAAGCTGCGCCACCCATCACGGTCAAAGCAATTAAA
>NZ_AYYZ01000026.1:772-18506 GCF_001435375.1 Ligilactobacillus araffinosus DSM 20653 | reverse complement strand
AAAAACACCCCAAAATTTTAGATTTATTTTGTCCAAAATTTGGGGTGCATATCAAAAAAAAAGTACTCTTTTTATTTGTTAAATGCCATATTAATTTTCTTCACTACTATTTTCCATCGAATGATTATATTTTTTCTTAAAGAATGTTAAGAGTAAAATTGCTCCAATTACATATAAAACAGCGGCAATATAATATCCATGAGCATATCCTGCCATTGTCTTTAAAAGATAGAACTGTGTGAATAACCCATTGATAATTCCGACTCCCGCACTAATTAAGGTTAACAATGAACTAAAAGCTGGTCTCAGGTCTTTATCAACAAAAATCATCTGTAATTCTTGTTGAATCGGCATTGAAGCATTCGCAATTCCTGATCTTAAAAACAAAATAGTTCCAATTACAACTGCTAGCACAGCTCCCGTACCAAATGAACGTCCATTAGCCATTAATATCATTAATGGGATACATGCCAATGTAGTACTTGCAATCGAAACGATCGCTCCCAATTTCTTTTCTAGAAAAGGCGCAACCATGTAACCAATAAACATTGATGCCGTTTGAAGCGTGTTAATTGTCGCTGTAACTCCTCTATCAATATGTAGATAGTTATTTAAATAAATTGGGAAGTATGGCGTTATCAATGATGCTCCAAATTGAATTAACGACAAATAAACAATCCACATAATAATTGTTTTATTGCTTAAAATTTGCTTTATATTTCGAAAACTATCTAATTTACTTTCAGGAGTATCCACATCTGTATCACGATAATCTCCTGGTTTTTCTTTTAAGAAGAATGTAATAAAAAACGCAATTACATTGAACAAAACAGCAACTAAAATAACCAAACGATATGCTTGAGTATAATTTGCCAAAATTGTTCCATGCATTGAATTTTGATTTCCTGATAAGTGCGAAGCCGTCAAATAGGTAAGATGCTGAAGTTTTGCAAAAAACCATACCACCATCTTGCCACCCAAAAATGTTAAAATTGACTGAGTTATTAAGTTCGTGCTCATTACCGTTGTAAAAAGTTTTGTTCGAATCTTACGTGGTACATATACCGTAAACATTAGCGGATATACCATATCATAAATCCCAATGCTTACTGATGAAATAATGTAAGCAATGATGATAATTGCTTGATTATGTGTAATAATTGTTGCAACTAGTGATATTATCGTGACTGGGGGAGCAATTAATAAAATCTTTTTATATCCCCAACGATGAATTGATAAAATAACAGCTGCTAATAAAATTGAAGATACAGCTGAATAAATATTCAATCCTGTAACTAAATTAGGCGCAACAATATCGTAGTAGGATAACATTGCATTGTTTGTAATCCCTGTTACAGCTCCTAAAAGACCAT
Organism: Ligilactobacillus araffinosus DSM 20653; assembly: GCF_001435375.1. Lineage (GTDB taxonomy): Bacteria > Bacillota > Bacilli > Lactobacillales > Lactobacillaceae > Ligilactobacillus > Ligilactobacillus araffinosus. The sequence continues at coordinate 17,133 of NZ_AYYZ01000026.1, read as the reverse complement.
AAATAATAATATAAGTAAAACAATTCCACTTACATCTTTGATCCCATTGGACTGATTGCGAATTGACCATAATGCATTCTTCTTTCTAAAAAATAGATTAATTAATTTATTTATATTCTAATTTAATTTTAATTATTTTGCAATGATCAAAATAGTATTCGCCAATGTAGATTGTTAATTTAGTGTTTTTAAATTAATTTATTTTTAATAATAAAAGAAATTATATAAAAATAACGATTACAATCTAATGCAATCGTCTTTGCCCTTAAACATTTACTAGCTATTCGAACCGTTTTAAGCTATTTTAAAAACTTCTTTTTCTTATTCAACGTAATTAATACAACCGCAATAATGGTAAATCCAGCGGCACCAATTATTGAAGGAAAAATCGCCAAACCATCAACTTGCCAGCCCCAAGTTCCTAAAAAAGCTTCGCCTAGTGCTGATCCTAAGAGTCCGGATATTAGTGTAATAATCCAGAAACTATTTTTTTCAGACTGAGTTATAAAACCGGCAGTTAATCCAAAAAATAAACCGATAACAACTACCCAAATCCAATATAACATGTTGGTGTCCTCCTTCATTTAAGGGCACTTTAATTATATCAAATCCTGTAATTCAGTTCTATTTAGCTGAATCAATCCTTTATTCAGCTAACTTACATAGTTTATTAATATCATGTTAAACAACATCTTAATATGACTTATCTAATATATTTTTCAATAAATCATTCTGCCTAATAAAAAGAAGATAGTTAAAACTATCTTCTTTTGTACCCCATTATCTTAAAACGTCAAATACTAAGTCTAATCGTAATTCTTTCTAATAAGGCTAAGTAATGAACTAACTACAAAAACTATTAATGTAGCTCCAATTATAGAAGGAAAGATGGCCATTCCTGCTAATTTCCAACCCCAAGTTCCAAAAAGATATTCACCCAAAACAGAACCTAACAAGCCAGAAACAATTGTAATAACCCAGTTCATTGAACCACCCCGTCTAGTGATCCATCCAGCAATTACGCCGATGAGTGCGCCGACGATTATAATCCAAATCCACTGTAACATATCATTATCCTCCTTTATGGGGTAATCATATTATATCAACACTATTTAGGTAATACAATTCATAGCTTTCTTTATCATTAGCTTCAACAATGATTTGTCAGTTTAATCAATAGCCAGGAAACATTTAATTTAATATTACGATATAAATTAAAAATGCCATGATTGAGGCATTCAGATATAACAACTACTGCAAAAATCTATGCAGACTTAATCGATGAATACAAACAAAAATCTGATAATAGAACTACTAACCAATTGTAATCCATTTTGTAAAAAACATGCACCAAAATATTAATAACATACTAAAACATCTGATTTATAAAAAATAAAAACGCCTAAAAATAGGCGTTTTCATGATTTAAATAAAAGATATTATTTAATAATTCTGCCACTGGCAAGAATCAAAGCGTTTAACATCTTTACCTGTTATATTAACGTTCTTAACCGCTTATTACTTTTCTGTGTGTCATTTGTGTGTCAATGCTTTATCCACAATTTCATCATCCGCGAATTAAGATCCTTATCCACATGAACGTAAGTCCTCATAAATTCATTGAGAGTATGTCCTAACCTATCAGCAGCCCATGAATAGTTCATGCCATTCATACTAGCCAATTTAGTAGCAACCGTATGTCTTAATGAATACATTGACCATTTCTTTCCATTAGGATTAATTTCAATTTTTCTACCAAGTTTTTTTAACATTTCATTCAAACTTGTTTGAGTTATCGGATATCCTAATTGACATTTTTGATAATCTGACATGTTTAGAAAAATAAAATCATTAGTATTCGCTATTTGTTCTTTTTCTAAATATTTTTTTTGTACTTCTTCAAATTTTTTCAAATATAAGTACAAATCACCAGAAATAGGTAATGTTTTTCGCTTTTCTCTTCTTTTTCTTGCTTTTAAATGTCCATTTAATGCTTTATTTACATCACTCCATGCATCTGAAATTTCAAATACATACGCACCTGAATCTTTTCTAAGGTTGTCCCAACGCAAAGCTTGAATTTCTTGTGGTCTCATTCCCGTTTCGATATCTACCCAAATTGCTAATCTTGAAGAGCTTTTTCCCAATCCATATTTATCAATTTGTTGTCTAATTTCATCTATCAAACTATTAATTTCATCCTGACTTAAAATATACCGTTCAATAGACAAGGAAATTTCATCATCTCTAAAAAATACTTCTAATGCCCGAAGTGGGATAGGATTCTTAGCGTAAATCGTCCCCTCGTATTTTTTGAAAAACGCCCTCAAATGATTTAATACTTTAGCAACTACCGAAGAAGAATTAACTATGACCTTTCTATCACTTGCAAATTTTCTAATGAACTTTCTTATTTCTGTTTGATTTACATCTTTCATTCGGACATTTGAAAGATATTCATTTACAACCCGACATGAGTACTGCCAAGCCTGATAAGTTTTCTTTCCCCACCTGCCTTGTTTGAATTGTTCTGTAACATACTTTTTGAAACAATTACTACAATACTCATTAGCTATAGAAAAATCATATCCGTTTTGAATTTTTAACCACATGCGATTTTCAATTCTCATAGCTTCTTTTTTTGTTTGTGCGTATTCTATTGGAATTGAAATTCTTTTGTGCGTAACTTGATCTCTAGGTTGTATTCTAACCTTATATTGACCCTTATGAATACCATTATTAACTTTACTTATTGTCATTAATAACCTCCTGGGTCCAATAGACTTTCTTATGATACATCATTTTTATTCAAATTATCAAAAATCCATTGTGTAACTTCCCTATATACATAATACTTACGTCCTCTATTCCCTAATTGATGATAAGGCAATCCCGCTTCTAATAATTCATATAGATAACTTTTACTAATTTTTAACTTATTGACTAATTGTTTTGCATTTAAAATTTCTTTACCAAACACTATTTTTCTCCTAACTTTAATCCAATATTTTTATCAATGTTTTTTTCAAAATCGTGCAGTTTTTCGAGTACTTTGGGTATGATTTTATTTATTTTTTCTTTATAATTTTTATCGTCTTTAATATATGAGATGTAATTTTCAAAATTACTTTGTTCCATATAATACGGTATTTCACGTACAAATTTTCCGCTTCCTGGAGCTGGAATTTTTTCTGCTTTATACCCTTTATATTTCATTAAGGAAATTTTATCTTTTTCAACACACAATGTCATTGTTATTCTTCTATCTAACTGTTCAAATCCATCAACAGTCGGTCGTATGCTTTCATCATTTTGATAATACCGCGCTGGATTATATGGAGAAGTAATAATTATTAAATCTGCCAAAATTTTCTTATCATGATAGCGTGATGGAGCATTAACATCAAAACGATTATTATCCAACATTTTCAGTAAATCAGAATAAGAAATCTTATCTGGTCGAAATTCATCTAAAATGACACAGTGCTCACCATTGTAATCTTGGAAATAGTCTTTATCACTACCGCTCATATAATATGCACTTTTCATTACATTTTCAGCAATCATCTTTGCTAATACAGTTTTTCCTGTGCCTCCATGGCCACTAATCCAAACCACCGATTTAGATTTATTATTTTCCGAACGATTTTTAAACCATTCATCCGATTCAATCTCAAATTTTGTACTTTTAACAGCATCTAACTGTCTTAAAAACCTTGGTAGCATTAAAGGATTAGCTTCCAACACCTTGCGCTTAGCTTCAATTTCTGAAATTTTTCCTGCCAAATAGTTATTAAGAACTTCTTTAATAAATTCTTTATCTGATTTCTTATTTGTTACCCTTACCCTTTGCTGAAGCTTTTTAATGTATTTAGGGTAATCAAAGTTTGCTTTCACTTTTTCTGGTGAATATTGATATTTCTTCTCAGCCCCCTGTGTTTGATGAATTAAATAAGCATATCCATTTTCAATCCCGTGTCGCTTATATTTTTTAATCATTGATTCAAGGCGTTCAGAAGAATCATCAAGTGCTTTCGCAATTTTATTAACTGACCTCTGCTTATCAAGTTCCAGCATTACATGTACGTGGGGCTTAATGGCATTTCCATCTTTATCAGAATCTTTATCATGAATAATAAGTGCGTATCTTTTGATTTCAGGTACATTTTTAATTCTTTTAATTAACACACTGATTTTTTTATCAATAGATTGATCTTTTGCTAATGGAAGCTTATCGAGTTGTTGCACATACATGTACGCATTAGATCGAATTGCTTTATTGTTTTTTTTAATCATTTTATTTTTCATATCATGTCTTTCCTTTCTTTATAAGAAATTTTATTAAATTATGCATTATTCACACTTCTTCAAAACAAGCCCGAAGAAGTGTGATATAAGTATTTTTAATAAATTTATGCAATTTAAGATTATTTTTTTATTTACTTCACCTCTTTATGCTAAAAACAGCGAGCTATAACGCCTAATTGGCAACCTCATATCACTACGTCTTGTTAAAAAATAAATATGAATACTAGTCACTCTTTTTTCTATTATTCATATTTATTTTTTAACTCGTGGCGTTACCAATTAGGCGTCATACCTTGTGTTATAGCAAATATAAAGCTCAAAAGCTACTAAAACTGGATTACATCGATTAGCACGATCTTCGAACGCTTCTATAACATAATCAAAATACTGAGTATCTTTAAATAACTCTTCTAATGCAACATGAATTTCCCTAACTGTTTTTGGACTATTTGACTTAGGCAATTCCTCTTTCAAAAACTTCAAAAATTTTCTTTTTGTTGAAGAAGCAGTAATAACTTCTCTTGCATGTTGTAATGGGACCTCTACGTAATGATATCCATTCTCAGTAATCATTTTTTTCCAAAACTCTAAATTTTTTTGATTTTGAGATTCTTCAGTTTGAAATTCAAGTATTATATTTTTACAATCTTCCTCAAATTCCTGCTTTTCTTTGTTAAAAGATGCTATTTTTTCATTAAGCATTTGAGTCTTATTTTCTAAATCACTTTTCTTGTGTTCAAATTGTTCTCGTTGCTCAGCAAATTCATCTTTTTTTTGATAATATTCTTTAACTCGTTTTAAAACCCCTTTATCCCCAACCCTGTTTTGGTATGAATCGATTAAAATTCCAATAATCATACCTCCAATAATTATTATTGCAACAATTATTTCACATTTTTCAAATGCACTCAAAAAAGCATTAATCATTAATATCATCTTCTTTCAGTGATTGGACACTGTCTGCACGATAATAAAAATTAATTGATGAACTATTTTTATTTTGAACAATGATTCGAATACATTCTAAATTAACGAAATTAATTTTATCTCCGACATCAAAGCCATACTGTAGTTTTTTAACTTTTACTCGAATTGGTTGATGTTTCCATTTTTTACCGTTTTCATCAATCTCATTTTGATATACATATAACGACATTCCTACTTCCTTTCCATTTTGATAATTTTTTTCAACAAAAGGGCTTGCGATAATCGCTGGCAAATCAGGATTAAACCCTTGAACCAAACAATTTGATTTGGCATACCCTCTTTTATAATAATTTCTGTTATTTTCTAACAAATTAAATGACATATTAAATCATTCCCTTCTAAATTAGATTTCTTAGTACATTTTTATTATTACTTATACTTCATCAAAAAATATCATGAAAATTTTATTACTATATTTTTTGATAAAAATGCAACATTTTCAAATTATAAATTGGTACTATTTAAGTTAAGTTTAAAAGAAAGTGAGTCATAAAAATGAACCTCCCATATTACTATGATAAGTTTATTGATGCACACCATTTAAATACCCCATGGACAAATCAATTTGAACAAGATTATCGCAAACAAAATCATAACGAGTTTAACAAGCTCTCAAAATTTGACATTTCAAAAATGCAAGCACTATACAACCCTCAACAGTTAAAAGATGATTCTCTAGTTCAATATGAATCAGTATATATGATTGCAGTTGATCTAGGAGTAAATCATAAAAAGATATCTAAAGCGTTGAAAACCGATAAATTTAAAGAAATAGATAAATTCAGCAAAAAATTTTATCCACCATATGATTTACGTTATAATATCGTGACACAAAAAGAACAATTTGAACGTTTCAATAGAACATGTATCGATGAAAATATGCTAAAGACAAAAATCCTCATAATATTACTGGAAAATTTAAATAAAGTATTTAATAACAGAAAGTTTAAACTAAGAAATGAACAGAATAATATTTTACAAAATTATCCATCTAAATTTACAAATATTGTTTACGATGCGCTTGTTACTCTCCCACCTAACCTAGTAGCATATAGAATTAAAAAAAATATACTTAGGTTTCTTGAATCTACAGATAAACAAAGTAAAATTTTATTATCTCAAATCAACAACACAAAAATTAATTTGGATAATCTATATAATTTTTGTGAAAATATCGATTCTTTGAATTTGATACCTAATGGAAAACAGTGTGTAAAAGATGTTATTTTATTGACATTATTTGCTAACTTCAATAATTCAAATAAGATATTAGGGAAATCACAAAACATTGAATATTATAGAGTTGATGTTAAGTATGATTTACTAATCTTTTTTGAAAAAAATAATAGCAATATTACTAAAAATGAATTGGAAAATATTAAAAGATTAAAGTCAAACATTGATTTGCTAATACAATCTGGAGATTTAAATAAAGATGACTTAAAATTAATTTGGATGTTATCCTACCCTCCATATGAAATTTAAAAACTAATAAACAAAAAAAGGTATCTATAAGATACCTTTTTTATTTAGTTATTTTTCTTATCAAAGTCAAGCTTTTGATTGGTGTTTGTTACAAGCTTATAATTGAATCCACCTTTCTCGTCATAGCAATCATATCCTACATACTTTGTTCCATTAACAGTTACAGTCGTATTTGGATTTGTTAATTTATATTTGAAATATGTAGGACTATAAATTGTTTCACTTTTACTATTTGATGCAACATTATACTTAAATGGAATATCGTTTATAAAGACTGACAACATCGAATTAGCATCATTTGGTATGAATTTTTCATCGTGCTTAAGTGAAAGTTGTTTAGCCATTGATAAAGCTTGCTTGTTAGATAATCCATTGAAATTGGAAAGAGGATCAGAAAGCCCAACCGAACTAACAACTTTGTTTCCTTTGATAAATAAAAATTCTTCAACATTATTTTTAGAATTTATAACATACCAAACTTGTCCGGTTTTAGTATTACTTGCTTTGTAAACGCCATTTGAAGAACTACACCCTGCTAAAAATAACGGAATACATACAACCATTAATAACGGAATTAAAATTTTTTTTATTTTTTTCATTCTAAAAACTTCCTTTTATTATTACTTTATTTCGATTATTATCTTACTTTTATTTAATTGTTTGCCTGGTTCTTATCAAAGCCAAGCTTTTGGTTAGTGTTTGTCACTAGCTTATAATTAAGTCCCGCTTCTTCATCGTAGCAGTCATATCCTACATACTTTGTTCCGTTAACAGTTACTGTCGTATTGGGATTTGTTAATTTGTATTTAAAATATGTTGGACTGTAAATTGTTTCACTTTTGTCACTTTTATTAACAGAGTACTTAAAAGGTATGTCGTCTGTACAGTCTGCTTGAGTTACATTTGTATCACCATTTAATAGGGAGTTTCCTACTTTTTCAGCATCCGAAGATACGATTTTTTTAATTTTAGATGAAGCAGTTGTGAAAGTTAATCCATTAAAGGAAGCAAGCGGTTCAGAAAGACCGGCGGCATAAGATAAATTATCTTTTTTTATAAATAAAATAGCTTTAACTTTCTTGTTTGAGTTTATAACATACCAAACTTGACCAGCATTAGAATCGCTTGTTTTGTAAACACCATTTGAAGAACTACAGCCTGCCAAAAATAATGGAATACATACAATCATTAATAATGGAATTAAAAATTTTTTTAATTTTTTCATGATAAGACTCCCTCTATTTTACAAAAAAACTTGAGACCATCAATCTCAAGTCTTAACTATCAAAATAAATTTTTATTATTTATTTTTTCATATATAACCCAGTTAGGTCTGGAATTGATAATACATTTATAATAACTAAATCTACCATTGATAAATTTAAATATCTATAGAATTCACTACATCAATCACTTAAATTAATTTTACCTATGTAATATTATCCGAGATTACTATTTACTTCTCTCCATGGTGAAATACCTTTTTTATACTCAATAACACCATTCTCGGGATCTGTTGCATTTAAATAACGCTCTGCATCGGATAACTGATCAAAATATAATTTACCTGTATCAACAGATTCATAAGTAAAATGATTATTAATACCATCTACTCCTGTAAGAAACCTAATCTGGCCAGTTACTGGGTCAATAAGTTTAATTCGATATTTTACCCTCTTAAATATTAATTTATAAACCCAATAAAAAATTCCTACTAAAATAAGAACTGTTAATAGTGAACTTAACAATTTATCAACCCTACTTCCTTTTACATAAAATTCTTAACAGTAAAGATTGTATCACTTTTTGATTAAAATATTAATAATTATCCAAAAATTATTATTTTATTACATAGTAACCAAATGTGAATATCTCTATGATTTAGCTATAAACTACGTTGTTGGAGATATAAATTCATATGTATGAGAATCTAAATATTGGAAATGAAATCAGATATTTTCGAATCAAACGAAACTTGTCACAAGAAAAATTAGCTGAAAAAAGTAATCTTTCACTCAACTTCATTTCAAAATTAGAAACAGGTCGAATTAGTAATATTAGTCTCAATAAATTATTAAATATATGCAACGCATTAAATATACCCTTAGGGAAACTTGTTGGAGATGATATTGCAAAATCTTTTTCTGAATTGCCACCATCAACAATTGAATTAATAAAAGTAATGAGCAAATTAAATTACAGTAAGCTAGAACAAATTTCGAGGGATTTAATTCCATTAATTAAGGATTTTGATTAAAAATAAGAATATGACTTGTTAGTTATCCATATTCTCAACTTAATAAAAAAGACAAGAACTTATAGTTCTTGTCTTTGTCTATTGAACCCCTAATCTAAAATCTCTGCGACACATACGACTGACACACGCATCTTTTTTCTACTCTCTTTATGTGTCAACCATGTGTCAATAATCAAAACAACTGTTTTTTACTAACAAAAAACAAATCAACAAAACGCAATCTATCAACATTTACATTCTGATAAAAACACTTAATTATGCCACTGGCAGGAGTCGAACCTGTACTGGGAAACCCCAACAGCGACCTGAACGCTGCGCGTCTGCCAATTCCGCCACAGTGGCAACAACAAGACTTATTTTACACTAAATCCCGTCTAAAATTCAAGAATTATTTTTTCTTGTGTAATAAACTTATAGCTGTTCCATATCCATGAAGTACGATATATTTTGGACCGACAGATACCCGAACAACTTGTGGTTCAAAACGGACGTTAATAATCCCGTCAGCATTTTTAGCAACTGCCTTTTCAATTAATTTCATTTCAACTTGTTCATACAAATCATCAAAATCGTCAACCCGTTCAAGCTCATCAGCGTGAAGCTCTTCCTTAACCGTTGCATTTACAATCCCATGAATTGCGTATCCCTGATTTAATCCACCTGTTGATAAAAACATTGTTTGTTATTCCTCTCTATTCGATTTAATAAATTCATTCACAATCTTCAGCACTTCCTGTCGGCTTTCGCCATCAAGCAAATGTCCAGCACCTTCAATCAAACGCAATGTACTATTGGAATAGCCATTATCATACTTAATTGAAGCATGCGGATCAACCACTTGGTCAGCTGTTCCGTGGATAATACATACTGGTCCGCGGTATTCAGCTGCCGTTTCGTAAATTGGCAATGTTTGTGCGATTCGCAAGTAAAATCCACCTAAATCATAATTATCTTTCAGATGTTGCTTATCTGGGATATGCTGCGGATCATAAATCAACCCCTGCGTGTGCCCCGCAAGCGCATCCGTCTTTAAGGTCGCTGCGGGAGCCATTAAAACTAATTTATTGATATATTCATGATAATACCCCGCCAACATACTTGCCACAACTCCTCCTTGGGAATGCCCCAACAAGTAAATATGCTTAACTTGCGACATTTGACGAACATAGTCTAAAATTGCTCGGCCGTCACTGACTTCATTCATTACTGTCATATCCGTAAAATTACCATCACTTTGACCATGACCGTTAAAGTCAAATCGAACTGATGCAATTCCCATTTCTTTCAGCATCTTTGCTAATTGATAATGCAAATTACCTGGATTATCACGACCACAGTTTCCAGTAAAGCCATGCATCAAAATAGCCATATCATAATTATCTTTTCCTTCGGGAATTTCCAAAACTCCTCGAAGCATCAGTCCATCACGTTGAACTTGCACATTTGTCATTTGTGCCATCTCCTTATTTTCATTGTACATGAAAAAGGAAAATGTGACAAAACGCTAAAACAAGCGTAGTGGAAACAGAAAAGCAAACAAATCGCAGAGTATAGATTTGCCACTCAGCTCGTTTATTGGAGAACCTGATTATGCAGAAATATCAAAAAAGGCTGTGACATAATAAGTCGCAGCCTTTTTTTCTTTAATTTGCAACGATATTAACTAACTTACCCGGAACAACAATTACTTTCCGGACCGTTTTTCCTTCAAGTTCAGCCTTGATTTTTTCATCGCTCATTGCTAATTCTTGAATTTCATCCTTTGATGCATCCTTCGCAACAACCAGGTGTTGACGTTTTTTACCGTTGATTTGAATTACAATTTCAACATTCTTTTCTACCAACTTGCTTTCATCGTATGTTGGCCATTCTGCATAGGTGATTGTTCCAACATGTCCAAGCTTCGTCCATAATTCTTCGGCAATATGCGGCATTACCGGCGCAATCAACTTCACAAAGCCTTCCATGTATTCAAGTGGAAGAATGTCAGCCTTGTAGCATTCGTTAACAAAGACCATCAATTGTGAGATTGCGGTATTGAAATGCAAGTCTTCAAAATCTTCCGTAACTTTCTTGACGGTTTGGTTATAGATTTTATCTAACTTGCCGTCATTGGCCGTCGATACCCGATCACGTAATTTATCATCTTCATCGATCAATAAGTTCCAGATTCGGTTAACAAACTTGTAAGCTCCATTTAGGCCGTCTTCTGTCCATGGCTTTGAAGCTTCCAACGGGCCCATAAACATTTCGTAAACCCGTAATGTATCGGCCCCGTATTTTTCAACGATGTCATCTGGGTTGATAACGTTTCCCTTCGACTTCGACATCTTTTCATGATTTTCTCCAAGAATCATCCCTTGGTTAACTAATTTTTGGAATGGTTCCTTTGTTGGAACAACGCCTAAGTCATAAAGGAATTTGTGCCAGAACCGAGCATACAGTAAGTGAAGAACTGCGTGTTCAGCCCCACCAATGTAAAGGTCAACCGGCATCCATTCTTTTAACTTGTTGTAATCAGCCAAGGCTTCCTTGTTATGCGGATCAACGTAACGCAAGAAGTACCATGAACTCCCAGCCCATTGTGGCATTGTATTTGTTTCACGCCGGCCTTTCCGTCCATTTTCATCAACTACGTTTACCCAATCATCAAGGTTGGCTAACGGACTTTCACCTGTTCCTGACGGTTTGATATTATCTGTCTTTGGAAGTTCCAATGGTAATTGGTCTTCTGGAACAAGCGTTGTTTCGCCATCTTCCCAGTGAATAACTGGAATTGGTTCACCCCAGTACCGTTGCCGTGAGAATAACCAGTCACGCAACCGGTAGTTGACCTTCTTGTGACCAACGCCGTGTTCTTCTAACCAGTCAAACATCTTATCAATAGCTTCTTGCTTATCCATTCCGTTCAAGAAGCCAGAATTGATGTGTTTACCTTCACCAGTATAGGCTTCCTTTTCAATGTCGCCGCCTTCGATAACCGGCTTGATTGGCAACCCAAATTTCTTAGCAAATTCATAATCACGATCATCGTGCGCTGGAACAACCATGATTGCTCCAGTTCCGTATGATGACAAAACATAATCAGCAATCCAAATTTGAATCTTTTCGCCGTTTACCGGGTTGATTGCGTAGCTTCCGGTAAAGACCCCGGTCTTCGTCTTCGCAAGATCTGTCCGTTCCAAATCTGACTTGTGAGAAACTTCTTCAATATACTTGTCAACAACATCTTTTTGGGCAACAGTTGTTAACTTCTTAACTAAGTCATGTTCAGGCGCTAAAACAAGAACTGAAACGCCGTAAATCGTATCTGGACGCGTTGTGAAAACTTCAATTTGTTGATCTTGACCATCAACCTTAAAGTTCACTGCAGCTCCTACTGACCGGCCGATCCAATTCCGTTGTTGTTCCTTGATTGCTTCTGGCCAGTCTAAGTCATCTAAATCATCGATCAAGCGATCAGCGTAAGCAGTGATCTTCAACATCCACTGTTTCATTGGTTTCCGCACAACTGGGAATCCGCCCCGCTTAGTCTTGCCATCAACGATTTCTTCATTTGCGACCACTGTTCCTAAATCTGGTGACCAGTTAACCGGAACTTCCGCTTCATATGCTAAACCTTTCTTGTAAAGTTGTTCAAAGATCCATTGGGTCCACTTATAGTATGACGGATCACTTGTATTAACTTCCCGGTCCCAATCGTATGAAAGCCCAAGTGACTTGATTTGACGCCGGAAGTTGTTAATATTCTTTTGCGTAAATTCACGTGGAGAATGTCCGGTCTTTAATGCATATTGTTCAGCTGGTAAGCCGAATGCATCCCACCCCATTGGATGAAGAACATTATATCCTTGCATCCGCTTCATCCGTGAAAGAATATCCGTTGCTGTGTATCCTTCTGGGTGACCAACATGCAATCCTTGACCTGATGGATAAGGGAACATATCCATTGCGTAATATTTTTTCTTGTTTGGATCTTCCGTTGTCTTGAACGTTTTGTGTTCATCCCAGTAACGTTGCCATTTCTTTTCAATCTTCTTGTGATCGTATGCCATCGTTTTGCTCCTTCATTTCAAAATTTAATTTAACGTAAAAAGTCCTATCCAAGCTTTCACTTGGATAGGACGAATGATCGCGGTACCACCTATCTTCCGATTTAATCGGCTCTCAATAAGATAACGGCTTACCACCGCTTCAACCTACTTGATTCAGTCAAAGACTCAAAGGCGAGTTCGATAATGCCTAGCTAAACATTCACACCGCCATGTTCTCTCTGAAAACCTGGCCATCATCTACTATTCCTTATCTGCGTTAAATGTTAAAGTAATTTTATCATATCACCGGCTGTATTTCAATTCAGATTACCGGAGTTTCAACTGTTGCCCTGCATAAATTAAATCTGAACTCAAATTATTTAATGATTTTAATTGGTTAACGGTCGTCCCATTTGCAGATGCAATCTTCCATAATGAATCACCCGACTTGACCGTATACGTTGCTGAAACCGTCGAAGTTGTTGAAGTTGATTTTGCAGAAGAAACCTTCAATGTTTGGCCAACGTAAATTGTATCGTTACTCAAATCATTCTTTTGTTTCAATTGAGCAACCGTCATATCATTAGCGTTCGCAATTGACCACAGTGTATCACCTGACTTGACCGTGTACGTGCCATTCGATGTAGATAACTGTGTAGAAGCGGTTGATTGACTGTGTGAGCTTGTTGAAGATGCTTGCCCTAGCGATAACACTTGGCCAACGTAAATCGTGTCAGAACTTAAATGATTGTTCTGCTTCAACGCATTCACCGTTGTATCATGGTCGTTTGCAATCCCCCACAAAGTATCACCGGCCTTAACTGTATATGTTCCTGCATTTTGATTGGACTGGTTAGCTTGCGAATTTGATTGGCTCGGTTGTGAGTTTATTTGCCCTTCTTTGATTCGCAATTGTTGACCAACGTAAATTGTATTAGTTGTTAAGTTATTCATTTGCTTTAAGTGATCAACCGTCAAATCATTGCCCATCGCAATTTTCCACAGTGAATCGCCCGCTTTAACCGTATAGAAGTCACTTGAATTTGATTGACTTGGTTTGTGAGTTGTTGATTGCTGCGTTAATTTTAAAACCTGACCAACGTAAATCGTATCCGATGTTAAATCGTTAATTTGTTTCAAATTATTAACCGTTGTATCATGCGTGTTTGCAATTTCCCATAAAGTATCGCCAGACTGCACTGTATACGTATCAGCTGCTGATGCTGACGTTTGATTCGATGACGAAACGGATTGTTGCTTTAATTTCAAGACCTGACCAACATAGATCGTATCCGATGTTAAATCGTTAATTTGTTTCAAATTATTAACCGTTGTATCATGCGTGTTTGCAATTCCCCATAAAGTATCGCCAGACTGCACTGTATACGTGTCAGCTGCTGATGCTGATGTTTGATTCGATGATGAAGCAGATTGTTGCTTTAATTTCAAAACCTGACCAACATAGATTACGTTTGAAGATAAATTATTGATTTGTTTTAAATTATTAACGGTCGTGCCATATGTTTGAGAAATCCCCCACAACGAATCCCCCGCTTTAACCGTGTATGTATCTGGAATTTGATTTCCATTCCCAGCTGAAATTTGACTTTCATGCTGACTGCTATTGGCTGCATTTGAATTTTGCTGGTTTTGATTAGTTGATGAAGTTCCTGTATATACATCATACCGAGTTAAGCCATAATTACTGATCATCCGGTCAAGCAAATTTGCATAGTTAGGGTCTGTTGCATAAGATCCATATACTCCATATTTCAGATTAGCCGCTGCAATTTGTGGCGTAGCGGCATTTGCTCGGGTTGAATTTGGAAAATTATTCTTAATCAATTGAGCATAGCCGGTTAATGAGTCGTAATAACTATTATAACTTTGAAATTTAGCATAAATCGTATGCCATTGGCCGCCATAATATTCTTGGGTCGGCATCGTGACATAATTGCCCGTTCCATTCCACTTTACGCCGAATAAATTGTGTCCTTCAGTACTTAAAGCGCTATTTCCCCAGCCGCTTTCTAATGCTGCCTGGGCAATCATTACAGAAGCATAAATTCCATTTTCTTGGGCAACTTGTTGGGCAACTGGTCCAATCGTATTCAAAAATGATTGAACGTTTTCTGGGTATGAAGAAATTTCAGCAGCCCATTGCTTTTTCAAATCTTGTTCAGATGGTCCTGTTTGAACAGCTAAATTTTGCTTTTCAGATTTAATGGAGGTTTGTGAACTTGATGATTCAGCCTTTGAACTTAAAGAGCTTGCTACTGAACTTACCGTTGATGAACTTTCATCCGTTTTACTTTGCCCATGTTGCAAAGAAGATGTGTTTGATATTGAAGACACACTCGAACTTTTAACGTTTGAACTGCTTTGATTTAAGCTTTCACTTTGAGATGAAGTATTCTTCTCCACGTTTAAACTCGTACTTGAACTCGACGAGTAAGCAACTTCTTGAGTAATTCGTGATCCTGCCGCAATCGACGAGGATTGCACTGAACTTGAAGTTGATGATTGTGAACCTGATTGAGCGACTTTGCTCGTATTCGATGATGTTCCATTTGTTTTATCAATATGAACAGCTGTATCTGCTTGAACTTTATCTTTGTTTCCAACTAACAAACCAACCGTTCCAACTATTAATGAGGTTCCTAAAGCGGTTGTCGCTTTTTTAACCTTTTGAATTTTTTTCAAATGATGTAATTCTCTTTGACTTGAAATTCGATCTCTTCTCTTTTTCATTTTCGTACCTCAAACTAAAATTTATATTTTACTTTATATCGTAAAATTCTTATAAAATCAAAGAAAAATCATCATTTAAAATAAATCTTATACAATTCATTAACTCTTCCCTTTTGATTATTTTTAGCTTACGGTTTAAGAAAATTAAAAAAAAAGCATCGCCGAAGCGATGCGTAATTATAAGTCACACGGTTCGTACGGGACTCGAACCCGTGATCTCCTGCGTGACAGGCAGGCGTCCTAAACCAACTAGACCAACGAACCATAATTGCGGGAGCAGGATTTGAACCTACGACCTTCGGGTTATGAGCCCGACGAGCTACCAGACTGCTCCATCCCGCGATAAGGAATATGTATAAGAAAGAAATGACCCGTACGGGATTTGAACCCATGTTACCGCCGTGAAAGGGCGGTGTCTTAACCACTTGACCAACGGGTCATATTGGCTTACGGAGAAGGGGGGATTCGAACCCCCGCGCCGTATTACCGACCTACGCCCTTAGCAAGGGTGCCTCTTCAGCCACTTGAGTACTTCTCCA
>NZ_AYYZ01000005.1 GCF_001435375.1 Ligilactobacillus araffinosus DSM 20653 | reverse complement strand
AGCCCCAGGTTGCCTAGCTAATAAAGTGTCCAATTTTTAGGGTTCACTTCATTTTTAATCGCAGCTTTTTTTTAACTTAACCAATCATATTGTAAGATCTGATTAGTTCGTTGATTAACCGGAATCCATAAGTGATGATGCCAGATATCTTTTAAAGTTTGGGTAAAAAGGTGTCTTGCTTGGTGGGTTTGGCGTTGTTTTTTAGGATAATTGACAATAATTGTTTTTCCATGTTCAGTTTTTAAAAAAATTTGTGATTTTAAAATTTTAGTAATTTGAGCTGATACAATGTCTTTGTTTTGTTCAATATTAACTTGATTGTGCATATTAACATCTCAATTCTATTTAATGCCATAAGTTATCTATCGCCTTTGCGATATTATATATTATATTTAAAAGATATGAAGAACATATGCGTTATATATTAAAATCCTGATATTATTGATTATGGTTATTTGAAGATTGAGAAAGAAAAAAGATTTGAGTTTTAAATTTTAAAAATCATATAATGGAACCAAGGAGGAAAGGCTGATGAAAAAGAAGCAATTAACAAAATCAAACGATAAGGTTTTTCTTGGTGTATTTGGTGGAATTGCAGAATATTTTAACTGGGATAAAGCTGTTACCCGAATTATTGGGGCGTTTTTAATTATTTTTCCAGGAACAGTATTTGCTGGAACATTATTATATTTGATTGCAGCGCTAGTAATGCCAAGCCCAAGTGATCCGAATATCATTGAAGGAGAATTTCGTGAAAAAGATCAATAAATTTTAATTGGCAAGGATGCTATAATAGAAGCGAATGGTTTGTGAAAGGAAGCTTGAAAACATGATGGCACAAGAAATTAGTTTAACATTTGGACCATTAGAAGAATTAAAGAAGATTATTGCCAATCATCCTGATCGGCAATTCAAGTTGTTTTTAGAAACTGACAGTAATGCAGAATATATGCTGTTAGATTATTCGGGAAAAGAGACGATTTTTCATTCAGGACTTAATTATACGATTGAAGGTGTAGTTGGTAATCAAGCGGATGCAGCAGGATACGTTGAATGCCGCTATGTGACCCTTAATGAGGATGAACAAAAGGTCTTTAAGTCAGTTTTTAAATCTTGGAATTCAATTGATAAACGGCCAACGGGATTAAGTTCAAGTATAATGGCTCATTCAATGAAAGATGATTTTGAATTTTTATTAATTAACGTTTGGGAAGATGAAAATACCTTTATGGTTTGGGATAATGATCAATCAAATCAAATGAATCAGTTTGGACATGATGGGAATGCAACTCCGGTTGTTAAAACATATCGGCCAATGTAGGAATATGAAAAAAGCGATTGTGACTAAAGAATGTCACGATCGCTTTTTTTTAAATTGTATTTTTTTGTAAACTAGAATTTTTACGTAAATCCCAAAGCCACTTTCCCTTACGGACTAAGCGATAATCGCTTTTAAATGAGTACCATGGGAAGAATGTTTTAAGCCGGGCTTTTTTATTACGATAAGAATTAATGGCAACAATTCTTTTAGGATCAACAAAGTGTTGATAATGTTTACCAGTTAAATAGTCAATTTCATCGATTAAGACTCTGCCTTGGTCATCAAGTAAAATATACATTGTAAAATTCCCTTCTTTGACAATAAATATTTAAGTAACCATCATATTGTATAAAAAAGAAATAGATAAAACTATTTAAAATGTCTCTTAAAGAAGAATATTAACAAAAACATTAATAATTTTAAACATTCGTAACGTTTCGAATTTAACTATTAAAATAATATTAAATGAAAATTAGCAAACGAATATAAAATTAAAAGGAAGACGCGATTAATTCACGTCTTCCTTTAATTTTATAATGATTCTTTTTCCAATTGCGGCATCAACTTACTCATCATTTGCTGTTCAAGTTTGTCAACGAGTTGCTTTTCTTGTTGCGCAGTGATTTGTTTTTCTAATTGAGCTTTTTGCTGATCATTCATTGTTGGATTCTTCTGTGATTCCTTCATCATTTGAGATTTAACCAAATTTGGTAATTGTGTTTTCACTTGATCTTTGATTTGGGCTTTCGCAGCAGTTTCCTGATTCTTCATTGCCTGTAATTGACTGGTACTTAAAACAAGCCAGTTTTGCGGAACCTTAAAGGTATAAGTGTAATGATAAGTTTCCTTATTTAAACCTAAGCCGGCAAACATGATTTTCCAAAAGTCATTTTGATACGTGTAACGGCTCCGTTGAATTATCACTTGCGGGGTTTGGACGTTGCGGTGTTCAACTTTTGTCGTAACATCGTAATCGATTTGGGTCTTTTCATTCTTATTCGGCTGGTCAGCTGTTCGATAAACAAAGACCTTTTCTTTGCCATTTCCAAGGGATTTATAAACGGTCAGTTTTAACGGACTATTTTTACCAGTCGTTGAAACTAAAGTTTTTGTTTGCGTTTCAGTGATACTCTTCATTCCAAGGTGATGTGAATCATTCAACATCAATGAAATTGAACATGCACCTGCAAGGAGTAAGAAGAAAATTGAAATTGGATAGCGAAGTTTTGGCTTTTTAACTAATCCGATAAAGGTTATGGCAAAAAGAACCATACTGATGAGTAATATCCATAAAACCATTTTCTAAGCCTCCTTTGCTACTTTTTGATTAACATCTTTTTTAACTAATCCGGCATTTTTTTCAAGGCAGAATGCAAGGATCAATCCGAGCAAACCGAAGACAACGGCGGTAAAGAATGCTCCGTGGTAACCATTTAAGGCAGCGGTAATTGCTTGGTGCTTGTATTCAAGCGGTGCACTGTGAAGTAATGCTTTACCAGGCATTTGCGCGCTTTGAATGTTTGAGTAAACCGTTGTAAAGATCGCCGTTCCGATTGCCCCAAGAGTCTGCCGTAACGTGTTGTTAATGGCCGTTCCGTCATTCATCTTATTTAATGGTAATGAGTTTAAGCCGGCAGTTGTTGAAGGCATTAATACTAAGGTGATTCCCATAACCCGAACAGCATATAGAACGACGATTTCAATAATTGGTGTCGAAGTTGTTAATGTTGTGAAGTTCAATGTTCCTAATGTTAGTAAAGTCAGCCCAGCAATCGATAATGTTCGAGCACCTAATTTATCGAATAAAATTCCTGAAATAGGACTCATTAGTCCCATTAACAATGCACCTGGGAGAAGCATTAATCCTGAATGAAATGCTGACTCTCCGCGTACAATTTGAATATAAAGTGGAAGGACTAGCTCAACTCCAACTAAGGCGATCCGGGCAATTGAACCTAATAATGAAGCTAATGAGAAGTGCCAGTTCTTCAATAAACGCAGATCCAAGAATGGCGTTTCAAGTTTAAATTGCCGCCAGCTGAATAATGCAATGAAAATCACGCCAATGATGATTGAAACAATAACAACCATTGATCCCCAACCGTCATTTCCAGCTTCAGATGTGCCATAAAGTAATGAGCCAAAGCCAATTACGGCGATAATCGCTGAAAGAACATCCAGTTTAAGTTTCTTAGTTGGTAAAACCTTCTTCATGAAGAAGAAACTCAGTAATAAGTCTAACCCGATAAATGGAAGGGTAATTCCGAAAATCATCCGCCAGTTAGCGTTGTCAATGATCCATCCTGAAAGAGTTGGCCCAATTGCAGGGGCAACCCCGATTGCAATTCCGACCATTCCCATAATAGTTCCCCGTTTTTCAGGCGGGAAAATTGACATTGCGATCGACTGCCCTAATGGCGTTAAGATTCCACCCCCAAGAGCAGCGACGATCCGTCCTGTTAAAAGCATGGCGAAACTGTTTGCGCAGAAACAAATAATGTTTCCAATGAAGAACAGTCCCATTCCAATAATGTAAAGTTTCTTTGAACTGAACCGGTTCATCATCCATGCAGTGATTGGGATCATAACCCCAGTAACCAACATGAATCCCGTTGACAACCATTGAACGGTGCTGGCTTTAATGTTAAAGTCGTGCATTAAAGTTGGATACGCTGTCGCAAGCATTGTTCCGGCTAAGAATGTTCCGAATAGCCCGATGATGATTACCAACATGAGTAAACCACGGCTGTATGGTTTGCCATTCATATCCAAAGTACGCTTTTTTTTTGCGTTGCTCATAAAATGACCTCCTATATGATTAGTAATTTTGATATCTATTAAATTGCCGATGAATTCGTTAAAAAACAAAATTCTTTAAAATTAATTAACACATGTATATAATTACACTTGTGTTTCTTATTACGCTTATATATAATAGAACATGAAAATTGAAATTGCAACATTTTTGAAAAGATATTATTAGGGTGTGAAAATGATTGAAAAGGAGAAAAGGATAGGATGGATCGAAGAGTTGCACGCACAACTGGACGAATCAAAAAAGTATTTGGTGAATTGATTCAGGAAAAAGCATTTGCCGACATTACGGTCAAGATGATCTGCGATGCAGCAGATGTTGAACGGAAGACGTTTTACCTGCATTTCAAGGATAAGTATGATCTATTAGATGCAATTTTAAAGGAACATTTTGAAGCGTTTCGTGAAAATGTCCGTCAGATACCGGACGCGAAACCAATTGACTTTTACCGAGAAGCGTTGACAATGCTTGGCAGGCATCGGAAATTTTTTAAACGCGTTTATAATGGTCAAGCCTCGGCATTAATTCGGAAGAGAATTCAATATTATGTTTTGCAACGATTGCAATTCGAGTACGGAACAGACGTTGACCCGGCAATTCAGCATTTTATTGCAGCTGGGATCGGGGGCGTTTTTGAATCGTACATTAACGGAGAGATTGAGGGAAGCGACGATCAGATTGCAGCTGATATGGCATGGATGGTCGTTCAGGCGAAAAAATATTTAAAAAAGAAATCAAACAAATAGTGGATGAGCATTGCTCATCCACTATTTGTTTACACTCACTTTAATAATCGTAACTTGATAAGACGAAGCTGGGGCAACGACATTAACGGTTGTTCCAGCCTTTTGATGCATGATTGCACGACCGATTGGTGAATCGAATGAAATTTTTTGCTCATCGACGTTGGCTTCTTGTTTACCAACAATATGATATGTTTCGGTTTCGTTATCATCTTCAAAACGTAATTCAACGTCGGTGCCGATGTCGACTTCACCATTGTCTTCTGGCTCAATTACTTGAGCATATTGCAGTTGCTTGTTGAGATAACGTAACCGGCTTTCAAGATGGCGCAAGTCACGTTTGGCAGCACTGTATTCGGCGTTTTCAGATAGGTCACCAAGCGCCCGGGCTTCCTGTAATTGTTTAATTTTTGCCGGCCGGTCAGCCTTTAATGCTTCGATTTCATTAATGATTTGCTGATGCCCTTCCGGCGTCATTTTTTGAAAATATACATCAGCCATAATTTTAACCTTCGCTTTCTTCAAGCATTTTACGCTTTAGCGGAATGTAATGATGTTGTTTGATTTCGCGATCAACCTTGTGAATTTCCTTATCAGGTGTTTTTTGGGTCGTTTTACGGAAAGCATGCATGATAAAGTAGTCACCGTCCTGAGCAATGAACATTAGCCGGTACTTGCCTAAGCGGATTTTATATAAGTGCCGGTAAGGAAGCCGCAAGATCATCCGTTTAACCGTTGGCCGGGTAAGCGGTAAAGTCTGCTCGTTCATCTGAGTCAGCATGTCATTGACTTTACGATAAATACTTTGATCTTTTTCGCGAATTTTGCGGTACCAGTCTAAAAATAAGACTTTGCCGCGATTATCTTCATACAGGTAGATTGCCATTTCAAAGATCCTCTCTAAAAATGAAACTTGACATAGCATGATATATTTTAATTATATCATGGTCGTTGAAAAATAATGAAAACAACGCGGAAAGGGAAGAGTATTTTGGAAGAACTATTTGAAAAAGCACCAATTAAACAGGTTTATTTTAAAATTTCATTGCCGGTCGTAATGGGAATGCTTGCTAGTATGGTTTATAATCTGGCAGACACATTTTTTGTTGCGCAAACCGGGAATACAAACCTTGTTGCAGGAATTACAGTTTGCACGCCGTTATTTATGTTTATGCTCGCTTTAGGCGATATTTTCGGGATTGGTGGCAGTTCGGTCATTTCGCGATTGTTTGGCCAGAAAGAACACGATTGCAGTGTTCGAACTAGTAGTGCATGTTTTTACTATTCAGTTGGTTTAGGACTAGTTATTACGGTTTTATTATTAATTTTCGAAAAACCAATTTTACATATGTTAGGAGCAACGGCGGCAACATATAAGTATGCGGCTGCCTTTTACCGCGTCTATGTTTTCGGTTCACCGATTGTAATTACATCATTAACGCCAACGAATTTGATTCGGACGGAAGGCTTGGCTAAACAAAGCATGTTGGCAACCGTTTATGGCATTATCGTATCACTGATTCTTGATCCGATTTTTATTTTTGGATTGAAATGGGGGGCAGCGGGGGGTCGCTTTGTCAAATCTTCTGGGATATGCACTCGAGTTAGGATTACTGATTTATTACACTATTCGAGACTGTAAATATATTAATGTTGATATTAAAAAAGCCCATATTAATTGGAAAGAATTTAAGGAAGTTTTAGCAATTGGAATTCCGGGATCAATCACAAATTTAATGCAAAGTTTTGGAATTGCATTATTGAATAATTTTTTAGCGGCTTATGGTGCAAATCAGGTGGCTGCAATGGGAATTACTCAAAAAATCGCATCAATTATTACCCTAGTAATGGTTGGATTTGCCTTTGGTGCCCAGCCGTTGATTGGTTATAACTATGGGGCAAAGAACGTTAAGCGATTTAAAGAAGCCCTTGACTTTGATTTGTTGATTGAAGTGGGGTATGCAATTATCTTTTCAATTATTTTGATGATCATTGCACCATTCTTAATTAAGGTCTTTATGGATAAAGCGGTAATTGTTAACCTTGGAGCTTACATGTTGCGGGCCTGTTTGACAACTACACCATTTATCGGAGCAATTTTGGTATTTACAACTGTTTTCCAATCAGCTGGAAAAGCTTGGAGTGCATTTACAATGTCATTTGCACGGCAAGGAGTAGTTTACTTAATTACAATGTTGGCATGTTCGGCGTTCTTTGGTTTTCACGGAGTTGTCTGGGCCCAACCAGTTGCTGATATTATTACATTTATAATTGGATTGTTACTGTATCAAAATGATTTTCATAATTGGATGAAACAAAATGAAAAATAAGGTCGAGAAAATGAATAATGTATGTTAAGATATTGTTCGTGCATTATAAAAAACAATTAATATTCGGAAAGGTGATGTAGGTGAAACGGATCGAAGAATCTGGGGAAATTTCATTCAAACAAGCCTTTATTGATTTTTGGCGCGGGCTTTTCAGTTTTGGTGGTCGGTCAACAAGAAAGGGCTATTGGTATGGAGTTTTGATGATGCCATTAACGATTTTAATGGTTGTAACCGGCGGAATTGTGACGTTAAATATTATTTTAGCGATGACTTTAAATAAGGTAGTAGGATCGTTTTTAATTATTTCATTACTAATTGAAACAGTTGTATATATTACAATATCGATTGGAAGTACTGCTTTATTCTTCCGAAGAATGCGGGATGTGGGCTTTAAAACCGCACCATTAGTAATTTGGATTGTTATTACAGTATTATTTTTACGGGTTCCTCTTTTAGGATTTGTTATTCGAGTAATTAATATATGGTTGCTTTACGTTTTATCTGTTCCGACAGGTCATTTCGTTAAAGAATATCAAAATGGTTTTATGAAATTCCTTTTTGAAGAGCCTGAAAACTTTAAATTCTGTGATGATTTACGGGTAATTAAGTTTAATCCAAACGGAACGGAAGAAACGATTGAAAAGGGAAAAATTATGGAACGCGGAAAAGTTAGTTTTAAACAAGCGGTTCATGATTTTTTCCATGGAATATTGAGTTTTGGCGGTCGTTCAACCCGAGCAGGATACTGGAAGTCTCAGCTATTAATTATTCCAATCTATATTGTTGTAATGGGAATAGTCATCACATTAACAGTTTTCACTTTTAATACGATTAGTCATGCACTAACGACAATGCCTGATTTATCTTTTGGTGACGGCTTAGGTGCCTTTTTGTGTATTATATTTATAGTGTTACTTGCACTTTTAGGACCTGGACTTTTGATCACTGGGTTAATGATTCCAGTTGGAGTTGCTAACTGGTCAGTGATGATTCGGCGGTTAAGAGATGTTGGTCTAAAATTGAAGACGATGTTTATTGGTTGGGGAATCATGGCTATTCTGGATAGTATCATTTGGGAGATTTTTACAGTAGGTTACGGTTCTCCTCAAGGAATGTTATGGGCTTTACTTTGGGAATTTGGAATTGATTTAACTATTCAAATTATCTTTTTATGCCTTCCAACCGGAGCGATGGCAACGCAAAAGGAAAATTCAATATTCTTTGAAAACAAAGCAATATTTTAACGAGAAAGGAACTATAAATGAAAAAGATTGAAGAAAAAGGAAGAGTAATGTTTGAAGATGCCGTATCAGATTACTGGCATGGCTTGTTTAGTTTTGGCGGTCGGTCAACTCGTTCGGGATACTGGTGGTCCGTTTTTAATTACTTTGCGACAATTTATTTTCTTGGATTAGCTACGATTTTGCTAACTTTTCTTTCTTTTGGATCAGCATTGATTATTGTAGTGTTCGGATTAGTTGGATGTATGATTGCAATGTTAATTGGAAATTTAGCAGTTATTTTTCGGCGATTACGTGATGTTGGATTAAAAACGGTACCGATTGTTATTTTAAACGTTCTTATTTTCGTCTTACCTATAATTGGAGTAATTGCAACGCATGGTTCAGCACTTGCATTAGCTAATGTAAGTACTTTAATTGGTTTGATAGTAGGTATTATTATTTTTATTTTCACTTTACTTCCAACTGACCAATTCGTTGCCGAAAAGGAAAACTGGTTAGTTCGGGGTAAAGACACCGTTGATGAAACGCAAACAACAGTAGATGCGCAGCCGCAATTAACAAAGGCTGCTCCAGCTGCAAATACAACACTTCCAACCGTTGTCTTTTATCCAGACGGTCGGGAACAAGAAATTAAATAGTTGAAATGAAAAATGATGAAGGTTGGAACTTAAGGTTCGGGCCTTCTTTTTTTGACCATTCCATTTTAAGTGGGGTATCATTAATAGATAAAGAGGATTGTACTGAAAGGAAAGAGAACATGAAGCTTAAACAAGTTAATGAAAATCAAGATGTCACGTTAAAAGACAGCTTATTAAACTTTTGGAAGGGATTTATCAGCTATAACGGTCGTTCGGTTCGAAAGTCATTTTGGATCGGAATCGTTGAATACTTAGCGATTTTGATCGTGATCGATCAGTTGATTTTAGGATACTTTGCATTAACCTATGCTGGGGGAACAAGCGGAATCGTGTTCCTGGTTATCCGGGCAATTTTTCTGCTGGTAATGTTGATTCCATTGACGGCGCTTGCGTTTCGGCGGTTACGGGATGCAGGGTTAAAGACGTTGCCGATTACGGTTTTAGTGGTTATTAACGCGATTTTGGCAGTGTTAAATATTTTATTTACGTCAACGATTGCTGTTGCAGCGTTAGTGGTTTGCCAAGCATTCTTAATTTTACTGTTCTGCATTCCAACTGACGCAATGGCAGTTGATAAGGAAACGAAAGTATTTCGTGAAAAATAAGATTAAAGAAGGATTTTAAGATGCGGCGAATTAGTGAAAAAGGAAAAGTTTCATTTGAAGAGGCTTTTCATGATTATTGCCGAGGAGTCTTAAGCTATGGCGGTCGTTCAACGCGTGCAGGTTATTGGTGGGGGCAGATTGTCTGTATAATTTTTGCAATTGCCTTATATACGATTTTTTATGGTAGTTTAGAATCTTCAATGGCATCAGGGCACCAATCAATTATTATGGTTGGCAGCCTGATTGTTTCGGTTGGTGGGGTATTGGTATACATTGCAGAATATGCAGTTTTAGCACGTAGATTACGCGATATTGGATTTAAAACATTCCCTGTTGTAATTTGGATCGTTTTGCGGTGGGCAGCGGCACTGATGGTTAAACTTTTCGGTTTGTCGTTTGGAATCATTTTACTGGGAGTGTTGGCAGTTCAATTAATTTTATGTTGTTTACCAACTGACTATTTTGCTCGTTCAAAAGAAAATTTGATTACCCGTACAAAGGAAAACGGAAATTTACAAGGAAGCGATAATATGACAAAAACAGCAGCAGTAATGGTTGCTCCGGGGTGTGAAGAAATCGAAGCATTAACACCGGTCGATGCTTTGCGCCGGTTAGGAGTTGAAGTTGACATGGTCGGTTTGGAAAGCACCGATGTGATGGGTGCCCACGGGATTAAACTGACCTGTGATAAGGTGATGGATGAAAGCCTATTAGACTATGACGTTGTTATTTTCCCAGGCGGATCAAAGGGCGCTGATAACTTGCGGGACAGTGATCAACTAATGGATTTGATCCAGCAACGCCATTCCGCTGGAAAGTGGAACGCTGCGATGTGTTCAGGTCCGGTTGCGTTTGCCCGCTACGGATTGTTGGATAACTGCACCTACACGTGTTTTCCGGGAGTTGAAAAGCAATTTGAAAACGACATTAAGAATGCCACGCATTCGGATGAAATTGTCGTTGTTGATGAAGCTGGTAAAATCATTACTAGTCGAGGACCGGCAACTGCAATGGCTTATGCATTTAAGATTGCCGAAATTTTAGGAGTCGATCCGGCACCACAAAAAGAAGCAATGCTTTATAACTACTTACAGGATGAAATGCGGAAATAATAACTCTCTAGAACGTAATATAATTACGAGGCTATGCAAGGGTCATGGCCTCGTTTTTGTACTATAATGAAAAGTATCGATTTTTAGAAAGGAAGAGCAATTTGCGAGCATATCGCGAAAAAATTAAACGACCGCATTTGTATCAATTGCGGGAATTAGCGTTAGCATTTACTTTTTGCGGCGGTTTTATTGATGCGTATACTTTTACAGAACGTGGCGGAACGTTAGCTGCTGGACAAACCGGAAACATTATTTTTTTCGGAACGGATATTGCCAAACATAATCTTCCAGGACTGACTACGAAGATTGCCACTTTCCTAGCCTATATTTTGGGATTGATCGTTGTAACAACGATTGCGTTAAAAGTTAAGTCAAAGTATAAACGAATCTTTTGTATTTTACCGATTATGTTTATTTCATTGGTAGTGGGCTTTGTCCCGACCAGTGTCCCTAATGTTTTTGTTGTTCCGTTTTTAGCCTTTGGGATTGCAATGCAGACGATCGCATTTAATAAGATTGAAGGTCTAGGATATCGGAACACAGTTTCAACGGGAAATTTACAAAAAGCGGTGATTGCTTGGACAAAGTATTTTGTTAACCATGACAGTAGTCAAACGCGAGCGGCTTCAAATTATTTATTATTAGTTATTAGTTTTATTTGCGGCGCAATTGTATCGGCTTTGCTTGATAATTACTGTGGGATCCATACGATTTGGATTGCGGCATCGTTGTTGGTGATTATTAATTTCTGTTATGGATTAATGGTTTATCATCGGGATAATTTTTATCCGGGAGAGAAACTCTAACCTGGAAAATGGTATAATAAAGGTGTAATAGAAAGCCAGGTGAGTGTAATGAAAATGAAAAAAACGAGTTTATTAGTAGTTACTGGAATGGCATTGATTTTAGCAGGATGCGGGAATCGGTCAACTTCAACGAATAGTAAAAAAGCGGATAATACGCCGAAAACCGAAGCGGTTAAACGCAGTGAAAATCAAACCGCCGCTGATCAGTCGACGGCGAATGTTAGCGCTGTGGCAACAAGGAATAATTCTCAAACAAATCAACAACCAACAGCGCAAAAAAATCAGGCCTCAACTAATGCGCAAACCAAAGAGTTTAACGATCAAGCTCAAGCAACAAGCTACGTTACTAACCAACCGGGTTACACGCCTGGGAATCAACAGGGATTACCGACCGTTAACCTTGGATATGGAATTACAGGGACTTTAAATTCTGGTGCAGGGCAGCAAATGCTTCAATGGAATGAAGGAAATTGGTCATTTACAGTACGGGCATCAGCTGTTCAGGGTCAAGATCCAACACCAACAGCCAAACAAATTGTGAGCGAATTAGAGAATGTTTATTTGCCAGCTCCACAAAATCATGGTGTTGGGACATTCGATATTGCAACGAACACATACACATTAACATGGCAAAAGAATAATAAGGTTTATAGTGTTAATGGCAACAGCCCTAGTGATGTAATTTCTAAAGCAGTTAATGCCGGTAAAAACGAATAACTTTAATGTAAGAGATGACGATTTGATCGCTATCTCTTTTTGTTTCATATGAAACGATTGATCAAAAATCTATTAACTTACTAAAAGATAGGATAAAATAGAAGTGGTGAGGAGGAAGAATAATGGAATTAAAAATTACAGATGAAGCTCAAGCAAAATTAAGACCATATTTTGAGGATCATAAGGCAGTTGTTCTTTTAGATTTTGATGACGGCGTTGGTTACCGACCAGAGGAAGCAATTTCATGTACCCTAAATCAAGAATTTCGGCTATTAGTTGTGCGCAAAGACAGTGATTATCATGAATATAATGCAAAGCTGTCAACGATTTTAGGTGATTTTTACTATAAAGATTATTCGAAGTCATTTATGGATGAAGAAATGACAATTGCCGTAAATTCATATCAGCAACTAACATTAAAAGGTAAGTATCGCGGAGAATTAACACCAGCATTAAATGTTCTTGATTTAAGAACTGAATAATAAAAATATTGTGAAAAAAAGATGGGGTCATCAATTAGAGGACCTCATCTTTTTTTGGACTACTATTTTTTAAGAATTCCGAAAAATAAAATTTTTTTGATTTTTAAACCAAATTTTTTTCTTTATTAGCCGATAGTTATTTGACTTTGGAGAAGACCAAGGGAAAAGCTTCTTAATTGTTATATCTTTTGTGGAGTAAGTGTTAATTGCTACGATCGTACCTAAGTCAGCAAAGAAAAAATGACTAGTGTTACTCGGAATATCGTATTCTTCAACAAGAACATTTCCTTGTTCATTAATCATGACGTACATTAATAATTAAACCTTCGTTTTAGATAATTTTTAGTACTTTGGGGTAAGGCACTAAAACGAGTTGTTTTTACTAACTTTCCGACATAAACCTCACGTTTCTTATTGGTTCGATCACATGTGATGAGAGTTAATGTAGCTTTCCTAGTTGGGGATAAATCAGAGTAATTCTTCGGCGATATAACTTTTTTAGAAGTAATTTTGTAAGTGTAGTTTTGGTTAAAATTAGTAATATTAATGATGCTTCCAAGATGAACATATCGGTAAACTGGACTAAACAGTGCCACTTTACTGTATTGCACATTATGTGCGGCAAGGATATAGTTTCCTTTTCCCATTTCCTCATTGGGATAAAGCGTTGAAGCACAGAGAGTGAATATTGTATTATCGACCCCTTGGGCAATTGGGGTATTTAAATCGATTTTTTCGTTGTATATTGCACCAATCACATGAACTTCAGGATGATAAATTCTTGCTTTCATAACATTAAAAAAGTTAACTAATTTAACGCTGTCCCAATTGTAAGGCACATCATATGATATTTGCCGTTCAACTGTGGGATGAAAACTGGTAATCATAAAGTTTGTGATGGGAATACTAAAGATAAATAGCAGTCCAATAGCCGCGATTATGCCACTGAAAATATATCTTAAATGTTTTTTCATATTGTATTCTCCTTTTTTATAGAAATTTAAAGTAGATAATAGCGGCCGTAAGAATACAAATAACGCCAGTGACTTTAAGAAATAAACTGGTAGACATTCCGACAGCCGGAAGGACAACTTTTTTAAAATTGGCATTTATTGTATACTGAAAAGGTTGCTTATAGTTACTAATGGTTTGTACGGAAATCCTTAAATTGTTTTTTCTAGTGAATTTTGATTGAATGGTTCGATAAGACTCTACCCTATTTAGACGAAAAATATAAAAAGGACTATAAAAAATGAAGATAGGATACGCACGAGTATCAACCGTTGATCAAAACTTAGTACGACAGATTGTTCGTTTAAGAAAAGAGCAGGTTGATTTAATTTATAAAGAGAAATTATCGGGTAAGAATATGGAACGTCCACAGTTAAAACGTTTATTAAAAAGGCTAACTAGTGAGGACGAAGTGTATGTAGTCAGTTTGGATAGGTTAGGCAGGAATAGTGATGATATTACTCGTATTATCAATCAAATAACAATAAAGGGAGCGTTTTTAAATGTATTAGACTTACCAACTTTTGAGGGAATTAAAGATCATAATTTAAAAAGGTTATTAACAAATTTAATTTTGGAAATAAAAAAATATGATGCTGAACAAGAACGAAAAATGATTCGTGAAAGACAACGTCAAGGAATTGAACTGGCAAAATTAGCTGGTAAATATAAAGGAAAAAAGGTTCAGTATTGTGCTGATTCTCCTAAAAAACAAAATCGCGAAATTTATTTTAAGACAATTGAAATGTTAAAAAAGGGAATTCCTAAAACAAAAATTGCTGATAGGCTGGGAATTTCAAAGCAAACGGTTTATAATATTCTAAGGAGAGATCAAGAATAATTTGATTTTTAAACTAAACGAAAGGGTAAAACAATGACAATTAGACTCAAAAGGTTTATTATTATTGCCTTTTTAAGTGGTTTGATTGGTGTAATTGGTTTACTAAGTAAGCCTCCATTAGCTAAAGCAATATGCCTAAATAGGGTAGAGCCTTGATAGACAGGTAGTATTTTACCATATTTACCGAATTATAGTTAAGTAAATGCTTAACATTTATGAAATTTGAATCGGCTAAAAAAAACTGCAGTTAGTTTTTACTAACTGCAGTTTTCATATTCTATTCAAATAATTATGTTTTAGAATTTACTATTCAGCAATTTGTTGTTGGATTTGTTGCCACCAATCATGCGAATCTTCTTGTTGTTCCTGTTGTTCAAAATGATTTGAAGACCGTGAACTTGATGATGACGATGAACTGCTGCTTGAACTTGATGAATGCCGACTGTTGTCGTTGGTTGCTGAAGCATGGTCATCGTTGATCAACTTGTCTAAAATCACGCACGGCAATCCGTGCTTGTTGGTTTCTAATGATTGACGTAACTTGGCGATTACCGCGTCTGATTGACCGTATAAATTATTCTTTGAAATTTCATGGGCAATCATTCCGGTTACTTCCGGAGCAGCGAAGGAAGTCCCGATTCCAAAGCTATATTGGGTTCCATGGCCACCGTATGTTAACAACCAATCAGTTGGGATAAAGAATTGATTTGGATGGTTGATTCCTGTTCGATTGGAATCTCCGCCCGGAGCATATACCGAATCTTTTGAGTAGCATGAATATTCAGCCCGTTCACCTTGATTACCAGTTGCGGCCACTTGGACAATACCCGGAACGCTTGCTGGTAAGCTGACTCCTTGGCCAACCGCGTGAAGTTGCGGATTATTTTTGTTAATGTATGCCGTCATTGCTTGCGGGTCATTTAAATTAATGTTTTCATTTCCTGCAGCGACTACGACGGTACTACCATGTTGCTTAGCATATTGAACGGCCCGGATCCAGGCTTGGTATTCAGGCATGTCGTTATTTGCCCGGCCATTTAAGTAACCACCAGTCAAAAGACCATAACGTCCTAAACTCAAGTTGATGACGTCATCACCATTATTAACGGCTCTGATTAACGCCTTTAAAACCCATGATGAGCTACAACCTTTGTGTGAAAAGACCCGGTATTCATCGATCGTTGCGTTAGAGTTAACACCGACCATTTCATTCGTGCCGGCAACCAAGCTGGTAACCGATGTTCCGTGTCCAATCCGGTCGTTGGTATCATGTGGATTACCAGTTTCATCATGATCCATATAATTGAAGCCACCCCGTGGAACAAAGTTTTCAGTGTACCGGATTCGTGAACCTAATCGCTGACGGTATTCGTCAGTGATTCCACTATCGATGATCCCGATTTTGACATGTGACTGTGTATCATTTGCATAATTGTCAGGATTTTTGGTCATCATATGCATGTTCCATTGCCGGTTCCAGAAATATTTATTCATCGGACTGCTAAAGTTTGGCTGCGATGGAACGGCGGTTGGTGTATATGAGTTATTAGCCTGATTATCAGGGGTTTGCACATCTGCGTGGGTATCTTTTTCAATTTTCTTTTCTTGATGATGGTTTGTTCGGTCAGTTTCAATCCAGCCGATTTCAGGAACAACTGATTTAACCTTGATTCCTTGGCTTTCAATATACTTCACCGTATCATCGACCGTTTGTTTTTGATTATTTTTCGTCAAAACGAAACTGGTTGTTGTGTTCGGAATCACCGATTCTTTCTTTTCAATCGGCATTTGCGAATTTGGTGAAAGCTGTCCGCTGTGAGCTTCGGCTGCTGAAACGGGAGCCGTCATCAAGAGTGATGAACAAACAAGTGATGTTGAGAATAAGTTGAACAGTTTAATCTTTTTCATATGATCCTCTCTTTGAAACTATTAGTTGATTAAAGGAAGAAAAGTAAAAATAACATTCAAAATCACTTCCTTTTTATGGATTTCTCCCTTAACCTTAATTTAAGGGTTAAGGGTTAGCGAAAGGAAAAATTCACACAAAAAAGTGAATCTTCACACTTTTGTGTGCATAGGGAGGATGCTTTTTGGAAGAAAACTATGGTAAAATTGTTTCAAATATCAGGATTGCAAAGGGCGTACCAATCGGTAAGCTGATTTCCGGCATTTGCAGTCGAACGGCCTATAGAAATTTCGTAATGAACCGAACAGGGACCTCAGTCGATAATTTTATGAAACTCCTTGCCAAGTTGCACGTGAGTTACACCGAGTTTAAGTACATTGCGAACGGATTTGAAACGAATTATGAACAACGGTATGTAATTGACTTACAAAAGGCGATTGCTCAAGGCGATCTTAAACGGCTAGATGATCTTTTACAACGGACGCTTAATTATTGTGCAATTTATGAAAATGATGAGAAGTACCGTCATTTAGCATGCATAACACAATTGACGATTGACAAGGTAAAAAGGGTCCCGCTTGATGAAGATGCACGCCAAGTGGTCATCGATTATTTGATCGAGTGTGAAACTTGGACCCATTATGAGTTGATGATGTTTAATAACGCGATGTTTGCCTTTTCGTTTGATCAGATTCGCATGTTTCGGGAAAAGGTGATTCATAATCTTGAAAAGTACCAGAATCTGAGGATTTATGGAAGTGAAAGTTTCCGCGTGCTGATCAATATGCTGATGGTTTTCATTGAGAATCAAAGTTATCAGGATATACGAATCATGATGGGATTGATCAACAATTACCAGTTAAATGAAGATATGCTATTTGAAGAAACGTTGCGCCTTTATTTTACCGGGATTTTGGATCTGATCAACCAAAAAATTCCGGCTGGATTAACGAAGGTTAAGCAGGCACTTGAAGTGTTATCGATCCTGAATGCAAAAGACTATTATCAAAATTTAAAACAGTATTTGGAACAGATAATTTTAAAATATGATTTAGATATAAAAGTATAATAAAAAGGCTGCGACTTCAAAATCGCAGCCTTTTATTATTGATCTTATAATGTAACCGGTGTATTGGGTTCTTTGCCTTGAATCATTAACAAGTTGTTGTCAAATGCTTGCATTACCATTTCACGAACAGCGTGGGTTGTGTAGAAGGCAGTATGCGGCGTTACTAAAACGTTGTCCCGGTGGATTAAGTCATCTAAACGAGCATCCGGAACGCCTTTTTGATCCCAGTTAGCGTTGAAGATTCCAACTTCATCTTCATAAGTATCAAGGACGGCACCGAAGATCTTACCGCTGTCTAACCCACGAAGAAGAGCATCAGTGTCGATCAAATCCCCCCGCGAAACATTCATGATCACAACGTCATCTTTCATCTTAGCGATTGATTCGTCATTGATCATGTGGATGTTTTCTGGAAGAGATGGAACGTGTAATGAGATGACATCTGCTTGTGCATATAATTCATCTAATGAATCAACGTAGTAACCCTTCTTTTCAACTTCATCGTTGTGAAACTTATCATAAGCGATGATTTTGGCACCGAAGGCTTCAACTAAGTCCATAAATACACGGCCGATATGGCCTGTTCCGATGATTCCAAATGTTTGATCGCGAACTTCGCGGCCGATCGTTGGGGCCCACCGCATATCACCGCGCGCCATTTTGTCGTCCATTCGTTTATCTTGCCGTAAGATTCGAGCGGCTTGAACAATCGCATGTTCTGCAATTGCGTTTGGTGAGTATACTGGGACGTTTGTTAATGTAAATCCTAATTCTTTTGCTTTCTTTAAATCAATATTATCAATTCCGATGTTTCGGAGTGACCATTTGCTGATACCGGCTTCATGTAAAGCTTCAACGGTATCAGCCTTATATGGTAATTGTTGGTAAGTAACGACCCCATCAGCCCCCTTTGCAAGGTTAGCATTTTCAGGGGTTAATAAGGCATCAGTGTATTCAACTTCAACATCAGGATGAGCTTTTTTCCATTCTTCAACGTAAGGAGCTTCATCTTTCCGAATACTATATGCAAAAATTTTTGCCATAAGTAAATCCTCCAAAATAGTTATGATTTATGAATTTCCATGTAGTTTAATTATACACTTTTTAGAAAATAGGGATTAGTAAAATGAAGGATAAATTTTTTTATATAAAGTCAAGCAGATTATTAGGAAGAATCAAATTTGAAAAAGTATACTGATAGTGAAAGAAGGGTTTCAGATGGAAGATTTATTGATTTACGTCCTGGTTGTCTTGGTAGCAACTGCGTCAGGTTCATCGACCGGTTTAGGCGGCGGGGTGGTAATTAAACCGCTGTTTGATATTGTTAGCAATGCACCAACCGCGACGATTAATTTTTATTCATCGTTGGCAGTTTTTGTCATGGCAATTGTGGCGCTGGGAAAGCAATTGCGTCAACGATTTAAATTTGATTTTAAACCACTGTTGACGATTTCGATTGGTTCGGTGATTGGTGGTTTTATTGGACAACAATTACTGCGGTTAACAGTTACAGTTATGCCGGCATCACATGTTAAAGTTTTGCAATCAGCGATGCTTTTTGTCATGCTGGTTTCAGTTTTAATTTATAACTTTGTCAAAAAACGATTGGTCAGCTTCCATTTGAAAAATATTCTTGTGATTTTGATCGTTGGAATTGGATTGGGGGCTTTTTCAGTCTTTCTGGGGATTGGCGGCGGCCCGATCAACGTGGCATTGACGATGTTGCTGTTTTCATTTAGTTTGCGGGAAGCAGCCGTTTATTCGGTGGGAATTATCTTTTTCTCTCAGTTAACTAAGATGGTCACGATTGCGGTCAGCCCGGTTAAGCCAGCAATCAGCTTGACGGTAGGAATTGTTGTTGTGGTTGCGGCCATCATTGGAGGTCTTTTAGGGACATGGATTAATCGGCACGCGTCATGTAAGGTTCTTAATCAAATTTATAATGTTTTGTTATGTGCGTTAGTTTGTGTAACGCTATTTAATACATTCCATTATGCCGGTGTAATTTAGAAGGAGGAAATTTAGTATGAAGATTTTACTTCACATTGATCAAACTGAACGGTGGAGCGCAGTGCAAGGAAATTTAATCAACTTAGCCAACGCAAAACAAAATTTACGTCCAGATTTAGATATTGAGGTAGTTGTTACTGGTGAAGCAATTCAACAGTTGGTTGATAATGACGATAACCGCGCATTGAAAGAAACGTTGAAGAAGGCAACGGATGCGGGCTTTGTGATTGCCGGTTGCAATAATTCGTTGAACCGATTTAAGATCGCCCCTGAAGATCTGTTTTCATTTGTTCGGGTTGTTCCTGCCGGATTGATTGAGGTTGCTGAAAAGGAAAATGAAGGATTTGCATACGTTAAACCGTAAAAAGAAATGATCACTCGAAGAAGACGCTTACCGTTAAATTTATGGAAACTGGTAAGCGTCTTAGTGAGTAAGATAACTATATGGGACCAAAAGAGGGTTTGCTTTTGGTCATGTGTAAGTGTTGTGGAAAAAGGGTTAGTGCATTTCCACGCAATGAGTGTATCGAATTAGGAAATGATTGTCAACAATTAAATTAATGATTTTTTAAACTATGATTAAGTCATAGTTTATTTTTTTGCTTTGATAATTAAATAATTGTTTGATAAATCGATTAAATTAAAGGCGATAATAGCAGTAATTTAGTTGATATGAATCCAACCATTTTATAAATATATTTTGACAATCAAAATAAAATCGTGTTTAATATCATTGTTAACTATAAATTTTATTTTAGTTAACAATGATTAGGAGGGATTTTATGAAAAAGAGAATTTCATATGTTTGTATTTTAACAACTGCATTGGTTTTCAGTTTAATGGAAATCGTATTGAAGTTGGCAAGCAATCAGGTAACTGGATTAAACGGGATTCAAATTAGTTTTTGGCGGTTTGTGATCGCCGTGGCTTGCTTTTTGCCATTTATGATGCAACAAATCAAACGGCAAAAAATTTCATTTACGGGAAAAGATTGGTGCAATTTTATTCTTCTTGGATTTGTTTTTGTTGTTTGTTGCATGTCAATGTATCAGATTTCATGCAAGTTAGAACCGGCAGCAATTGCCGCCATTATTTTCAGTTGCAATCCGGTTTTTGTTTTACTGTTTTCAAAATTAATTTTACATAAACGTTTGACCGGGATTGAAAAGGGAACTCTGTTTTTCGCACTGGTCGGAATGGTGTTGGTTGTTAGCCCGCATGAACTGTTATCACAGCTGAATAATTGGCAGGGGATTTTAATTTCAATTAGTGGTTCAGCATTATTTGGATTATATACTGTTCTTTCAAAACGATATTTGAATGAAAATCCAGGGACCAATGGCTTTATTATTTCGGGAATGAGTTTCTTATGCGGATTGGTAGAGTTATGGATCGTGATCGGTCTTACTCATATTTCGGTAATCAGTAATTTCTTTAAGGCAATCCCAAGCCTTCAAATGTTTTCGAGTGTTCCGGTAATTAGCAATTTGAATGCGGCAAACGTTGGGATTTTATTGTTTATCGGTGTTGTGATTACAGCGGTAGGTTACGGTTGTTATTTTTATGCTGTTGAAAATGCAGGATCATTTCCGGCTTCATCATCGTTTTTTATCAAATCAATTTTGTCGCCGATTTTGGCAGTCATTATTTTACATGAACAGATGAAACTAACGGTGATTATTGGAATTATTTTGGTGATCATCGGTCTTGCATTACCGTTTGTCTTTAAAAAGAAAGAGGCCTGAAAATGAATTGGAATCAGCGAAAAGAAAGTAAAAATAATAAATTGAATAACGTTAAACGTGCAGGGAAGCAAATTGATACGGAAAAAATTGTGGATGTTCTTGAACAAGTTTTAGTTCCAGGTGATCGGGTAATTCTTGAAGGCGATAATCAAAAGCAAGCGCATTTTTTGGCTAGAGCATTAGGAATGGTTGATGTTCATCGAGTTCATGATCTTTCAATGGTAATTCCAAGCATTGAAGACCCCAACCAAATTGAACTTTTTAAGCGTGGAATTGCGTCGTCTGTTGATTTTTCATTTGCCGGGCCTCAAAGTCGTGCACTGGTTGAATTGATCAATCAGGAAGAAATAACGATTAATAATATTCATACATACATTGAACTTTACGGCCGGCTGTTTGTCGATTTAATTCCAGATGTTGCATTGATTACAGCTGCGCAGGCGGATGCAGACGGAAATTTATATTTGGCTCAAAATACAGAAGAAACACCGGTCTTGGTTGAAGCAACGGCGGTTAAATCAGGAATTGTAATTGCTCAGGTTAATGAAATCGTTGAGCGGGTACCACGGATTGACATTCCGGCAGAACAGGTTGATTTGATCGTAAGAGTGCCAGAAGCAGAAAAGCCGTTTCCGTTGTTTACCCGGGATCCGCAAAAGATCACTGAGGATCAAATTATGGCAGGAATGCTGGCAATCAAGGGAATCTATGGAAAATATCAGGTGAAAACTCTGAATCACGGAATTGGATATAATACTGCAGCAATTGAATTGTTGTTGCCAACCTTTGGTGAACGGTTAGGATTAAAGGGCAAAGTTGCGACGAACTGGGTCAATAATCCGACGCCAACGTTGATTCCCGCAATTGAAGCCGGATGGGTCAGGTCAATTTATTGCTTTGGCGGGGAAGCTGGAATGGAAAAGTATATTCAGCAACGCTCTGATGTTTTTGCAGTTGATCATTATCGAAATTTAAAGTCTAATCGGGTATATGCGCAAATTGCAGGACAATATGCGATTGATATGTTTGTAGGGGCAACACTGCAAGTCGATACGGATGGAAATGCCTCAACGATTACTGCTGATCGTCTAAGCGGTTTTGGCGGAGCGCCAAACATGGGATCTGATCCGCACGGTCGGCGGCATTTAACTAATTCATATCAACAAATTGATGGTTCTTACAAGCAAGGAAGAAAAATTGTCGTTCAATTAACGACTTCCCGGCGGTGGAATCATGAGCCGGTTTTTGTCGATCAATTGGATGCATGGAAATTAAAGAATCGTTTAGCGGTTGATCCAATTATGATTTACAGTGAAGATACAACGCATATTGTTTCTGAAAATGGAATTGCAAACCTGTATCAAACTGACAGCCCGACTGAAAGACGACAAGCAATCGCGGCAATTGCCGGGGATACAGCGGTTGGTCAGAAATGTTCAGAAAAGGAACGGCAGGTTCTTCGGGAGCGGGGAATTGTTCAAACTCCTCAAGACCTGGGAATTCATCGCCGAGAAGCGACACGGGATTTACTCGCGGCCAAATCAATCGATGAGTTAGTTAAAATTTCACATGGACTTTACCAGCCAGTGAAAAACTAACAAAAGGCTGTGCCATTAGCGGCACAGCCTTTTTATTAGTTTCCTGAATTAATATCTTTTTTGGGTGTGTTTTTAATTAAGAACCAGCATAGAATTCCTGAAATAATGAAGATTCCAAACGTTAACCAGAGCAATTCATGAATTCCGTTATAGTATGCATGCCTTACGATGGTTGTAATGTGTGGAATTTGATGGAATTTTTGAGCCATTGTCATTCCTGAAAACGGACCAGCTTTAATGATGATTCGGGCAGCCTCGGTGTTTCCAAGATGAGCAGTTAAACTGCGTTGGTAACCATCACCGACTACCAGGCCAAGAACAACAACGCCGAGACAGTTTCCAAATTGTCGGCAAACATTATTAATTCCAGATGCCATTCCCATGTTTTGCGGCTTGACATCAAGAAGAGCGGCATTTGAAATTGCAGGGTTGATGCCAGCGTTTCCTAACCCCATAAAGATGAATGCGGGAATTAAGAACGTCCAATTGAGGTGGTAGCCAAGCATTAGATTCATTGTAAGAATTCCGATAGCTTCAATAAATAAAGATCCGCTGGCAATTAGTCGACTTCCAATTCGACCCACGGCATAGCCGACGAATGCTCCTAAGACAAGAGGAAAGACACTAATGATTAGCCGTTGAAGACCAACTTCGAGTGGTGAGTATCCCATGTAGTCTTGCATTAAGATTGTTAAATATGTGAAAAATGAGAATAATCCGATTGCAATGGTAAAACCGGCAACGCATGATCCAACAAATGATGGATTTTTGAAAAGTTCAAGGTTCATCATTGGGTACGGAATGTGTTTTTCCCATAAAATAAAAACAATTAGTAAAATGATTCCAGCAATGATCCATCCGATAATGTTAGGAGTCATCCAACTTGCGGTAATATCATTCTCTTTGTTTAACAATCCGAATACAAGGCAGAAAACTAATGCTGTACTTAAAATCATTCCTAGTAGATCGAGATGTCGGTCGACTTCGTGATGCTTTTCGGTAATGAACTTGATCCCGATCCCAATGGCAACGATTCCAATTGGAACGTTGATTAAGAAAATCGAACGCCAGTTGATATATTGAACGAGCAAGCCACCGACAAGCGGTCCGATCGATGTTCCGAAGCCAACGATACTTCCCCAGATTCCAAGGATAAACGCCCGTTGTTTTCCTTCATAGTTATCACCGATCAACGCCATTGATAACCCTAAGATTCCGGCACCGCCGACACCTTCGATTCCCCGGGAAATATTTAAGAATAAGCTATTCGGGGCAATTGCACATAATAATGACCCGGCGGTAAAGATACCCATTGAAAGGAGGAAGAAAAGTTTCTTACCATACATATCACCAAGTTTACTGATTAAAAGAATCGAAATGGCATACGTTGCAGTATAAGCATTTACGATCCATTGCGTTGAAACGTAACTGGTATGAAATTCGTGTTGAATTGTCGGAAGCGCAACGTTGACGATCGTGATATCAAGCATCGCCATTAAGATTCCCATGCCGATGGCAATTAAAACAAGCCAACTGGTTTGCTTCTCTTGCTTTTGTTTTGTAGTCATCTTTTACCCGCTTTCTATAATGGATTTGACTAAGTTATTATAGTCCTTATTTTTAATAAGCGAAACATTTTTCAGAATGGAAGATTCTTCACGCTATCAAATCATATTTAACGCAGCTTATTATATTTCTGATTATGTTGCTTGTCAACAAAAATAGATAAAAATAAAAAGACTGGATTGAAATCCAGCCTTCTCATTAGTAGATTGATTCTAACTAAGAGGATTTTCAAACCAACTAGTCGATTTGAATGTTATGATTTTTATCAATTTCTTCTTTGGTCTTTGGCAATGTAACCGTTAAGACACCATCTTCATATTTGGCAGAAATTGCCTTGCCATCAACTTGCGGTAAGCGGTATGAGCGACTGTAAGTTCCATAGTCACGCTCACTAGCAATAATATTACCTTTTTGATCACTTTCGTCATCGAACGAATCACGCTTAGCGTCAACTGTTAAAACATCATCTTTGAAATTCAAAGCGATATCTTTTTTGTCAACTCCAGGCATATCGATTTTAACGACATATTCTTTATCCGTTTCTTTAATATCACTCTTTAATGATTTCATTTCATTCCAGTTGTTAAAAAATGAACGACCAAAATTACTGAAGAAATCATCACTATTTGCTAAACGATTAAACCGATTCATTAAATCATTACTCATATGATTACATCCTTTCTTATATATCCCTTACAACTATTATGGTAACGCGATTCGGAAACGAATACAATTAATCAGCCTGGCGTAATATATTCTACTTTAATTTCTTTTTATCCTTTAAATGCCGGTGAATTCCACCGAGAGTCATTAAGATAATGACGATTAATGAAACGATAAACCCCGTCACTCCAAGGTTATAGACTGGAGTGTTTCCGTGACTTCCTTGAACAAGCATTGATGAGCCGAGGATGACAGCCGCAAGAATAATTGTCACCATAATGCGGTTAACGATTTGATCTAGTCGGTAAAGAATTTTATTTTGATCTTTCAGTTTAAGCGTTAGCCGGGCTTGGTTAGCATTCATAATATCAAGCAGCTGGTTTAATTTTTGGGGGACGGCTGGCAGTTCCTTGGCCGTTTGTAGGGTTTGCCAAGCGAGATCTTCAACGGAGCTTTTAAGGTTAAATTTTTGTTTTAAATATTTGATCCCAAATGGTCGGGCGATATCCATGATCGATAATTCCGGATCAAGTTGAGCAACAATTCCTTCAAGGGTTCCAAAGGCCTTGAACAGCAAGGTGACTTCTGGTTTCATTTGAAGATTATTTTGATGACACAGGGTGATGATTTGATATAAGGTTGTTGCAAAATCAATTTCACCCACGCCCATTTTCAAATACGGGGTAATGAAATTTCCTAAGTCTTCATAGAAACTTTCTTCGTCGACGTCGCCTACGCGGTTGCAGACGCTTAAAACTGCCTCACCGATTTTACGCGAATTTTTAGTATTGAGTGCCAAAATGATGTTAGCAATTCCGTCCACTAGAGCAGGGGTTAGTCGGCCCATCATTCCAAAATCAAGATAGGTTAACCGGTATGGCGGAAGGGATTCGTCGGTTTCGACTTGAATTTCGTTTTTACCGATTTTCTTCGCATAGTGATGCTGCGGTTCGAAATTTTGTTTTTCATTAACTTCTTCACGATAACTTAAACGGTGAAAAAGAATATTCCCGGGATGCGGATCGGCATGGAAGAAATTATCAACAAAAACCTGTTTGATAAAGTTTTGAACGAGCGTTTTCGCAACATACTTTTTCGTTGCTATAAGTTCTTTTGCTGCCTGAGTTTCAGGTTCGGCTGTCTGTTGAATAAGATATTTAATGCTCTTTCCGCGCATTGCTTCGTTAACAAGAATTTTTGAAGTTGAATATTGTTGATACACTTTTGGAACGCGAATGATGCCATCACGGTTGTTGAGTTTATAAAATTCAATGCCGTTTTGGATTTCGACCTGCGTATTGATCTCATTCAGCAATGCTGTTCGAATTTCATCAAGGGTTTCATTAACGTCAATGACTTCAATGTCCGGTACAAATTTTAGAATCGAAAGGGCCTTGCGGAAAAGGGCCAGATCCGTTCGAACCAGTTCTTCAACGGCTGGATGCTGGATTTTTACTACAACTTCGGTTCCATCTTTAAGGGTTGCATGGTGAGTTTGACCGATCGATGCGGAAGCAAATGGCTTTTGATCAAATGAGGCAAACGTGTCAGCAATTGATTTTCCAGTTTGCTTTTTAAAGGTTGCAGCAACTGTTTGAAAATCGTCGATTTGGACGTTATCTTGCAATTTCCGCAATTCTTGAATATATTCTGGCGAAATTAGATCAGGCCGGGTTGAAAGCAATTGGCCAGCCTTGATAAAGGTGGGCCCAAGCTCTTCAAGCGCTTTGCGAAATTCAGCCGGATGAGTCTGATGAACAAAGTTATGAAGCATGTTATAGTTGCGCATGACCCGGATAATATGAAGAAGCCGGGTACGCTTATCTTTGCGCGTAATTGTAACTGCCGTTTCAGTCATTGTTAAAACCCCTTTAAAATCGATTTTGTTAAATTAATTTTACCATTTAATAGAGGAGTGAAAAAAGGCAAATGCCTGATACACAAAGATGAAAACGATTCTTTAATTTTAATAATGAAGATGATACACTAAAATGGTAAACGCTATCATCGAAGCCTGGATGCTTAATACACAAAAAAGGTTATTGAGGAGGTTAAGTTTTGAAACGAAGAGAAAAGGTCTGGGAATATCTGAAAAACATGCTACCTGATCAACCTCAAGGAGTGACAACTTCTAAAGTAGCGATGGATCTCAATCTGGTTCGGACGAATGTCAGCAAAGAGTTAAATATTTTAGTAAAAGAAGGTAAATTGACTAAAACTGCAACGCGTCCCGTAAAATATTTTTTGGCTGATCAAGTTTCACAGGATGTACATGAAACGGTAGTAAGGGTAAAAAAAACAGAATCCGCCAAGAAAAATCGCACTGAAGAACAGGAAAACAAACAAGATGATATTTTTGATCATTTAATTGGAAGAACAAGCAGTTTAAAAAATCAAATTGAACAGGCCAAAGCAGCGCTTTTATATCCTCCACATGGACTGAATGTTCTAATAACAGGGCCAACTGGATCAGGGAAAACGTATTTTGCAAATGCAATGAATCAATTTGCTTACAATAAAGGTGTAATTAGCAATCCCCATTTAACTACATTTAACTGTGCAGATTATGCGCATAATCCTCAACTTTTAATGTCGCATTTATTTGGATATGTTAAAGGGGCTTTTACTGGTGCTAATGAAGATCAAGAAGGGTTGATTCAAAAAGCGGACGGCGGAATTTTATTTCTAGACGAAGTTCACCGGTTACCACCGGAAGGTCAAGAAATGATTTTTTATTTAATGGATCATGGAACCTATTCACGATTAGGAGAAACTGCTAAAGCACATCATGCTAATTTGCGGTTGATTTGTGCAACTACCGAAGATCCTGAAAGTTCATTATTAGCAACCTTCGTTCGGAGAATTCCAATTGTTGTTCAAATGCCAAGTTTTAATTCACGGACAATGCGGGAACGTTTTGGCCTATTACGCCAAATGTTATCTGTTGAAGCTAACCGTATTCATAAGAAAATTTACTTTGATGAAGACGTTGCGCGGTCATTGATTGGCAGTGTTACTTATGGGAATGTTGGTCAGTTAAAGTCAAACGTTCAGTTAGTGTGTGCGCAAGGATTTTTAAACAATATTCAAACACAGGACGCAATTTATCTTCATTTTGACCAGTTGCCGCCTAGTATTAAAGAAGGACTTTCGCGCCTTGCAAATGACCGAGACCAGTTTGGCGATTTGGCAAAAATGATGGATCCGCAAATGGTAGTTGCCCCGGATGACGTAACAGTCCCGTTAAGTGATGCTGATAATTATGAATTACCATATAATCTTTATGAAATTATTGGCGATAAAGCTGCATTACTTAGCAAGGAAGGGCTTGATCAAGAATCAATCAATAATT
The DNA here is from genome assembly GCF_001435375.1 of Ligilactobacillus araffinosus DSM 20653. Taxonomy (GTDB): domain Bacteria; phylum Bacillota; class Bacilli; order Lactobacillales; family Lactobacillaceae; genus Ligilactobacillus; species Ligilactobacillus araffinosus. The sequence goes on along the minus strand of NZ_AYYZ01000005.1, from coordinate 5,693 downwards.
TTATTATGACGGATATCAATGTCCATTTAAAAGGATTTTATTCAGATAAACATTTAGAGCGTGATCAAAATGATTTATATGAAATTGTTGATCATGACGTTGTAGATTTGACTGATCGATTGAAAAAGATTTTAAAGGACAAAGGTTATCGGATTTCACCGGATTTTTCGTATGCAATGAGTTTACACATTAGTTCATTTATTAAACGGGTTGAATCTGGGAAACCATTACGAAAGGCTGCTCCTAATATGATTTCAATGGTTCAAGATTATCCAGAAGAATTAGGATATGCCAAAATTGTAAAAAATGAAATTGAAAATCATTATCATTTACCAGTTCCAGACTCAGAATTATATTATTTAGCAGTTTTATTAATTTCGCTGCAAGCTGAAAAACAAAATGGCAAGGTTGGAATTGTAGTTGCCGCCCATGGCAATAGTACGGCATCTTCGATGGTACAAGTAGTTGAACAACTTCTCGATCCCGATAATTTAACAGCGTTTGATATGTCATTAGATATGAGTCCTCATGAAGCGTTAAAGGGAATTGAAGAAAAAGTCCGTCAAATAGATTCGGGGAATGGCGTGATTTTGCTTGTCGATATGGGGTCGTTAAGTACTTTTGATGAGAAAATTAGTGAGCATACAGGAATCAAAGTTAAGTCCGTTGATATGGTAACAACGGCATTGGTTTTGGAAACGGCCCGGAAAACGTCGCTGATCGATAGTGACTTAGAAAATGTTTATCGGGAAATTTCAGAATTCAGTGGGTATTCACGGACAACGGAACGGGAAAAAACCGAAGTTCAGCATTTACCTCAGAAAGCCACCACAGTTTCTGAGCAGCAGCCAAAAGCCATTTTAGCAATTTGTTCAACTGGTCAGGGAACCGCAGTGAAGATCAAGAAGATGTTAGATAGTATTTTGGTGGACCATTTGATCGATGATATTGTTGTCTTACCGATTTCCGTTGTTGATATGGATCAACAAATTGCGAAGATTCAAAAGGACTACCGCATTGTTGCGGTTACGGGAATTTCCCGCCCGCACCTAAGTGTCCCATTTGTTTCACTTGAAAAACTGCTTCAAGGCGGTGGCGAACAGTTTATTACTGCGATTGAAAACTTTACGAATAACATTGAAGCCGAAAATCAATTGGAAACTTCGGAGAAAATGGCAAAGGAAAGAATTCAGCATTATTTAGGACAGTATTTTACTTTCCTTAATCCGGAAAAAGTTACGGAGGTTCTTTGGGAATACTGTAAGGTAATTGAAAAAGGCCCGATAAAGTTGAAAAATTCATTAAAGGTTAATTTGAGTATGCATTTGGCCGGAGTGATCGAACGAATTTTAACTCGAAGTGAATTGACGGTTCAACAGGATATTCAAATTGAAGAGGTTCGAAATGATCCGGTTTATCCAATGGTGATCAAGGCTAACCAAATGCTAACGGAAAGTTTAAACATTACCTTACCTGAAGAAGAAGTGTATTATGTTGTTAAATTGATTGATACACAAAAATAATAATGATTAGTGAATTGCTTGATACACAATCAACAGTGTATCAAGCAATTTTAATCGTTGGTATAAAAGCGTTTTCAAGAGATACACAAAGTTGGCACGCTTTTTGCTTATTGTTTAATGTAAGGCAAAACAATTTGGTGATTGGCTAATTATTAGCAATTATTTTATTTGTCTTTGAGGCAATCCCAAATAACGAAAGTGTGATCCTTATGCTTCAAGTTCAGTTATTTCGAATTGATAGCCGACTTCTACATGGTCAGGTTGCAACGAATTGGGCACGGGTTTTGAAAATTAATCGAATCCTCGTTGCATCTGATAGTGTGGCTCAGGATGCGATTCGGAAAACGTTGATTAAACAAGCATCGCCCCCAGGGTTGAAAACTCATATTGTTCCAATCCAAAAGGTGATCCGTATTAATCAAGATTCACGTTTTGATGGAGAAAAAGTTTTATTACTAGTTGAATCTCCTCAAGATGCTTTGCGATTAATTCTTGGAGGCGTTGCCGTTTCAAGGATCAATATCGGTTCCTTGAGTTTCGACAGTTCCAAAAAGATGGTCAGCGATACTGTCGCTGTTAGTCAACGAGACATCCAGACTTTTCAACTGCTTCATCAGCATGGAATTCAGCTTGAGATTCAAAAAGTATCAAGTGATAGTCCTAAAAATCTCTGGCAGGTTTTAATTGATAAGCATTTGATTACCGAGTAGGTTTTGCAGAATTAAGAATACACCAAAGGAGGAAAACATTATGGTAGGAATTATCCTTGCTAGCCATGGCGGATTCGCTGAAGGAATTTATCAATCTGGTGAAATGATCTTCGGTAAACAAGAAAATGTTAAGGCATGTATCTTGAAACCTAGCGAAGGCCCAGATGACATTCGCAAAAAGATGGAAGACGCCATTGCTTCATTTGATGATCCAGAACAAGTATTATTCTTAATTGACCTTTGGAGTGGTACTCCATTCAACCAAGCAAGCAATTTGTTTGCTGAACACAAAGATACATGGGCAATTGTTACCGGTTTGAACTTACCAATGCTGATCGAAGCATACGGTGCCCGGTTGCAAGACGGAATTACCGCCCGTGAAATTGCCAAACAAATCGTTGGTTCTGCCAAGGACGGAATCAAGACCTTACCTGAAGGACTTGTTCCAAAGAAGGAAGCCCCAAAAGCTGCTGAAAGCAAGCAACCAACTGGTGCAATTCCTGAAGGAACGGTTTTAGGCGATGGACACATTAAGTTTGGTTTAGTTCGGATCGATTCACGGTTGCTTCACGGCCAAGTGGCTACTGCTTGGACAAAATCAGTTCGTCCTGATCGGATTATCGTTGTCTCGGACAACGTTTCAAAAGATAAGTTGCGGAAAAACATGATTATTCAGGCTGCTCCTCCTGGTGTGCGGGCAAATGTTATTCCGATTAAGAAGATGATCGAAGTTTCAAAGGATCCACGATTTGGAGCAACGAAGGCATTAGTCCTCTTTGAAAACCCAGAAGATGCTTTGAAAGCCATTGAAGGCGGAGTTGACATTAAGACATTGAATATCGGTTCAATGGCCCACTCGGAAGGTAAAGTTGCCGTAAACAAAGTTCTTTCATTGGATGAAAAGGATGTTGAAACATACGACAAGCTGAATGAAATGGGAATCAAATTTGACGTTCGGAAAGTTCCAAATGATTCACCAGAAAACATGATGGATCTTGTTAACAAGGCTCGTGAAGAGTTAGCCAAAAAGAAATAGCAAGGAGGAAGAAAGATGTCTATCGTTCAAGCAATTTTAGTAATTATCATTGCATTCTTTGCCGGAATGGATGGTATTTTAGATGAATTTGAATTTTATCAACCACTTGTTACTTGTACATTAATTGGCTTAGTAACAGGTAACTTAACTGCCGGGATCATTCTTGGTGGAACATTACAAATGATCGTTTTAGGATGGGCTAATATTGGTGCGGCTGTTGCTCCGGATATTGCCTTTGCGTCAACTGCATCAGCAATTGTTTTGGCAATGGGGAATTTAGGTGTTAAAGGTGTCGGAACTGCCGTTGCCATGGCTGTTCCATTCGCTGTTGCCGGATTAGTTATGAACATGATCGTCCGGACAATCTGTGTTGGGATTACGCACGCAATGGATAAAGCTGCTGAAGAAGTTAGCTTTAAGAAGATGAACATGTGGCAAACAATTGCAATTATTTTACAAGGTTTACGTGTTGCTATTCCTTGCGGATTATTACTTATTATCCCAACTCACACAGTTCAACACATGTTGAATGCAATTCCTTCATGGTTATCAGCCGGAATGACAATCGGTGGTGGCATGGTTGTTGCTGTTGGTTACGCAATGGTTATCAATATGATGGCTACAAAGGAAACATGGCCATTCTTCATTATCGGTTTTGTAATCGCTGCTTTGACAAACTTAACATTGTTGGCAATCGGTGCCTTGGCTGTTGCAATTACATTGATGTACTTGAACCTTGATAAAAAAGGTGGCAACGGCGGTAACGGTGGCGGCGACAGCAATACCGGTGATCCGTTAGGCGATATCTTGGATGACTACTAAAATGAAGGAGCGTGAAAAGAATGACTGAAAAAGAAAATCGAATTAAAGTTGATAAAAAAACACGTTTCAAAGTTGCAGCTCGTTCACAATTCTTACAAGGTTCATGGAACTATGAACGGATGCAAAACGGCGGTTATGCATTTTCAATGATTCCTGCAATCAAGAAATTGTACAAGACAGATGAAGATCGCCAAGCAGCTTTAAAGCGGCACATGGAATTCTTTAACACAACCCCATTTATGGCTTCACCAATTATCGGGGTTACATTAGCCCTTGAAGAAGAACGGGCTAATGGCGGTGACGTTGATGACGAAGCAATCAACGGTGTTAAGGTCGGAATGATGGGCCCATTGGCTGGGGTCGGCGATCCGGTCTTCTGGTTCACAGTTCGTCCAATTTTAGGTGCTTTATGTGCTTCACTTGCGATGAGTGGGAACATTTTGGGACCGATCATGTTCTTCGTTGTTTGGAATTTATTCCGTTGGGGCTTCCAATGGTATACTCAAGAATTTGGTTACAGAGCCGGTTCTGCAATTACGGACGATTTATCAGGAACAATGATGCAAGACGTAACTCGTGGAGCTTCAATGCTGGGGATGTTTGTCCTTGGTTCACTGATTCAACGGTGGGTTAAGATCGACTTCAAACCAGTTGTTTCAAAAGTTCAATTACAAAAGGGTGCTTACATTGACTGGCACTCACTTCCTTCAGGCCATGAAGGAATTCAAAAAGCCCTTGAACTTTACAATAATGGTCAAGGTCAAGCTTTATCATCCGTTAAGATCACAACAATGCAAAATGTTCTTGACCAATTGATTCCAGGATTAGCTGGATTACTATTGACATTCCTTTGCATGTGGCTACTCAAGAAGAAGGTTTCACCAATCTGGATCATTATCGGAATCTTCATCATCGGAATTTTAGGGCACGTTGTTGGTTTGCTTTAATAAATACTTTGGAATAGAGGAAAGATGAATGGTTGAATCATTAAATTCGAAAGCAGATGTTGTTGAAAAAGCGGTCTATCATCACGGAACTGGAACGTATGGTCAAATCATGGTTGGGAACAAGGCGTTTGAGTTTTATGGTGATAATGTAAATCATTATTTGCAAATTCCGTGGGACGAAGTTAATCAGATCATTGCTTCGTTATATTTCAAGGGGAGGTATATTCCGCGTTTCGCGGTTCAAACAAAAAAGGGAAAAATGTACATTTTTTCGTCAAAAGAACCTAAAAAGGTATTACGTGCTTGTCGAAATTATATTGATTCAAACAAGATTGTGCGTTCATTGACTTTCTTCCAGGTATTAAGGCGAAATATTAAACGAATAATTAAAGCGAATAAATAAGTTTTGGAATATCTCTGAACTAAATAGTTCAGAGATATTTTTATATATAAATGAATTTTGAATTTATTTGAATAAATACCTTGACCTTAGGATATAGGACTGATAGAATGTAAAAGTCGTCATTAGACAGGAGTGTTTGACAATTATTTTTATAATTAATTGTTGACATCACATTTGGTAAATGGTATTATTTAATAGTTGTCTTTTGACAAAAGTTGTAGATCTTTGAAAACTGAACAATGTTTCGACACA
>NZ_AYYZ01000025.1 GCF_001435375.1 Ligilactobacillus araffinosus DSM 20653 | reverse complement strand
AGTCCCTTATTGCCTAATTAATAAAGTGTCCAATTTTTGGGGTTCACTTCATACCTCGCAGTCCCTTTTTGTAAAATTTATTTGATTTTTATTTATCTTCTTTATTAACATTTGATGTTGAAGCTGCTTGTGATTGAATTGTTTTTTCTTCTTCAAGTAATTCAACAATTTCTTTTAGATATTTAGCTTCATTAGAAAGCTCTGTCGCTTCTTTTTTCTTTTCATCTTCTTTATTCTTAGCAAATTTATTAACAAATTTAACCATAAACTGTACCTCTTATAAAACCTGTAATAACAATACTTACAGAACCTTATAAAAAAGTTGTACCTAATGTTGTACCTTTAATCTTTGATAAAGTTGATAAAAGTATTAAAGTTATTAGTTTCCATATCATGATTAACCTTTGTATAGATATTCATGGTAGTTTGGATATTAGAATGACCTAAACGCTTTTGAATGTATTTTAGGTTTGCTCCACTTTCTAATAATAAACTAGCATGAGTTTTTCTAAAGTTATGACTTGTTAATACTGGTAAATCTTTAGGGCAGTACCGATACACAGTTATTAACCAACTCTCAAGATTGGCTGATTGATATAGGTTACCCTTAGCATTAAGAAAGATAAAACTATCATCAGTTATTTCACGTTTATTGGCTTGTATTAGCTTGTTTCGATAAGTGTTAATGATATTAATCGTATCATCATCAATACTAATTACACGGTTACTAGATTTGTTTTTAGGGGTAGATAATTCTACCTTTCGAGTTTCAGAATTAAAATAAGTAACTTTATTAACTGTTAGAGTGTGTTTATCTTTGTTAATGTCCTTAAAGGTTAATGCTAAAGCCTCAGCAGGTCTTAATCCTGTAAATGCTAAGATACGGAAAAAACAATAATATTGGTAATTAACTTGCTTAGCAATGGCTAAAAATGTTTTTAATTGCTTTCGATTAAAGATATTGTTTAATTTTTGATGGATATAACGCTTTTTAACAGTAGGTTTAGGAAAGATAACAGCATTAAGTGGATTACTACTAATTAAACCTAACTTAACAGCATATTTAAGAGGTTTATTAACAATGATTACATAAGCTGAATAAGCATTATATTTATCAGCTAAATCATTCACTAACTTTTGGCACACAATAGGGGTAATTTTGAATAATTGTAACTTTCCTATTTTAGGTTTTATTTGTGCATTATATTTTAGTAGTTTTGCTTGCGCAGTTATTGGCTTAACTGTATGCTTGTAACTTTCGTACCATAAATTAAATAAATCATCAAAAGTATTAACCCCTAAATTATTCGATTGAGTAAATACATTAGAAGTTATCGCAAAATCTTTTCTAACTTTCTTGATGTATTCCCGTGCTTCCTTTGCTGTTTTAAAGCCTTTTTTCCTTATGTTGCGTTTCTTTCCATATAAATCTAACCCCAGATAATCAAATACTTGATAGCGTACCAAACCGCTATTGGTTTTGTATTTGGTTATCTTCAAAAATATTCACCTCCATTAATAGATATTAAAAATATAATTAAATAAAATCAACTACAACATAGGTTTTTCTGGTATAATTAGATGAATAAATGAATTAATGAAAGGAGTTTGTTATTATGGCTAATTATAAACAAATTAAATTAAGACCAGATAAATTTAAAATGCTTAAATATCTATCAGTAACAGAAGGAAAAAATATGACTGATTTACTTGATGAATTGCTTGAAATAGGCTTTAAAACAAAATATAAAGGTGTATCTATTGGAGATATTGTAAATAAAGATATTCAAAATAATAAAGATGAGTTTTAATTTTTTCTTGATTTAATAAAGTAATATGGTATCATAGTGATGAAAAGATGATTATTCATCTCAATTGAATAAAGAGATAAATAAAAAAGCTCAGGTACGGGAATACCTGAACTCTAATAGTTTCGTAGGTTATAAATAAGAAACTAGAGTTATTATATGCTTTTTTAGTGGCTTAATCAACCTTTATTATCGGTTTAGGGTCATTCCCTATCTAGTGATACTAAAATACATGCGTGTTAGAGTTTGAGATTGCTCTAATGTAGTTAAAACTGGTGTGCTGAACCATACTGTAAACAGTCATAAGCAGTAAAAGACGTGGGTAGGAAGCCTGTAATCTAGCTAACACTTATCCTAATTTGAATTAATCTAGTGGAGTTCTTCAAGCCTTATCCAATTAAAAAACAAGGTAACATTCTTATAGGAGCATGGGGCAGGAGAGCTTAAACAAGTGCTGAATGAACTTATTGAGATTATTAATTATAATAGTTTGAATAAATTCATTCAGGTATCAAAAGAAGCAGAGATACTTATTTTTTTATAGCCTGAAATAGGCTAAGTATCTTGAGAGAGCTTACAGCTCATAGTGCTAACAGTTAAATAGTTGTTCTAAAAGAGTTACAATTTTGTAGCTCTTTTTATTAAAAATGAATAAATGACTAGATTATTATTCATCTTTGTGTATAATAGTATATGTAGGTTATAAATAAGAAACGAGGAATAACAAATGATTAAATGTTCAGATATTGAAATACTCCTGATAGTAGGGATATTAATGTTTAGCTTAATTAATAGTACAGTTTCATGTGTTTTAGCTTGGATATTAGCTGGATTAGTTCTTGTACATATTATTTTCAGCAAAAAAACATGGAATAAGTTATTTAATAAATTAATGAATTAACGTTATATAGCTGAAATTAAGATATTAAGGAGTGTTTGAAAATGTTAAGTTTAAAAGATTATGTAGAAAATAGAAATAAGGTTATTAAGGATTACAACAAAGGAAAGCATAATAATTCAACATATTATAAAGGGTATATGTTTAATAGTAGTACCCAGAAATTAATTATTAACAAATGGTACAAACAAAGAGAGTACAATTATGAGGATATTCAAAGTTACTCTTGTACAAAAGATTATGATGGAATTAAGGGTATTGGTTGCTTAGGTTGGTTAATTATTATTGCTTTATGTTTTGTTGGTATTGGTTTCTTTATTCTTCTTTGGGCTATTTTAAAGCGAAAGAAACAAATGTTAGGACACCTTGCAATCTATGTAACTATGAAAGATGGTACAACTGAAACCATTAAACTCATTGATAAACCAACAGACGTAAGGAAAGCTCAAAAGCAAATCAACATGTATAATAAAATGAGTTCCTTATTAGGTAGTATCATAAAATAAATAATCAAAGCACTTATCAGTAATTGGTAGGTGCTTTTTTTAGTCATTATCGTTATAATAAAGGTATAAAAGAATAGCCCCGAAGAGCTTCTACAAAGGGTTACTCCTCAGGGCTACTCAAAAACTGGGTCAAATAAGTAAGACCATAGGTTAATATGATAATCAGTCATTTAACCATTCCTTTTACTAAATTATCCTTAATCAGAGGACAAGTAATATTATACCAACTTTATGTAATAACACAATATGTAGTGTTTTCTACTTTTTCTATATGTAATATTTTGTATTGACAAATATTAATTTTGTGTTAAACGTTTGACAAGTATACTGATATGGTATTTAATAATGTTAGTCAATAAGTAAGACCATTGACTACTACTAAATTGTAGACTAATCATCTACTAAATTAGGGACTAATCAACCCTACAATGTTATTCATGTTTATACATCTCCTTTCTTGCTTGTTCCAAGAAAGGTTGTTTTTTTTTACTCAAAATTAACGACCAAGCGTTATAACTCTGGAAACTTTAGATTATAAGTGAAAGGAGTTGATATAATGTTAGGTTGTTTTATTACTTTATTATTTTTATTAATAGCAATAATTGTTATTTTTGTTATTGTTGCTTTTCCAGTTGCTTTATTAGTTGGACTTGGAATAGCTTTAATATGGCTGTTAGTTTGGCTATTAATACACCATACAATTATTGGGGTAATACTGTTGATTGCTATTATTTTGTTTGAATTTATTTAATGGTATTATAATAAAGGTATCAGTTGAAAAGCTGATAGATAATAAATTACTTCATATTTACTTACATTTATAGTTTAAGATTTGTTTTTAGACCTTAGCAGGTGGCTAGGGTCTTTTTTTTATTAATATTTAAACTATATACTTTTATATAATTTTATGTAATAATCTAAATAAGATATTAAATATCTTATTTCTCTCTTATAAAAAAATCTAAAGGAACAACCAATCTTCATTCTCTTTTTCTCAGGTTGTTCTTTTTTGTTATAATTATATCGAACATACGTTCTAGAAAGAGGATAAAATATGATTGATTATAACAAGTTAGCAAGAGTTGATTACCTTGAGAAAAAGAAACACTTCAACCATGCTCCTATGCCTTTGAATGAAAGAGCAAGTATTTTCAAAGGTTTTGACGCACTACCAGGATTAAAAGAAGAGTTTAGGAAAGCTGAAATTAGACATGCTAAAAAATATGAAAGGGAAGAACGTATTTACAAATATGGTAAGAAATAAAGCCATATAGTAGCCTTTAAGGTATTTATACATAATTATCTTTAAAATGGCTATATCGGGCTTATATGGCTTTCTAAGGGTATTGTGTAGCTTATTATTGTTCTATCCCGTACAGAAAATAAAATAGTACATAGCAATTAAACGCTATATATTTCCATTTTAAGCATTTTTAGCTTTTTAGGGTAATTATACCTAACTAAGGATAAAGTGCTTGTATCGTGCTTATATGGAACGAGAGGGGCAAGTGAGGCGGCACTCTTTTTTTATTTCTTTTCTGAATAATTGTACTCACTAGCTAGCAACTTTCTATCTATATATTTTTGACACACCTATTATTATCCTTATTTTTAATTGAAACACCTATCTTTATTCTTTCTCAAACTTTGACTAACTTCCCTTTGTGTTTCTTATCTTTGATATTGAGATAACTAGAATAGAACTCCTTACTTAATTGAAACACTATCCTTTATCTTTGATTGAAATTGACTAATTAACTACTACCTCAAACTCTGACTATCTGAATACTTGTACTATCTTTGATAGAATATCTGACTAACTCCTTACTCTGTATCAAGAGAAAACTGAAAGCGATAGCGCTAAGTTAGAAGGCGATAGCCGATAACTGTTCGCTACCTTGACTAAGGTAGTGTTTTGCTAGGCTTTCCAAAAAGCCGTAATCTCCAAACTGAATCTGAAACGAAAAGAAAAATCGTATCTCTACCTAAATTTGAAAATGGTACTTTATCTCTTTTAAATCTCTAATGGTTTTTTTAAAAACATTGGATTATTTTTTGTCTACTTTTTTGGAACTCAAAAAAGTTAAATTAGAAAGTACGTTAAGAATAAATATATCAAGGATACTTAATGTATACTTGTATATTTTTCAAGTATTTTCTATGTTTCTTTATAGGAGCTGAAAGCTCATATTTAGAAACATATAAATGTTATTTGTTGTAGACTTCCTTAGAAGGCTATAATAAATGTTATTTATTATTAATTAGCGATTAAGGCACTCAAAAAACAGCCCTCTATCCCTTGCGTATCAACGTGTTCAGCGATTTTACAAAAAAGCAAAAAATTGCAAATTCTTGCAAAAAGTAGTGATATTCACAAAATCTTCACAATTACGAAAACCCTTGATACTATTGGGATTGAGCGATTTTAGCATTTTTTGCATTTTTTTTGTTTTTTTATTTTTTGCAATTTTTGGGGGAATATTTTGAGATAAAAAAGAAGTATGGTATACTAAAATCACAATCAAATAATAATAGTTGTCATAATTAATTACAAAAATAAAAAGATAAACTAGCTTAAAAGCTAAATACAGTACAGGAGGAGCGCAGTTAGCATAACAACACAGAAATAGAGACAACGCTGAAAAGGCTACTAATAATAGCTTATTTAGTTGTATTGTCAATCTGTTGAGTTATGTTATCAGCTCCTTTTTTGATACTCAAAAATTGCCTCTATTTCTGGACTATAAATCTTAGATTATAGAAAAAGAAGAAATTCTATATTTATTAATGAAGGGGTTCAAAACGAATCTTAAATTATATTTGTACAACAAATGGAGGTAATTAATTATGGCAAATAATAATAACAATTCAACAATTTTAATTCCAGACAAATTCATTAATCAAAGTAACTTAATTCAATTTAATTCTTTTGAATTAAAGCTACTTTTCAACTCATTAAAATCACAACGTCAGAAATTCAAGAAATCGGAAGAAAAAAAGATTGATACACTGATTGCTAAGTTAGCTGATATTGATTTCATTCAAACGCAAAAAACAGCTAACAATCATATCATCATCAATGTTGACCCATTATATCGAGATGCTAAAAATGGTACACAGTTCAGTAGGTATACAACATTAGATATTGACATTATCAATAGCCTCAAAAAGAAGAAAGCTATTCTATTGTATGTTTTTGCAAAAAAGGAAATTAAAAAACCAGATAAGCAACAGGCTAAAGCAGTAACAGTATCAAAAACAAAATTAAATAATTTTACTGATTACCGCAACCTCAATACTCTTGATACTTTGGTTGCTGAAATTAACAAGGTAAATGATAAGCAATCACTATCATTTGAATATGACAAAAAGAATAAAGCCTTTATGTTTACTCTTGAAGATTTAGTAATTGAATCAACAAATAAACGCTCATTAGTTGATGATGCTGAAAAGGACTTGGCTAAGGTTTCAGATGAGAAGTTAGATAGTATGTTTATCGATATTGCTACTGAAATCATTAAGCGCAATGGTGGAGATACAGGTATCAATGCTGTTGATATGTTGAAAGACATCAAAGAGAACAAAGAACAAGAACCGACTACATATGCAGGAGCTATCACAGCCATCAATAATGAAAACGACAGTAAGAACTTATTAATCAAGCATAGTCAGCTAGAATACTTAATTGAAAAAATTGATCGAAAATTAGAGTTTATCGACTCAGTCGCATATGAAAAAGCAACAGTTAATGAAAATTATCGAGAATGGGAGTCTGAAAAAGAATTTAATTCTGCTGTTCCAGATATTAACCAAGCGATTAATGAACTGAAAAAACCTGAAAATAAGACAACAGTTCAATTATTAATGGATATTGAAGAAGAAGTAGACGTTAATATTCTCAATTATGGAACTGTTCAACTAGAAATGGACTTAAAACCTTATACTTTATCAGATTTTGAATTATTAGATGACCTGAAATTAATCAAAGTTATTAAAGCAAACACTGAAAAAGTTCAGCTATTGACTGATGCAGGAGTTAAGTTCCGCAGACCAAGTTATTTAGTACCTGTATTGGAAAAAGTAGTAAATGTTCCAAAGGTAATTGTAACTGAGGACATGTTACCAGACTTCACACCAGATACAACCGAATATGAACCATTGGATTTCAGTGATGAAGTACCAGAACTAACAATTTAATAAACATTAGATTATATATGAGAACAAAGAAAGAGGTAATCAATATGAATGACAAAGCAATTAAAGATTTAGAACAATTTTTAAATGACCTTAAAGGATTAGATGAAGTAACAATTAATAGCGATGATATTAGTACGCTAGTACGAGGCTTCAACCACCTTGAAGCCGAAGTAACAGCAAGAGATAAGCAGATTGAAAGTATTACTAAAGTATCAAAATCAATTATTGATAGTTTGAAATCTCAAGGGAGGTAAAAAATATGTTTGATTTTAACTCAAAGGCAAATAAACAAGAGCAAGCGATAATAGCCTACCTTAAAACTCAGCACAAAAAGAATGGCTTATGGAACGAAACAACAGTTGAGAAAATAGCGAAGGATTTTGATACAAATATTGAAACAATAGAAAGAGTACTAAAGTCCATTCAAGATAAGCTGTTGTTTGATATTAGGTTATCCGATGGAAAGGTTAAAAGTTATTGTGCTATTGGGTTGTTCAAATAAAAATTCTATACTAATAAAGAGGAGTTAAATAACTCAATTATTATAAAATAATTAGAAAATAAGAATAGTAAAAAAGAAATACTATATTTATTAATGAAGGGTTCAAAAGAAATCTTAGATTATATGTGAGGGCAAAAAGAAAGCCCTAAAAAATGGAGGTAATTAATTATGGAAATGATTAAAGAATTAAAGAAATCAAATGCAACAGAATTATATGTTATGGTTATGAACTTTTGGGATAGAAACAAAATAGTTAAAGATAAGCAGGGAAACTTGTTCACTGTACTAAAAGATAACCAATACTTAACTCAAGAAGAGGCAAAGAGCCATAATGAATACTTTAAGAAATTAACAGATAGAGTATTACTTAGCTCTAATGGTTATACATATAATCTATTAACAGGATATAAGAACTTTGGTCGAGATAATAACTTTGGTTACCTTACAATCAGTTATCAAGGAAAAACAACAACCATGAATAACTTAGTGTATAAAACATTTATTTCAGATATTCCAGAAGGCTATGTTATCCACCACCTAGACCATAACCCTTACAATAACAACATTAGTAACCTTGCAATGATAACAAGGGGAGAAAACTTAGCTGAGCGTTTCAAATTCAATAAGAATCTTGGAAAAGAAATGGCAAGTAAGCAAAATAAAAATTACATTTATGATAAAAATTCTAAAATCTTATTCAAAAATAAAGCTAGTGTAGCTCAATATGTTAAGGGATTGATTGCAGGAGTTACAGCTTGCCTTGATGGTCGTTTCAGTACATACAAGGGATTAGATTTAATTCAACTTTCCGACCAAGAACAAGAAAAAGCAAGCTCATTTAATTTTTTTGAGAGAGGAACAAAAATGGTTAAACCATCACAAATAACATTATAGACTTTTAAAAGTAACAAATCAATAGAAAATAAAAAGAAATCTTAAATTATATAAGGAGTGGTTAGGTATGACTAATGAAGAAATACTAATGATGGCTGAGGAAGAAGAAAAGAAAAAGCCAAAGAAACAGCGTCTTGAAGAACAAATAGCCATGTATGAAAGGCTAAAAAGAGGCTGTGAAAGGCAAATAAACAGAATTAAAAAAGAAATTGAAGAATTATAAAAACTAATAGGAGTGATTAGATATGGATAAGTTAATTAATCAAGTAATTAGCGTGTTAGTAGGAATTTCAGTATTTACAATTTTAGGAATGTTATTAGGAATAATTAAGACAACATTAGGAGTTGCAATAGCTCCTTTCGTTGTTGCTTTAGTTGTTTTAGTGGTTAATTGGATTATTCAAAAGTTTAAAAAGAAAGAAGGTAAATAATGATGAAAAAATTATCAAATATTATCTTTAGATTTATTACAAACTTATTTATGTGTTGCGTATCTTTTAGTTTTTTGACCTTTGGCTTTGCTATTATGCTTAGTCTTTGGGATTTGAGTATTTTCGGAAAAGTGCTTGTAATCGGAATTGTGCTACTTTCCTTAGTTTACGCTTACTCTCAATCAACGATTGAAAAGAACGAATTAATTAACAATATCAAGAAAGGGAGTGATGATTAATGGTAATGCTTGATATGGAAATGTTAATGGCAGTAAAAAATGAACGAAACTTTAAAACTCAATCTCATCGCCTTTACAATGAACTTAACTATAGTTCATTAAAAGACGCAGAACAAGACTTACTTCACTATTTTTGTAATAACAAATTGCGAAAGATGACACTTAATGAGTTCCGCAAAATCTGGAACAACACAGCAGAGTATGACGGAAAAAATAAGAATAGGAAATATCTATTATATCAACTTACATATTCCAGACAAGACATACTCAGGAAACACCAGAAAGAAAAAGACCAAAAGCATGAAACGCTTGAAAGTTTAAAATTCAATTATGTTCCTACATATACAGTTGATGAAGAACCAAAAAAGGAAGAAAAAAGTCCATTAGAAAAGCAAAAAGAATTAGTTTTAACGAATTTATGGCTACTTTTCCCTCGTGCCAAAACCCAAAAAGCATATATAGAAGCAACCCTAAATGGTAAAGACTTCAAATTTGCGAAAACTGTAAATGAAAATATTATGCTTAAACAAATCAGTGATTACTCTAATAAGCATAGAAAGGATTTTGATAAAGTTTTAAATCGTGAATTGAGTAACAAGGATAAGAAGTTACTTAGTTTCATCAATACTTTCCTTAGCGTTGAAGATAATGGAAAAACATTATTTGAAATTCAAGGAAAACAAGCTGAATTAATTGAACAGCACAAAAAACTTTTTGAGGATTTAATTGGAACGTGTGGAGAAGGTAAAAGCCATTATATCACACACCAAGTAGCTTTATTAAATCATTGGGAACAGATTGAATACCAACAAGAAAAAGGTTATATGATTGAATACTTGAGAATTAAAAAAGAACAACTAGAAAAGAAATTAAATTAAAGATTATTAGTCCTACTGAGTTAGGGCTTTTAATTGTATTAGGAGGTAATAACATGAAGTATAGAGAATGCAAGAAACCAACATGTAATGAGTTAGTTCAATTTCCAGAAAGATATTGTCCTAAACATAAGTTAGAGAATGAACAACAAAGGGAACAAGAACGAAAAGAAAAAAGCTATAAGAAAATGAAACTATATAATCAGCATAATCGAAACAAAGAGGCTAATAGTTTCTATCAATCCAAGCAATGGAAACAAACAAGGAACTATGTCATCAATAGAGATAATTATACATGCCAAGTATGTGGAGAAGTAATAACAGATAGGAAAATAATAGACCATATAATTCCTTTACGTATTGATAAGGATAAACAATTAGATGAGAGTAACCTTTGGACTCTTTGCTATCGTTGTCATTCAATTAAAACAAACATAGAAGAACAGATAATAAACAGTCCTAATGGTATTAACAAGATTAAACATGTATCAAAAGATAACTGGAAAAAGTATATAAAAGAAAGGATAAAGGATTAATGAGTATAGATATAGTATTGATAATAATAGTAGTAGCAGTATTAATCTTAATCAGTATAGTTACTAATTATATCAACAATAAATTAAATAGAATAGAAAGTAAGTTAATAAGTATTGATAATAATATTAAGTACAACCAATACTTAATCAATACTCAAAATAATAATAGTTATCCTGATACTGATAAGGATATAAGGGTAGTTGTATATGGTAATGATAAAGAAGTGTATAAGTATTGGAGAGATTAATATGTATAAGTGTAAAGAGTTATTAGATAAGATAACTACAACACCAATTAAAGTAAGAGTACAAGATAAGATATATACAATGTATTATAAACAAGGAACACTAACAAACCTATAAGTACAATTATAATAAAGTATTAGATACAATTAGGTTATAAGTATAGTTATAATACAACAACATATAACAGCACATAGTAACATAAGTAAGTGCGAGCGATAGCAAGCACGCACGGCAAAGAAAAGAATAAGATATAAGATAATGATACTAGTACACCTAGACTTGAAGTCTAGATAACTTTCATTAGGTTTAGTTATAGATGCGTAACATTATTTATTATAAGATGATTTATTTATAGCTTTAATGAATTTTATTAAACGTTTCATACACCACCAAAGACATGAATTAAGTTTCGTGTCTTTTTTAATACGTTACGTTATAACATTGTGAAAAGATTAAAAAACATTTTTTCAATGACGTTATAAAAATAGAAAAAGAAAATGAAAAACTTTTCTGAATTTAAAAACAAGCCCCGCCCTACATTGGCTAGGGTAAAAGCACACCTAAATGGGAACTCGCTTACGTTTTATATAGTAAAAACTATTTAAAAGTGTTAAGGGGCTAACAAAAACCATAATTAATCACTCCTTTCTTATAGAAAAGCCTATATAAAGCCATTCAGAGCTTTTAGGGCTTTTTTATTTTGCTCAAAATTAAGGCTAAATAGTTATAAAAGTGTGCAACTTAGACAGATTAAAAACGTTATTAAATCAATATTTTTAAAATAAAGGGGTGTAGGAACAATGGCACGACCACCAAAATTAACAACAGATAGCAAGGATAGAAAAGAACAAAGGGAACGAACAGAAAATTTAATTGAAAAGAGTAAAGAATTATCAGATATAACAAAAACACCTCCTAAGGAATTAAGAGGAACAATCGCAGGTTATGCTTGGAGTAGATTAATTCCAGAGCTTGAAAAAATGAAGTTTGTAAAAGCTCCAGATAAGGATATTTTAGTTTTACTTTGTATGAACATTCAATTATACAGAGAAGCATTTGAAAGCATTAAGGAAAATGGAATACAAACCAAGATATTCAAGACAGTAGTATCTCCAACAACTGGGGAAATTCTTAGTAAAGATTTCCAAGGGTTCAAAAAGAATACAGCTGTTGATACCTTGACAAGTGCCACTACAAAGATTGAAAGTTTATCAAATAAATTAGGTTTAAGTCCAGTAGCAAGAGCAAGCATACTTGAAAAGGTAAAATCAGAAGAACCAACCAAAAAGCAATCGGTAAAAGATTTACTCTTTGGAGATGATGAAGAATGAGAGCAATTAATTTAACTAAATCAGACGTATTAAAGGAATATCAAATTGAAAAGAAAAATGGTTGCTACAAGGATATTTTTGATAAATATAAAAATGACCCTGCTTTTCAATACTGTGTAAAGGTCTTAGAAAATCAAATTATAACATGTAACGATATTAAACTAATGGCTTTTAGACATTTACAGGATTTAAGGAGAGTTGAAGAAGAACCTGAAAACTTCCCTTATTATTATGATTTAAGAATGGCTAAAGCGATTGTTAAGTTTAGTGGTTTATTAATTGATATTAGTACAGGTAATCCCCTTAAACTCATGGACTGGCAAAAATCTTTAATGTGTATGATAACCGCATGGAAGAATAGAAAAGATGGCTCTAAGCGTTTCAACAAGGTTATTTTTAGTGTTGCTAGAACAAATGGTAAAACAGCTTTATGTGCAATCTTAATATTATTTGAATACTTAGTTAATAGTATTAGTAAAACAGGACAAGAAATAGTATTAGTTGCTCCTAACAATACTCAAGCGACTAAAGGTTATTCATACTTACAGTTACAAGCCAATAGACTTAGAGAGTATGAAGCATTTGATGATATTTTTAAAGATAATCAAATTGAAGTACAAGCAGACCAGATTATTAGTAAGTTATCTCAAAATAAAGTATTAAAGATGAGCTTTGAAAGTAAGAGATTTGATAGTTTACACCCGAGCCTTGTAATTGCCGATGAGGTTGCTGATGATACCAGAAGTGCCTTAATTGATGAAGGTATAGGTAAGTTAAGTTCGGGACAAGGGCAAACAGATGCTCAAATGGTATTAATTAGTACAAGTTATCCTGACCCGAACTCTTTCTATCATAAGCAAGAAAACATGATGAGGGATACCTTGAATAAGGATAACGAAAGAAAACTAGATAATATTCTTATGGTTAATTACACTCAAGATAACCTAGAAAAAGAAACATTTGAACCTGAAACATGGTATAAGAGTAATCCACTATTAACTTTGCCTAAAGTAGGGGAAAAGCTCTTTGATAATCTTCAAAAAGAGAGAGATACCAAAGAGGCAGAAGGTAAATTATTCGAGTTTCAAAACAAAAACCTTAATTGTTGGCTTAATCATCATGTAAACAACTACCTTGAACTAAAGGATATTGAGAATAGTGTAGTAGACACAAAACCAATAAATATAAATGGCAAACAGGTTTATATCGGAATGGACTTGAGTAACTTTAGTGATGACACTTCAATAGCTTTTATCTATCCTTATCAAGACAAAGGACAAAATAAATTTTACATTGAACAACATAGTTGGATTCCAACAGCAAGAAGTCAAGTAAGAATAGACCTTAAAGAAAAGCAAGATAATATCCCTTATAGAACATTAGAACAAGAGGGCTTTTGTGATATTGCTCAAAATAGGTTCGGATATATCAACTATGATGAAGTATTTGAATGGTTGTTAAATTATATAGATGAGAATGACTTAGATGTTCAATCTATTTGTTATGATGCTTGGCGTTCTGATAAATTAATTAAATTAATTGAAAGTAATACGCCTTATAGGTTAATACCACTAAAGCAAACAGTAACTTACCTTAATGACACTACTAAGGATTTTCAAAGAGACATTACAGAAGGTAAGATTACTTTTCTTGATGACGGGATAATAAAAACAGCTTTGAGTAATGCTATTCTTTATCAAAAAGAAGGTCTTGTAAAGATAGATAAGAACAGAGCAACAAGAAAAATTGATTGTGCCGATGCTATTATAGATGCTTACTATCGTGCAAGACTACATTTCGATAATATTGAAGAAGTAGAAAAGCAGAGTAGCCACCCATTCCAGAACATGACGAATAAACAAATTAATGACATTTTTGGAGAAGATTATACTTTCTAATTTAATCGTTATAGACATGAAATTTAATAAGGAGGGAAACAGCATGAGTTTTAAAATTAAAAATAAAGCCTTACTATTATTTATTAACTTTTTACCATTTACATTAATTACCTTAGGGCTTATTTCATTCATCGTTGGCTCATATTTAATTAATCCAATACTAGGGACATTTATTTTAGGTATTGCTCTTATTGTTATTGGTTTAATGATTATTCCAATTAAAGTAGAAGGAGATGGTAACTAATGTATAATCCGTTTCACTTTAACCAAAAAGACAAACGCTCTTTACAACTGAATAATACAGCTCCTTTTATCGTAACTGGAGGGAAGATTATTAGTAATAATCTGACCGTATCAGCAGAAGAAGCATTGAAGCATAGCGATATTTATGGAGTGGTTAATAGAATTAGTTCAGATATAGCCTCAGCAAGTATTGACATTCAAAAGCCATTTCATAAGGTAATTGAAAATCCAAACAAGCGACAAACCAAGTTCGGTTTCTTTCAAAGTGTATTAGCAAGTATGCTACTTACAGGAAATGCTTTTGTTACTATTCACAGAGATGGTTCACTTGTACCTGATGAATTAGAATTAGTACCTAGCGCTAATGTACAAATGTTATTAACAGATGATTTAGATATTTTGTATACTTTTAGTTACAACGATGGACGACCTGATAAAACTTTAGAAAGTAAAGACGTGTTACACTTCAAGCTCCTTTCAACAGGATATGAAAGTAATTTATATACTGGTCGTTCTCCACTTGAAAGCCTCGTTAATGAAGTTGCAATTCAAAATAATTCAAACAGACTAACTCTTAATACCTTACAGAGTGCTATCAGTCCTACTAATATTCTCAAGGTTGAAAAAGGTATTTTAGACAGTGAACATAAAAAGAACCTTAAACAAGCCTTTGAAAATAGTATGCGTACAGGTTCAACTGTTGTATTAGACCAATCAGCAGACCTTAAAACAGTTCAAATTAATTCAGACGTTGCAAACTTTTTGAAGAATAATACGTATACAAGTAATCAAGTTGCAGTAGCTTTTGGTATTCCTGCTAGCTATGTAGGTCTTAATGCAGATGAACAGTCAAGTATTGATATGATACGTTCTCAATACATTTCTTGTTTAAATACTTATATAAAGCCTATTGAACAAGAACTAAGTAAGAAATTATCTTATAACAATATCTTAGATGTTAAGGTTAATATTCTTGATGCAATAGATACGGATAACCAAGCATTAATTAAGAATGTAGTAGATTTATCCAATGCTAAAGCTATTTCTCCAGAACAAGCTCAAACAATCTTAGCTAACTACAAAGCTCTTGGTATGGATAAGGTTGTAAAAGATACTGGATTACAGAATACAGATACAACAGAAAAGGTAGTAGAAAATTAATTAATTAGAGTTACCAAAAATGGTAGCTCTTTTTTTATAAAATTTTTTTAAATGCGTTATAGATACGATTAATCAAATGGAGGTGAGAAATATTGCCAAAGGTAGCAGAAAAAGCTGATATTCGTACAATCAACAATCATATTAGAGCAACTAAAAATAATGATAATGAACATATTATTGAAGGAAAAGCTATTGTATTCAACCAACAATCAGAATACATGGGTTTTTACGAAATCATAAAACCAGAAGCAGTTGAGAATATTGACTGGAGTAAGACCTTACTTTTATATGACCATGAATTTTCCAACATTCTAGCTAGAGTAGACGCAAAGAATTTAACAATTAACGTTAAAGAAGATGGAGTATATTTCCAAGCTACTTTGAACAACTCAACCCTTGCCAATGATGTCTACAATGACATTAAATCAGGCAATGTAAAAGGTTGCTCATTCGGTTTCAATATTGCAGAAGGTGGAGATGATTGGGATTTTACTGATGATGGAACACCATTACATATCGTTACAAAAATTGAAACAATTCCTGAATTATCTCTGACACCTGTTCCTGCTTATACGCAAACTTCTGCCTCTGTCGTGAGGCACTTAGAAAACATTAAGGAGGTACGAAAAATGGCTAAAGAAGAAAAAGAAATTAAAAATGAAGAAAAGCCAGTTGAAGAACCAAAGGCTGAAAAGAAAGATGAACCTAAAGCTGAAAAAGAAGTAAAGGCTAAGGTTAGTGTTAATACAGATGACCTTATGGCAGCTATTCAATCGGCTAAAGAATTGTTAGAACAAGTTAAGGCAGTTAAAGGTTCAGATAAACCAAAAGAAGAAAAGGTAGAAGAACCAAAAGAAGAAAAGTCTAAAGAAGAAAAGCGAGCTTGCGACAAGAAGGAAGCCAAGCGAGCAGAAAAGGAAAAGGAAGAAGTTCCTGAAGATGAAAATTTAGGTAAAGACGTTATAGAAAATGAAAAAATTAAAGAACCTAAAAAAGATGAAAAAGGTTCAGAAAAAATTGGAGGTAAGAAAGATATGACTCAAATTTTAAAAGAAAAAGACGAAAACAAGAAGTCAGAAGAAGTTCGCAACTTTGAAGCATTCTTGAAAGGTGAAACACGTGCATTGACAGATGGATTTAAGGAAACTCCAGATGGTCAAGCAGTTATCCCATCAGAAGTTCTTTCAATGCAAAAGCAACCTAACGACCCTTCACAATTAGAAGGATATGTAAATAAGGTTCAAGTAACAGCTCCAGCAGGTCGCTTACCTATTTTGCAAAAAGCAACAGCAGTATTAGCAACGGCTCAAGAGCTCCAAGAAAATCCTAACATTGCAAACGCAACAATTAATAAGGTAACTTATGAACTTTCAACTTATCGTGGTTCATTACCAATTTCTAAGGAAATGATTTCAGATTACCCAGATATTAGTTCTGTTTTATCTGACTATGTACAAGAAGTGCGCAAGCAAACGGCTCAAAAGGCTATCGGTGCTGTATTGCAAACAGCTACAGCTGAATCAGTATCAGATTTAGACGGTATTAAGGCTTTATCTAACAAGTTAATCCCTTATGGCGATGATGTTAAGTTCGTTGTTACAGCCTCAATGTTCAACGTTATTGACACAATGAAAGACGCAGAAGGACGTTACTTATTACATGACGATATTACAACAGCCTCAGGTAAGACATTGTTCGGACATGAATTAATCGTTGTTCCTGATACAATCTTAGGTTCAGATGGAGATACAAAATTCTTTGTCGGCTCACTTAAAGGCTTTGTATTGGAAGCATACAAGGACGACATGTCAGTAAATTGGACTGAAAATCAATATTTTGAACAAGTATTAGGTGTATATGTACGTATGAACATTGTAAAGGCTGATGAAAAGGCTGGTTACTTTGGTACATTTACAGCACCAAAAGCTGTATCAGCTAGCGCAGGTAAGTAATTAGTGCTGAGAAACGCATTCAGAGGTTAAGTTCAGCATTTAACCTTATAAGTTAATTAAAACAAATCGCCTATCGAAATACACAGTACCTATTATATAGGGGCGGTTAATAGAGGAGGTGCAATAAATGGAAAAAGATGATTTTATTAATTCTATGCTAACTTACTTACACTTAGATGATGACCCTGAAACAATGCAAGAATTAACCGCTATTGTTGATGGTAGTATTGCCACAATCATTAATGGTATTAATCAGAGTTTAACTTATGACGATTTAAAGGCAGATAATCAATTTATCATGGCTTTACGTACATTGGTTACTCAAACGTACTATGATAGAGAGTTAGCTAATGGATATTCATTCGGTTTCCTTAGTTATGTTGCTCCTTTACAGGCTAAATATAGCGAGGTGGGAAATGATGATGAAACAGATAGCTAAAAATCGTTTCCAACCTTATCAGTTTAAATCTACTGTTACTTTTTCAACTCTCACTACTCAAGAGAACCCTTATACAGGTATTGAAGAACCTGTAAAGCATGAAGAATTTAAAAAGCGTTTTGCAAAAGTAAAACAAACACTTAATCAAAAGTATTCAGTGCTTGGTACTCAGTATGAAAATTCTTTTAATATTGCTATCAGACATGATAAACGCCTTGAACAGTTTGATTATCTTATAGCAACTATTAATGGTGTAGATTATCGCATTATTGATATTAGTTTTGATGATGAAA
The DNA here is from genome assembly GCF_001435375.1 of Ligilactobacillus araffinosus DSM 20653. GTDB lineage: Bacteria > Bacillota > Bacilli > Lactobacillales > Lactobacillaceae > Ligilactobacillus > Ligilactobacillus araffinosus. Next base: position 124,539 of record NZ_AYYZ01000025.1, on the reverse strand, counting down.
CTTATAACAGCTATGACCTTATTACTCTTACTAAGAAAGAGGGTAATGGTAATGGCTGATGAAGAACTTAGCAATCAATTAAAGAATTGGATAAATCAAGTACAAGAGGCTACTGAGTTAAGTGTAGATGAACAAGCAGAAGTTACTAAAGCAGGAGCAGAGGTCTTTAAGTCTGAACTTAAAAAGGTAACCCCTGTTTCAGACCGTAATTCAGACCATGCAAAAAATCATGTTGTAATGCAAAATACCGATATTGACGGTAATAAGAATGGTAGTTCAGTAGTAGGTTACGATAGTGAGAAAGCCTATATCATGCGTTTTATGAATGATGGTACAAAGTATTACCCACGTAAAAAAGGTAAGAAGTTTGGTAATAATCATTTAAACTTTTACTCAAAACTGTTTGCTAACAATAGCGTACAGAATAGGGTTTTAAATGCTAATGCGGAAAAGCTAAAAGAGATTATAAACCGTAAGCAAGGGGGAGGAAACGAATGAGTACAATAACAGATACTAAAAAACTATTAACAGGATTCCCTCATATTGATAAGGTTTATACTTACCAGATTCCCGATAGCGCAGTGAATACAACCGATAAAACCATTGCATTACTTAGAGAGGTTCAAGTACAAACAGATGAAGAGGGAAACAATAGATTTAACGCTATAAATACTCAGTTACAACTTCAAATCTTTTTAAAGAAAGATATTGATTTTGACACTGAGCAATTTCAGATAGACCTTTTTAGGTTATTTGAAAACAATCAATATGAATGTTATACGTTCGGTGGTTGGGTATCAGACCCAGACACTGGGCAATTATTTAATTCAATTTATATCGAAAAATTAAAGTATACAGATTAATTAGGAGGAATGCAAAATGTCAGTAGTTGGTATTGATAGGGTATATCTTGGCGTTCAGGACGCAGATGGAAACATTTTAACAGATGAAGCTAAAGGCTTTACAACTGGTATGATTGAAGTTACTGATGAAATGCTTGGTACTTCAAGTGTAAATTTCCAAACTTCAAAAAACGGGGAAGAATTGGACGGTAACAATAAGGAATTGGATTTTATAAAAGCTCTTCCAACAGCCTCAATGGACGTTTCATTTAACAACTTGCCATTCGATGTTAAAAATAAAGTGCTTGGACGTGAAAAGAGTGGAGTAGGTTATGTTGACTCAATGACAAATACATACAGCATAATTATCGCCCGTAGTCCATTACCAGATATGAAGCACTATGCTTATACATGTATGGGGAAAGCAGTTGCAACCTCAAAAGGTGCAAACATGCAAACTAATACCTCAAAGAAAACAAACCGCGTAAATGACGAATTATCATTTGAAGGTTTAGCTTCACCACGTACAAGTGATATGCCTTATATCGTGGCTTGCGACGAAGATGAAGGATTTACAATGAAAGGCTTGTTTGACCAACTTTGCCCTGGTCAGACATTAATTACTGATTCTGGTAAGGCTAGTGTTGCTGCAACTTCAACAGGTTCTAGCTCAACAGGCAAGTAATTAAGTAAGTAATCTTCATATATAAGAGAACCTTAATTGGTTCTCTTTTTTTATACTCTAAAATTTTTACCTTTGCGTTATAAAAGTGAATTAAAAATTGGAGGTACGAAAAATGAAGATTACTTTAGAAAAATTACCATTTAAAAAGAAAACTTATGACATTAAACAATCTGTAAAGAACATGAGAAAGACGTATAAATTACAACTTGTATTTTCTCAAAATGGAGATATGGAAAATAAAACTGATGAAGAATTAGTTGAACAAATGCTTGATACATTTGATGAAGCCATTAATTATGTTTCTTCATTATTGAAATTAAATGATAAACAAACAGATGAATTAGAAGATTTATCGCAAGATGAATTACTTGATACAGCTAACAAAATCGCAATGAGTTTAATGGGTATCAAGGAAGAAGATATAAAAGAAGATAATAAAAAAAAGTAGAAAATAATACAAGTCCTCATATGTTACACATGAAGATGAGAAAAACTTATGAGGACTTCTTGATATTTGAAAAGCAAGCAATAACTAATCTTAACTGGACTTTAGACCAAGTAGAAAATCAAGATTATTACTTGTTAATGGAAATTCTAGGAATGGACGATGAACAAGTCGCTAATGATGAAGTTATTGACGACCCTAGAAAATTACTAGATTTAATGTAAACCATAGAGAACCTTAACGGGTTCTCTTTTTTTATCCTCCTTTTTTCAAATCGTTATAGATACAGATTAACAATTAAGGAGGTCAAGAGTATGGCAAGCGAAAAAGTTGCTGGTGTACTTAGCACTAAGATTAAAATGGATACTACTGAAGCAAGTAAGAGTGTGCGTCAGTTAAATAATGATATTAACAGTACAGTATCCATTCTTAAACAACAAGAACAAGAATTTAAGTCTACTGGAGATAATGTTAATGCTTTACAAACAAAAATCTCAAGACTTACAGAAACTCAAAATGGTTACTATGAAAAATTAAAACTTTTAAAACAAGCTCAAAACGATGTTAAAGATAGATTAGGCGAAAGCTCAACCGAATATCAAAAATATCAAACACAAATCAATAAAACAATTACAACTATTGGACGTTATGACGATCAGATTAATAAAGCTGAAAAATCATTACAGTATTATGATAGTGGATTAGCAAAATTAAGACAATCTTATTCAGAACAACAAAGGTTATCTCAAAGCCTTGTAGAAAGATTAAGAGCAGAAGGTAAAGAATGGCAAGCTAACCAAGAAGAGATTAAGCAATCTAAAAACGCTTATTCAAACCTCAAACAACAGTATGAGATACAGGAGACTGAATTAGGTCAATTAAGAACAAAGTTAAACGACCTTAATTCTTCATATAAGAAAGCTCAAGCAGAGTTAAATAATATTGCTCAAAGTTCAGGGAAAGCTAGTGATGCTTATACTGAACAAAAGCAAAAAATGAATAACCTTAAATCAGCTATTAGTGGTGTTAATAGTGATTTAGTTAAACAACAAACAAGATTAAATCAAACCGCTACTGATATGGCAAAGGCTAAGAACAAAACAAATGACCTTAGCGAGAGTTATCATAAAATACCAAAATCAGTAACAACAACCATTAAAGCTAATACTGAAAAAGCTACTTCTGGAATTAAGACCTTTACCAGTGCTATAAAAGGTTCAGCTATTGGAGCAGGAATAGCTAATATTGCAATGGCAGGACTGAATGCAGTAGGAGATAATCTTAATGCTAGTTTTGAAAGATACGATACCTTAAACAACTTCCCTAAAGTTCTTCAATCAATGGGAGCTAGTGCAGACGACTCTAAGAAATCAATGGAAACCTTGAAACAGGGAGTAGATGGATTACCTACTTCATTACAAGATGTAGCACAGGCAAGTGAAAAACTACTACCTATGAGCAAAAATGCTAATGACGCTGCTAAGAGTGCCTTAGCATTAAATGATGCTTTCCTTGCTAGTCATGCAAGTTCAGAGGACGCAAGCCGTGGATTACAACAATACACACAGATGTTGAGTTCAGGTAAGGTAGACCTTCAATCTTGGAAAACCTTACAGGAAACCATGCCTGCCTCACTCCAAAAGGTAGCTAAGAGCTTTGGTATCGCCTCAGGTTCAACTCAAGAATTGTACAAGAAGTTGCAATCAGGCGAAATTACCATGGACCAATTAAACCAAAAATTCCAAGAACTAGATAAAGGTGCTAATGGTTTCCATGAACAAGCAAAGCAGGCTACTGATGGTATTGGTACAGCAATGGCTAACTTGAAAAACAGAAGTGTTGCAGCTCTTACTTCTATCATTGGAGGTTTCGACCAACTATCAAAGAACTTAACAGGTTCTAGTATCGGTGGAAATATTAATAAGTTATCTTCAAACTTTAAAAACTTTGGAGATACCGCAGGTAAAGCCATTGCAGGTTTAGGACCAACTATCCAAAAATTAACTCCTATGTTTAATTCAATGAAAAAGGTAGGAGAGTCTGCTTTATCGGGATTAAAACCTATTATTAATGCAGTCAAGGATAGTTTTGATAAATTATCCAAGAATACAGGTACGTTTAAAAAGACCTTAGATAACTTAGCTCCTATTGTAAAGGTTATTTCCAATGTTTTGGGTAGTGTACTTGGAGTAGCAATTAGATTTATTGCTGATTTAGTTATTGATATTTGTAAAAAGTTCAATAAATTCTGTGATGTCCTAAGAACAGTAATTAAAGCTGTTAAGGAAATGGTAAGTAACGTAAAAGAGAAGTTTAACGACTTTAAGGACGCTTGCTCACACTTAGGAGATAAGTTTGGGGATATGGTATCTTCAATCAAAGATAAAGCCAATGACCTCAAGAGTAAAGTATCAGCTAAATTCAATGAACTTAAAGACCAAGCTAAAGATAAGTTCGAGGATATGAAAGAAAGCTGTAAATCCAAGTTTGAAGATATGAAAGGCTCTCTTACTGATAAAGCTAGTTCATTAAGAGATAGAGTTACTGATAGATTTAACAACATGAAAGATAATGTTAAATCAAGGATTTCAGACTTAGTTTCTAATGCTAAATCAATGTTCTCTGATATGTACAACAACCTTAATAGTATGACAGGTGGAGCATTAGATAAGATTAAAAATGCTTGGGATAGGCTTTGGAGTAACATTATTAATGGTATAAAGTCAGCTGTAAAGAGTGTTGGTAGCAATGTTTCGGATATGGTTAATAATGTTATCAAACCAATTAACTCAATGCTTGATGGAGTAAAAGACGGTGTAAACTGGGTCTTGGATAAGTTTGGTGCTTCAAAATGGAAAGGCTTTAAGATTCCATTAGTACACTTTGCAAAAGGTGGTACTGTTGGTGGTGGCACAATGGCAGTGGTAAACGACTCAGGGACTTCTAACTATCGTGAAATGTTTGCTACTCCTGATGGACGTGTTGGAGCATTTCCAAAGCAAAGAGACCTTATTACTTATCTTCCAGAAGGTACACAAATCTTAGACGGGGAAAACTCAAAGGCACTTGCTGAAATGATGAATATTCCTCATTTCAAAGATGGTACAGACAACAAGAATTTATTTGAAAAGATTTTCGATAAAGGTAAAGATATTCTTGATGATATTGGAGATATTATCTCACACCCTATTAAGTTCATGGAAAAGGTATTGAAGAAATATCTCCATGTTAATACAGGTATCAAGTTTGCAAGTACTTTAATATCTCATGCGCCTACTTTCTTTGCTAAGCAAGCCGAAAAATGGTTAAAGAAAATGGCAGAGGACTTCAAGAAATCAATGGAAAGTACAGGCGGTAATGGAGTTAGTTATGGTTCAGCTAATAACCCTGGAGGCGCAGGTGTTCAACGTTGGAAACCTGTTATCATTGAAGCCTTTAAGAATTTAGGACAAGACAACCCACCTGACTGGAAAGTACAAAAGTTGTTAAGACAAATTGCTACTGAATCAGGAGGTAACCCTAATGCTCATCAAGGTAACATTGGAGATATTAATAACCTTAGAGGAACACCTGCTCAAGGACTTCTTCAATTCGTACCTTCTACATTCGCGGCATGGAGTAGACCAGGACACAATAATATCTATTCAGGTTTAGACCAGATTATGGCTGCTATCTACTGTCTTGACCACGGTGGAGAAGGTGGTTGGGGTAACATTGGTAATGGACACGGTTGGGAAAACGGTGGCTTTGTTGATAAATGGAGCTTTGGACAAATTGCCGAACATAACAAACCAGAAGTCGTTATACCTCTATCATCTGAAAAACAAGGTAGAGCATTAAGTTTACTTACACAAACAGTAAATAAACTAAATAGACAAGCAGGAATTAACACTACTATTAATACTAATAATGGTAGCTTAGAACAGAAATTAGATACAATGATTGGCTTACTTTCTCAACTGATTACAACTAATAGTAATGGTTTTGCTAAGTCAAGTAATGGTATTAATACAAATGGTTTATACCAACAAATGTATAGAGACCAAACCATTAACAATTATCAATCAATTTAATTAAAGGAGAGCTGAAAGGCTCTCTTTTTTTATTCCGTTATAAGTTTAGAAAATTAATAAGGAGGTTTCGACATGTTAAATGATTATTGGCTTAAAGTAAAGATAGGAAACCAAGATGAAATTGATATTAATACAATTACTCCAGACTTACATTTTGTTGAATTAGATACAACACCTGCTTTTAGTAATACATATCAAAACATGGCAGGGGTTAATGGAAGTATTTATACTACTTCACAATTTGATAAGACAACAATTAATCTAAAGTTTTTAGTACGTTTCAAAGATTGGAAAGATTTAGACTTAGCAAAGCATGATATTTATAGATTTTTCATGACAAAGGAAGTTATTAGAATACGCTGTAACACAGCCCCTAACAAAGTCTATTATTCCCGTGCGATGCCATTTAGTATTGCTCCAAGTAAGGTAGGAAGTGCAGGGGCAGTATTTACTGTTCCTTTAGATAATCCTAGTGGCTTAGCTTATTCAATCGCTCCTAGTGATGAAATAGTAAACGTTAATGAGAATGATAACTGGTCTTATGGAATGAATATCCCTAGTGATAAGCAGTTAAAGTATCATTTTACTAATTCTAATAAGTTTACGGTATACAATCCAAGTGATATTGATATTAACCCTTACTTACAGAATGATAAACTTTCAATCTCTGTAAAGTTCACAGGGAATAACATAACTATTAAAAATACTACTAATGGTTCTACTTGGAGCTATAACAAATCAGGTAATGGTTCAGATACTTTATTGATTAATGGAGTTACAAGTTCTCTTAATGGTACTCCATGCTCCAAAGATACTAATTTTGGTCATATTAAATTAGATAAAGGCGATAACAACTTTGAAATAACAGGAGCTAATACCAGTGATATTGTATTTAGCTTTCCATTCGTTTATATCGCCTAAAGGAGGTTTAGCTTATGAAAGATAAAATCATAGTAAAAAACAAAGATTATGCTGAACCTCTTAACTCTGTCTTAATTGATAGTTTCCAAGTTACAAAAACAGTAAATCAATCATGGCAGTTACAATTTAACGCCTATGACGATAAGAGTGTTGCTTTTAGTTTATTACAAGCTCAAAACAGTATTCTTTGGAGAGGTCAGGAATTTATTATTAAACAAATTCAACCGACTTACGCTAATAGCCTTAACACAACTCAAGTTACAGCTACTCATATTGGGTATGAGGTTCAAAGAGTATTTCAGCATAATGTTAATACAGGAACTAAAACCTACTCTGTTAATGACGTTCTTAGCTTTTACTTGAATGGTAATTCTTTTGGTTATACTTGGGAAGTTAGAGGTAGTTTTGATAACCAACAGATAGAAAACTTAGGTAATGCAAACGGTCAAGACATGCTCTCTAAAATAACTAGCACTTGGAGTAATGCAATTATTACTTTCGATAATAAGAAGATAATTGTATATAGCTCTGATGACTATTATCAAGATAAAGGCAATGTTATTACTTATTTAGGGAACACAAACCAAGTTCAATTAACTTATGATTCTACTAACCTAGTAAATAAACTTTATTGTATTTCAGATAATAGTGGAGATGAAAATAGTAAACCTGCTTTTAATCCTTTCTATGTTACTAATGATGAAAGTATAAATAAGTATGGAGTGTATGAGGGGCAACCAGTATCAGACAATAGATTTAATAATGCTGATGCAATGAGGCAATATGCACAATCACAACTTCAACCTGAACCAAGTCTTAGTATTCAAGTTCAGTTTAACGCAAATAATGAAGATATTGATACAGGGGAAATTAGAACGCTTATTATTCCTGAACTAAACTTAACAACTAAGGTTACTGTAACTCAAGTTACTTTATATCCTTTATCTGATACTCAACAATCGCAAGCTCAACTAGATAATACAGCAAAGACTATTCTTAACTACAACAATAGTCTACAAAATGCTTTATCAGGTCATGTAGATACAACAACTAATATCAACACTACTATTAGTTCGGCAATCGCAAGTAATCAAGATGAAATCAATAAAATCAATAGTGCTTTGAAACAACAGACACAAACAGTAACTACTGATAATGGAACAATTACCTATACATTAAATACAGGTGTCGTATATGTTTACTGTAACTTTAAGGATTTAGTAGCAAATGAAACTACATTTAATGTTCCTAGTGGCTTTGTTCCTGCTAATACGATTAATGGTTCGCTAGTGATTAATGAGAATGGAACTAACTACATTATTAATTACACGATTTCCGATACATTCGATATTAAGAGTATTTATAGTTTGCAGAATGAAGTAGTTACAGAATTGAATAACCCAGCAACAGGGAACTTTAGTTACTTAATTTAAAGGAGGTATAAAAAATGAGTTTAATTACTGATATTAAAAATTATAAGTATGTTGGAATGCCATTCCATGCAGTCGGCTTTCCTCAACCTGTATACAGTCATTTAGTAGGAAGTAATGACGGTGTTAATTGGACTGATTTAAAAGCATATAACTTTGGTTGGAGAGATACAAGCTTAGCATACATTAATGGAGAGTTTTGGACTTGTACAGGAACTTATGTAAACCATACAAAAGACTTTGAAACATTTACGCAAGTACAATGTCCTAATATGGGATTAAAAAACCTTTGGGCTAGTGAATTTTACCAAGATAATAATGGTAATTGGTGGTTCATTTATTGCGGAAGTGAAACAGACGTTGATTATTCTGAGTTTAAACTATATGCTTCTAGGTTCTATCCTGACAGATACCAGATAGACGCTGTAAGACATGATATTACTTTAAATGCTAGTGGTGGATATATCGACCCTAACATTAACTATATCAACGGTTATTATTACTTATGGTGTAGTAAGACAAGTACACCAACTCAGGAACTACACTTGTTTAAATCAAGTAATATTCTGGGTCCTTATGATGAAGTTGAAACTAATATCATGAGTTTAACTAATAGTACAGGTTATACTTGGAATGAAGCTCCTGAAATGTTAGTAGTAAATGGTAAATACTATCTGTATTCTGACCCGTGGAATAAGGGAGAGAATGAAAGTGATAGAGATGTATATAGAGCAGAAAGTGATGATTTAGTTACTTGGACGAATATGGAAAGATGTAATGCAGATGTTACGATGAGACATTACACACCATTATATATAGGAGATATTAAGTTTGAAGAAGATAGTACACCAAGTACACCTAATACCCCAGTAACTCCTCCAAGTAATGATAAACCTACTACACCTGATGAACCTGATAAACCAACAACTGATTTATCAATTATTAATCTTTGGGACGGGGATATAAATAGCTTTTATCCAACCAATAGAAACAACTATGTAGTGGTTAATAACTTTATCACTGAATGGAATAACTCAGATAACAGCTTTTTAGAACCATTAACATTCAAATTAAACGCTACTAATTATAGTGAGGTAAATAGATTAGCATACAGACAATTTATTAATAATGCAAAGATACTATTAGAACAAATACCAAAGATGGTAGATGATTACAGAGTTACAGATTATGACTATACTTGTATTCCACCAACACTACCAACAGGAATTGACTTTAACCAGTTAGAAGTAAATAACTTTTGGAAATGGGTAAGAGATAATTTTAGTTGGATAAAAGGTCAAGTAGACCAAGTAGGATAACTAATTAAGACTAGGAATTTTCCTAGTCTTTTTTTAGTTCCGTTATAGATACAGATTAACAATTAAGGAGGCTAAAAATAATGGCTGATGATTTATTAAATAATGTTCTTGGTGCTGATTATCAAGAAGTGAACGCTGTTGAAAGTGGTAATGCAGTATATAAGAACGGAAAATTACAATATTTCAAAATCGACATTGACCAACCGGGAAAGTATTTCTTTGATTTAACTGACGCTTTTAATGCAACTGTTGACGAATCAAATAAGATAATTCCTTTGCAATTCGTAAGAGGAGGACAACCACTCCAATTAAACGGCTTTACGATTTCTATGGACGGTAAATACCCAGACATGACAACAGGCTTTAGTGTTACTGGAAAATTAAATACTTCATCTCCTGCTTTTGTAAACTTTGCTTTACCTTTAGGAATGTTCCAAGCAGTTGGTCCATATCGTTTCCAATTTACTATCACTAATTCAAATACAGGAGAAGTTCTTAAAAGTCCTTTCCAATTCTTTAATGTTACGGAAAGTGCTACTAACTTAGCTATTGATTTGAATAAGGGTATTGAACCATATGATTCTGAATACCAAAACTGGAAAGCTAAAGTAGAAGCTGAAATTAATTCTGAATTAAAGACTTTAAACAATCTTTCTGAAAGCGCAGACCAACTTAAAGCATTAATGAACCAATATGTAGCAGACGCAGAAGGCTATGTTGCTAGTCAATTTACAAAGTGTTTACAACAAGAAAATACTTGGACGAATAAACAACACTTTAACGGTGGAATTACCGCTGATAGTGCTGAAATTGCTAATGGTGCTAGTGTTGGAGGTAGTCTTTCAGTTTCAGGAGATATTACCAGCAATGGTGAAACAACAGGAAACCTTACAGCAACAGGTCAAGTATCGTTGCCTAATACAACTGATTTTGGCGATTTCAGAGCTAGTCAATTATTGAACGCTGTTAATTTACCAGCAAGCGATAACATGTTACTTAATGCTACTGGGAACGCAAATAATCCTAGCGACCGTAACAGAACTTGGTGGCTTTGGGCTACTCGAATTAATATCGGTTGCGGTGTAGATTTCCCTATGTACATTATGCGTTTTGCCCTGAACTTAGATACCTCAGATGTTGGTAAACCGATTGCTAACTTTAATACCGACATGTTTGTTAATAACCCTGGTACGTCAGTAGCAATATTCATGAACGGACAAGCAGGAAGTATTAATTTCCATGTTGATGGGTCAGGTAATTTATACCTCGATAATGTATCTGGAGTTTCAGGTAAAGGTTATGTTCGTTTTACAGCGATATTCTAAGGAGGTAGTTATTAATGGATATTTTTCGTTATAAAGCTGATAGTGCAACAGGTTTTGAAGTAGTTCCAGTTAATGATAATTACCAACTTCAAAAGGGAGAATTAAAAGAACTTCCTAGACCATGTTACACACCAATGATTTTAGATGATGAAGGTAATCTTGTTTCTAACACACTGGAAGCAAGTAACCAAAAAGCTCAAGAATATTTACAAAAAAATGATTTAAACTCAGATACTATGAGTGTTGATGCTCAAGTTGCTCAATTAACTGTACAAATGGCACAACAGCAAAAGACAAGCTCAGCACAAATTAGTATGCTGACAAAACAAGTTGCAACCCTACAAGCAACAGTTAATGGCTTAACAGCAGCTAATAAGGAGGGCTAACTATGTACGAGATGATAAAAAGTTTCTATGAACAAGGTTATTATACGGAACAAGATTTAGATTTGTTTGTATCTGTTCAATGGATTACAGAAGAACAAAAAGAAGAAATCATGAAAACTAAATAGATTTTAAAGGCTAGGTTTTATACCTAGTCTTTTTTGTTAATCGTTATAAAAACAGATTACAAAATAAGGAGGAACTCACTATGAAAAGTTTATCTCTATTAAATGATGATACAACGATTAAATTAGGTGATACTGGGACAATGGTTCAATTTACAGCAACTAATAACCAAGCCCCAGTACAACTAGAAGAAAACCAAACAGCACAATTCAGAATTAAAAATGATTTTGGTTTAGTTAAAACAATTACAGCTACAACAACTTATAATGGCTTAATTTTCCAATTTGATACAGCAGATTTAAAAGGACTTGTACAAGGAACATATCAAGTTGAATTAGCTGTTAATGTAGATAATGATAATACTTTGATTTTCCCTGATGATGGTTTTGTTAGCTTTACGCTATCAGCTAATGCTCTTAATATCACAGGACAACAACTTAATCTGATTAGCTTAGACGATTTTAAGGAACAAGCTAATCAATACATGCAACAACAATCTCAAGCCTTAAAAGATAACTTTGATAATTATGTTGCAACGGTTAAACAAGGTCCTCAAGGAGAAATTGGACCTCAAGGACCTCAAGGACCAAAAGGAGACACAGGGGAACAAGGACCACAAGGGGAAAGAGGACCAGCAGGAGGAGCTAGTTCAATCACAGTTGGTACTACAACAACATTAGACGCAGGAGAACAAGCTAAGGTAACTAACTCAGGTAATGATGTAGATGCTGTTCTTGATTTTGCAATTCCTCAAGGTATTCAAGGACCAAAAGGAGATAAAGGAGACACAGGTACAAATGCTACTGTTAATGTTGGTAATGTTACTAGCTATAATCCATGGTTAGCTTATTCTTCAATCGGAAAAACTTTTAGCAAAGGTTATATCTTACCAGATGGAGAACATGCTAATAGTACAGATATTTATACTGATTATTTTAGTGTGAATGCTCATGATAATTATAGTATTTCAATGCCTGCTAATATTCCTAGTTTATCAGGTAATCAAGCGCTTAGAATTGTCTGGTATGATACCAACAAAACAGCATTAACTTATGATGAAGAAAAGAATATTAGTTTTCCTTTTGTAATGACTAAAACAGCTCCAGATAATGCTAGTTATGCTAGAGTATGTTGCTCAGTTGGAAGTAATGATAATGCTAATGGTACTAATACACCAATTTATGTTTCTGATAATGGACCTGTTGGTATATCTAATTCAGGTAATGAAAATAGTGCAACTCTTAACTTTAATCTTGCTACTGGAGCTATGGGTATGCAAGGTTTACAAGGTGTAGCAGGACAACAAGGGGAACAAGGTCCAGAAGGTACAGTAGGAGACTATGTAACAGGTACAGGTTGGTTAGATTTAACTCCTTACATGAATGCAGGAGATAGCGGTGTTTGGTGCGGTTGGAATAACAATAATACTACTGGAGATATTGGTTGGAATAAATATTGTGTAACTCAAATTAATGGTCAATCAATTTTTTGGTTTCGTATTCATTCCCGTTTTAAAGACGCAAGTATTGCTAATACTTGGGGAACTAAACTATTTGATATACCTCAAGACGTTCAGAAACAATATGGAGGAATGGAACAGAGTCAATACAATACAATGTATGAATGCTCTGGTACTCCATGTATGTATCAGTTAGTAGGAGATTCTGGAAAGCGTTATGTACAAACTTTAGGAACTTTACAACTCCACTATAACCATAATGGAGACCAAGTAATTCCTGTTCCTAGCGGAACATGTACCGTTAATATGGAAGGCTGGTTTGTAATGTAGGAGGTATTGCTAATGACCAAGAAATTATTAGATAAAATGGGAATAAATGTTTTTCATAATAATACAACTTCTCCATGGGTTATGACTCAAGTTGAAAGAGCTTTAAACTTTGCTCAAATGGCAGGAATGAAGTATATAAGACCCGCTTTTAACTTACAAACAGATGAATTTAATGGTACTGATAACCCGTGGAGATTAACTACTTATCATACAATTCAAAACTTAGGAATGACAGGTATTATTGGAGCTTATCCGCAACAGATTAAAAATCATTTATTAGATGATAACGCTGATGAATTAGTAGACCAAGCGGTTAATGCTTATGCTCATATAATGGATAGATTTTTAGATGATGGTATTACTGATTTTATAGTAGAGGCTTGGAATGAAGCAGATGGTAAGTTTGCTACAAGCGACCAACAGCAAGCTCAAACAAACGATACCATTATTGATAGATACCTTACATTTAATATGAAACTATTTGAAGAGTGTAAAAAGCGTGGTGTTAAGTTCATTGATTTATGCAGTATTGAGTATCCTCAAGCTCCAGATTTACAGCATGTATTAGACTGTTACAATACTAAACTTAATTCTTACTCTTCTTTACCTGATTGGGTATCATTCCACCCTTATTGTGAGAGATATAATGATAATTTTATTCCTGAATTGTACTTATTAGGTTTTGATAGAAGTAAATGGAGTAACATTAATCAAATACCAATGGCTATCTCAGAGTTTGGATACCCTAGTGAAGATTGGGGACACCCTTTTAGTGGTAGTTGGGCTTTTCAATATTCTAGAGATACGATGATAAGACAAATCATTATCCAAGATTATTTAGGAGTAGACCCTATAATTATCTATTCAGGGAATACAAATCCTGACCCAGTAGACGCAGATATGGACGATTGTTGGGGAGCTTACCAATATCATAAATCAGATGGAAGTATCACAATGAGTAAGTTAGGGGCAGCTGAACTCAAGTTTTTACAATCTATGAAAGGCTATCATCTTAATGGAATGGTAACACCAAGCCATAACTTTACTTTAACTAATGAAAATATTCCATATACTAATTTTGCTTTTGAGTATGAAAATGACGAGGGACATAAAAAGCTATTTTATTGGAATCCTTTCGGAAACAATACAAGTTCTTTAAATTGGAACAATCAAAATTATAATCTTCACTTTACACAACATGTAAAAGTTATAGAAAGTTAGGGGGTGTTGTAGATGACATTTTTAGGTTTATCTTTAGAAGATTGGGTAGCCATTATTACTATTAGTGGTACAGTTTTAACAATCTTAATCAAAGGTTTCAAGTGGGCTTTCCACTCTGCCTATTTAGAAGAAAGTGAAGCTAATCAAAAGACTTTCGAGAAACTGAACGATACAGTAACTACCCTTAATAACACAGTAGAGAGTTTAAGGGAAGATTTGAATCGAAATAACACTACTTTAAACCAACATGAAAGACGATTAATCATATTGGAGACTAAAGAGGGGATATATGATGATGAAAAAGATTAAGGGTATCATATTTAATTCAGATGGAACATTGAATGGAAAGATTATTGCAAGCCTTATTAGTTTGTTATTAGTGTTAATACAACAAGTGTTAGCTATTTTCGGTATTCACTTTACAGGAGATATTGGGGATATAGTAGGAGCTATTAATACTGTACTTACTATTCTAGGGTTACTTGGAGTAATGGAAGGCAACGGAACAGTTACTTTTATTCCTAAAAAATAATTTAAAGAGAGAGAGAGCTATAAAGGCTCTCTTTTTTATTGCCTTTTTTTTCATTCGTTATAGAAAAAGGAGGTGCATTTTATGCTAAAGGAAAATATTAAACGGTTAGCATTAGGAATACTTGCCTTTGTGTCTGCTATTAGTATTGGTGTTGCTAGTGCTGACAATGTTAGAAGTTATGGTACTGACTTATCTAAGTATCAAGGTAATACAGCTCAGTTTGTAAGGAATGATGATGAGTTTACCATTGCTCAAGTAGGTGGAATGTATGAAGATGGTTCTTCCTATACTCAATCAACTTATACTAATCAGGTTAAGAGTGCTTTAATGCAAAATAAGAGAGCTCATACTTATATCTGGTTACAAACAGGGAATAACAGTTATTTAGCAAAGAAAGCTGTTAATACATTCTTACCTACTATTAATAGTACAGTTCCAAAAGGTTCTATTATTGCTTTAGATTGTGAAGCAGGATATGGAAATGATATTAATGGTAATACTAATGCTGTTTTAGACGCTATGACAACAGTTAAGAATGCAGGATATACTCCAGTGTTTTATTCTTATCAAGGTTACGCTCATGCACATTTTGATATGAATAGAATTATTGCTACATATCCTAATAGTTTTTGGATAGCAGGTTATCCTTATAGGAATGGTATTTATCCTGCTCCTATGGAATACTTTCCTAGTGATAATGGTGTGTGCATATGGCAATTTTCAGACCACGGTTCAGGAGCTAACAGTGTAGCCTTAGATTATGATATTGATTTATTAGGTATCACAAAGAACGGTTATAAGAATGGAAATGCTAATAAACCTGTAACTACAACTCCTGTTATTCAAGAGGCTAAAGAAGATAAGAAAGTTATTAATGATACTAAGACTTATACAGTTAAGAGTGGAGATACATTAAGCAGTATTGCTACTAGATTTAATACTACTTATCAAGACTTAGCACGCCTTAATAATATCGCTAGTCCATATGTTATCTATCCTAACCAAGTAATTAAAATTAAAGGGGATAACACAGTAGCTAATAATACTTCTAATAGTGCTACAACTTATGTAGTTAAATCAGGAGATACTCTTTCAGGGATTGCTAATAAGTTTGGTACTTCATATCAATCGCTTGCTAGTTTGAATGGTATATCAAATCCAAACTATATTTATGTAGGAGAACGGTTGAAAGTAAAAGGCTATGTTTCAACAAGAGCATATAAAGTTACTTATGGTGATACTTTAAGTGGTATTTCTAATAAGTTAGGTGTTTCAGTTTCGTACTTAGCTCAAAAGAATGGAATTAACAATGCTAACTTGATTTTCGTTGGAGAAACATTAAACTATTAATGAATATCAATTAATGATTTATTAAACCCTTGCCATTTTGGTAGGGGTTTTTCTATTTAAAAAATTATTTAAAAATAATGATTACTTATTAAAAATAAGGGTAAAATAAAACTGTAAGGATTTAATCTTATCCCTAATTTTTTTAATGACACACTATTAACCACATTTTCCCTTACTCATTATTGAGTAGGGGTTTTTTGTTATATAGAGTATATATAATAGGTAGAGTTCTTTTTTATGTATTAAAAAAAAAAGGAGCTAAAATAGCTCCTCAAATCTTGTACCTATGTTGTACCTATCTTGTACCCATGTTGTACCTCATCTAGGGTTAGATTTAGTAAAAAAAGTTACTCTTTTACAGTTGTTTTTGTATCTTTTTCTCTCTTATTTTCAGAGTCCTGTAAGCGTTCTTCTTCAAGTAATTCAACAATTTCTTTTAGATATTTAGCTTCATTAGAAAGCTCTGCCGCTTCTCTTTTCTTTTCATCTTCTTTATTCTTAGCAAATTTATTAACAAATTTAACCATAATGAAGATTACGAATGAAATAATCAAAAAATTAATAACAGAATTTAAAAACGTTCCAATCCGGAAGTGGGCTGCGCCGACCGTAAAAATGATTGATGAAAAATCAATTTTTCCGGCAAAAATTCCAATCAATGGATTAATAATATTAGAAACTAAAGATTTAACAATAGCTGTAAATGCGGATCCTACAATGACTCCAACAGCTAAGTCCATTACGTTTCCCCGTGCAATAAATTCTTTAAACTCTTTGAGCATCAAATCTTCCTTTCCAATTTAATATACTAAACTATTTTAATACAATTCATGATTGTTTTTTCTAAAAATGATAAAAGAATAAAATTAATTCGAATAATTTCTTTTTTAAATTAGTTTATTATTAAAAAATTCCGAGACATTAAAATAATCAATAAAATCTAGAATGCTATATTAATTAACAAATGGCGCTAAATTAAGTAAAATAAAGGGCATAAATGATATAATTTAGTGGTCTTATAAGGAGGGGACATAAATGACAAAAATTAATTTTAATGATTATATGAATCAACCAAATATAAAACCAATTCAAGTGATGAATGAAAAAGGTGAAATTGTTAATCAAAATTTATTCCCGGATTTAACGGATGAACAACTAGTTGATTTGTTTAAAAAAATGTTATGGGAACGAATTTTAAATGAACGTTCAACAAAATTAAATCGCCAAGGTCGCTTAGGATTTTATGCTCCAACGGCTGGTGAAGAAGCAAGTCAAATGGGTTCAAATTATGCGATGCAAAAAGAAGATTTTCTTTTACCAGCATATCGTGATATCCCACAATTAGTTCAACATGGTTTTCCACTGGATCGGGCCTTTTTATGGTCGATTGGACACTATATGGGTGGTCAAATTCCTGATGATGTTCAAGCTACTACACCTCAAATTATTGTAGCATCTGCGACTGTTCAAACAGCGGGCGTTGCTTTAGGATTAAAAAAGAAAAAGTCACCAACTGTTGCTTATACATATACTGGAGATGGTGGAACATCTGAAGGTGATTTTTATGAGGGAATCAATTTTGCAGGTGAATTTAAAGTTCCAGCATTATTTTTTGTTCAAAATAACGGCTATGCGATTTCAGTTCCGCGACGCAAGCAGACAGCAGCGGTAACTTTAGCACAAAAAGGAATAGCAGCAGGAATTCCAGGAATTCAAGTCGATGGAATGGATGCTTTAGCAGTTTATACCATTGCCAAGGCAGCCCGTGAATGGGCAGTTGCTGGTAATGGACCAGTTTTAATTGAAACTTTAACATATCGCTATGGTCCGCATACTTTATCAGGTGATGATCCTAAACGTTACCGGACCGCTGAAGAAGAAACAGAATGGCGTAAAAAAGATCCATTAATTCGTCTCAGAACATATTTAGATCATCAAGGATTATGGAATGAAGGAATGGAAAAGGATTGGGAAACAGCGGTAAATAATGAAATTGACGCTGCAATTGAAAAAGCTGAAGATGCGCCCAAACAAAAAGTTAGTGATTTTTATAAATTGACTTATTCAGAAATTCCAGAGTCAGTTCAAGCAAAAATTGATGAATGTGAAAAGGAGGGAAAATAATATGACACAATTAACGATGGTCAAGGCAGTTAATCAAGCTCTTGATCAAGAATTAAAACGCGATCCAAAAGTTTTGGTTTTTGGGGAAGATGTTGGAAAAAATGGTGGGGTTTTCCGTGCAACTGATGGATTACAGGCAGATGTTGGTGAAGATCAAGTATTTGATACCCCACTTGCAGAATCAGCAATTGCTGGGTTAGCGGCTGGACTTGCCTATGAGGGATTCCGACCGGTCCCGGAAATTCAATTTTTCGGTTTCTTATATGAAGCAATGGACGAAATTGTTGGCCAGATTGCCCGGGAATATTATCGGACAGGTGGAACCAAAAAGATGCCAATTACGATTCGTTCAACTTTTGGTGGAGGTGTTCATACTCCAGAAATGCACTCTGATAGTCTTGAAGGAATTGTCAGTCAAGTTCCAGGATTAAGAGTGGTGATCCCAGGTTCGCCATACGATGCCAAAGGGTTATTGATTTCATCAATTCGGTCAGATGACCCGGTTGTTTTTCTTGAGCATATGAAACTTTATCGGTCAATGCGAGAAGAAGTTCCGGAACAAGAGTACACGCTTCCACTTGATAAAGCTGATATTAAACGAGAAGGGACCGACATCACTTTAATTTCATATGGTTATATGGTTCAGGAGTGCCTAAAAGCAGCTAAGGAATTAGCAAAAGATGGCATTAATGCGGAAGTGGTTGATTTAAGAACAGTTTCACCGCTGGATGAAAAAACAATTCTTGAAAGTGTCAAAAAAACTGGGAAAGTTGTTATTGTTCAAGAAGCACAAAATATGGCGGGAATTGGAAATCAAGTAGCATCGTTAATTGCTGAAAAAGCAATTTTAAGTTTAGATGCACCTGTAGCTCGTGTGAGCGCGCCAGATACGGTAACATCTTTTAGTGAAGCTGAAGAGCGTTGGTTACCAAATAAAAATGATATTATTACAAAGGCAAAGGAAATTGTTAATTTTTAGGAGGAAAAATTAATGAGTGTTTATGCATTTAAACTTCCGGATGTCGGCGAAGGAATGGCCGAAGGAACAATTGGAAAGTGGTATGTTCATGAGGGCGATTCAATTGAAAAAGATGCTGATTTAGTTCAAATTGAAAATGACAAATCAGTTGAAGATCTTACTTCGCCAGTGACTGGGAAAGTTAAACAGATTATTGTTCATGAAGGGGATACTGCAAGTGTCGGTGATCCACTAATTGAAATTGAGACCGAAAGTGCTGTTCCCAAGGATGCAAAGCCAGTAACTTCATCAACGATGAGTGAGCCAACTAAAGCAAAAGAAGATAAGTTAGTTGGTGATTCCGAAGTTTCAGATGTCAAATTACAAGTCAATCCATCAAAACGGGTACCTCAAGATCACAGTTTACCAGTATTAGCAATGCCATCTGTCCGGGCTTATGCGCGTGAAAAACGGGTTGACTTAACACAAATTAAAGGAACAGGGAATCATGGGCAAATTATCAAGGCTGATGTCGATCTATTCTTAAGTAGTCAAGGTGAAAATTCTAAAAAAATTGTTCCACAACAAGATTTACGGGAAACATCATCTATTGCAGGGGCAAAGCAAAATGGTTTTGGTGGCATGCATCGTGAAAAGATGAGTTCGGTTCGGTTAGCAACTGCTAAGTTAGTTAGTCAATCGGTTCAAGAAATTCCGCATGTTACTTTATTTGATGAAGTAGTTGTCGATCAATTATGGAATCATCGTAATAAGTTTAAGGCAATGGCAGCTGATAAAGGTGTGCATCTGACATTTATGCCATATATCGTTAAAGCTTTGGCAATTGTGGCAAAAGAATTTCCGATTTTTAATGCATCACTTGATATGGATCAGCACGAAATCATATATAAAGATGATATTAATATTGGAATTGCAACTGATACTGATCGTGGTTTATTTATGCCTAATATTAAAAATGCCGATCAAATAAGTATGTTTGAAATTGCAAAGCAAATTAAAGATCATACGCAAAAGATTGCTGATGGTAGTTTAGATCCTACGGTTACTCAAAATGGAACGATTGCAATTACAAATATCGGCTCAATTGGCGGAGGCTACTTCACTCCAATTATTTATCGTCCGGAAGTTGCAATTTTAGGAATTGGCAAGATTACATCTCAGCCAATTGTTGACCCAACTGATCCTGAAAATATTAAAATCGGTAAAGTGTTGAAACTTTCGCTTTCAGTTGACCATCGTGCAATTGATGGTGCAACGGCTCAGAAAGCACTTAATCGACTTAAAGAATTGTTAAATAATCCTGAACTCTTATTAATGGAGGGATAATAATGGTAGTTGGAGATTTTGCGATTGATTTAGATACTGTTGTGATTGGAAGTGGCCCAGGGGGATATGTTGCCGCAATTCGGGCAGCTGAACTTGGCCAAAAAGTAACGGTTATTGAACGTGAATTTATCGGTGGAGTATGTTTGAATATAGGATGTATTCCGTCAAAGGCATTGGTTGAAGCCGCCCATCATTATCAAAGTGCAATGAATTCACAAAAAATGGGATTGCAAGTAACGGCTGCACAACTTGACTTTCATCAAACTCAGATTTGGAAACAAAGTGTTGTTGATAAGTTAACGGGTGGAGTTGCTAGTCTATTCAAAAAACATCATATTGATGTTATTTGGGGAAGTGCATATATTAAGAATGATCATACTTTACGCGTTATTAAAGATGACCAGGCTCAAACCTATACTTTTAAAAATTTGATTATTGCAACCGGAAGTCATCCGGTAGAAATTCCTAATTTTAAGTATGAAGGACGAGTAATTGACTCTACTGGTGCGCTTAACTTAAAACAAATCCCTAAGCATCTAGTGGTTGTAGGCGGTGGATATATTGGATGTGAGTTAGCGTCTGCTTACGCTAACCTTGGGGCTCATGTTTCAATTATTGAAGGAACTGGACAAATTCTTTCAAACTATGAAACTGATATGGTGCGAGTAATTCAGAAACACTTTAGTTCTCAAGGGGTTGATATTTATACCAATGCAGTTGCAAAGAAAGCAGAACAGGACGATCAAAGCGTAAAAGTTACTTTTGAAGTAAATGGTGAAGAAAAACAGTTAGTTGCAGATTATTGTTTAGTGTCGGTAGGAAGACGTCCAAATACAAAGGATATTGGATTACAACATGCTGGAATTCAGTTGGATTCGCATGGATTGATTAATGTTGATAACCAAGGAAGAACAACGGTTCCAAATGTTTATGCGATTGGGGATGTGGTTCCGGGATTTTCACTTGCTCATAAAGCTGAATACGAAGGAAAAGTTGCTGCTGAGGCAATTGCTGGAAAGAAGACGACGGTTGATTATCATGCAATGCCAGCTGTATGTTATACGGACATCCCACTGGCAACAACTGGGTTGACAGCAAAGGAAGCTGCTCAACAAGGATTAGCCGTTGAAACTGCGCAATTTCCATTTTTAGCAAATGGACGTGCAATTTCAATGAATACAACGGATGGCTTTGTTCGGTTAGTATATACTAAAAGCGATGGAATCCTTGTTGGTGCCCAAATTGTTGGGGGAGATGCTGCTGATATGATTAGTGAGCTAACACTAGCAATTGAATCAGGCAATACGATTGATGATTTGGCGTTGACGATCCATCCGCATCCAACGTTAAGTGAAGCGATATGGGATGCCGCAGATATCGCAATTGGATACCCAACAAATATTTAATAATTAATGATTTAAGAGGCTGAAACTGTAACGGTTGCAACCTCTTTTTGAAGTGGAGATGATGAAATGCAGTATTTAGCAATGCAAACTCGGGATATTCGGACTAATCTTGCGACGGAAGAATATTTAATGAATTCTAATGTCATGATTCCTCCGTTTATGCTTTTTTACATTGAAAAACCATGTATTATTGTGGGACGTAATCAAAATACAATGGAAGAGATTAATGAAGATTATTGTCGACAACATGGAATTACAATCACGCGACGGCTATCAGGCGGGGGCGCAATGTATCAAGATTTAGGTAATTTGTGCTTTAGTTTTATTGTTCCAGCTAATCATCAACGTTTTGGTGAATTTAAAACTTTAGTCCAACCAATCGTTAATGCGCTGCATGAGATGGGAGCTACCGGTGCAGAAGTTAATGGACGGAACGATATTGTTATTGATGGTAAAAAATTTTCCGGCAACGCAATGTATACTCGTAACGGAAAGACGTTTTGTCATGGAACATTGATGTTTGATGTTGACACAGACGCAGTTGCAGGAGCATTAAAAGTTCCTAAAGATAAAATTGAATCAAAGGGAATTAAATCAGTTCGCAGTCGGGTAACAAACATAAAACCATATTTGAATCCGGAATTTCAGACACTTGATACAGCTGGTTTTCGGGATGAACTGATTAAGCGCATTTATCACGTTGATGACCTGAGTCAGGCGCAAGTCAATGAATATCAATTAACGGCAAAGGATCAGCAAGCCATTCACCGAATTGAAACTAATCGATACCGAGACTGGGATTGGGCATTTGGGCAATCACCAGCCTTTACGGTTAAAAAGCGGAAGCACTTTGACGCCGGAACGATTGATGCCCGTTTTGAAGTTCAAGACGGTAAAATTAAAATGGCGAAAATTTATGGTGATTTCTTTGGCGTTGAAGATGTCCACCAGTTGGAAAAGGCCCTGATTAGTAGGCCATACGAGGTTGATGCGATCACTAAGGTGTTGCGGTCATTTGATTTGAACAAGTTTTTCAACGGAATTTCATCAAATGATGTGATCGAATTGATTGCTCATCAACACTAAAAAGTGACGACTTCTAAATGAATAATCTCCTTTTGTAACATTGATTGTAATATGATAGAATATATTGAGATTAATTACATGAATGTATCATTTTCAATCAAGTAGGAGGATCCACATGGCTATTAAGTATAAACGTGTCGTATTAAAATTGAGTGGCGAAGCTTTAGCAGGGGATGCAGGCAAGGGAATCAACCCGCCTGAAATCCGGAAAGTTGCTGAAGAAATCAAGGATGTTCACGACCTTGGCGTTGAAATTGCCATCGTTGTCGGTGGTGGTAACATGTGGCGTGGGGTTACCGGTGAACAACTTGGAATTGAACGGGCTCAAGCAGACTACATTGGAATGCTTGGAACGGTAATGAACGCATTGGCATTGCAAGATACCTTGGAATCACTTGGCGTTCCGACCCGCGTTCAAACCGCAATTGAAATGCGACAAGTTGCTGAACCATATATTCGGCGGAAAGCTGTTCGCCACCTTGAAAAAGGCCGGATCGTAATCTTTGCTGCCGGAACTGGTTCACCATACTTCTCAACGGATACAACCGCTGCTTTGCGAGCATCAGAAATTAACGCTGATGTCATCTTAATGGCAAAGAACGGGGTCGACGGGATTTATTCAGCTGACCCGAAGAAGGATGCAAGTGCAATCAAGTTTGAAACATTGACCCACTTAGACATCATCAACAAGGGGCTTCATGTCATGGACTCAACGGCTTCAACATTATCAATGGATAATGACATTCCGTTGGTTGTCTTCAACATGAATAAACGTGGAAATATCAAGAAAGTTGTTCAAGGTGAAAATATTGGAACAACCGTGGAAGGAAAATAATCATGAAGATTACAAATGAAATTATTAAAGAAGGCCAAGAAAAGATGGTTAAGGCTGAAGAAGCCTTGCAACACGAGCTTGGCGGTATTCGGGCCGGCCGGGCAAATGCCAGCTTGCTTAACCGAGTAACGGTTGATTATTATGGCGCACCAACGCCATTGAATCAAATTGCCCAAATTTCAATTCCTGAAGCCCGGGTATTGTTGATTTCACCATATGATAAGTCATCATTGGATGATATTGAACATGCATTATTGGCTTCAGATCTTGGGTTAAATCCGGTCAATGACGGAACCGTTATTCGGTTAGTTATTCCGCAATTGACTGAAGAACGCCGGAAGGAATTAGCAAAAGAAGTTAAAGCCGTTGGCGAAAAGGCCAAGGGCTCAGTTCGCCATGCTCGGCGGGACATTCGCGAAGCTTTGAAGAAGGCTGAAAAAGACGGCGAAATGTCAGAAGATGAATTACATGATTTAGAAGATCAAGCACAACAGGTTACTGATGAAGCAGTAAAAAAGGTTGACGAAATTGTTGCTGACAAGGAAAAGGAAATTCTTGAAGGCTAAGATCAACAGATTTGGGGTAAAACAGACAGGGGCTGTTTTTACCCTTTTTTATTGTCATCAGTGAATGGAGAAGAACAATGTTTAAGAATTTATTTAAAAACACGACGGCAGGCGAGACTGAAGAAGTTAACTTAGATCCTGCAAAGATGCCGCAACACATTGCCATTATTATGGATGGAAATGGCCGATGGGCTCAACGGCGTGGATTACCGCGGGTTGCCGGTCATAAACGCGGAATGGAAGTTGTTAAGGATATTACAAAAGCTGCAAGTGACTTAGGAGTCAAAGTACTGACTCTCTATGCCTTTTCAACCGAAAATTGGAAGCGTCCGGAAAGCGAAGTCAGCTTTTTGATGGATCTGCCGGTTAAATTTTTCGATACGTTTGTTCCGGAATTGATCAAAAACAATGTCCGGGTCAACGTGATGGGTTACACGGAATACTTACCACCCAAAACGCAAAAGGCGGTCAATGATGCAATCGAACAAACGAAAGACAATACCGGGATGGTGTTGAACTTTGCCTTAAATTATGGCAGTCGAGCTGAAATCATCACGGGGGTAAAGAAGATTGCCACCGAAATTCAAAATGGCGATTTAGCCGTTGATGATATCAATGAAGATGTGATTTCGAAGTCCTTGATGACGGAAGAAGTTGCGCCATACAATGATCCAGATTTGCTGATCCGAACAAGCGGTGAAGAACGAATTTCAAACTTCTTGTTATGGCAAATTGCATATAGCGAATTAGTCTTTACTGACAAATTATGGCCGGAATATCAACCAGATGATTTGGTCCATGATATTTATGAATTCCAACAACGTGACCGGCGTTTCGGTGGCGTAAAGGATACTAAGGGAGGAAAATCGAAATGAAGCAACGCGTGACAACCGCAATTATTGCTTTAATTATTTTTATTCCGCTTTTAATTATTGGCGGAACACCATTTAATATTTTAGTTGTTGCAATGGGAATCGTTGCAATGACTGAATTTGTTTCAATGAAAAAATTATTTGTCGTTTCACCAGCGGCATTTATTAGTTATTTTGCAATCGCCAGTTTACTGGTTCCGCGAACATGGTTGAAATTTTTGCCGAAGGGTGAAAACTACATGGATCTTTTCTTTGTTTTCTTACTGTGCTTGTTAGCATTCAGCGTGATTTCAAAGAACATGTTCAATTTTGATGATGCTGGTGCGCTTGTATTAGGAGCAGTCTATGCCGGTTTCGGCTTTCACTTTATGATTCAGGCGCGGACAGAAAGTTTATGGATGCTTCTGTACGCGTTACTAATCGTTTGGATCACTGATAGCGGCGCATACCTGATTGGTCGAAAAATTGGAAAGCATAAATTAGCCCCGAAGATCAGTCCGAATAAAACATGGGAAGGCTCGATTGGCGGGACGCTTGCTGCAGTTGTTATTGTGGGGGCATATATCTTCTTTATGAAGCCATACTTCAAGTACAATTTCGCATTAATGCTTGTTTTGACCCTTGTATTTTCAGTTGGGGGTCAATTTGGCGATTTGATTGAATCAGCATTTAAACGGCATTATGGTGTTAAGGATTCAGGCAAGATCCTTCCAGGGCACGGCGGCATTCTTGACCGGTTTGACTCATTATTATTTGTTTTACCGTTAATGCACTTTGCCGGTTTGATTTAATTTTAAAAAGAAGGGGGTAAACCCAAAACAATGATTGTAACAATTATTGCGTTTGTGATTGTTTTTGGTGTGCTGGTGTTTGTTCACGAATTTGGTCACTTTTATGCAGCCAAAAAATCAGGGATTTTGGTGCGTGAATTTTCAATCGGAATGGGACCAAAGCTTTTTGCATATCATAAAAATGGAACAACGTATACATGGCGGCTTTTGCCGTTAGGCGGTTACGTGCGGATGGCCGGCCTTGAAGATGATGAAGAATCACTAAAAAAGGGTTCGCCAATCACGCTGTTGCTTGATAAGCAGGATCAGGTCATTAAGATTAACACCAGTCAAAAGAAAATGTTAAAGGGCGGCTTGCCGTTGGTTGTGACTGACTGGGATCTGCAAAAGGGAATGTGGATCGAAGGATACGAAAACGGTGATGAAAGTCAGGTTAAACGGTTCGATGTTAAACGTGATGCAATGATCACTGAAGAAGATGGAACTGAAATTCAGGTTGCACCGTTAGACGTTCAATATCAATCCGTCAGTGTTCCGAAACGAATCTTTACGAATGTTGCCGGTCCGTTTAATAACTTTGTTTTGGCAATCATTGCTTTTGGCTTGGTTGCGATGCTTCAAGGCGGCGTTCAGATTCCAACAAATTCAAATGTGATTGGAACGGTTCAAAAGAACTCAGTTGCTGCGAAGGCTGGATTAAAGGCTGGTGACCAAATCGTCGCAATTGATGGTCATCAAGTTTCAAATTGGCACGACCTTGTAAATGATCTTGGTAGTCGTGGTGGTAAGGAGACCACGTTAAAGGTTAAACAAGCTAAGAAAACTAAAGAGATCCAATTAACACCGAAGACGGTTAAACAAAATGGGCAAAAGACTGGCCAAATTGGAATTACTGAAAAAATTAAAAACGACCACTCAATTGGGGCGATTCTTGTATTTGGATTTACCCAAACGTGGAATATTATTATGTTAGTCTTTAGTGCAATTGGGCACATGATTACCCACGGCTTCAGTCTGAATGACTTGGGTGGTCCGGTTGCAATGTACTCGATGACGGCTCAAGCTGCTCATCACGGTACAATTACCGTCATCAACTTGATGGGCTTGTTATCCGTCAACTTAGGAATTATGAATCTTTTGCCGATTCCAGCCCTTGATGGTGGGAAAATTTTATTGAATATTATTGAGGGGATTCGGAAGAAGCCAATGGATCCGAATAAGGAAGTTGTCATTACGATGATCGGGTTTGCGTTCTTGATGATCTTAATGGTTCTGGTCACCTGGAATGATATTCGCCGTTACTTCTTTTAAAAGATTATGGTAGACTTAGAATTAAAATAAATTGTTCGAAAGAAGAGGGATATTAATGAAACAAACACGGATGTTGATTCCGACAATGAAGGAAGTCCCGAGTGATGCAGAAGCAGTCAGTCACCAACTGATGCTGCGGGGCGGTTACATTAAACAAATTTCTGCCGGAATGTATACATATTTACCATTAGCGAACCGCGTTTTACAAAAAATTGAAGCAATCGTTCGCGAAGAAATGGATAAGATTGGGGCTGTTGAAATGCTTGCACCAGCCGTGATTCCAGCCGAATTATGGCAAGAATCCGGCCGGTATGACACCTATGGTCAAACATTATTCAAGTTAAAGGATCGCCACGATCGTGACTTTATCTTAGGCCCAACCCATGAAGAAACCTTCACAGAAGTTGTGAAGGATTCAGTTAAATCATATAAGAAATTGCCATTGGTTTTATACCAAATTCAACCAAAGTACCGCGATGAGAACCGGCCACGGTTTGGTTTATTGCGGGGCCGCGAATTTATCATGAAGGACGGCTACTCATTCCATGCTGATCGCGAAAGTCTTGATCAAGTATTCAATGACATGGGAAATGCTTACCGGAACATTTTTAACCGCGTTGGTTTGACATTCCGTGAAATCATTGCTGATTCAGGAACAATGGGTGGAAAGGATTCCCACGAATTTATGGCAATTGCTCCAATCGGGGAAGACACTGTGGTTTATTCTGATAGCAGTGACTACGCTGCAAACATTGAAAAGGCAACAAACTTACGGACGGTTCAAAAGTCACACGAAACACCGCAAGAATTAAAGAAGGTTGAAACGCCGAATGTGAAGACAATTGATGAAGTTGCTGAATTCTTAGGCGTTGATTCGCAAGATGAAATCAAGACGTTACTGTTTGTCGCTGATGATGAACCAATCGTAGTTTTGATGCGTGGCAACGATGAATTAAACGAAACGAAGTTAAAGAGTTTCTTAGGGGCTGACAGTTTACGACCAGCCGTTGAAGAAGAAGCTCAAAAGTACTTAGGGGCAAGCTTTGGTTCATTAGGACCCGTCGGAATTGATGAAAAATTGAAAGTATATGCTGACCTTGACGTTGAAGGTATGGTCAATGCCAGTGCCGGTGCCAACGAAGACGGTTATCACTACATTAACGTTAACCTTAACCGTGACTTTAAGGTTGATCAATTCGTTGATTTACGGACGGTTCGCGAAGGCGACGCTTCTCCAGACGGCGAAGGCAAGTTAAAGTTTACCCGCGGAATCGAAATCGGCCACATCTTTAAATTAGGAACGCGTTACTCAGAGAAGATGGGCGCCAACGTCTTAGATGCTAACGGGCGTTCAATTCCAATGATTATGGGCTGCTATGGAATCGGAATTTCACGGTTGCTTTCAGCAATCATTGAACAAAACCATGATGAGAATGGAATGATTTGGCCACGCAGCATTGCACCATTCGATATCCACGTTGTTCCAGTTAACGTGAAGAACGAAATACAACGGACATTAGCCGAAGAGATTGAAAAACTGTTGCAAGATGCTGGCTACCAAGTCTTGCTTGATGATCGGAAGGAACGGGCCGGTGTTAAGTTTGCTGATTCAGACTTGATGGGCTTGCCGGTTCGGATCACAGTAGGTAAGAAGGCCGATGACGGTATTGTTGAAATCAAATTGCGGAAATCTGGCGAAACGGTTGAAGTTAAGGTTGACGAATTAGTTGATTCCCTTGCAATTTTATTGAAGAATGTCGATTAATTTTTTAACCGTAACAAACTAGTAAAAACTGAAGAAAGATAAGACTGGGTCCTTTTGTCCCGGTCTTATTTTTGTTATGATAGAACAAGCACATAAATACGAGGGAGGACTAAAAGCGTGGCACTTAGTAAACAAGAATTATTTGAAAAGTTGCTTGAACAGGTTGACTGGCAACCGGATGCGGAATTTCAAGAAGCATTCAAGGATGCAGCCATCGACCAAGTTGAAGTTCATGTGAATTCGCACCGGTGGGATTTTCATTTAAAGGTCAATGATATCTTACCGTTTAATGCCTATCAGGATTTAGCGAACCATGTTGCCGCTGCTTTTAAGGAAATTGCCGCAACCCGGTTGATTGTTGAAACGGAGGATCCCAAGGTCACGGATCACAATTTAGCTGATTACTGGGAATGGGCGGTGACTCACAGTGAAGTTCATTCACCAATGATCCATGAGGTTTTTCGCGGCAAAGTGCCATATCTGGATCATAAACGGCCAATGATCGTTGCAGAAAATGAAATCATTAAGGACTTTTTGACGACTAAAGCTCTTGGACCGATTGAAGAAGAATATCAACGGTTGGGATTCCCGAAGATGACGTTTGCGACGATCGTTGATGACTCCAAATCTCAAGAAAAAATCAACGAATTTAAGGAACGCAAGGCAAAAAGCGATGCTGAATTGGCTCAAAAAGCAATGGCAGCGATTCAAAAGCAAAGTGAGAAAAGGAAGAAAGTTGCGAAGAAGGCCGCTTCAATTGACGGGCCGGTTATAATTGGCCGGAAGATTGCTGACGACATTCCGGTCCGGCAAATGGCCGATATTAATGAAGAAGAACGATCAGTAGTTGTTCAAGGCTATATTTTTGACTGTGAAATTCGACAATTACGTTCAGAACGTAAACTGCTAATTCTGAAAGTTACGGACTATAGTTCATCGTTCGTTATCAAGAAGTTTTCGCGTGATGAAAATGATGAGGCATTGTTTGATGCCTTGAAACCGGGTAAATGGATCAAGGCGCGCGGGAGTGTTCAGGAAGATACTTACATGCGGGATTTGACGATTAATGCATATGACATTATGGAAGTTCATCACGAGGAACGCCAGGATACTGCGCCGGAAGATCAGAAGCGGGTCGAATTGCACCTGCACACCAACATGAGTCAAATGGATGCCACCAACAGTATTTCAGATTACGTGGCGCAAGCTGCTAAGTGGGGCCAAAAGGCAATTGCGGTTACGGATCATGGCGGTCTGCAAGCCTTTCCAGAAGCTCATACCGCTGGAAAGAAAAATGACGTTAAAATTTTATATGGAGTTGAAGCTGATATCGTTGAAGATGGCACTCCAATTGCTTACAACGAACAGCATGTGAATTTAAAGGATGCAACTTATGTTGTTTTTGATACTGAAACGACCGGATTATCTGCGCGTTACAACAAAGTCATTGAATTGGCAGCGGTTAAGATGAAAAATGGAACGGTAATTGATAAATTTGAGCAATTTATTGATCCGGGCCATCCGCTTTCAGAAACAACGATCAACTTAACAAGTATTACGGATGATATGGTCCGCGGTTCAAAGTCGGAAGAAGAAGTCTTCAAGATGTTCCAAGACTTCTGCAAGGGCTGTGTGATCGTCGGACATAACGCAACGTTTGACGTCGACTTTATGAATACCGGTTACGAACGGCATGGTCTGCCACTGATCAGTGAACCGTGGGTCGATACGTTGCCGTTAGCGCGTTTCCTGTATCCTGAAATGAAGGGATTTCGGTTAAATACCTTGGCAAAGAAGTTGGATGTTAACCTAGAGCATCACCACCGGGCAATTTATGATGCCGAAGCAACCGGGTATATTTATTATGCAATGTTGAAGGACGCGGGAGAACGGTATGATATCCAGTTCCATGATCAGTTCAACCAATACATGGGACAAAATGATGCATACAAGCATGAACACCCATTTCATGCAACGATCCTGGCGCAAACGCAAGCCGGATTGAAGAACCTTTTCAAGTTGATGTCAGACGGAATGACGAAGTACTTCTACCGCGTTGCACGGATTCCACGGTCAGTGTTGGATAAGTACCGCGAAGGCTTGTTAGTTGGTTCAGCATGTGCAGATGGTGAAGTCTTTACGGCGATGATGCAAAAGGGATACGGCGTTGCTAAAGAGAAGGCCAAGTATTACGACTACCTTGAAGTTCAACCGAAAGCCATTTATGCACCGTTAATTGAACAGGAACTGGTTAAGGATGAACACAACCTTGAAGAGATTATTGCTGATATGGTTAAGCTGGCCCATGAGTTGAATATTCCGATTGCGGCCACGGGCGATGTGCACTTCATGAACAAGGAAGATGCGATTTACCGTAAAATTTTGATTCACTCGCAAGGCGGAGCTAATCCGTTGAATCGGTTACGGAAGTTGCCGGACGCGCATTTCCGCACAACGGATGAAATGCTTGAGGCCTTTAATTTCTTAGGCGAAGATACGGCCAAAGAAATCGTTGTTGACAATCCGAATAAGGTTGCGGCAATGTGCGATGAGATTTCACCGGTTAAGGATAAATTGTATACGCCCAATATGCCGGGAGCGAATGATCAAATTCGCGAATTAGCAATGAATAAAGCGCATGAATGGTACGGCGATCCGTTGCCGGAATTAGTTCAAGCCCGGCTTGATAAGGAATTGAAGTCCATTATTGGGAACGGGTTTGCGGTTATTTACTTGATTGCCCAAAAACTGGTATTTAAATCAAATAAGGACGGGTACTTGGTAGGTTCCCGGGGGTCCGTTGGTTCAAGTTTTGTTGCCACTATGACTGGAATCACCGAAGTTAATCCGTTGCCACCGCATTATCGGTGTCCACAATGCAAGTATTCGGAATTTTTCACAAAGGGTGAATACGGTTCGGGGTATGATTTGCCTGATAAAGATTGTCCTGAATGTGGCACGCCATTGATTAAGGATGGCCAAGAAATTCCCTTTGAAACGTTCCTTGGATTTAAAGGAAACAAAGTTCCAGATATTGATTTGAATTTCTCCGGTGACTATCAACCAATTGGTCACAATTACACGAAGGTTTTGTTCGGCGAAAACAACGTGTACCGCGCCGGAACAATTGGCACGGTTGCGGATAAAACAGCTTATGGCTATGTTAAAGCATATGAGCGCGATACAGAGCAATCCTTCCGCGGAGCTGAAGTTGACCGTTTAGCAAAAGGAGCTACTGGGGTTAAACGAACGACAGGGCAGCACCCGGCTGGAATTCTAGTTGTTCCGGATAACATGGAAATTTATGATTTTTCACCGATTCAATACCCGGCGGATGACCTAAATGCTCCATGGCGAACGACTCACTTTGATTTTCACTCGATTCATGATAATATTTTAAAACTTGATATTCTGGGGCATGATGACCCAACGATGATTCGGATGCTGCAAGATCTTTCCGGAATCGATCCGAAGTCGATTCCAACTGATGATCCAGGGGTCATGTCCTTGTTCTCAGGAACAGATGTTTTAGGTGTTACGCCGGAACAAATTCAATCAAAGACCGGAACGTTAGGGGTTCCTGAATTCGGAACGCGGTTTGTTCGGGGAATGCTTGAAAAGACGCATCCCGCAACCTTTGCAGAATTGTTGAAGATTTCAGGCCTTTCTCACGGGACAGATGTTTGGTTAGGAAACGCCGAAGAATTGATTGAAAACGGCACGGCAAAGATGAGTGAAATTATCGGATGTCGTGACGATATCATGATGGATTTGATCCACTTTGGCGTAAATTCAGAAACGTCATTTCAAATCATGGAACACGTGCGGAAAGGGCGCGGAATTCCGGATGATTGGCAAAAGGAAATGCGTGAAGCTGATGTACCTGATTGGTACATTGGATCATGTTTAAAAATCAAGTATATGTTCCCAAAGGCGCACGCTGCGGCTTACGTTTTGATGGCACTGCGGATCGCGTACTTTAAGGTTTACTTCCCAATCATCTACTACGCTGCGTATTTCTCTGTTCGAGCAGATGACTTTGATTTGGTCGCAATGGCTCACGGGAAAGAAGCTGTTAAGAATGCGATGAAAGAGATCAACGATAAGGGAATGGATGCCTCAACAAAGGAAAAGAACCTGTTGACGGTACTTGAAATTGCGAACGAAATGCTCGAACGCGGCTTCAAGTTTAAGATGGTTGACATCAATAAGTCGGATGCTTCCGATTGGTTGATCATGGAAGACGGGAAGACTTTGCTGGCACCGTTCTCAGCCATTCCAGGATTAGGATTGAACGTTGCTAAACAAATTATCGCGGCGCGAGAAGAAAAGGCCTTCCTCTCAAAGGAAGACTTAGCTAAACGCGGAAAGGTTTCCCAATCAATCATTGAATTTATGAACGAACAACATGTTTTGGATGATTTGCCGGATGAAAATCAGTTGAGTTTGTTTGATAATATGTTTTAGATAGAGAATGAAGTCTATGAATTTAACGTTCATAGGCTTTTTTATTTTGATTTCAAATTAATCTTCCAGCTTTAAGTTTGAGTAAGATACGAAAAGTGAATACGATTTTGAATACGTTTTGTCATAAATCGATGTAATTTTTAAAACATTGAGTTTATTGTGGTGTGGTTGTTAAAGCGCCATGAAGCTAAGAAATAATAATTATGTCGATATTCATTTTTTGGAAGTTGCCTGATAAAAGACAATATGCAATCGATAAAGTGCAAGATATGCTGGAACGGTCAGACCTCAATAAAAAAGATGAAGAATTGTTAATCGGTTGTATCGAACATACTCATTTTTAGTAACCGGATTAATACTTGGGGGGGGAAAACGATAGTTGTTTTTAATTAACAACAAGCAGAAACTGCACGTATTGATATAGGCGACAATAGCAATCATATTTGCTATTTATTTTTGGATTTGATACAATTCTACGGTTATATAAGGGTCTAGGAGGAATTTAAATGGAAAATAAATATAAAGTTCATCAATCAATTTTTAAGTGGTTAGTTACATTTATTGCAATGATAATTGTATTTTGGTTTTGTTATTCTAACAGATCTGCTATTCCAAATTTAGTGTTTCAAATTTGTATGTGGATTGCTGTAATTGGTATTGGTTTAGGATTAGTTGTTTCACTGGGAATATGCATCTGGTTTTTATTTGCAAAATCTGTATTGGCGTTTGATTTTAATCAAAAAACAATTACTGTAAAAAATCCGGTTTTGTTTAGTAAGCGAACTATTGATATTCGTTTTGATGAAATTTTGAAAATTTCTGTTAGTCGAGAAGGAATATATCGAATGATTAATATTGATGTCAAAAAACCGCATGAGAAAACAGGAATGATGATTAATGATAGAATGACTGTATCCGCTAATTTATATTTTCCTACTAGCAAAAGCATAAAGGATTTAGATGATGCAATTCAACGTCTAAAATCAGAATTAGATATTAAATAATACTAAATGTTTTGATAATTTTAGTGAGGGAGTATTTGTTTTGAAAAAAGATACATTTATTGCTGAAGAGTCTTCAATCAAGTGGTTTTTCTTTATGTGTTATATATGTCTTTTTAGTTGTTTACCTATTTTACTTATTATTAAGTTTTTTCTTCATTTTACATTGATAAATGTAATAGGACTTGCACTTTTAGGACTTTTGGTTTGTGTAGTTGTTTCTTTCCGTGCGGTAATTAGTTCGCCTTTAAAAATTGATTTTGACCATGGGATTATTTCTTTTCGTAAAACTTTCAACTATGAGTTGAATGGAATGGCGGGGAATGTTAAAGCAGGAGATGCAAAGAAGATAAGTTTTGATGATATTGCTGATGTAGATATTAAAGGATTGAGTACTCATTTGATAAGTCTTAAATTTGCTGTTCTTTTGGTTAAGACAAAGACAACTTGTGAAGGATTGCCGTATGACTTAACTAAGGGTAATAATATTATTTCTATATCATTAAATCTAATGACATGTAGAAGTTCTAAAGAATTAAAATCAGTGATTAATCGTTTAAAATCAGAGTTAAATGTTAATTGATAACTAATTTACATACATATAATTTTTATTGTTATTTACTGAAACGTTTAACAGATGAATAAAAATAGAATGAATAGCCTGTAATAGCGATGATGAGGGCTATTTTTGTAATTACGGATGTTACAAAAGATCTAGGGGGGATTCTAAATGAAAAATAGGTTTGAAGCGATTCAATCTAATGTTATATGGCTGCTCATGCTTTTAAGTATATTGGGATTTATATATTTTTTTTGGAACGGAAATGCTAAATCTTTTTGGATTTTATTTTGGGTATTTGTTTTTATTATTTATTTTTATCGTTTTCTATATCTTAGGAAAAAACCGGTGTTAATTATAGATTTTGAAAATAAGTTTATAATTACACGTGTATTTAAAATATTTAGATGTAAAGTGAAAAAAATCAATTTTGAAAATATTGAAAAAATATCGATAATTGGAAAAATAAATCCAATAAGTAGAGTCCCTTTAGGAGGACCAATAGGAGACTTTAAAATTAGTCTAAAAAATGAAGATTCAGTAAATGGAAATCTATATTTTCTCACAAAAGAAAATTTTAAAGAATTGGAAGAGGCATGTTCACGGTTGAAAAAGGATTTGAAAGAAAAGTTATTTTAAAATTATATTATTTCCGACATATTTAGTTTTAAATATAAAATTAATTATATAGTTAGATGTAATTTTTTCATAATGTAACAAATTATATAATGCTGAATCTTAATAAAAAATATATTGACCTCTTAAAGCGTATAATGATTCTCTTAATATCGGATGGTAGAATTATTATAAACAGTTAATCATCGTGATTGGACTCTAACGTCAATTACGTTATTTAAAGCTGAGTACACATTTCTCTTTTGGGATACTTTGGCGTTTTGAATTATTTTTGTTAAACTTCTAGTATATGAAGTAAGATTCTACTATTTAGGAATTAAGAAGAGGTTAAAGATCTATAAATTCTAAGTTTGCTGACCTTTAAGTAGTGGAGTGTATAGTAAAAATCAAAGTACGGCTTTAAATCAGTTAATTGAGTGGGGATGTGAATTAATTGAATTGATTTTAGATTTATGGATGAGCTATATCGTTCTGGTTGATTTTCTTTGGGAAGATTTGCCGAATAAGATTAAGGATTTAATTAGCAGCATTTTAACTTCTAAGAATCTTGAAAGAAACCGCCATGCAATAAAGAAAAAGTGGTAACGCCATAAAACCTTAAATATCCATAAAAAATTTAAATCAAGCTTGATTTATGAATAATTAAGGATAAAATAAAAATATCAAATTAATGATTGTACGGTGGAGCGTAGTGTTGCGTTCCATTTTTTTGATGAGATAAAATTATTAAAAATATTTGACCTTTAGTCAATCTTTCATTAAATTAGGTACTGATACATAAATAATTAGAGGTGTAATTGTGGGATTAAAGAAAGAGAGAAATTCGAACTTTGAATTATTGAGAATTATCGCAATGCTTTTCATTATCTTCCACCATTCAGTTGTTCACGGATTGTTGAATAATAATACAAGTATTGGTGGCTGGACGCCAGTTGCTACCAATGTTTGGTTAACAACCTTTACGGGTCAGATGGTCGCAACGCTGGGAAAGGTTGCTGTTGGAATCTTCGTAATGATTTCAGGGTATTTTTTAGTAAATTCTTCGATCAACGGGAAGAAATCTTTCAAAAAGATTTTGATGTTAATCGTTCAAGTTTATCTTTACTCAATCATCATTTACTTTGTTGCCGTGCACTTTAAATGGGTAAATCCCAAGAATACGATTGTTCTTCAACAAACGTTCTTACCGCTTTTCTATAATAGTTGCTGGTTTGTAAGTGAATACATCTTATTATATTTGGTTTATCCGTACATCAACGTTGCATTACATAATATTACCCGCCAGCAATACCGGAATTTGATCATCATCATTGCCATTACGTTTACGCTGGTTCCAACACTGATTCCGAATTTTGGAAGTTATGGCTGGTATGGTCAATTGGTTGTCTTTATTTTGTATTATCTTATTGGCGGTTATATCCGTCTTTATGGTACGAAGCATGAATGTCTTTTAGGAACATTCTTGACAATTGCTGGGGCTATTTTGATGGCAGCCGTGATCTTTTACTATGACTACATGGGCGCAACGACGCATAATCAACAGTTCTATCACAATAGCTTTATCAATATTGCAGGACAATTCAGTCCTTCAATTGTTTTAATGGCAACGGGAATCATTTTGCTTTTCAAGAATATACATCTCGGCCACAACCGGTTGATCAACGCAATTGCGGCAACCACCTTTGGCGTTTATCTGATTCACGATAATCCAATCATGGAGCAAATGATTTGGCTTAAGTGGCTTAAAATGCCAGCTTTATTGGTTCCAAATGTAAAACATTACTTGATTATAGCGGTAATTGTGTGCCCGTTGATTTTCATCATTTGTTCGTTGATCGATTATGTCAGAATTTTGATTTTTAATGCAATTTCATTTGTCTTTAACAGATTCAGCAGAAGTAAATAGCTGTAAGATGGTGGAATACTGAAGGGTGTCTCACCTTTTTTGATTTATGAAAAATCAATATTGATCTAGCGAAAAGTATTTGACGTTTAATCAAAATTTTTTTAAAATTTATATTAGTTAACTGATATTGATATTTAAGCAATTTCGCTGTATAGAGAAGTTGCTTTTTTTGTGAAGATAAAAAAGAATTTATTTTTGAAATAAAATTTCATAATCTTTTTCTGTACAATAATTACTGTATTGAAAGGTCAAGTAATGAGAAAAGAAAAAATATTAACGATTATTGTCCCATGTTACAACGAAGAGGCAGTATTACCAGAAACTGTTAAAGAGCTTGGGGAAGTTCTTGAAAATATGATTGATGAACGAAAAGTTGCTGATAACAGTAAAATTTTGTTTGTCGATGATGGTAGCAAGGATAAAACATGGAGTTTAATTCAAAAGTTTGAAGAACAACATGATTATATTGCTGGAATCAAGTTCAGCCGGAACTTTGGTCACCAAAATGCACTAGTTGCTGGCTTAACAACGGCAGTTAACTATTCAGATATGATGATTACAATTGATGCTGATCTTCAGGATGATATCAATGCCATTCCAAAGATGGTTCGAAAGTACCATGAGGGGAAGGACATTGTCTACGGTGTACGGAACAATCGTGATACCGATACAGCATTCAAGCGAAAGACGGCGCTTGTATTCTATGATTTGATGAAGAAGTTAGGGGTTAATATGGTTCCAAATTCCGCTGATTATCGGTTAATGAGTAAGCGAGCAGTCGAAACATTGCTTCAATTTAAAGAACGAAACTTGTTCCTGCGTGGAATGGTACCAATGGTTGGCTTTCCATCAGCTAAGGTTTACTACGCGCGAAAAGAGCGTTTCGCCGGCGAATCAAAATATCCATTAAAGAAAATGATCAAGTTTGCGTTAGACGGAATCACTTCGTTTTCAACAGTTCCTATTAAATTGATTATGGGCTTAGGAATTGGTGTTGTCTTTATTGGAATTATTTTAATGATTTATACTTTTATTCAGCGTTGTTTCGGGCATGTTGTTGCTGGTTGGTCATCAATGATGATTTCAATCTGGGTTCTTGGTGGAGTTCAAATGATTTGTATCAGTGTGATTGGAGAATATATTGGTAAGATTTATTCTGAGGTAAAAGGTCGTCCAAGATTTACGATTGAGGAAGATGATTATTCGGATAAGTTTTAGTTAAAAGGAAGAGGAGTAGGAATGAGTGGAATTATAACCTTAAGTATTTTATTCTTCGTTTTAGGGATTATTTATATCGTTGTTAAAAGTGATATAAATACTATTCAAAAAATTGTAATTGGTGGATGTTTAATTTTTTTCACTGTATTTGAATTAGTTCTATTAGGAAAAATTCCTGGATTCTTTGGTGATGAATCTTTTGCGATGTATGATTCTTGGGCATTGGCTCATTATGGAATCGATTCACATTTAATGCATAATCCAGTATATTCATTATCTTCTGGAGGACAATCTGTTTTATATGGACATTTAGCAATTCCTTTTATGAAAGCTTTCGGGATGAATTTAGCAGCATTTCGATTTCCAATGGCTTTTTTAACTATTTTCAGTGTCATATTCTTAATATATTCACTACTAAGGATAAAGATAAATTCCAATTATGTAGTTGGTATCACTATCTCATTAACGACTTGTGAATGGTTATTAATGTATGGAAGATGGGCATTAGACTGCAGTATTGTTGTGCCATTTTTTATTTCAATTTTAGGATGTATTTTTATATCAGTATCAGAACATAAAAAAATATACGGTTACATTTCACTATTTTTGATTGCTTTACTTTCATATTGTTATGTAGGATTATGGATAATTTTACCTTTCTTATTTGCATGTGTTATTTATATTCAACTTAAATGTAAGAATTTTAATCAGAAAGATATCATAGCAAGTATTTTGGTTAGCTTTATTTTATTAATTCCAATAATTTGTTATTTACTTGTTCAATTTTGTGGTGTTAAACCATTTAAGATTTTATGGTTTTCTGTTGGGGCTCTTGGGGCAACGCGTGCAGGAAGTTCAATGATTACCTTCAAAGGAAATATAATTGACAATATAGTAAACAACACATTTGATAGCTTGAAACAATTAGTAACGGGAAACGATTTAATGTTTCATTCTAGCATTCCTAATTATTCGATCATCCATCTATTAATGTTTGTTTTAGCGGTTATAGGATTATTTGGAAGAAAAAATAATAAAGAAGACAAATTCTCAAAGAATTTAATTTTGTTATCATTGATGTTAGTACCTATCTTATTACTTGTACTCCCCAACTTTAATCACTGGTCAATTATAATAGTTGTTTTGAGTATATGGTCAGGATTAGGACTTGGAAAATTATTGAATTTAAAGAAAAAATTTATCATTAAAGCAATTACAATAGGTATAATTTTCATTTCAACAGGAATATTTACAAATTATTATTTTACAGATTATTTGAATAAGGAATTAACAATAAATCAGTTTCCTGGATATATTATTAATTTTAAAGAATCAAGAAATTTTATTTCAAAACTTAATAAATTAAATGTAGATAATTATTATGGTATTCCATTTGACTGTGATTCGTTTATGCGATGCTTAGAAGATCCAAACCCCAACGATATGGATTCGTTACAAAAGTATCATACAGATCTTCCACAACAACTTCAATCTGGAAAATCTGCTTACATAGTTCAAACAAAAGACGTTGATAATTATGACTATTTAAAATCATTATCTTACATAAAAATGAATGTTAATGGACATAGTTACACTGTATTTTATAACAAATAATTAATATGTTAAGGAGGAAATATTGGTGCAGGAGAATAATAAAAAGAATATTTCTACATCATTTAAATTAAACGATAATGTAAAACGTAACTTAATTAGAATTATATTTTTTATAATTTTAAGCTTTTGTTATTTAATATTTTTCTTTAATACAAAAGGACAGCCAATTATTAAAGCAGATATTGATGGCCAATTTAATTTTTCAAGAGTCATGAGTCTTGAAAATATTTGGAAATCACCGATTAATTTTAAATATTTTCAACATAATGCGTCTGCTGTTAATTTAATGTATCCTTGGGGAACTATTTACCCAATGTATTTGTTAATCAAATTAACTGGAAGTTTGGTTGGCGGTTATTATATTTATTTTCTCTTAATAACATTTGCAACTCTTGAAATTACATATCAATGTGTAAAACGTATGAAACAAACAACGCTTCCATCGATTTTTGCGGCTATATTATATACTTTTGCTATTTGCCGTACTTCAGATATTTATTTTCGAGTAGATATGGGAGAAGTTATTTCAATGACTTTCTTCCCACTTGTCTTGTTGGGAATTTTCCAAATTTTCTATGAAAAGACTCCACACTGGAAAACTCTTGTTATTGGAATGACGTTACTTGTTTATACTCATGTTTTATCTTTAGTAATTGCTGCATTATTAG
Source organism: Ligilactobacillus araffinosus DSM 20653 (assembly GCF_001435375.1). Lineage (GTDB taxonomy): Bacteria > Bacillota > Bacilli > Lactobacillales > Lactobacillaceae > Ligilactobacillus > Ligilactobacillus araffinosus. Next base: position 82,968 of record NZ_AYYZ01000025.1, on the reverse strand, counting down.
TCTTATTTTTTATTTGTTTAAATTTAGTGAAAAAACAAATGAATAAGCAACGTTTTATTGCATTACTTAAGGCAACAGGGATGAGCATTGTACTAGGACTAGGTTTTCTTGTTCCAATGTTACAAACGATGTTAACTGTTAAAGTAAATGGGCCAGGACCGATGAATTTATATGTATGTTCGTTAATTCCACGTCAATTACTTGATTGGTCATTAAATAACATCGCGGGTAGTAGAGATGTCTTTAATCCAGTATTTCTAATTTTATTTGTTGTAATTATTTTGAATTTGAAGAAAATTAAAGGATTTTTTAAAGATGTATTGTTTGCGGCGGTTTTCTTTACATTTATTACAACATCACTTTTCCCATGGGATGTTTTTCAGAATATGTTTGGTTTATTACAATTTCCATGGAGATTTATTACAATGGCATCGCTTCTTTTCCCAGTTGCAGCAAGTGAGTTAGTTAAGGATTATCAAATAAATTATTCGCAGAGTAAGTCAATTAAGCTATTTAATGTTTTAATTTTAGGAGTTTTATTTGCTCATTGGGGGACAATGACTGGTGTAAATCAGATGGATGGCTATCATGTAGGATCAAATAGTCACTTTTATTTGAGTCAAATTACAAAAAAAGCAGATTTTAATGGATTAGGTGATTATTATCCAGCAAAATCTAATGGAGATGCAGGATATATAAGTGACTATAAAATATATGCAAACGATAATTGGCAACATGTAAAACATAAAATGTCTGATTCATATAATATGAAATTCAGTTATGATTCTGATGGTTCAACGACAGCCATTTTACCTGTTTACTTTTTCCCAGGTGAAAAGGTAACTGTTAATGGGGTTCATCAAGCAGCACAGCCTTCAGATGCTGATGGAGCAACTCAAGTTAATTTGGTAGATGGCAGTAATAAGATTGAAGTTAAATATGGATATACATTATTAGCGCGGATTGCGTGGTTGATTTCAATTATTGTATGTATAATTTTCAATATTAAAATTTTTAAGCAACATTAAAATAGAAGAAATTCATAAACAGGAGTAAGGTGTAATGGACATTAAAAACAAGAGTGATTCTATTAAAAAGATGCTTGGAAACAATAGAGAAAGAATTATTAAACGAAGCATATATTTTGGATTACCGTTTATTGTAATGTTAGTTGTTTTTGCTCTTTTAAAAATGACTCCATTTGGAAATTCTTCAATTTTAACTTGGGATATGGGAGAGCAATATATCGACTTTTTTGCTTTTTATCGAGATACCTTACTTCACCATCCTTCTCAATTATTATATTCTTTTACGAATGGAATTGGTGGTGAAACCATTGGATTATGGGCATACTATTTATTAAGCCCATTTAATTTGATTATGTTATTTTTTAATAAAAGTATTTTACCAATTGGAATTTTACTTTTAACTCTAATTAAATATGGATGTGCAGGTTTTGCTATTGGATATTTTTTAGAAAAAACAGATTGGATTAACCCAAGATGGATTCCAGTAGCAACAGTATGCTATTCATTGATGGGATGGATAATAGCTAACCAACTAAATTTGATGTGGCTTGATGCTTTGATATTTCTACCGTTTATATTATATGGAATTGAAAAGCTTTTTGATGAAAATAAATCATTTTACTATACATTATTTTTAGCATTGATTTTATTTATCAATTTTTATATGGGATATATGATATGTATCTTTGTTGTATTATATTTTGCTTGGACGGCTGTACGTAAGTGGAATGGCTGGAAAAATTTTGGAAAGAGATTTACTAGATTTGGAATTAGCTCAATATTAGCAGCTGGATCTGTTAGCTTTTTATTGCTTCCTACTTTTTTTGATATTACAAGGAGTAAGGGAGTGTACACTCAACGTTCAATTCAAGCAACATTTGAATATGCTCCATGGAAGATGCTAACTAAATTTATAATTGGAGCTTTTAATGATGGCCAAGTTCAAGGTGGACCTCCAAACTTATTTGTTGGTGCAGTGATTTTATTTGGAGTTATTTTTTACTTTTTATCTAAAAAATTTCTTGGAAAGAAAAGATTGCGGCAACGTTGGTATCGGCATTTATGTTTTTTGCCATGTGCTGGCAACCATTAGATATTTTGTGGCATGCATTTCAGGCACCTGTTGATTATACATACCGTTTTAGTTATATAGTAACTACATGGATGATTTTATTAGCACTTAGAGGATTAAGTAAATTAGGAAAACCAAGGCTTTATCAATTGATGATAGCTTTCTTTATTCCTATTCTTTGTTGGATCTTTGTTTTTATAAAACATAGTAAAAAGTTGGATTATTTAACCGTTCCTAACATGATTGCGACCCTGATATTTATGATTTTGACTTTTGGAGTCATAGTATGGATATTAGAATGTCATAATAAAAAATTTAAGGAAATCCACCTTACCGAAATTGCTGAACTTCTATTATTATTTTTAATGATAGGAGAGTGTGGATATAATGGCTATCAATCGTTAAAATCAATTGGATTTGCTCAAGCAAATACATATACTGACTTTGTTGCAAACCTTGATCATGATATTACTTGGATTAGTAATCGTGAAAAATCAACAGATTTTTACCGAATTGGAAAAACTTTCCAAAGAAGTGAAAATGATTCAATTAATGTAGGCTATCGTGGAATGTCTGGATTTACATCTACTCAAAATACGGCAGTTACTGGATTTATGAATTCAATGGGACAACTAATTATTTAGGAAAGGAAAGCTATGTTGAGGGGGGATTTATTAGTTGACTCTGTTATGGGTGTAAAGTACTTTATGGCACCAGTGGATCAATTTAGTAATTTAGCAAATTCAAATGATATGACACCTCCTTCATCATATCGCCCAGACATTTCATTCTATACTCCAGTAAAAAAGTTAAATGGAGTAAAGATTTATCAAAATCTTTTAGCATTATCATTGGGATTTGCTGCCAGTAAGGATGTTATTTCAGCTGATAAATTTCCATCTAGCGATTTTACTGCAGATGATCAATCATATCTGTTAAATAAGATTGTTGGATCAGATGAAACGTTTTTTGAACCCGTTAACTATCAAGTTAAATTGGAAAACTGTTCACTTAAAGGCGGACAAACAGGGTTGTTACAGACAATCAATAAAAATGAGTCATCATCGTATGAATTAATTTTAGAGAACGTTTCAGCTGAACCGTACTATGTTCAATTAACAACTGATATTTTATGGAATGCAGTTGTAACAGTTAATGAAAATGGTGTTCCAGGTGTTGGAAATGGCTCTCAACCGATGTTGTTCAACGTTTGTGCAAATTCTCCTGGAAGTATAATAAAAGTCAAAATTTCACCGTATAATGGGAAACCAGTTAGCCTAAACGATTTAATTGCATATAAATTTAATATTTCAAATTTTGAAAAAACGATGCGTTCCGTTATGAACAACCAATTACAACTTACATATAACGGAAAGCTTCAGTTATGTGGAACGATTGATATGCCTGGCGGAAAAAAAGATGTGATGATGACATCGATTCCTTATAATAAAGGATGGACAGCCAGAGTTGACGGACAAAAGGTAAAGACGTATAAGGCGTTTAATACTTTTGTAGCAATTAAGGTTCCAAAAGGAAAACATCATATCGAATTGTCATTCTGGCCACCATTATTAACAGCAGGAATTATTGTTTCATTAATTACTTGGTTAATTTTGGCACTATGTTGGAAATATGAAAAAAGCAAAATTCCTAATAATTTGAAAAATTCCAAATAATCTGTTACACTACTTGTTGTATTTTAATAACTCGGTAAGAGTGAGCAGCGATGCTCACTCTTTTTGATGAATGGAGTTATTTAGCAAAACGAGGAGGATATTGAGTGAGCAGTGTAGTAGAAACTGTAACTGATTTAGTTACACCGATTTTAGACGACCATCATTTTGAATTGGTGGACGTTGAATTTGTAAAAGAAGGTAAAAGTTGGTACTTGCGCGTGTTCATCGATAAGCCGGAAGGAATTACGATTGATGAATGTGCAATGGTCAGTGATCAATTAAGCGAAAAGCTTGATAATTGCGACCCGGACCCAATTCCGCAAGCATACTATCTTGAAGTTTCATCACCGGGTGCCGAACGTCCTTTGAAAAAGGAAAAAGATTATCAACGGGCGCTTGGTAAATACATTCACGTTTCTTTGTATCAGCCGTTTGAAGGCAGTAAAATATATGAAGGAACGATGACGAATTTGTCAGCCGATGAATTGACGATCAAATATCAAGATAAAACACGGACCAAAACAATTACGATTCCTCGGAATAAAATTGCGAAAGCTCGTTTAGCAATTAAGTTTTAATCAAATATACTAAGGAGAAATTTTCATGAGTAAGGAATTACTAACTGCGTTAGACGTTCTTGAAAAGGAAAAAGGCGTTAAGCGTGAAGTTGTTATTGAAGCATTGGAAAATGCATTGGTTTCTGCATATAAGCGGAATTACGGCCAAGCTCAAAACGTTGAAGTTGAGTTTGATGAAAAGAAGGGCGACATTCACGTATATGCGGTTAAGGATGTTGTGAATGAAGTCTTTGATTCCCGGTTGGAAGTTAGCTTGGATGACGCATTGCAATTAAACAAAGCATATGAAATTGGCGACCAAATTCGATTCGAAGTTACGCCAAAAGACTTTGGTCGGATCGCCGCTCAAACTGCAAAGCAAGTCATCATGCAACGGGTACGTGAAGAAGAACATAACGTCATCTATAATGAATACATTAAGTATGAAAATGAAATCGTTACGGGTGAAGTTGAACGGCGCGATAACCACTTTATCTATGTTAACTTAGGTAAAGTTGAAGCCGTTTTGTCACGCAAGGACCAAATTCAAGGTGAAGAATACAAGTCACACGACAAGATCAAAGTTTACATTTATAAAGTCGAAAATAGCTCAAAGGGCCCGCAAGTTTTTGTTAGCCGATCACACCCTGACTTGTTAAGACGATTATTTGAACAAGAAGTTCCTGAAATTTATAACGGTGAAGTTGAAATTGTTTCAATTGCCCGGGAAGCTGGCGATCGCGCCAAGGTTGCTGTCCGGGCAACGATCGACAACTTGGATCCGGTTGGGACCTGTGTTGGACCACGGGGCGAACGGGTTCAAAAGATTGTTAACGAATTAAAGGGTGAAAATATGGACATCGTTAAGTGGGATGAAGATCCGGCAACCTTTATTGCCAATGCATTGAATCCTGCTGATGTATTAGCAGTTCGGTTTGATCCTGAAAATGAACATGACTGCATCGTTGTTGTTCCTGACGACCAACTTTCACTTGCAATCGGAAAACGTGGTCAAAATGTTCGGTTGGCTGCCCGGTTGACTGGTTATAAGATTGACATTAAGTCAGAAACCGATGCTGCAGAAGAAAACTTAGAAGATAAGACGATTGCAGAACCAGTTGAACCAGCTGTTGAAGAAGAATCAGTTGAAACCGAACCAACTGACGAAGGTTCAGAAGAATAAGAGGTTTAAAAAATGGCACAACGTCAACGGAAAATTCCGATGAGAAAAGATATTGTAACTGGCGAAATGCTTCCTAAAAAGGAGCTTGTTCGGGTTGTTAAGAATAAGGAAAACGAAGTTGCAATCGATCCGACAGGCAAGCAAAATGGTCGTGGCGCATACATCCATCTCGATGTTGATGTTGCAAAGCAAGCCAAGGAAGAAAAGATATTTGACAAGGCATTTGGAATTAAGATCAGCGATGATTTTTATGATGAATTAATTGCTTACGTTGATCACAAGGTCGCACGGATTAAATTGTTTGGTCATGAATAAAAAGCAAGTTTTAGATCTGCTTGGACTAGCGCAACGAGCGCGCAAAATCACGACTGGCGAAGATTTAGTTTTGAAGAAAATTCGAAAGCATCAAGTACAGGTCGTCTTTTTAGCCGCGGATTGTGGACAAACAACGCAAAAAAAGTTCTCTGATAAATGTCAGAGTTATCATGTTCCATTAGCAACGAATTTTACGCGCGCAGAGCTAAGTGTTGCGATTGGACAAGTGCGTTCGATCATTGCAGTTACAGATTCCGGTTTTGGAAAGAAGTTAAAATCATTATTGTTTTCTGAATAATGCGGATCCCATTTCGCGTGAAAACGTAATGATTTGAAATACGCGAAATGGAGGGATTTGCATATGAGTAAAAAGAGAATATATCAAATCGCACATGAATTAGATGTCAGCAGTAAAGAAGTGATTGCTGCTGCGAAGAAGAATGGCATCAAGGTTGGCAATCACATGTCAATGCTTGATGAAAATGAAGAAAAAATGGTTAAAAAGAGCTTAGGCAAAGGTCAAAAGCCGCAAAGAAATCAAGCACAACCAGCTAAGAAGACTGATTCAAAGTCGGTTCAAACTAGAGGTTCTCATAATAACAATAATAAAATGAAACAAAATCATACAAATCAAAATCACGGACGCAATGATCAGAAGAACAAGAACTTCAAAAATCAACGTCCAACAAATAATCATTCAAACCAAAATAATAACCATGTGAAGGCTCAATCACATGATCATGATAATGTTGAAAATGGAAATCATTTCAGTAACAACAAGAAGTTTAACAAGAAAAACAAACGCAATGGTGGCTTCAATAACAGCAATGATTTCCAACGCAACAAGTTTAATAAAAAGAACAAAAAAAAGAGCAAAAAGGAACGGCGTCAAGACCGGCGGAATCAAAAGAAGAACCCAGTTCCGCAACGCAAGAACAAGCCGTTACCAGAAACGCTTGTTTACACGGTCGGCATGAGTGTTGCTGATATTGCGAAGAAGATCCACCGTGAACCAGCTGAAATTATTAAGAAGCTCTTTATGATGGGTGTAATGGTCAACCAAAACCAATCCCTTGATAAAGATACGATTGAAATCTTAGCTGATGATTACGGTATTAAGGCTGAAGAAAAAGTCGAAGTCGATGTTTCAGATATCGATAAGTTCTTTGAAGACGAAGAAAAGAACCACAAACATCTTGAAGCACGGCCACCAGTTGTTACGATCATGGGGCACGTTGATCATGGGAAAACAACCTTGCTTGACCATTTACGGCATTCACACATTACTGCGGGTGAAGCCGGAGGAATCACACAGCACATCGGGGCTTATCAAATCAAGCATGATGGCAAGACGATCACTTTCTTGGATACTCCAGGACACGCAGCTTTCACTAACATGCGGGCTCGCGGTGCTGATATTACCGATATTACCGTTTTAGTCGTTGCAGCTGATGATGGAGTGATGCCGCAAACAATTGAAGCAATCCACCACTCACAAGCAGCTGGAGTTCCAATCATTGTTGCGGTTAACAAGATTGATAAGCCCGGTGCAAATCCAAACCACGTTATGGAACAATTGACTGAATATGGCTTGATCCCTGAAGACTGGGGTGGTGACACGATCTTCGTTGAAATTTCAGCTAAGTTAGGTCAAAACATCGATGAATTGCTTGACATGATCTTGCTTCAAGCTGAAATGATGGAATTAAAAGCTAACCCGAAGCAACATGGTGCCGGCTCAGTAATTGAAGCTCGGCTTGATAAAGGTAAAGGTTCCGTTGCTTCATTGCTAGTTCAACAAGGAACACTACATGTTGGTGATCCAATCGTTGTCGGTAATACCTTTGGTCGGGTTCGGACAATGACGAATGATCGCGGTAAGGATGTTCGCAAAGCAAAACCAGGTACACCGGTTGAAATTACTGGGTTAAATGATGTTCCTGATTCAGGTGACCGGTTCGTAACATTCAATGATGAGAAGACGGCGCGGGCAGCCGGTGAAAAGCGGGCTGAACAAGCATTGATCAAGGAACGGAATAAAACAACGCACGTTACATTGGACAACTTGTTTGATACAATTAAAGAAGGCGAAATGAAGGAAGTTGATTTGATCATCAAAGCTGATGTTCAAGGTTCCGTAGAAGCTCTTGCTCAAAGTTTCCAAAAGATCGACGTTGAAGGCGTGCGGGTCAATATTATTCACCAAGCCGTTGGGGCAATTAATGAAAGTGATATTACTTTAGCCGAAGCTTCAAATGCGATTATCATTGGGTTTAACGTGCGGCCAACACCGCTTGCTAAGCAACAAGCCGATGCGGATGGCGTTGATATTCGGTTGCACAATGTTATTTACAAGGCAATCGATGAAGTTGAAACGGCGATGAAAGGGATGCTTGAACCAGAATATCAAGAAAAGGTTACTGGTCAAGTTGAAATCCGTGAAACTTATAAGGTATCGAAGTTGGGAACGATTGGTGGAGCATACGTCATCGATGGTTACATCCAACGCGATAGCGGCGTGCGGGTCATCCGAAACGGCGTGGTTATTTATGATGGAAAACTTGCAAGTTTGAAACGTTTCAAGGATGATGTTAAACAAGTTAAGGCCGGCTACGAATGTGGTTTAATGATTGAAAAGTATAACGATATTAAAGTTGGCGATCAACTTGAAGCATATGTAATGGAAGAGGTTCCAGTTGAATAAGATTAAGGGAGGCTGGTAAAATGGCACAACAAGTACGAGTTGGCCGACTTGCTCAAGAAATTCAGCGTGAGGTCAATGATATTTTGCAAAAACGTGTACGTGATCCGCGAGTTCAAGGGGTTACAATTACTGGCGTCGAAGTAACTGGTGATTTGCAACATGCAACGATTTATTACAGTATTCTTTCAGATTTAGCTTCAGATGCAGAAAAAACACAACGGGGCTTAGATAAGGCAACGGGCTTGATTCGGCGTGAATTAGGCCACCGCTTAAGTATCTATGTCACTCCTGAAATTAAATTTGAACAGGACGAATCAGTGCGGTATGGTGACCACATTGATGAATTGTTGAACAAGCTTCACCAACAAGATAAGTTTTAAGTAAGAAGGTGTGACGAAACCATGGAATTCGAGGTGGTTTGGTCGCACCCTTTTTGGTATAGAAAGAGGAAGTGAACAAATGGACGGAATTTTACCACTTTACAAGGATCGTGGGATGACCAGCAACGATGCCGTAATGAAGTGCCGTGGAATCTTTCAAACGCGGAAGGTCGGGCATAGTGGCACTCTTGATCCGAATGTCGATGGCGTCTTGCCAATATGTATTGGTAAAGGCACGAAAACTGTTAATTATTTAATGCAGTCCGGAAAGAAATATCATGGTGAAGTCACGTTGGGGTTTGCAACGACTACCGAAGATCTCGATGGTGAAAAAGTTGAAGAAACGCCATTAAAGCAACCATTTAATGATGATCAGATTCAGCAAATGATGGATTCAATGACGGGTGAAATTATCCAAATTCCGCCAATGTATTCGGCCGTTAAAGTTCATGGCAAAAGGTTGTATGAATATGCTCGGGCTGGCGAAGAAGTTGAACGGCCGCAACGCAAAGCCACGATCAAGTCTTTTAAACTGACAGCCCCAAGTGAATTTAATACGGCAACGGGATTACAAAAAGTTAAGTTTGAAGTGGAATGTTCAAAGGGGACCTATGTCCGAACTCTGGCCGTTGATTTAGGAAAGAAGCTTGGTGTGGCTGCAGTGATGTCAGACTTGACCCGTCTTCAAAGCGGTGGTTTCACGCTTGACCAGACAATTTCATTGGCGGAGTTGCAAAAATTAAAGGATCATGGGGAGAATTTGCAAAAGGTACTTTTCCCGGTCGGCTTTGCTTTCCGCAAATATCCGCAAGCTGAATTAACGGACTTTCAGTGGAAAATCGTAAAAAACGGCGGTTTTCTTCAAGCGAAATACATGCATACGGATGTCCCATTGTTAGTTCTGAACTTTAGTGGGAAAACGCGCGCATTATACAAGTATGATGCAGCTAAAAAGGTATACCGCCCAGAACAAATGATTGATTTAACTGAGGAAGGATAAAAACATGCAAGTGATTGAAATTTCTGAACCGCTTGATTTGCAAAAAATTCCGAATGAGGATGTCGTGCTTGCAATGGGTTTTTTTGACGGTGTTCATCGTGGTCATCAAGCGGTCATTCAACAAGCTAAGAAAATAGCGGTTCAACGTCATTTAAAACTTGCAATTATGACATTTGATCGTTTTCCGAAAATTTACTTTCAAGATATTGACCCGGAAACGGTTAAGTATGTTACTCCGCTTGATCATCGTTTAAAGTTGTTTGAACAGCAAGGAGTCGAAATTGCATATGTTGCATGTTTTGATCAAACAATGGCTCAACTTTCACCACAGAACTTTGTTGATCATTTCATGGTAGGTTTACGAGCCAAGGTTGTTGTTGCCGGGTTTGACTACACATATGGTAAACCAGACGTGGCAAACATGGAGGCTTTACCGCAGTTTGCACAAGATCGGTTTGATGTTGTGACTGTTGATCGGCAAGCGTTGAATGCTGAAAAAATCGGGACAACGCAGATCAAGACGGCCCTTGATCATGGCGACATTCAAAAGGTCAACCAACTGTTGGGTTACCGGTTCAACTTTCCGGGGAAAGTCGTTCACGGTAAAGCCCGTGGACGCGAACTTGGATTTCCAACATTGAATATTCAGCCCGCAAATGATCAATGGATTCCTGGAATCGGCGTGTATGCCGTTCGGGTTAAAGTTGACGGTCAGTGGTATCAAGGAATGTGTTCAGTTAGTCACAATGAAACGTTTGGTAATAATCCGTTAACAATCGAGATTAATCTTTTTGATTTTAACCAAATGATTTATGGCAAAGAAGTTGAAGTCGAGTGGGATCAATACTTGCGCGCATCGGTTAAATTTGAATCAGTTGACCAGTTGATTGCGCAGTTGAAGCAGGATAAGATCGATGCCCAGGAGTATTTTACAAAAGGTTTTAAACAATTAGCACTCGATTGATTAATCTGCTAAAAAAGTGGGTAAAACCCTTGACGCAGGTACAGATATTATGTAATATATAATTGACTTAGCACTTGAGGGTGTTAAGTGCTAAAGAGGTGATTGTACATGTTAACAGATAGACAATTGTCAATTCTGAAAGCCATTATTCAGAATTACACGGATGTCGGGCAGCCGATTGGGTCTAAAAAGTTGCAAGAACAATTGCCAATTCACGTAAGTTCAGCCACCATTCGGAATGAGATGGCCGCACTTGAACGTCAAGGTTTTATTATGAAACAGCATTCAAGTTCAGGAAGAATTCCGTCGCTTGAAGGGTATCGTTACTACGTTGATAATTTGCTTGAACCGGATAAACTTGACTGTAACGTTGTCAGTCGGATTCGAAAATCATTGAATAATGAGTTTGCGAAGGTTGATGATATTGTTGCTTTGTCCGCTCAGCTGTTATCACAGATGACGAATTACGTTGCGATTTCATTAAAACCTTGTTCAAATGACGTCGTGGTCGAAGGTTTCCGGTTGGTTCCATTAGGTAATCAGCAGGTAATGGTTTTACTGGTTACTAGCGATGGTTCCGTTGAAAATCAAATATTCAGTATTCCTGAAAATATTCACGGCGATCAGCTTGAAGCGGTGATCCGGTTGATCAACGAAGAAGTTGTCGGATTACCGTTGAGCGAAGTTTCAGAACATTTGATCAAAGCCATTCCGCAAGTTTCAAGTTATTTGCGCGATTCGAATGATTTTATCGAAACGTTTGGCAATATTCTTGATAAAGCAGTGCGCGAACACATGTACGTCAGTGGCAAGCACAATGTTTTGGATTTTGTTCAGGATGATGACCTCGAAAAGGTCAAGTCGTTATATTCACTGATCGACCGGCCAACTGATTTACGGAAACTCGTTAAAAGCAATGGTGAAGATGTTGCTGTGAAGATCAATGATGATCATGATTCAGCATTGAATTACAGTTTAGTATCTGCAACTTACGATGATGGTAATCATGGACATGGGTTAATTGCAATTCTTGGACCAACGAATATGCATTATTCGCAGGTGATCGGAATGTTGGATACGTTCCGGGATGAATTATCAAAGCGGTTAATCAATTACTACCGAAATTTTAACGAATAGGAAAAGGGGTGTTGATTTGGTTAAGAAAGAAGAAAAGCGGACAAATAAGAAGGCTGCTGAAGACTTAAATGTTGATGAAAAAGAGCAAAAGCATGTTTCAAAGAAGGCGGTCGAAGATTTAAATGCTGAGTCAAATGAACAAACTGATAACCAATCAGATTTGGAACAGCAACTTGCTGATCTGCAAGCTAAGTGCGATGAAGTGGAAGATAAATATCTTCGTGCCGAAGCTGAAATGCAAAATATGACAAAGCGGTTCAAAAATGAACAAGCTCAATTATTGAAATATGAAGGTCAGAAACTTGCAACTGAAATTTTGCCAGTGATGGATAATCTTAATCGAGCATTACAAATTGAAGTTGAAGATGAAGCTTCAGCTCAATTGAAACACGGAATTGAAATGGTTGCTAAGGACATGGAAAAGGCCTTAAAAGATAATGAAATTACAAAAATCGAAGCATTGAATCAGCCATTTGATCCAACGAAACACCAAGCAGTTAAAAGTGTTCCCGTTGAAAAGGGACAAAAAGCTGAAACCGTCGTTGAAGTTTACCAAGATGGTTATATGCTCAAAGATCGTGTTTTACGTCCAGCAATGGTCGTTGTCGCACAATAATAAAATAAATAGAAAGAGGTTTAATTAGAATGTCAAAGATTATTGGAATTGACTTAGGAACAACAAACTCAGCAGTTGCTGTTCTTGAAGGTAAAGAAGCAAAGATTATTACAAATCCTGAAGGAAATCGGACAACACCTTCAGTTGTATCATTCAAAGATGGTGAAACTCAAGTTGGTGAAGTTGCAAAGCGGCAAGCAATTACAAATCCGAATACGATTTCATCAATCAAGCGTCATATGGGTGAAGAAGGTTACAAGGTAACCGTTGATGGTAAGGATTACACTCCACAAGAGATTTCAGCAATGATTCTTCAGTACATCAAGGATTACGCTGAGTCATACCTTGGCGAAAAGGTAACTCAAGCTGTTATCACTGTTCCTGCATATTTTAACGATGCTCAACGGCAAGCAACAAAAGATGCTGGAAAGATTGCAGGTTTGAAAGTTGAACGGATCGTCAACGAACCAACTGCCGCAGCCTTAGCTTATGGTTTGGACAAGACTGACAAAGATGAAAAAATCTTGGTTTACGACCTTGGTGGTGGGACGTTTGATGTTTCAATCCTTGAATTAGGTGATGGAGTATTCCAAGTTCTTTCAACAAACGGTGACACCCATCTTGGTGGGGATGACTTCGATAACGCCATCATGAATTGGTTGATCGAAAACTTCAAGAAGGATAATGGAATTGACCTTTCACAAGACAAGATGGCAATGCAACGGTTGAAAGACGCTGCTGAAAAGGCAAAGAAAGACTTATCAGGCGTTACATCAGCTCAAATTTCATTACCATTTATCGCTGCTGGCGAAAGCGGTCCATTACACTTGGAAACAACTTTGACCCGTGCTAAATTCAACGAATTGACGCATGACTTAGTTGAAAAGACTCGGATTCCAGTTCAAAACGCTTTGAAGGATGCCGGATTAACAAACGATGATATTGATGAAGTTATCTTAGTTGGTGGTTCAACTCGGATTCCAGCCGTTAAGGAACTTGTTAAGAACGAAACTGGTCATACACCAAATGAATCAGTTAACCCTGATGAAGCTGTTGCTTTGGGGGCTGCGATCCAAGGTGGAGTTATCACTGGTGATGTTAAGGACGTTGTTTTACTTGATGTTACACCATTGTCACTTGGAATCGAAACAATGGGTGGTGTGTTCACGAAGTTGATTGATCGGAATACAACAATTCCAACATCAAAATCACAAGTGTTCTCAACTGCCGCAGATAATCAACCAGCCGTTGATATTCACGTATTACAAGGTGAACGTCCAATGGCTGCTGATAACAAGACATTGGGTCGTTTCCAATTAACAGATATCCCAGCTGCTCCTCGTGGTGTTCCTCAAATCGAAGTTAAATTTGATATCGATAAGAACGGGATTGTAAATGTTTCAGCTAAGGACTTAGGAACAAACAAGGAACAAAAGATCACCATCAAGAGTTCTTCAGGATTATCAGATGAAGAAATTGATCGTATGGTTAAGGAAGCTAAGGAAAACGAAGCAGCCGACAAGAAGCGGAAAGAAGAAGTTGATCTTAAGAACGAAGTTGATCAATTATTATTCCAAACAGACAAGACCCTTGAAGAAATCAAAGGCAAAGTCGGTGAAGATGAAGTTAAGAAGATCGAAGATGCTCGCGATGCTTTGAAGAAGGCCCAAGAAGCAAACAATGTTGATGATATGAAAGCTAAGAAGGATGACTTGACAAAACTTATTCAAGATATGTCAGTTAAGTTATACCAACAAGCTCAACAAGCACAACAGGCTCAAGGTGGTGCCGCTGACGGTGCAGCTAATGCCGGTAATGCATCATCAAACGATAATAACGATGACAACACAGTTGATGGGGACTTTAAAGAAGTAGACCCAGATGACAAGAACTAATTGTCATTTAATCGGATAAAAAGTCAAAGTCCGCTTTGGTCTTTGACTTTTTATTTTAACAAATGGTAGGTTAAAACAGAGATTATGAAAAAGTTGGAGGAAAACAATGGCTCAAAAAGACCCATATGAGGTTTTAGGTATCAGCAAAGATGCGTCTGATGCTGAAATCAAAAAAGCTTATCGAAAACTTTCAAAGAAATATCACCCTGATTTGAACCATGAACCAGGAGCCGAAGAAAAATTTAAAGATGTTAACGAAGCTTATGAAATTTTAAGTGATCCGCAAAAAAAAGCTCAATACGATCAGTTTGGAACAACTGGCGATCAAGGATTTGGGAGCGGCGGTGCCGGTGGTTACGGAGACTTTGGCGGTTTCAGTAATTTCGGCGGCGCCGGTGGCTTTGAAGATATTTTTGGTTCATTTTTTGGGGGCGGCAGTGCTCGAAATCAAAATGCTCCACGGCAAGGTCGAGATTTACAGTATGAAATGCATTTGACTTTTGAAGAAGCAATCTTTGGCAAGAAGACCGAAATTGAATACAATCGGGAAGCCGTCTGCAAGAACTGTAATGGTTCTGGGGCTAAACCAGGGACATCGCCGGTTACATGTTCAAAATGTCACGGGCGGGGAGTTATTCAAGTTGAACGACAAACGCCGCTTGGCCGTATGATGACCCAACAAGAATGTGATGTTTGTCACGGAACCGGAAAAGAAATCAAGGAAAAATGCCCAACATGTCATGGAACTGGCCGGGTAAGTGAAAAACATGCGGTTGAAGTAACTGTTCCTGCTGGAGTGGAAGACGGCAATCAAATGCGTTTGCAAGGTCAAGGTGAGGCTGGATATAACGGTGGTCCTTACGGTGATCTGTTTATCATCTTTAGTGTTGCTTCAAGCAAGATATTTAAACGTGACGGCGCTGAGATCTACCTTGATCAACCGATCAGTTTTGTTCAAGCAACGCTTGGTTCGGACATTCAAGTTAAAACTGTACATGGCGATGTAAAATTAACTATTCCGGCCGGAACACAATCAGGAACGACTTTCCGGTTGAAAGGTAAAGGAGCACCAAAATTGCGTGGTTCAGGTAACGGCGATGAAAAAGTTACCGTTCATGTTCAGATTCCAAAGAAGCTAAACAAAGGTCAGCGTGAAGCTTTGAAGTTATATGCGAAAGCATCAAATGAAAAAGTCAATGAAGGGTTCTTTGACAAGTTAAAAGATAAATTTTAGGTAGGAGTGACAAAACAGTAAAACCGAGCTACTTGGAAGTTCGTTTGTTTTGGAACTCAATTATGCAGATAAATAAAGAGGATGTGACTTCTGCCACATCCTCATTTTGTAATCATTGTTTTTAACCGATGAATCCTTTGATAATGTGATATGCACCTGCAAGTAACATTACAGTGTATGCTAATTTACGAACAAGCTTCATCGAAATTTTCTGCGTAAAGTGCATTCCCAATGTTGTACCGATTAAGCAGCAAACGATTGAAATTGAAAGGGGTGCAACTAACTTAGCAGTGAAGTTTCCGCAAATAATATTATTAAATAGGACATTCACAGTTGTGATCATAAAGTAAAGCTGCAAAGTTGCCTGGTATTCGATCGGGTCGTTCATGACCGAGTCGAAGTAGGCAACCATTGGTGGTCCCCCAATGGCGAACATTCCATCCATAAAACCACCGAAGGAACCGGCAAAGAATCCGGTAATCGGATTTTTCTTAAGATGAACTCGGCTTGCAAGAAAAATTAAGTAAAATGCAAGTCCCCAAAGAAAGATTCCTAAAACAAAGTTCATTGCGGTTCCACTCATACTGATCATCAAGTGTACGCCAATGCTTCCGAAAATCAAAGCGGCAATTGCCGGAACAATCACCATCCGATAGTTGATGTGTCGGTGAAACTTAATGACAGTATAAGTTTGTAAGCAAAGGACGGTCGCTAAGGTTAAAACGTTGCATTCCTTGTAAGGTAAGATCAGTGGCATGATGGCCATGAAGATGATTCCAAAGCCAAATCCGCTGGTACTTTGAACAAGGGCAGCAATAAAAACAATGATTGCAAGTATTAAATAACTCAAAATCATAAAACTACCACCTATCACTTACTAATTGTAAGATTATAGCATAGAAATTAAAATTCGCAAAATTTAACATAGAAAGTTATTTTAACTACATTAACGATTGGAGTGAAGCAAATGAATAATGACAGTATTACCCAAGCAGTCCAAGATGCGATTGCGGAAGCGCAACAAATTGCGATTACCCGTCATCATCAGGAAATCGATATTCCGCATTTGTTTAAGTATCTGGTTCAACCGGGAAATTTAGGCGAAGATATTTATCAAAAGGCAGGATTGAACTTAAAGGAAGTCAATCAAGAACTTGATCACGAAATTGATCAAATTTCTTCAATTGAAGGCAACGTTCAATATGGTCAGACTTTAAGTCAAAATCTTTTCCAATTAATGCAAAAAGCAGATGAATTGAAAAAGCAACTTGGTGATGAATTTGTTGCCATTGATACATTGATTTTAGCGTTAATGGATCTACAGTATAATCCATTTAAACTTTTTCTTGAAAATCATGGCGTTACAAAGGAAAAATTAAAAGAAATTATTGATGATTTACGAGGCGGTGAGCACGTGACAAGTAAAAATCAAGAAGAACAATATAAGGCCCTTGAAAAATATGGGGTTGATTTAGTAAAGCAGGCCCGTAGTGGCAAACAAGATCCAATCATCGGTCGTGATGATGAAATTCGCGATGTGATTCGGATCCTTTCACGGAAAAGCAAAAATAATCCGGTCTTGATTGGGGAACCCGGTGTTGGGAAAACGGCGATCGTTGAAGGCCTAGCTCAACGAATTGCCAAAAACGATGTGCCGGAAAATTTAAAGAATAAGACGATTTTTTCTCTTGATATGGGATCACTGATTGCAGGGGCGAAATATCGCGGTGAATTTGAAGAACGGTTAAAGGCAGTATTAAAGGAAGTTCAAAAGAGTGAAGGCCAAATTATCCTCTTTATTGATGAAATTCATAATATTGTTGGCGCTGGTAAAACCGAAGGCAGCATGGATGCCGGTAATTTATTGAAGCCGATGCTTGCGCGGGGGGAACTGCATTTGATTGGCGCAACGACCTTGGACGAATATCGGGAATACGTTGAAAAGGATAAGGCGCTTGAACGGCGATTCCAAAAGGTGCTCGTCAAGGAACCCTCTGTTGAAGACACCATTTCGATTTTACGGGGCTTGAAGGAACGATATGAAATTCACCATGGAGTTCGAATCCATGATAATGCACTGGTGGCAGCCGCAACACTATCGAACCGGTATATTACAGACCGTTACTTGCCGGATAAGGCTATCGATTTAGTCGACGAAGCCTGTGCTGAAATTCAAGTGGAAATGAATTCGATGCCAAATGAACTTGATCAGGCAACTCGTCAATTAATGCGGCAGGAAGTTGAAGAGGCAGCGTTGAAGAAGGAAACTGATAGTGCTTCGAAGAAACGCTTGGCAGAACTTCAAAAGGAATTAGCTGATACCCGTGAAAAGGTCAACCAGTTGAAATTGAAGTGGGAAAACGAAAAGACTGATATTCAAAAGGTCAGTGACAAAAAGGCTGAATTGGATAAAGCTAAGCATGAGTTGGAAAATGCGGAAAGCAATTATGATTTGGAAAAGGCTGCAAAGTTACAACACGGGACGATTCCAACATTGGAGAAGGAATTACAAGACCTTGAAAAATCAGATCGACCAGATGAATGGTTGGTTGAAGAATCCGTTACCGAAAATGAAATTGCAGCAGTTGTTAGTCGAGAAACAGGGATTCCGGTTGCTAAATTAGTTCAAGGAGAACGCGAAAAGCTGTTGCACTTGGCTGATAGTTTGCACAAACGGGTCATTGGTCAAGATGAAGCCGTAGATGCTGTTGCGAATGCCGTTTTGCGTTCCAGGGCCGGCTTGCAAGATCCATCAAAGCCATTAGGATCATTTATGTTCCTTGGACCAACCGGGGTTGGGAAGACTGAACTTGCCAAGGCACTTGCAGAGAATTTATTTGATTCTGAAAAGCACATGGTGCGGATCGACATGAGTGAATACATGGAAAAGGCTTCGGTATCACGCCTTGTTGGAGCGGCTCCTGGCTATATCGGCTATGAAGAAGGCGGCCAGTTGACTGAAGCGGTTCGGCGTAACCCATACACGATCGTTTTGTTTGATGAAATTGAAAAGGCTCATCCGGACGTCTTTAACATTTTGCTTCAAGTCCTAGATGACGGGCGATTGACAGACGGTCAAGGGCGGACGGTTGACTTTAAAAACACGATTTTGATTATGACGTCCAATCTCGGATCTGAAATTTTATTGGATAATGTTAAGGAAGACGGCGTCATTTCGCCTGAAACCAAAGAACAGGTCATGAAACTGGCTCAAGCTCACTTTAAGCCTGAATTCTTGAACCGAATTGATGATATTATTACGTTCAGTCCACTGACCTTTGACGCCATTGAGAAGATTGTTGATAAGTTTATCGGCCAGTTATCAGCGCGCTTAAGTTCACAAGAAATTGAATTGAAGATCAATGATAACGCACGGAAGTGGATCGCCAAGGAAGGCTACGATCCAGCATATGGGGCCCGACCATTGCAACGTTTCATTACGACCCACGTGGAAACGCCATTGGCTAAGGAGATTATTGCTGGCAAGGTAATGCCTCATAGTGTAGTTACGATAGATTTGGGGGCAAAAGATAATTTAGTATTTAAGGCTGAGGATAAAAAGACGGAATAATTAGAATTTAATTTAGAAAGAAGGATAAGTAATAAACTTATCCTTTTTTTGTTTTCCGTTTAAATTGAAAATGAGATTAAGGTTGGAGTTATTAAATTTTAGAAAGTATGCAATATGTTGAAAAATTATTTAATAATGCTGATGTACTAAATTTAAGATTAGATTGAATGTTATTAAAAGTATCAGAAAATTAAATCAAACAAAAAAGAAGTTCATTGCGAACTTCTCATAACTCTCTTATGTTATATAGGTTTTTAATGAGTAAGAGCAAGTATCTATTAAGTACTGGAAGAGATACTTAGGAAAATAAAGTTAATAAGAGAGGAATTTAGTGTAATCGATTGCGCATTTTTATTTTACATAAATAATTTTAAAAATCAATTTATTAGTTTGATAATTTAGTAATTTTTTATAAAAATAAAGGTTGCGGATTCAACGCAGCCTTTACTTTTTATTTTCTTCTTTGGCGTTTGGTGCTTTAAGAAACATCGATACAAAATTAATTAAGATCCAGCCGGCAATCATTGGGATCAAACCGCTTGTTACAAAGTTGAACGGAGCACCGTTCAAAGCGGAAATAATGTATCCAAATACTTCACCATAAATTGCGCACCAAAAGAGAATTGTAAGTTGTTTTAACATGTTAACAACACCTCTTTACTTGTAGTCTAGTATAGTTTGATAAATTTTTCAAATCGTTCTTTAAAAGAATCTTATTGAATCTGATATAATGAGGATAACAAAGATAGAAAGGCGATTGTGATGTTTAGTCCATTACAAGTGATCAGCAGTTACAGTTTGTTGCAGAGTACATTAAAAATCGATGAATATGTTAACCGCGGGAAAGAACTTGGTTATCAGGCATTGGCACTAACGGATATTAATGTAATGTACGGCGTGCTTGATTTTTATCATGCCTGCCAAAAAGCCGGAATTAAGCCGTTGATCGGATTAACATTACAATTGAACGGTAAGGGAACTGATCCTCAGGAAATAATTTTATTAGCGCAAAATAAGAACGGCTATCAAAATTTAATGAAGATCTCGTCGACCAAAATGACGGTAGACGGGTATGAAGCAGGTGAAGGACCATTAGCGCTTGATCAAATTCAAGCGCTCACACAAGATCTAAAGGTGATCATTACTGAGAAATCACCGGTCTTTGCAGGAATCCGCAATCATGATTTTGAAGTCGCGGCAGATTTTGTAAAGCAGTTATTGCAGTTTTGGCGGCCTGAAGATGTTTATTTAAGCGTTAACCCGCAAATGGACGATGACTTAGTTTACGGTTTGCGTCAGCTTCAAAATCAGGCTCGAATTCGATTGATCGCAAATGAACCTGTTAAATACCTTCATCCCGAAGAAGCATTTGATCTGCAAGTTTTAAATGCGATTGGAACAAATGCAAAATTAATGCCGGAACAGCTTGCATCCCCAATCAAAGGTGAAGACTACCTTAAATCAAGTGAAGAATTGCACCAAGAATTTGCCCAGTCTGGTCTTGAAGACTGTTGGCAAACAGCATGTGACCTGGTTGATCAAATTCAAATCAACCTTGAATTTCTGCCAACGCAATTACCGCATTATAAAACACCGGATGGAATTGATTCGGCAACGTATCTGCGACAGCTTTGTCAGACGGGTTTGAAGAAACGATTAGCTCAAATCCCGGATGCTGATCCGCAAGAGTATCAACAAAGGCTTGACCATGAACTGAAAGTCATTCACCGGATGGGATTTGATGATTACTTTTTGATTGTGTGGGACGTTACGAATTTCTCTCACACACATGATATTTTGGTTGGACCAGGGCGGGGATCCGCAGCCGGTTCGCTGGTTTCATATACCTTATTTATTACCGACGTTGATCCGATTGAATATGGATTGCTGTTTGAACGGTTCTTGAATGAAGAACGGGCGCAGATGCCGGATATCGATTTGGATATTCCTGATCAAAAACGGGATGAGATTATTGACTACGTTCATCAAAAATACGGTCAAACGCATATGGCCCAAATCATTACATTTACCCACTTGAATGCGCGGCAAGTAATTCGCGATGTCAGTCGAGTAATGGGACAGAATACATTTGAAGTTTCTAACTGGTCAAAGGCGATACCACGACTGCACAATGTTACATTAAAGAATGCGTATCAGCAATCACAACCGTTACGCAATATGCTGGCTGATAGTAAATTAAATCAAAAAATTTATAAAACCGCGATGGCCCTTGAAGGATTACCACGCCAGTATAGTACCCATGCGGCCGGGGTAATTTTGAGTGACCATGATTTGCGGAATTTTGTTCCGGTACAGATTGGCGGTGAAGGAATTTACTTGACCCAATTTGCGAAGGAACAGGTCGAAGAGGTTGGTCTGTTGAAAATCGACTTTCTTGGATTGCGGAATTTAACGATTCTGGATAATGCGATTCACTTTGTTAAACGCGATTTTGATCGGAATTTTGATATTCATCAGATTAGTCTGGAGGATCCGCAAACGCTGCAGGTTTTTCAAAAGGCAGATACTGCCGGGATTTTCCAATTTGAATCAAACGGGATCCGGAACGTTTTGGAACAGTTGCGGCCGCAAAGATTTGAGGATATCGTTTCAACCAATGCGTTATTCCGTCCAGGTCCAATTCAAAATATTGATGAATTTATTCGGCGGAAGAACAGCCAAGCGCCGATTACATACCCGAATCCACGCTTAAAACCAATTCTGCAGTCTACTTATGGAATTATTGTCTATCAGGAACAGGTCATGCAGGTTGCATCAGAAATGGGCGGCTTTACGCTTGGTCAAGCGGATTTGTTACGGCGGGCAATGAGTAAGAAGAAACAAGATGTAATTGATCGGATGCGGGGCCAGTTTATCCAGGGAGCGATGAGGAAAGGATACGCTCAAGCGGATGCGGTTCAAGTTTACGAATTTATTGAACGGTTTGGGAATTACGGCTTTAACCGATCACACTCGGTGGCATATTCAAAGTTAGCTTTTCAATTAGCGTATATCAAGTGCCATTATCCGGCTGCGTTTTATGCGGCAATTTTGAATTCGGTTGTCGGAGCATCTGAAAAGACACGGAATTACGTGATGGAAGCGCGCGAACGCGGTGTTCAAGTTCATTTACCAGACGTTAATCAAAGCCAAATTTACTTTATTTTAAAGAATCATGAAATTTACTTTGGATTTCGGAGTATTCGAAAGTTGCGAATCGATTTTATCCAAGCGCTTTTAAATGAGCGTAATGCAAACGGCTATTTCCATGGCTTAGTCGATTTCATTCGGCGCATTGATAATAAGTTTTTGAATCAAGAAACGTTGGAAGCTTTGATCTATGCCGGGGCATTTGATTCGTTTGATTCCAATCGTAATCATTTACTTGCGGAAATGCCGGGAATTCTTGAAGGCATCAAGTTAAGCGGCGGCAACATTGATTTATTGAAACAGTTAATGCCGAAGAAGACAGCGCCGAAAAAAGGGCTGTCTGCTAATGAGCTATTGGAAAAAGAAGCCGAATATCTTGGAACATATGTATCCGGTCATCCAATCGATCAATATCGGAAACTGATTGAAATTTACCGTACGGTTCCGGTCAATCGAATTCAGGTCACAAATTTTGTGCGGGCGATTTTGTATGTTAAACACGTTAAGTTGATTCGAACCAAGAACCAAACGCAAATGGCCTTTGTTGATGTCAGTGATCCGACCGGTGAGATTGAAATGACGGTCTTTCCGCAACAGTTTGCTCAATTTGGTGGGCTGCTGCATTCGGGTGAGGTGTTAATGATCACCGGCAAGGTTCAAGAACGCAATGGCAAGTTGAACTTAGTCGCAAATACGATTCAACGGGCTGCTGAAATTAGTGACCGCTGTTATTATTTGCGCGTTAATCAGCTGAACGCAACTTTGCAGCGACAATTATTACAAACGATGCGTCAAAATCACGGCCCGGTTCCGGTGATTATTTACGAAAAACAGCGGCAACGAAAAATTACAATGGAGCAACAGTACTGGTTAAGTGATTCAGCACAAACCAGGGCAAAATTGGTTCAATTACTTGGGAAGGATAACGTTGTTCTTCAATAAAAAATGAATGAATTGGTCTAAACCATCAAGTGCGCAGGAACCCTTAAATCCTTCGAAAATCCTTAAATATAATTGAAAATATTTAAAGACAACTAAATTTAAAAGTGATAAGATAGTAATCGGAGAATGTATATTATTAGATTTATTACTCGAGGTGAAAACAAGTGAAACGCATTGGTATTCTTACAAGCGGTGGCGATTCACAAGGAATGAACGCTGCTGTTCGTGCCATTGCTCGTTCTGCAATGAGCGCTGGTCTCGAAGCTTATGGGATTAACTACGGATTCAAAGGGTTAGTTGAAGGTAACATCTTTAAGATGAACTCTAAAGAATTAGACGGTATTATCAATCGTGGCGGTACAATTCTTTATTCAGCTCGTTTCCCAGAATTCGCCCAAGAAGAAGTTCAACTCCAAGGGATTGAACAACTTAAGAAATTCGGGATCGATGCTTTAGTTGTTATCGGCGGTGATGGTTCATATCACGGTGCTGAAAAACTTACAAAGCACGGTTACAATTCAATCGGGGTTCCAGGAACGATCGATAATGATATTCCAGGGACAGACTTTACGATCGGGTTCGACTCTGCAGTAAATGTTGCAACCGAAGCCCTTGACCGGATCAACGACACTGCAACTTCACACCAACGGACATTCGTTGTTGAAGTTATGGGTCGTGGAGCAGGCGATATCGCATTATGGGCTGGAATTGCTGCAGGTGCGGATGCAATCGTTATTCCTGAACGTGATTATGATATTGAAGCAATTGCAAACAAGATCAAAGAAAACCGAAAAAACGGCAAGGACCATGCTTTGATTGTTATTGCTGAAGGCGTAATGTCAGCACAAGAATTCAAAGAAAAATTAGATCAATACGGTGACTTTGATAGCCGTGCTGTAACATTGGCTCATATCCAACGTGGTGGTGTGCCAACAGCTAAGGATCGGGTATTAGCAAGCCGTTTAGGCGACTATGCCGTACGTTTATTGCTTGAAGGTAAAGGCGGTTTGGCCATTGGTATTCACGACAACAAACTTGTTGCCACAGATATCATTGACACATTGGAGAATCACAAGCACAAGACGGATGTCTCACTGCTTGACTTGAATGATCGTTTAAGATTCTAATTTGATAGAAGGAGAACTAACTCATGAAAAAAACAAAGATTGTTAGTACACTTGGACCAGCAAGTAACGATTTAGATACAATTGTTAAGTTAATCGAAGCTGGCGCAAACGTATTCCGTTTCAACTTCTCACACGGTGACCATGAAGAACACTTAGGTCGTTTAAACCTTGTTCATGAAGCTGAAAAGAAGACTGGTAAGACAGTTGGTATCTTGCTTGATACAAAGGGTGCTGAAATCCGGACAACTGTTCAAAAAGATGGCAAGATTTCATTCCACATCGGCGATGAAGTTCGGATCTCAATGGATGATTCAATCGAAGGTACAAAGGAAAAGATTGCTGTTACATACCCAGGACTTTACGATGACGTTCACGAAGGCGGTCACGTATTGTTCGATGATGGTTTGATCGACATGCAAATCGAAAAGAAAGATGAAGCAAACCGCGAATTAGTATGTAAAGTATTGAACGAAGGCGTGTTAGGTTCACGTAAAGGGGTAAACGCTCCTGGCGTATCAATCAACTTACCAGGAATCACTGAAAAAGACTCAAGTGATATCCGCTTCGGTTTGGATCACGAAATCAACTACATCGCTGCTTCATTCGTACGTAAGCCACAAGATATTTTAGATATCCGTGAATTACTTGAAGAAAAGCACATGGAACACGTTCAAGTCTTCCCTAAGATCGAATCACAAGAAGGTATTGACAACTTTGATGAAATCTTAAAGGTATCAGATGGTTTGATGATTGCTCGTGGTGACATGGGTGTTGAAATTCCACCTGAAAATGTTCCTTTGGTACAAAAGTCATTAATCAAGAAGTGCAACGCTGCAGGTAAGCCAGTTATCACAGCTACACAAATGCTTGACTCAATGATTGAAAACCCACGTCCAACACGTGCCGAAGCATCAGACGTTGCTAACGCTGTATTCGATGGTACAGACGCAACAATGCTTTCAGGTGAATCAGCAAATGGTGATTACCCTGTAGAAGCTGTTGCAACAATGGCACGGATCGACGTTAAGGCTGAAAATGCATTACGTCAATACAAGAACTTCTCAATCAACGACTTCGACAAGACAGACGTTACAGAAGCTATTGGTCGTGCAGCTGCTGAAGCAGTTGAAAACTTAGGCATCAAGACAATTGTTGCTGCTACGGAATCAGGTTACACAGCTAAGATGATTTCGAAGTATCGTCCAGATGCAGACATCTTAGCCGTAACATTCGACGATCGTACACGTCGTGGCTTGATGGTTAACTGGGGCGTATACCCAGTTGTTGCTGAAAAACCAGCTACAACAGATGAAATGTTCAAGTTAGCTACAGAAGAAGCTAAGAAGGCTGGCCTTGCTAAGGAAGGCGATTTAATCTTAATCGTTGCCGGTGTTCCTGTTGGCGAAAAAGGTACAACAAACATTATGAAGATCCAATTAGTTGGTTCTGCATTAGTTAAGGGCCAAGGGGTTGGCGAAGAAACAGTTATCGGTAAAGCCGTAATTGCTAAGTCAGCAGACGAAGCTAACAAGAAAGCTGAAGAAGGTTGCGTTCTTGTAACAAAGACAACTGACAAAGACTACTTACCAGCAATCGAAAAGGCATCAGCATTAGTTGTTGAAAACGGTGGTTTAACATCACATGCAGCTGTTGTTGGTATCTCAATGGGTATTCCAGTTGTTGTTGGTGCCGAAAACGCAACAGAAGCTATCAAGGAAGGCGAAACAGTCACAGTAGACAGCCGTCGTGGCGCAATCTACCGTGGTGCTTCAAGCACTCTCTAAGATAGAGTTCAGATAAAATAATAATCGGTTGGTTTAAGTTGCAAGACGTTGTGAGTTAAGCTGAGCGAGTTAAAGGTCGCACTCGACGGGGTGCGACCTTTTTTAATAAATTAATTTATTAATATTATTCAAATTTGATTGACAAAGACTAATCAAGTCAAGTAAAATTACACTTGACAATTGAACGGCTAGGAATATAAAGAGCTGGCACAGTGAATACACACGATGACCCAGCAGCAACGTACCTTTCGCGAAGGCAACGTGCTCCAGTGTATAGCGATATTCTTCATTGACGTCTGGAGGATATCTCTAGGCGTTTTTTTGTTAGTTAAACTGATTAGTGGAAGGAACGTAAAGAATGGAATTTGTGATTAAAGTGCATGTTGAAATCGAAAGGACTAATGATTTAAGTAACAATCATCCGTATAGTTGGGCGGATGCGCTGATTAAGCACGCAAAGAAATGCAGGTAATGAGCAATTAAGGAGGAGCAGATTGACAGAAGAGCAATTAAATAATTTAGTGGATGCTATTAAAAAAGAGTTGAAGTTAAATGATTCAAAGGAAACACTTTACCTTGATAATGGTGATTATTTTTGGCCATGTGATGATAAAGGAAATCCGATTAGTGCTAAGAAATTTGCTGATCAACTTGGAAGAAAAATTAGATTATATGTAAAAGCTTCAAGTGATAAAGAAATTGTAATTTATCGTGCGGTACCACGAATACTGTATGTAATAAATGATACATTTATTACGTTGGGGGTTATAGTTGTTTTTGGAGGAATTCCGGTGGTTTTCTTAGTAAATGCTTTTCATGCGATTTTATTAATAAGAACAATTTGTTTAGCCAGCTTCATAACGTTGGCACTTAAAATAGTGATCGAGATGAAGAAACGCGGAAGACTGATAGGATTTAATGGATTTCAATAGTGAATAATTTAAAATGCTACAATGCACCTTTCTAATTGCTTAGTTAAAAACGCTTTTTATCAGAGAGATTGAAAAAGATTATTAACAAATAAAGGAGATTTTTTACCATGGATTACCAAAAATTAATGCAAGAACTGATTGATTTCAGAAATTCCCGCGGATGGGATAAGGGACAAACTTTACCTAATTTAGCCAAGTCAGTAAACATTGAAGCTGCGGAAATTCTAGAAATTTTTCAATGGAAAAAGACAAATGATGAGTTAAGTGAAGATGAAAAGACGCATTTAAAGGGTGAAATTGCGGATACGTTAATTTATCTGTTTTACATGTGTGATCGTTTAGATGTTGACCCGATGGATGTGATGAAGGCGAAGCTTGAGTATAATAAAGGGCGGAAGTGGGATTGAGGAAATTACATGATTTATTAGTATTTTACTAGCTTTTTTATTTGGTGAGAAATTTGATAGAATAGCCTCTATGATAATAGATGTATGAATAATACAATTATGTCACGATAAAAATATTTAATTAAGAGGAAACGAATTATGTAAGATTTAAGAACGATTATTGGAAATTTTTTAAAAAAGTTCAGATGACAAAAATTATAAAAGAATTTATGAAATTAAATTATGAAAGGAGATTTTCGATTGTTAGATAAAATCAATAATATTTTTTACAGTGTTATAGGTCAACATGATAAAGAAGATGTAAAAACCATATTAAGTAGGAAACTGGATGAAATAGAAAAAGCAGGATATAGTTTATGGGCTGCCAAAATAGATAAAAAATCTATCGAACAGGTTTGGAATTTAAAACCAACTGATAAAGTGTACGTTGTTTGTTCAATTAAACCGAAGGCAAAAGATCCGGGAAAAGGATATGATAATAATATTGCGAAATATTATGAATCTCCTAAAGGAGTCTTTAATATAGATGATAATGTTATATCAACGTTTTCTTCCAAACGTAAAACATATCAAGCATATTATGTTAATAAATATATAATGCTTCCAGAAGAAAAGAAAATGAACATTGGTCCATATAAAACTTTGTTAGCAAACGGACAAGTTAAAACATTTAAAGAGCGTTTTAAATGTACTCAATTCCAAAATACATATGGAAAAATTGATGATAGCTGCAATGATGAATTTTATAAAGAAGTTGGATTGGTAATGGAATTAAAATATCCGTTTGTTGTTGAGCTAAAGTTAGATAAGTAAAATACACAGGACATCCTTAGTTGGTATGTTCTGTTTTTGTTATTTACACATAGAAGGAAAACACATTTAATATTGTGCAATGTGTGCAACAAGTGTGCAACAAAACTATCAAAACATACGAAAACATATGAATTAAGCAAAATAAAAACACCGTAAAATCAACGATTTACGGTGTTTCAATAAAGGATAAGATTCATTAATAAGGAGAGTACAGGATTTGAACCTGCGCGCCGGTTATAGCCGGTTCGGCGGATTTCGAGTCCGCTGCATTACCACTCTGCCAACTCTCCGTAACAGATAGTATTATATCAGTAACTTTTACTATCTTCAATAATGAATGCTAATAAATTTTATTTAAGGCTAAATTATTTAGTTAAAGGTATACTTTTCAATAAAATTCCAATCGGCAGGGGATGCTAATCCTTGATAATTAGGCATGAGTTCGCAGATGAAGAGTGAGTCATAGTTATCGAGAATCTGATAGAACTTTTCATACATTGTTTCTGGAGTTTCATTGGTTTTTACAAGCCATAAGGATTCTTGTAAATGGATATTACTGCCGTTTAAATTTTGAATTAGTCGAAGAATATCAAAATATTTCCGGTTACGTGATTTTAAATTGTAAGAAATCATATAAGTTTTATTCATTATTCTCCCCACTTTCATATCAGTAACTGTTTAAATGATAACACAATATATGGCTTATATCTATGCTTCAAACACAATATATTGGAGGAAGAGTGTTTGGTTATACGATATAGACTGAATAAAAGAAATTGCAAAGTTAATTAGCAATAACTACAAATCAAATTATTTGCATCATGATTATCAAGGAGTTAAACTAAAAATGGTTGATGAAGGAGCTTTCATTCTAGTAGGTGAGTGAAAGAATATCAACCTGATCTTCACTCCAGATACGGAGTGAAGTTTTTTTTATCTCAAGCAATTTTGAAAAAAAACGTTAATTCCGGTAGAATAGGGGGTATTAGATTTTGAAACGAGGAATTAACGATGGAAAGTTGGCTATTTTTAGCATTAATTTTAGCAGTGGCGATTTTGGGAAAGAATAATTCATTGATCTTTGCAACGCTGGTTGTTATGTTATTGAAATTATTGCCGTTTGCTCAAAAATGGATGGAAACGATCCATAGTAAAGGAATCAACTGGGGTGTTACGATTATTTCAATTTCAATTTTAATTCCGATTGCGACTGGTCAAATTGGGTTCAGAGATTTAATTGATGTTTTTAAGTCACCTGGCGGCTGGGTTGCGATTGGATGTGGAATCTTAGTTGCAATCCTTTCAAAATGGGGGGTCAACCAGTTATCAGTTTCGCCGCAGGTCACGGTTGCGTTGGTATTCGGAACGATTCTTGGAGTGGTTCTTTTTAAGGGAATCGCTGCGGGACCAGTAATTGCGAGTGGGATTACCTTTGTAATTATTTCATTGTTGCATTTAAGTTTATAGGTAAAAAGGTGAAGATATGTTAAAGGATATTATGGCACAGAACGTTACGGCAACAGTAACGGATGAAAATGATGAATTTGTTTTTGCGCAAATTGATGGCTTGACATTTAAATTGGATAAAAATGAACTGATCAAAATGCCGAAGATGGGATCAAAAATCTCTGGTTGGGCCTATGAAAATGAAAATCATGAACTTCAATTAACGAAGAATCCACCGAAAAGCGGGATTGATAAGTATGCTTGGGGAACGGTTGTTAAGGTTCAACGCAATTTGGGTGTCTTTGTCAACATTGGTTTGCCGAATAAAGACGTTGTCGTTTCAATGGATGATATGCCGGCAATGGCTGAACTTTGGCCAGCAAAAGGCGATCGATTAATGGTTGCATTATCAGTTGACGATAAAGGCCGCATTTGGGGCAAACTTGCAACTGATTCAATGTTTCATGGAGTCAGTGATAAGGCGGATACTTCAATGAAAAATAAAGATGTGACCGCAACGGTTTACATGTTAAAGATTACGGGAACCCATGTCATTACAAATGATTACCAGTTAGGATTTATTCATCCGTCTGAACGGGAAGTTGAACCGCGGTTGGGTGAAGTGGTCAATGCGCGGGTGATCGGTGTCAATGATCGCGGTGAATTGAATTTATCATTAAAGCCGCGGGCATTTGAAGCAATTAGTGACGATGCGCAAATGATTTTAGCAGCTTTGCAGCATTCCCAAGCTCACGTATTGCCATATACGGATAAGAGCAGTCCGGATGAGATCAAAGCATATTTTGGAATCAGTAAAGGAGCCTTTAAACGAGCAGTTGGTCACTTGATGAAGGCCGGCCTTGTTCACCAAGAAGACGGCCTACTGATTTTGAATGATTAAAATTAACCTTTTTGTCATTCAGATTGAAATATGGTACATTAACGTAAAAAGGTTATATCCTTGCATAAGAGGAAAGCATTTATAGGAGATTTAAAATGTTAGTTAAGTATAAGAGCGGCTATAAGAAAATTGCGATGGGGCTGTTGTCCTTTATTCCTGGATTAAAGGACGTTAACCGCCTTGAAGCTGAAATTTCCTGGTATCAGGATGACGATAGTCGGGTTCTTTATTTATGGCGTAACGAAAATGGGGATTTTAGCGGAATCGTCGGGGTCGAAGTCAGTGACGAGATTGTCGTGATTCGACAAATTGCACTGTCACCGTCAGAGCGAAGCCAAATCGCATATAATCAAGTGTTAGATGAAGTCGCTCATCAATATCCAGATTGTAAGATGATGGGAAGCCTCGATGTTGCTTCAATTATTGCAAAATGGGAACACCAAAATGAAAGCAAACACGAATAACGATCATCAATTAACGTTTAAAGTTAAAAAATTTGAAGGCCCGTTGGATTTGTTATTGCATTTGATTCGGCAAAATAAGATGGATATCAATGACATTCCAATGGCTGAAATTACTGCCCAGTACATCGATTACTTACATCAAATGCAGACGTTGCAGCTCGATGTTGCTGGGGAGTATTTGGTTATGGCGGCAATGCTCTTGAACATTAAGAGTAAAATGTTGCTGCCAACCGAACAGGAACAAGTAGAAGAATTTAAAGAAGATTATGAGGATCCGCGGGAAGAGTTAGTTCAGCAATTGATTCTTCACCAAACATTTCAGGATGCCGGAGCTCAGTTGCAGGTTCTTGCAATTGAGCGGCAAAAGCAATATTCACGTGAGCAGGCAGCCATTCCGGCAGATGCTAAACTTGGTAAGTTGTCAGATGAAGAGTTATCAACGGAAATATTGCAACATGCGTTTGCCCGAATAATTGCTCAGCGGAAAATTGCTAAACCGGTTCGGCGAAAACTTGAAACTGAAAAATACACCATTAAAGGCGAAATCAAACGGGTGCAACACCGAATGCAGCAAGCAGCGCAACCACTTGAATTTCAAAGCCTATTTGGTGATCAAATCGAAGTTGAACAGCTGGTAACAACTTTTCTGGCACTGCTTGAATTAACCAAACGGGGCGAAGTGACTGTTAGTCAAACGACTCAGTTAGGACCAATTATTTTAGAAAGAGGAACGAAGAATGCTGTCAAACCAAGCAAAAGTTGAAAGTCTGATTTTTGTAAGCGGAAATGAGGGCATTTCGATTACCAATCTTGCTCATTTAACAGGATTGTTAAAACCGGCGATCAATGAACAGTTAAAATTACTGGAGAAAAAGTATAATACTGATAAAAATTGCAGTTTTGAATTGGTTCAGACTGGCGAAACGGTTAAATTTACGACTAAAAAGGCGTTTGCCCCGTTGATCAAAAGCTATTTTGAAGCTCCGGCAACCACCACACTTTCCCAAGCAGCAATCGAAACGCTATCGATCATTGCTTATAAGCAACCAATTACCCGAATTGATATTGAAGCGATTCGCGGTGTCAAGGCGAGCGGGATGATTCAAAAGTTGATAGCGTTGGAATTAATTAAAGAAGACGGTCGCTTGGATGTTCCAGGACGTCCGATTTTATACTCAACGACAGAAAAATTTCTTGAT
The DNA here is from genome assembly GCF_001435375.1 of Ligilactobacillus araffinosus DSM 20653. Classification (GTDB taxonomy): domain Bacteria; phylum Bacillota; class Bacilli; order Lactobacillales; family Lactobacillaceae; genus Ligilactobacillus; species Ligilactobacillus araffinosus. The sequence continues at coordinate 50,471 of NZ_AYYZ01000025.1, read as the reverse complement.
CATTTTGGTATCAAGTCATTAGATGAATTACCGCCGCTTCCAGAGAACGAAGCTGATGAATCAAATGATGATGAAAATGATCCAAATGATTTAATGGAATTATTTGAAAAGACGATTGGAAAGGAGGAAGAATAATGGCAGAACGATTGCAAAAGGTAATGGCTCAAGCTGGCGTTGCTTCACGGCGAGCAAGCGAAAAGATGATTTTGGACGGCAAGGTGAAGGTCAACGGGAAAGTTGTCACTCAATTAGGAATGAAGGTAACGGGTAACGACGCAGTTGAAGTCAATGGCAAGCTAATTGAACAGGCGGAGACAAAGGAATATTTTCTTTTCTATAAACCGCGTGGAGTGATTTCAGCTGTCAAAGATGATAAGGGGCGGAAAGTCGTTACAGATTATTTTAGCGACATTCCGGTTCGACTGTATCCAGTTGGTCGGTTAGATTACGATACTTCCGGATTATTGATCATGACGAATGACGGTAAATTAGCCAATATGTTGATGCATCCGCGATACAAAATTGAAAAGACCTATGTAGCAAAGGTGAAGGGAATTCCAACGAATGACGACCTAAAACATTTGCGTTTAGGGGTGAAGTTGGATGCTAAGCATAAGTCTGCACCGGCTAAGGCGAAAATTTTATCAAGTGATAGACGCAGTGACACGGCAATTGTGTCATTAACGATTCATGAAGGCCGGTATCACCAAGTAAAATTGATGCTTGAAAAAGTTGGTCACCCGGTGAAAAAGCTGAAACGTGAAAAGTATGGTTTCTTAACACTTGATGGATTAACGGCAGGCCAATTTCGACCGTTATCACATAACGAAATTCGCAGCCTTGAAAAATTAGTCGAAGGAAAACGATTTTAACTTTTGACAATTAGAAAATTTAAAATTAGAATTAACTTAAACTAAATAATAATCTGAAATGTCTTCAGGGCAGGGTGTGATTCCCGACCGGCGGTGATAGTCCGCTACTCCGAAAGGATCGAACCGGTGAAATTCCGGTACCGACAGTAAAGTCTGGATGGAAGAAGATACAAAAAGATTTGCAACTGGCAGCGGTGTCAGGTTGTTTGCATGTATCTCCTTCTAAATTTGATTTAGGAGGATTTTTTTATGAAGAAATCATGGCGAAATTTAACGATTGCGGCCCTTTTAGGGGCGATGGCATATCTTTTGATGTATATTGCAATTCCGATCATTCCAATTGTTCCGTACATGACGTTGGATTTTTCTGGAATTCCAATTTTATTAGCATTTTTGATTTTTGGACGTAAAGATGGTTATATTGCACTGCTAATTAAGGAACTTTTGCATTTGATTTTGGCAGGAATGTCAATTAGTAACTTGATTGGTGTTTTGGCGGATGCAATTGCATTAGTTGTCTTTATCGAAATCTTTAATTATTTTTCAAAAGCGGGTATCCAGCATTATGTTCGAGCAATTGCGGTTGCAACATTAGTGATGACGGTGATCATGGCTGCTGCTAATTATTGGGTCATTACGCCATTATACATTAAGGTTCTCGGAATGAAAATCACCATTCCGCTTGTTAAATTAGTCTTACTAGGAGTTGTACCGTTTAACTTGATCAAAGGGATCGTGATTGGCGGTTTAACAACTTTGTTGGTTCCGAAATTAAGGAAAGTGTTCATTAATTGATTCTAAAAAGACCGGTTAACGGTCTTTTTATTATGCCTTGAAAAGCAAATCGCCTGTTAAAAATGCTATAATTTTGATATTCATAATGACGAAGGGAGGCAACATAGTGGCTGATTGGCATCTTTTGCATTTTTTTGATCAGCGGCAGCCGCGAAAAGCAACCGTTTTACGGCAAATTTTAACGAATAAGCGGACCGGATCAGTATTGTTTTGGGGATTACGGTACCACTATTTGGATTATTTAAACGCCGTTCCGCGATTTGATGTTAAAAAATTTAATGATGTGATCGATGAGTTGATTGCCCAAAAATGGTTACAATCTTCAGCCCAGGGATTGCAATTGACTTCTCAAGGACAGGAAGTAATTGCGACTCATCGAACAAGATATTCATTTGTGGACCATCCGGAATTAAATCAAAAATTTGATTATCAGTTATGGCAAGCAATTTTATTATTGATGGTTCAGGTTGCTTCGGAGTATCGTTATCACAATTCAAACTATTACGTTGCGAATCAGAACTTAAAGGCGCAGTTCGTAATTAAAAGTTGGTTGCAAGTTAACACTTTTGAAATGCTAGCGGCTGAAATTTCAGAATGTCTTACGCAATTCTTAGATCAATGTGATCCTGCTAAAGCTGATCTTTTTACCGCTAAATTAGTTGGACATACCCAAAATGGATTGTCAGATGGTCAGATTGCCTCCCAGCTTGGAATTAGTCCGTTAGAGGTTTCATGGACGTGGCGGGATCTGGCATTACAATTAGCAGCCTTTATTCAGGCACGGTCAAACCTTAAAATTGGTCAACTTGTTCAAATCACTGCCTTACCCGGTGCATTAACGCCGACGATTCATCAAACTGCGATGTTATTTAACGATGGAAAAACGGTTGATCAAATTATTCAAATACGGCGGTTACGGCGCAGTACGATTGAGGAACATTTACAAGTATTGGCAATTTTCCAGCCGGATTTTCCGTACGAAAAAGTTTTAAGTGAATCTGACTTGAAGATTTTGTCAAGGGTCTATGCTGAACCCGATATTGACCAGTGGCGGTATGCTGAATTACAGCAACAGGGCTTTGAAATGCCGTTTTTGAAATTTCGGCTTTATGCAATTATGAAAACTCATGGTGAATGCAATGAATGAAATTGAAATTAAAACGAAATTACAGCAAGTCTTAAAACAAGAATTCGGCTTTGAGAATTTTAAACCCGGTCAAGCTGAAACCTTAATGAGCTTGGTTGAAGGCCATTCCACTCTGGCGATTTTACCAACAGGAACCGGGAAGTCACTTTGCTATCAGCTTTATGGGAAGTTCACTCACCAACGGGTTTTGGTCATTTCACCGCTGATTTCATTAATGCAAGACCAGGTTGAACAAATGAAATATAACAGAATTTCTCAAGTAGTAGCGCTGACTTCAAAATTAACGGGACAGGAACGGGATTTTGTGTTGCATAATTTAGCGAATTACCAGTTTATTTTTGCTTCGCCAGAAATTTTGCAAAATGAGTTGATTTTTAACCAACTTCGGCGGTTGCCAATTGGGTTGTTGGTAGTTGATGAGGCCCACTGCATTGCAAAGTGGGGACCGGATTTCCGGCCGGATTATTTGATTTTAGGAAAGATTCGGCAGCTGCTTGGGCAACCGTTAACGTTGGCTTTGACCGCAACCGCAACGCATGAGGTTGAGATGACGATCAAAAAGCAACTGCGGTTTGAAGATGATTCGCAAGTGATTCGGTATTCGATCGACCGACCGAATATCTTTTTGAACGTTGAAGAAGTTGAATCGGAAATGGCAAAAAATGATCGGCTGCTTGAATTAGTGACCACGATTCAAGGACCGGGGTTGATTTATTTTTCAAGTAAGAAAAAAGCGGATGAAATTGTTGAACTTTTAACGCGGAAAACAAATTTGCGGGTTGCAGCGTATCATGCAGATTTAAACTTGGAAGATCGGTTTTCAATTCAGCATCAATTTATTGAAAATCAGCTAGATGTGATCTGTGCGACGAGTGCATTTGGAATGGGTGTGAATAAAAAAGATATCCGATATGTGATCCATTATCATTTGCCGGCGGATCTTGAAAGTTATGTTCAGGAAATTGGACGTGCCGGGCGTGATGGGCAGCAAAGTATTGCAATCTTATTGTATGTTCCGGGAGATGAAAGCTTGCAATATACAATGCAGATCGATTCGGCCCCGCAAAAAAATGAAATCGACTATTATTATCATCACCCGGAACTATTGAAAGACCTTCAAGATGAAAATCATCAATTTTTGAAGGCGTTCATTAATACCCAAATTTCACTTCCACGACTTGAAAGCTTTTTTACAAAGCATCGACAAGATAAATCGGCAGCACTCAATCAGATGATTGCTTATATCCATACTGAACAATGCAAACGGCAATTCATTTTGGATGCATTTAAGGAAAATCGAACGGTTCATCATAATGAAAAGTGTTGCCAAAGTGGACCGGTGGATGTTGCTATGCTCGGATTAGAAAAAAAGAAACAGGCGGAGCTGAAATCCGCACTCAAAATGCAGAATTATCATCAGGTTCTTGCAGAATTATTTGCGCAAGAAAAATAAATTTAGTATGGTAAAATTATTTTGAGATGTGGTAAGATATTTGAGGACACGTTTTAGATATGGGGTGTAATTTTGAGTCAGAAAAAGTCAAATGACCATGTAAAGAAGCCTTGGGAAAATACTTTTGAAGAAGAAAAAGATGAACAAGGCAACTTATCACGGACTGCAAGACGTCAAAATACTAAGAAAAATACGGCGTTAACGACGTCATTGCTGGTCGTGTTTATTATTATCATTATTGGTGTGGTAGGTCTTTATTTTTTATCGCAGAAAACGGCTAAGCAACATACAACGCACAGCGATAAAATCGAAGTTGTATCTTCATCAAAGAAAAAGAAGAAATCCTCATCCAAGAAAGTTATAAAGAAGTCATCAAAGAGGGATGACAAGAAAAAGGATGAAAAGAAAGCTAGCTCAGTCGTAAGTCAACCTGCACAGCAACAAAATAATAATCAACAGCAAACGAATGTTCAGCAAGGTAATAACAACCAAGTTCAAGCAAATCAAACCCAACAAAATACCACAAACCAGGGACAACAAAATCAGACTCAAGGTCAAACCAACAATCAACAAGGTAACGGCAATGGGTATGCAACGGTTGGCGCTGGTCAAGGAATTTACCGGGTAGCTGTTAATAACGGATTAACCGTTCAACAATTATTGCAATTGAATCCAGGACTTGCTGGAACAGAACTTAAGCCAGGACAACAAGTTCGGGTCAAATAATAATTTAATTCGAGGTCAGACGAAGGTCGCGACCTCAATTTTTTTGAAAGAAACATCAGGAGGTTTATTTAATGAAGAAAATTCAAGTAGCAATTGACGGGCCGGCATCGGCAGGAAAAAGTACCGTTGCAAAGATTGTTGCGAAGAAATTACATTTTATTTACTGTGATACAGGAGCAATGTACCGTTCAGTAACTTTTGCAGCGTTAAAGAATCACGTTAAACTGGATGATGACCAGGCATTGAAGGAATTGCTTAAAACGATTCAAATCCGGTTCGTTCCGGCTGAACCTGAACAACGGGTCTTTGTGAACGACGAAGAAGTTACCCAAGCAATTCGGACTCCTGAAATTACCAATAACGTTTCATTGGTATCTGCACAACCAAGTGTGCGAGCTGAATTAACTAAACGGCAACAAGAAATTGCGGAAGCCGGCGGAATCGTAATGGACGGCCGGGATATCGGAACAACGGTTTTACCAAATGCTGAAGTGAAGATTTTCTTAGTTGCCAGTGTTCATGAACGGGCAGTGCGCCGGTTTAAGGAGAACCAAATAAAGGGAATCGATACGCCGCTTGATGTTCTTGAAAAGGAAATTGAAGAACGGGATTACAAGGACTCACACCGCGAAATCTCACCATTAATTCAAGCAAAAGATGCGGTTTTGGTTGACACAACGTCGTTGACCATTGATCAAGTCGTCGATAAGATTTTAGAAATTATCGACCAAAAGACAAATTAATATTAAAATCATTAATAATACTGGAAATATTTATAAATATACGTTAAAATAAACTTCAGAGTTAGTCGTTAAGGAGGACATTGTCCATGAGTGAATCAGAAAACAAGGATTTATTAGAAGCTTTAAACAGCGTTAAGGAGGTAAATGTCGGCGACGTTGTTAAAGGCGAAGTTTTGGCATTTGATGAAAATAAGCAAGTTATCGTTGGTATTGAAGGAACAGGTGTCGAAGGTGTCGTTCCTGCCCGTGAATTAGGTGTTAAGGCAGACGAACTTGAAGATAAAGTAAGTGTCGGCGACATGTTAGACTTAGTTGTTATTTCTAAGATTGGTTCCGACAAAGAAGGCGGCAGCTTCTTATTGTCACAACGTCGTTTACAAGCTCGTAAAGTTTGGGATGATATTGAAAAGAAATTTGAAAATGGTGAAACAATTACGGCACCTGTAACTCAAGTTGTTAAGGGTGGTTTAGTTGTTGATGCTGGTGTTCGTGGATTTATCCCAGCTTCAATGATTTCAGATCGTTACGTTGAAGACTTGAACCAATACAAGGGTCAAGAACTCAAGTTACAAATCGTTGAAATCGAACCAAGTGAAAACCGTTTGATCTTATCACACAAGGAAGCAGCTAAAGAAGAACGTGAAGCTCAACGGAAAGAAGCAATGGACAAGTTAACTGTTGGCGAAACCGTTGAAGGCAAAGTTGCTCGCTTAACAAACTTTGGTGCATTTATTGATCTTGGTGGCGTTGACGGTTTAGTTCACGTTTCAGAAATTTCATACGATCACGTAAACAAGCCATCAGATGTTTTGAAGGTCGGTCAAGATGTGAAAGTTAAGGTTCTTGATGTTGATGAAGAACACGGTCGGATTTCATTATCAATCAAGCAAACATTACCACAACCATGGGACGAAGTTGGCGAAAAGATTGCTGAAGGTGACGTTCTTGACGGAACAGTTAAGCGTTTAACAAGCTTTGGGGCATTCGTTGAAGTTATGCCTGGCGTTGAAGGTTTAGTTCATATTTCACAAATCTCACACAAGCACATTGCAACTCCAAACGAAGTCTTAGAACCAGGTCAAGAAGTTAAAGTTAAGGTTCTTAGCGTTGATCCAGCAGCTCACCGTTTGGCATTGTCAATTAAAGCTTTACAAGAAAAGCCAGCAGCTGAAAAATCAGCCCCAAAGAAGAATAACAATAATGCTAAGAAAGTTGAAATCCCAGAAGAAGAAACAGGATTTACTTTAGGCGACATTATTGGTGACGAATTAAAAGACCAAAAATAATTTAATTTAAATTCTTAATTGATGGCCTAAAAGCATGACTTTTAGGTCATCTTTTGTTTTTTTAATTTTTTCAGAATGGAGGGAATTAAATGGCAAATCCAGTAGTTGCAATTGTCGGTCGGCCAAATGTCGGTAAATCAACAATTTTTAACCGGGTTGCAGGTGAACGAATTTCAATCGTTGAAGATACGCCTGGTGTCACCCGTGATCGAATTTACACGCACTGCGAATGGCTTGGTAAAAAGTTTAATATGATTGATACTGGTGGGATTGATATTGGTGATGAACCGTTTATTACTCAAATTACCGAACAAGCTGAAATTGCGATCGATGAAGCCGATGTAATTATTTTTGTTGTGAGTGCCCGCGAAGGCGTGACGGATGCCGATGAAAAGGTTGCGAAGATTCTCTATAAGACTGATAAACCTGTCTTTTTGGCAGTTAATAAGGTTGACAATCCCGAAATGCGGAATGAAATTTATGATTTTTACTCATTAGGATTCGGTGATCCAATGCCGATTTCTGGAGTTCACGGAATTGGAATCGGTGACCTGTTAGATAAGGTCATCAATGCCTTCCCTGAAAATGCTGGTCAAGATGAAGATCAAAGTATTAAATTTAGCTTTATTGGGCGGCCAAATGTTGGTAAGTCTTCATTGGTGAATGCAATGCTTGGCGAAAACCGGGTGATTGTTTCAAATATCGAAGGAACGACTAGGGATGCGATCGATACGAAGTTCCAAACAGAAGACGGAACGGAATATACGATGATCGATACAGCAGGGATTCGAAAAAAAGGCAAGGTTTATGAGAATACTGAAAAGTATTCTGTTTTGCGGGCAATGCAAGCCATTGATCGTTCAGATGTAGTTTGTGTTGTGCTGAATGCCGAAGAAGGAATTCGTGAACAGGATAAGCACGTTGCCGGGTATGCGCATGAAGCCGGTCGTGGGGTAATTATTGTCGTTAATAAGTGGGATACCTTGAAGAAGAATAGTCACTCAATGGCGGACTTTGAAAAGGCTATTCGGCAGGAATTCCAATATTTGAGTTACGCCCCGATTGTTTTTGTTTCAGCGAAAACGCATCAACGGTTGAATACGTTGCCGGCATTGATCAAGAAGGTTAATATCAACCATGAACGGAGGATTTCATCATCTGTCTTGAATGAAGTGATCTTGGATGCGATTGCTCAAAATCCAACTCCAACTGACAACGGTAAACGGTTGCGAATTTACTATGCAACCCAAGTTTCAGTTAAACCGCCGACATTTGTTGTCTTTGTCAATGATCCGGATTTGATGCACTTCTCATATGAACGGTTCCTTGAAAACCAGATTCGGGCGTCATTTGACTTTACCGGGACACCGATTCATTTAATTATTCGGCGACGTAAATAGATTAACAATCAAACGATTACAAACATTCTAATTTTGTTTAATTTACACTGAAAAGGCTTGTTATATTAGGTTTTGTATGCTATCTTAATTATTGAGCAATGATTTGTTAGTCATTGTGTCAATCATTAATTTGATATTCAATAACAAGTTGTACAACTGTTATCTATTCGAGGAGGTGGAAACACATGGCAAACAAAGCACAATTAATCGAAAAGGTTGCTGAAAAGACAGGTTTAACAAAGAAGGACGCAACTACAGCAGTTGATGCAGTATTTGGTTCAATCCAAGACTTTTTAGCAAACGGTGAAAAAGTTCAATTAATCGGTTTTGGTAACTTCGAAGTACGTAACCGTGCTGCTCGGAAAGGCCGTAACCCACAAACAGGTGCAGAAATTCAAATTCCTGCAAGCAAGGTTCCAGCATTTAAGCCAGGTAAGGCTCTTAAGGATGCTGTTAAATAATCTTCCTGTAAATGAATTTTAAGGGTTGTGACGAATTGTTGTCACAACCTTTTTATTTTGTTAAAGTATGTTTACGTTAACGATTTCAAAAGAAAGGCGAGCAAATCTGAATGACATTTGCAGAAAAAACACTCGATTTAATTAGTAAAGGTCAAATTGATGAGGCACATAAAGAATTTGGATGGTCATTGCGCAAAGATAGCGATGACATGGTGTACAGCCTTGCAGAGGAACTGTATTCATTAGGATTCACTAAATGGGCAAAACGCGCGTACGAGAAGCTGCTTGAACGCCATCCGGATGCTGATGAATTTCGAACATCATTAGCGGATATTGCGATTGGCGAAGGTAATGATGATGAAGCATTAAATTATCTTGCACAAATCAAGCCGGATTCAGATGCTTACCTTGAAAGTCTTTTGGTTGCCGCTGATTTGTATCAAACTCAAGGGATGTTTGATGTCAGCGAACAAAAGCTTTTACGGGCATATGAATTGGCACCAGATGAACCAGTCATCCAGTTTGCGTTAGCTGAATTATATTTTGATACTAAAGAATACCAAAAAGCAATTCGGCTGTATCTTGGATTGATCAAACAGGGAATTACTGAACTTTCACGGGTGAATTTGGTTCAGCGATTGGGGATTTCATATGCGGAAAGTGGAAAGTTTGAGCAGGCGTTAGGCTACCTGGAACAAATTCATGATGAAGATCTGGATGACGATACACGGTTCCAGCGGGCTTTTACGAAGCTAAAACTCGGCCAATATGACGATGCAATTAAAGAATTGAATGATTTAAAGGAAACTTCTTCGGATTACGCAACGCTTTATCCAGCACTTGCTGAAGCATATGAGCAACAAGGAAAACTGAACGATGCCTTAATCACCTTACAAGAAGGGATGGGTGTTGACGAATTCAACTTGGAGTTGTACGTTAAAGCGGCAGAAATTGCCCAAAAACTTGGGAAAGATGATCAGGCTGAACGTTATCTGACAACTGCGTTACAGCAAGATCCTGATAACCCAACGATTGTTTCTTCATTAAGCCGATTATTTGTAGCACAACGGCGACATGAAGAAAATATCAAGCTGTTGAATGACTATCTTCAGAATAATGAAGTTGATCCTTCGTTTTATTGGTTACGCGGGCAATCATATGCTGCATTGGAAGATTATGACCATGCAATTGATGATTATCGCGCAGCGCTGAAGGATCTTGGCGACTCAGATGACTTTTTACGCGACGCAGCGCAATTCTTCCGAACGGCCGGATTACGGGATCTGGCACTGGATTGTGTCAATCGTTATCTTATCCATGAACCAAATGACGGTGAAATGGTTGAGTTGCAAGAAGAATTAATGGATTAAAAAAAGAAAGTGCGGAAATTTACCGCACTTTCTTTATAATCCCCGATAATAATTTAATGATTCGCGTGAAAGCCGCAAGTCATGCATCAATCGTTCATCTGAAAGATTTTGATGATGGTGAATGTAATTTAAAATTGCATTTTGGTAAAGAACCGATGGCTTTAATGGGAGATCAACTTTGGGTTGGTCTTTTTTTAATATTTTATGTAATCCAGCAAGACTAAGAGTCGGATTTGTAAGATTGATTCGTTCTTTAAGAAAAATATCCTGTGAATGCTGACGGTTGACAGCAACTTCATGTTCTTTTGCAAAATGTTTTAAAAATTCCGTTTCAAACGGTTGCCAGTCAACTTCTGGAAGTAGCTGATAAAAGTCAGGCTGGATGAATTCGGCAGTTGTGAAGTAATGGGCCGTTAAAAGCAATATCATTCGGGTGTAATATGCTAGCTGTTCATTTGCAAGGTAATCAGGAAGCTTCTTCGTCCAATTAATGGTTGCACTCGCAGGCGGTGTCGATTTTCCCTTTTTCATTCCTTTCATTCCAACCGTTGGGAGGGTTGTTGCTAATCCGTTTTGAAAAAGAAAAATAAAGTAGCTGTTTAAATGGGTCAGGATTTTATTGTAAGTTGAATTTTTAATTTGGCGTTGGATCTGAAGCCAACTAAGATATTCTTTAATCTCAAGTTCAGTGATTTGATTTAAATCGGCAGATGATTGGTATGTCGGGTTATTTTCGCGCAGATAATTGAACAAACGCTGTACATCTTCAGTTAGATCTTTGACCGTTGAATCAGCAAGTAAACGATTACTTTTTAGATAATTGATAAAGCGCTCCTTATATGGGAAATCCATTTTTGTCTCCTCAAGTATAAATTGTTATTTTAACTACAAAAAGTATAACAAAAAAAGGAAGATACAATCAATATCGTACCTTCCTTAGTTTAATTAATTGATTTTATCATACGTGAAGCCTTCGCCGATGACTTCATTGACATCAAGAATTGAGACAAAAGCGCGTTTATCATATTTTGCGATGATCCGTTTAACTTCGGTAACTTCACTTTGACTAACAACACAATAAAGGGCTTTGCCTTCTTTTTTCGAATAGGCTCCTTGAGTTTGTAAATACGTCACGCCGCGATCCATCGTTTTCATGATTTCATTTGAAATTTTATCTGGATGTTGGGTCATAATAATGATTCCACGAGCCGAGTATCCACCGTCTTGAATAAAGTTAACGACCCGTGAGAAAACAAAAGAACAAACTAAAGTATACATCATACGCCGTAGATCAATGTAAGTCAATGATGCAACTAAAACGCAGACATCAAGGGCAAATAGAGATTGACCCATGGGAGCGCCTTTTTTCTTTTCAAAGATTCGGGCAATGATATCAGTTCCACCTGTCGTTCCATTAAAGCGATAAACTAAGCCCAATCCGAAACCGCCGATGATGCCGGCAAGAATCGCTGCAATAAATAAATCATGGTGAACGTTTAATGAAACCGGGAGCAATTGCCATAACCAAATCCAAAATGAAAGGGCTAGTGTTCCATAAATTGTATAAATTAAAGAACGTTTTCCCAAATAACGATAACCGATGATTAAAAGCGGAATATTGATCAAAATTGTTGAAAAAGCAGGGTTAACGCCAACTAAAAATTTTAGTAATAAAGTAATCCCAGCAATTCCACCTTCCGCTAATCGATCAGCGATATTGACCGTTACAAAACCAAATGCGTAAAGCGCTGTTCCAATCGTAATCATTAAAAAGTCGATCAATCGAACTCGTTGATTTTTATTTCGTGTCAAACCCTTTCCACCTCCTAAAAACATTACTATTTAAAGAGTATCAGAAAATAGGATGGGATGCTACCAATGCGGATTAAGATTTATTAAAAGCAATCATTTATTAAGAATATTATTTAATAGTCACAGTCTAATTGATTTGGTAAAATGAAAATTAGAAATTACAATGAGAGATGATAACTGTGAAAATTACTAAGTTTCCAAACGAATTTGTCAATGCCATTCCAGTTTTAAAAACGATTGAAAAGGCCGGCTTTGAAGCTTACTTTGTTGGCGGTTGTGTTCGGGATACGCTTCTTGGTATTCCACTTCATGATGTGGATATCACAAGCAGTGCTTATCCAGCAGAAATTAAGGAGATTTTCAACCGGACAGTTGATACTGGAATTGAACATGGGACAGTTATGGTTCTTGATCATGGGGAAGGTTATGAAGTAACCACTTTCCGGACTGAATCAACGTATCAAGATTTTCGGCGGCCAGATCATGTAACCTTTGTTCGTTCATTAGACGAAGATTTAAAACGACGTGATTTAACGATCAATGCGTTGGCGATGGATGCCGATGGAAATGTCGTTGATCTTTTCCATGGTCTTGACGATTTGAAAAATAAAATCATTCGGGCAGTTGGTAATCCGCATGAACGGTATCACGAAGATGCATTACGGATGATGCGTAGTATTCGTTTTATGAGCCAGTTGGATTTTAACCTTGAAAGCGAAACTGAAAAGGCAATTGAAGACAATGCTCATTTACTTGAAAAAATTGCGGTTGAACGAATTCACGTTGAATGGATCAAGACATTGCTAGGTCAACGGCCGCAACTTGGAATTCAAAAATTTATTTCAACGGGACTGTATCAGTATTGTCCAGATTTTGCTGATTATAAAGATGGATTAATAGCCATGAGCAAGCTTGACCAGTTACACCTTGACTCAGAAATTGAATGTTGGGTCTTAATGGGACACATGTTTAGCTTGAAACCGCAAAAGACTGCCAAATTGATGCGGGATTGGAAATCATCAAATGATTTGATCAATCAGGTCGAATTAGCCCAAACAGCGCTTGAATGTCAGTCAGGACTGACTGATCCGCATGTTTTATTTGAAACGGGAAAAGAGTTAACGTTAGCAGCAAACCATATTCTTAAGATTTTGAATCAGTCAACGGTTACGGACGAAGCAATCAAGACTGCATATGAAGAATTACCAATTAAGGGTAATGCCGACATTGCAGTGGATGGTTCAGCCTTGATCAAGGAGCTCGGAATGAAACCGGGACCGCAATTTGGTAAGGCTTTAACGGCAATTAAGGACCAAATTTTAGATGGTAAATTAGCAAACGACCATGATCAATTATTGGCGTTTGTTCGTGAAAATTTTATGTAGAAAGTGTGAGTTGAATGCAGACTTTAAGGGTTGAACATTTAACGAAAACGTACGGCGAAAAGATCTTGTTTAAGGATGCTAATTTTATTATCAATGAGCATGATCGAATCGGATTGATTGGGACGAATGGATCGGGGAAGACGACTTTATTAAACGCAGTTGCTGGCATCGATCCTGCGGACCATGGTGAATTGATTATGCCAAATGATTATCGAATCGGATATTTAAAGCAGACACCGGATCTTGATGAAACTAAGACGATTATGGATGCGGTTTTTGATGGGGCAGCTCCTGTTTTTCAAACGATTCGGCAGTATGAAGATGCGGTAGCGAAATATGCTGAACACCCTGAAGATGAGAAGTTGCAGCGACGGTATGATCAAGCTGAAAAAAAGATGAATCAAGAAGATGCGTGGAATGCGGATAGCGAAGTCAAAACAATTTTGACGCAGCTGCAGATTAAAGATTTAAATCAAAAAATCGGCACGTTATCAGGTGGCCAAAAGAAGCGGGTCGGCTTAGCCCAAGTTTTGATTCAGGCACCAGATCTTTTGATTCTTGATGAACCAACAAACCACTTGGATTTTGATTCGATCAGTTGGCTTGAAAAATACCTTGCTTCATATAAGGGTGCGCTTTTAGTTGTTACCCACGACCGGTATTTCCTTGATCAAGTAGCAACCCAGATCATGGAACTTTCATTTGGAACGTTGTATGCGTATGAAGGCAACTATGAAGACTATGTTCATCAAAAAGCTGAACGGGTCGAGCGTGAACTGGTTCAAGAACATAAAACACAGCAGTTGTATAAAAAAGAATTAGCATGGATGCGAACGGGTGCAAAGGCTCGGACGACCAAGCAGCAAGCACGGATCAATCACTTTAACGAGTTACAGAAATCAGTTGATCATAAGGTACAAGTTGATCAAAACGTTCAAATTAATTTAGGATCAAAACGCCTGGGGAAGAAAGTCCTTGAATTAAAAGATGCGTCTGCTAAGTTAGGATCACATCAAATTATTAAAGATTTTAATATGATGATCAACGCGGGCGATCGAATTGGAATTACGGGCTTGAATGGTGCCGGAAAGTCGAGCTTATTAAATATTCTTGCTAATAAAATTCCATTGGATCAAGGTGAGCTGATCACTGGCGAAACCGTCCGAATCGCATATTACCAGCAGCAAACTGAACCAATTCCGGACGATAAACGCATGATCAATTATTTGAATGAAGTTGGTCAAAGTGTTGTTAATAAGGAAGGCGAACGAATCAGCACAACGCAACTGCTGGAACAATTCCTTTTCCCAAGATTTATGCATGGAACATTGATTCGAAAGCTATCCGGTGGTGAAAAACGACGGTTGTATTTGCTGAAACTTTTGATGCAGCAACCGAATGTTTTATTACTCGATGAACCGACAAATGATTTGGATATTGGAACGTTAACGGTTTTAGAAGATTATCTTGAGAACTTTGACGGAACGGTAATTACTGTTTCACACGACCGGTATTTCCTTGATAAAGTTGCTGATCAGCTTTATATTTTTGAAGGAAATGCAAAAATCGATCGCTATTCAGGAAAATTTACTGATTATCTAGTAAACGTTCAGTCTTCGTCAAAGAGAAAACCGGTCAAAGATTCAAAGAAAAATTGTGAAATTCAATCGAAGAAGATTGATGCACCAAAGAAAAAGATCAAGTTAACGTATGCCGAACGGCTTGAGTATGAGAAACTTGAGAAGGAAATTGACGAGCTTGATGAAAAGCGTTCTGAACTTCAACATGAGATGGAAAATACGCCGGGAACGAATTATACTAAACTTGGTGATTTACAACGCGAAATTGATGACCTTGATGAAAAATCAATGGCAAAAATGGAACGTTGGGAAGAATTAGCACAATATATTGATTAGAGCAAAGGAGAATGAAAAATGACAGAAATTGTCGAAGAACCATACTTGCAATTGATTCGTGATATTTTAGACCACGGCCATATGAAAGATGACCGGACCGGAACGGGGACTAAAAGTCTTTTTGGCTATCAAATGCGATTTGATTTGAGTAAAGGTTTTCCATTGCTGACAACGAAAAAAGTTGCTTTTAATCGAATCAAGAGTGAATTGCTTTGGTTTTTAAGAGGAGATACTAACATTCGTTTTCTTCTTCAACATAAAAACCATATTTGGGATGAATGGGCTTTTAAAAACTGGATTGAAAGTGATGAATACCAAGGCCCAGATATGACTGATTTTGGATTGCGTTCTCAATCAGACCCAGAATTCAAAAAGGTTTATCGTGAAGTAAAAAAAGATTTCTGTCAACGAATTCTCGATGACGATGAATTTGCTGCTAAATATGGAAATTTAGGAAATGTTTATGGTGCTCAATGGCGGCATTGGCAGACTCGTCGCGGCGGTACGATCGATCAAATTAAAAACGTAATTGAACAAATCAAAACGAATCCAAATTCACGGCGATTGATTGTAACGGCATGGAATCCGGAAGATGTTCCGTCAAGTGCGTTACCGCCATGCCACACTTTATTCCAATTTTATGTGGTTGATGGTAAATTAAGCTGTCAGTTGTATCAACGAAGCGGTGATACGTTCCTAGGAGTACCATTTAACATTGCAAGTTATGCATTATTAACGCATTTGATTGCACGAGAAACGGGTCTTGAAGTTGGGGACTTTGTTCATACGTTAGGTGATGCACATATTTACCGTAATCACTTTGATCAGGTTAAAGAACAAATTAACCGGACACCGCACAAGGCACCAACATTGTGGTTGAATCCTGAAAAGAAACACATTGAAGATTTTGAAATGGATGACATTAAGGTCCTTGACTATCATCCAGAACCGGCAATTAAGGCGCCAGTTGCTGTTTAAGGAGATTGACGGACGATGTTAGCATATATTTGGGCAGAAGATCTAACTGGTGGGATTGGCGTTGATGGTCATCTCCCATGGCATTTAGCAGCTGATTTGAAACGGTTTAAAGAAAAAACAATGAATCATCCAATGATCATGGGACGAAAAACGTTTGAAAGCTTACCGGGAATTTTACCTGGGAGAAGGCATATCGTGTTGACGCATTCAAATTTGAATATTTCTGATCCTAACGTGAAGGTTGTTCATTCGAAAGAAGAACTGGATGAATGGCTTGCAACTCAAGATAAGAACCAACTGAATGTGGTTATTGGCGGGGCAACGTTGTTTAAACTATACCGTGATCAGGTCGATATCCTATATCAAACAATTGTTAAAGATAATTTTCAAACGGATACTCAAATGCCGGCAATTGACTATGCAAACTTTGAAAAAGTCGAAGATCAATGTTTTGATGATTCAAAATTAAAGTATGAGTTTATAACGTATAAACGAAATAAAATGTAATATTCAATTTGTTGATTTAGCAATGTTATCGTCCAAAATTACGTGGCTGAATTTTATTGATAAATGTATATTACAATTAATTGAAAGAGTGATTTTGTGCGGATTAACGGAAAGAAGATAATTCGGTATATTCTCGGAGTATGTTGTTTAGCATTCTTGATTGGCAGCGGTTTTTTTCTTGCTTCGCGTTCAGGTCATTTAAAAAATGAATCAACCGTATCAAAATCGATTTCTCGTCAAACCCGTAAGGCCCATTCTCAAAAAATTAGTCTTGTCGGTTTAGGCGATTCGTTAACGTTTGGTCAGCAAGATCCAACGAATCGTGGTGGATATGTTTATTTAATCAAACAAAAATTGCAAAAAAATTATGACGTGAAAGTCACAACTCATAATTACGGAAAGACTGGGGATCGAACGGATCAGATTCAGGCACGGTTAGAAAATGATCCCGCAATGCAAAAACAAGTTAGCGAAGCAGATGTCATTACGATGACGTTTGGTGGAAATGATTTGATGCAGGTTTTGCAAAATAATTTTCAGCTTTTGTTTAACAATAAACTTTCATCGATTATGCCTCAAAGGGAAAAACAGTACCAGCAAAAAGTTGAATCTTTAATGCAAACTGTTCGACATTATAATCCAGCGGTACCGATTTTTGTGATCAGTGTCTATAATCCATTTTATGTCTATTTTCCAACGGTGACTGCTCTTCAAAAATATACTGATCAATGGGTTGAATTGACTAAAAAAATGGTGACCGCTCAACCGCGCGTATACTTTGTAAATGTCAACCAACGTTTATCGCAGGGGCAGTATTTAGGAAAAAATCAAACTGAATTGAAAAAACAAAGCAAAATGAATCTTGAAAATCTGTCTAGTCAAGAAATTGAGCAAACATTAAATGATCATCATGAAAAAAATGTATATCTTTCGTCTAACGATCATTTTCATCCTGATTTGAAAGGATACCGGTATATGACTGACCAGTTATATAAGGTTATGATGGCTCATCGAACAACATGGCTCAATTCAGAAACGACAAAGAGGTAAAAGAATGAAAAGAACGGATCAAGCGGCATCAAAATGTGAATTTAACCCGTGGAAATGGGCATTTACAATTTTACTTGTTGCGGTGTTAAGTTTTGTAGTCTTCATTACATTAAAAGTTATGGTTCCAAGTACCCAACAGGAAAGCGAACCTCAAGTTGTTAAAGTTGATTCTAAGGACTATTCCAAGGTTAACGTGACGATGAATGAACAAAATTTCAGCGCAGCGATTAATTATTTGCTTCGAAATGTTGAAAAAGGAAGCGGCATCAAGTATCGTTTTATTTTGAATAAATCAGCTGTCTTGATGGGAACAACAAGTGTTTTGGGAAAGAAGATCACCTTTTCTGTGTATGCAAAACCAAGTTTAGATTCAAATGGAAATATTCGATTAAAGATCAAATCTGTGGGAGTCGGATCTTTGAATGCTCCGCCAGCATTTGTTTTAAGTTATATCAAGAAGAATTATGACTTGAAGGGAATTGTGGCAATCAATTCAACTCAAAAAGTGATCACACTTAGACTTGATAAACTTACGGCGAAGGATGGGTTACGAATTAAAGCAAATAAAATGGATCTTGACAATAATCAAATCGATTTTTCAGTTCTAATTCCAAACAAATAGGAGGAAAATATGCGACGGCAAAGTTTTTATCGGTATTTAATGTCTCTGCGCGATCCAAATAAGCATGACGAGATCACGCAGTTTGCTAATGATGCGTTTTACGATCAAGGATTTCCGAAACAAACAGATGATTATCATGAAGTATCGGATTACCTAGAAATGAATGCATCTTACTTGCCTTCGATGAGTATTTTTGATCAAGTTTGGCAAGGATATACAGATAAAATGGATAATTAAGGAGAATGATATGACAGTAATTCAATGGTATCCCGGACATATGGCGAGAGCGGTTCGGCAAGTAAAGGAAAACTTGAAACTCGTTGACATTGTGCTTGAATTGGTTGATGCACGGTTGCCGGAATCATCTCGTAATCCGCAACTTGAAGAAATTTTACAAAATAAATTGACAATTCGAGTCTTAACGAAAGCGGATTTGGCTGATCCGAAGTTAAATCGTGAATGGGTCAAGTATTATGAAGACCATGGACAACCGGCAATTGCAATCAATAGTAATCAAGGATCATTGAAAATTATTGAAAAGAAAATCAAAGAGGTTATGGCTGATAAGTTGGCTCGACGGCAAGAAAAAGGAATTATCAACCAGCGGGTCAAAGTAATGTGTATTGGAATTCCCAATGTTGGGAAATCAACGTTGCTTAACCACCTTGTTAAAAAGAATATTGCCCAAACAGGGAATAAACCTGGGGTAACCAAGGCACAACAGTGGTTAAAGGCAGGAAAGACGTTGCAATTGCTTGACACTCCTGGGATTTTGTGGCCGAAATTTGAAGATCCGTTAGTTGGTAAAAAATTGGCTTTGACCGGAGCAATTAAGGACACGTTGTATGCTAAAGATGATGTTGCATTATATGCATTGGAGTACTTTGTTGAAAATCATCCTTCAGAACTTATGGACCGTTATCATTTAACCAAAGATGAAATTCATGATACGACCGTTAATTTGTTGCTGAATTTGACCAAGAAGATGGGCTTTAAAGAAGATTATGACCGGGCAAGTGAACGGCTGATCTTTGAAATTCGAAAGAATAAACTCGGGCGATATACGCTTGACCGGTTGCCCGGTGAAAACCAGGAAGATTCAAATGAAAATTAGTGAAATTAAAGCACAATTAAATGAAAATCCGACTGAAAGTTTCATTGATGAATTGAAAGATGACCCGCGCAAAGGAGTTCAACAAGCACTTCAAAGCTATTTTCGTCGGAAAAAACGGGAACGTGAAAAAGAAGCAGCGTTTGAACAACGATTACAGTATGAACATTCATTTTGGAATCAGGGAATCGATTTGCTTGCCGGCATTGATGAGGTCGGTCGTGGACCATTGGCTGGGCCAGTTGTTTCAGCAGCAGTGGTTTTACCGCATGATTTTCATGTTATTGATGTGAATGATTCAAAACAGCTTTCTGAAAAGAAACGAGAAAAACTGTATCAAGTGATTCTTGAACAGGCTGTTGCGGTTGGAATTGGAATCGCAGATGCCGCTGAAATTGATGAATTGAATATTTATCAAGCAACGCGAAAGGCAATGTTGCAAGCAGTTCAAAATCTTCAAGTTATCCCCCAACAGTTAATCATTGATGCAATGGAGATCGATACTTCAATTCCGCAGCTAAAGTTGATCAAAGGGGACGCCAAATCGGCATCGGTTTCGGCTGCCAGTATTGTTGCGAAAGAATTTCGTGATCATTTAATGCGGTTTTATGATCGAATTTATCCGGGATATGATTTTGCGCATAATGTTGGTTATGGAACGGCACTTCATCTTGCAGGGTTGAAGAAACTTGGAATCACTCCGATCCATCGCAAATCATTTGAACCTGTAAGTAAATTTAAATAAAATTAAACTCTTTTTGCGTAGCTAATAGTAGATGGACGTGAAAGGAGTTTTCTTATGTCATTTGAAGAATTTATTTTACGGGTGCGGGCATGTATTGGAATCGGATTGGCAACGGAATTTAAAATTTATCAATTTATTAAGCGAAATAAACGGATTCCAAATTTAAATGATTTGATTCAAATTATGGACAAAAAATATGCAATTGCAAGTGATGTGTACATGCGGATCTTTTCAAAGGAAACTACAGATCTTTTGCAACGAACCTTAGCATTTTCAAAATTTATTACGATTTTTGACCAAGCTTATCCGCCAAAGTTGCGTGAAATTTATCATCCGCCGCTTGTTTTGTTCTATCGGGGAAACCTTGAATTACTTCAGAAAAAAATGTTGGCAATTGTCGGAGCTCGTCAGCATAGTTCATATTCAAATGAGGTATTGCAGGGACTGATTCCATCAATTGTTCAAAATAAAATTATAACGATCAGCGGATTGGCTCAAGGAGTTGACAGTTTGTGCCACCGGCTAACGATTAATTCTGGCGGGTATACGGTGGGAGTGATTGGGACAGGAATGAACCGAGTTTACCCGCGATGCAATCAGGAACTTCAGCACGAAATGATGCAAAATCATTTAGTGATTTCGGAATATGTTTATGATGAAGAACCACGAGCCTGGCATTTCCCAGAACGAAATCGGATCATTGCGGGCTTATGTGATTCATTAATGGTTACAGAAGCTAAGGAGCGCAGCGGTAGTTTAATTACGGCAAATCTTGCATTGCAAGAGAACCGCAATGTTTTAGCAGTTCCCGGGAAAATCAACGCGATACTCTCACGGGGGTGCAATCTTTTAATTCGTGAAGGAGCAAAACCAATTTTGGAAAGTCAAGACATTCTCGAAGAATTTTTAATACAATAACTTGACAAGGTTTATTCGTTTGTCCTAACATGTATACCGATTTTAGAGAATGTTAAGGAGTGGTTGGATGCCTGCAGCCAAAACGAAAAAAACAGGTCGAAAAACGAAAAAGAAAACCACGAGAAAAGTTAAAAAGAATTTAGTGATTGTGGAATCGCCATCAAAGGCTAAAACGATTCAAAAGTACTTAGGATCGCGATATAAGGTAATGGCAAGTTTAGGCCATATTCGTGATTTACCTAAAAGTAAAATGGGAATCGACATTGAAAATGACTATGAACCACACTATATTTCAATTCGTGGTAAAGGCGATGTTATTAAAGAACTTCGCAAAGAAGCTAAGAAAGCAAACCATGTGTACCTTGCATCTGACCCGGACCGTGAAGGGGAAGCAATTGCATGGCACCTTTCATACTTGTTAGGACTTGATCCGCGGGATAAAAATCGGGTTGTATTTAATGAAATTACTAAGGATACAGTTAAAAACGCGTTTAAAACTCCGCGATCAATCGATATGAATTTGGTTGATGCTCAACAAGCGCGGCGGGTGCTTGACCGATTAGTTGGATATTCGATTTCTCCGATTTTATGGGCCAAGATCAAAAAAGGTCTGTCTGCAGGTCGGGTGCAATCGATTGCCTTGAATTTAATCATTAAACGGGAAGAAGAAATTAAAAAGTTCGTTCCGGAAGAATACTGGACAATTGATGGTCAATTCCAAAAGGGACGTTCAAAGTTTAATGCTGATTTTTATGGTAAGAACGGTAAGAAGATCAAACCGAAAAATAACAATGAAGTGCAAGCAATTCTGGCTGACCTTGATTCAAAGAAGCCGTTTACGGTTGCAAATGTTGAGAAGAAGGAACGGCGGCGACAACCACCATTGCCGTTTACGACGTCAACGATGCAACAGGTTGCAAACAACTCTTTGAAGTTTAGAACGTCAAAGACAATGATGGTTGCACAACAGTTATATGAAGGAATCAATATTGGACGTGGCGGGTCCGTCGGATTAATTACTTACATGCGGACGGATTCAACTCGAATCTCAGCCGTTGCTAAGCATGAAGCCTCAAAGTTTATTCATGATGAGTACGGTGCAGAATATGCAGCCCTTAAACCGCGAGTTGGTAAATTACCGGAAGGGGCTCAGGATGCTCACGAAGCGATTCGGCCGTCTTCTGTAATGCGAACTCCTGCGTCCCTTAAGAAGTATCTAACTCCGGACCAAATGAAACTTTATTCATTGATCTGGTCACGATTTGTTGCAAGTCAAATGACTCCGGCAGTTTACGATACCGCACGGATTGACCTTGAGCAAAATGGAATTATTTACCGGGCAAATGGTTCGCAAATGAAGTTCCAAGGATTTACAAAGGTTTATCAAGATGCTTCAAAGAAGGATAATAAGTTGCCTGATCTAGCAGTTGGCGAAGAAGTTAAAATGGTTAAGAATCAACCTAATCAGCACTTCACGTTGCCACCTGCACGATATACTGAAGCAACTTTGATCAAGACGTTGGAAAGCAACGGTGTTGGCCGACCATCAACCTATGCGCCAACTTTAAATACCATTCAAAAACGGTATTATGTAAAATTAGTTGCACGGAAGTTTGAACCGACTGAACTAGGTGAAATTGTAAATCAAATGATCAAGGAATGTTTCCCTGATATTTTGAATATTGATTTCACGGCTGATTTGGAAGATCAATTGGACGAAATTGAAGAAGGAAAACGTCAATGGGTTAAGGTGGTTGATGAATTCTACAAGCCATTTGAAAAGGAACTCAATAGCGCTTCAGCTAAAATTGAAAAGGTTCGAATTAAAGATGAGCCAGCCGGGTTTAATTGCGAAATTTGCGGCGCACCAATGGTTATTAAGATGGGCCGTTATGGTAAGTTTTATGCTTGCAGTCGTTTCCCCGAATGTCGAAATACAAAAGCCATTACAAAGGAAATTGGAGTTAAATGTCCGAAATGTAAGCAAGGCGAGATTCTTGAACGGAAATCGAAGAAGAATCGGATTTTTTATGGATGTTCACGGTATCCAGACTGTGATTTCGTTTCATGGGATATGCCAGTTGGACGTAATTGTCCGAAAGACGGTCATTATTTGGTATACAAGAAAAGCCGGAAAGGCCGGCAAGTTGTATGTCCAAATGGTGATTATGAAGAACCAATTGAAAAGTAAATTTAAAAGAGGTTTCGATAGACCATCGGGACCTCTTTTTTAGTGAAAAAATCTGTAAATCGCTTTTTTGAAGGGAATTTGTTAAAATACTGGTATCAGTGGTGATTGATTTATTCTTGACTAAATTTGACCATTAGTTGAAAATATCTGTTATAAATAAAAATATGAACTGAAAAATAATAAAGAATAAGGAGGAGTTACGATGACAACAATTTGTGCTGTGAAGCATAACGGAAAGACTGCAATTGCAGGTGACGGTCAAGTAACACTTGGTGAAAAGGTAATTGCAAAGGGACAGGCGCGGAAAGTTCGACGAATCTATGATAATAAGGTTGCCGTTGGATTTGCTGGCGGAGTTGCTGATGCAATTAATCTTGAAGAACGGTTTGAAAAGAAACTGAATGAATTTAACGATTTGAAACGCGCAGCCGTAGAACTTGCGCAAGAATGGCGGTCAGATCAAACTCTTCAAAAACTTGAAGCAATGTTGATCGTAAGTGACAAAGATAACTTATTGATCGTTTCTGGTGGCGGTGAAGTTATTGAACCGGATGATGATGTTCTTGCAATTGGTTCTGGTGGTAATTTTGCTCAGGCAGCGGCAATTGCAATGACAAAGTATTCACCAGAGATGTCAGCAGCTGAAATTGCACATGCTGCCCTTGATATCGCAGCGGATATCGATATCTTTACGAACCACAATGTAATTGTTGAAGAACCAGAAGAATAGAGGAATTAGAATGGAAACAAGCGAAAAGACCCCAAGTCAAATTGTGAGTGAACTTGATAAGTATATTATCGGGCAAAAGCAAGCTAAAAAAGCCGTTGCGGTTGCGTTACGGAATCGTTACCGGCGGATGCAATTAAACGCCGAAATGCAAGAAGAAATCAAACCGAAGAACCTGTTGATGATTGGACCAACTGGGGTCGGGAAAACTGAAATTGCACGGCGGCTTGCTAAAATCGTTAATGCGCCGTTTGTTAAGGTAGAAGCAACAAAATTTACGGAAGTCGGTTATGTAGGTCGAGATGTTGAATCAATGGTGCGAGACCTTGTTGAAGTTTCATACAAGATGGAACAGGATGAAATGTACGCACGGGTTCGCAGTCAGGCAGTGCAAAAAGCTAACGAACGCTTAGCAAAGATTATTGTTCCAGCACGGCGAAAGGAAAAGCGGCAAAATCAACAGGCCGATTTCATGAAGATGATGCAGGATCTACAACAAGGTAAGTTACCAAACTTTGAAGATCCAACTAAGGAAGAACCGGTTGATGCTGAAACGCAAGGCAAACGGATGAATGTTAAGGATCAACTTCAACGCGGCCTCTTAGAAAATCAAGAAGTCACGATCGAAATGGATGATCCACGGCAACAGTTTAATAATGAATCAGGCATGCTTGGTCAAATGGGAATCGATTTGAATGATCTTGGTTCAATGATGCCGAAAAAACGGGTAAAGCGGACTTTACCTGTTAAGGAAGCCCGGGAAGTTTTTATTCGTGAGGAATCTGAAAAGTTAGTTGATTCAGCTGATATTGGGGCTGCGGCAATTAAACGGGCTGAAAATTCCGGCATTATTTTCATTGATGAGATTGATAAGATTGCATCAACGGGTAAACAAAATAGCGGTGAAGTTTCACGTGAAGGGGTTCAGCGGGACATTTTGCCAATTGTTGAAGGCTCACAAATTAAAACAAAATACGGAATTGTAAAAACCGATCATATTTTGTTTATTGGTTCCGGGGCATTTGCGGAAAGTAAACCAAGCGATTTGATTGCTGAACTTCAAGGACGGTTCCCAATTCGGGTTGAACTTGACGAATTGAAGAAGGAAGATTTCGTGAAGATTCTAACGGAACCGAAGAATGCTTTAATCAAGCAATATATTGCACTGATTGGAACGGATAACATTTCAGTAACCTTCACGATCGAAGCAATTGAAAAGATTGCTGAAATTGCATACCGCGTTAACCATGAAAATGAAAATATTGGAGCCCGGAGGTTGCATACGATTTTGGAAAAACTGCTTGAAGATTTGCTTTATGAAGGCCCAGATATGCAAATGGGTGAAATTACAATCACTGAATCATATGTTGAAGACAAGATTGGATCAATTGCAGCTGATAAAGATTTGTCACGCTACATTCTGTAATTAAGGCGGAGGCTAAAAAATGGCAATTATGATCGAAAACCAAAAGATGGCAGCAACCATCAATGAACATGGTGCGGAATTAGTTAGTTTAATTAATAAAACAAACGGAAAAGAATATATGTGGAGTGGCGACGTAAAGTATTGGGGACGACACGCTCCGGTTCTTTTCCCAACGGTTGGACGATTAAAGGATGACACTTATAAGGTTGACGGTAAGGAATATCATATGGGCCAGCATGGGTTTGCACGTGATATGGATTTTGATGTTTTAAAAGTTGAAGATGATCAGGTTATCTTAGAATTGCATTCATCCGTTCAAACGAAACAGCTATATCCGTATGATTTTATTTTAAGATTAACATTTAAATTAACGAATAATGGAATTCAAGTTGGCTATGAAGTTGAAAACCCGGCTGATGAAGAAATGTGGTTTGGAATCGGCGGTCATCCAGCTTTCAAAGTTCCAATGGATAGGAATCATTTTTATGATGACTATGTTGTTAAGCTCAAACCGCAAACGGTTCGGAACGTTATCCCGTTGAATGGCTCGTATGCTGATATTGATCATTTGAAAGAAGAACGGACATCTGAAATTGAAGTGAGTCGTGAACGTTTCAAAGATGATGCGGTTATTTTAGATCTTGGAGAAGAACCAACAACGATAACGCTAACCGATAACGATCAGCGGCATGGAGTTCAATTAAAGACTGAGGACGCGAAGTATGTTGGTGTATGGTCATGTTATCCGCAAGAAGGTCAATATGTTTGTCTTGAACCATGGTGGAGTATTGCTGATACGGTTGATTCAGACCAAGACTTTAAGCATAAATTTGCTAATAATCATTTGGGAGCTCATCAAACATTTAAAACTGAATATGAAGTTGATGTCTTTTAAAGACAACAAAAGCGGTTGTGCTAAATAACACAACCGCTTTTTATGTAATTATTTATTTTATTTTTCCTTTTCTTTGCGTTGACGCAACCAATATCCAAGGCCAAACGGAACCATGTTTTCCGTTCCATTTTTGATGCGTTCGATATTTTTCCAGTGACGAATGAAAACAAAAATTGTCAGGACAATTGCCACGCCGATCAAGACTGGATCGCCAAAGAAGAATGAAACGATGGTAATGATCGTAAAGCCAACCATGCTTGCCATGCTAACCATACTTGTAAGTAAAATTGTAATTAAGAAAATTGCCCATGCTAAAAGGAAGAATTTCCAATTATAAATTAACAGGGCTCCCGCACTGGTTGCAACGGCTTTTCCTCCTTTGAAACCGGCAAAGATTGGGAAAACGTGACCAATGATCGCTGAAAGAGCAATCAGCATTGGATTGGCATTTGAATGAAAGAAGTACGGTAGTAATGCCGCAAGGGTCCCCTTTAATGAATCCATTAATAGAACAACGATTCCGGCTTTTTTACCTAAAACTCGGAAAGTATTAGTTGTGCCCATGTTTCCGCTGCCGTAATCACGGACATCTTTACCATAAAAAATCTTACCGATCAGCACTCCCGAAGGAATCGAACCTAAAAGGTATCCAATTACGAGCATTACAGGAATTTTCCAGCTCATTCGGTAACCTCCTTTTAAGAATATCAATCTCGATTTTAACACTTTCCAACACGTCCAGCAATTATGTTGAAAACAATTATCTTAATAAAAAATGAAAAATTAGAATTTGAATCAGTATCCCGGAATGACAGCGAATGTGCTATAATTTTTAGCGTGTCAATTTAACAATTTATTAGAATTTGAAGATTAAAAAAACTGAAACCATTAAAGAAAGGTTGAAACGCATGGCAAATAATAACTATGGCGACGACTCGATTCAAGTTTTAAAGGGACTTGAAGCTGTTCGGAAACGTCCCGGAATGTACATTGGTTCAACTGATTCACGGGGGCTGCACCACTTAGTTTACGAAATCGTTGATAATGCGGTTGACGAAGCATTGTCAGGATACGGAAAAGAAATCGATGTGACGATCCATGCTGATGAATCGATTACCGTTTCAGATTATGGTCGGGGAATGCCGGTTGGAATGCATGAAATGGGGATCCCAACTGTCGAAGTTATTTTTACCGTTTTGCATGCCGGCGGAAAGTTTGGTCAAGGCGAATATAAGACATCCGGTGGGTTACATGGTGTTGGGGCTTCGGTTGTTAACGCGTTGTCAGAAAAGTTAACGGTCAATACGGTGCGTGATGGAGTCGAATACGAAGAAGACTTCGTTAATGGCGGTCAACCAGTTGGAACTTTGCGAAAGATCGGTAAAACTTCAAAGAAAAGCGGGACAACCGTTACTTTCAAACCGGATCCAACGATTTTTTCAACGACCCATTACAATTATGATACGCTTGCTGAACGATTGCGTGAATCAGCTTTCTTATTGAAGGGCGTTAAGATCACGTTAACGGACGAACGCGACGGCGGGGAACAGGATATTTTCCATTTCGAAGAAGGAATCAAAGAATTCGTTGCGTACTTAAATGAAGATAAGGATACGTTAGGCGATGTCATGTACTTTGAAGGATCAAAGGACGGCGTTGAAGTTGAAGTTGCGGCCCAATACAATGACGGCTATTCAGAAACGATCATGTCGTTTGTTAACAACGTGCGGACGAAGGATGGCGGAACTCATGAAGCCGGGATGAAATTGGCGTGGACAAAGGCATTTAATGAATATGCCCGCAAAGTGGGATTGTTAAAGGAACGTGCGCGGAACTTGGACGGCAGTGATGTTCGCGAAGGCCTCTCAGCAATCGTTTCGGTTCGGATTCCAGAAGAGTTATTGCAATTTGAAGGCCAGACGAAGGGAAAATTAGGAACTCCCGAAGCCCGGTCAATCGTCGATGGTGTTGTCAATGAACAATTGCAATACTACTTGATGGAAAATGGGGAATTTGCCCAAGATCTTGTTCGGAAAGCAATGAAAGCGCGGGATGCCCGTGAAGCGGCGCGGAAAGCGCGGGATGAAAGTCGGAACGGAAAGAAACGACGGAAAAAAGATCAATTGCTTTCAGGAAAACTGACGCCTGCTCAATCGAAAAATGCGAAGAAGAATGAATTATTTCTTGTCGAAGGGGATTCTGCCGGCGGTTCAGCTAAACAAGGTCGTGACCGTAAGTTCCAAGCAATTCTTCCGCTTCGAGGCAAGGTTTTGAATACTGAAAAGGCCAAGTTGCAAGATATTGTTAAAAATGAAGAAATCAATACAATGATTTATACGATTGGGGCAGGCGTTGGTGCTGATTTCAAACTTGAAGATGCCAATTACGATAAAATCATTATTATGACCGATGCGGATACCGATGGAGCGCACATTCAAACGCTATTGCTGACATTCTTCTATAAGTACATGCGACCGTTGATCAATGCTGGCCGGGTATACATTGCGTTGCCGCCATTGTATAAGTTGCAAAAGAAAATTAAGAAGAAGTTAAAGGTTCAATATGCATGGACAGAAGATGAATTACAACAGGTAACGAAAGAATTCGGTAAAGGCTATACGTTGCAACGGTTTAAGGGACTTGGTGAAATGAATGCTGATCAGTTATGGGAAACGACCATGAACCCTGAAACCCGGACTTTAGTACGGGTGAAGATCGACGATGAAGCAGTTGCCGAAAAGCGGGTAACTACGCTGATGGGTGATAAAGTTGAACCCCGACGGAAGTGGATTGAACGCAACGTTAAGTTTTCACTTGAAGAAGATGGCAGTCTGTTAGATACGGTTGCTGCTGAGGGAGCTCACGGAACTGGAAATGCAGATTCGGCTAAGGAAGCAGAATACTATTCAGAGTCACTTTTTGATGATGATTTTCTTAACAATCCAGGTGAAAAGGAGGATTAGCATTTGAGTAAACAAAGTAACATTCAGGAATTATCGCTTGAAGCGGTTATGGGTGAACGATTTGGCCGATATTCAAAATATATCATCCAAGAACGGGCACTGCCTGATATTCGGGATGGCTTGAAGCCGGTTCAGCGCCGAATCCTATATGCAATGAATGAAGATGGAAATACCTATGACAAAGCTTTCCGCAAGTCAGCAAAGTCGGTTGGAAATGTTATGGGAAATTTCCATCCGCATGGTGATTCTTCAATTTACGAAGCCTTAGTTCGGTTAAGTCAAGACTGGAAATTGCGAGAACCGTTAATTGAAATGAACGGAAATAACGGTTCAATGGACGGTGATCCGGCGGCTGCAATGCGTTATACCGAAGCACGATTATCTGAAATTGCATCTGAAATGTTGAAAGACATTGATAAAGATACCGTTGAAATGGTTTTGAACTTCGATGATACCGAATATGAACCAACTGTTTTGCCAGCGCGTTTTCCAAACTTATTGGTTAATGGGGCAACCGGTATTTCTGCCGGTTATGCAACTGAAATTCCAACTCACAATCTCACCGAAACGATTCAGGCAACGATCTATTTAATGGATCATCCCGATGCAACCCTTGAAGATCTGATGCAATTCGTTAAGGGCCCTGATTTTCCAACGGGGGGAATTTTGCAAGGAATTGATGGGATTAAAAAGGCTTATCGGACGGGCCGGGGACGAGTGGTTCTTCGTTCACGGACTTCGATCGAAAAAATTAAAGGTAGCAAGCAACAAATCGTTATCACTGAGATTCCATATGAAGTCAATAAGTCATTGTTAGTCAAGAAAATCGATGAAATTCGCCTTTTGAAGAAGGTTGAAGGAATCGCTGAAGTCCGGGATGAAAGTGACCGTGAAGGGTTGCGAATCGTGATCGAGTTAAAGCGGAATGCGCAAGCTCAAGGAATTTTAAATTATCTGTTTAAAAACACTGACTTGCAAATTTCGTATAACTTCAACATGGTGGCAATCAATAATAAGCGGCCGGAACATGTCGGCTTGAAGCAAATTTTAAGTGCCTACGTTGATCATCAACGGGAAGTCACTGGTCGCCGGACCAAGTTTGACCTTGATAAAGCTCAGGCACGGAAACACATCGTTGATGGATTGATCAAAGCCTTGTCGATTCTTGATGAAGTGATCCATACAATTCGGCATTCCGAAAATAAGAAGGATGCAAAGGATAATTTAGTTTCAAAGTATGATTTCACTGAAAAACAAGCGGAAGCGATCGTTTCGTTGCAATTGTATCGCTTAACCAACACTGACGTGACAGCGTTAGAAAAGGAAGCCGCTGAATTAACTCAAAAGATTACGCGGTTCCAACAAATCTTGAACGACCCGCAAGAACTTGATGGGGTTATTAAAACTGAATTACAAGAAGTGGCTAAAAAGTATGGTTCTGCGCGGTTGACCGAAATACAGGATGAAATTTCAGAATTGAAGATCGACACCAAGGTTACGGTTGCTGAAGAAGACGTAATGGTCTTGATTTCAAAGCAGGGCTATGTCAAGCGTTCGTCGATCCGGTCATACACAGCTTCAGGTGAACAAGATAATGGGTTGCGTGATGAAGATCAGCCTGTTTTCCAAGGGAAAGTTAATACTTTAAGTCACGTTTTAATGTTTACAAACAAAGGAAATATGATTTATCGACCGGTCCACGAAATTACGGAAATGCGCTGGAAAGATACGGGTGAACATCTTTCCCAAACGATTGGGTTGGATGCAGATGAGTTCGTTTTACACGTTGAAGTTTTGAAATTCCTGAAAGCCAATGGTAAGTTTGTAATTGCAACTAAGGAAGGCTTGATCAAACAGACTAAGTTATCTGACTTGCAACCAGGGCGAACATATCGTTCACGAGCCAGCATGTATATCAAATTAAAGACCCCAACGGATGAAGTTTTGACCGTTGAATTTGTTAACGATGACCAGCCACGGCAGGTTCTTGCAATTACTCACGGTGGTTATGGTTTGCGTTATGACTTGAGCGAAGTTTCTATTTTAGGAGCTAAGGCTGCTGGGGTTAAGAACATGGATCTACGAGATGATTATTTGAGCGCAGTTAAGTTAGTAAATAATGATGCAGTAATCGGCATCATTACTCATCGCGGAGCATTTAAGCAAATGAAGGTCAGCGAAATTCCACAAACGACCCGAGCACGGCGTGGAGTTCAAGTTTTGCGCGAATTAAAACGCAATCCGCACCGCGTTGCAGCGGTTGTTACGATCAAACCGGGTCAAGAAATTTATGTAATCACTGATCATAACGAAATCGTTTCAATTGATCCTGCCGATCATTCGCTAAGTGATCGCTATTCAAACGGCTCATTTGTTTTAGATACTGAAACGCAAGGGAATGTAATGCATGCTGAATGTATTTTAAAAGATGAAACTGGAGAAGGCAAAGGATAACAGAAAAATTTTGATATCAGTCTAATTAAAAGGAGATTGTGACATGAACGTCATAACCTCTTTTTGATTTACACACAACTGGTTTTCAAAATAAATGAGCTACAACTTCATATGCTGCTATTATTACGCTTGCTTTTTACAGTTTGTCATCCCTTTTTAGTTCAAGAATTTTAAAAGTCTTAATCTTTTCTTATAAATTATTTTGTACAATAGCCTTTGTCATTTGAATTAGAAATGAAGAGGAGCGTATTTGAAAGCATGGAGTATCCAATTATTCTTTGTGAAGATAATTCCGAACAGTTAGCAAATTTAACTTCGGTTATCAATGATTTTAATATGTTTCATCCAAATCAATATCAGTTAGCATTTAAGTCATCTGATCCGCATGCGGTTGAAGACTATATTAAGGATAATTCAATTGAAAAGGGCGTTTATTTTTTTGATATTGACCTTGGATCAGACATAAATGGAATTGATTTGGCCCAATGGGTTCGGAATCACGATATTAGCGGAAAGATTATTTTTGTAACAACGCATACGGAAATGGCACCGCTGACTCTTCAACGCCAGGTTGAACCGCTTGGATTTATCACAAAAGATATGGGATATGAGCAAATGCGCATCGAAATCGTTAATACGCTGAATTTAGCATATGAACGGATCGAGAAAAAAGCTCTTGAAAATGACAAAATGTACTCATTTTCAATCGGTAATCAAGTATTAAACTTTGAAGAAAAGAAAATTATTTATATTACTTCATCAGATAAAGCCCATCGGGTAATTTTAGTTACTCAAGATGGGCAATATGAATTTTTCGATAACATTGCTAATTTAGAGAAGAAAACAGGCTTGTTGAAAGTTTCGCGTTCACTATTGGTTAATCCTAAAAATATCGAACGCGTTGATTATAAAATGCGTGTGATCTACTTTAAAAATGGTGATGAGGAAGTCTTTTCGTTAAGCAAGACAAAGGCGCTGAAGCAAGCTTTATTAAATGAAAATGAAGAGTAAAAGCTGATATTAATCAGCTTTTTTTGTATGTTATTATCAAACGTATGTTTTGTTTATAATAAAATAAGAATGCGAGGTAAGAAAGAATAAAGTATTATGCAGTTCGGCGAGGACGAATTCTTAGAATTTATTCGAATTATCTTGATGCGTGGAAGCCAACTTAAGGTTTTAAAACGTTACGTGACGTAGGTAAGGTGCCAAATCGATCTCAAAAGAATATAAACGGGATTAATGATCAAGAAACGATTTTTCTTTCAACAAAACGGATTGTCGATTTTTTGATTGCTCATCTCGGTTAAGGTTGTCCAGGCCCTATTACAATAATTATGCCGATTAACTTACTCGTGAAGTGATTTATAATGAAAAAGCAGATAATCATTTGTGTTGTTAACCAATGAACGATGACAGGGTTTCTATGTGATTTTTCAAGTAAATATCCATGTTTGTTTACTGCTTTGCAAACTGAAACCTTTCATTTTTACTGGGCAAAAGAGTTGAACACTCAAGCAATCGTGATGATTGATGATTTTCTAAACGCGTATGGAACGTATTCGATGTTGATGTGTAACCAAGCGCACGATTAAAACGGATAGTGGGGAAGATTCATTCCCGAAATTTATTTATTAGAAATTAAATGGTCAGAAATATAAAAAACGAGATTGCAACAAATGTCACAATCTCGTTAATTTTCAATTACTTATCAAATTCTTTAATAATTGACTTGATATCGCCAATAACTTTCTTTTGTTCGACATAACTTTTGATTTTTGAATCATCGTCGCTGACATTTGAAAGCGTCCCAATTAAATCATCAACTTTGCGTTCAATTTTATTAACGGTGCTGTTTTCGTCGTTAATCCAATTTTGAGCTTCTTTTTCGGATTGTTTTTCAGCATGTTCTTCAACGCGGTCGATTTTCTTTCCGTCACGAATAATGTTGTGCAGATCATGCAGTGCTTTTTCTTGGTCAGCAAAGTGGATAAGTTTATTCTCAGCACTTCCCATTTTAGATAAGTTGATATCAAGTTTTTCAATTTGATCATTGATTTTCGTCAGTAACTTTGCTTCTGCTTTTGCGTAATCCATAAGTGATAACCCCTTACAATTAGTTTATTTGTAAAATTCTCTTTACAAGTTTATTGTAATAGTAATTGAATCTAAAGTATAAGAAAACGGCTTCAGTTATTTGCGGACACTTATTTCTTAACTAAAAGGCAAATTAATTTAGTTAATATTTAATTATGGAGGTAAAAAATGATGGAAATTGATTTCAAAAATGTTACTCCTTCGGGTTTGGAAAGCTCACCATATGCTACAGAACTTGCTGGATTGCGGGCTAATGAAGCCCGGTATTACTGGAATCATTTTAAAACGAAATTTATTACTTTTCCGGCATCTGAACGCCCAGATGTAGTTCAAATGATGGATCAAATCGTTGCTGAACGAGATTTAAAATTTAAATCCAAACCACTTGAAGTGGCCGATTTTACGATTGAACGGGTTCGTCACTTATATGTGTTTTACCAAAATGGGTTATCAATCAATGTAATGTATGATTTAGTTGATCCGCAAAAGCGGGCAGTTGGCTTTAAACTAAGCGATCACATGGAGATTCTAGAAGAATTTGAAGGCAAGTTTAAATTTGCTAAGATGCACTCCAAATTGGCTGGGACGATTCGCGGCAGCTATTTTAAAATTAAACAAGAATATCCGCTATAAATAAAGAGACTGTGATATAAGCCACAGTCTCTTTGCTATATCTGCATAATTGAGTCATAAAATAAATGTGCTAAGTGTCGTGTTTTTATTTAAGGACCGTTAAAATGTCAGATAAATAAAAATAATCGTTTAAATGCGGAAAGTAACTGTAAATTTCACGCATTGCTAAGTCATAATCAGAAGATGAAAAAGATTGAACAATTCGCTGATGAATCAACTGACTAAGTTTTTGATATTTTTTATTAATCTTAATTAAACTTGAAAAATTCATTGGGTCGCCATGGCCCGGATACCATGTTTGGACTTTAAATGTCGTTAAAATCTTCTTGATACTCTGTTTGTATTCTTGGTTTAAAAGGCATAACTTTTGATTAACCGGATTAATGTCTAAAAGAATGTTAAAGTAAATGCCTTTTAAAATCAGATCACCGCCAAAAAAGCAATTATCTTTTTGGAAAACAATATCGGCCGGTGAATGACCACATAAACGGTGAATCCGAATGGAAGAAACAGGTAGTCGATTTAAATCTTCAAAATTAATGGTTTCCAAGAAAGGTAAAAATCGTTGTTGAAGTTGAGACTTTACCTGGTCAATGGCATGCGCTGGAATACCAAGAATTTGTAGCTGACGGATTTGCTCATCAATCGCATTCAAATATGCGGATGTTCCGTAGTATCGAATTTCTGGACTAGCATAGACCGTAATTTCTTTAGGAAAGTATTTTAACAATCCTACATGATCTGGATGGTGATGAGTTACAACCACAGATATCTGTTTGAGATCGATCCCAATGTTTTCCAAGTTTTGCTTTAATTTTAAATAACATGGGTAATTATTAGGGCCTGCATCAATTAACAGTTTTTCATTTTTCAAAAAATAAACATTAACTTGTGGGGCACATGGATTTGTTTGAGCCATTTTTATTAAATAGAGATCAGATGTAATTTGTTTCATTGGATTAACCTACCATTTGTAAAAGCATGATAATTCCAATAATGATGAAGAAAAGATCGAGGAAAACAGCCAACTTTTGGTCATTAATCTTGTTGGCATATTTTGATCCGAGCATCCCACCGATGACAGCTCCGATTGCCAGTAAGACTCCGTAAAGAAAATTAATGTGCCCATGAGTAAAATATCCAACGTCAGATGAGAAAGCTGTGATGGCCATAATTAAGGTCGATGTTCCAACCGCGGTATGCATTGGGTATCCAAGAATGATAACTAAGGCAAGGAGAATCATTACACCACCGCCAGCACCGAAAATCCCGCTGATAATTCCAATGCCGATACCAATTAGGATTGCGGTTAGAATTTCAGTCCATTGATGTTTGAAATTGATTTTTTTCTTTGGTTTTTGTTTTCCTTTTTTAGTTTTGCGCAGTTGACTGATGCCGGAGAAGATTAGTAACACACCGAAAAGTCCGGAAAGGGTAACTCCTTTTGTTTGATTGGCAATATTTGCTCCAATTTGAGCTCCGATAATTGATGCAACCGCAATCCAAAGTCCAGATTTTAGTTCAACGTGGCCTTTTCGGTAGTAATTGTACGATACAACGATTGAGGTCACAATATCAACGAAAAGACTGGTTCCAATGGCCGTGTGAACATCAACGTGGAAAAGCATTGAAAGGGTCGGCACAATTAGCGTAACTGCGCTAGCACCAACAAGACTGGTGATTCCGCCAGTAATCAAACCAATAATA
This sequence comes from Ligilactobacillus araffinosus DSM 20653, assembly GCF_001435375.1. Taxonomy (GTDB): domain Bacteria; phylum Bacillota; class Bacilli; order Lactobacillales; family Lactobacillaceae; genus Ligilactobacillus; species Ligilactobacillus araffinosus. Next base: position 14,081 of record NZ_AYYZ01000025.1, on the reverse strand, counting down.
ATTAAGATTCCGTATAACAGATAAGTCATTTAATTCACTCCAATAATTGTTGTTTTCTATCGAATAAGTCTAGCATAACTGCGAGATGAAGGTTAATAATTCGGCTGGTTTCGAAATTAATAGGTGTAATCTTGATTAATAATTGGTATAATTTGAAATAAAGTATTGAAAGGACCGTGGATGACATGAAAATTTTTCTTCAACAAATTCAAACAAAACAACTTATTTTCGCCCATCGACATCCACGGATGCGTAAAATTGAAAAATAATGAATCAGAAAGAAAAATTTGAAAGAATGGACGAAGTTAAATGAAAAACAACAAAACAAAGAAACTCGGATTATTAAGCCTGGCAAGTGTCGTTTTGAGTGCGATGCTTGGGGGCGGAATTTTTGATTTACCGAAAAATATGGCATCGGTTGCGGGGGCAAAAGCCCAAATTATTGCCTGGATCGTTGTCGGAATTGGAATGTGGTTTGTAACCTCAATGTTTTTGAAGTTGACTGAATTGAAACCAGATTTGACGACTGGATTGTATAAATACGGTGAAGCTGGTTTTGGAAAATTTACAGGTTTTTTTGTTTCATGGGGTTACTGGATCTGTGAATGTTTCTCAAACGTTGCATATGCGGTTTTAATTATGAGTACGCTGAATTATTTCTTCCCGGAAAAGTTTAGCGGCGGAAATAATTGGCCGTCAGTGATTGGCGCAACGATTATTTTATGGGGAATGACGTTTATTATTGCATACGGGATTGAACAAGCCGGTTGGGTAACGGTTGTTGGAACGGTTGTCCGGATGGCAGTAATTGCATTGATTATCGTTGCATTGGCAATCCATTTTAAATGGGTCACATTTACAACTAACTTCAGTGCATCGCAATTAATTCCTGCGTTGCATGATCAATCGCTGGGAAGCATCCCGCACCAAGTTTTGAGAACTATGACCGTTACGCTTTGGGCGTTCGGTGGAATTGAAGGGGCAGTCGTTTTATCAGACCGGGCCAAATCACAGCTTGAAGTTAAGCGGGCAACGGCGATCGGCTACTTTATGTGCCTTGTATTGTATATTATTGTTTCGTTGTTGCCGTTAGGACTTTTATCCTATGGTGAAATTGCCCGGATGGTATCACCATCAACAGCTCAATTATTGACATTGGCAATGCACTGTTCAGCAGGCCGGCTGATTATTGCAGCCGGGTTGATCGTTTCAGTTTTGTCATGCTGGTTATCATGGACGATGATGTTAGCCGAAATGCCATTTGCTGCTGCAAAGGATGGAGCATTTCCGAAGATTTTCGCAAAGGAAAATAAGAAGCATGTTCCGGTCTTCTCGCTTTTTGTAGCGACAGTTGTGATGCAACTGATCATTTTATTGTCCCATTTTGCTAGTAACGCTTTCCAAATGGCGTATACGATCGTAGCAACGATGACGGTTCCACCATATTTTATTAGTGCATTATATTTGATTAAGCTTTCAATTAAGCAAGCAAATTATCCAGGTCAAAAGGGCCGAATCAGTGCATTAGTAACTGGAATTTTGGCTGCTTTGTTTACTTTGATCATGGGAATTTCAGCGGGAATCAATTACGTGACAATTGCGTTTATTGCATATGTAATTGGAATTCCGTTGTTTATCAAGGCACGAAAAGAACAGGCTCCTGGAGAACCGATTTTCACCCGGTTTGAGAAATGGTTTGCCGTTGCAATTGTGGTCGTTGCTATTGGTGGAGTTATTTTACTTTTGAAATAGTAAGCAGGTGAATCAGTGGGAAGTTATTCAGATGAAGAGTTTACAGGAATCGTTGTCAGTCGGCAAGATTATCGTGAACGCGACATGTTAGTGACGATTTTAACTGACCGCTTTGGCTTTAAGACGTTTTTTGTTCGCGGAGCGCGGAAACGCGGTTTTCGAATGCAAGCGGCAATTTTACCGTTTACTCACGGAACTTATATTGGAAAAATCAATGATGATGGATTGTCATTCATTACGACGACGAAGGAAGTTGCGCAGTACCAGGAAATTTCGCAAAATATTGAGCTTAACGCCTACGCTTCATATATTCTTGGATTAGCTCGCCAAGCATTTGGCAATCAGCCAAACTTGGCGAGCTTATGGTTTACTCAAATTGCCACTGCGTTACAATTAATTGATGAAGACTATGATCCGGCAATTATTACCAATATTATTGAAGTTAAGTTGCTTGGATGTTTTGGGGTTCAGCCGAACTGGCAGGCATGTGCAGTTTGCGGCAGAGATGTTCTTCCGTTTGATTATTCTGAAATATATGGTGGATTGCTTTGTCAGAAGCATTGGCCTTTGGATGAGCACCGACTGCATTTGGATAAGCGAACGATTTATTTTTTGCGACAATTTAGTGTTGTTGACTTGACAAAATTAAATTCAATTAATTTAAAGAAAGTGACAAAAAGAAATTTGCGACGTGCACTAGATGAAATTTATAATAGCCAAGTCGGGGTTTATGTCAAAGCAAAAAAGTTTATTGATCAAATGGAATCATGGGATAAAATTCTTAAAGATAAAAGTGATTGAAAATTATTTATTTTATTTTGAATACTGGTATAATCGTCATATGTATTTAAAAAGGCAGAAGGGATAGATATTAATATGGATGCTGGCCAAGAAAAAGCTTTAGAAAAACTCGGGGCTTTTGAAATCAGTAGTCTAATGCTCAAATTAGCAAAGAAAAATAATCATAAATTTTTGAATGCAGGAAAGGGAAATCCGAATTGGATCAATACTAAAGCGCGATTAGCATTTGCGCGCCTAACGGAATTTGGAGTTGGTGAATCTCAACGGACAATTGATCGCCGTGATTTAGCTGGATTTATTGAAAAGAAAGGAATTACTGAGCGGTTAAAAGATTTTCTTGATCCGCAATTGCATAAAAATGATCAATTTATTTTAGATATTTTAGACTATGTTTCACAAAAGCTAAACTTGGATTTGGATGACTTTGTCGCCGAATTAACAAACGGGATTATGGGAAATACTTACCCAACGCCAAATCGAATTTTGAAAAATACTGAAATTATTTTAAATAAGTACCTTGAATCAACATTGTATAATGGCGTTCAACTTGCAGACTCAACTAAATTATTAGCAACAGAAGGTGGGACGGCCGCGATTGTATATCTTTTCCACTCATTGGCTGAAAATCATTTGATCAAACCGGGTGATAAAATTGCAATTAATACACCGATTTTTACGCCATACTTGCAAATTCCAAAGTTAAACGATTACGAATTAGTTGAAGTTAAACTTCAAGCTGATCCGGATAACGATTGGAAAGTTAATCCAGATGAATTGGATAAATTAAAGGATCCTTCAATTAAGGCATTATTTATCGTTAATCCAACTAATCCGGCTTCACGAGCATTTGGCGATGACATTTTAGACAAGATTCGTGAGGTTATAAAGGAAAATCCTAACTTAATGATTATTACTGATGATGTCTATGGAACATTCGTTGACGGTTTTCAAACAGTTTATAGTGTTGCTCCTCAAAATACGTTATTAATTTATTCGTTTTCAAAGCTTTACGGTGCAACTGGTTGGCGGTTAGGATTACTTGCGATGAATGAAAATAACATTTTTGATCGTTTGATTCATGAATTGCCACCGGCAGAACAAAAGGAAGTCAATAATCGTTATCGAATTGTTGAAACTAATCCTAGTGAACTTCCATTTATTGAACGAATTGCTGCTGATAGTCGTTCAATTGGGCTTTATCATACTTCTGGGTTATCAACCCCGCAACAAATGATGGAAGTACTTTTTGCATTGACTCACTTAGTATATGCAAATGGCTCAACCGATTCTTATATTGATGAATGTCGCTATGTTGTTAACCGGCGGTACACTGACTTAGTGAAAGGACTAGGAATTGAAGCCGATAATTCGCGAACCAATGCAAAGTATTACACATTAATTGATATTTATAAACTTGCTGAAGAGAAATATGGTAAACAGTTTCGAAAGTATTTTGTGAAGTCGTTTGCTCAAATAGATTTTTTAATGAAGCTTTCTGAAAATAATGGAGTAGTTTTAATGGATGGGGTAGGTTTTGGAACTCAGCCAGGAATCATTCGGGTCTCAGAGGCCAATCTACCAAGAAAATCTTATCGAATCATTGCTGAAAAAATCAATGAAGTGCTAGAAGAATATTACAATAAATATCTAAAGATAAAGAAATAATTAAGTACTAGGGGAAGTATTTTAATATGAGAAAAAGTCGAAAATTATCGCTGTTTGATTTTCTTTCGTTAACAGCATTGATGGTACTAACGGTTTACGAGTACCCGACCTTTGCAACGGCTAAATTACATTTATTATTTTTTGTAATCATTTTCGGAATTTTTTGGTTCTTGCCAATTTCACTGGCTGCAGCAGAAATGGCAAGTGTGAAAGGTTGGGAAGATGGTGGCGTCTATGGCTGGGTTAGTAACGCGCTAGGCCAGCGATGGGGGTTTGCCGCCATCTTTTTTGAATGGTTTCAAGTGACCGTTAGCTTTGTTACAATGAGTTATTTTGTTCTTGGGGCTTTAGCGTATATGTTAAACTGGTCAGCACTTAACAGCAATCTATTAATTAAATTTATTGGCGTTTTGATAATTTTTTGGGGATTAACGATTACGCAACTTAAAGGAACCAAAAGAACAGCCAAAATTGCACAAATTGGATTTGTTGCAGGAATTTTAATTCCGTCAGTTATTTTCTTAGGATTAGCAGTTTTGTACCTTCTAAAAGGCGGTCAAAATCAAATTACAATTAGTTGGCATGCTTTGATTCCTAATTTTACTCAATTATCAACATTAGTGGTTGCCTCTTCGTTTATCTTAGCCTTTGGCGGGATTGAGGCTTCAGCACCACACGTTAATGAATTAAAGAATCCACAACGGAATTATCCGCTAGTTATTATTATGCTTGTATTTTTAACAATTTTCCTTGACGGGACAGGCGGATTAAGTGTTGCAATGGTTGTACCGCAAAAAGACCTGTCGTTAAGCGCGGGAGTAATTCAGGCTTTTAATTCTTTGATACAGCATTTTACAAACCAAATGACATGGTTGGTAAAGCTTATGGCATTTTTGATTGCCTTTGGTGTGGCAGCTGAAATTGCATCATGGATCATCGGTCCATCTAAAGGAATGTATGTGGCCGCGCAAAAAGGAATGTTGCCGGCTACTTTTCGAAAGTTAAATTCGGATGGAGTTCCTGTTCCGGTTTTGATTGTCCAAGGAATAATTGTGACTTGTTGGGATGCAATTTTAACATTTGGTGGTGGAGCGGACAATGTTTCATTTTTAGCGGCCGTTTCGTTGACTGTTGTAATTTATTTATTATGTTATATTTTAATTTTTATTAGTTATTTTATATTGATTTATCATTATTCAAATAAAAAACGCACATATAATGCACCAGGCGGTAAAATTGGAAAAACGATCCTTGCTTTTTCGGGGCTGGCATTGTCGATTTTCGCACTGATCGTTTCGTTTGTTACACCGGCATCATTGACACCACTTCAGGGACGGAAATATCAAGTTGTGCTGATCATAAGTTTTGTGACTGCAGTCATTATTCCATTTGTAATTTATGCGTTGCGTCATCGTTTTGGCGAGCCCAATCATCAATTCAAGTTGCGCCATGTTCGTAGTGACGATGTTAGCCGATTTATTCATCCAATCGGACGAGGTGAATTTTTAACAGAACATGATGTAAAATTAAAGCGTAATCTAAAAAAGTAGGAGGAATATTTTATGTTATTTGGAAAGAAAAATCAGGAAGAATCAAAGTATTTAGATCCAATTTTTGGAAATCCAAATGAGGATGCAGATTTACCCAAATATAAACTTGCTTCTAAATCAATGCAAGCGGATGTTGCATACCGAATGGTTAAAGATGAACTAGAAGATGAGGGGAATGCGCGCCAAAATTTAGCAACTTTTTGTCAGACTTACATGGAGCCAGAAGCAACGAAGTTAATGGCTGAAACACTTGAAAAGAATGCAATCGATAAATCGGAATACCCGCGAACCACAGAAATCGAAAATCGGTGTGTTAATATTTTAGCTGACTTATGGCATGCTCCAAAAGATGGCAATTATCTTGGAACGTCAACGGTTGGTTCATCTGAAGCATGTATGCTTGGTGGTTTAGCAATGAAGTTTGCTTGGCGTCAACGGGCAGAGAAATTAGGACTTGATTTAAATGCACATAAGCCTAATTTAGTAATTTCCTCAAGCTATCAGGTTTGCTGGGAAAAGTTTTGTACATATTGGGATATAGAGTTACGGGAAGTTCCGCTTGATGAAGATAACCTTTCGTTAAATATGGATAAAGTTATGGATTATGTTGATGAATATACGATTGGAATTGTTGGAATTATGGGAATTACCTATACAGGTCGGTACGACAATATCAAGAAATTAAATGACTTGGTCGAAGAATATAATAAACATACGGATTACAAAGTGTATATTCATGTTGACGCTGCTTCCGGTGGCTTTTACACACCATTTGTTGAGCCGGAGATTGAGTGGGACTTTAAATTGAAAAATGTGGTCTCAATTAATTCATCTGGTCATAAGTATGGTTTAGTATATCCAGGAATCGGATGGGTTTTATGGCGTGATGAAAAATTTGTTCCTAAAGATTTAATTTTTAATGTAAGTTATCTTGGTGGTGAAATGCCAACGATGGCAATTAATTTTTCACGCAGTGCATCACAAATTATTGGACAGTATTATAATTTTGTACGTTATGGATTTGAAGGTTATCGTGAAATTCATATGCGGACACATGAAGTTGCAAAATATATTATAAAAGAAATTAAGAAGACTGGTCGGTTTAAGGTCGTCAATGATGCTCAGCATCTTCCAATTTTATGCTATGCATTAAAAGATGATCAGGCACAACAATGGAATTTATATGATTTGTCAGATCGTTTACGGATGCGCGGCTGGCAAGTTCCAACTTATCCAATGCCTGATAATTTAAATAATTTAATTGTTCAACGCATTGTTTGCCGCGCAGATTTGGGAATGAACGTTGCCATTGAATTTATTGAAGATTTCAAAGCATGTTTGAAAGAACTGGATAATGCACATGTTTTGACACATCATGATGATGTACAAAAGAAAAAAACATATGGTTTTACTCACTAATTGGAAATTAACTTGACATTTATCTGTAGTTAATTTGATAATTGTTAAGAAATAAAAAATGATTTAGGTGAAATAAATGTTTTATGTTTTTCTGGATTTAGTTGGAATTACGGTCGGCGGATTATTAAGTAAACCGCTACAACGTTTTTTATCGGATAAACAAATCAATTCGATGATGGAGATTGCAACCTTATGTGTTGGAATAATTGGAATTCAAGGTGCAATTGTAACTAAAAAACCATTATTGATGCTAGTCAGCCTGGTAATTGGCTCAGTAATTGGAGTTTGGCTTGATATTGATGGTAAGTTCAATCATTTTGGGAATTGGATGAAAACGAAGTTTAAAACTTCCGATCCGCATTTCGCGGAAGGCTTTATTACCGTTTTTATGATCGAATGTGTTGGTTCGATGTCAATCGTTGGACCGTTAAATGTTGCCCTTGCTGGGAAAACAAGTTTGATGCTTTTTAAAGTTATTCTAGACCTGATTACTTCACTTGTTTACGGTGCAATTTTTGGTTATAGCGTTCTTCTTTCGGGACCGTTTGTTTTCCTTTATGAAGCAATCATTTACGGCTGTGCAGCATTTATTCAACCGTTATTAAATGCAAGTACAATTAACGAAATCAGTGCGGTTGGTTCGCTTTTGATTGTTGCGTTGGCATGTGATATTTTAGAGATTAAACATTTTAAAGTCGCAAATTTCTTACCTGCGCTTTTAGGACCAATTATTTATGAAGCAGTTTTAATGTTCTGTAAGTAAGATTTGACAAGCTATCGGAATTAGACTATGATAGCCACAGAATATAAGAGAAGCATTGATGAGAAAGGGTCGTTTAAGTTCAAAAGACAGCGAGTCTGGCAGGTGAAAGCAGACATGCGAACTTTAATGATTGGCATTTTCGGAGTTTCTTACGAATTAAGCTGCTAGGATCTCCTAGAAATAGGGTGGAACCGCGATTTGAAGAAGTCGTCCCTATGTAACCGGATTGGCGTTACATAGGGACTTTTTGTGCGCTGATTCGTTTCTTCAAAATTTTGAATGGAGGAGCATTGAAATGGCAAAGAAGTTATCAATGCAAGATATTATTTTAACTTTGCAACAATTTTGGGCAAAGCAGGGTTGCATGATCATGCAATCGTATGACACTGAAAAAGGTGCTGGAACGATGAGTCCATATACATTCTTACGGGCAATCGGACCAGAACCATGGAACGTTGCGTATGTTGAACCATCACGCCGGCCAGCTGATGGACGGTATGGTGAAAACCCCAACCGGTTATATCAACACCACCAATTCCAAGTTTTGATGAAACCAAATCCAGATAATATTCAAGACTTATACTTGGATAGTTTGCGGGCATTAGGAATCGAACCTAAAGAACACGATATTCGATTTGTTGAAGATAACTGGGAAAATCCCTCAATGGGATGCGCCGGTGTTGGTTGGGAAGTTTGGCTTGACGGGATGGAAGTTACCCAATTTACATACTTCCAACAAGTCGGCGGTCTTGAAGTTAAACCAGTTGCTTCAGAAGTTACATACGGACTTGAACGGTTATCATCATACATTCAAGACGTTAATTCAGTCTTTGATTTGGAATGGGCTGATGGCGTAAAGTATGGTGACATTTTCAAGGAACCTGAATATGAACACTCAAAATATGCCTTTGAGGAAAGCAACCAAGAAATGCTTTTAGATGCTTTTGATACGTATGAAAAGGAAGCTAAGCGGTTGATCAAGGAAGGGCTTGTTCACCCCGCATATGATTACATTTTGAAATGCAGTCACACATTTAACTTATTGGATGCTCGCGGAGCCGTTTCAGTAACGGAACGGGCCGGTTACCTTGCGCGGATCCGGAATATGGCAAAAGCGATTGCAAAGGTCTTCGTTGAAGAACGGAAGAAGTTAGGCTTCCCATTGATCAAGGATGAAGAATTACGTCAAAAATTATTGAAGGAGGATAAATAACATGTCACATACATTTTTAATGGAAATTGGCTTGGAAGAAATTCCAGCGCATGTTGTCACTCCAAGCGCAGCCCAATTAGTTGAAAAAACAGAAAAATTCTTGAAAGAGCAACGGATGGATTTTGATGAAGTCCAAACATATTCAACCCCGCGGCGGTTGACGATCGAGGTTACTGGATTGGCTGACAAACAACCAGACATTCAAGAAGAGGCTAAGGGTCCTGCTAAAAAGATTGCCTATGATAAGGATGGTAACTGGTCAAAGGCTGCCCAAGGATTTGCTCGTGGCCAAGGCGTTTCAGTTGATGATATCTTCTTCAAAGAACTTAAAGGTACAGAATATGTTTATGTTAAGAAGTTTATTGAAGGAAAGGCTGCTGCCGACGTAATGCAGGGCATGCGAGACGTTGCAATGGATTTGAAATTTCCAACAATGATGCGGTGGGGAACCAACGATTTCCAATATGTTCGCCCAATTCGGTGGATTGTTGCGATGTTAGACGATCAAGTTATTCCATTCAAGATTTTGAACATCGAAAGCGGTAACGTTTCTCAAGGTCACCGATTCCTTGGAAAACCAGTTGAACTGAAGAATGCTGATGATTATGTTGAAGCATTGCGGTCAGAAAAAGTAATTGTTGATGCAACTGAACGAAAATCGATGATTCGCAAGCAGATCAATGATCTTGCTCAAAAGAATAATTGGAAGATCGTGATTGACGAAGATTTGCTTGAAGAAGTTAATAACTTAGTCGAATATCCTACAGTTTTTGCCGGATCATTTGATGAAAAATACTTAAGTGTTCCAGACCAAGTTTTGATCACTTCAATGAAGGATCACCAACGGTTCTTCTATGTAACTGATCAAAATGGCAAATTATTGCCAAACTTTGTTTCAGTTCGGAATGGAAACACGGAATACTTAGAAAACGTCGTTCAAGGGAACGAAAAGGTGTTAACCGCTCGGCTTGAAGATGCGAAGTTCTTCTATGAAGAAGATCAAAAACAATCAATTGCGGATTACGTTGAACGCTTGAAGAAGGTTATGTTCCACGATAAAATCGGTACAATTTACGAAAAGATGGCGCGGGTGCGTTTGCTTGCAAGTCAAATTGGAAAGTTTGTTGGCTTAAATGACCAAGAATTAGCTGATTTAGATCGGGCAGCACAAATTTACAAGTTTGACTTGGTAACCGGCATGGTTGGTGAATTTGCTGAATTGCAAGGGGTCATGGGTGAAATCTATGCCCGCTTGCAAGGCGAAAATGACAATGTCGCAGCTGCAATCCGTGAGGAATACATGCCAACCAGTGCGGAAGGCGAACTACCAGCTACAAAGGTTGGAGCAGTATTATCAATTGCAGATAAGATCGATAGTATCCAAGCATTCTTCGCTGCTGGAATGATTCCAAGTGGTTCAAATGATCCATATGCATTGCGGCGTCAAGCTTTAGGAATCGTTCGCATTGCCCTTGCTCGCAACTGGAAGTTATCTGTTCCAATGATGTTGAAGTTTATTGAAAATGCAATGAACGATCGCCCAGATTTATATAAGAACATCATGCCAGGCGATGAACAAAAAGATATGCAACAATTTATCATCGATCGGCTTGCTCAAATCATGAATGGCGATAAGCAACTCCGTCATGATGTGCTTGATACGGTGGTTGCTAACCCTGAAAATGCATTTGTTGACATTGAAGAAGCCGCTAAGATCCTTGGTAAGCACCTTGAAGACGATGACTTTAAGGAAACGATCGAAGCCTTGACCCGGGTCGGCCGGATGGCCAAGAAGGCTCCGAACTTTGAAGATGATGCTATTTTGAAAACTGAATTATTTGAAAATGAATCTGAAAAGAAACTTGCAGAAGCTGTTAAGAAAGTAGCAACGGCCTTTGAACAAGCTGACTTGGAAGAAAAGTTCAGTCAATTAGCTTCATTGAAAGATCCAATCACCGATTACTTCGATTCAACCATGATCATGGCAAAGGATGAAGATGTAAAGCAAAACCGGCTCTTGCAATTAAAGCAAATTGCTGATTTGACGAAAGACTTTGGTGAATTGGATAATTTGAACGTCAAATAGTGAATTGATCATTAAATTTGAAATTCCGATGGCGATGGCCATTGGAATTTTTTTGTACAGAAATGCTTTAAATTTGCAACTTGTAACAATTCGCGGTATCATTTTATTTGACTATAAACAGCGGGTGTTTTTTACCCTTTTTTAGAGAGGAGAGGTCAAAATGCGGATTCCACCAGAGCTGATCGATCAGGTGCGGTCAGAGGTCAATATCTTGGATATTGTTAGTCAGAAAGTGCAGTTGCATAAGTCCGGCAAAAACTGGTTCGGCTTTTGTCCTTTCCATCCGGAAACAACACCATCGTTTTCGGTTAATGAACAAAAACAAATTTTTAATTGTTTTTCATGTCATCGAGGTGGCAATGTTTTTAAATTTGTGATGGAAACAGAAGGTTTAACCTTCCCGGAAGCTTTTCAAAAAGTTGCGGAAATGAGTGGAATCACCCTTGATCCAAAGTACACGCAACTTGGCACGTTAAATGCAACGGAGTCATCTGAAAATGGAAAAATTATTAGCTTATATGCCCAAGCAACCCAGTTATATCACCATATTTTGGTAAATACAGAGTTGGGGCAGGAGGCGTTGGATTACTTGCATCAGCGGGGATTGCAAGATGACATGATCAATGAGTTTAATCTAGGATTTGCACCGACGACGGATATTTTGAAAAATTTTGTAAAGGAAAAACAAATTAACTATCAGGTTTTACGTAAATCTGGATTATTTGTTGAGCGATCGGCCAACGCTGACACTCCGGTTGATAATTTAAACGACCGTTTTAAAGACCGAGTAATGTTCCCGATTAACGATGCCAATGGGCATCCAATTGCTTTTTCAGGAAGAGCAATGCACACTGAAGATAAGACGGTTCCTAAATATTTGAACTCGCCTGAAACGCCGATTTTTAATAAACGACGGGTTCTCTTTAATTTGGATAAGGCGAAGGCAACGATTCGCCAAACAAAATCGGTAATTCTTTTTGAAGGATTTATGGATGTTTTAGCGGCATATCGCGCTGGAGTTAAGAATGGCGTTGCGTCAATGGGAACGAGTTTAACGGATGAACAAATTGGAATTCTAGCGCATCAGGCGCGAAAGCTTTCAATTTGCTATGACGGCGATGATCCCGGGCAAAACGCGACGAAACGCGCATTAGAAATCATTCGTCCAAGTGACCGGTTTGATCTGGAAGTCGTTAGTTTACCGGATAAACTTGATCCGGATGAAGTCGTTAAAAAGTACGGTGAAGAAAAGTTTCGTGAAATTGTGAAAAATCAGCATGAAACACCATTAAGTTTTTTCATGCACTTTTATGCACGCAATCGGAATCTTGAAAATGAAAACGACCAGTTAGCATATATTTCTGATATTTTGAAGGAACTGGTAACGGTCAAGGATCCAATCGAACGTGACTTGTACTTGAACCGGTTGGCATCAAAGTTTGGCGTTGAATACCGCAACCTTGAAAGTCAATTACAATCGCTGATGGCTGAACAACAGACACGTGAAAAGACTAATCAACAAACACCGGAATCGGAATTTGCCAATTATCAAAAGACAATCACAACAGTTACCGAGTCTTTTGAAAAACCGAAGTATTCGCGCGTTGAACGAGCTGAACGGTTATTGCTCTATCGGATGCTGCATGAACGCGATGTGTGGTTTAAGGTCCGCGAACTTGAAGATTTTAATTTCATTCATCAAAGTTACCAAACCCTTTATTTGTTAGCTGAAGAGTATTTTAATCATGATGAAGAATTTGATGATGCAAAATTTTTGGAAATGGTAAGCGATGATCAATTACATTCACTGGCAACTGAGCTTTTGATGGAAGAGTATCAGGGAATGGCAACTGATCAAGAAATTGAAGATTGTATTTCGTTAATTATGAATGAGTACCCGCTTGAGGAGAAAATTAACCGTCTTGATGAAAAAATCAAGAAAGCCAAACGGATGAATGATAGCGATAATCTAATGTCATTAATTATGGAAAAAACGAATCTTTTGCGGCAGAAAGATTTAATGAAATCAGGAGACCAATAGGAGGAATTGAGAATGCCTGCAAAAAAGAAAGCTCAAGCTGAAGAACCAGCATTTGATGAAAAGACATTTAAAAAAGAAGTTAATGCTTTAATTAAAGAATATAAGAAAAAAGGCCAAATTCAATATGATGAATTAAGCAAACGGATTGCTGAACCGATGCACCTTGATGCTGATCAAATGGATAAGTTGATCGAACGGGTCGAAGATGCTGGAGTTTCGGTCGTTGATGAAGATGGTGAACCAAGCAAGGCCAGTTTGAAAGCAGCTAATCATACTGCTGAAGAAGCGAAAAAGGACGTTTCAGCTCCATCTGGCGTTAAGATCAATGATCCGGTTCGGATGTATTTAAAGGAAATTGGTCGGGTAGACTTGTTAACCGCTGACGAAGAAATCGATTTGGCTTTAAAGATTGAACAGGGTGATGAAGAAGCGAAAAAGAAATTGGCAGAAGCCAACTTACGGTTGGTTGTTTCAATTGCTAAACGATATGTAGGCCGTGGAATGTCATTTCTTGATTTAATTCAAGAAGGAAACATGGGATTGATGAAGGCGGTTGAAAAATTCGATTACCGCAAAGGATTCAAGTTCTCAACCTATGCAACCTGGTGGATCCGGCAAGCTATTACGCGGGCAATTGCGGATCAAGCACGGACGATTCGGATTCCGGTTCACATGGTTGAAACAATCAATAAACTGATCCGGATTCAACGGCAAATGCTCCAAGATCTTGGTCGTGAACCAATTCCGGAAGAAATCGGGGCTGAAATGGATATGCCAACGCAAAAAGTGCG
>NZ_AYYZ01000004.1 GCF_001435375.1 Ligilactobacillus araffinosus DSM 20653 | reverse complement strand
CAGAAACAGAAACAGAAACAGAAACAGAAACAGAAACAGAAACAGAAACAGAAACACTGGAATCAGCTGATGAAGATTGGGAAATGACCACGCAAAATGCGGATCAAGGCGCTGAAACAGAAAAAGAGGATACCGATGAACAATTAGCTTCAATTGAACCTGAAGAATCACCGGCAAAAACCGCTGAAAAGACAGCTGAAGAAGCAATTGAAGTGGCTGAAGATGTTGCTGAACATGAGGAAGAAGCTGAACAAGTTGAAAAACAAGCGCAAACGGAATCTGAAGCCAGCCGGTACACGCATGGTTTGAAGAAGATCCGGACAGGATTCAAGGGGCGCATTAATGCGTTGTTAGCTAACTTCCGTCACGTTGATGAAGATTTCTTCGACGACCTTGAAGAAATGCTGATCGAATCTGATGTCGGCTTTGAAGCAGCAATGAAGATCAGTGATGAATTGCGGGATGAAGTTAAGTTTCAAAACGCGAAGAGCAAGGCTGAGGTTTCAGAAGTTATCGTTGAAAAACTTGTTGACTTGTATGAAGAAGCTGGCAAGGATCAGGATGAAGAGTTGCATTTTGCTGAAGAAGGACCAACTGTCTTCCTCTTTGTTGGGGTCAATGGGGTTGGTAAAACAACCACGATCGGTAAACTTGCCAAACGTTATAAGGACGAAGGCAAAAAAGTCATGGTTGCTGCCGGTGATACGTTCCGGGCCGGAGCAATTCAACAATTAGATGAATGGGCTCAACGCGTGGGCGTGACGATCGTTAAGAAGCCTGAAAAGAGCGATCCGGCTTCCGTTGTTTATGATGCGGTTACAAAGGCAAAGAAGGAAAATTATGATATCTTGCTTGTTGATACAGCTGGCCGGTTGCAAAATAAGGTCAACTTGATGAATGAGCTTGAAAAGATCCAACGGATAATTACCCGTGAAATTCCAGAAGCCCCGCATGAAGTTTTGTTGGCACTTGATGCAACGACAGGGCAAAATGCATTATCCCAAGCAAAGCAATTTAAGGACGCAACCGATGTGACGGGAATTATTTTGACCAAGTTGGATGGAACGGCTCGGGGCGGAATTGTGCTAGCAATTCGGAACGAACTGCATATTCCAGTTAAACTTGTTGGCCTTGGTGAACAGGTTGATGACTTGCGCGACTTTAATACCGAAGACTTTGCATACGGATTATTTAAGGGATTGATTACTCCCCGCGAAGACTAGGGTGATTTAAATGGAAATTGCAAAAACAAATCGAATCAATGCGTTATTTGAATTTTATGAGCCGCTGCTGACTAAAAAACAGATGGAATATCTGGCCCAGTATTATCGAGATGATTTTTCGCTTGGCGAAATTGCGGAAAATTATAATGTGTCGCGGCAGGCAGTTTATGATAATATAAAACGGACGGAGAAAATCCTTGAAGAATACGAATCAAAATTGCATTTGTATGCTGATTTTCTGAAAAATGCGGCTCATTTGGATGCGTTGATCGATTACATTCAGCAACGTTATCCGCACGATGAGCGGTTACTCGAACTTGCAGAAAAATTGGAAAGTATTGAAGAATAGGTTGGTGAAATCAAATGGCCTTTGAAGGGTTAACAGAAAGAATTCAAAATGCAATTCATAGTTTACAACGCAAAGGGAAGATCACGGAAAATGATGTTAAGGAATCAATGCGTGAGATTCGGTTGGCATTGCTGGAAGCCGACGTAAACTATGGGGTTGTAAAGGACTTTATTAAGACGGTCCGCGAACGGGCAATCGGGGCTGAAGTTCTTGAAAGTTTAACACCGGCACAACAAATCGTTAAGATCGTTAACGAGGAATTAGTTAAGGTGATGGGCGAAAAGGCAGTCCCATTAAACAAATCGGCGAAGATTCCAACCGTCATCATGATGGTTGGGCTTCAAGGGGCCGGGAAAACAACTACGGCTGGGAAATTAGCCTTAAAGTTAAAAAATGAACAAAAGGCCCGTCCATTAATGATTGCAGCTGACGTTTATCGTCCGGCTGCTGTTGATCAGTTAAAGATTATAGGTGAACAAATTGATGTTCCGGTCTTTGAAATGGGAACGGACGTTGATCCGGTTGAGATCGTTCGTCAAGGGATGGCTAAGGCCCAAGAACAAAAGAATGACTATGTTTTGATCGATACGGCCGGTCGGTTGCAGATTGATGAAAAATTAATGGATGAATTAGCTCAAATCAAGGAACTTACTCATCCAGATGAAATTCTTTTGACCGTTGATGCTATGACTGGTCAAAATGCTGTTGAAGTTGCTAAAGGATTTAACGATCAACTTGACGTGACAGGGGTTGTCTTGACGAAGTTAGATGGGGATACCCGTGGTGGGGCTGCTCTTTCAATTCGTGCAGTGACCGGCAAACCAATCAAATTTATCGGTCAAGGTGAAAAGTTAACAGATCTAGATGTTTTCTATCCAGATCGGATGGCTTCCCGAATCCTTGGGATGGGAGATATGTTGACCTTGATTGAAAAGGCTCAACAAGATTATGATGAACAAAAAGCCGTTGAACTTCAAGAAAAAATGAAGGCCAACTCATTTGACTTTAATGATTTCCTTGAACAATTAGCTCAAGTTCAAAAGATGGGTCCAATGGAAGATTTGATCAAGATGATTCCAGGAATGGCTAATAACCCAGCATTGAAGAACGTTCAGGTTGATCCACGGGATATTGAACGGACAAAGGCAATTGTTTACTCGATGACGCCGGAAGAACGTGAAAATCCAGATGTTTTGAATCCAAGCCGGCGGCGACGGATTTCAGCCGGTTGTGGGGTTAAGATTCAAGATGTTAACCGAATGATCAAACAGTTTAAGCAAATGCGTGACATGATGGGCAAGGTTTCAAACGGAGACTTTTCTGGCATGGAGGGCCTCTTTGGCAACGGCATGAGTGGTAAGTTAGCCAAAATGTCAATGTCGAAGATGGTTCGAAAGAATAAGAAGAAAAAGCTCCGGAAATTACAAAAAGCCCGCAGAAGACGGAAACGATAAAAAAATATTCACTGTCAAGAAATTTTCCTTTACAGCCAATTCAAAACTTGGTATATTATTAATGTTGATAAATTAATAGGAGGTGCAAACATGTCAGTAAAAATTCGTTTAAAGCGTATGGGTTCAAAAAAGCGTCCATTCTATCGGATCGTTGTTGCTGATTCACGTTCACCACGTGATGGTCGGTTCATCGCCAATGTTGGAACATACAACCCATTAACAAACCCAGAAACAGTTACCCTTAAGGAAGAAGAAATTATGAAGTGGTTAAACAATGGTGCTCAACCATCAGACACAGTTCGTAACATTCTTTCACGTCAAGGGGTAATGAAGAAGTTCCACGAAGCAAAATACTCAAAGAAATAAGCAGGGTAAAGTTCAATGACAGAAGAAACGGTTAAACAATTGTTATTAACGATTGTCAAAGCGTTGGTCACAGCACCTGGTGAAGTTTCAATTGAAGTGGTAAATGATGATCAGTTTGTGAACTTTAATTTGAAGGTTGCTTCGCAAGATGTTGGCCGGGTTATTGGAAAAAATGGGACGGTCGTTCAAGCAATTCGGTCATTGATTTATGGGATTCGCATTGACGATGATCGCCGGATTAAATTGAACGTTATTGACTGATTATTTAACGAACCTCCAATAAAGCAGAGATGTTTTGTGGAGGTTTTTTTATTAGAAAGGGATAAGCATGAATTATTACCAAGTTGGAAAAATTGTTAATACTCATGGGATTAAAGGCGAAGTTCGTGTTCAGGCAATTACAGACTTCCCTGAAAAACGGTTTGTACCGGGAGCAACGGTTTATGCTTTTCAAAAGGGAAAGGATCCAGTCGCATTAACGGTTAAAAGTCACCGCAAGCACAAACAGTTTGATTTGTTAAGCTTTGAAGGAATGGAAGACATTAATTTAGTTGAACCATTGAAGCAGGCGGATTTAAAAATTGCTGAGGATCAGCAAGATGATTTAGCAGATGGCGAATACTATTACCATCAAATTGTTGGATTAAATGTTGTTGATTTGGACGGAAATTCAATCGGCAAGGTCAAGGAAATTATGGAATCCGGTGCTAATGATGTCTGGGTAATTCAACGCGCAGGCAAGAAAGATTTGCTGATTCCAGCAATTAAGGACGTTGTAAAGGACGTTCAGATCGAAAATCATCAGGTGATTATTGATATGTTAGATGGGTTGGATGACTAATGCAAATTGATATTTTAAGCCTTTTTCCCGAAATGTTCGATGGACCAATGAATTCCTCAATGATCGGTAAAGCTCAGGAAAACGGAATTTTAAACATTGATGTCACGGATTTTCGAGATTATACGACCAATAAGCAGCACCACGTGGATGACACGCCGTATGGTGGTGGCGCTGGAATGTTATTGCAAGCTCAACCGATTTTTGATGCGCTTGATGCGGTGCAGGAAAAACATCCGGAACCGGGAAAAGTGATTTTACTTGATCCTGCAGGACGACAATTCAGTCAAAAAGTCGCGGAAGAATTGGCTCAAGAAAAGCATTTAACCTTTATTTGTGGTCATTACGAAGGGTATGATGAACGAATTCGGACTCGAGTAACGGATGAAATTTCACTAGGAGATTATGTGTTGACCGGGGGTGAGTTAGCAACGATGGTTATCATTGACGCGACGGTGCGATTATTGCCAAACGTTCTCGGAAATAATGAATCAGCGGTTGGTGATTCATTTTCAACCGGCCTGCTTGAATATCCACAATATACGCGGCCTGCCGATTTTCGTGGAATGAAGGTTCCTGAAGTTTTAACGAGCGGCAATCACCAAAAGATTGCCGAATGGCGCCGGAAAGAATCGTTGCGACGAACATTCGAACGGCGGCCAGATCTGCTTGAAGATTTTCCATTAACGGATCAAGATCGAAAATGGTTGCGAGAATTTAAAACTCAAAAATAGCTTTACAAACTGGTAGCAGATATGATAATATTTTACGTGGCTTAGTTGCCATATTAACGGTATTCCGCTGCAACTGGACATGAATATCGGGGAAAGGAAGAAAAACATGTCAGTAAATCCATTGATCAAGAAGATCACTGAATCACAATTACGTGATGATATTCCAGATTTTCGTGCTGGGGATACAGTACGGGTTCACGCACGCATTGTTGAAGGTAAGCGTGAACGTATTCAAATCTTTGAAGGTGTTGTTATCAAACGTCGTGGTGAAGGCGTTTCAGAAACTTACACTGTTCGTAAGGTCAGTAATGGTGTAGGGGTTGAACGGACTTTCCCAGTTCATACACCTCGGGTTGAAAAGATTGAAGTTGTACGTCAAGGACGCGTTCGTCGTGCTAAGTTGTACTACTTACGTGATCGTCAAGGTAAGGCTGCACGTATTCCAGAACGTCGTCGTAAATAATAAAAGAACAGTTGTGTTGTGGCACAGCTGTTTTTTTATATTTTGGATATGAATTTTACAAAATATTTATTTTCATTCAGGAATGAAAATCCATAATTGAGGAAATTTTAATTCACTTTTTTCTATCACGGAGTAATATAAACTTGTAAGTGGTAGAGAGAAAAGGACTAAGTGTTAAAATTAGTTTTCGTTAGGGATAAGGCTTTTAAAAGTCTTATTTTTTTATCATCAAATTTTTATATAATTTAATAAAAAGGGACTGTAATACTGATATGCACCCCAAATTTTGGACAAAATAAATCTAAAATTTTGGGGTGTTTTTATG
Organism: Ligilactobacillus araffinosus DSM 20653; assembly: GCF_001435375.1. Lineage (GTDB taxonomy): Bacteria > Bacillota > Bacilli > Lactobacillales > Lactobacillaceae > Ligilactobacillus > Ligilactobacillus araffinosus. The sequence goes on along the minus strand of NZ_AYYZ01000004.1, from coordinate 93,798 downwards.
CGCTTTTCTAAAGAGGACAAATTAAATATGTATCGTATGTATCAAAAAGGATATGGATACTCCTCTATAAAGGAAATTTATCCAATTGAAAAAGGATATTTTCATTATTTGGTTCGAATATTAAAACGCTATGGAATTTCTTGGTTAGATAGGCCCAGACATAAGTGGTCCAAAGAAGAAAAACTGAATGCAATCAATCGAGTATTGATTGATCATGAAACAAAAATAAACGTTGCGTTAGATTTAGGATTGTCTTCAGATGGAATGTTATCTAATTGGATTCGAGATTATCAAAAAAACGGTTATAATGTGATTGATAAACCAATAGGAAGACCGAGGAAAAGGACAATCACAAGACGTAACCAAAAGGAAATCAAACCAGAAAATAAAAAAATTAAGGAACTTGAAAAAGAATTATTATATCTGAGAGCGGAAAATGCTTATTTAAAAGCATTAAGGGAATTGGCAATCAACGATCAAAAAAAGCAAAAGTGATTGAACAACTACGTTGTCAATTCCCATTGTCAGCCTTATTAAAAGTGGCCAAAATGAGTCGTTCAACTTTCTATTATCAACGTTCTCATGAAAAGGATCACCAAAACAAAAAAGTCATGTTTCAAATTAGGAAGATATTCAATAAACATCACGGGAATTACGGATATCGACGAATAACGTGTGTTTTACGTCACAATGGTATGGTAATTAACCATAAGAAGGTTAAGCGTTTAATGAAAGTAATGGGCTTATTCGGTAAAGTAATCCGTAAGCGTAATCGTTATAGTTCCTATAAAGGAACGGTTGGTAAAATCGCAGATAATAAGGTTAAACGTCAATTCTGTGCGAACCAACCTAAGACTAAATGCTACACTGATGTAACTGAATTTAAGTTAAACTCTGGGGAGAAGGTTTATTTATCGCCAGTATTAGATGGATATAATGAAGAAATCATTGCTTATGATGTCTCAACTTCACCTACTCTTCATCAGACATTTAATATGTTAAATAAGCTTTGTTGTCATGGATCATTAAAGGGAATGATTCTGCATAGCGATCAAGGATGGCAATATCAGCATTCAGCTTATCAAAGATTTTTAAAAGACCATGGGATTATTCAAAGTATGTCCCGTAAGGGAAATAGCTTAGACAATGGGTTGATGGAGAATTTCTTTAGCGTTATGAAGCGAGAGATGTTTTATGGACATGAGAGCTTATATAGAAGTACTAGCGATTTAATCCAAACAATTCATCAATATATTCATTACTACAATAACGACAGAATTAAGGTAAAATTAAAAGGACTAAGCCCTGTTCAATACAGAACTCAGTCCCTTATTGCCTAATTAATAAAGTGTCCAATTTTTGGGGTTCACTTCATTTTTAAAGTACTCTTTTTATTAACTATGAATTAGTGTCAAATTTACGTAATTGTTGGAGTTTATTATTAAGTTGAAGGATACATCCTAATGAAACTAGCATTATTGGAATAAAAATGCTAAGCAATATTCCCCATGACATTGTTGAACCACTACTATTTATATTTGGTTGAAAGTCAACAAGGCTGTGTAGAATCACACAAAGTAAAATCCCATTTGTTTTTAAGCGAACAAAACTAAACATTAATCCGATTGCAGTCGCATAAAATATTTGTTGACAAGTTATATTAAAAGGTTGAAATGTAAGGTTGGATAAATGAAGAAATCCAAAAATTATGGATGAAAGGGTAGCTGCTAGCAGTAAACCATATTTTTGATTTTTTAAAAGCTGTGCTAATCCATCTAGCATTAATAATCGAACTAAAAATTCCTCAAATATTCCAGCGGATAATGCAATAATTAAACTATTAAAAATGTTTAACGGTGACGTTGTCAAAATATTTTTAATATTCTCGATAGGATGGACTGTAATTGCAAAAAAACAAACTAATAACAAAATAAAAAGAATAGTTATGAATGGACTTCGAATTTTATTTTTACTAGCTAATAATTTGAGGGTTTTAACATAGTTAAAGATAAAAAATGCAGTTGCACTTACAAATATAAAAATAATAATATTTCTGAATGGATTTTTGAGCATTGAAGAAAAGTAACTAACAATGAGATATAAAAAGTAACAAATAATTGATAACAAAATTTTTTTATCAGCAGGGGTTTGATACAACTTATTTGATAACATAGCGAACCTCCGTTGGTATAATTTTAAATTAATGTGTTCCAATTTTATCATAAGTGGCGTAATAAAGCTATGTAGATGCAAATCTTTAGATAATAAAAAAATCAGCAGTCAATTGCTGATTTTTTAATATAATTCAACGACATACTTCCCGTTATCATTTACAACTTTAAAATTATTGCAGGTATGGTTGGTGACGCATTGACGCCCATAAGCAATTGCTGCTTGCAAATCGTCAAAAGTATTATTTGAAGCATTTGCTGGTAAACTGGTTGAATTTAATGACGGTGTATTCTCTTCAGTATCAGGTGTCGAATCAACGGTTGATGATATTTGATTTGAAGAAAGCGAAACGCTGCTTGGGGCAAGCGAACTTTGTGGGTTATTCGATGAATTATTTAAATTTGTTGTTGAAGTTTTATTTGAATGATTATTTGATAAAGAAGAAATTCCAAATAATATTGCAATTAAACTTCCACAAGCAATGATAATAATAAATAAATTACGTAATTTATGTGATTTATTATGATATTTAGACATTCTAGAAAATTCTTGTTTTTTCAAAAAAACACCCATTTCTTATATATAATCCTCAAATCGATTATACATGATGTGGATCGTGGCCTCAATGGATGGGATTACATAATTACCGGCCTTATCAAAAACTTATTTTTAATAAGGCCGGTAATTGTTTTTTTATTAAAAAATAAATCCTTCTGCTAAAATGAAATCTTTTGGTATATTTTGCGAAATTAAGATTTTTTCAATGGCATCCATCATCGGCTTAGGACCGCAAAGGAAACAATTAAGTTTATTGTTATTTTGTAATTCTGGAATTTTATTTATCAAAGTTTCTTGGTTCAGAAAGCCTTCTTTTGAAGTATCATGAATAATAATTTTTACATTAGGGTGCGTTAGTGATAATTGATCTAATTCATGCTTAAATACAATTTCATTTGCAGAACGGACACTCCATACTAAATAAGCTTTTGTATCGGTTGGTAAAGAGTTTAATAGTCCTAAACACGGAGTAATGCCAATTCCACCAGCAACTGTTAAAATTGGATAATTATTATTAGGAATTGAAAAATGCCCAAAGACTCCCTTAATTTTAATAGTTGCCCCTGGTTGGACTTTTGCTAATTTCTTAGTAAAGTCACCGGACTCTTTAATTCCTAAAGTAATAGTTTCCCCATTCTTTTCAGATTTTACAATTGAGAATGGATGATATTCATCCGGTTTAGTAAATGGGGCATTAATGAAAATAAATTTTCCACTTTTTGCCATTACCTTATGTCCATGACAATATTCAAGTACGAGCTTATAAGTAGTGTCATTCATCATCGTTAATGATTTTACTTTATATTTAGGAAGCTTAACTTTTTTGTATGCGCCATAATACAAGTATAAAGCTGCGAAAATAATGAAATATCCGACAAAGAAAATCATAAATCCTACACGGTGATTAAATTTAGGAATGAAGCAAACATGTAAGAAGGTAAAGACAACAATTAATGGTGCTAAAACGTGAAATAGCAGATTTAATTCTCTATCAATTTTAAATTCATTTGCAATTTTACGAATTAGAGCAACGATTTTATTGATTCCTGGAATTAAATTTAAAATTTGATTGGAAAGAAAAATTAGTGCCAAAATCGTAATTGCAATTGAACCATAAAGGGCAATATTTCCAAATAAACCAGCAATTCCATGAAGATGACTCATCAAATCATGCAAAACGGCAAAGCAAATAGCTAAAATCGCAGCGATTCCATGAATCATATAAAGTTTTTTTAATTCAACTTTACGTTCAATCCATTCAGGGCGTAAACCAAGAATGGTATCAAATATAAATAGGCAGTATGCCAATTCGCCAAAAAGATATTTAGCTTTCATTTTTCCTAAAATGTATAAAGGAATTAGCATAATAATTGGGAAAAGAATTAGAAACGCCAACGTTGATTTTTTAGTTTGATTATTCATAAATTCACCTCGTAATAAATTTAATATGTAATTTTACAATTAGCATTATGTTTTTTTATCAATTTTGTTTTAATCTTCTTGGAAGAATTTGAATTAATTATATGATTGACTCAAGATTATGATCTAAAGTTGAAAGAAGGGCTATGAATTTTGCCATAGCCCCTAAAAAATTATTTATTTAAATTAACAATCTTTTCATACAACTTTTTGTCATGCATCAAAATTGTTTTTAAATTCTCAAGTTCTTCAGCCGTTAGCTTTTCAGCCATTTTAATTCCTCTTTTCAATGAATGATATTTAAATTCTAAAATAAATTGCAAAGTTATACAAGAATAATGGCGAGGACATTCATGATAAAATTAAATTTAATTGGTAGTTTTGATATAGCTTTCCATGAAAAGAGGAATTTATATGCAATCAATTACAGTTGAAATTTTGAAAAAAGTAATTCATAACCGGCCACAAAATAGCTTTAAAGGAACGTTTGGCAAAGTATTAATTGTAGGTGGTAATTCGAATATGGGTGGCGCAGCTATTATGGCAGGAAGCGCCGCTGTTCACACTGGCGCAGGATTAGTTACGATTGCAACAGCTAACGAGAATTTAACGGCTGTTCACACTAGTGTTCCAGAGGCAATGTTTGTTGACTACTGTGATGATAAACAATTTGTTTCATTAATTAATGAGGTAGATGTTATTGTTTTAGGACCAGGATTAGGAAATAATCAAACAGCAGGTCGGGTAGTTAAAACGGTATTTACAAATGTTAAATCGGGGCAAAAATTAATTATTGATGGCTCTGCAATTACTTTACTTGCACAAAATCTAAGTTTAAAGTCGGTTTTACCTACAGCGGCTGATTTGATTTTTACTCCTCATCAAATGGAGTGGCAACGCCTCAGCGGAATTTTAATTGCTGACCAAAATGATGTTCAGCGTAATCAGCAGGCGCAACAAGCATTGAATGCAACGGTTATTTTGAAGAAACATCATTCAGAGTTATATTTTCCAGATGGGGAAGTATATCAATTATTAGCCGGAAATGCAGCAATGGCTACTGGTGGAATGGGGGACACGTTAACTGGAATTCTAGCAGCATTTATTGCTCAATTTAAAGAACCGCTTGGCGAAGTCATTCAAGCAGCAGTTTATATGCATAGTAAGATTGCCGATGAATTAGCCAAGAGTCATTATGTGGTCTTACCAACTGATATTATTAACAACCTTCAAGGTTTCATGAAAAAATATTGTGGATAAAAAATGCTGTGAATGATAGCTCACAGCATTTTATTTATTTTTGTTAGTTGTTGAAGTTCATTATTTGTCAGAGGACGATATTGCCCCTGCTTTAGAGTTGAGTCCAACTTTAATGGTCCCATTGAAATTCGGGTTAATGTAGCAACATGTAATTCACACGCAGCGAACATGCGCTTGATTTGATGATATTTACCTTCTGTAATTGTGACTTCAACTATTGATTGGTCATCTTTTTCAGAAGTTGAAATAATTTTTAACGCGGCGGGTTTACAAAGCGTGCCATTTTTTAATTGGATTCCTGCATTAAAGCGGGTAACGGTATCGCCAGTGGCGATTCCGTCAAGCGTTGCTTGATATGTTTTAGCAACATGTTTATGCGGAGCAAGTAATTGATGGGCGAGTTGACCATCATTAGTTAATAAAAGCAAACCGGTTGTATCTTTATCAAGCCGGCCAACGGGGGCTAATCCCTTAACAATATCTTCTGGTGCAATTAAGTCAAGCACAGTTCGTTGAGTTGCATCTTTGGTTGCTGTGATCACATTTTGCGGTTTGTTAAGCATAAAATATTTTGTTAATTGGGTTGCAATAGGATGGCCATCAATAGTAACTTGAGCGGTATCAGGCTCAAGTTGGTCTTTTCCATTTTTTACAAGTTCACCGTTAATTTTAATTTGTTTTTGTTTAATCATCTTTTTGATCTTAGAGCGGGTGCCAATTCCGAGATTACTTAATAATTTATCAATTCGCATAATTTTCCTCAATTAAATTTAATATAAAAAAGAAGAAATCAATTTGATTTCTTCTTTATTTTATCATATGTCAAATTATTTAATTAATTCGTAAATTCCTTGAGCGTAAATGGCAGCTGCTTTGATGAGATCATCAACTGGAATAAATTCGTTTGGTTGGTGCATGGTATCTGGAACCCCCGGGAACATTGCCCCGAAAGCTACCCCACGTTTCATTAGCCGGCCATATGTTCCACCACCAACGACTTGGCCGTGTGCATCTTCGCCCGTTTGTTCGCGATAAACATTTAATAACGTCTCGACTAATGGATCATCTTCGTCAACATAATGCGGAATCATGCCGCCGTCATGCATTTCAAAATGAACATGGTACTGATCGGCTGCACTATTCAATCCCTTTTCAATGTACTTCGGATCAGTTCCCTTTGGATAACGGAAGTTAAGTGTAATTGAACCTTCTTTACTGGTTTCAAATGAAAGAAGGCCCGGGTTCATTGTTAAGTCGCCCATTACATCATCCGTGTAGTTCATATCAAAGTTTTTCAATCGTGAATCAAGATGAAGTTTTTCAGCGGCAAAGGCAATAAAGTCCTTTGCACCATTTTCAAAATCAAATTGATTTAAGAAACGGGCCAGATATGTTCCGGCGTTGATTCCGCGCTTAGGTTCTTGAGCGTGGGCAGCTTTTCCAATCATGTGAATGTAAAGTTGTCCATCGCGCATATCAGCTTCGCCAACTACTGGATTTTCAGCGATGAATTCATCAAAGGCTTTGATTATTTCCTTATAATCAGCAGCTTTGATCCACGCTTCAGCATCCCGCGGGACCATGTTTTCCCGCAAGCCAGAATTGAATTTAATTAATTCATATTTACCACCGTTTGTGCCATCGAATTTGGCGTCAAACGTTACGTTTCCTTTTTCGCCGTTGATAATTGGGAAGAAGGCATCTGGTGAAAAACCGAAATCGGGTTCAGGCATGTTCTTGAAGTAGTAATCCATTCCACGCCATGAGCTTTCCTCATCAGTTCCAAGAATGAATGCCACTTTCTTGCTTACAGGGAGATTAAGTTCCTTAATGATCTTTAAACCGTAGTAGCATGCCATACTTGGACCTTTATCGTCTGAAGCTCCGCGGGCATATAATTTGCCGTCTTTGATTACCGGTTCAAATGGGTCAGTGTTCCAACCTTCACCAGCGGGCATAACGTCGACGTGGGCAAGGATTCCAAGCGTTTCATCGCCGTCACCAAATGCAATTTGGCCAGCCATGCCGTCGATGTTCTTAGTTGCAAAGCCATCCCGGGATGCAATTTCCAGGAATTTATCTAATCCAGCTTTTGGTCCAGGCCCAAGAGGAGCATCTGTAGTTTTTTTACTTTCGTCACGGACGCTTTTAACCCGTAACATTGATTTTAAATCTTCTAAAAGTTCATTTTTACGACTTTCAGCTTCTTTTTTCCAGTCAATTGTCGTCATATCGTTCCTCCTTAACTTTATTACCTTAATAGTATCATATTCAAAGATGACAAGGAAATTAAGCGAATAGATTTTAGTTATTGAAACATTGCAAAAAAGTTGGGATTTCTTGATTGAAAGAATCCGTCATATGGTATAATGCTTGCTGAAAGATTTAAGTTAATTAGAGAGAGGGCATTTTATAAATGTCGATAAAGGCTGGAAGTATCCTTGTGTGGGTCGTGCTTGCGGTTTTGACGGTGTGGAATATTCGCATCAACATTAAATTAATGAAGATTCGGATGTCAGTTGCGCCACGCGATCCGCGAAATCTATCTGCAACTGAGATGAAGACCGTTAAAGCTTTGAATCATGAAAAACGGAAGTGGGCAATTTTAAGCCAAGTTTTATTTTGGACATCATTGATCTTAGTGATTGCAGCTCAATCAATGGGAATTTTAGTTTATTTCCTTGATTTGTATACTTTAACATGTATTGTTTCAAATAAAATTGATTTGCAAGCAGCTCAAGTTTTAATGAGTAAAAAATAACGATCAGCATTTTGCTGATCGTTTTTTGTTTTGGAACTTGATTATTTCCGCCGTTGGGCTTTTAATTTTTCAGCTTCTTCAGCTGAAAGATGATTAAGCTGAACTAATTGATCTTCAATATCATCAAGAATTTTATTGCGATCATCCATGTTAGCAACAAAGTCGTATTGATCGCCATCAATGATCATAATTGGTGATTTATCATACCATTTTAACCACCGATCATAGTATTGAAGAAGGTTTTGGTAGTATTCCGGTAATGTTGGATCAGATTCAATTTGTTCATAATCCCGACCGCGTTTACGAATCCGTTTTAACATCGTGTCATAGGAAACTTTGATAAAAATCATCAGGTCTTGAGAATTGACCCCGGTTGCGTATTGCAATTCATCCAGCATATTTTGCAGTAATTCTTGATAAGTTGCATATTCAACAGCAGTTGCATTTCCCATATCGGTATTCATTTTCATGAAAAGAGCGTCTTCGTAAATTGAACGGTCAAGAACGTTATTGGCTTCTTTTTTTGCTTCCTTGATCATCCGAAAACGCCGGTTCACGAAGAAAGTTTGGAGTAAGTATGTATACGGATTGGTTGCATTTTGATCGCCGGCTGCCCGTTTTTTAGCGGCAATTTCATTTCCTTTATAAAATAATGGAAGAACCGGGTTATCTTCAACAGGTTCGAAAAAGGCCTGCGAACCAAGTTCTTTTGATAAAATTTCAGTCATTGTTGATTTGCCCGAACCAATAATTCCTGCAAGTGTAATCATTTTGAGTTGCTCCTTTGATTAATAATCTTCATCAATTCTACATGGAAAAAATTAAGAAATCAATTTTGAATAAAACGCTGCTGTTGCATTTCGTGGTAAAATTTGGTAGTCTTGATAAGAAATTCAAGTAAAGGAGCGCGTTTAAAATGGCAAAGAAATTAAAAGTTGGCGATACTGTTTTTTGCGAAAAATTTGGGCCAATGAAGCACCAATTTAAGGGAACAATCAGCAAGATTTACGAAAATTCAGCGCTTGTTCAATTTACTGATTTTGATTCAAAGGATAAAATCGCAGCCGGTGACTTGCATAATCAAGCAATCATCAGTTTAAAGGATCTTTTTGATGAAGATGGTTTTAAAAAGAAACAAGAAAAAGATGCGAAAAAAGCTTCAAAGAGCAAAAAATAATCAATGACATTTAGTGAGTTTTATGCTATACTAAACTCACATGCGGGTGTAGTTTAGTGGTAAAACTCCAGCTTCCCAAGCTGGCGTCGCGAGTTCGATTCTCGTCATCCGCTTTTGAAATATTCAATGATAGAAACTAGTAGGTTTGGAAATATCACAGCGAGTTCGGGATGATGGAAGCCGGATATAGGAACAAACTGAATCGCACTTCTTAGAATAGCAAACTAAATATTTGAGTGGATTACTTTTAATCAATTAGAGTGGTACCGCGGGATAACTCGTCTCTTGCATTTTTTGCAAGAGACTTTTTTATTACAGGAGGTTTTACGATGGATTATAAGAAAATGGTTGCCCAAGCAATCGCAAACGTTGTCGGCGATGATTTAGATTTAAATGAAATCAATGAAAAAATCGAAGTTCCAAAATCAATTCAAATGGGAGACTTTGCTTTTCCAGCCTTTGTTTTAGCTAAGGTAATGCACAAAGCACCTCAAATGATTGCCCAGGATATTGTGGAAAAAATCGACCAAACAGGCTTTGAAAAGGTTGAAGCGGCTGGTCCATATGTCAATTTCTTCTTAGATAAGAAGCAATTTGGCAAGGAAATTGTAAGCGAAGTCCTTGTCAAAAAGGAACACTATGGTGATCAAGATTTAGGTCACAAAGGAAACGTCACGATCGATATGTCATCCCCCAACATTGCCAAACCAATGTCAATGGGACACCTGCGGTCAACCGTAATTGGAAATTCATTAGCAGAAATCTTAAAGAAGACGAATTATAACCCAATCAAAATCAACCATTTAGGTGACTGGGGAACACAATTTGGAAAGTTGATCGAAGCCTACAAGCTTTGGGGAAATGAAGAAGACGTTAAGAAGGATCCAATCAATACGTTATTGAAGTACTATGTTCGTTTCCACAAAGAAGACCAAGAACATCCAGAACTTGATGATGAAGCACGAGCATGGTTCAAGAAACTTGAAGATGGTGACCCAGAAGCAACGCGCCTTTGGAAATGGTTCCGTGAAGAGTCACTAAGCTTCTTCATGAAGATTTACAAGCGGTTAGGAATTACCTTTGATTCATATAACGGAGAAGCATTTTACAATGACAAGATGCAACCGGTTATTGATGAATTGAAAGAAAAGGGATTGCTTGAAGAAAGCCAAGGGGCAATGATCGTTGACCTTTCGAAGTATGATTTGAATCCGGCATTGATTCAAAAGTCAGATGGTACAAGTTTATATATTACCCGGGATTTAGCAGCTGCAATCTACCGGAAAAAGACATATAATTTTGTTCAATCACTGTATGTCATGGGAAATGAACAATCAAATCACTTCCACCAATTGGTTGCTGTTTTAAAAGAAATGGGCGATGATTGGGCTGACGATATGCACCATATTGCATTCGGGTTGATAACTTCTGGTGGTAAGAAATTATCAACCCGGCGCGGTAACATTATCTTACTTGAAGAAGTCCTTGATGATGCAGTTAAACTTGCTCAAGAACAAATTGAAGAAAAGAACCCCACCCTTGAAAATAAGAATGAAGTTGCGGATGCAGTTGGGGTCGGGGCGGTTGTCTTCCACGACTTGAAGAATGAACGGTTGAATCAATTCGACTTTGATTTGCAAGAAGTTGTCCGGTTCGAAGGTGAAACTGGACCATACGTTCAGTATTCACATGCCCGGGCAATGAGTATTTTACGGAAGGCCGGTGTTGATGAGAATACTGATCTTCACGTTGAAGGATTAAATGATCCAGATGCATGGGAAACAGTGCGGATGCTTGGTGATTTCCCATCAATGGTAAAGCGGGCAGTTGAAGAATATGAACCGTCAGTAATTGCCAAATATGCAATTCGCTTGGCAAAGGCGTTTAATAAGTATTATGCTCATACTAAAATTTTGGTTGATGACGACCAAAAGAATGAACGGCTTGCGCTTGTTCAAAGTGTTGCAATCGTTTTGAAAGAATCGTTGCGTTTATTAGGCGTTAAGGCTCCAGATGAAATGTAATTTTAAAGGAGAAGGTGTGTGCTAAAATTGCCACACCTTCTTTTTTATTAATTGGCTTTCTTTTAACGAGTTCGGTAAAATAAGGTTATCTGCCTAAAAAGGTAGAATTCAAAAATTAATAATTTCACCACATTCAGAGGGTATAATAATGGACAGAATTACTTTTGAAATGTGGATCAATTGATTAGAGGATTTATTAAATGAAAGATTCTGAATTTAAAGAGTGGATACGCGATAAATGGAGCCACTTTAGAATATGGTTTAAGTTGAAGTGGCATCGTTATCAAATTTGGAAATGGTTGCTGATTGCGTTTCTTTCTATTTTCCTGATGGTCAGTGTTCGGTTAGTTTTTATTGCGAAAACTGCTCATGTGAGTGATTTGAAGGCTCGGCTTGAACAAACAACCGAGATTTATGATGCGTCGGGAAAGAAAGCCGGTTCGCTTTATTCGCAAAAGGGAACATGGGTCCCATTGTCTAAAATTTCGCAAAACATGCCGAATGCGGTACTTTCAACCGAAGACCGGAATTTTTACCATGAATATGGTTTCTCGGTCAAAGGAATTGCTCGGTCGGTCGTGTTACTGATTCGTAATCGGTTAATGGGTGAAAATACGATTAGCAGCGGAGGAAGTACAATTACCCAGCAGTTGGTTAAAAATGCGTTTTTATCGCAACAGCAAACTTTCTCGCGAAAAATAAAGGAAATTTTCATTGCGATGCAGGTTGAAAATACATACAGTAAAAATGAAATTCTAACGATGTATTTAAATAATGCATATTTTGGAAATGGAGTTTGGGGAGTTGAAGACGCAGCAGAGCGTTACTTTGGCGTCCATGCTTCCCAATTGACGGTTCCGGAAGCGGCAACCTTGGCTGGAATGTTAACCAATCCTAATGGTTTTAATCCAGCTGATCACCCTAAAGCTTCGCGGAATCGGCGAAATTTAGTATTACAATTTATGTACGAAAATAAGAAACTGACAAAGGGTGAAATGAAACAGTATCAGGCTGTACCGATGGTTGTACATGATAATTATACTTATCATTCGGGTTATAATTATCCATATTATTTTGATGCAGTAATTAGTGAGGCGATTAATCGTTACGGTTTAACTGAAAAGGATATTATGAATGGTGGTTACAAAATCTATACATCATTGAGTCAAAGGCAGCAAAAGGTAATGCAGAATGCATTTGAAAATCAAGCTTTGTTTCCACCAGCTCAAGCTGATGGAACGGAAGCTCAAGCCGCTTCGGTTGCAATTGATCCGGATAATGGTGGAGTAACTGCATTAGTCGGCGGTCGACCAGGAACGCACGTTTTCCGTGGATATAACCGAGCAACGCAATTAGTCCGTTCACCAGGATCAACGATTAAACCGCTTGCGGTTTATACTCCGGCATTGGAAAATGGCTGGCATTACGATTCAATGGTTGAAGATAAGCTTCAATCATATGGCTCAAACCACTATACTCCGCAAAACTGGAATGAGCAGTATGCAGGTAAGATTCCAATGTATGAAGCGTTAGCGTTAAGTAAGAATACATCGGCTGTTTGGTTGTTAAATAAGATTGGGGTTCAAAAGGGCTACAATTCTGTTGAAAAGTTTGGTATCAAACTTACAAAGGCAGATGATAATTTGAGTTTAGCTCTTGGCGGTCTGGAAAAGGGAGTTTCACCTTACCAAATGGCAAGTGCTTACACTGCATTTGCCGATAATGGGGTTCGTTATGAACCGCATTTGATTACTAAGATTGAAGATGCTTCGGGAAAGGTGATTGTTGATAACACTCATATTAAGCACAAGCGAGTCATGTCAAAGAAAATCGCAAAAGAAATGACGAGTATGATGATCGACGTTTATAAAGACGGAACGGGTGTTAGTGCTGCTCCAACTGGTTATACGATTGCTGGTAAGACTGGCTCAACTCAAAGTACAGATGATATTAATCAAAATGGAACGGCTGAGGACGATCACTGGTTTATTGGCTACACACCGGATGTTGTGGTTGCAACCTGGATGGGATATGATTCAACTAAGTATAATTTAGGTGAATATGGAGCAAACGAAGGTGCGGGATTGTTTAAGAATGAAATGCAAGGAATCATTCCAACAACAAACGAAACATCATTTGGTGTTCAGGCGGCTTCAACTCTTGCAAATGAATCAAGTAATCCGGGTTCAAATTCCAGCGGATTATGGGATAATATTAAGGAAAATGGTCAAAACATTGGTAACACGATCAAGCAAAAGGCTAGTCAGTGGAAACAGCAAATTGAAAACTTTATTAATAATCATTGATTTTTAAATTGAATTTTAAAGAGGCGAGACAGATGGCAAAAGAGATTTTTGATTATAAAATTGATGAAAATATGGATTTGTTTGCGTTGATTAAAACTGCAGATGTCCGTATTGCCAAAAATGGTTCAAAGTTTATTTCATTTATTTTTTGTGACCATTCCGGCGAGATCATGGCAAAATTTTGGGATGCATCAGATGAAGATATTGAGAATTTTCAAGAGGGCCGCGTTGTTCACATTACCGGTAAGCGAGAAAATTATCAAAATAATCCTCAAATTAAGATTTTTAATCTTCATCTTCCGCATGACGGTGAACCGAATGATCCGCTAGACTTTGTACCACGAGCTCCAGAAGATACTTCTTCGATGGAAAAAGATTTCAATGCTTTTTTCCTGGAAATCAAGAATCAAACATGGAGTAAAATCGTTCACTATTTGATTAAAAAATATCATGATCGTTTTTTCACATTTCCGGCTGCTAAGAAGAATCATCATGCCTTTGCTGGCGGATTAGCATATCATACATTATCAATCTTACGATTAGCTAAAGCAGTTACTGAAGAATATGACTTTGTTGACCGTTCATTACTATATGCCGGAGCAATACTGCATGATTTGGGAAAAGTAATTGAACTTTCGGGTCCCATTGCGACCCGTTATACTTTAGAAGGTAATTTAGTCGGACATATTGTTTTAATCGATGAACAAATTGTCGAAGCTTGTCAAAAGCTTGATATTGATCAGCAAAGTCAAGATGTGATTTTACTTCGGCATATGATTTTAGCTCATCATGGATTAATGGAATATGGATCACCGGTACAACCACACTTAATGGAGGCTGAAATTTTACATCACTTAGATGATCTTGATGCCTCAATTCAAATGATGAAAGGGGCTCTTGATCACACTGAGGAGGGTGAATTTTCGGAACGAATTTTTGGCTTGGATGGTCGAAACTTTTATAAACCGGAAGATAAGAAATAATAAAAAATCCCAGCATTAAATTGCTGGGATTTTTTATTAATCAAAAGCACCCACAACAAAGTTGCAAGTGCTTTTAAGGGCTTTAATTATTATTAGTTTGGTTTGTACCAGAACCGGTGTAATTTGATAAGATGTTTTGGAGATCTTTATCTTTGATTGAAACGTCACCGTTCTTTAATACTTTAGAAACGACTTTTTGTAATGTAGCCTGATTATTCATTTCTTCGTTAATAATTTGATCCTTCAATTGCTTGATATGGTCTTTCATTTGACCTTTACCAGGATTCTTAATACAGTAAATAACTTGATATCCGTAGGCAGTCTTAACCGGTGATTCCGTAAATTGTCCAGTTTTTAATTTAAATGCTGCTTGTTTGAACGAACTATCTAATTGAGTATCGGTACCATCAAATGAAGGAAGTTTGCCGCCTTTGTTCTTGGTAGATGTATCTTCTGAATATTTCTTAGCTAATTGTTTAAAGTTATCATAACTACCGTTTTGTTTAAGCTGGTTAATGATATCTTGAGCATCAGATTCTTTTTGAACTAAAATGTGAGCTACCGTAATCTTTGGTTCAAAATCTTTCCATTGTTGTTTTAGCATTTTGTTGGTAATTTTTGTATTAGCAATCACAGCCTGCTTTAACAATAAATTATCGCGAATCTGCTCTTTCAAAGTTGATGGTGTCAAACTGTTTTGTTGTAAAGCAGCCGAAAACTGAGAACCATATTGACTCTTTAAAGCATTATATTGTTTGTTAACATCATCCTTTGAAACTTTGCTGCCATAGTCTTTCTCAAGTACTTTGTCTAAAATCATTTGTTGAAGGACTTGTTTCCCATTTTGAGTTTCCTTCATCTTGTTGTAATATTCACTTTCAGTGATCTTACCACCTGAAGTTGTAGCAACAGTCTTTGAACATGCAGCTAAACTGAATGCCATCAAAACCCCTAAAGCTGCGACAAGCAGTTTTTTCATTTTCTTCATAAGAAATAAACACATCCATTTCTATTTTTTTAATAACATTTCTAACTATACCATAAAAGAAATAAATCGGAATAGAATTCAGTAAATTTTCATATATTATTCTGTTTTTAATCTACTTATCTTTAAGTTTATTTTTAATATTTTCGACTAATGGTTGAATATCAGTTGAATACTTAGTGATATCGTCTTCGAAACTTTGAATAACGTCTTTAGAATTATTCAAGGTTTGTTTGGCTTCCGAAATTTTTTGCTTAACAATTTCAGCTTTATCAATAACGTTATCAACTGATCCATTGATTCGATCCACATCGATTGAGTGTTGGATCAATACGTCCAAAATTTGATCTTTTTTCCAATATGCAATTCCGGCTAAAGCTCCTGAAATTAAAAGAAAACGCAAAAGAAATTTTTTCATAATTACTTCTCCAATTTAGTCCGAATTCGGGCAGCGATTTTTTCCAATTGATCAGCGTTGTAGTTGGCAGTATTATCAGCAAAGTTCATTGAGAAGCCTTCATCTGCAGAATACCGTGGAATAAAGTGAATATGTGAATGAAAGACTGACTGATATGCAACTTCACCGTTGTTATTAACAATGTTTAACCCTTGAATTGCAGGATCAAAGTTGCGAATGGCCCGCGCAATCATTGGAATTTTCGTCAAAACTTTTTGAGCAAGTTCATCATCATATTCAAAGATATCTTGAACATGCTTTTTAGGAACCAAAAGAGTATGTCCGGGCGTTGTTTGTGAAATATCAAGAAAAGCCTTCACATCTTCATCTTCATAAACCGTGGTGCTTGGAATTTCACCGTTGATGATTTTACAAAAAACACAATTGTCAGCCATAATAATCCTTCTTTCATTTATCGTTCACAATCAAGTATACATGATATAATTTTTACTAACAATGGATAGTAGAAGGGAACGAAGAATATGACATTAAAAGTGAGTCATTTAGTTGGGGGATATTCTCAAATTCCAGTCCTTAAAGATGTTTCATTTGAAGTTCAACCAGGTGAATTAGTTGGCCTAATCGGATTGAACGGGGCCGGAAAGTCAACGACGATCAAACACATTATTGGCCTGCTTGAACCGCAAAAGGGCGAAATTACCATTGATGGAGTTACGTTATTTGACGACCCTAAAAAATACAAAACAAAGTTGGCTTATATTCCGGAAACGCCAGTTTTGTATGATGAATTGACCTTGAAGGAACACCTTGAATTGACAATGATGGCTTATAATCTTGACCATGATGAAGCATGGAAGAAGGCTAATCGCTTGTTGAAAATGTTCCGATTGGATAAAAAACTTGATTGGTTCCCAGCAAACTTTTCAAAAGGAATGCGGCAAAAGGTAATGATCACGTGTGCTTTTATTACCAATGCGGAAATCTTTATTATTGATGAACCATTTTATGGCCTTGACCCGCTTGCAATTCGAGATTTAACAGGATTGATTGATGAAGTTAAGGTACAGGGAGCAGCTGTTTTAATGTCAACGCACGTGCTTGAAACTGCGCAAAAAATTTGTGACCGGTTTGTAATGCTTAATCATGGTCAAGTTGAAGCTCAGGGTGATTTGAGCGATCTTCAAGATCAAATGAATAAACAAGATGCTGATCTATCAGATATTTATTTAGAAATGACGCAGGGGGACTCGGCTCATGAATAAAATTTGGAATCAACGTCTCGGTCAATATCAGCAAAAATTATTGAAATACTTGCGTTATGTTTTTAACGACCATTTTGTAATTGCGCTTTTTTTTGTTTTTGGAGCTGTTTGCTACGGCTACTTTAATTTTATTGATCACTATGTTCATCCGCTAACGTTTTTTGACCGACTAGTAGCAATCGTTGCGTTAATGATCATTTTACAGATTGGAAAGCTTGTAACGCTTCTTCAAAAGCCGGATATCGTTTTCTTACTGCCAAATGATTACCGCATTAATGATTATTTGATTAAAGCACGCCATCATAGCATGATAATGACCGCGTTAATTCAAATCAGTTGCGGGTTGATTACCGTGCCATTTTTAGTTCGCATTCTTCACTTTAAATGGTTTGATTGGGTAATTTTGATTGTAAGCCAGGTTCTTTTGAAATGGATGCAGCTTCTTTTTGAGGAGAATGTTCTGTTTGATCAAAAGTGGAATTCAGGACAAATGCAGCTTTTGAAACAAGGAATTTCATTAATTGGAATCGCCATTGGAATCTTAGTTAGCCCATGGATGACTCTAATCATTGCAGTGGTTAGCTGGGGCGGTATGCTTCAATTACGTAAAAAAGCGAACTACCATGTCTTTAAATGGAAAGACGCAATTGCCGCTGAGGATAAACGGGTCATGCGGATTTATAAATTTTTCAGTTTGTTTACGGATGTTCCGGAAGTGCATCAGAAAATCAAACGCCGTCGTTACCTGGATCGATTATTGCCGCGGTTTCAACAAGATTCGCGCCAAACATATAAATATTTATACTGGCGTGGATTTTGGCGCAATTCAGAATATAGCGGATTATTTATGCGGTTAACGATCATTGGTGTTTTGTTGATGCTATTTATCAATTTAAAATGGGTAAGTCTTTTGATTGGATTACTTTTTGTATACTTAACTAGCTTCCAATTGATTCCACTTGCAAACCAATTTTACGATATTGTCTTTACCCATCTTTATCCAGTAAAGCCAAGTCAGCAACTTGCAAGTTTTCGAAAGGTCCTTGGCGTGTTAACGGCTGCTCAAGTTGTGATTTTTACCGTAGCACTGTTAATTGCAACGCACTCATTGGTTGTAGCGGTTATTTTGGTAATTGGGGCAGTTGGAATTGAACTTTTGCTTGTCTATTTCAGTCTTAATAAAAGATTTAATAAAGGTGCTTGACATTATTTGCAGGTATTTTGTAGACTTTAATTAGTTATCGATATGTGTAGGAGGAGAGTGACAAAATGGAATCCAATCAAAAGTCTGGTTGGCGCATTCTCCCAGTTAACGGTGACACCGGAATGGCTTATATGGGTGTCAATAATGATAAACGCTTATTTTTAAAACGAAATACATCACCATTCTTGGCGGCTCTTTCGATTGAAGAAATTACGCCGCGATTGGTGTGGACGAAGCGAATGACGTCAGGGGATACCTTGACCGCTCAGGAATGGTTGAATGGGCGAAACCTTAAGCGGGAAGAAATGCGTGAAAAACGCGTTTCTGATTTACTGTGGCGGGTTCATCATTCTTCATTATTAAAGAAGATGTGGAAACAGGTCGGAGGATGCACCCTGACGCCTGCTGATCTGATTGATAAGTGTTATCTTGAACTAGCACCGGACTTACGGAATCATCCTTTGATCTCGAAAGTTTTAAAAGCATTGAAAGGTAATCAACCGCAATTGGGACGCTCGAATTACGAAGTATGTCATGGCGATTTAAATCATAAAAACTGGCTCTTATCTGACGAGGATAAGCTTTATCTCGTTGATTGGGATTCAGCCAAATTAGCTGACCCAACGTTGGATTTAAGCATGTTAATGTGCCAGTATGTCCCACGCACAGAGTGGAATCAATGGTTAACTCAATATTTCGGTCATCAACCAAGTGACGAAACGCAAATGCGAATTGTTTGGTATGCAATGGAAAATATGGTTGAAATGATTGAGGATCATCACCGGCGTGGTCGTTTCCATGAAATGAACCAAGACATCGTTAAGTTAGCAGCAATTGTAAATGAACAAGATTATTACAAAATTAATAAATAATTGAGAGGCTGGGCGGTGGCACAGCCTCCTGATTTTTTAGAGAGGAAATTTGAATGAGACTTCGAAATCGTCCGTGGGCGAAACCTTTAATTGAAGAAAATCCGCAGTATGTGGTTACTGAACCGCAACAGTTTAAGGGAAAATGGCAAACGCGTTTTGAAAAACCAGCACCACTTTTTGTGGAAGTCGGAATGGGGAAAGGACAGTTTATTGTTGAAATGGCTGCTCGTCATCCCGAAAACAATTACATTGGAATGGAATTACAGACCGTTGCAACCGGAATGGCATTGAAGAAGCAATTAGAACGTAAATTGACGAATTTACAGCTTGTCCGGGCAGACGGTTCCGGATTGACTGAATACTTTGAGGAAGATGAAGTTGACGGAATCTACCTTAATTTTTCTGATCCATGGCCGAAAAAGCGCCAAGCCAAACGTCGGCTAACGTACCCGACATTTTTAAAACAATATCAGATCGTGATGAAAAACAGTGGGAATATCGAGTTTAAGACCGATAACCGTGGCTTGTTTGAATATTCACTAACATCAATGAATAATTTTGGAATGCGGTTTGATCAGGTTTGGCTTGATCTTCATCAAAGCGAAGACCTTGAAGACAACGTGATGACTGAATATGAAGAAAAGTTCAGCAAAAAAGGTCCAATTTATAAGTTAAAGGCCCATTTTCAACGGGAAGAGGAGAATAAGTAATGGAAAAACTACCGAAGCTGACGATGGATGAACTCAATCAAAAGATTTCGTCTGGAAATTATGTTTTGTTTTTCACGGCAACATGGTGCGGCGATTGTCGTTTTATTAAACCGTTTATGCCAGAAATCGAAGCCGATTTTCCTGAATATACATTTTTGAAAATTGATCGCGATGAAAATCTTGATCTTTGTCAAGCGCTTGATGTAATGGGAATTCCAAGCTTCATTGTGTACCGAAATGGCAAAGAAGCAGGCCGATTTGTAAGCAAAGATCGGAAAACGAAAGAAGAAGTCGAAAACTTTTTGAAAAATATTAAATAGGGGTGTGTTTGCGATGTTAATTTCAAGTTATAATCCAAAACATTTAGGTGACGTTTTGATTACGATGATCAAACCAGATGTTGCTAAGCAATCTTTTGAAAAGAAGGAAAATGTGGTTCGAATTTTTAATCAAGAAACGAACGAAACGATTGGCTATAATTTTTTTGATGTATCAGAAACGTTGATCGGATTAAATGGTCAAGGGCAAGTTTTATTAACTGCTGATCAAGTTAAATTATTAAACGAATTATTAACTAAGGTCGGTTTTGATGACCTTTTAGAAGAAGATTCAACACCGAAGTTTGTTGTTGGATACGTTGAAGAAATGGAAGCTCATCCAGATTCTGATCACTTGCATGTAACGAAGACCCGCGTTGATAATGATCAAGTTTTGCAGATCGTTTGCGGAGCACCTAACATTGAACAAGACCAAACCGTTGTGGTTGCCAAGGAAGGTGCAATGATGCCAACGGGTGCAATAATTTGGAATGGTAAGTTGCGGGGAGTTGAAAGTGACGGAATGATTTGTTCAGCCCGTGAATTAGGCTTACCAAATGCACCGCAAAAGCGCGGAATTTTAGTTTTGCCAGCTGATGAATATCATGTTGGTGATGAATTCGACTTTGATAAGGCAGCAACATTATTTACTAAAAATTAAGCGCAAAATTCGCGTGATCTATGATAAAATGGGCTAGGTAACCTTTAGACGTAATTGGGTTCTGGCCCAATTTTTTTAGTTAGGATGACAAAGTATGGAACATTATGATGGACCGGCTTTTTTTCGGCGTCAGCCAGTTGAAAAGCCGCGTAAAAAAGTAAATAACCACCCAGCTGAAGGATTACGCCAAATGGAAGATAGCCATCGGGAATTTCATCCTAGCTATATTCCACCTTCAGTTTTAACGCTGGGTTCAAAAAATTTAAAAGAGAAGTACCGTCAATTAGTAACGGAAATTACGAAAGCAGCCGAAGATTATCTGTTGTTCGATGATGCAGTTAATTCAACTGATGTTGTTGATTTGCTTCACTTTACATCTGAACCAACGATTGCTAATGAACCGCCAAAAGAAGAACGGGTTTCATCTCAAGCAAATTCAAAGCCTATTGAATCGAATTTCGCAGAAAGTACCCTTGAAAAGGGCGAAAATGAAGTCGTTGAATATCAATCAGAGTCAGCACCTTCGTTAAACGATGAATCTAAAACTTCGAATTCAAGTGAAAATATTCAAGTTACGAGTCATCAAGCAGATGAGGCCGAATTTGAACAGAGCAAAACAGAGAGTGGCGAAGTTTCAGCAGCTGAAGCTGAAAGCGAACCAAACGAATCAGATGATGGCTCTGAAAATGATACTGATAATTTGGTACCTGAAACAGATTCTCCAGTGGATGACTCAATGAAAACAGCGACTGTGACTGAAGAACCGGAACAGAACCAAGCTGATTCAGAAGATAGCAATCCTTCATCGGCAGTTGTTTCGAATGAAGAATCATTACCTTCTCAATCAGAAGTTCAAGTTAAGGATGAAGATTTATCAGGTCATGCGTTGAGCAAATCACTTGGCGACATTATGAATGAAGAAAACAATGCACAACGGAATTTAAAGATTTTTGATTCACCGAAGTCGGAATCAGTTTCAGCAACTGAAGATCATATTGATGATCATGGTCGCGGCTATCAATTACCGCCATTATCTCTTCTTCCAGAACCAGTAGGGGAGGATAGTGAACAAACTGAAGAATGGGCTTTGAATCAAGCTGATATTTTAAATGAAACGTTTAAGGCCTTTAATGTCGATGCGCAGGTTAAAGATTGGACAGTAGGTCCAACCGTTACTCAATTTGAAGTTACGCTGGCCCTTGGAGTAAAAGTAAGCAAAATTACGAATCTAGCTGATGACCTTAAACTGGCGCTGGCTGCCAAGGACATTCGAATTGAAGCGCCAATTGCCGGTAAGAGTAGTGTCGGAATCGAAATTCCGAATAAATTCTCACGACCGGTCATGCTTTCAGAAGTCTTGAATTCACCGCAGTTTAAGAATGCGCGGTCACCGTTGACAGTTGCGTTGGGTGTCGATTTGTTTGGGATTCCGCAGGTGACGAATATTCACGATATGCCGCATGGGCTGATTGCGGGGGCAACCGGATCAGGGAAATCAGTCTTTATTAATAGTTTGCTGATTTCACTTTTGTATAAGGCAACTCCTGAACAGGTCAAACTGCTTTTGATCGATCCAAAGACGGTCGAATTAGCACCATATTCAGAATTACCGCACTTGCTTGCTCCGGTAATTTCAGATCCGCAAGCAGCAACGGCATCATTGAAGTGGGCCGTTGAAGAAATGAATAATCGATATGAGAAGCTAGCAGCTGCTGGTGTTCGTGATATTGATAGTTTTAATGTGAAAGTTGAAGAAACTGGCGAATACGGCCTTCACATGCCATATATTGTGATTATCATTGATGAATTAGCAGATTTGATGATGACCGCTTCGGCAGAAATTGCTGATTATATTGGCCAAATTACAGCCAAAGCGCGGGCATGCGGGATTCATTTGTTGGTTGCTACTCAACGACCAAGTGTTGATGTGATTACCGGAACAATGAAGAACAACATTCCAACACGGATCGCGTTTATGGTTTCAAGCCAAGTTGACTCGCGAACAATTATTGATTCTGCCGGAGCTGAAAAACTTCTTGGTCGTGGTGATATGCTTTATCTTGGAAACGGGAAGAGTCAACCAATTCGGCTTCAAGGAACATACATCAACGATGACAAAATTGATGAGATCGTTGATTTTGTTAAGAAGCAGGGCAAACCACACTATGCATTTGATCCGGATAACTTGAAGAAAAAAGAGTTGAATCACGAAAATGAGGATGAGTTGCTTCCACGCGTTCTCGAATACATCGTTAACGAAGAAACAACGTCAACTTCAAAGCTTCAACGGGTATTTTCAATTGGTTATAACCGCGCTGCGCGGATCATTGAAGAGTTAGAAAAAAAGCAATATATTTCACCAGCGCATGGTTCAAAACCGCGGAAAGTCTTTTTAACTGAAGAAGAATTAGACAAAATGCAAAGTGAATAAATAATTTTAACTGAATATATGATAGACTATGAATAAGATATGATAAGAGAGGTTTTTTCTAATGGACATGGATGCAACATACTTTTTTGTGGGAATTAAAGGAACTGGAATGAGTTCGCTTGCATTGATTTTGCATGACAAGGGATGCAAAGTGATGGGTTCAGACATTGATAAGTATACTTTTACCCAACGCGGGCTTGAACAGGCAGAAATCAAAATTTTGCCGTTCAATGCTGATAATATTAAACCAGGAATGATTATTGTTGCTGGAAACGCGTTTAATGATGATCAAGAAGAAATTGCCCGGGCTAAAGAAATGGGCTTAAAAGTAATGCGTTACCCCGAAGTTGTCGAAATGATCATTGAAGAAACAACAAGTATCGGTGTTGCCGGAGCTCATGGAAAGACAAGCACAACCGGACTTCTTGCCCATGTAATGAGCGGAGTTTCCCCAACAAGTTACTTAGTTGGGGATGGTTCTGGAAAGGGAACTCCGGATGCGCGCTTCTTTGTTTTTGAAGCTGACGAATACCGGCGGCACTTTGTCGCATACCACCCAGACTATACAATCATGACAAACATTGACTTTGATCATCCAGACTACTTTACGGGAATCGATGATGTGTGTGATGCTTTTGAAACCCTTGCCCGACAAACTAAGAAGGGAATTTTTGCGTGGGGCGAAGACAAGAACTTGCGTAAATTAAATGCTAATGTTCCAATTTATTACTATGGGACAGAGGATGACGATGATTTCGTTGCTAAAAACATTAAACGGACAACGACTGGTTCAAGTTTTGATGTTTACTTCCACGATCAATTCTTAGGCAACTTTGAAACGCACCTGTTCGGTGAACACAATGTTTTGAATACGTTGGCAGTAATTGCGGTCAGCTACTTTGAAAAGATCGATCTTGGCAAAGTCAAACAAGAATTATTGACCTTTAAAGGGGTTAAACGGCGGTTTACTGAAAAGACGGTTGCTGATATGGTCATCATTGATGATTATGCTCACCATCCACATGAAATTCGCGCAACATTGGATGCAGCGCGGCAACAATATCCAAACAAAAAATTGATTGCTGTTTTCCAACCGCATACTTTCACGAGAACGATCGCATTGATGGATGACTTTGCTAAGAGCTTGAACATCGCTGATCAAGTATACCTAACTGATATTTTCGGCTCGATTCGCGAAAATAGCGGAAATGTTTCATCAGCTGATCTTGGAAAGAAGATCACCAAGGGTGGCGAAGTTTTGAAACTCGATAATATGTCACCGCTTTTGGACTATCATGATGCTGTTGTCATTTTCATGGGAGCCGGCGATATCCAAAAGTATGAACGCGTTTATGAACAATTACTCAGTGAATTGAGTTTAAATAAAAATTAAAGTTAAGAAAGGCTTTTTCTAATAGATTATGTTAGGGAAAAGCCTTTTTTATGTGCTATAATCTTCTCTACAAATGAATTAGAAGGAGAGTTTTTATGAATAATTTTGATCAACAAAGCTCAATTAACATGCGGGGCTTGAACCAGTTCTTGTCACGGATGTATGGCTACATGGCAGGAGCAATCGCAATTTCGGCCGTGATGGCGTTTATTACAGTTAAATATTTACAATATACGATTTTCAGTAGTCCGGTAATAATGATCGTTTTAGGGATTGTTTCAATTGTGATGGTGTTCTCACTGTCATATAATCCAAATCGGTCGGCGGCTGCAAGTATTTTAATGCTTTTTGGCTATGCGGCGATTGAGGGAATTTTCTTCTCATCGATTTTAGCGGTTTACACGATGAAGAACATCACGATGGCATTTGTTTCGGCAGCCGTTGTCTTTGTGGTTTTAAGTCTGTTTGGTCTAAATACTAAGAAGGACCTATCACGGTTTGGTCGGCAAGCATTTGCAGCACTGATTGCATTACTGATTGTTTCATTGATCAATTTGTTCTTGCACAGTGCCGCAATTGAATACATTTTTTCGTATGTTGGGGTTGTGATCTTTACGATCTTAACCGCGTGGGATACGCAAAACATGAAGAATATTTACCTTCAATACGGTGATCAATATGAAGTTAACGGTTTAGCAGTTAATGGCGCTTTACAGCTTTACCTTGATTTCATCAACATGTTTATCTACCTTATTCAAATTTTTGGTCACAACGATAATCAAAACTAAAATAAAAGTCGCGGAATTTCCGCGATTTTTATTTTGCACGAATGATTTGGTAGAATAAGAGTAATAATAAGAACGAGGAAAAGGTTAATGACAGATTCAACGAAAAAATTATTATTGATTGATGGAAATAGTGTTGCCTTTCGGGCATTTTATGCACTATATAACCAGGTTGAAAAATTTACGAACCATGATGGCTTGCATACGAATGCAATCTATAGCTTTAAGATCATGTTGGATAAGTTACTGAAGCAAATTGATCCGACAAATATTTTAGTTGCATTTGATGCTGGAAGAACAACGTTTAGAACTGAAAAGTATGCTGATTATAAAGGACAACGGAGTAAAACGCCTCGGGAACTTTCAGAACAATTTCCATTTTTGCGGGAAATGCTTACGGATTACGGAATCAAAAGCTACGATTTGAAAAATTATGAAGCCGATGATATTATCGGAACCCTTGCTAAAGAAGCAGAAGGCGAAGGCTTTCAAATTACGATCGTAACCGGAGATCGGGACTTAACGCAACTTGCAACGGATCAAACAACGGTTGCAATTACGAAAAAGGGGGTTTCTGAAATTGAAGAATATACTCCTGAGCACATTGAAGAAAAGTTTGGATTAAACCCGCGGCAAATTATTGACATGAAAGGCCTTGTGGGTGATACTTCCGATAATTATCCTGGAGTAACCAAGGTCGGTGAAAAGACCGCAATCAAGTTATTGAAAAAGTATGGCTCAATTGAAGGCATTTATGACCAAATCGATGAGATGCGGCAAACCAAGATGAAAGAACACTTAATTGAGGATAAGGGACAAGCATTTATGAGCAAGGATCTTGCTCGGATTCGGCAGGATGCGCCAATTGAATTGAAAATCAAAGATACTGAATGGACTGGAATTGATTACGAAAAATTAGAAAATTTTTATCAACAGATGGACTTTAATCGATTCTTGACGGAACTCCATCAAAATCAAGGAGCAGTAAGTGCTGAAAGCGCATCGCCGGTTGAAGCAATCAATTACATTGAATTAACTTCAACTAACCTTACAGAATTAGGAGAAATTGATGATTCTTCAGTCACGTTCCATCTTGAAATGGACGGAGAAAATTATCATAAAGCACCGATTATCGGATTTGCAATTTTGAAGGGCGATAAATATTTTGTTTCAAATCAGCCAAAATTGTTAGACCAGCCAGTTCTTAAAGAACTGCTTGAAAAAGCAACTTTGGATGTCTTTAACGCTAAACGAAATTACGTTGGATTAAATCGGCTTGGGATTCACATGGCTCCCGTTGACTTTGATTTATTATTGGTTTCATACTTGTTAAATAATACCGATAATAGTGATGATTTGGGTAAACTTGCGCATGAACACCAATATTATCAGGTTCAAAGTGATGAAGAAGTGTATGGCAAAGGTGCCAAGCGATCAGTTCCCGTTGATCAGCCAGAATTTTTACAGCATTTAGCTCATAAAGTTCAAGCGATTCATGATTTGAAATCCCAGTTAATGGATGAATTAGATGACCATGAACAGACTAAATTATATGAAACGATTGAACGGCCATTGTCGATTGTTCTTGCACAAATGGAAATTGCAGGAATTAAAGTTGATATTGACCGGCTAATGCAGATGCGCAGCGAATTTAAAGAACGGTTAGCTGAAATTGAACAGCAGATTTATCAAGAAGCCGGCGAAGAATTCAATATCGGGTCACCCAAACAATTAGGGGTAATTTTATTTGAAAAATTAAAATTACCGGTTATTAAGAAGACTAAGACCGGATATTCAACGGCAGTCAGTGTTCTTGAAAAACTTCGAGGATTAAATCCAATTATTGATAATATTTTACTGTATCGACAGCTTTCAAAGCTTCAATCAACTTATGTTGAAGGCTTATTGAAGGTTGTCTTTAAGGAAGATAGCAAAGTCCATACTAGGTATACCCAAACGTTGACGTCAACGGGGCGGTTGTCTTCGGTTGATCCCAACTTGCAAAATATTCCGGTTCGGCTTGAAGAAGGACGGAAAATTCGTCAAGCATTTGTTCCAAGTCATTCAGGATGGCAGATTCTTTCATCTGATTATTCTCAAATTGAATTGCGGGTCTTAGCCCACATTTCAGGTGATGAGAACATGCAGGAAGCGTTCAAAACTGGGGCAGATATTCACGCAAGCACCGCGATGAAAATCTTTAATTTGGATAGTCCGGATGAAGTTACGCCAAATATGCGTCGGCAAGCAAAAGCCGTAAACTTCGGAATTGTTTACGGAATCAGCGATTTTGGTTTAGCGCAAAATATCGGCATCACTCGCAAGACAGCTAAAAAATTTATTGAAACGTATTTTGAATCATTTCCAGGAGTCCACAAGTATATGACGGGAATCGTTGAATTGGCAAAGAAACAGGGATATGTTGAAACACTATTCCATCGGCGGCGGTATTTACCAGAAATCAACAGTAAAAATTATAATTTGCGGTCATTTGCTGAACGGACAGCAATGAATTCGCCAATTCAAGGAAGCGCAGCGGATATTATTAAAATTGCAATGATTCGGATGCAAAAAATGCTTTGCAAAAAGGGATTAAAGGCTAAAATGTTACTTCAAGTTCACGATGAACTGATTTTTGAAGCACCGAAAGAAGAAATTCCAGTACTTAAAGAACTCGTTCCGAAAGTGATGGATTCAGCGGTCGATTTAGCTGTTCCGTTGAAAGTTGAAAGTGCTTCAGGCGATACGTGGTTTGATGCAAAAAAATAAGAGGTGAGAGCAATGCCGGAATTACCAGAAGTTGAAACAGTTCGTCGGGGAGTTGCATCCCAGGTATTAAACGTTCCAATCAAGGAAATCGATGTCAACTACGAAAAAATGATTAATAATGACGTTGATGATTTTAAAAAGAAATTAACGGGACAAAAGATTATCCGGATCGATCGCCGAGGAAAGTATTTGCTTTTTCGATTTACCGGAAATTTAACGATGATTTCCCATCTTCGAATGGAAGGCAAATACATCATTGAAGATCACAATGCTCCGATGGAAAAACATAGTCATGTAATTTTTGAACTCACAGATGGACGCGATTTACGATATAACGATTCACGAAAATTTGGCCGGATGCAACTGATGCAAACAGGCGAAGAACTTGAATTTCCGGGAATCAAGAAACTTGGCCCAGAACCGTTGAGTAGTGATTTTACGGTTGATGATTTTTTTAATCGACTTCAGAAAAAGAAAAAAATGATCAAACCAGCTCTTCTTGATCAAACAGTTGTTACGGGGCTTGGAAATATCTATGTTGATGAGGTTTTATGGATGAGTAAAATTCATCCGCAAACTCCGGCCAATCATTTGACCAGAAAAGATGTGCAAAAGTTGCATGATAATATTATTAAGGAATTGAATTTAGCAATCGATGCACAGGGAACGACGGTCTTTTCATTTAAAAACGCATATAGTCATGCAGGACAGTTTCAAGATCAGTTGCATGTCTATCGAAAAACAGGCGAACCTTGCGAACGGTGCCATACCCCGATTGAGCGACTAGTTGTTGGCCAACGGGGGACGCATATTTGTCCAAAGGAGCAGAAAATCAAATAATGACATATGTTTTAGGATTGACTGGCGGAATTGCTTCTGGAAAATCAACAGTCAGCAAGATTTTAGCATCGTATGGAGCTGAAATTATTGATGGCGACGTGATCGCACGTCAGTTGCAGCAACCAGGCGAAGAAGGATTACGCCAGATCGAGTTTCAATTTGGCAAAGAGTATTTGAATGCAGATGGCAGTCTGAATCGGACAAAACTTGGTGATTTAGTTTTTAATGAGCCTGCAGAGCTGGCAAAATTAAATCAGATTATGCGGCCGTTGATTCATCAACGAATTATTGAGCGGTTAAAACAGGCCAAGGAAGCAAAGGTTAAATTAGCAGTCATCGATATTGCACTGCTTATTGAAGGGCATTACTTGGATTTGTGTACCAGTACGATGATGATCGAAACGACAAGTGAAAAGCAGCTTTTGAATTTAATGAACCGGAATCATTTATCAAAAGAACAGGCGCAAGCGCGAATCAATGCTCAAATGAGTAATTGCGAACGGGCAAAGCATGTTGATGAAGTGATTACCAATAACGGGTCAGTTGAAGAATTAAAGCTAAAAATGATAAAATGGTTGACATCAAAGCATTTATTGGGAAGCGAGGTGGAGTAAATGTTATGTCCGCAATGTCACAATAATAGTTCTCGGGTTGTTGATAGTCGGCCCGCTGATAACGGTAATGCAATTCGACGGCGGCGGGAATGTGAAAAATGCGGCTACCGGTTCACGACGTTTGAACGAGTCGAAGCAACTCCATTATTAGTAATTAAGAAGAATGGAAATCGGGAAGAATTTAACCGTGATAAAATTTTGCATGGAATTATGCGTGCTGCAGAAAAACGTCCGGTTAGTATGGATAAAATTACCGATATTGTTGATGAAGTTGAACGGAAAATTCGCGCAGTCGGCGGAACCGAAGTTTCAAGTCAATTGATTGGTGAATACGTAATGAATATTTTAGCAGATGTGGATGATGTAACTTACATTCGCTTTGCAAGTGTTTACCATGAATTTAAGGATATGCAATCATTTGCAGATGAACTGCAAGAATTAATGCAACGGAACAAGCAGAAATAAATTAAGGAGGAAGGAACTTGAATCAAATTCATATTTTAGCAACTGATAAATTTAAGGTTGTTTCCAAGGCACTTCCTCAAGAATTTCAATTTCAAACGCTTACGAAATTATACCAATCTTTTATTGGCGCAACGGCAGTTGCCCTTTACGCGTCACTGACAGCTGAAGTTCAGACCGGTGACTGGGATCAACTCCCGGAATGGAATCATGAGCAGTTTTTAGTTCGGCTCGGAATTAATATCCAGCAATTTACAACTGCCAAAGAAAAGCTTGAAGCAGTTGGATTAATGCGAACGCAGTTTAACGCGCAAAAGCATTGTTTTTTGTACGAAATGCTTCCAGCTAAAAGCGGAAGTGCATTCTTTGAAGATCAGGTTTTAAGTAGTTTATTGATGGAATATGTTGGTGAGCAGCAGTTTGCCCAGTTACTGAATTCCTTTGAAGGTAATCATTGGAATCGGCACGCATTTCGCGATGTGTCGAAAAAATTAACGGATGTTTTTCGGATAAAAGGACAGCCTTCGGTCACCGTTGCTTCAGTTAAAGCAGCACCAGTGGCTGATTTAAAGATGAAGATCAATGTTCAACTATTAAAGCAGTTGTTGACGAAGACCTTCGTTAATCAGCAATCGGTTGCCCAAAATTTACAAACCGTGAATACGGTTGCTGTGATGTATGGGCTTGATGAAGTTCAAATTGTCCGCTTGCTGGAAGAAGCGGTTGACGTTAATCATCAAGATGATGTTAACTGGAACCGATTCCGGGCGTTGGCAAGTCAGCAGTATGAATTTACGATGAAACCGGCCAAGAATGACGATTCAAATTTTGACACTGAAATTCAACAATCAAGTCACCTGGTAAATACTGCAGATCAAGAGTTGATCAATGCTTGTCAACAGTATGCACCAATGGAATTTTTAACGGCATTGAAAGATGAGCAGGGGCAAACGGTCACGCATGAAGAGCAGATTACAATTCAACGGGCAGTTGAAGCGCAACGACTTGCTCCCGCTGTCATTAACGTATTGACGCATTACATGTTGGTTAACGAAAACATGGATTCGCTAAATCAAAAGTATTTTGAGCGAACTGCCAATAATTGGTTAAAAAATAAGATTGATACTCCTGAAAAGGCAATTGCTTATGTGCGTGAATGGCAAAAGAAAAGACAACGACCACAGCAAACTTCTCGGTATGCGCGGCGGTCTCAATATGCGGAAAAATTACCGGCATGGGCGCAAAAGAAAAAGAATCAATTAACGGTTAAAGACCAAAATCAGCCTAAAGATCAATCTGTAAATGTTAATCAGGACATTTCCCGGTTAATGCAGCGAATTAATCACAAGACCCCGAAAGGAGATGAACGTTAATGGATAATATCAGTGATGGATTAAAACGGCGTTTTCGCGATCCGAAGATGCGGGAACAATATCTTAAGTTATTTGATGATGTCGTTAAAGATCCGACAGTTGCTCAGTTTTTGAAGGATAATCAAGAACGGTTATCAAAGCAGGACATTATTACGGGTTTCAGCAAACTGTATGAATTTGTAAATTTACGCAAAGAATTAGCTGCTGGAAAGCAGACCTTTGCACCGGGGTATGAACCGCAACTGATCGTCAGCAATCATCATATTGAAGTGGTTTATCATCCAACAGCCAAAATGGTTGAACAGCAACAAGCTCACCAACGGCAAAAAATGGTTGGAATGATTAACCTTCCAAAGGGATTACGGAATGCTCGAATTGAAGACTATGATATTTCCGGCCGTGAAGAACCATTACGGGCAGCGTTAACATTCATTGATGAGTGCATTGATTATCAAAAAAAAGGTCATTTTCCGAAAGGGCTTTATTTATCCGGTAGTCTTGGGGTTGGGAAAACTTATCTTTTGGCTGCAATCGCGAATAAATTAGCTGAAAACGGTATTCAGTCAATGATGATCCACTTTCCGTCATTTAGTGTTGAAATGACAGGAGCAATTCAAAACGGGAATCCTAATCAGATTTTGAATCAGATTAAAAAGGTTCCAGTTTTAATGCTCGATGATATTGGAGCAACCCGGTTAACAAGCTGGATGCGGGATGATGTTCTAGGAATTATTTTGGAATATCGAATGCAAAATGAATTGCCGACGTTGTTTAGTTCTAATCTTTCGATGAAAGATTTGCAAGAACAATATTTAACCTATAACAATCGCGGGGACAGCGAACCGTTGAAGGCAATGCGGATTATGGAACGCATCAAGTTTTTGGCAAACGAATACCAAATGATTGGTTCGAATCGAAGAAATCCAGAATAACTATTGCCAAATAAAAAGATTTATGGTTCAATGTATTCAAGAAAGACAAACGGATCGTTAACTTCAGGGAAGGAGATCGTGACTGAAAGTCTCCTAACTAACGAGCTTACCACTTTCAGTTTTCTCACTTAGTCGTGGGCGTGTTGTTGCGTTAAAGCAGAATGAGAGGTATTAGTTAGATACCTAAAACTGGGTGGAACCACGTTAACGAACGTCCCAATACTGAAATGTCAGTATTGGGACGTTTTTTTGTTTGTCCGACTTTGAAGGAGGAAGAAAAATGGCAGAAGTCAACATTCAGTTTCCAGACGGAACGGTTAAACAATTTGAAAAGGGCGTAACGGTTGAAGAAATTGCCAAATCAATCAGTATCAGTTTGGCGAAGAAAGCTGTTGCTGGTAAATTTGACGGCAAATTGGTTGGTTATCATGATACCCTTGAACAAGATGGTTCAATTGAAATTATCACGAAAGACAGCGAAGATGGATTAGTTATTCTTTGGAATACGGTTGCTCAAATTTTGAAGCATGCATTGCATAACATGTACCCGAAGATGAAGTTTGGTGAAAGCTTAGCAACTGAACATGGCTTTTGCTTAGACACCGATAACGCTGATGGTCAAATTTCGGAAGATGAATTTGAAAAGATTACTGCTGAAATGAACAAGTTGATCAAGCAGAACATTGCAATTGAAAAGATCATGGTTCACGTTGATGAAGCATTATCAATGGTTGAAGGCGATGAATATCAAACAGCCTTAATCAATGAAAAAGCTGTTGATGGTCAAGTTGAAATGTATCAACAAGGCGATTTCAAGTATTTAGGCGGCGTTCAATTACCAGCAACTGGGGCAGTTAAAGTCTTCCAAATCTTATCAGTTGCTGGGGCATACTGGAAAGGTGCTTCAAGCAATCCAATGCTTCAACGGGTATACGGAACAGCATTTTACAAGCAAAAAGACTTGGATGCTGAATTGGAGCGCCGGAAAGAAGCCCAAGAACGTGATCACCGGGTAATCGGGAACAAATTAGATTTATTCTTTGTTGATCCCAAAGTCGGTGCCGGATTACCATACTGGATGCCAAAGGGGGCTACGATTCGGCGGACGATTGAACGGTACATCATTGACAAGGAAGTTGCCGATGGATACGAACACGTTTATACGCCAGTTTTGATGAACTTGAATGCTTATAAGCAATCAGGTCACTGGGATCACTACCATGATGATATGTTCCCACCAATGGACATGGGCGATGGTGAATTTCTTGAATTGCGGCCAATGAACTGTCCGTCACATATTCAAATTTACAAGCATCACAAACGTTCATACCGTGAATTGCCATTGCGGATTGCTGAAATTGGAATGATGCATCGCTATGAAAAATCAGGAGCTCTTTCAGGCTTACAACGGGTTCGTGAAATGGAATTGAATGATGGGCACACATTCGTTGCATTAGATCAAATTCAAGATGAATTTTCAAAGATCTTACGGTTGATCATGGATGTTTACAAAGACTTTAACATTACAGATTACACATTCCGGTTAAGCTATCGCGATCCAAAAAATACTGAAAAGTACTTTGATGACGATGAAATGTGGGAAAAATCACAAAAGATGTTGAAGGGTGCCATGGATGATCTTGGTTTGGAATACTATGAAGCAGAAGGCGAAGCTGCATTCTATGGCCCTAAATTGGATATTCAAACGAAGACAGCCCTTGGAACGGAAGAAACAATGTCGACGATTCAACTTGACTTCTTGCTTCCAGAACGCTTTGATTTGAAGTACACCGGCACTGATGGTGAAGAACACCGGCCAATCATGATCCACCGTGGAGTTGTCGGAACAATGGAACGGTTCACTGCTTATTTAACTGAAATTTACAAGGGAGCATTTCCAACATGGCTTGCCCCGGAACAAGTTGCAATTATTCCGGTTAAAAACGATCTTCATCTTGACTATGCTAAGGAATTAGCAAATAAGTTAGTTGCTCATAACATTCGGATCAAGATGGACGATCGGAACGAAAAGATGGGTTACAAGATTCGGCAAGCCCAAGTCAACAAAATTCCATACACATTGGTTGTCGGTGATAATGAAAAAGCTAACGGCACGGTTACAGTTCGGAAATATGGTGAAGACAAACAAACAACCATGGCGTTTGATGAATTTGTTACAATGCTCAACCACGATATTGAAACATACAGTCGCGAAGATTAATTTAGGCTTGACAGTGTAGTTTTAAACTGATAAACTACTTAAAGTTGAGAAAAAAGCAGAGGCAAAAGCTTCTCGCCTAGCAGACAAGAAAGTCTCCGGGCAGAAATTAAGAAATTAATTCCGTTAAAAGCGGCTTTAATGACCTCTGTTTGAAATGTTTAAACAGAGGTTTTTTTATCTGCATTTTCTCTCTGAATTTATTTGGAGGTGAAGTATCATAGCAGTAGACAAGATGGTTAATGACGGCATTCGTGCTCGTGAAGTTCGTTTGATTAGCAGTAATGGTGATCAGCTTGGAGTTAAATCAAAGCGCGAAGCTTTACAAATTGCTGAACAAGAAAACCTTGACTTGGTTTTAGTTGCTCCGAAGGCAAAGCCGCCGGTTGCAAAGGTAATGGATTACGGGAAGTACCGTTTTGAATTACAAAAGAAGCAACGCGAAGCTCGGAAAAAGCAAAAGACCGTTAATGTTAAGGAAGTTCGGTTAAGCCCAACGATTGACACGAATGACTTTAATACAAAGATGAAGAACGCACGGAAGTTCCTTGCGAAGGGAGACAAAGTTAAGGTTTCAATTCGCTTCAGAGGACGTGCCATTACACATAAAGACATCGGACGTGAAGTTCTGAGTCGCTTTGCTGAGGAAACAAAGGATGTTGCATCCGTTGAATCAAAGGCAAAGATGGATGGAAGAAGCATGTTTTTAATGCTTGCACCTAAAACTGAAAAATAGGTGAGTAGATTAATAGGAGGATTTTGATTATGCCAAAAATGAAAACACACCGCGCATCAGCAAAACGTTTTAAGCGTACAGGAAAGGGCGGTTTAAAGCGTCATCACGCATATACATCACACCGTTTCCACGGTAAGACGATCAAGCAACGTCGTCAATTACGAAAGGCAGGCATGGTATCTTCATCAGATATGAAGCGTATCAAGCAAATGCTTTCACAAATGAAATAATTATTACGAGATAAATTTTTGACAGGACCAAATCGGTTCTAACTTAGAGGAGGAATTTTCATGCCACGTGTTAAAGGTGGAACAGTTACACGCCAACGTCGTAAAAAAATGATCAAATTAGCCAAGGGTTACCGCGGTTCAAAGCACATTCAATTCAAGGTTGCTAAGCAACAAGTAATGAAGTCATACCAATATGCATTCCGTGACCGTCGGAAGACAAAATCAAACTTCCGTAAATTATGGATTGCACGGATCAATGCTGCAGCTCGGATGAACGGAATCAGCTACAGCAAATTAATGCACGGCTTGAAGTTAGCTGAAATTGAAGTTAACCGCAAGATGCTTGCTGACTTAGCTGTTAGCGATGCAGATGCATTCAAGGCACTTGTTGACGAAGCTAAGAAAGCTTTAGCAAAATAATTGATCTTTTAAATAATGGAGGCTGTGACGCTTGTCGCAGCCTCTTTGTTATTTTATAATTTTTAATATCGAATTATTAAAAATAGGAGCGATTGAATGTTAAATCAATTTAAACCTACATGGATGATCGAATCGATTTATACTCTTATGCCAGACGAACTTAAAGCAAATGGCATTAAGGCGATTTTAACGGATTTGGATAATACGTTGATTGCCTGGAATAATCCAAGCGGGACACAAGAACTTCGACAATGGTTAAATGAAATGAAAGCAAATCAAATTCCAGTGATCGTGGTTTCAAACAATAACCATAAACGAGTGGAAAAAGCGGTTCAACGCTTTGATTTACCGTTTGTTGCTCGGGCATTAAAGCCATTCAAAACGGGAATCCAAAAGGCATTAAAAGAGTATCAGCTTCAACCAGATGAAGTGGTGATGGTCGGCGATCAAATGCTGACCGATGTTTTAGCAGCCAACCGGATGAATATTCGTAGTATTTTGGTGAAGCCATTAACGCAAACGGACGCTTGGAATACGCGCATTAACCGGTTAATGGAACGTAAGATTCAAGCACAATTAATGAAGAAAAAAAATTTTAAAATTCAATGGAGGAACCATCTCGATGACTGATGAATTAAGATGCATTGGATGCGGTGCGGTGATTCAAACAATGAATCCGGATAAGGCTGGATATACGCCGCAATCTGCGTTAAACAAACAAAAAGATGAGGTGTATTGCCAACGTTGTTTCCGACTAAGACACTATAATGAAATTGCCGATGTTGATTATAGCGATGATGACTTTTTACGTTTCTTGAATCAATTAAGCGATAAAGAAGCATTGATCGTTAATGTAATTGACATTTTTGACTTTACCGGTTCTTTAATTCCGGGATTACAACGATTTGTCGGCAATAATCCAATCTTATTGGTTGGAAATAAGGAAGATTTGCTTCCGCGGTCATTAAAGCGTTCAAAGATCAAGGATTGGATGCGGCAATCTGCTAATAAAGCGGGGTTGCGTCCAATTGATGTTTTCTTAACGAGTGCCAAGAAGGGCGGCCAAGTTGATGAATTATTGGCTGCAATTGAAAAATATCGTGAAGGCCGTGATGTTTACATTGTCGGGGTCACGAACGTTGGAAAGTCAACCTTGATCAATCGCATTATTAATCAGTTGACGGGGGTTCAGGAATTGATTACAACATCGAAGTTTCCTGGAACAACCTTAGATCGAATTGAAATTCCGTTGGATGATGGGCACTTTTTAATTGATACACCTGGGATCATTCACCGAAATCAAATGGCGCACTATCTTTCACCCAAGGAATTAAGACTTGCAACGCCGCAAAAGGAAATCAAACCCAAAACATATCAGTTACAAGCAGGTCAAACGCTCTTTTTAAGTGCTTTAGCACGATTTGATTTTATTAAAGGACCAAAAGAACGAAATGGTATTGCGATCTACCTTGATAATAATTTAAAGGTTCACCGGACAAAACTGGCCAATGCAGATCAATTTTACGCTAAGCATGCCGGTGAGATATTGCAACCACCAACAAAGAAAGAATTGGAAACAACTTTCCCGAAACTTGTTCGGTATGAATTTAAGACAACGGAAAAAAGCGATCTTGTGTTTGCTGGTCTTGGATGGGTCACGGTACCAAAGAACAGTAATATCGCCGGTTGGGCCCCAGAGGGAGTTGGCGTCACGATTCGAAAAGCAATGATTTAGAGGTGAAAAAATGAAATTACGTGGAAAACAAAAACGGTATTTAAGAAGCCAAGCCCATTCAATGCGGCCGCTTTTCCAAATCGGAAAGGATGGAATTGATAAAGAGTGGCTAAAGCAGGTTAAAAATGCCCTTGAAAAGCGCGAATTGATCAAAGTTAATATTTTGAATAACTCATTGTTAGAAACTGACGAGGTTCAGGAATACATTGAACAAAATTCTGATATTCAGGTTGTTCAAGTGATCGGCCATACGCTTGTTTTGTTTAAACGGGCCCAGAAGCCGGAGCACCGTCACTATTCTGAAGAAGTTGCGCGGATTTAGAAGAGGGGCTTTGAAATGGAAAAGCAACGGGTAATCACGCCTGAAGTTCAAGTTTTTAGCAAGGTTGAATTTGATGCTCCGCAAAAAAGAATTGGAATTTTAGGCGGAACGTTTAATCCGCCGCATTTAGGTCATTTAATGATTGCTGATCAGGTTCAAAGTCAGTTGGGATTAGATCAGGTGTTGTTCATGCCGGATAACATTCCGCCGCACATTGATCATAAAGATGCGATTGATGCGCGTCATCGGCTCAAGATGCTGCATTTATGCGTCGATGATAATCCAA
Source organism: Ligilactobacillus araffinosus DSM 20653 (assembly GCF_001435375.1). Lineage (GTDB taxonomy): Bacteria > Bacillota > Bacilli > Lactobacillales > Lactobacillaceae > Ligilactobacillus > Ligilactobacillus araffinosus. Next base: position 55,163 of record NZ_AYYZ01000004.1, on the reverse strand, counting down.
AGTTTGGAATCGAAGATTATGAAATCAAACGCGGCGGGGTCAGTTATAGCATTGATACGATGAAAGCTCTGACTCAGCAACATCCTGAAAATCAATATTACTTTATAATTGGCGGCGATATGGTAGAATATTTACCGAAATGGCGGGAGATTGACGAACTGGTCAAGCTTGTTCAATTTGTTGGCGTTGGCCGCCCAGGATTTCATAAGCATAGTCAATATCCAATCTTGTGGGTCGACGTTCCTGAGACGGAGATCAGTTCAACTTTGATTCGGCAAAAAGTCAGAAATGGTTGTTCGATCAAGTATCTTGTTCCGGATACAGTTGAACAATACATTAATGAGGAGAATTTATATTTTGACTGAAATCGAATATCAAAAACACTATTATTCTGGTTCGCGTTCAGAATTAGTTCAGAAATTAAAGAACTCGTTAAATAAGCAATCACGCTTTGAACACTGTTTACGGGTTGAACAAACTGCGATTCAACTTGCAAAGCTTAACCATGAGAACGTTGAAAAAGCAGCAGTTGCCGGATTGATTCATGATTATGCCAAGGAACGAACGGCAGAAGAATTTAAACGGATGATTATTGCTAAAAAGATGGATCCAGACCTATTAAACTGGGGCAATTTCATTTGGCACGGGGAAGTCGGCGCTGAAATCATTCAGGATGAATTAAAAATCACGGATGAAGAAATCTTGAATGCGGTTCGACGTCATACAGTTGGTGCAGTCCAAATGACAACGCTTGATAAGATTGTTTACGTGGCTGATTACATTGAACCCGGACGTGATTTTCCAGGGGTAAATTATGCACGGGAAGTGGCGTTGGCTGATTTAGATGATGGGGTGCGTTATGAAACCCAGCATACATTGCAGTATTTGTTAGAAAATAATCAAAGGATTTATCCGGCTGCAATTTTAACATATAACCAGTGGAATGCTGAAAATTAATGAAAAGGTGGAATTTAAATGAATGAAAGTAAGGAATTATTAAAAACAGTTGTTGAAGCTGCCGACAATAAGCGGGCAGAAGATATTATCGCATTAGATGTTCAAAACATCAGTTTGTTAGCGGATTATTTTGTAATCATGCAAGCTGACTCAGACCGACAAGTCAAGGCAATTGCCGAAAATATTGAAGAACAAGCCGAAGAAAAAGGTTATGATGTGCTTGACGTTGAAGGAAAAAACGGTGCAAGTTGGGTTTTAATTGACCTTGGCGATGTGGTTGCTCATGTATTTAAAGCTGAAACCCGGAAATTTTATAACCTGGAGAAGCTATGGGCAGATGCTAATGACGTCGATATTTCAGCGTGGATCAAGTAATCGATGCAACGTACTATAGGAATAATTACCGAATACAATCCGTTTCATAACGGTCATCTTTATCAGATTCGGCAAGTAAAAAAACAATTTCCCAATGCCCCATTGGTAATTGCAATGAGTGGAAATTTTTTGCAACGTGGAGAACCAGCAATTATTGATAAATGGCATCGTGCAGCTGAATGTTTAGCGAACGGTGCGGATTTAGTGATGGAATTGCCTTTAATGGCAGCTGTTCAACCGGCTGATCGGTTTGCGTATTATGGCGTTTGGACGCTTGCACAGATGGGAGTCACGGATTTATTTTTTGGGGCGGAACACGCAGAATTTGACTTTATGCACGATGCACATAAAGCAATAGAAATTATTGGGAATTTTAATCAGTATCACGAATCTTTTGCGAAAACTTATCAACAGGTTGTTACTGAGAAAGTTGGTCATCCGGTTGATCAACCGAATGATTTGTTAGGGTTGGCATATGCGAAGGCTAATTTAAAGCTAAAGGCAGGCATTAACCTTCATCCAATTCAACGGAAGAATGCAAATTATCATGACATTGAATTAAATGATGCGGGAACGATTGCAAGCGCATCAGCGATCCGGGAAGCCTTGCATCGTCAAAATCAAGATTTTGAAAAATTTGTACCGCAGCAAACAGCACATGATTTAAAAATGCAACGGTTAGTATCATGGAATGATTTTTGGATGCATCTTAAAATGGAATTATTAACGCATTCAGCACAAGAGCTGGAGAAGATTTATGGAATGGCTGAAGGAATTCAATACCGAATGATTGCGATGGCTCAGCGAAGTGAATTCGCTGGCAATTTTGATTCATGGATTAAGGCGGTTAAAAATAAACGGTTTACGTATACTCGGTTAAGCCGATTAGCAACGATGACGTTATTGCATATTTCCTGGGATGATGTTGCTTCATTTGAATCGCGGCCGTATTTGCGGGTGTTAGGTTTTTCTAAAAAAGGGCAAGCGGTTTTGCACGAAGCCAAAAAGAACTGTGATTATCCAATTATTACAAATGTTTCTCAAGATGAGAAAAAAGGAATTTTAAGAATTGATTACCGCGCCGGAAAAGTTTATCAAGCAGTGTGCGGGAATGAACAGGATTTAAAACACGCTCCAGTTATGACTGTCAAGTAGATTAACTTGACAGTGATTGGGATTCTAAGTATAATCGATGTGTTGCATTAGGAGGCAAGAAAATGAAGTGGTCATTAAACGAATTACGTCAGGCAAAGGAAACGCCTATTGAGTTTGATACAACCCTTGATTTGGAAGCAGCATTAAAGAAACGTCGGAATGATTTGATTTCGGCCACTCCGGTTCAAGTTGAAGGCGTCTTTACGGTTGATCAACGGGGAATTTTAGGAAGCTTTAATGTGAAAACTAAAATTCAAGTTCCGTCAACCCGGACATTTGAACCCGTAACAATTCCGCTCGACTTTGATTTTTCAGAATACTACATCAGTCATCATCAAAGCAATCTATCGCAATTTGATGACTTAGACGTGGTAATTGTACTTGAAAATGATGTGTTAACACTTGAAGATGTAATTATTGACAATATTCTTGTTCAAATTCCAATGCAAGTTCTGAGTGAAAAAGAACAACATGCAGAATTCAGTGAGATGCCTCAAGGGAAGAGCTGGGGCGTTTTGACAGAAGATCAGTTGAAAAATAACGCTCACCGAAAAGATCAAATTGATCCGCGGATGGCAAAATTAAAAGATTTTTTCAAAAACGACAATCAGAAGAATTCGGATGAGTAGTTGTCAAATTTAAGATTTGCAAGTATAATTGTTCTTGTCGATTATTTTGAAGGAGGTGGCTCTCGATGGCAGTACCAGCACGTAAAACATCAAAGACACGTAAGAGATTACGTCGGACAAATTACAAATTGTCAGTACCTGGTATGAGCGCATGCCCAAATTGTGGTGAATTACGTCGTTCACACCGTGTATGCCCAAGTTGTGGTTACTATGGTGATCGCGAAGTTGTTAAAGTAAAGAACAACTAATTTTTTAAAATTGAAGAATAAAAAGATCGATGGGACCATGGCCCTCAATCTTTTTGCGGCACATCAGTGTGAACTGAAGTGCTATTTTTTTACCATTGATTAAATTCCTATGCTAGAATGGAAAGCAGATACTATCAGAAGAAAGGAATTAACACATGGATGTGCATAACGTTGAACTCACGATTAGTGCAGTTCGTCCAGATCAATATCCAAAAGATGGATTACCGGAAATCACATTAACCGGCCGGTCAAATGTCGGCAAATCGTCGTTGATTAATACATTGATCAACCGGAAGAAGCTTGCCCATACGTCAAGTCAGCCGGGGAAAACACAAACGTTGAATTTCTATCGGATCGAAGATACAGTATATTTTGTTGATGTTCCGGGATATGGATACGCCAAGGTTTCACAAAAGAGCCGCGAAAAGTGGGCTGAAATGATTGAAACCTACTTTGCTCAACGCGAAGAAACGTGCGGGGTTGTTTCACTTGTTGATGCGCGGCATGCACCAACGAAGCTTGATCAGCAGATGATCAACTTTATCCATTATTATGAATTGCCGTTATTAGTCGTTGGAACAAAGATCGATAAAGTTCCGAAAAGTAAATGGAATAAAGCCGAAAGCCAAATTCGCAAGGGATTGCATTTAAGCGGCGATGATCAATTACAATTATTCTCATCTCAAACCCGCTATGGTAAAGAAGAAGTTTGGGATTGGATTGAAAAGCATACGATGTAAGGAAGGAAAATCAAATGGAATTTAATGAGTATCAAGAAGCAGCAAACCGAACCCTTTACGGAACAGAACAGGTTTTAACTAACTGCGCGTTAGGGTTAGCAGGTGAAAGCGGCCAAGTCATCGACCTTGTAAAGGCATATACGTTTAAGGGCCAAAAATTAGATAAAAAGCAATTAACTCATGAAATGGGAGACGTTCTTTGGTACTTGTCTCAAATCGCTGAATGGGCAGGAATTCCGTTTGACGAAGTTGCGAAGGAAAATATTGAAACGCTGAATAAGCGTTATCCCAATGGATTTAAAAGCGAAAATTAGTGAAAATGAAGATGTGACAAAACGTTAAAGACGAGTGTGATGGAAGCAGAAAAGCGAACGAATCGCGTCAGCACAGATTCGAAGATTTTCGAACTTCCCTAGTTTTGCGTCGCAGCTCCGTTTGTTTTGGAACCCGATTATGTGGAAATAACAACGAAATAGCGCAATGAGGCTGCGACGTGGGTCGCAGCCTCATTTAAATATTATTTTTCTTTCTTTTGGGAATCGTTTTTATTTTGCGAGTCCTTTTCAGGATCTTTCGGTTTATTATTTGATGTGTTAGTTGGATCAATTGCAAATTCATCAAATAATTTTTCAAGGTTTGTTTGCCGGTTGATCTTTAAACTCATAATTCGACTTCTTTCTATTACATTTTCCTTTAGGGTACCAGTTTTTATTTAAGTTTTCAATTCTAAGAAAGGGGGACCATCAAAATGGCAACGGAACATATTGAACGAAAATTAAAATTACTTCCAGATTTACCGGGATGTTATCTGATGAAAGACGTCAACGGACATATTATCTATGTTGGAAAAGCTAAAAATTTGAAGAACCGGGTGCGGTCATATTTCAAAAGCAAACAGGTCGGGAAAAGAGCTCAACTTGTTTCAGAGATTCGGGACTTTGAAACAATCGTTACGTCAACTGATAAGGAAGCTTTTTTGTTGGAAATTACGCTGATTCAAAAGCATCAGCCGTATTATAATACGAAGTTAAAACGCGGAACTGGTTATCCGTACATTAAGATTACCAACGAGCGTGATCCGCAATTGAAGCTTGTAAGCAAGATTAAAAAAGACGGCGGTTACTATTTTGGACCGTATCCAAACGTTTACGCTGCTCAGGAAACGTTGCAGCTTCTTCAAAAGGTATATCCGCTTCGAAGATGCAATGGCCCGCAGAAACGGCCATGTTTGTATTATCATATGGGCCAGTGTTTAGGCGCGTGTTTTAAAGAAGTTCCTAAAGAAAAGTATGATGCTCAAATTGAGAAGATCAAGTCATTTTTAAACGGAAATGTTGCTCCAATCAAAAACGAATTGAAACGAAAGATGGAAGAGGCATCGTCCAAAATGGAATTTGAACGGGCTGCAGAATACCGCGATCAAATTCGTTACATTGCAATGACCGTTGAAAAGCAGAAAATCATTTCAAATGATTATACGACCCGCGATATTTTCGCTTACTACATGGATAAAGGTTGGATCTCGATTCAAGTCTTTTGTATCCGTCAGGCACGATTGATGAAACGGGTCAAACGCCTTTTCCCTTGTATTGATGAACCTGAAGCCGAGTTTACTTCGTTTATTTTGCAATATTATAATCAAAAAAACGTTGTTAAACCGCATGAAGTCCTTGTTCCGCAAAATATCGATTATCAAATTTTAAGTGATATTTTGGGCATTCCGGTTCGAACACCGCAACGGGGGCAGAAACGAGACTTATTGAAAATGGCACAGAAAAATTCACGGCTTGTCCTTAAAGAGAAGTTTCGGCTGCTTGAACTCGATAATCGGAAGACGACCGGCGCGATGAATGAAATTATGGATGCCTTAAAGCTGCCTCATGGTCACCGGATCGAAGCATTTGACCATTCGCATATCCAAGGTCAGGATCTGGTTTCGGCAATGGTTTGTTTTATTGATGGTCAACCGAATAAAAATGAATATCGCAAATATAAATTGAAGACAGTTGATCACGCGGATGAAGCGGCAAGTACTCAGGAGGTTATTTATCGTCGGTACAGTCGACTGCTTAAGGAACATGCACAACTTCCAGATTTGATCTTAATGGATGGGGCGGAAATTCAAATTGACGCTGCCGTTGATGTTTTGCATAACCAGCTTGGAATTGATATTCCGGTTGCCGGAATGGTCAAAAATAATCACCACAAAACGGCGGATCTAATGAATCAAGACGGGGTCAAACTTGAACTTGATCCGAAAAGTCAAGGTTTCTATTTGTTGCAGCGAATTCAGGATGAAGTTCATCGGTTTGCGATTACTTACCATCGACAATTACATTCCAAGAATTCATTGGCATCCCGGCTTGAACAGATCCCAGGAGTAGGGCCAAAAACCCGGACCAAACTTTTGCGAAATTTCCATTCAATTAAAAAAATTACCGAAGCATCGGTTGAAGAAATTCAAAAATTGGGAATTTCAAAGAAGGTTGCGCAAACAATTCATTTAAGTGCTGGTTCGATTGAGGAAGGGCGGCAAGACACCCGATTGATTAGAAAAAATTAAAAATGTATGCTACAATTTTAACCGTCAATTTTGATAACTAATCAATGGACGGAGTGAATTTCATTGGAAAATACAAGTCAGTCCTCAAAACTGCGCTGGTATAACATTGCCTTACTGGCATTTACCGTTGTTTGGGGATTCACGAATGTCGTTAATAACTTTGCTAATCAAGGACTAACCGTTGTTTTCTCATGGATTTTGATTATGTTCCTTTACTTTATCCCGTATACCTTAATGGTTGGACAGTTGGGATCAGCATTTCAAAATTCAGGAGCAGGGGTTAGTTCATGGATCAACGAATTGCTCGGAAGTAAGTGGGCTTACTTAGCCGCCTGGACTTACTGGGTCGTTCACGTTCCATATTTGGCTCAAAAACCGCAAATTATTATGATCAGTTTAAGCTGGCTTTTTCGTGGCAACGGAACTTTTGTTAATGATACCAAGCCGATTGTTGTTCAATTGCTTAGTTTAGTTCTCTTCTTAGGATTTGTATGGCTTGCAACTAAAGGATTAAATGCACTGAAGAAATTAGGGAATATTGCAGGAATTTTGCTGTTGATCATGTCATTCCTGTTCATCATTCTCGGAATCAGTGCACCATTTATTCTTCATACGCGTGTTGCAACGCCGAATATGGGCAATTTGCATGATTACATTCCGAAGTTTAGTTTCCAATACTTGACGACCCTTTCAATGCTGATTTTTGCGGTCGGTGGTTGTGAAAAAATTTCACCATATGTTAACAAGACACACAATGCATCCCGTGAATTTCCAAAGGGCATGCTTGTGTTAGCAATTATTGTTGCTTTGTCAGCAATCTTAGGATCAATTGGAATGGGAATTGTGATCAATGCTCATCATATTCCAAATGACTTGATGTCAAACGGGGCATATGAAGCATTCCAAATTCTTGGACGTTATTACCATGTTGGTAATCTCTTTATGTGGATCTTTGCGATTACTAATACATTAGGTTCAGCTACTGCTTTGGCAGTTTCAATCGATGCGCCATTGCGGATGTTGTTAGATGAGGCTGACGAACGTTTTATTCCAAAGGTTCTTTTGAAGAAGAACAGACATGGAGTATTTATCAATGGCTACAAGATGGTTACGGTTTTAGTTTCGATTTTGATCATTGTTCCGGCTCTCGGAATCAAAGGAATGTCAAACTTGTATAACTGGCTGTTGAACTTAAATTCAATTTGTATGCCAATGCGTTATCTTTGGGTATTCTTAGCATACATTATGCTGGTTAAGTATATGGATAAGTACAAGTCAGACTATGTATTCGTGAAGAGTAAACCGGTTGGCTACGCATTTGGAATTTGGACGTTTGTTTTCACTGCATTTGCATGTATTATGGGAATGGTTCCAAAGGCTAACATGGCCGCATTTGGAACAAGTTCATGGTGGTTCCAAATTGCGATGAACGTTATTACTCCAATCATTTTGATTGCGTTAGGATTGATTCTTCCAGCAATTGCAAGACGGACAAATAAAATTAGTAATTAAAATCAATAATTAAGCACGGCGAACTGGTCGTGCTTTTATTTTTAATCAAAACTTGATATAGTTATAGCGAGTAAAATATGCCAGTTAGAAAGACTGGATCGATAAATAAATCGTAGAAAGAGGAACAAAAATACAATGTCAATGTTTGTTGATCAAATTAAAATTCAAGTTAAAGCCGGGAAAGGCGGCGACGGAATGGTTGCTTTCCGGCGTGAAAAATATGTTCCAAATGGTGGTCCGGCCGGTGGTGACGGTGGTCATGGCGGAAGCATTATTTTAAAGGTCAATAAGGGATTGCGAACCTTGATGGATTTCCGGTATCACCGGATCTTCAAGGCTAAGGCGGGCCAAAACGGTATGATTAAGGGAAAGTATGGTCGCGCAGCTGAAAATCTGTATATCGATGTCCCCGAAGGAACAACGGTCACGGATGCTGATACCGGCGAAGTGTTAGGTGATTTAACGGAGGATAATCAAGAATTGGTCGTTGCTCACGGTGGCCGTGGCGGCCGTGGAAATATTCACTTTGCCAGTCCGAAGAATCCGGCTCCTGAAATTGCTGAAAATGGCGAACCGGGTGAAGAACGGAATTTGAACTTGGAATTAAAGGTTCTGGCCGATGTTGGGTTGGTTGGATTTCCATCCGTCGGAAAGTCAACACTTCTTTCAACGGTTACGAGTGCGAAACCCAAAATCGCTGAATATCATTTCACAACGCTGGTTCCGAACTTAGGGATGGTTCAATTGGATGATGGTCGCGATTTTGTAATGGCTGATTTACCAGGATTGATTGAAGGGGCTTCGCAAGGAATTGGCCTTGGAATCCAATTCTTGCGGCATGTCGAACGGACACGAGTTATTTTGCACTTGATTGATATGTCAGGGGTTGAAGAACGCGATCCCTACGAAGACTTTTTAAAAATCAATGATGAATTGAAGAAATATGATCCGGATTTGTTAAAACGGCCGCAAATCATTGTTGGTTCGAAAATGGATATGCCGGATGCGGCTGAAAATTTAGCAAAGTTTAAGGCAAAAATTGAAAAGGATTATGCTCCATTAGTTCAAGCACCACAAGTAATGGCGATTTCGTCAATTACCCATGAGGGGTTGCAGGATTTGATGCAGGCAACAGCGGACTTATTAGATAAGACGCCACACTTTGAAACGAAGGCAGAAAAGGAAATGGTTGCTAACCATTCTGAATATCGATTTGATGACGGTGAGGACACTCCAGCATTTACAATTTCGCGCGATTCGGACGCAACCTGGGTTCTTTCAGGTGATAAACTTGAAAAGCTCTTTAAGATGACGAATTTGGATCACGATGAAAGTTTACTGCGGTTTACCCGGCAATTGCGGGGCATGGGTGTTGATGACGCGCTTCGGGAACGGGGAGCCAAAGACGGGGATCTAGTTCGCATCGATGATTTTGTCTTTGAATTTTATGCATAATCAATTTATGAAAATAAGATTTTGGATTGGTCAACGATCCGAAAGCCAAAGAGCGGGAATTTTTTCCCGCTTTTTGTTTTGATTAGAATCTTAACGTCGGCATTCAGTGCATTCGCAATCATTTCCAGGACTTTAAATTGAAGGGCACGGTCATGGTAGGGCAAAAGATAAAGAACGTTTTCTTGCTTGTTAAAATCAAAATCTGAGATTGCGACTGAACATAATTCGTTTTCCCAATAACATTGGTATTGAGGATTGAGGCCCTGAGTTGCTTCTTGAAATGTTTGAATTCTCATTTTAAACTCCTTTGTTCGTTATAAGTTGAATAATTATATTAAAAATAATTTCTTATTGATGATTATCTTTTAACTCCGAATAATTTCTGCTATAATGCAGGTAATTTATTTTGAAAGAGGGATTGATTGATGACACGCTTTTTTAAACTGAAAGAAAATAATACAAGCGTCTCAACTGAAATTACTGCGGGGTTAACGACCTTTTTTGCAATGTCGTATATTCTTTTTGTTGCACCGAACATCCTTGGCAAAACCGGGATGCCGACTCAAGGAATCTTTTTAGCAACGATTATTGCATCAGTTGTTAGTACCCTGATCATGGCTTTATTTGCCAATGTTCCGTATGTTCAAGCTCCCGGACTGGGATTGGCAACGTTCTTTACGTATACCGTTGTTTTACAACTCGGATTCAGTTGGCAAGAGGCTTTGGCACTGGTTTTCCTTTGCGGAGTGATCAACGTTACGATCACTTTGACGAAGATTCGGAAGATGATCATCAAATCAATTCCTGAAGTTTTGCAGCACGCCATCAGTGGTGGAATTGGAATGTTTGTTGCCTACATCGGAATTAAAAATGCAGGTTTTCTTAAGTTTACCACTGATTCAAGCGATATTTTAACAGTTAACGATCATCCGTTCAATCAAGCAACAACTCATTTTTCACATGGAATTCAATCAATTGTTTCTGGAAGCGGAATTACCCCGGCATTGATCAATTTTAATCAATCAGGTGCGTTAGTTGCCTTAATTGGATTGTTGATCATGGCATTTTTGATGATCAAAAATGTGCGTGGCGGAATTTTGATTGGAATTATTTTAACAACGTTAATTGGGATTCCATTTGGAGTAACACATTTAAGTCTTGCTAATGCGCCATCATTAGCTGAATCATTCAAAGAACTTGGGGGAACAATAGGGGCGGCATTTGGTCCCCATGGAATGGTGGCATTATTCGATCATCCAAGCCGTTTATTGTTAGCAATTATGACAATTTTTGCGTTCTCATTGACCGATATTTTCGATACGATTGGAACCTTTATTGGAACTGGGAAAAAGTCAGGAATTTTCTCTCAAGCCGATGAAGAAGAATTCTTTAACGGTAAGGGATTTAAGTCAAAGATGGACCGATCATTATTTTCAGATGCTGCTGGTTCAATTGTTGCTGCAATTTGCGGAACATCAAATGTTACGACCTTTGTTGAAAGTGCATCTGGAATCGGTGCCGGCGGGCGGACCGGATTAACAAGTTTGACTGCGGCCGTAATGTTTGCGTTAAGCAGTTTATTGGCACCAGTAATTGCAATTATTCCAACCCAAGCAACGGCTCCGGCATTGATTATTGTTGGCATCATGATGATGAGCTCGTTTAAAGATATTAACTGGTCAAATCTTGAAGATGCGATTCCGGCATTTTTCGCATCCGTCTTCATGGCAATTTGTTATAGTATTTCATACGGAATTGCTGCTGGTTTTATCTTTTACTTATTGATTAAGATCTGCAAAAAGAAATTTAACGAAATTCATCCAATGCTTGTGATCTGCACCATTCTGTTTATTTTGAATTTTGTCGTTTTGGCATTTATTTAACTTTAAAATGCATTTTGTATTTTAGATTGAATGATAGTAAAATTGATAACGGTATATTAGTTCACTAATTATAGTGGACTATTATTTTTTTTGAGAAATAAAAAATAGATAGGGTCGATTTCATGGAACTTGAATTTTTAGGAACCAGTGCTGGATCACCGTCAAAATTCCGCAATGTGACGGCACTTGCGTTGAAATTGCTTGATGAAATTAATGAAGTTTGGCTTTTTGATGTTGGCGAAGGGACTCAACATCAGATTTTACGAACGACAATTCGTCCCCGGAAAGTAACGAAAATTTTTATTACTCATCTTCATGGTGATCATATTTTCGGTCTTCCAGGTTTTTTAAGCAGCCGTTCATTTCAAGGAGCAGAAGCAGCAACTCCGTTGACGATTTACGGGCCGCGGGGCATCAAACAGTTTGTTGAAACTTCAATGCGGGTTTCGCAAACCCATTTAGCATATCCCATCCAATATATTGAACTCGATGATGAAGAGGGCGTTCTTTTCGAAAATGATCGGTTTAAGGTTTCTTATGCTGGTCTTGATCATCGAATCAAATGTATTGGCTATCGGGTCGAAGAAAAAGATTATCCAGGCGAATTAATGGTTGAAAAATTACAGGAAGTTGGTGTTCGCCCAGGCCCAATTTACGGTCAGATTAAAACAGGCCAAATCGTGACGCTTGACGATGGGACACAGTTAAACGGTAAAGACTTTATCGGTGCGCCAAAGAAAGGCCGGACAGTTGCAATCTTAGGTGATACCCGGAAGACGGCGGGAATTGATAAGTTAGCCCTTAATGCGGATGTCCTTGTTCATGAAAGTACTTTTGGAAAGGGCGAAGCAAAACTTGCGCGCAATTATTACCATTCAACATGTATTCAAGCAGCTCAGACTGCTCAGCGGGATCACGTTAAGAAATTGTTATTGACCCATATTTCAGCCCGGTATGTTGGACCGATGGTTAAGAAATTGCAGGCCGATGCCCGGGAGATTTTCCCAAATACACGGGTTGTTCGGGACTTTGATACCTATAATGTTCCTTTTCCAGAAAGAAGGGAAAAATAATGAGTGGATACCGTGATTTAAAAAATTTAGAAGATCGAATTGCTTTAGTGACTGGCGCTTCATCAGGTCTTGGTGAACAAATTGCATACCAGTTAGCTCAAAAGGGCGCAATCGTGGTTGCGTGCGCACGGAATTTAGATCGGCTAAAAGAAGTTGCGAAATCGTGCGCTGAGTTTCGCGGCAAGAAAGCATATGCCGTTCAAATGGATGTTGCTGATCCAGAACGAATCGAAAAAGTCGTTTACCAGATTGAAAATGAAGTTGGTCCAATTGATGTTTTAGTAAACGATGCAGGTTTTGGGTTAATGCAAAATGCGCTTGATTTCGATATGCAAGTTGCTGAAAAAATGTTTCGGGTCAACGTTTTAGGAACGATTTACTTATCGAAGTTTACCGCTTTACAAATGGCAACCCGGAAGCGCGGTGCAATTATTAACATTGCCTCAATGGCAGGTAAAATCGCAACGCCGAAATCATCCGTTTATTCCGCAACAAAAGCTGCTGTTTTAGGTTATTCAGATGCTTTACGGTTAGAATTGAAGCCGCTTGGAATTAGCGTGATGACGGTTAATCCCGGACCAATTCGAACGAAATTCTTTGATAAAGCTGATGAAAGCGGTAATTATTTAGAAAAAATCAATGGCATCGTTTTAAATCCAGAATTGGTTGCCGAAAAAATCGTCCACTCAATTGGAACGGCGAAACGGGAGCTCAATCTGCCGTTTTTCTTCAACATTGCAAACGTTGGTTATGCGTTGTTTCCGCGACTGGGCGACTTTCTGGCAGCGGGAATCTTTAATCAAAAGTAAGTTGGTTAATATTTAGGAGAGATTAGATTGAAAAAGAAATTAAGTTTGATTGGAGTTATTGTCTTGCTATTGGTTGTGGCAATTTTTTCAATCTCAAATATGCAAAGTGTTTCAGTAAACTTTTTTGTCGCAAAGGTCAAAATTCCACTGGTGATTTTAATTATCATTTCAATTTTAATTGGGGTGATCATTGCAATGCTGTTCTCAGTATCTTCATCATTTAAGCACAAAAAACAAATCAAAAATCTGAATAGTCAGGTAAAAGATTTACAAGAACAGGTTGCAGGAAAATCAGAAAACAAAGAGGAATAAGATTTGATTACTTCAAATTATGATTGGAAATTGGCGGTTTCTAAACTTGATGATGGGCAGATCAATGAGCTTGCTCAAACCTTACATCATTCACCGTTGTTAATTAAAATTTTAGCTCAGCGGGGTTTGGAAAATGCAAATCAAATTAAAGACTTTCTAGAGCCGCAAGGACAGCATGTTCACGATCCGTATTTGCTTTATGATATGGAAAAAGCAATTGACCGGATTCAACAGGCAATTATTGAAAATCAGAAAATTTTTATCTATGGCGATTATGATGCTGATGGAATTACCAGTACGGCAGTGATGTACGAAACCTTACTTCAATTGGGAGCAAATGTTCATTATTTTGTTCCGGATCGGTTTAAGGATGGATATGGACCGAACTTATCAGAGTATCAAAACCTTGAAAAACAGGGAATGCAATTATTGGTTACCGTTGATAATGGGGTTTCTGGGTATGATGAAGTTCAATATTTGATGGATAAGGGCATTGATGTCATCATTACGGATCACCATGAACTACCAGCGAAACTTCCACCAGCATATGCAATCGTGCATCCAATGCATCCGAAAGGAAATTATCCGTTTAAAGGGCTTGCTGGGGTCGGAGTTGCATTTAAGGTTGCATGTGCTTTGCTTGATGACATTCCTCAAGAAGAACTTGATCTGGTTGCAATTGGAACGGTTGCCGATGTGATGTCATTGACGGATGAGAACCGTGATTTGGTTTCATTTGGAATTGAAGAATTGAAGACAACAATGCGTCCAGGATTAAGCGCGTTGCTTGAAGTTACGAAAACAAAACCGGATGAAATTGACAGTGACACAATCGGTTTTACCATTGCTCCGCGGTTGAATTCACTTGGAAGACTTGAGAATGCTTCGTTGGGGGTTAAATTACTGACAACACTTGATGAAACTGAAGCTGCTCAGTTAGCACAGCATACTCACGATCTAAATCAGCAGCGGCAAACATTAGTTGCAACGATCACAAAAGAAGCCGAACAGATTCTAAACCAAACTGGACAATCGCATTTAGTAAACGTAATTGCTGGAAAAAATTGGCATGAGGGGGTTCTTGGAATCGTTGCCAGTCGAATCACGGAAGAAACGAAGCGGCCAACGATTGTTTTAACGTTAACCGAAGACAATCTGTATAAAGGTTCGGGGCGCTCAGTTGAAGGATTCAATCTTTTTGAAGCGTTTGATTCACATCGAAAGTTGTTTGAAAGTTTTGGTGGGCACGCGCAAGCTTGCGGCCTTTCGATTAAACCAGATAATTTAGCCGGTTTTCAAGTGATTGCTGATCAAGAAGCGGAAAACCAGCACTTCAAAGGTGATAAACGTCCAGTGCTTGAAATCAATGAAGAACTTCCGGCGGCGTCAATTTCGCTTGATTTGATCAATGAACTGAATTTATTGGCGCCATTCGGATGCGATAATCCGCGCCCGGTATTTAAGATCACCGGAATTCAAAACCCGCAATTAAAAGTCATGGGTGACCAAGGACAACATTTTCGAATCGATTTTCAAACGGGACATGGCAGTTTAGCTGGGGTAAAATTTAACGCTTCGCCAGCTGAAATTCATCAATTGCAAGCTGAACACCTTGACGGAATCGCAATTGTCGGCGAGCTGACGGTAAATCGATGGCAAGGCCGGACAACTCCGCAGATTCAAATTTGCGATCTCAAGGATGAAACTGGAAATGAAGTTAACGACTTTAAGTTAAAGGTAATTGATCAACGTTTTATAAGTTCGCCAAATAAATTTAATTCCGAATTCGTATACGGCTTTTTCAATGTGAAATTATTGAAGCAGGTTGCAGCTCAGGTAGCCTCGAATATTAAATTGATTTCACTAAATGATCAAGTGCCAATTACAGGCGATACATTAGTGATTGTTGATTGCCCACCATCAATTGCAGCATTTGAAAGTTTAATTGACAGGTTGCAAGTCAAGCAGATTGTATTAAAATGTTATACGCAACATAATATTGCTTCCAAACCGCTGCCTAGCCGACAGGATTTTGGAAAGTTGTATCGTTTTACAAGTACGCACCATGATGTTGATTTAAGAAAAGATTTAGAAAAGTTAGCAAATTATTTGAATTTTGACAAAGAATCACTTGTTTTCATGATTCAGGTGTTTTCTGAGGCTAAATTTGTTAAAATTAAGAATGGTCTGTTAACTGGAACACCATCCAATCAACGAATTGAATTGACCAAGACAAAGCGTTATCAAGCACGCGTTGCCCAAATACAGGCTCAACAATTATTTTTAAATGCAAAAACAGCGGATTTGCTAAAGCGATTGGATTTAACAATATAAGTATTTTGATTTAAGGAGAAACATAATGGCATTAGATTTACATGATTATGTGGCAAGTATCCCAGATTACCCTGAAAAAGGTGTATTATTCCGTGACATTTCACCATTGATGGCCGATGGTGAAGCTTATCACCAAGCAACTGATCAAATTGTTCAGTTTGCTCGCGATAAAGGAGTTGAAATGATTGTTGGACCTGAAGCCCGGGGATTCATCGTTGGTTGCCCGGTTGCATTTGAATTAGGTGTTGGATTTGCGCCTGCCCGGAAAAAAGGCAAATTGCCACGGGAAACTGTTAAGGCTGAATATTCACTAGAATATGGAAAATCAGCCCTTTACATGCACAAGGATGCAATCAAACCGGGTCAAAAAGTTTTGGTTACCGATGATCTTTTGGCAACTGGCGGCACGATTAGTGCAACGATCGACTTGGTCGAACAATTAGGCGGAATCGTTGTCGGCTGTGCATTCATTATTGAATTAAAGGATCTTCATGGCCGCGATAAGATCAAGGGCTATGACATGTTAAGCTTAATGGAATATTAAGATTGATTTATCCCAATTGATATATGTTTATTTTTTAAATCATTTAGGATATAATCGTGGCAATGTTGAAGCAAGGAGGATTGCAATGAAAGAGAAGTTACGTGCATTTTGGCAAAAAGATTGGGTCCGTTTCATTGCACGGACTGTCTTTTACTTTGTCGTTTTGTTTGCTCTAGTATACATGTTCAGTTACAGTGGACTTACACAGCCACACTTTATTTATAACGAATTTTAAACAGGAGAGATGTTGAGATGGAAGCAAATTTGATTGCTCAAATTGACCAGTTTGCAGTTAACCATCCAGATAAAGCTGCTTATGATTACCTCGGGGTGGAAAATACTTATGGTGATTTAAAGAAATATTCTGATGCGCTTGCAAACTATATTTTAAAAATGAATTTGCCAGCAAAAGCACCGATTGTAGTATTTGGAGGACAAACTTTTGAAATGATTGCAGCTTTTTTAGGAGTTGTTAAATCAGGTCATTCATATGTTCCGGTAGATGTAAATTCATCGTTATCACGGTTGGAATCGATTAATGAGATTGGAAAACCAGCATTATATATTCAAGTTGAGGACTTGCCAGCTGAAATGCCAACAGTGAAATCGATCAGTAAGGCTGAATTAAATGATATTTACACGCATGGTGAATTTTCTCAGGAAATTACTTCAACGTCATTTGTTGATGGTGACGATACATTCTATATTATTTTTACATCTGGGACAACCGGGAAACCTAAAGGTGTTCAAATTAGCCATGATAATTTGAAGAGTTATGTTGAGTGGATGCATTCTGATGATTTTGGAATTAAGGCCGATGGAATTTGCCTTTCACAGGCTCCATACTCATTTGATCTTTCAGTTATGGACTTATATCCAACGTTAACAGCAGGGGGAAAACTTGCAGTTTTACCTAAAAAGACTACTGATAACTTTAAAGAACTGTTTGAAGTTTTACCTAAACTTCACGTTAATGAATGGGTCTCAACTCCATCATTTATGGATATTTGTTTACTTCAACCAACGTTTGATGAGAAACACATGCCGGAATTGAGTCATTTCTTATTCTGCGGTGAGGAATTAACCCATAGTACAGCAGAAAACTTGAAGAAACGATTCCCGCATGCACGGATTTTTAATACATATGGACCAACTGAAACAACCGTTGCGGTTACCCAAGTGGAAATTACTGATGAAATTTTAGCCAACTACAAGCGGCTGCCAATTGGTAAACCTAAAGCGGATACACGAATTGTTTTAGTCGATGATGATGTTCACCAGGTTGGCGATCATGATGAAGGTGAAATTGTAATTGCCGGTCCGAGCGTTTCAAAAGGGTACATTAATAATCCTGAAAAAACGGCCAGGGCATTCTTAGAAGTCGAAGGAACATCGGCATACCGGACAGGTGATTTGGGGCAATTTGATGAAAATGGTCAATTGTTATACAAGGGTCGGCTAGATTTTCAAGTTAAAGTTCACGGCTTCCGGATCGAGTTGGAAGATGTTGATCATCATTTAGGACAGGTTAGTTTGATTTCTCAAGCAACGACCGTTCCAAAATATGATAAAAATCATAAAGTTAGTCAATTAATTGCATATATTGTTCCTGAAGAGAATAATTATGAAGATGAATTTGAATTAACGCAGGCAATTAAGAAAGAGCTTCAAGAAATTATGATGGCTTATATGATGCCACAACGGTTTGTTTACGTTGATTCATTACCGCTAACTCCGAATGGAAAAATTGACCGGAAATCATTAATGAAAGAGGTTAATAACGAATGATTAATATTCAACCTTATCAAAATCCTGAATATTTCATTCTCCTAATAATTGGATTACTTCCAATTATGATTGGATTGTTGTATGGTCGGCGTTTTCGAACGTATGAGACGTTAATTTCAATTGCGTTTTTGGTTCTTACGTTCGGCGGGGTCAAGTGGCACCAAGGAATCGCACTGATTGGCTATGTAATCTTTGAATTGCTGTTAATTGCCTGGTACTTTAATTATCGACAGAAACATAATAAATCATGGGTTTTCTGTTTGGCGGTTATTTTAGCAATTGTTCCATTAGTGATCGTTAAATTGACACCACTTTTTGATTTTAATAAGGAATCAATTTTTGGTTTCTTAGGAATCAGTTATTTGACCTTTAAAGTTGTTGGAATGATCATGGAAATTCGCGATGGAATGATTAAAGAATTTCATCCGTGGACAACATTGCAATTTATCATTTTCTTCCCAACTATTTCATCTGGACCAATTGATCGGTACCGTCGGTTTAAAGAAGATTATGATAATATTCCGGATCGTGAAAAGTACGTTAGGATGCTTGAAAAAGCGGTTCACTATCTTTTCCTTGGATTTATGTATAAGTTTGTGCTTGCATATTTCTTTGGCCAATACCTAATGCCAAAGGTTGATGCGTTGGCGATTGCTCACGGCGGCTGGTCAGTGTGGGTATTCTTACATGGTTACGTTTATGCGATGGACTTGTTCTTCGACTTTGCCGGATACAGTCTGTTTGCCGTTGCAACCAGTTATGTAATGGGAATTGAAACCCCGATGAACTTCAATAAACCGTGGATTTCATACAACGTAAAGGATTTCTGGAATAGATGGCATATGACACTTTCATTCTGGTTCCGTGACTATATTTATATGCGGTTAGTCTTCTTTATGATGAAGAAGAAATGGTTAAAGAGCCGGATCGCGATGGCGAATATCGGTTACTTAACATTGTTCTTGATCATGGGTTTCTGGCATGGTGAGACATGGTACTACATTGCATATGGTTTATTCCAAGCAATTGCAATGATTGTTTGCGATGCATGGCAACGGTTCAAGAAGAAACACCGGGAGATGATCCCGCACAACAAGTTTACCGAAGCATTTGCGATTTTCTTAACGTTTAACGTGATGTGCTTCAGTCTCTTGATTTTCTCAGGATTCCTAAATACAATATTTGTTGTACACTAATTAATAATTAAAAAGTGAGGTTTTAGTAATGAAAGATCAAATTTTAGACATTTTAGCTGATATTACAGGTAGCGATGAAGTTAAGAAAGATTTAGATGTTAACATTTTCCAAACAGGTTTGTTAGATTCAATGGGGACAGTTCAATTGTTGCTTGAATTCCAAAACCAACTTGGCGTTGATGTGCCAGTTTCAGAATTTGACCGCTCTGAATGGGATACACCAAACAAAATTATTGCGAAAGTTGAAAGCATGAAATAATGAAATTAAAAAAGAAACTGTTTGAAATCTTTGGACCAGTTGTTTGTGCAGCTGTAATCTTAATTGCGATTTTAGTTTCACCTTTTAATTTCCGAAGCTTTAATTCTAAAACGATTCGTAAAGCAGCTGTTTCCCAATCAACAAATGTTTTTAAGGGAACTGTTGTTAAGCAAAAAGCGCTTGAAGAGGGTTATGTTCCGTTCATGGGTTCATCCGAATTATCACGGATGGATCCGATGCACCCATCAGTTTTGGCTCAAAAATATGACCGAAATTACCGGCCATTTCTTTTAGGGGCTGCGGGTTCGCAATCCTTATCTCAATTTTGGGGAATGCAAGGGATCAATAATCAGCTTAAGGGCAAGAAGGTTGTCTTTATTATTTCACCACAATGGTTTGTTAAACGCGGAATTAATAAAAATGCCTTTGCATTGTATTATTCAAATTTACAAGCTGTAACATGGTTGAAGACAGCCAAGGATACTTTGATGGATCGTTATGCTGCACGACGCTTGCTTGATATGCCGTCATCGCATTCTGATAAGATGATTGAACAGTGCTTATTACAGATAGCGGCTGGTCAAAAGTTGAATAAGGCTGAAAAAATATACTTAGATTTGAAGTACAATGAATTGATTCACGAAGATCAGTTATTCTCAACGATTGGAATGAACGATCGGGTTGCTAAAATTGATCGCGAAGCAAGTAAGTTGCCACGGCAATACAACTATCAAAAGTTGGATTCACTAGCTTATCAATTAGGAGCAAAGAATACGACAAATAATCCATTCCGGGTCGATAATGCCTTTTGGAATAATCGGTTAAAGAGCCAGGTTTCAAAATTACACGGCGAACAAGCAAAATTTGACTATGTTTCATCACCTGAATTTGGTGATTTCCAATTAGTTTTAAATCAATTTGCGAAGGATCATACCAATGTTTTATTTGTTATTCCGCCAATTAATGCACGGTGGGCAAAGTATACTGGCTTAAGAATGTCAATGATCAATGACTTTAACCAAAAGATCAAGTATCAATTACAGAAGCAAGGGTTTAATAACATTGTTGATTTAACTAACAATGGGAAGGAACCATACTTTATGCAGGATACAATTCACCTTGGATGGCGGGGATGGTTGAAGATGGACCAAGCAGTTGATCCCTTCTTATCAAATGATCAATCAACGCCGGAATATCATATTGACAACTCTTTTTATAATAAGAGCTGGCAAATGATGCAGGGAAATAAATTAAAGCAATATTTGCAAACTCATCAAGCAAATTAAAGTGGTGAGGCTGTAACTTGAGTTACAGTCTCATTTTTTATAATATAGAAGCTATCAGAATAATGGTAAGGAAGATTATCTTTGAAACGCAAATTCTTTGTGAAAGTAATTTTCGGAATTCTTTTAGCATTTCTATTTTTGAATTTCGGTCATTGTAATGCGGCCATGGTCAATAATTCATCGGCTGCTAAACGCGATGCTGTTAACAGTCTCTTAGAAAATAATAAAGTCAACGGAGTCGTTTTATTTGGTGATTTGGGAACGAATCCAACCGTTGTTGAATGTAACCAGCCTGGAATGAAACAAAATGATGTGATTACGGCAACGGGGCTATATCCAATAGCGTCATTGCAAAAGATTTATACGGGAATTGCAATTCAAAAATTGATCGATGAAGGGGAATTATCGCTGAATACAAAAATCAGTCAATTTTATCCGTCCATTCCCAATGCGTCAAAGATCACTATTGAAAATTTGTTGACTCACCGTTCAGGGATTAAAGATAGAACAAGTGGCCCAGCTGATTTATTGAAAAATCAAAAAGCCCAAATGAAATTTGCCCAAAGAAATCTTGATTCAACGGGGAAAACTGGTGCTTGGAACTATTCGAACAGTGATTATGCACTGCTTGCCGGAATCATTTCGAAGGTTACGGGACAAAGTTATGAAAGGTATTTATCAATGAATCTTTTCAAGCCAAATAATTTAAAAAACATCAAGTTTTATAATCAGGTAACGAACGCATCACAAATTACGAACGCAAAGGGGCCAGGAAATGCTCAAAACAATCATTTAAATTTCGAAGAATTGAAAACCGGAATGTCTGGTGAACTGGGTGCCGGAGAAGTGTTCAGCAGCGCGCAAGATTACTGGAGCTTTATTAGCGGTTTAGTTGCGGGAAAATATGTGCCATTAAGTAATATCATTTCTAACCCATATAATTATTATGATGGGGTTTACCTTGGAGATGGAATTATTCACGCTGACGGCTCAATTAATGGCTATCAAAGCTGTTTTATTGCGAATTATCGAACGAATCAGGCGTTTATTTTCTTTTCAAATAATATTACGTTCGGGCAGATGTTGAATTTGAGGGAAGAGTTATCGAATATTTGTTTATAAATAACAAGAGCGGTTGTGGCCCTATGTCACAATCGCTCTTTATTTGAGAATTTGAATTTCGTGATTTTGATACACAAAAACGGCTGCCATAAAGTGGCGGTCTTTTTTTAATTCGTCAATTGCAGTTTCAGGGTAAAAAAACAAACGCGTTGATTCAATTTCTCCCCAAACTGATTGATCAGTAAAAACAGTTACCCCCATTAACGGTGTTTTTAATGGGTAACCAGTCCGGGAATCAAGAATGTGGTGGTAAAAGTGGTGATTTTCAGTAAAATTTCGTTCATAAATTCCGGAAGTGACCGCAGAACATGCTGGCATTCGAACTACTCGCAGAGCTTTCCCACGTGGATTCCATGGATCTTGAATTCCAATTCGCCATTTTCGATCAGCATGTAGGGGGCTATTACCAATGGTTAGAAGGTTTCCACCAAGGTTAATAATTCCGGTTTTTATTCCCCAAGCGTGCCAAAGATCTTTTAGGCGGTCGGCAATGTAACCCTTGGCAATTCCGCCAAGATCAAGCTGCATTTTATTTTGTTGAAGTCCAATTAAATTAGGTTTTTTTATTATGATTTTTTGTGGATCAATTTGATGCAATAATTGATCGATTTTAACTTGAGAAGGCCGATGGGCATTATAGAAACCAATGTTCCATTCTTTAACTAGTGGACCGATTGTCGCATTAAATCCCCATGATTTAAGACTGATCTTTTTGGCAAGTGTGACGAGATCAAAGGTTGGAGTTGAAACCTTAATCATTTTTTGACCAGCGGTTTTGTTTATTCGACTGATTTCAGAATCTGGAAGATAGATTGAAAATAGTTTCTCATAATAATCAATTAACTGCTTACTGGGAGCGAAAACTTGCTGATCAAACGAACTGAAAACGGTCAGCGTAATTTTGGTTCCTAAAGCTTTAAAATGTGTTTGATATTTTTTCATCATAAACCCTCAAATTTATAATTCAGATGCGCCGGAGATTGCATCACTGTCATCATCAGTATTAATATCAATTAAATCTTGTTCGATTTCTTGGCGGTATTCTTCAGATGAAGAATCTTGATAGTGAAAAGAATGACTTGACTGTTTCGATTTTTGAAATTCAGATTCAATAAAACCACCATATCGATATTTTTTAATGATTTCAGTAATATTCTCACTGATTTGCAGACAACCTAGATAATTTTGAACCTCGTCGTAAATTGCGATGAAAGTCAAATTGTAATATTCATCTTTGACTTTTAATGCCCGCGAAATTTTTGAATTTTTTCCGTGTTTTAATTTTTCAAGAAAATCAAAGGTTGCAGGCATTGTTTTAAAAAATAAATGTGATGAAATTCGTTGATTAAGTTTTAAGTCCGGATCGAGCGGATGAATGATCATTTTGATACGACCGGCAGAATCAATAAAAAGGACTTCAAAGGGGAGCGCCTTTAGGAGGCTGACTAGCTCACTGATCTTTAAATTTCCATTTTCAAAAAAAAGAGTATCGTTTTTAATAAATGTCTTCTTCATAATTTCTCCATAAATTCCATAATTTGATTACTTTATTTAGATGGTTCGATTTGCTAATTTGTGATACCATGTATTAGGTACAGTTCAGCATTATCATATGCTGATTAAGCAGGAATTTCAATCAATGTTATTTTAATTGATTTAGTAATTAAGTGACGGTGAAATCTTTTGAAAATTTTTAAAAAACAACATAAATTCTCAAAGAGTAATCGAAATGGACATAAAGCAGACAGTATTCCGTTTCGGTTAAATTTTTTATTCGTAATTGTGTTCTTACTTTTTGCGGCATTGATTATTCAATTAGCTCATTTACAAATTATTGACGGGAAAAAATATGTTTATGATGCTTCAAACAGTAATATGCAAACCGAAACTAAAGATATGCCGCGGGGAATGATCTATGATTCTTCAGGCAAATTGTTGGTTTCAAATGATGCAGCAACGGCAATTACGTATACGAAGCCGCTTTCAGTTACTTCACAAGAAATGTATGACGTTGCGAATAACTTAACAAAGTATATCAGTGTTGATACTTCGCAGTTAACGGATAATATGAAGCAGGCATACTACCTTGGAAGGACAGCCAATGCAGAAAGAGTTCAAAAACATATTAAGGATGCGAATTCGTTAAGCGGCTCAGCTCTTTATAAACAAGAAATGGCGTATGTTAAGGATCATGGTTTAGTCAATAACCTTAACCAGCAGCAACAACAAGCCGCCGTTTTGTACAATAAAATGGATGGCGCATATTCACTTTCAACCATAATGTTGAAAGCTAATGGCGTGTCAGCCGTTGAAATGGCTCAAGTTGGAGCTCATTTATCACAGTTACCAGGAGTTAAGATTGGAACTAGTTGGTCACGCAGTTATCCAGGCGGTGATTCGATTAAGGAAATTGCGGGGACGGTAACGACTGAAAAGCAAGGTTTGCCAAGTGATAAATTGAACATCTTGCTTGCAGAGGGCTATTCACGTAATGACAGCGTTGGTTCAAGCTACATTGAATCACAATATGAAGATGCCTTGAAGGGCGACAGTGAGATCATTAAGGTTGAAACCCAG
The DNA here is from genome assembly GCF_001435375.1 of Ligilactobacillus araffinosus DSM 20653. Classification (GTDB taxonomy): domain Bacteria; phylum Bacillota; class Bacilli; order Lactobacillales; family Lactobacillaceae; genus Ligilactobacillus; species Ligilactobacillus araffinosus. The sequence continues at coordinate 30,346 of NZ_AYYZ01000004.1, read as the reverse complement.
AATAATAAGATCAAGAAGGAAATCAAACAATATGGCGGAAAGCCAGGGGATGATATTCAATTAACGATCAATGCGCAGTTCCAAAATGATGTTCAAAATATCATGAAGAACTCCCTTCAAAGCGTTGCGGGTGGAAACCCATATGTTCCAGGCGCCTATGCCGTGGTTATGAATCCTCATACCGGTGCGGTTTATGCGCTTGCGGGAGTAAGCCGTGATATTCAAACCGGAAAGATCACTGATAATGCGATTGGCGCAATTAATCAGACCTTTGTCATGGGATCTGTTGTAAAGGGTGCAATGGTAATGGGAGCTCTTCAAGATGGGGTAATTACGCCAACGAATAATACCCTCGAAGAACAACCAATTAAGTTAGCTGGAACAGCACCCAAGACATCATGGTTTAACAAGAGTGGTTCGGCTAACATGCCATTAACAGCATCTGAAGCCTTGGAAGTTTCATCAAACACTTATATGATGCAGCTTGCAATGCTTGAAGCCGGACTCAAATATACGCCTGGAATGTCATTAGCAAGTATGTCGCCATCGATTTTCACTAAGATGCGGGATAACTTTAATCAATTTGGATTAGGAGTTAAGACCGGAATCGATCTTCCAGGAGAGTCAGCTGGTTTTGAAGGACCTTCAACCAAGGCTGATATTGGGAAGGCGCTTGACCTTTCATTCGGGAACTATGATTCATATACAACATTGCAGTTGGCACAGTACATCTCAACCATTGCTAATGGTGGTTATCGATTACAACCGCACGTCTTAGATTCAATCCATGATAACGGAAAAGATGGCAAGATGGGCAAGACGATTTATCAATTTATGCCAAATATCTTGAATATTGTTCCGGGAACAGCCGCCCAATGGGATGTTGTCAAGAAGGGACTCTACCTTGTAATGCATGGTAATAATCTGTATGTTACTGGGAAGTACCTGAATGGTGTTAAACCTGAAATTGCCGGGAAAACCGGTACAGCCCAAACATATTACAAGAATAATCCGACTGAAACGTTAAGTGGGGTAAGTTATGCTCCATATAATAATCCGCAAGTCGTTGTTGCAGTTGCGTTCCCTGGAATGGCGAATAATACTGAAAGTAAAGTTAACTTGGAAGCAATTAAGCAGATTTATGCAGCTTACTGGAAAGATGTTCAGTCAAGTGATGGATTTTAATTCAATATTAGGTAAAAAGAAGGTGAATTGATCACCTTCTTTTTTGGATTAGAAATCGTGTCAAGGAATTTTCCTTAACAATTAGTAAAAAACGGTAGCAATATCTTTTAAAAGATGATATTATATTAACGTTGAAGGTTTAAACACCTTATTAGACAGAATATGAAGAGTTGGAGGGTATTTCGATGCGTGTTAATATTACATTAGAATGCACAGAATGTGGCGAACAAACATACTTAACAAACAAGAATAAGCGTCACAATCCAGATCGCTTAGAACTTAAGAAGTATTGCCCACGTTGTCGTAAAGCGACTTTACACCGTGAAACAAAATAACAACAGGAATTAAACCCTGTTGTTTTTCTTTTAAGACGCTCATCCCCTTAAAAAAGGGATGTTTTTTATCACGTTCTGATGTAATCGGTGTCATTAGTACTGTGATTGAAAGGGAAAAGCATGAGCAAGAAAAGACCAAAGATAACAATTCTGTTGATCGTCATTAATATTGTGATGTATTTATTAATGACGGTTGCAGGCGGCTCAACTAATCCAAATATTTTAATTGAATTTGGCGCGAAAGATAATGCGTTAATTGCAGCGGGACAGATTTGGCGGTTATTTACGCCAATGTTTTTGCATATTGGGTTTCAACATATTGTATTGAATATGGTAACCCTTTACTTTTTAGGAATGCAGATCGAATATCTATTTGGTCCATGGCGTTTTTTAGTTATTTATCTGGTAAGCGGAATTTGCGGCAACATTGCAAGCTTTGCATTTACGCCAGCAATTTCAGCGGGCGCAAGTACGGCATTATTTGGTTTGTTTGGCGCATACTTGATGCTTGGCGAATCATTTCGGGATGACCCGTATATTCGGACGATTGCAAAGCAATTTTTAGTTTTAGTTGTTTTGAATCTGTTAAGTGACCTAACCGGATCAATTGATCTTTGGGGACACCTTGGCGGTTTAATAGGCGGTTTCTTATTAGGCTATGTTATGGGAGCTCCTCAAATTGGAAAAGTTGAAATGCATAAAAGATGGCTGGCCTTGGCTGGTTTAGTTCTTCTGTTTGCAATGATTTTTGTCAGAGGAATGCATACCGCTACGGCTTAAGGTGGGGATGTTATTTTGAAAAACTATTATGACGTTCAGCAATTTTTAAAGCAGTTCGGGGTTTTTATTTATGTTGGTAAACGACTGTGGGATATTGAATTAGCGGCAATTGAGCTTGACCATTTGTATAAAGCCGGCGTTGTTGATCAAAAAACGTACCTCAATGCCAAACTTATTTTGGATAAAGAACATCGCGAAGAAGAAAAGCGCGAAGCGGCGAAAAAAGACATTTAGGAGGAGCATTATGGATAAAAAATTAATTGGGGTTGACCTTGGCGGGACAACAATCAAATTTGCAATTACAACTGAAAATGGTGAAATTCAACAACGGTGGAGTATTGAAACCAATATTTTGGATGAAGGGAGCCACATCGTTCCGGATATCATTGAATCAATCAATCATCATCTTGAAATGTATGAAATGAAGCCAGAACAATTCATCGGAATTGGAATGGGAACTCCAGGCACAGTTGACCTTGAAAAGGGAACAGTTGTTGGTGCATATAATTTGAACTGGAAGACTGTTCAAAACGTTAAGGAAGAAATTGAAAAGGGCACAAACATCAAATTTGCAGTTGATAACGATGCAAACGTTGCAGCCCTTGGCGAACGATGGAAAGGTGCCGGCGAAAATGCTGACGATGTTGTCTTCATTACGTTAGGAACTGGTGTTGGCGGCGGAATCATTACCAACGGAAAACTTGTTCACGGAATGGGTGCTGGTGGTGAAGTTGGTCACATGAACGTTCACCCAGGCGGTTACTTATGTACATGTGGAAACCGTGGTTGTCTTGAAGCTTATGCATCAGCAACAGGGGTTGTTCGGGTTGCTCGTGACATGGCTGAAGAATATGCTGGCAATTCAAAACTTAAACAATTAACGGATGATGGTGAAGAAGTTACATCAAAATTAGTCTTTGATTTAGCTAAAGAAAACGATCCGTTGGCTAAAATGGTTGTTGACCGGGTATGTAATTACTTAGGTTTAGCTTGCGCAAACTTTGGCAGTATCTTAAATCCAAGTGCAATCGTAATTGGCGGGGGTGTTTCAGCTGCTGGTCAATTCTTACTTGATCAAGTTAAGAATTACTTTAACGAATATGCATTTCCAACCGTTAAGAGTTCAACTGAAATCAAGTTAGCTCAATTAGGAAATGAAGCCGGCGTAATTGGTGCTGCTTCATTGGCATTGAAGTTTAAAGACTAAACTTATTTGTTTTTTTGAAAGGAGCTAATTGAATTGCTTTTAGGAAAAGCCCCCTCGGTTTTATTTTGGGTCGATATGATTTTAATTATCATTTTATTGTGGATGGTAATTAATCAAATTATAATTTTTGTTCGTAGTCGACGGGCAGCGAAGATCGTCGATAATGAAGAATTCAAAAAGGCAATGCACCATGCTCAAGTTATTGATGTTCGCGAAGAAGATTCATTTAAAGCTGGTCACATTTTAGGTGCGCGGAACATTCCATTTTCACAATTTAAGATGTATATTGGCGGTATTCGGAAGGATATGCCAGTTTACTTATATGAACAAGGAAAAGCCCTTGCACTTCGATGTGCGATTATGTTGAAAAAAGAAGGCTTTGATAAGATTTTCGTGCTTAAAGGCGGATACAATAAGTGGGACGGTAAGAAGAAGAAAAATTAAGTAATAAAAAAGGCTGGGATCAAAATCCCAGCCTTTTTATTACTTTAACTAACGTTGGTGAGCTGAACGACTCTTCCGAAGAGCACGGCGACGGTGTTCTTCTAAGATTGCTTCACGTTCTTCCATTGGTTCAACAACTGTTTTCTTAAATGCATAAACGGCACCGGCAACAACGCCAACGGTTGTTACGATTCCGGTAAAGAATCCCTTACCAAATGATTTCATGGAAACTCCTCCTCAATTACTGGTATATTATCATTATGAATTAAATCGTCAAAAAATGCTAGACAAAACTGTTAAAATTTAACTTGAATGATACAATTACAAGAGAAGCAAGTGGAAAGGAGCGGAAAAGTGGCGCAAAAGGTTTTAATGATCGTTGGTCCCACGGCAGTGGGGAAAACAACGTTATCAATTAAGCTGGCTCAAAAGTTTAACGGTCAGGTCGTATCGGGCGATTCGATGCAGGTTTATCAAAAGTTAGATATTGGAACGGCAAAGGTCACTAATGAAGAAATGCAGGGGATCTCGCATTATTTATTGGATGAGATTCCAATCGACCAGCGTTTTTCAGTTGCTGATTTTATTGCTCGTACTAGAAAGGCAATTTCAAAAATTACAGCTCAAGATGCATTGCCAATGCTTGTTGGCGGGACGGGTTTTTATTTGCAATCGCTTGTGGATGACTTTCATTTTGGAAATGATCAATATCAAGATGATCATCTGCGAAATCAGTTGCATCAGTATGCCGAAGAAAATGGGCAGAAAGCCTTGTGGGATCGGCTTGATCAAATTGATCCGGTTGCAGCCGCTAAAATTCCATTCACCAACGAACGACGAGTAATTCGGGCATTAGAAGTTTTTGAAAAAACCGGCAAGAAATTTTCCGTTCAAAGCGATCATCCGAATAATAGCTATGACTTTTTGGTTATTGGTTTAAATACAGAACGCGCAGTATTATATGAACGAATCAATGACCGTGTTGACTTGATGGTCAAAGAGGGGGTACTTGATGAAGCCCGATACCTGTATGAAAATGGCGGTAGCAAGTTACCGGCTGGAAAGGGAATTGGCTACAAAGAATTTTATCCGTATTTTGAACATCAGGCTTCCCTTGAAGAATGTATTGCGAAGGTCAAACAAAATTCGCGGCATTATGCTAAAAGACAATTAACGTGGTTTCGAAATAAAATGGATGTTCACTGGTTTGATCTTATTCAAAACTTTGACACGGATTATCCGCGAATTATTGAATTAGTTGAAAAATGGTTAAAGGAGAAAAATAATGGAAAAATGGATTGAAAAATTTCCTCAGGATTTACAGCAAAAGGTTGCTGAAGTTGATCGAATGATTGCCCCACAATTGGCGGCAGTTGATGAAATGGTTTTGTATAATCAACAACGGATTTTGGATTTATACCGCAAGTATCATGTTGCTGAAGAAGATCTTGTTGGTTCAACGGGATATGGGTATGATGATATTGGCCGTGATAAGCTAGAAGATATTTTTGCCGATTATTTTAAATGTGATGATGCGCTTGTGCGGCCGCAAATGGTTTCCGGAACACATGCAATTTCGACGGCATTATTTGCATCGTTAATGCCGGGTGATACCTTATATTATATGACGGGAATGCCATATGATACGATTCAACAGGTAATTGGAATTGTTGGCGACAATCCGGGATCAATGAAAGAATATGGTATCAAGTTTGCATATACCCCGCTTAAAGACGGCAAAATTGATTACGATGCAGTGGGGAAAAAGTTAAATCAGGACAAATCAATTAAGGTCATTGCAATTCAACGCTCACGCGGATATGCGACCCGGGATAGTTTCACGGTTGCAGAAATTAAAAAGATGATTGAGTTTGTTAAGCAAATCGCTCCGAAAGCAATTATCTTTATCGATAATTGTTATGGTGAATTCACCGAAAAGGACGAACCAACGTTTTACGGTGCGGATTTAATGGCCGGGTCAATGTACAAAAACGCTGGTGCGGGGGTTGCTAAATCAGGAGCCTTTTTAGTTGGCCGGCACGATTTGATCATGCGGGCATCATCAAGATTATTTGCCCCAGGCCCGGGAAAGGGTGAAGGCGCAACGTATGGGTATCAACGAGATTTTTACCGTGGTTTTTTCCTTGCTCCACATACAACAGGAGAAGCGGTTAAAGGAGCGATTTTTACCGCGGCATTACTTGAAAAGATGGGAGCAGAAGTATCGCCAAAATGGAATGCTCCGCGGACTGATCTTGTTCAGACGGTCATTTTCCATGAACGGGAAGCAATGATCAAATTCTGTGCAAGTATTCAGCATAATTCACCGTTAAATGCATTTGTTGATCCAATTCCAAGTGAAATGGATAATTACGAAGACGAAATTATTATGGCATCTGGAAGTTTTGTTGAAGGCTCAACGATTGAATTATCAAGTGATGGTCCGCTGCGGGAACCGTATGCGTTGTATATCCAAGGTGGGCTTTCATACGCGCATGTCAAGGTTGCGATTACAAATGCGGTAAACGAAACGTACTATAAAAAGTGAGATGTTATAAAATGTGACATAAGTCGTTGACAGACAGTTTCGAGATTGATATGATTGAACCAATGAGAGGAGGGTTGTTATGAAAGAAAAGGAACTACGTCGCTCCCTTGCCGTTTTACCAATTGGAACGGTAATGAAGCTTACGGACTTAAGTGCCCGGCAAATTCGTTATTATGAAGAACAGGAACTGGTGATTCCTGAACGAAATGAAGGAAACCGGCGGATGTATTCATTAAACGATATTGATAAATTGCTTGAAATTAAAGACTATCTTGCGGATGGGTATAATATGGCTTCGATTAAAAAGATTTATGCTCAGAAGGCAGCCGAAGAAGAACGACGTCGTGAAAAGATGGCACAATCGTTATCTGATGATGCCGTTCGGAAAATTTTGCGCAATGACTTTGTCAATGCTAGTGGACTTAACCGGCATAGCAAACCTTCGATTCGTAACAATCGACCGCTCTAATTTATAAATTTTAAAAGGAGCCTATTAATAATGGTTAAGCATGATTATACTAAAGCCGATATTCGGCGGATGGCTAAAGAAGAAAATGTTCAATTTTTACGGTTAATGTTTACTGATCTTTACGGAACAATTAAAAACGTTGAGGTTCCAATTAGTCAATTAGATAAATTGCTTGATAATAAATTAATGTTTGATGGTTCTTCAATTGACGGTTTTGTCCGGATTGAAGAAAGTGATATGTGGTTATATCCAGATTTATCGACTTGGATGATTTTTCCATGGGGAAGCGAACACGGAAAGGTTGCCCGGATCATTTGTGAAGTATACACAGCTGATCGCAAACCATTCATGGGCGATCCGCGGAATAATTTAATGCGCGTTTTAGATGAAATGAAAGCAGAAGGGTTTACCGACTTTAATATCGGTCCGGAACCTGAATTCTTTCTTTTTAAGCTTGATCCTGAAACTGGCAAGCCAACAATGCATTTAAATGATAACGGTAGTTACTTTGACTTCGCTCCGGTTGATATGGGTGAAAATTGCCGGCGCGAAATCGTCCTTGAACTTGAACGCATGGGTTTTGACGTTGAAGCATCTCACCACGAAGTTGCTCCGGGACAACATGAAGTTGACTTTAAGTATGAAGATGCTTTGCATGCTTGTGACAATATTCAAACCTTTAAGTTAGTTGTTAAGACCGTTGCCCGGAAACACGGTTTGCATGCAACATTCATGCCAAAACCATTAGCTCAAGTTAACGGTTCTGGAATGCACATTAATATGTCACTTTTCGATAAGAATGGTAATGTCTTCTACGATGAAAACGGTGATCAAAAGTTATCCCAAAAGGCATATTACTTCTTAGGCGGATTATTGAAACACGCCCGGAGTTTCACGGCGATTACTAATCCAACAGTTAACTCATACAAACGATTGGTTCCGGGATTTGAAGCACCAGTTTACGTTGCATGGTCTGGTCGTAACCGTTCACCATTAATTCGGGTTCCAATGGCACGTGAACAGGGAACGCGGTTTGAATTACGGTCAGTTGATCCTTCAGCTAACCCATACATGGCGATTGCTGCAATCTTAGAAGCGGGTCTTGACGGATTACGGAATAAGATTGAGCCTGCTGCATCAGTTGACCGCAACATTTACGCAATGGATGAAGAAGAACGGCGTGAAAATGGTATTAAAGATTTGCCATCAACATTACACAATGCCCTGAAAGAATTGAAAAATGATGAAGTAATTCAAGGAGCCCTGGGTAAACACCTCTTTAACAATTTCGTTGAAGCCAAGACCCTTGAGTGGGATTCATACCGGCAAGACGTTTCACAATGGGAACGCGATCAGTACCTTGAATTATACTAAAACTGATTTGAAAGTAATTAAAGACTGTGACGGATGTCACAGTCTTTTTGTTATCTTCAGATGATTGTATTTCAAATTCATTGATCAGCAATAAATGAAATCTTCATTAGAAATTTGAAAACCTTTGGAAATCACTTGAAAAATAGGCGTTTAAAGGGGATAATAGTTATTAAAATTGTTTCTAGAGGAGATTCAAAATGCCAAAACGCGGAATGTTAATTGTTCTTTCAGGACCATCAGGAGTTGGAAAGGGAACTGTACGGAAGGAAATCTTTTCACGTGAGGATAATACTTTTCACTATTCAGTTTCAATGACGACCCGGAAGAAGCGTCCCGGAGAAGTTGATGGAAAAGATTATTTCTTTGTTTCAAAGGAAGAATTTGAAAAGGAAATTGAAAATGGCGGAATGTTGGAATACGCTAAATATGTTGACAACTATTACGGAACACCTTTAAAATATGTTAATGAAATGTTAGATCAAGGTAAGGATGTTTTCCTTGAAATTGAAGTTAAGGGTGCAATGCAAGTTCGGGAAAAGGTTCCGGATGGGTTGTTTATTTTCTTAACACCACCAGATTTAATGGAATTACGTCAACGGATCATTAATCGGGGAACGGATGATTTAGCAACAATTGACAAGCGAATGGAAAAGGCTGTCGGTGAAATTGAAATGATGCAGAATTATGATTATGCAGTTGTGAATGATGAAGTCCCGAAGGCTGCAGAAAAGATTCAAACGATCATTCGGGCTGAGCGTTGGCGTGTAAAGCGGTTCTTACCTGATTACAAGAAGCAACTTGGCTTAGATGATCAACAATAAGGAGATGCTGTCAAATGATTTTATATCCATCTGTCGATAAACTTTTAGAACATGTTAACTCACGTTATTCATTAGTAATGTTAGCAGCTAAACGTGCTCATGAATTAGATGCTGGCGCATTACCATTGTTAAATGAAGACGAATATAAGTCAGATAAAAATGTTGGTAAGGCTTTGGAAGAAGTTGAAGCTGGCAAGTTGACAATTAAAGGCGAAAACTAATTTTTAATTTAAATTAATATGATGGGAGGTTGTGACATGGTGTCCGACCTCTTTTCTTGTATTAATGAATGATGGGGTGAAGAAATGGCATTGGAAGGTAAGAAAATTGCGGTTTATGTGACCGGAGGGATTGCAAGTTATAAGGTTGCAAGTTTTGTCCGGCTTTTGATCAAGGCAAAAGCTGAAGTCCGCGTAGCAATGACGACGGCAGCAACGAATTTCATTTCACCGTTGACAATGGCGACGGTGTCGAAGAATCCAGTATTAACAAATTTTAATAACGCTGAGCAACGCGGTGAATTTATTCCACATATTGAAATTGCGCGGTGGGCAGACCTTTCGATTGTCATTCCGGCTACGGCAGATATCATTGGTAAAATGGCCAATGGAATTGCTGATGATCTAGTCTCATCGGCGCTGACTGCAACGGCGAAGAATAAATTCATTGTTCCGGCAATGAATGATGAAATGTGGGATAACCCTGCTGTTCAACGAAACGTTCATCAGTTAAAAATCGATGGAATTCATGTAATGGAACCAGCGACCGGCTTTTTAGCAGAAGGATATGCTGGAAAAGGGCGAATGCCAGAGCCACAACAGGTCCTTGACTGGATTGGAAATCAAATGAACGATCAACCGTTTCGGGGAATCAAAGTACTGGTAACTGCCGGTGGAACCCAAGAGCCAATTGATCCGGTACGATTTATTGGAAACCGTTCAAGCGGCAAAATGGGAATCGCGCTTGCTGAAAATGCAGCCCTTCAAGGAGCAGATGTAACGTTGATTGCCGGAATGGTCACGGTTGACTTACCCACGAACATCAAGGTAATCCGGATTCAAACGTTTGCGGAATTGCAAACCAAATTAATGGAAGAATTTCCGCAAAATGATGTCTTGATCATGGCAGCAGCGGTTTCGGACTATCATGTTGAACAGTCGGATGATCAAAAAATTAAAGCAGATGCTAATCAGCAAGTTCAGTTGACACTGAAACGAAATCCAAATCTATTGCGGATGTTAGGTAATCAAAAGCATCGGCAAATTTTAGTTGGATTTGCTGCTGAAACGGATCATTTGCTTCAAAATGCAACGACCGAACTGGAAGATAAAAAGGTTGAAATGATCGTTGCCAATGATGTTTCACGCAATGATATTGGATTTGGAAGTGATCAGAATGCAGGCTATATTTTGCAGCCGCATCGGGAACCAATTAAAGTTGCAAAAGCTTCAAAAAAAGTTTTTGCTCAAAAAATATTAAATGAAATTCAGAAATTAATCAGAAAAGAGGAAGGTTAAAATTAGTCGATATGCAGAAGTAATTGTCGATGTTCCGACAATGCAGACCAACCATCCGTTTACTTATCAAATTCCAGAAAAGTTTCAGGATTTCTTGCGAGTCGGGATGCGCGTTGTGGTTGAATTCGGCAACGGAAATCGGAAAATTCAAGGATTTGTGACGGGGTTGACAGATGAATATTCAGGTGAACATCAATTAAAATCGGTGATCGATGTGCTTGATTTGAATCCGGTTTTAAGTGATGAAGCCATGGCGATGGCTGATTGGCTGACACAGCGGACATTTGCATTTAAGATTCGCTGTCTGCAAGTCATGCTTCCGAATGCGATGCGGGCAAGTTACCGCAAAACGCTTAAACTGACAGGGAAAATTAAAGATCCAGCTTTAGCTGCGCTTTTTAATGAGCAAAGCGAAATTGAATTTAATCCACAGAAGTTAGCTTCAACTCAATTAAATCAAATTGAGAAATTGCGCAAGGCAAATCAAGTTGAAATTGTTTATCACGTTGATGATCGGGCAAAATCAAAGTTCGTTTGGGCATTTAAAGCCCAAATGTCGGTCAAAGAGTTGCAGACAGTCAAGAAGACGTTAAGGAAAAATGCGGTCAAACAGAAACGTTTGCTTGATTTTTTGATTACTAATCATGAACAAGAATTTGTTCAAAGTGATGTGACTCGGGAAAATAATTTTACTGCAAATGACTTAAAAACGGCTGCCGAAAAAGGATGGATCACGCGTTATCAAATTGAAAAGTACCGTAATCCGTATCAGGTCGATCAGGTTCAGCCGTCAACGTCGAAAAAATTAACTGCTGAACAGGCCCATGCAACGGATGCTGTTGATCAGGCAATTAACGAAGCTCAGGCAGCAACCTTTTTACTTGAAGGAGTAACGGGAAGCGGCAAAACTGAAGTTTATTTGCAAATCATTCAGCATGCGCTTGCGCAAGGTAAATCAGCCTTAATGCTTGTTCCGGAAATTTCGTTAACGCCGCAGATCGTTCGCCAATTTAAGGCTCGATTTGGTGATCAGGTTGCTCTTTTACACAGTGCATTGTCCGACGGTGAACGGTATGATGAATGGCGCCGAATTGAAAACGGGGACGCCCAAGTTGTTGTTGGCGCCCGTTCAGCTATTTTTGCACCGATCAAAAACCTTGGCGTCATCATCATGGATGAAGAGCATGAAACAAGTTACAAACAGGAGGATATGCCGCGGTATCACGCGCGCGATGTTGCTCAATGGCGGGGAAAATATCATCATTGTCCGGTTGTCCTTGGAAGCGCAACGCCGTCGCTTGAGTCTCGAGCACGCGCTCAAAAGGGTGTTTATCAATGGTTGCGATTAACGAAACGAATTAACGGGAAAGCTCTGCCGCAAGTTCAATTGGTTGATATGCGGCAAGCAGGCCGTTATGCACCGACAACTGATATTTCACAAGAATTGGCAACTGAGATTCAGAAAAAACTTGCGTTGAATGAACAAGTTGTTTTAATGTTAAACCGGAGAGGATATTCTTCATTTTTAATGTGTCGCGAATGCGGCGAAGTGATCAAATGTCCGAATTGTGATATTTCATTAACATATCATAAAGATACGAATTCATTGAAGTGTCACTATTGTGGTCATGAAGAACCGGTTCCGCAAGTTTGTCCGAATTGTCATAGCAAGGCCGTCCGGTATTTTGGAACTGGAACTCAGCGGGTTGAAAAAGAACTAACTGAACTTTTTCCAAATGTCCGAATTTTACGCATGGATGTTGATACGACTCGTCGTAAAGGAGCACATGAACGAATCTTAGATGAATTTGGCAAGCATCATGCCGACATTTTACTTGGTACCCAAATGATTGCCAAAGGACTGGATTTTCCGAACGTAACGCTTGTGGGGGTATTGAATGCCGATACTTCACTTGGATTGCCAGATTTTCGGGCAAGTGAACGCACCTTTCAACTTTTAACTCAGGTAAGCGGACGTGCTGGCCGGGCCGAAAAAGAAGGAAACGTTTTAATTCAAACGTATAATCCGGATCATTATGCGATTCAGTATGCGCGGCGTCAGGATTACGAGCATTTTTTTGCAAAGGAAATGCATGTTCGACACCAAGGCGGATACCCACCGTATTACTATACGGTTCAAATTACTGCAAGTGCGCGGAAGGAAACGGATGCGGCGCAAAAAATGTTCCAAATTCGCGGTGAGATCGTGAATTATTTGTCTCAAAACGCCGTGATTTTGGGACCGACCCCGCAGTCAATTATGCGAATCAATAATCGCTATTACTATCAGTTAGTCATTAAATATAAAAATGAACCGCAACTTGAAAATTATCTTCAAAATTTATTATTAACAAGTCAAAAAGAAGAACGAAATGGATTGCAAATCGTGATCGATCGCGATCCAATGAATTTTATTTAATTGAGGAGTGAAATAAATGACGTCAATTGTATTTATGGGAACCCCGGCTTTTGCTGCCAACATTTTAGCTGGCGTGATCGATGCCGGATATGATGTGAAAGCCGTTGTGACTCAACCAGACCGGCGAGTTGGACGGAAACACATTTTAATGCCAACGCCGGTAAAGAAGGTTGCTTTGGACCATGGAATTGAGGTCCTTCAACCGGAAAAAATTTCAGGCAGTTCGGAATGTCAACGGATAATTGACCTTCAACCAGATTTGATCGTTACGGCAGCGTTTGGCCAATTTTTGCCGATGAAGTTGATCAATGCGGCTAAAATTGCAGCAGTGAATGTTCACGGGTCACTTTTGCCAAAGTATCGCGGCGGAGCACCGATTCAACACGCCATTATGAACGGGGATTCAAAAACCGGGGTTTCAATTATTTACATGGTAAAGAAAATGGATGCCGGTGATATTCTTAAGCAAGCTGAAATGCCGATCACATCAAACGATGATGCTGGATCAATTTTTGAAAAGATGAGCGATTTGGGACGGGATACGTTATTGCAGCTTCTTCCTGACTTAATTGCCGGCAACGTTCATCCGGTTGCTCAAAATGAAGATGAAGTTGTCTTTTCACCAACGATCAGTCCGGAAGAAGAAGAATTGCATTTGAAACAAACTGCTTATCAAATTGATTGGCAAGTTCGCGCTCTTCGACCAGCTCCGGGGGCATATTTCAAATCATTAAAGGGAAAGCGGACAAAAATTTGGGACGTAACTATTTTGAATGAACAAACAGACCTTCCCGCGGGAACCGTTGTTGAAGTTGGTAAACATCAATTAAAAGTTGCCGCAGCGGACGGAACAGTTTACCAAATCAATCGCATTCAACCAGCTGGGAAACCGCAAATGGATATTACGGCATATTTGAATGGGGTCGGTCAAGGAATTAAAGCAGGGCAGGAATTGATCAATGAAGAAAACGATTAAACAGACGCCGCGCTTTCTTGCCCTTGATCTGCTTTTGCGGATTCGAAAGCACAGTACGTATTCTAACATTGTGTTAAATGACGTGATTCGACAAAGTCAATTGTCGCGAGCCGATGCTAATTTACTGACTATGCTTGTGTACGGTTGCTTGCAGCACCGGTTAACGTTGGAATATTGGCTTGAACCGTTTATTAAAAATAAGAAGAAAGTTGATCCATGGGTCTGGGAGCTGCTTTTGCTAGCAATTTACCAAATGCAGTATTTAGATAAGGTCCCGGATCATGCGATTTTTAATGAAACGATTGAGATTGCAAAGGTTAAGGGCCATGTCGGGACACGTAAATTTGTGACGGGTGTTTTGCATGCTATCAAACGGAATGGATTGCGCAATTTTGATAATTTAACAGCCGCTCAACGGTTATCAATTGAAGAAAGTATTCCGCAATGGATTATTGAGCAATTGATTTCAAAGGTGGGCCTTGAAAAAACAGTTCAAATTGCGCAGGCAGTTAACCAAACTCCGCATGATAGTTTGCGGGTGAACATAGGAAAGATCAAAAGTTCTGAATTGCAAGTCCAACTTGAAAAGGAAGGAATCACAACATCTCCAAGTGAAATTGCTGCTGATGGGTTAGTTGCGCAAAGAGGCTTTTTAGCAGGAACGCCAGAATTTAAACAGGGGAGCTTTATCATTCAGGACGAAAGTGCAATGTTAGCGGTTGAGTCAATGGATGTTCAACCAGGCCAAAGTATTTTGGATGCATGTGCTGCTCCAGGAGGAAAAACGACGCAAATTGCAACTGCGTTGGCAGGTCAAGGAAACGTTGTTGCGCTTGATATTCACCAACACAAACTAAAGTTGATTAAACGCAATGCCGAACGACTGGGTGTCGCGAATGTTGTTCACCCGCAATTGTTAGATGCCCGAAAGACCGGAGAACTTGGAAATACGCGGTTTGATCAGATTTTAGTTGATGCGCCGTGTTCTGGAATTGGATTGATGCGGCGGAAACCAGAAGTTCGTTATGAAAAAACATTAAAAGACTCACAGCAATTAGCACAGATCCAGCTGCAGATTTTAGACGCTGTTGCACCAACGTTAAAGTCGGGTGGAAAATTAACATACAGTACATGCACAATCTTACCTTCCGAAAATCAAACGGTGGTTGATCAATTTTTGAAAAAACATTCTGATTTTAAACAGGTTAAAACGCAGACTAAAAAAGCTGTTAAGGATCAACGAACAGCGCTTGGATTAACAATTTATCCAGATGATTTTGGCTCGGATGGATTCTTTATCGCTACATTGATGAAAAAGTAGGTGCAGTTTTGAAAAGTTCATTTTTAAGTGATATTGGCAAGGTTCGTAAAGTTAATGAAGACTCAGTCGGACTATATCAAAATCGAAAACAAATTACCTTAGGACTAGTTGCCGATGGAATTGGTGGTAATCGTGGCGGAGATGTTGCATCCGCAATGATTGTTCAGCATCTTGGCTATTTGTTTGAAGAGTCGTCTTTTGAAACGATTGAGCAGGCTTACCAATGGTTGGAAAAACAAGTTCAAGTTGAAAATGACCTTTTGATTCAAAAGGGAAAGCAGTATCCGGATCTTGAAGGCATGGGGGCAACGTTGGTTTTGATTCTGATTGATTCGGTGGATTGTATCATTGCGAATATTGGAGACAGCCGCGGATATCGGTTGCGGAAGAATGAGTTGCAGCAAATTTCACGGGATCATTCGCTCGTTAATGAATTGATCAAACAGGGCGCAATCACGAAGGAAGAAGCAGCTAACCATCCGCAAAAAAATGTGATCGTTAAAACCCTTGGGATCAATCATGATGCCCAAATGGATCACTATGCGTTGAGAGTCGAACCGGATGATTTATTTTTGCTGTGTACTGATGGACTTACCAAACTTGTGGCGGAAGCTAAAATTAAAGCGATTTTAACGACTACGGACTCGCTTGAAGAAAAATGCCAGCAATTAATTACTCAAGCACGGGTCAACGGCGGCGATGATAACATTACTGCGCTTTTGATTGCAGCAGATGAAAGCGGTGAACAATAATGCGAATAGGATATGAAGTTGGTAAACGTTATCGCATCATTCGTTCCCTTGGCGAAGGTGGAATGGCAAATGTTTATGAAGCCGAGGATCTGGTTCAAAAACGACGGGTTACCCTTAAAATGCTACGGCTTGATTTACAAGATGATCCGCGGGCGGTTGAACGGTTTCATAAAGAAGCCAATTCATTAACGAAGCTTGATAATCCGCATATCGTTCAAATCTATGATTTTGGCAATGATCATGGTGTGCCGTATTTGATCATGGAGTACGTAAAGGGAACTGATTTGAAGACGTACTTGAAAGAACACTATCCGCTTTCATGCGAAAAAGTTGTTGATATTATGGAACAGATTCTTTCGGCGGTGGAAAGTGCCCACCGAATCGGGATTATTCACCGCGATTTGAAACCACAAAATATTTTGATTGACAATTATGGCAAAGTAAAGGTCACGGATTTCGGAATTTCAATTGCGGCAATGGAATCAGCCACAATTACGAAGACTAATACGATGATTGGATCTGTTCATTACATTTCACCTGAACAGGCCCGCGGGTCAATCATTACGAAACAATCTGATATTTATTCGCTTGGAATTATCCTGTTTGAACTGTTAACGGGGAAGGTTCCGTTTGAAGGCCAAACAGCGGTTTCAATTGCGGTTAAACATTACCGGGATAACTTACCGTCAGCGCGGAAAATTAATCCCCAAGTTCCGCAGGCGTTGGAAAATGTCATTTTGCATGCAACAGCCAAAAATTTGAAAGACCGTTATCCGGATGCCGAAACAATGGCGCGGGATCTAAAAACGGCGTTGTTACCGGTACGGAAAAACGAACCTAAATGGGAAGTACCAACAGAAGATGACGCCGAAACGAAGACGCTGGTTATTCCATCAGCCGAATCGTCAAAACAGCGACCGGCAACCGGTTCACGCAAGACGAAAAAAGCAAAGAAGCAAAAGAAAAAACGAATTTATCGGCGCCACCCGATTGCTTTTCTGATTGGGACGCTTGGCGTGATCGTTGTGATTACGATTTTACTGATGTCATTGAAGGTTCAAGTTCCAGATTTACGGGGAATGAGTGTTCGCGAAGCACAGGAAGTCTTGTTGAGTAATAACCTTAAACTTGGCAAAAAGCGATATGAATATAGTAATTCATATTTGAAAGGTCAAACGATCAGTAGTGATCCGGCCCGCGAAACGACGGTCAACCGGAATTCGAAAATCAACATTGTGATTTCAAAAGGTCCGTTAAAAACTAAATTTGGGTCATATATTGGGCAAAACTTTGATCAGGTTCGGAAAAAACTGAAGGCGAAGGGCGTTCTTGTAGATAAGGAAACGACGTATTCGAATAAGTATCCGACAGGTCAAATCGTCAGTCAAAGTATCGATCCGTCAATGAAGGTTAGTTTGTATCAACTTTCAGTTACCTTTACAGTCAGTGAAGGGGTCCAAACGTTTAAGATTCGTGATTTAACGGGCTACACACAGAAAAGTGTAATTGACTATGCTCAAGAACATAACATCACGATTATTTTTGAACAGCAGTATTCAAATACGGTACCAAAGGGACAAGTGATTTCACAAGATCCAAAGGCGAATACGACCGTTAAGGCTGGTTCGCAGGTGATCATAACGTTATCGCTTGGACCGAATAATAATTCAGAAAACGGGAATAATAACTCCGAAACAAGTCAGAGTTAAATGAAAGGATAAAGATTATTGAAAGGCCAAATCAGGCAATCTTTAAGCGGTTACTATGATGTTGTGACCGCTGATGGAGCGGAATATCGAACCCGAGCGCGCGGGGTATTTCGCAAACGTAAACAATCACCTTTAGTTGGTGACTGGGTTGAATTTAAAGTTGAAAAAGATGGAGGCTATTTATTAAAAATTGATCCGCGAAAGAATCGATTGGTGCGGCCGCCGATTGCCAACGTTGATGATGCAATTGTTGTTTCGGCGTGCATCGAACCTGATTTTTCAAGTAATCTATTAGACCGGCAACTGATTATGTTAGCCGCGAATCAAATTGATCCGCTCTTGTATTTTTCAAAGTGGGATCTGTTAGATTCAGATCAGCAGGCAACCATGCAACCGGTGATTGATTACTATCAAAAATATTATCCAGTTGAAGTTGCTAGCAACGGTGCTCCGCAAAAGTTTCTGCGTGATCTTCAAAACCAAGTGATCGTTGTAATGGGACAGACCGGTGCCGGCAAATCAACGTTGCTGAATCAATTGAATCCGGATTTGAAATTGGAAACCGGTGAGATTTCAAAAGCTCTTAGTCGGGGAAAACATACGACCCGAAAGGTAACGTTAATGGAAATTGAACACAATTTGATTGCGGATACGCCGGGTTTTTCGTCATTTGACTTACTTGAAATTTCAAAGGAAGATCTGCCAAATTATTATTTGGATTTCGTTGCCTATCGTGACCAATGCAAGTATCGTGGTTGTTTGCATGTGAATGAACCGCATTGTGCGGTCAAAGAAGCCGTGGCGAACGGTGAAATTTTGAAGTCACGGTATGAAAATTACTTGCAATTCCATCAAATGATTTTGGAACGCAAACCGCGTTATTAAGGAATGATTGCAATGAAGGTAAATGTTTTAACTGGTGGCCCACTCGCATGCGTGCCGCAATCGATTTTTGAACAAAAAGATGAATGGTGGTGCGGGGTTGATTACGGCGCAGTTGAACTGATTGATCACAAAATCAACCCAATGCTTTCAATTGGTGATTTTGACACGGCAACGGATGAAGAACGGTTGCAAGTAAAAAATCAAAGTCACCAATTGGTTTATCGTCCACTAAAGGATGACATCACGGATACGGAGTTGGCATTAAGATATTTGTTTGCTCATTATTCAATTGACCAGCTTAATCTTTATGGTGCAACCGGTGCGCGTATGGATCAGCTGTTGGCAAACTTATTTTTTATTTTGAAACCAGAGTATCAAGAACAAGTTGAACGAATTACGATTATTGATCGGTGGAATGAAATGCGTTTTTTTAAGCCTGGATGCCATCAGCTTAAGCGGAATCCGCAAATGAAGTATTTAGCGTTTATTCCGCTAACTGCGGTTGAAGGGTTGGTGCTTCCAGACGAAAAGTATCAGTTGCAACGAACGGATTTTGATTTCTCAGTTGCACTTTCAAGTAATGAGTTTGTTGGTCCAAGAGCGACGTTTAGTTTTGAACGGGGAATTTTAATGACGATTCAAAGCTGTGATTAAAAAAAGGTGTGATCAAACGTAAAAAACAGGATGGACAATATTGTCCATCCTGTTTTTTCGTCTTTAATTAAACACGAGTAACCTTACCTGACTTCAAGGCACGAGCAGAAACCCAAACCTTCTTTGGCTTACCATCAACTAAGATGCGAACCTTTTGCAAGTTTGGCTTCCAGCTACGGTTTGTTTGATTCAAAGCGTGTGAACGCTTTTTGCCGAAAGTTGTCTTCCGACCTGTTACAAAATCTTTAGCCATTTTAATTTCCCTCCTTTACCTTTTCGATCTTAAAAATAAAGATTCTTTATTCACTAGACTAAATTATCATACATAAGGTGTGATTGCAAGATTTTTCTGTAAAGTAAATTAACTTGTCAGCTAAAATCGATTTTTGTGCTATGATAGTATAGTGCTTATTTAAATATCCTGAATGGTGTTTAATTGGCTTTTTTTTCAAAATTGCGTATGATACAATGGCGATAACGATTATTGTCATAAATAAGGAGGCAAATTCGAATGGCAGTGAAGATTCAAAACCAACTCGGTAAAATTGATATTAGTAACGATGTAATCGCAACTGTTGTCGGTGGAGCCGCAACTGAAATTTTTGGAATTGTCGGCATGGCAAGTAAAAATCAAATTCGGGATAATTTAAACGAAATTTTAAAACGTGATAACTACTCAAAAGGGGTTGTCGTTCGTCAAACAGACGACGGAATTGTAATTGATGTTTACATTATTGTCGGTTACGGAACGAAGATTTCAGAAGTTTGCCGAAATGTTCAAGAAAAAGTTAAGTATAATCTGGACTCAATGCTTGGGGTAACAGCCAAGGCAGTTAACGTAATCGTTCAAGGCGTAAAGGTTATTGAAGATTAACGTTTGTGGGTACCAAGGAGGATTTTGAAGGTTGAAAATTTCAAAAATTACTGAAAATGAATTCCGCAAGATGATTGCGGTCAGTTCAAATCGGTTAAATAATAATGCGGAATTTATTAATTCATTAAATGTCTTTCCAGTTCCGGATGGTGACACTGGAACTAATATGAGTCTTTCATTTGCAAGCGGTGCAAAGTACGTTTCAGAATCAACATCATCAAGTGTTGGTGAACTTTCGCAAGCCCTTGCAAAGGGATTGCTGATGGGCGCCCGCGGAAATTCAGGTGTTATTCTTTCACAAGTCTTTCGCGGATTCAGCAAGAATGCGGCTGCAAAGGCAGAATTGACACCAGCAGATTTGGCGGAAGCAATTGTTGCTGGGGTTCAAACGGCATACAAAGCAGTTATGAAACCGCAGGAGGGAACGATTTTAACGGTTGCTCGGAAAGCTGCTGAAGCTGCAACGAAGACGGCGAAGACATCTGATGACTGTGTGGAAGTCATGAAGGCCGCTTATGAAGCCGCTGAAGCTGCATTGAAGACGACCCCTGATTTATTACCAGTCTTAAAAGAAGTCGGCGTTGTTGATTCTGGTGGTCAAGGATTAACTTTTGTTTACCAAGGATTCTTTGATGCTTTATCAGGAAATGTGCGTGATGAACAAGAATATCATCCAACTCCCGCTGATATGGATGACATGGTAAGTGCTGAGCACCATAAAAGTGTCCAGAGTCAATTGAATACGGAAGATATTCAATACGGTTACTGTACTGAAATTATGGTTAAATTAGGTGCCGGTCGATTAGTTGATGAAAAGTTTGATTATGATACTTTCCGTGGTTACCTTTCAGAAATTGGAAATTCACTTTTAGTAATTGCAGATGATGAAGTGGTTAAGGTTCACGTGCATACTGAACAGCCTGGTAAGGTTCTTTCGTATGGTCAAAAATTCGGTTCATTGATCAAGGTTAAGGTCGATAACATGCGGCTTCAACATGAAACGATTCTTGAACAGGATAAGGAAGCGGAAGAAGAACAACAGGCTGAAATCAATCAAATTGCCGGTGATTATGGCATTATTGCCGTTGCTTCAGGTGATGGCCTTGTTCAATTATTCCACAGCGTTGGTGTAACCCAAATTATTCAAGGCGGACAAACGATGAATCCAAGTACAAAGGACATTGTTGATGCCATTAATGCGACGGGCAAAGACAAGGTAATTGTTTTACCAAACAACAAGAATATTTTCTTGGCAGCCGAACAGGCAGCCGATGTTGCGGATGCAAACGTGAAGGTTGTTCATACCCGTTCAATTACTCAAGGATTGAGCGCAATGATCAACTTTAATAAGGAAGCAGATATCGATGTAAATGTGGCTACAATGGAAGAAGCCCTTGATGATGTGATTTCTGGACAGGTAACGATTGCTGTTCGGGATACAACAATTGATGGTCAAGAAATCAAGAAAGATAACTATATGGGAATTGTTGATGGTTCGATCAAGGTAACTGATCCGGATCGTAAGAAAGCAACGCTTGAGATGGTGAAAGCAATGCTTGATGATGATAGTGAAGTGATCACGATCATCTACGGTGCGGATGCTGATCAAGCCGAAGCTCAAGCAATTGCCGATGAGATTCAATCATGGGATGAAGATTATGAAATCGAAATCCATGAAGGTGATCAACCGATTTACCCATATTTGATTTCGATTGAATAATAAAATTTAAAAATTCAAATGGAGGCTGGACGATTGGACAGCCTCCTTCCATATTCAGGAACGGAAAGGAGAAATCAGCAGAATGGCGCGCAGTTTAAATGATCCGGTGACAATGTTAAAAGGTGTTGGTCCTAAAAAGGCAGTAGCATTGAATAAACTCGGCATTTCAACGATTGATGACCTTCTTACTGATTATCCGTTTCGTTATGATGATTTGGCAGTTAAAGATCTATCTGAAATTAGTGAACAAGAAAAGGTGACCTTAAAGGGAACGGTGGCTTCGGAACCGACCGTGATTCGGTTTGGGCGACGTCGCAATCGATTAAATTTCCGTTTGTTAGTGGAACATCAAGTGATCATGGTAACCTTTTTCAACCAGCCGTATTTGAAATCAAAGGTTCAATTGGGAGCTTCACTCGCAGTTTATGGTCGGTATAATGCTAAACGTCAAAGTTTTACAGGAATGAAAATCATTCCAGTTGGGCAGCAAAATGATTTTAAGGGCGTTTACCGGGCTTCAAAGGAATTGAAGGCTAATCAAGTGCAAAAACTGATTGAACTTGCATATGATCAATATCATGATGTAATTTGCGACCTTGTACCGCTTTCGCTGCGCAATAAGTACCGGTTAGAACCGCGGCAGCAGATCATTCATGATATGCATTTTCCAACAAATAAAAAGCAAGCTGATTTGGCCCGGCGATCCGCAATTTTTGAAGAATTTTTCCGTTTTCAGGCTGGATTACAGATGCTGAAAAAAGAAGATCGTCAAAATCAAGGAATTACGATCAACTATGACAACCAAAAATTAAAACAGTTTATTGGTCGATTACCGTTTGAGTTAACAAATGCGCAAAAACGAGTCGTCAACGAGATTTGTCGTAATATGCGCGAACCTTTAAAAATGAATCGGCTATTACAGGGAGATGTTGGTTCTGGGAAAACAATTGTTGCGGCCATTGCGATGTATGCAGCGGTAACGGCAGGTTATCAGACCGCATTAATGGCGCCAACCGAAATTTTGGCGCAGCAGCATGCTGAAAAATTAAGCAAGTTGTTTGCCCCACTGGGGATTAACGTTGGTTTAATGACGGGAACAACGGTTAGCAAGGTAACCGCCCGGCGTGAAATGTTGAAGCATTTGGCGAATAATGATCTTCAAATTGTGGTTGGAACTCATGCTTTGATCCAGGACGATGTTGTTTTTAAGAATTTAGGGTTAGTCATTACAGATGAGCAACACCGTTTTGGGGTTAATCAACGAAAAAAGTTGCGCGAAAAAGGGCATAACCCGGATGTATTGGCAATGACGGCAACCCCGATTCCACGGACGTTGGCGATTACCACATATGGTGAAATGGACGTTTCGCTCATTGATGAATTACCGCAAGGTCGGCAGCCGATTGAAACGGCGTGGCTACGAAAAAAACAAATGAATGAAGCGTTGAAATTCATGGAACGACAGTTGAATGACGGCGCTCAAGCATACGTTGTGTCCCCGTTAATTGAAGAATCTGAAATGTTAGATTTACAAAATGCCGAGGAAGTTTACCAAAAGCTTCAAGATTATTTCAATGGCCGGTTTAAAATTGGGCTGTTGCATGGTCGCTTGAAACCGGATGAAAAGGAATTGGTCATGCAAAAGTTCAAAGATCATGAATATGATATTCTGGTTTCAACAACGGTTGTTGAAGTCGGGGTCGATGTGCCGAATGCTTCGATCATGATGATTCTTGATGCTGATCGGTTTGGATTGGCGCAATTGCACCAGCTGCGCGGTCGGGTCGGTCGGGGTCAACGTAAATCATATTGTTTTTTGATTGCTGATCCGAATAGTGATTATGGCAAGGAACGAATGAAAACGATGATCTCAACGACTGATGGGTTTGTAATTGCACAACGTGATCTCGAACTTCGGGGCCCAGGAGATGTTCTTGGGACTGCTCAGGCTGGATTGCCGGAATTTAAAGTGGGCGATCCGGTTGCGAACTTAAAGATTTTGCAGATTGCCCAGGAAGAGGCTCATCGGATAATCAATGAACCGGATTTTGAAACAAAGGAAGAAAATCAAGCGTTGATTCGTTATTTAAATTATCATCGCAATCACGGTGATAATTTAGATTAGAAATGGAGGAGATTAGAAGATGAAAATTGCAGTTGATGCGATGGGCGGCGACAACGCCCCACAAAGTGTTGTTGAAGGGGTCGAAAAAGCTCGCGATGCCTTTGAAGATATGGAATTTGTATTGTTTGGAAAAGTTGACGAGATTAAGCCGTTAGTTAAGGATCAAACCCGAATCAGTTTTGAACAGGCTGATGAGGTAATCGTCATGAATGATGAACCAGTAAAGGCGATTCGGCGTAAGAAACAATCGTCATTGGTTTTAGCTGCCAAGGCGGTTAAGGAAGGGCAGGCAGATGCTTTGTTTTCATGCGGGAACACGGGGGCATTGCTTGCTGCCGGCTTACTTTTGATTGGACGGATCAAGGGCGTTGAACGGCCAGGTCTACTTTCAACGTTACCGGTTGTTTCATCAGCTCAAGGAGGATTTAACCTGCTTGATAGCGGAGCCAATGCGGATAATAAGCCAGAATATTTGCATCAATTTGCCGTGATGGGAAAGTTCTACGCTCAAACGGTTCGCGGAATTGAAAATCCCCGGATCGGACTTTTGAACAACGGAACCGAACCCCATAAGGGAAGTAAATTAACGCAAGCCGCATACCAATTGATTAGTGAAGATCCGTCATTGAATTTTGTGGGCAATGTTGAATCCCGGGATTTAACGAATGGAGTGTGCGATGTTGCGGTTGCGGATGGCTTTACTGGAAATGCCGTTCTTAAAGCAATCGAAGGAACTGCTTCAGCAGTAATGCACCTGGTAAAGGATAGTGTGAAGGATGCAAATTTATTTGGTAAACTTGGCGCATTAATGTTCAAGCCAAATTTGATGAAGATTAAGGACCGGGTCAACCCATCACGGTATGGCGGTGCGGTTTTGCTTGGAGTCAAAGCTCCTGTTGTTAAGGCTCATGGGTCAAGTGATGCTCAAACGGTTTACTATACAATGAAACAGATTCGAACAATTTTGAATGAAAACTTATTGAGTAAGTTTAAAACGGCATTTCAAACGCAAGATGAAGAGCAAAATTAATTCTTTCAAATTTGAATTAAAAGTGTTAAATTATATTTCATAAATTAATAGAAAAGAGGGATGTTCATGAGCGAACAAGAAATTTTTGATAAGATTGCCGGCATTATGGCTGATCATTTTGAAATTGAAAAAGATAAAATTACAAACGAATTGAACTTTAAGAAAGACTTGGATGCTGACTCAATTGACTTTGTTGAATTCATCCTTGACTTGGAAGATGCATTTGGCGCTGAAATTCCTGACGAAGAAGCGGAAAAGCTGAATACTGTTGGTGATGCTGTTCAATACATCAAAGAAAATATGAAGTAGATAATTTAGAAAAGAGGTTGTGATTAGTACCACAACCTCTTTTCTTGTACTTGGATGATTGAATTTGAAACGGACATTGATATGGTATAATGTATCATTGGAGTAATTATCGATAATTAGAAAAGATAAGGAGAAATTATGATAATTGGTTTAGCTCAACATTTAAAAGAAAACTATGGAATTACGATTAAAAACATGGATTATTATGATGCTGCATTTACGCATAAATCATATGTCAATGAACATCCAAAAGAAAAACTTGATTACTATGAACGAACCGAATTTTTAGGGGATGCGGTAATGCAGCTTTGTGTTTCAGAGTACCTTTTTAAGCGATTCCCTGAAATGCCGGAAGGAAAATTATCCCGTTTGCGGGCAGCAATGGTTTGTGAAGACAGTTTTAGTAAATTTGCCAAGGAATGCCACTTTGATGAATTTATTCGACTGGGAAAAGGTGAAGAGAAAAACAATGCGCGGCAACGGCCATCACTTCTATGTGATATCTTTGAAGCTTTTATCGGGGCATTGTATCTTGACCAAGGCAAACCAACTGTTGTCAAGTTTATCAGTGAAGTTGTCTTTCCTAAACTTGATATGGGATGGTTCAACACCTTCTTTGATCACAAGACGGCTTTGCAAGAATACTTACAAAAAGACGGTCAATGTGATATTCAATATCAAGAAATTTGGAGTAAGGGACCGGATAACGATCGCACTTACAAGATGAAAGTTTTGTATAACGGCAATGAAATTGGTGAAGGAATTGGCCATACGAAGAAAGCAGCTGAACAAGCGGCAGCTTTTGAAGCGTTGAAAAAATTCCAAGTTAAGTAGATGAGATGGAGGAAATGCGTTGAAATTAAAATCATTAACGATCAATGGTTTTAAATCATTTGCAGATAAAACTGAAATTGACTTTCAGCCTGGAATTACGGGAATTGTTGGTCCTAACGGAAGTGGAAAGAGTAATATCATTGAATCGCTTCGGTGGGTTTTAGGTGAACAGTCAGCCAAAAGCCTGCGGGGAAGTAAAATGCCGGATGTTATTTTTGCCGGTTCGGCAACCCGTGCTCCATTGAACCGGGCGGAGGTTGAAATCGAATTTGATAATTCCGACCGTTTTTTGCCTGACCAACCAGATGAGTTGCGAATTACTCGCCGAATTTATCGTAGTGGTGAAAGCGAATTTCTCTTAAATGGCAAAAAGGTGCGATTAAAAGATATCGTCAACCTTTTCATGGATACCGGTTTGGGAAAGGAATCATTTTCGGTTATTTCCCAAGGCAGAGTTGAGTCAATTTTTAATAGTAAGCCTGAAGATCGCCGGGTTTTGATTGAAGAAACTGCCGGAGTTTTGAAGTATAAGAAAGAAAAGGAACGAGCCGAAAAAGAATTAAAAGAGACCGCGGATCATTTAGACCGGGTCGTTGATATTTTAACGGAATTGAAGCGCCAACGGGAACCCCTTGAAGAACAGGCAAGCATTGCAAAGGACTATGTTGAACAAAAGAAGCAGTTTGACTATTATCACTTAAACGAACTGGTGCTTGAAATTCAGCAGGGCCGGAAGCAAAAAGCTGAACTTGACCAGCAATTAAAGCAGGCTAAGGAACTACTAGCCAAGTATAAACAGGCGGCGCTTGATCAAGAAGAAAATACAGCTCAATTGCACGAGCAACAGCAAACGATTGAAAATCAGCTTGATCAAATTCAAACACAATTAGTTACTTTAACTCAGCAACGGGAGCGGCTTGCCGGCAAGAAGGATATTTCCGAACAGCAACGGCAATTTCAAATTGAAAAAATCGAAAGCTTGACAAAACAGATCGATGAAAATCAACAGGATCGAGCAACGCTTCAAGAAAAACTGATAACGGCTCAAAAGCGGATCGAAGAGTTGAAGAAGGAAAAACAAAACCTGCAACATCAAATTAAAAGCCTGAGTGCGGATCAAAAACTTGCACCCGCAGAACTTGAACGGGCAATTGCTGAGATCACTCATCAAATTAATCAGCAAACTCAGCAAAAAATGCAAGCTGAAAATGAAATTCAAGTGTTGGAACAAAGCGAAACACAACGTCAAGCAGAATTGAACAAGGTTCAAAATCAGTTGGCAACGGTCCAAGGAGAAACCAAGCCGCTTGAAGATCAATTAACGACGGTCAAGGCGCAAACGGCAGAGTGGCAGGCCAACCTTGAAAAGGCTGAATGCCAAGCTGAAGAGTATCGCGAAAAGCGGACAAAGTTAAATGCGCAGATCGATCAGCAGCGGCAAAGCTGGTATCAAGCAAGTGAAATTATGCAAAAGGCCCAAGCGCGGCTTGAAGCATTAGAAAGCGTTGCCCATAATTACTCTGGTTATTACCAAGGGGTTCGTGAGATTTTGAAACAGCGGAACCAATTGCAGGGGATCGTTGGTTCGGTTGCGGAAGCAATCAACGTTGACCAACAATATTCTCAAGCAATCGAAACTACTCTTGGAAGTCAGTTGCAAAACATCATTGTGAAGGATGAAAATGCAGCGAAGGCTGGAATCCGGTTCTTAACTCAGAAACGATTAGGACGGGCGACATTTTTGCCGCAAACGACGATGCGGGCACGCTCGATTGATTCACGGCTGCTTCAACAAGCTCAAAATGATTCCGGAATGATCGGTATTGCAAGTGATTTGGTAACCTTTAATGCTTCTAATCGAAATGTGATCCAGTATTTGCTTGGAACGACATTGATCGTCAAGGATATTGATGCAGCAACTCGGATTGCGCGAGCAGTCAATCACCGCGTAAAACTGGTCACGTTAAAGGGTGAAGTTGTAAATCCTGGTGGCTCAATGACCGGGGGCGCAAACCGCACTCAACGCAATGGTTTGCTTCAAAAGAAACAGGAAAGCACGATTTTAAAAGAGCAATTAAAGACGATGCAGACCAAACTAAGCGAGCTTGAAGAACATGGGAAGCAGCTTAAGCGACAATTAGCGGATGTAATTACTAAGGATCAGCAAAATGCAACGCAGGTCAACGATTTGCATCAGCAGTTGACGACAATGCAAAAGAACCTTGCTACAATTCAGCAACGGTTTGATGAGCAGCATCATCGTCAAGAACGGTTGCAACGACAATTACAGGATTTGGATGGAACAAAATCCGCTGCTCGTCAAACAGAATTGAAAAAGCAAGTTGAATCATTAACAACGTCAATTGCAGAACTTCAGACTGAATTAGATGATAAAAAGCGGTTCAATGAAGATGCGCGGTCGACGCAACAGGAAAGTTCGGCGAAGTTAAATGAATTTAAGCAACGATTATTGCTTGTGAATGAACGGCTGACCAATGCTCAGTTGCAAGCTAATGAATATCAAACGCAAATTAATCAGCTTAATCGGGCACTTAATCAGGGAGAGCAATCCCTTGAACGGATTCAAAGCCAGCAATCGTTAAATGATATGCATGGAGATGAGTTGGCCAGAAAGCAAGCTGAAATTGAAAAGCAACATGCAGAATACACCGCAAAAGTTAATCAAATGCGAGCTCAACGGGATAAGCTGCATGATCAAGTTGCTGATGCGGAAAGCCGCTTACGGCGGGCAAATGAATTGCAACAGGCATCAAATGATGATCAGCGCAAGGCGAGTTTACAGCTTGGTCGGTTAACGACGAAACTTGAACAGCACCTTCAAGAATTGACTGATACGTATGAAATGACGTTTGAAAAGGCGGTTCAAGAAGCTCAAGAAACGGATCTGAATGAGGTTCAGCGCCATTTGAAACTCTTGAAACGGGGAATTGACGAACTTGGAGAAGTTAACTTGGGTGCCATTGATGAATTTGAACGGGTCAACGAACGGTTTGAATTCTTAAATACGCAACAAAACGACTTGAACAACGCGAAGGAAACGTTGGTTCAGAGTATGGATGAAATGGATAATGAAGTTAAGACCCGGTTTAAAGAAACCTTTGATCAGGTTGCAACGGCCTTTGCGTCGTTATTTCCACAGATTTTTGGTGGCGGAAAAGCGTATTTAACGTTGACTGCTCCGGATGATCTTTTACATACTGGAATTGAAATTACCGCACAGCCACCGGGTAAGAAAGCCCAACGACTAAGTTTGCTTTCCGGGGGTGAACGGTCATTGACGGCGATCACTTTGTTGTTTGCGCTTTTGAAAGTTCGTCCAGTTCCGTTTGCGGTGCTTGATGAAGCAGAAGCCGCATTAGATGATGCTAACGTTGCCCGGTATTCGCAATACTTGAAGAACTTTGATGATGAAACGCAATTTATCGTTATTACTCACCGGAAGGGAACGATGATGCAAGCCGATGTTCTTTATGGAGTAACGATGCAGGAATCTGGAGTTTCTAAGATGGTTTCCGTATCGCTTGCGGACGTAATTTAGAAAGGATTGAGACTGAATGGGATTATTTGATAAATTAAAGAAAGCGTTTGGTTTTACCAGCGATGATGATGAAAAAGTCAAACAAGATGAAAAGGTTGAGGATTCAACTGATCAAGTTAAAGATGAAGCCAAAAAGCCTCAAGCAGAACAAGCCGAGGAGTCATCTTCCACGAATGAAATTGAAAATGAGGCCCAATCTGAAAATGAAGACCAGTCGTTGGAACCGACTGAACAAGATCAAGCTGCTGATGAAAAACAATCAATTTCAGATGATGAAACTATCAAAGTTGAAGAATCACCTGATGGTGAAAACTTCTCAACTCAAATTGTTAAAGAAGAAACGGAACAACCAGTTGCTGAAAAACAACCAGTAACAACTTCGACAGAAGAAAAAGTAGCGCAAGATACTGAACTTGACAAAGCTCAACCGGCAGCCGATTCTAAAACAGAAACAGAAACAGAAACAGAAACAGAAACAGAAACAGAAACAGAAACAGAA
>NZ_AYYZ01000024.1 GCF_001435375.1 Ligilactobacillus araffinosus DSM 20653 | reverse complement strand
CTGGGGCTGAGTTCTGTATTGTACAGGACTCAGTCCTTTTAGTTTTACCTTAATTCTGTCGTTGTTATAATATCGGATATACTGGTGAATTGCTTGAATCAATTCATCAGTATTTTTGTATTGATCTTCATAACCATAAAACATTTCACGTTTTAGGACACTGAAGAAATTCTCCATTAATCCGTTATCCAAGCTATTTCCCTTACGGGACATACTTTGAATGATTCCTCTTTCCTTTAAAAACCGTTGGTATGCCGCATTTTGATATTGCCATCCTTGATCACTGTGTAAAATCATTCCATTTAATGATTCATATTGATCAAGCTGATTCAACATATTAAATGTTTGGTGGAGATCAGGTGAAGTCGAGATGTCATAGGCAATAATCTCTCCGTTGAATCCATCTAAAATTGGTGATAAATACACTTTTTCGCCGTTATTAAGTCTGAATTCAGTAACGTCAGTATATGCTTTCTTTCGTGGCTGATCAGCACTGAAGTGACGATTGATTTCGTTTCCCGCAATTTTACCGACTATTCCTTTATAAGAGCTATAACGATTGCGTTTCCGGATAACCTTGCCAAATAATCCCATAGTTTTCATTAAACGTTTAACTTTTTTATGGTTGATTGTCATTCCTTCATTGCGTAATACACACGTTATGCGACGATAACCGTAGTTTCCGTGATGCCGATTGAAAATTTCTTTGATCCGTTTCATGATTTTTTGGTTCTGCCGGTCTTTCTTATGAGATCGTTGATAATAGAAGGTTGAACGACTCATCTTAGCGACCTTCAACAGAACTGCCAGTGGGAATTGACAACGAAGTCGTTCAATTACTTTTGCTTTTTTTGATCTTTGATTGCCAATTCCCTTAATGCTTTTAAATAGGCATTTTCAGCTCTTAGATATAATAGTTCTTCTTCAAGTTCCTTGATTTTCTTATCTTCTGGTTTAATTTTCTTTTGGTTATGCTTTGTGATGATCTTTTTCCTCGGTCTTCCTATTGGTTTATCAATCACATTATAACCATTTTTTCGATAATCTCGAATCCAATTAAATAACATTCCCTCTGAAGATAATCCTAAATCTAATGCAACGCTTCTTCCGACTTCATGATTAATTAATACTCGATCGATTGCTTCCATTTTTTCTTCTTTTGTCCACTTATGCCTCGGTCTATCTAGCCAGGGAACTCCATAACGATTTAATATTTGGACCAAATAGTAAAAATTACTTTCACCAATTGGATAATATTGTCGTATTTTTGAATATGGATATCCTTTTTGATAAAGGAGATAAATATTAATCTTATCTTGTTTTGTTAAACGCATAAAAAAACACCCCAAATCCTGGATTTATTTTGT
>NZ_AYYZ01000023.1 GCF_001435375.1 Ligilactobacillus araffinosus DSM 20653 | reverse complement strand
AACTCAGCCCCAGATTGCCTAGCTAATAAAGTGTCCAATTTTTAGGGTTCACTTCACAAATCATCTTGCTTTTTTATTAAGCTTTCTTTTTTGATAATTTTGCTTTGATCGCACTGAAAATTGCTGGTAAAACAGAAACAACAATGATTGCAATTACGATCAATGAGAAATGTTCCTTTACGAATGGGAAGTTGCCGAAGAAGTAGCCACCACCGCAGCAAAGGATGACCCAACCAATTGCACCGAAGACGTTATACCGAATAAAAGTTGAATATTTCATTCCGCTTCCACCGGCAACAAATGGTGCAAATGTACGAATAATTGGCATGAAACGGGCAAGTGAAATTGCGATTCCGCCGTGTTTTTCAAAAAAGGCTTCAGTTCGATTGAGATCATCTTCTTTAATAAAGCGGCCAAAGAATGAATTTTTCGTCAGGCGTTTTCCAATCGTTTTTCCAATCATAAAGTTCAATGAGTCGCCCGCAATCGGTGCAACTAGAAACAAAATAACGAATGTCCAAATATTAAGGTGATACTCCGGGTTAGCTGCAAGGGCACTTGCGGCGAAAAGCAACGAATCTCCAGGAAGAAATGGGAGAATCACTGCACCAGTTTCAATAAAGATAATTCCGAATAAAATTAAGTATGTCCAGTCGCCAAATTGATTTACGATGGCAACAAGATGTGAATCGATATGTAAAACAAAATCAATAAATTGTGAAATTAAATGCAAAATATCCCTCCAAAAATTTTAGTGATACTAGAAGTATACCTTTTTAATGGAGGGATGACAATCAAGTTTATTCAATATTAAAGTTTTTCATCAATTGGGTGCTGTGGGTTGGTTGCCGTTTTTCAGGATAAATTGTTTCAAGGGCATGGTTGATTGCAATTGGAGCCTGTCCAAATCCGCAAGCAATTAAATCAACGCAACCTTCTTGATATGCATTATCTCCAATTGCATAAACGCCCTTGATCGATGTTTGCTGGGTGCTATCGACTTTAATTTGATTGTGGATTGTTTCAAGATTCCACTTTTTTTGAACAGAGCTATCCGTCTTGAAACCATAGTTGACAATCAATGCATCGGCAAGGAGGGTTTGGTATTCGTCTTTTGTTCGTGAACGTTTAAGTCGAATTTGAGTTTGACCGTTTTGATGTTCAAGGCCGTCGATCATATATGGAGTTAAAATTTCAACGTTTGCAAGATCTTTGATTTTATTGATTGAGCTTTCAAGGGCTCGAAATTGATCACGGCGGTGAACAAGCGTAACTTTCTTAGCGACTTTACTCAGTTCAATTGTCCAGTCAGCGGCTGAATCTCCGCCTCCGGCAATTATTACATTTTTATCCTTAAACATTAAGATGTCAGGCACACTGTAAAAGAGTGATTTGTTTTCAAAATCAGCGGCATTTTCAACTCTCAGTTTGCGCGGTTCAAATGCGCCAACTCCGGTTGCAAGGATAATTGATCGTGAAAGAGTTGTTCGTTGATTTGTTTGGATATGGAAAATTCCATCGTCATCTTTTTCAAATCTTTCAACGGTTTCATTAAGGTGAATTTCAGGTTTAAAGAAATCAGTTTGTTCTTTTAAATTTGAAATTAAATCAGTTCCAGAAATTTTAAAGTATCCAGGAACGTCATAAATTTGCTTTGCAGGGAATAGAGCCGTTACCTGACCGCCGACTTCAGAAAGGCTTTCAATAACTTGTGTTTTAGCTTGACGCATTAATGCATATGTTGCTGTAAATAACCCAACTGGGCCTGCACCGACGATTGTAATGTCATAAATTTTATTTTCCAAAATCCTCACCATCCATCTTTAATTGTTCTCTAAGTTTGTTATACTACATATTAGAAAAATTTGAAGGAGATGTCCATATTGAATTATCCACAGTTGAACCTTGAAAACGAAAAGGGACCGAAAGCAACGATTAAAACAAACTATGGTGAGATGCAATTTCAACTTTTTCCTAAAATTGCTCCAAAAGCGGTTGAAAATTTCGTTGGATTGTCAAAGAAGGGGTATTATAATGGAGTAATTTTTCACCGGGTCATTAAAGACTTTATGATTCAAGGCGGTGATCCAACTGGAACTGGAATGGGTGGTAATAGTATTTGGGAAAAACCGTTTGAAGACGAATTTTCAAATCAAGCCTTTAATTTAAGGGGGGCATTGTCAATGGCCAATGCTGGTCCCGGAACAAATGGAAGTCAGTTCTTTATCGTTCAAAATGAAAACTTAGATCCAATGATGATCAAGGAAATGAAGGCTGCAAGTTATCCTGATGAAATTATTGAAAAGTATCGTAAAGGTGGAACACCTTGGCTGGATCATCGGCATACTGTATTTGGTCACTTAATTTCAGGATGGGATGTTCTTGATGAAATCGCCAATGTAAAGACTCTCCCTGGAGATAAACCTGAAAAAGATGTTGTTATTGAAGACATTTCAATTGAGGAATAGTCATGGATTATCGAATTGGAATGATTCTGACAGGAAAAGTGACTGGAATTCAACCTTATGGGGCATTTGTCTTATTGGATGATGATACTCAAGGATTGATCCATATTTCAGAATTGAAGCATGGTTTTATTTCTAATGTTGGTGACTATTTAAAGGTTGGTCAGATGGTTAAGGTGATGATTGTTGATATTGATGAATATACAGGGAAAATATCATTGTCATTACGGTGCTTAGAACAACCATTTAACTTTAAATATAATCGTGATGAAATCACTCATCGGTATAAAAAATATTGGAGTAATCGGCATGTTGAAGAAGGATTTAAGCCGATTGCGGAACGATTAGATGGATGGATTGAGGATGCGCTAGAAGATATAAAGAACGGAAAATAAAAAAAGTTCTTGACCTTTAGAATAAATTCAGATAATATAATAAACGTTGTTGAGGTTTAGTTATATCAGCTCTTGACAATGTTTATTTTTTTGATAAACTATTAAAAGTTGTCAGTTGATTTTGTTAAAAAAGTTCTTGACATCTTCTGATTACATGATAAAATATCAAATGTTGTCTGTTAAAAGACATTGACATTGATATTTGAAGTAGATCTTTGAAAACTGAACAATGTTTCGACACACAGATGTGCAGGGCAATTCATGAAAATGGATGCAATGACATTTGCGAAGTCAATTCGCTAGTAATTACGAGTCACAAACTTATAAATTGAGAG
>NZ_AYYZ01000003.1 GCF_001435375.1 Ligilactobacillus araffinosus DSM 20653 | reverse complement strand
TAGATCTCTCAAAACTGAATAATGTTTCAACATGTGCAGTTTCCGTATTATTCCTTAGAAAGGAGGTGATCCAGCCGCAGGTTCTCCTACGGCTACCTTGTTACGACTTCACCCCAATCATCTGTCCCACCTTAGACGGCTAGCTCCTAATGGTTACTCCACCGGCTTTGGGTGTTACAAACTCTCATGGTGTGACGGGCGGTGTGTACAAGGCCCGGGAACGTATTCACCGCGGCATGCTGATCCGCGATTACTAGCGATTCCGACTTCATGCAGGCGAGTTGCAGCCTGCAATCCGAACTGAGAACGACTTTAAGAGATTAGCTTAACCTCGCGGTCTCGCGACTCGTTGTATCGTCCATTGTAGCACGTGTGTAGCCCAGGTCATAAGGGGCATGATGACTTGACGTCATCCCCACCTTCCTCCGGTTTGTCACCGGCAGTCTCGCCAGAGTGCCCAACTTAATGATGGCAACTGACAACAAGGGTTGCGCTCGTTGCGGGACTTAACCCAACATCTCACGACACGAGCTGACGACAGCCATGCACCACCTGTCATTTTGTCCCCGAAGGGAAAACCTAATCTCTTAGGTGGTCAAAAGATGTCAAGACCTGGTAAGGTTCTTCGCGTTGCTTCGAATTAAACCACATGCTCCACCGCTTGTGCGGGCCCCCGTCAATTCCTTTGAGTTTCAACCTTGCGGTCGTACTCCCCAGGCGGAATGCTTATTGCGTTAGCTGCGGCACTGAAGGGCGGAAACCCTCCAACACCTAGCATTCATCGTTTACGGCATGGACTACCAGGGTATCTAATCCTGTTCGCTACCCATGCTTTCGAACCTCAGCGTCAGTTACAGACCAGAGAGCCGCTTTCGCCACTGGTGTTCTTCCATATATCTACGCATTTCACCGCTACACATGGAGTTCCACTCTCCTCTTCTGCACTCAAGTCTTCCAGTTTCCAATGCACATCTCCGGTTAAGCCGAAGGCTTTCACATCAGACTTAAAAAACCGCCTGCGTTCCCTTTACGCCCAATAAATCCGGACAACGCTTGCCACCTACGTATTACCGCGGCTGCTGGCACGTAGTTAGCCGTGACTTGCTGGTTAGATACCGTCAGTGAATAATCAGTTACTATTACTCATATTCTTCTCTAACAACAGAATTTTACGATCCGAAGACCTTCTTCATTCACGCGGCGTTGCTCCATCAGGCTTGCGCCCATTGTGGAAGATTCCCTACTGCTGCCTCCCGTAGGAGTATGGGCCGTGTCTCAGTCCCATTGTGGCCGATCAGTCTCTCAACTCGGCTACGTATCATCACCTTGGTAGGCCGTTACCCTACCAACTAGTTAATACGCCGCGGGTCCATCCAAAAGCGATAGCAAAACCACCTTTCACATCATGACCATGCGGTCATCATGGTTATACGGTATTAGCATTTGTTTCCAAATGTTATCCCCTTCTTTTGGGCAGGTTACCCACGTGTTACTCACCCGTCCGCCACTCGAATTTCTTACGGTGAGTGCAAGCACTCGGTGTAAAAAATTCTCGTTCGACTTGCATGTATTAGGCACGCCGCCAGCGTTCGTCCTGAGCCAGGATCAAACTCTCAATTTATAAGTTTGTGACTCGTAATTACTAGCGAATTGACTTCGCAAATGT
>NZ_AYYZ01000022.1 GCF_001435375.1 Ligilactobacillus araffinosus DSM 20653 | reverse complement strand
GTCAAATCTAAGTTGTCTGGGTTGTTATCCGGTGTGATTGTCGTTGTCCCTTCATTCAAGTGAACTGTGTACGTTGGTACTTGTCCATCTTGTGTGAACTTGATTTGATCGTTGCTTGGTAGATCACTGCTTCCGATCGTGTAACCTTCGCCTTTCAACTTGTTTTCTTCACTTGTTGGATCGTAGGTTGTTGTGCCACCAAATGTTCCGTCAACTGTTTCGCTTGCGACAACTTTACCTGTCGCATCGTCTACGTAGTTGACCACCGCGTGTTCCTTGTTTGCTGTGTAAGTGA
>NZ_AYYZ01000021.1 GCF_001435375.1 Ligilactobacillus araffinosus DSM 20653 | reverse complement strand
TACGACCAAAACCATTAATACCTACTTTTGTAGTCATATTAATATTCCTCCTAAAAGGTAAATTTATACTTAAAGGAAATTAAGAATCCTTAATAACCCTCAACACTCTTGAATTATATCAGTAAAAATAAACGTATGCAAGCATATTCATCTTATAAGAGACTAAATATTTATTATCCCTGTAAAACGTTTTCGCTCAAAGCTTTTATTCTCTTAGTAAAGCGTGTACAATATTTATGCGTATAAAAAATTTGAATAGATTATATTGCTAATAATTTTTATTTTTATGAGTACAAAAAAAGAGGTTCAAACCTTGAACCTCTTGACGAATGCGCCAACTGGGAGTCGAACCCAGATTACAAGAACCGGAATCTTGTGTGCGATCCATTACACTATCGGCGCATTACTTTATTATACTAACCTATTCACTATAAAATTGCAACAACTATTTTCAATCTGTGAGGAAAAAAATGGAAATTTCGCAAAATCTGAAACAAAAACAGCTGCAAAAGCTTGCAATGACGCAGCAAATGCAGCAATCAATCAAAATTTTAAAATCGACTAACGAAGAACTTACAAAACTGATCAAGCAACGTGAACTCGAAAATCCATTTATCGAAGTTCATGATTCACATTCTCAAAATTCTGAAACGGTTGATTTCACCAACTTAATTTCCAACCGGCAGCCATCGCTTGATGATTACCTGCTTGACCAGGTTCATCTCACGATGCGGAATACCCCAATTCGAACGTTGGTGATCTACTTTATTGAAAATCTTGATGATAATGGTTATTTGAAACTTGACGTTGATCAAATGATCCATGAACAAAAATTTGATCCAATGTTAGTTGCTGATGCGCTCACCCTTTTACATCAGCTCGATCCGCCCGGAATCGGTGCCCGCAATCTGCAAGAATGTCTCTTACTTCAAGCTGAACTTGATCCTGATGCGCCGCAGTTTGCAGCTTCAATTTTACAAAATGACTTCGAACAACTCGTAAATAAAAATTGGAATCAGATTGCAATTAAATACTCAATTACCGAAGATGATGCGGTTGCCATTTTACAATATGTTCAGACTCTTTCCCCTGCTCCGGGATTAGGCTACCAACATCCCGATCCGGAATACATCTATCCTGACCTGAAAGTTACGGTAAATAACGGGATTCCTACGGTTACACTAACCAAACATGCGCTGCCGCAATTAACATTCAATCAAGAGTATTTTGAGGAAATGAACCAGTCAGATGATCCTGCCGTTCAATCCTTTGTTACCCAGAAAAAGCGGGAATATGATCAGCTCGATAGCCAGATTAATCAGCGTGAAAAAACGATTTTATTGGTGGGACAAGCAATTATTGCCCGTCAGCAAGAATTCTTTACGGATCCCACGCATCCGCTCAAACCGTTACTTTTGCGTGATATCGCTCATCAACTTCAACTTCATGAATCAACCATTAGTCGAGCAGTTAACGGTAAATATTTAAAAGCCGATTTTGGAACATATGAACTGAAATCCTTCTTTACGACTGCTGCCCGTTATGCGGCTGATCAAAAATTGAGTACCGATTCAGTTCAACGAATGATTCAAAAATTAGTTGCGAACGAAGATCCGCACCATCCGCTTTCTGATCAAAAAATTGTCGATCTTTTAACGGATAAAGAAATCAAAATCTCAC
Source organism: Ligilactobacillus araffinosus DSM 20653 (assembly GCF_001435375.1). Classification (GTDB taxonomy): domain Bacteria; phylum Bacillota; class Bacilli; order Lactobacillales; family Lactobacillaceae; genus Ligilactobacillus; species Ligilactobacillus araffinosus. The sequence continues at coordinate 15,123 of NZ_AYYZ01000021.1, read as the reverse complement.
GACGAACAGTCGCAAAGTACCGTTCACAACTTGGAATTCCATCATCAAGTAAACGAAAGCGATAAAAAAACATCATTGGCGAAAAAGCCAATGATGTTTTTTACTATTCAACCGTTACACTCTTTGCAAGGTTCCGTGGCTTATCAACATCATATCCGCGTTGTTCACTTGCATAGTAAGCAAGTAATTGAGCTGGAATAATTGCAACCAATGATGTTAATAACGGGTGAACCGTTGGCAAGACAATTTGGTCGGTATCCTTTGCTAAATCCTTTGAAACAATTGAAATAACGTTTGCGCCCCGCGCAACAACTTCTTCTTCGTTACTCCGGGTATGTGATGCAATTGTATGATCAGTGATAATTGAAATTACCGGTGTTCCTTCTTCAATCAAAGCAATCGTCCCGTGTTTCAACTCGCCAGCAGCAAAGCCTTCTGTTTGAATGTATGAAACTTCTTTCAGCTTCAATGCTGCTTCAATTGCCGTATCATAATCGATTGCCCGTCCAATGTAAAATGCGTTCCGAGCTTTTGCAAGATACTTTTGAGCAAGCTTTTCAATATCGTGCTTTTCATCAACCAATTCTTGCATTCCGTTTGCAACAATTGATAATTCCTTCCGCACATCAAAGTCTTTAGCTTCTTGGTATCCCATATCAACTCCAAGAGCTTTTGCTAATAAAGCTTCAACTGCAATTTGAGCAGTGTACGCCTTAGTTGAAGCAACCGCAATTTCTGGGCCAGCATACAATAATAAGGTATACGTTGCTTCCCGTGACAACGTTGAGTTAGCAACGTTAGTGATCGTCAAGCTTGGATAACCAGCTTCATTAACTTGGGTTAAAACTTGGTGACTATCTGCGGTTTCACCACTTTGAGTCAAGAAGATGAAGAATGGCTTCTTGGATAACAATGGTTGGTTGTAAGCAAATTCAGAAGCAACGTGGACTTCGGTTGGAATCTTGGCAAATTTTTCAAACAATTCATGCCCAACCAAGCCAGCATGGTAACTTGTTCCGGCAGCGACGATATAAAGCCGATCGGCATCTTCAATCGCATTGATCAAATCTTGATCGATTTTCATTGAGCCGTCTTCATTTGTGTATTCTTGAACTAACTTGTGCATTACTGCTGGTTGTTCATCAATTTCCTTCAACATAAAGTGTTCATAAGCGCCTTTTTCTGAAGCACTTGCATCTTCATCAACATGGAATGTCTTCCGTTCAACTGGTTGGCCGTTAGCATCTTGAATCTTAATTTCGTTTGCAGTTAATTCAACGATTTCACCATCATGCAATTCAATGAAATCATGCGTAACGTTTAACATTGCCATTGCGTCTGAACAGACAACGTTGAAACCGTCGCAAACCCCAATCAATAATGGACTCTTTTTCTTGGCGATGTATAACGTTTCCGGATTTTCACGGTCAATCATCAAAATTCCGTAAGTTGAACCATCATCTAAAACGCTGATTGTCTTCTTGAATGCTTCAAGCGTTGACATACCTTCCTTAGCAAAATGACCAACTAATTGAACGATCACTTCAGAATCAGTTTCGCCAACAAACTTAACTCCTTGAAGATATTCTTCCTTCAATTCTTTAAAGTTTGTAATTACTCCATTGTGAACAAGGTAAAAACGACCGTCTTCTGAAACATGCGGATGGGCATTAGCTTCGCTCGGTATTCCGTGCGTTGCCCACCGTGTATGAGCAATCCCGATCGTTCCATGAACATCATCGCCAATCTTCTTTTCAAGTTCTGAGATACGGCCCTTCGTTTTAACTAAATAATCATTTCCTTTTTCATCATTAACGTAAATTCCAGCTGAATCATATCCTCGATATTCTAGTTTGGTTAATCCATGGATCAATAATTCAACTGCATTATCATTTCCAACTTCACCGACAATTCCACACATAATGTTATCCTCTTCCTGTTTATCAATTTTAGCTTCTTATAATTGGTATAGATTAATCAAAAGTAATATTAACCAACGCAACTAATAATATATCCGTGTTTTCACTAAATGTCAAACATAAAAGCTAATCATTGGTATAGGACTATACCAATATCGAAAAAGAACTAAAAAAGAGGATGTGACCTTCGTCGCATCCTCTTAGCATTCAATTGGTTATTACCGCCGAATGTTTTGTCGAATTTCAGCCTTCAAGAACAATTTTGTAACATCAGCTTCAATATCAGCAACCATCCGTTCAAACATTTCATAACCATCTGCTTGGTATTCAACTAACGGATTCAATTGACCATATCCCCGCAATCCAATTGATTGCCGCAATTGGTCCATTTCATCAATGTGGTTTGTCCAGTGGTCATCAACGACCCGCAAGATAACAACCTTTTCAAATTCAAGCATTTGAGCTGGATCGTTCAATTGTTTTGCCTTGCCTTGATAGTTTTCTTCTGCAAGGTCCATCAAGTAGTCTTGGATTTCTTCCGGCGTCTTGCCAGCAAAATCGTTAACTGTGATGCTACCTTCCTTAACCATGTTAGCTTCTGCAAATTCAACTAACCCATCTAAGTCCCATTCAGACTTGTCACCTTGAGTCCGAACTTCAACGGCATGTTTAACCGTGCGACGAATCATTGGCATAATAACGTCTTTCAAACTCTTATCTTCAAGAATGACTTCTTGACGTTGTTTGTAAATGACTTCACGTTGAGCCCGCATCACATCATCGTATTGAAGAACTTGTTTCCGGGTATCGTAGTTATTCCCTTCAACCCGCTTTTGAGCTGATTCAACTTGTTTTGTGATCATCTTTGACTGAATAACCGCTTCGTCATCGGCAACCTTCATACTTTCAAGCAGGTCTTTAATCTTATCTGAACCGAACCGAAGCATCAAGTCATCTTCAAGTGAAAGATAGAATTGTGACAAGCCTGGATCACCTTGACGGCCTGAACGTCCCCGCAACTGGTTATCGATCCGCCGCGATTCATGCCGTTCAGTTCCGATAACTGCAAGACCGCCTAAGTCACGCACACCAGGTCCTAACTTAATATCAGTCCCACGGCCAGCCATGTTTGTCGCAATTGTAACTGCGCCGCGTTGACCAGCATTGGCAACGATTTCAGCTTCCTTAGCGTGGTTCTTCGCGTTCAAAACAGCGTGCGGAATACCGCGTTTATCAAGCAACTGTGAAAGATATTCAGACGTTTCAACCGCAACCGTTCCGACTAAGACTGGTTGGCCAGCCTTATGCCGCCGTTCAATGTCATCGGCAACCGCATTGAATTTACTCTTCAATGTTGGATACAACAAGTCTGGACGATCATCCCGAATAACTGGTTTATTAGTTGGAATCGTAATAACTTGCATGTTGTAGATTTCACGGAATTCTTCTTCTTCTGTTTTTGCTGTCCCGGTCATTCCGGCTAACTTACTGTACATCCGGAAAAAGTTCTGGTACGTGATGTTAGCCATGGTCTTCGTTTCTTCTTGAATTTCAACGTGTTCCTTGGCTTCAATGGCTTGGTGCAATCCATCTGAGTAACGTCGGCCATCCATTACACGTCCGGTGAATTGATCAACGATCAAAACTTCACCCTTTTGGACAACATAATCTTTATCCCGCAACATAATGTAGTTTGCCCGCAAAGCATTGTCCAAATGGTGATTCAATGCTGTATTGTCCGGATCAAACAAGTTCGTTAATCCAAAATACTTTTCAGCCTTTTGAATTCCTTCTTCAGTCAATGAGACTGTCTTTGATTCAAGATCAATGTTATAGTCTTCATCTTCAGTCAATGTCTTCGCAAACCGGTCTGTCCGAACATACAATGATGTTGAACCCGTTGCTTGACCAGAAATAATCAATGGTGTCCGTGCTTCATCGATCAAAATCGAGTCTACTTCGTCGACGATAACGTAGTTCAATGGCCGTTGAACCATATCTTCTTTATAAACAACCATGTTATCCCGCAAATAGTCGAATCCAAGTTCGCTGTTTGTTGAATATGTGATGTCAGCATTGTATGCTTCACGTTTTTCTTCTGGTGATTTGCTTGAAACGTTTAATCCAACCGTTAATCCAAGCCATTTATATAATTCACCCATTTCAGTGGCATCACGTTCTGAAAGGTATTCGTTAACCGTAACAACGTGAACCCCTTTACCTGAAAGAGCATTCAAGTAAACTGGCATGGTAGCCGTCAAAGTCTTCCCTTCACCGGTTTTCATTTCAGCGATGTTACCTTCATGAAGAACGATTCCACCTAAAATTTGAACGTGGTATGGGTATAAGCCCAAGACACGCTTAGCACCTTCACGAGCAGCGGCAAATGCTTCTGGAAGCAAATCATCCAATGTTTCGCCGTTTTGATATCTTTCTTTAAATTTTGGTGTTTGAGCTTTTAATTCTTCATCTGAAAGCTTGGCCATTTGGTCCGCATAGCTTTCAACCTTATTTGCAATTTTATTTAAGCGTTTGATTTCACGTTTATCACTTTCAACCCATTTTTTAAGAATATTAACCATATCTGATTCCCTTCTAAAGTTTTCATTTGGTTAATTGAAAAATATACCAAGTTTAATAATATCATTTTTCAATGGCTTTTCAAACCGCTAAAAAAGCGTTTCTTCCCTTTTATGAAAAATTAATTAAAAAATTTAACTATTTTCCCGTTAACATCAAAAAAAGGCCGCACCAATCTAGCGCAGCCTCTCCCACGGTAATGCCCACTTTACCGTAATTCCGATTTAATTCTTAATTAATTATTCTTCATTAATATCAATCAAGCCATACCGACCATCACGCCGCCGGTAAACAATGTTAATATCATCATTTTCAGCATCTTTGTAAATAAAGAAGTTATGCCCCAACATTTCCATTTGTAAAACAGCTTCTTCACTGTCCATTGGTTTAACGGCAATGTTCTTTGTTCTTACGATTTCAATTTTCTTTTCATCAGCTTCGCCTTCGACCTCGTTAATAAAGTCAGCATGATCAAAGCCCTTTTCACGTGACTTGCGGTTAACCTTGGTCTTGTGTTTCCGGATTTGCCGGATCAATTTATCAGTCACTAAATCAATGCTACCGTACATGTCGGTTGACGTTTCTTCTGCCCGCAATACTAAGTACGGGAGCGGAATTGTAACTTCCACTTTTGCTGTCTTATCTGGATATGTCTTTAAATTAACATGTGCCGTTGCATTGATATTTTGATCCAAATACTTTTCTAATTTGGAAACTTTCTTTTCAATATAATCCCGAATTGCCGATGTTACTTCAATATTTTCCCCGCGAACGTTAACCTTTAACATAATAATTTCTCCTTTCGCAACTGAGTATCACTACTCAAAAGAGATCTCTCATCTCTTCACTGTTTATTATATCCGAAAACGCTTTAATTAACAATTAATTGCATTCATTTAAATAAATTTTAACGTGCAAGGGTAACTGACCGAACCTCAGTTGCACCGGCGTCTAATAATAAAGCTTGCGCATGATAAAGCGTCCGTCCCGTTGTATAAATATCATCGATCAATACTACAGATTGGTTCTTGATCTTCGCCGGCGATTTCAAAATAAATGGCTGTGGTGTTTGCATTCGTTCTGCCCGATTCTTATGCGACTGCTTGATTCGATGCCGGGCATCATCCATTACCAACCACTGTTCAGTTTTCAACTTCGCGGCTAATCCCTCTACCTGATTAAACCCGCGTTCGCTAATCTTGGTTTGCCAATCCACTGGAATAATACAATATTTCCACTTTCGCTGCGGATATTTTTGCCGAATAAACTGCTGAAATTCGGCTTGAAAAACCTTTCGTAAATAATAATCGCCCGCAAATTTATACTGTTCAAAATAATCCCGCATTGCCTCATTGTGATAACAATATAATGCTTGATTATTCAAAAGTGTTTTCCCCATCTTTTGCCACCGAACACAATCTGAACAATACCGTGAAGCACACATCCGGCCGCATCCCTTACAAGTAGGACCATCGATTCGCTGGAAACGGATTTGACAATCATCACAAATAAATTTTTCTTTAAACGGATCGGATGAAAAAATCCACGCAAGGCTTAACGAATAATCCAAATCTCGCCCGCATAATAAACATTTACGATTCATGAAGTAATTTAGCCGCCTTTCGGTTCAACTTTTTAATCTGTCCCGCGGCTTGCTGAACTTTTAAAGAATAATGTCCAATTATGAAATAAACATCTCCGGTTGGACGCTCCCGACTGCGTCCGACCCGTCCGGCAATTTGGACCAAAGATGACCGCGAAAAATTCGAATCGTTGGCATCCCAAACCATTAAATCCAAATTTTTAAATGTCACGCCACGTTCTAAAATCGTCGTCGTTACCAAATACCGATATTCCCCATCCCGCAACCGTTGCACCTTTTCGAGTCGTTGCGGATCATTGGCGTGGACCGTATTCCCAGTCACCGTTGAAGGAACAACCTTTTGCACCGCTTCATAAAGCGGGGCAAGCAGTTTTACCCGTGGAACAAAAATCAAAAATGGCGTTTGCTGCGCAGCCCATTTTAAGATAATTTTCCGAAGCTTAAATGACAACTTTTGTTGATCAACTTGCCGGCCCATTTGCCGCTCAACCATAAATTTAATTTCAGGAAGATGATGTTGATGAAAACGTAGTGGAAGATAATCTAGTGTTAGTTGGCGCTTTCGAATCATTTTTAATGAATTCTCATCTGGCGTTGCCGTTAAATAAAGCATCACGCCGTTTTCCTTACACGCATTCTTTGCCCCGGCTGCAAGGCTTAAATTATTTACATATGGAAAAGAATCGACTTTATCAATGATCAAAACATCAAATGCATGGTAAAACTTCATTAATTGGTGAGTCGTACACACCGTTAGTTGCGAATAAAAATACTGATTTGCTTGGCCGTGAAGCAGCAAACAATCAACGTTCGCAAATGCTGCTTGGATTCGCGGGAATAATTCGTTACAAACATCAATTCGCGGTGATGCAATCGCAATCCTTTTTCCCCGGCGAATGCTTTCCGTTAGCATTGGAAACAACATCTCGGTTTTCCCCGCACCGGTAACCGCCCACACTAAATGGTTCTGATGTTGGACAACCTTTTCAATTAGTTGCTGAGCGCATTTTGCTTGAAACGGTGAAAGCGTCCCCTTCCATGTTAAAATTTCAACTGGAATTTCAAACTGATTCGGCTCTTTGATTCGATAAAGCTTACTTTGACTCGTTAGCCGGCCAAATTGAATACAATTCCGGCAATAGTAATCACCGGTCGGCAACATTGCCTGAGCAAGCGGTGTTCGCCCTGAACATCTTCGGCAAAACACGGTGATTCCAGATTTTAAAAGCGCATTCTCACCAGTTAAATTTAATTGTATAATGTCATCAGGCGTTAGTTGACGGTCGGTTACTTGACGACCGTATAATTGGGAAATCTCCATTTTCATCCCTCCACTAATAACTACGCAAAAGCTTGATCATTTTGGAGTAATTATGAAAGAAAATTATCGCACAATTCGTCAACCAGGAAATTTCTCACAAATCATCAAAAAATCAGAATTTATCTGCTCAATTGCCCGCTGTCAATCAGAAAAAGAAGCACTTGATTTTATCGATCAAGTTTCAAACCACCATAATAAAGCCCGCCATAATTGCTTTGCATTTATAGTTGGCTTAAACGATCAGATTCAACGAGCAAGCGATAACGGCGAGCCATCCGGAACTGCCGGCGTTCCAATTTTAAATGCGCTCAAACAGAACCATTTGCACAACGTGGTTGCAGTCGTTACCCGATACTTTGGCGGGATCAAATTGGGAACAGGCGGACTGATCCGTGCATATAACGGCACAACGGTCGAAGCAATTCGCCAAATTGGAGTCGTTGAGCGCATCGGAATGAATGAAGTTCAATTTCAAGTTGAATATTCTAACTTTGAAAAGGTTAAGTATTATTTAGAGCAGCACAATGTTCAGCTTGCTTCAACTGACTATGCGGCGAAAATTACCCTGACCGTTTTGCTTCCGCATGCTGAAATCGATCACTTTGAAGATGCCCTTCAAAACTTTCTCGGCGTTCAATTATCATTTGTCATCGGCAAAGAAAGTTATGCTGATCAACCGGTTGAAAAATAAAAAACGAGGTTGTGACATAAGTCGCAACCTCGTTGCTATATCCGTCTAAAACAAACTATGTGGTGTTCCAAAGCCTTCGCACGATTCGTTCGCTTTTTTACTTCCACCACGCTCGTTTTTACTGTTTTGTCATCCCTTCTATTCCTTACCGTTTTTATGTTCGCTTGATTTTAATACAATCCGTTTGATCAAATTCAAAAGCGGTTGGTGATTTCCGCCAACCAATCCAATTAACTCAACAAAAATTTCAAGTCCAAGCAGCGTTGCAATTGTCAGCAACAGTGAACCAAAAATATTTGAAATTGGATAGAGTAATGAAATAAACGAGAAAATCAACGCAATTCCATAAATTACCAGTACTGTTTGCCGGTGCGATAATCCCATCTGCATCAACCGGTGATGCAAATGGTGCTTATCAGGTTTCATAATTGGTTTCTTATTTAATGCCCGTCGAATAATCGCAAAAACCGTATCTGTAATTGGAACTCCCAAAATAATTACCGGGATAATGATCGAAATAAACGTTGCATTTTTTAATCCAAATAACGCAAACACCGAAATCATAAAGCCGATAAATAACGATCCGGTATCTCCAAGATAAATCGTTGCGGGGTGGAAGTTATATGGTAAAAAACCAATCAACGCAGCTACCAATGTTGCAATCATCAGCGAAATAAACGTATTCGTAACGTTTAAAAAGAAATACCCCGTCAACGCACTTGTTGTAAGGGCGATGATTGCAATCCCCGTTGCCAATCCATCAAGACCATCGATCAGATTGATTGCATTTGTAATTGCCAAGATCCAAACCAACGTAATCGGCAAGCTCAACAGTCCAAGCTTGACCGTTCCAGCAAACGGAATCGTCAGCGTTGTCATTCGGACATGGGCAACATAGTAAACGACCAAGGCTGCCGTTGTTAATCCAATCAGTTTTTGAAATGGTTTTAATTCATAAATGTCATCAATAATTCCTGTAATCAATACAATGCATTGCGCAATAAACAGCGCAATCATCATCCGCATTGGGTATTGGCCATGCAATAAAACAAAGTTCGTAAAGTTAAACGCAATAAAAATTGCTAAGCCACCCATTGTCGGCATCGTTTTCTTATTTACCCGGCGTGCATTCGGCTTATCAACCGCCCCAACACGAAATGCAAGTTGACGCACTACCGGAACAAGCAATGCAGAAATCAAAATTGTTGCGAAAATCGACGCAAAAATTTTATACATAGGATGTCCTCTTTCTGTTATCTGTATCCGCAATCTAGCACGATACTAACTGATATCATATCATATTTAACTTACCAAGGGGGATGAATATTGAAAATCACATCTTAATTTTCAAATTAAATTCACGTTTAAAATTCAATATGATACGATACATGAAAGAGAAAGAAGGAATTTTTATGCAATATGATACCTTGCTTTTCGACATCGACAATACATTACTTGATTTTGAAGCCGATGAAAGCCAAGCTTTAAAGCGCCTTTTTGATTTCGTCGGAATTGAATTAACCGATGAACTCCATCAAAAATATTCAAACTACAACAAAAGTCTCTGGCAAAAACTAGAACGCAATGAAATCACCCGTGATGAATTACTCGCTACCCGGTTTAGCGTTTTCTTTAAAGAGAATTTTAATCGTGATGTAACTGATCTAAACTTAAACGAACGGTACATTAACTACTTAAGCGACGGGCATGATTTAATGCCACATGCTGCTGAACTGCTTCAACTTCTCAAACAAAATCCGGCAATTCGGCTGGAAATTGCTACTAATGGTGTTCCGCAAACTCAATATAAGCGTCTCAAGGAAGCTGAAATTATGAATTATTTTGATCAAATTTTCGTTTCCCAAGAAATTGGAATCAACAAACCTAACATCGGATTTTATAATTACATTGAAAATCATCTTGAAAACTTCAATACTCACCGAACATTGATGATTGGCGACTCACTTACATCTGATATTCAAGGCGGGAACAATGCCAACATCGACACGGTATGGTTTAATCCGCAACACCTTGACAATTCATCATCAACCCAACCAACTTATGAAATTGATGACTTGTTACAAATTAAGAAGCTCATTTAAGTAAACAAAAAAACAGTGTGATTTTTTAATCACACTGTTTTTATTTCAAATTACCACATTTTACATCATACCGCCCATGCCAGCGTCTTGTTGTTGTGGAGCATCCTTCTTTTCTTCTGGCTTGTCAGCAACAACTGCTTCAGTTGTTAATAACAATGCTGATACAGATGCGGCATTTTGAAGAGCTGAACGTGTAACCTTTGTTGGGTCAACAATTCCAGCTTCAACCATATCTTCCCATTTATCTGCGGCTGCGTTGTAACCAACACCGTCTTTTTGTTCTTTAAGTTTTTCAACAATTACAGAACCTTCAAGACCTGCGTTTTCAGCAATTTGACGAACTGGTTCTTCCAAAGCACGTTTTACAATGTTGACTCCAGTTTGAACGTCGCCTTCTTCTTTCAATGCAGCAACATCTTTGATGGTATTTACTAACGCTGTACCACCACCAGGAACGAAGCCTTCTTCAACGGCTGCACGAGTAGCGTTCAAAGCATCTTCAATCCGATACTTTTGTTCCTTCAATTCGGTTTCGGTTGCGGCACCAACCTTGATTACAGCAACTCCACCAGCTAATTTAGCTAACCGTTCTTGCATCTTTTCTTTATCAAAGTCAGATGTTGTTTCAGCAATTTGCTTCTTGATTTGGGCAACCCGTTCTTCGATCTTGTCCTTGTCACCTGAACCTTCAACAATTGTTGTGTTTTCTTTTGTAACAGTTACCTTAGCAGCTGAACCTAATTGATCGATGGTTGTGTCTTTCAATTGTAAACCAAGGTCATCTGTAATTACGGTACCACCTGTTAAAATAGCGATATCTTGAAGCATTTCTTTCCGACGATCACCAAAGCCAGGAGCCTTAACGGCAACAACGTTGAATGTTCCCCGAATCTTGTTCAATACAAGCGTTGGTAATGCTTCACCATCAACATCGTCAGCGATGATCAACAATGGACGACCTTGTTGAACAACTGATTGCAATAATGGTAAGACTTCTTGGACATTTGAAATCTTCTTGTCAGTGATCAAGATGTAAGGGTTATCTAAGTCGGCTTCCATCTTGTCTTCATCAGTTACCATGTATTGTGATAAGTAACCGCGATCAAATTGCATTCCTTCAACAACATCTAATGAAGTATCAATTCCTTTTGATTCTTCAACGGTAATTACCCCATCGTTACCAACTTTTTCCATCGCATCAGCAATGAACTTGCCGACTTCTTCGTTGGCAGCTGAAATCGAAGCGATTTGTTGGATATCACTCTTTGATTCAACCTTGTGTGACATCTTGTGTAATGAATCAACGGCTGTCTTGGTTGCCTTTTCGATTCCTTTCCGGATTCCAACAGGGTTAGCACCAGCTGTAACATTCTTCATTCCTTCGTTTACGATTGCTTGAGTCAATACCGTAGCAGTTGTTGTTCCGTCACCAGCAATATCATTTGTCTTTGAAGCAACTTCAGCAACTAACTTAGCACCCATATTTTCAAAGTGGTCTTCTAATTCGATTGCCTTAGCAATTGTAACCCCATCATTTGTAATTGTTGGAGCACCGTATGATTGTTCCAAAACAACGTTGCGACCTTTAGGGCCAATTGTTGATTTAACTGTATTAGCTAATTTATCAACACCTGAAAGCATCTTTGCACGTGCATCTTCTGAAAACTTAATTTCCTTTGCCATGAAATATCACCTCTGAGTAAATTTAATTAGTCTACGATTGCCATGATGTCACTATCACGGACAATTAAATAATCTTCACCATCGTACTTAACTTCAGTACCTGCATATTTATCAAATAAGACTTTATCGTCAACTTTTACACTAGGAACAGCCTTTTGACCGTTATCTAACATCTTGCCATCGCCAACTGCGATTACTTTTCCGGTTTGTGGCTTTTCCTTAGCATTGCTTGCTAAAACGATTCCGCCAACTGTTTCTTCTTTTTCTTTTTCAACTTTTAAGACTACACGGTCTCCTAATGGTTTAAGCACAATAAATCCCTCCATTTTTTAGCACTCGATAGTTCTAAGTGCTAACTGATTACAATTATTACTATATACGCTTTGTTTCTAAAAAGCAAGGATTTTTTATCACTCGAACCTTGAGAGTGCTAATTTAATTTTTGATGATGGCTGAAACATGCTACAATACAAGTAAATTCACAATAACGAAAGAAGTTGAACTCATGGCAATTGAGAAGAATTCACTCTCAATTTTAATTGGCTACTTAGCCTTAATGATTGCCCAAATGCTTGCGCAAAAAATTTGCTGGGGAACCCAAATGCTTTATCCCGTTTTAACCGTCATCGGTTTGCTGGGGGCGTTGATTATTTGGAAACTAAATCAAAAATATAGTTATCAAAATACTATTGAAGAAAAACGATCCAACCTTAAAAAAATCATTTTATGGGGATTAAGCGGCGCATTGCTGATTATTTTAGGTCAGGCGGTAACCTTAACGCTTGTCCACGTTCTTTTTCATCAATCACTAATTTCGCAAAATACGAATGCCTTGATTACTATTTTTCGGCATTCGCCAATTTACCTACTTGATATTGTGATTACCACCCCAATTGTTGAAGAATTAATTTTTAGAAAAGTTTTCTTTGGAAACTTAACTTACTATTTTAAGCCGTGGATTGCCGCAATCATTTCAAGTTTTCTCTTTGTGATTGCCCACCATGATAGCCACTTTCTCACATACTTTGTTATGGGATGTATTTTTGAATTCATCTATTATAAGGCGCATGACATTCGGGCAGCAATGATTGCCCATGCCGGATTGAATTTAATTACCCTTCTTCTATGGGGAATTCACTAAAAAGAATTTGACGTGATAAAATAGGGAACAGGACTTTTTAGAAAGCAGGTGACATTTTGCTCCTTCTTCAAGCACAACACGTCGCACGCCACTTTGGAGCGGATGTTTTATTCGAAGACGTTAATCTTGATATTCAGGACCATTCTCGAATTGCCCTTGTTGGCCGGAATGGTGCCGGAAAATCAACTTTGATCAAAATGATTATCGGTGAACAAGAACCGAGTGAAGGTCAAATCATAAAGAAAAAGGGACTTTCAATCGGCTATCTTGCTCAGAATACCGGGTTAGAATCTGATCGAAAAATTTACGATGAAATGGAAAGTGTTTTTCGACCATTAATTGAAATGGAAAACCAAATCCATCAACTTGAAAGCAAAATTGCTGATCCGAATGCTGATTCTGAATCGGCAGCTTACCAGCAACTTTTGAAAAATTATGACCAGCTAATGCACGACTTTAAAGAACAAAACGGTTATGGCTATGAAAATGAAATCAAGGCCGTCTTACATGGACTAGGTTTTGAAGGCCCTGACTTTGACCGGCCCATCAGTTCGCTTTCAGGCGGTCAAAAAACTCGGCTAGCGCTTGCCAAACTTTTGCTTGAAAAACGCGACCTCTTGATCTTAGACGAACCAACAAACCACCTGGACATTGACACCCTTACCTGGCTTGAAAGTTACATCCAAAATTATACGGGCGCATTGCTGATTGTTTCTCATGACCGGTACTTTTTGGATCGGATCGTTGATGAAGTTTATGAAATCAGTCATCACCAATCAAGCCACTATACCGGCAATTACAGTCAGTATATTAAGGAAAAAGATGCCCGGTTAAAAGCTCAATGGAAAGCATATGAAAAGCAACAAGCCGAAATCAGTCATCTTGAAGATTTTGTTAATAAAAACATTGTCCGGGCTTCAACCACTAAACGGGCTCAAAGCAAACGCAAGCAACTTGACAAGATCGACCGGCTTGAACGGCCTGAAGGATACGAAAAAGGCCCCCACTTTGAATTTACCAGCGATCAGGAAAGCGGCGACATCGTTCTTCAAGTTGAAGATGGAGCCATCGGCTATGATCAGCAAATCCTTGCCGAACCGATCAACTTTGAATTGCGGAAACACAAAGTTCTTGCCATTGTCGGGCCGAACGGAATTGGAAAATCAACTCTTCTGAAGAGTATCTTAGGACAAATTCCATTTATTAAAGGCGGTGCCCGGTTTGGGACCAATGTCCACCCTGGATACTACGATCAGGAACAGCAAAATCTTCACGAAAACAAAACGGTTTTAAACGAAATTTGGGATGAACATCCAACAACGCCGGAAAAGGATATCCGTTCAATTTTAGGAAGTTTTCTTTTTCAAGGCAACGCTGTTCAAAAGATGGTTCACAGCCTTTCCGGAGGTGAAAAGGCACGCCTGATGTTAACTAAGCTTGCTATGCGCCACGACAACTTCTTGATTCTTGATGAACCAACGAACCACTTAGATATCGAAAGTAAAGAAGTTTTAGAAAAAGCCCTTTTGAATTTTAACGGAACCGTTCTTTTCGTTTCCCACGACCGGTATTTTATCAATAAAGTTGCCACCGAAGTGATCGAGATCAATCCAGAAGGCAGCACCCTTTATCTTGGGAACTACGATTACTACGTTGAAAAGAAACAAGAACTAGAAATGCTTGCAGCGAATGCTAAGGAGAACACCGCTTCAGCCGAGCAATCGAAACAACCGTCAGCCGGAATGCAAAATTATAAACAAAGCAAGGAACGGCAAAAACAGGAACGAAAACTCCGGCGAACTGTTGATAAGCTTGAAAATCAAGTTGGCGATCTTGAAGATCAAAAGGCAGCGATCGAACAGCAAATGACTGATCCAGAAGTCTTTAATGATGTTGCTAAAATGCAAAAACTGCAAAAACAACTTGAAAAAGTAACAACTAATCTTTCGGCTACCGAAGATGAGTGGGAAGAAAAATTACTAGAACTCGATGAATTTGAAAATTAAAAAAATCAGTGACTTCACTAATGATATGCACCCCAAATCTTGGACAAAATAAATCCAGGATTTGGGGTGTTTTTTTA
>NZ_AYYZ01000020.1 GCF_001435375.1 Ligilactobacillus araffinosus DSM 20653 | reverse complement strand
AGCCCCAGGTTGCCTAGCTAATAAAGTGTCCAATTTTTAGGGTTCACTTCATTTTTCCTAATTAACGCTTTTATTTTTACTTAATAAACGGTTTTTCGACGTCCTCAACCTTGACCCGAGCAAGTTGAACAGCTAGAAAATCATTGACTTTAAGCCATTTAGAGAGTTGAGTTGAAGTTTGGTCAGTTTCCTGTTCATTTTTGGCAACAACAAGCGGGTCAAGTTGTTGGATGGCATGTGCAATTTGCGGGTAGTGATCGATCACAAAATCACGAACATGCTGTTTACCTTTAAGCTTAAACCGGACGCCGGTATACCACAAATGATTTTTAAGAATCTGTTTTGCTGTATTTTGAATGAAACATTCGTTTTGATTTTCATTTGAAAGGTCGATGTACAGGTGATCAATATCGATCAGTCCTGTGGAGGCATTTTCTTTTTTAAACCGCATAATATTATGAAACGTTGTAACTTCCTTTGATTGCATAAAATATTCCTCGCTTTTATTTTTCAGGGTCGTCATTTGCCCATTTTTCATAATCTTCATTGGTCATGGCTTCAACTTCCCCAAGACGATAGCCATTGCCGACCTGGGAGAAGAAATCATGGTTTGAGGTGGTTGTTGAAATTCCGTTGATAACGGTTGGTTCAACGTCTTCGGCTGTATCAGGGAAGAGTGGGTCTTGTCCCAGATTCATTAATGCCTTATTTGCGTTGTAACGGACAAAGGTCAATACATTTTCCGTCCAACCAACTGGATCGTAAAGAAGGTGGGTGTATTTTTCTTCGTTTTCGTAAAGTTTCATCAAGAAGTCATACAACCAATCTTTCATTTGCTGTTGTTCATTTTCGCCGCGTTCCTTTAATCCAAGTTGGAACTTGTAGCCAATGTATGTTCCGTGAACAGATTCATCCCGCAAGATCAACTTGATAATTTCAGCAGTGTTAGGTAATTGGTTGTGGCCCAAGTAGTAAAGGGGCGTATAGAATCCTGAATAGAAAAGACAGGTTTCAAGGAAAACATTGGCGACCTTTTGCTTCAATGGGTCTTCAGCCGTATCGTTATAAATATCGCTGATCCACTTTGCTTTATTTTGAAGAAATTCTTCAGAATCACTCCATTGGAAGATTTCGTCAATTTCGTCCGGAGTATTCAACGTTGAAAAAATCGTTGAGTAACTTTTGGCGTGCACTGATTCCATGAATTGAATGTTATTCAAAACCGCCGTTTCATGTTGCGTGCGAACGTGCCGTCTTAATGATGCCATTCCGTCTTGCGACTGAACGGTATCAAGCAAGGTCAAACCACCAAAAACATGGCCAACAAGGTATTTGTGATCGTCATCGAGCTGATGCCAATCTTTTAAGTCGTTTGAAACCGGAATCCGGGTGTCGAGCCAAAATTGTTCCGTTAACTTTTCCCATGTTGCTTTATCAATTGCGTCATCGATCTTATTCCAGTTGATTGCTTTATAATTATTGCTCATCAGAAATTTCCTCACTTTCCTATGCTAAAACGTCAAGCATTGTTTGATAGATGCGTTTTACATCTTCACTGGTCCCCCGTAATTCATATGTATCAAGGAACGGAACATTGAATTGTTGTGCATACCGCCGGGCAGTTAAACAAAATTGTTGATTAAAGTTGCGGTTCCCTGAACCAATAACTCCTAAACAGTGAGCGGCATTATCGCCATAATCAATGTATTCCCCTAATGCATTGGTCATTAATTCCTTCACACCATTATCAATTCCGTTGCCGCCATCAAGATAGGTCGGAACGAAAACAAAATAATCTTCAGTTTCATTATCAAATGGGGCGGCTTCACTGATTTCCTTTGCATTGATCGTGTCGTCCGGCCGATGAGCTTCAGCATAGTCTTTTAACTTTTCAATAAATGCCTGTGTGTTGCCTTCAATTGAGGTAAATAAAATGTTGATTTTCATAAAATAAATTCCTTTCTTCCCCTAAAAAGAATGTTAAATTGAGCAGCTTTCACATTCGTTAACACTGAATGCTTCTGAGCCGTCATCAGTGTATGTTCTGACGTAGTATAAACTCTTAATTCCCTTATGCCATGCGTAGTTCCGGATGATTGACAGGTCACGCGTCGTCATCTTATCTGTCCGACCGTTCTTCCATGGGTACAGGCCTTCAGCAATTGTTGACTTGAAGTACAAGGTGATTGAAATCGACTGGTCAACGTGTTCTTGGGCTGCGGCATAGACATCGATCATCTTCCGCATGTCTAAGTCATAGGCAGACTTATAATACGGCATTGTATCAGTTGAAAGGTAAGCAGCGGGATAGTAGACCTTTCCAATTTTACCTTCTTGCCGTTCTTCAACTTTTTGAATGATTGGTTGAAGGGAAGCAGTTGTATTCCCAACGTATGAAATTGAGCCGGTTGGAGCAACTGCCATTCGATAGGCGTTATACAAACCATCACGCATGACGTTGTCTTTTAATTGTGCCCAATCTGCTTTAGTTGGAATAAAAATACCAGCGAATAATTCCTTAACGCGATCGCTTGTTGGCCCCCAATCTTGGTTAATGTACTTGTCAAAGTAAGATCCGTCGGCATAGGCACTCTTTTCAAATTCAAAGAATGTTTCCTGCCGTTCGCGAGCAATCTTATTTGAAGCAACTAACGTCCAGTAATTCAATAACATGAAGTAAACATTGGTGAATTCAATTGATTCCGGCGAACCGTATTGAATGTGATTCTTGGCTAAGAAAGCGTGCAAGCCCATTGCCCCCAATCCAACTGAGTGGCTTAACTTGTTACCTTCATAAATTGAAGGTACAACCTTGGCATTTCCTTGGTCAGAAACAAATGTTAGGGCCCGCATCATGGTTTCAACGGACTTACCAAAATCAGGCGATGCCATCAGGTTTACGATGTTAGTCGATCCTAAATTACAACTAATATCTGATCCTAGGACTTCGTATTCTTGAAGGTCATTGATCTTAGATGGCCGTTGAATTTGAGCGATTTCCGAGCAAAGATTACTCATGATGATCTTACCGTCAACTGGATTAGTGCGGTTCATGGTATCGATATTAACAATGTACGGATAGCCGGATTCTTGTTGAAGTTTACTGATTTCTTCTTCAAGTTCCCGGGCCTTGATCTTCTTTTTATGAATTTTTGGATTATTGACTAAGTTGTCATATTCCTTGGTAATGTCAACGTATGAGAACGGAACGCCATATTCCTTTTCAACGTCGTATGGTTCAAATAAGTACATGTCAGCATCTTGTTGAACTAATTCATAAAACTTATCGGGAACGATTACTCCAAGGGAGAGAGTCTTCATCCGAACCTTTTCATCGGCATTTTCGCGTTTAGTTGCTAAAAATTCGATGATGTCAGGGTGAAAGACACTTAAGTAAACAACGCCGGCGCCTTGCCGTTGACCGAGTTGATTTGAATACGAAAAACTGTCTTCTAAGAGTTTCATTACTGGGACCACCCCGGAGGCTGCATTTTCGATTCCCTTAATTGGAGCTCCAGCGCTACGAAGGTTATTTAAGGTAATTCCAACCCCGCCACCGATTTTTGAAAGTTGCAACGCAGAGTTAATGCACCGCCCAATTGAATTCATATCATCGGTTGGTTGCAGCAAGAAGCAAGAGACGAATTCACCGCGGCGTTTCCGCCCGACATTCAAGAAAGTTGGGGTTGCTGGTTGATATCGTTGATGGATCAATTCATCTGCAAGACTCATTGCAAGGTCTTCATCGCCGTTTGCCATGTAAAGGGCGTTCATTGCAATTTTATCTTCGTAAGTTTCGAGGTAATAGTTACCATCATTTGTTTTTAAAGCATATTGATTGAAGAATTTGTAAGCTGCCATGAATGATTGGAATTCGAAATGCTGGTCTTTAAGGTAGGCATATAACTTTTTGATAAACTCAAAATCATATTTTTCAACAAATTCCTTTTCGATGTAGTCCTTTTCGATGAGAAATTTAAAACGTTCTTCTAATGAAGAAAAGCGTTTGGTGTTTGGTTCAATATTTTCTTTAAGGAAGGCTTGCAAAGCTTCCTTGTCTTTTTCCAACGGAATTTTATTATCCACGGGAATGTTGATTTGGTTATTTAAATCATAGTAGGTTACATTGCTGATATCGATGTCTTTAATTCCCAAGATGATCGCCTGCTTTCTGTGAAGGTTTAATTAGCAGCAACAAGTTCCTTTAATTGGTCTGGCCGGAAGCCATTAATGATTGGTTCTGAATTATTTTCAAGGACGGGAACACTTTGAAATCCTTTTTCTTTTAAGTAATTAACATATTCAGGTTCGTCTGAGATGTTGTGTTCTTCAAAAGCAATATTATTTTGTTCTAAGAAGCGTTTAGTCATTTTGCATTGGATGCAGTTATTCTTTGTATATAAAACTAAATTCATTTAAATTTCTCTCTTTCCGTTAATCTCGTGTACGTGATGTAAGTATACACTTTTGAGAAAATAATACAATATGTAGTTGCTCAACAATTTTACAATCATATATATGGTAGGTGTGAGAGAACCGCGTCATTAAAGGGTTTGCTTTTAATTTTAAAAATTCGTATCATAAAAACGAAGAGAAAGGACGGAATATTTTGACAAATTATTACTATTCAGAACACCCAGATGTTGAGCATCAGGAACGGCGATGGAATTTTAATCTATTAGGAAATGAATTTTGCTTTGTAACTGATAATGGGGTTTTTTCGAAACGAACGGTTGATTTTGGTTCCCGGACATTATTGGACGCATTGGAAGCAACGGGAATGTTTGAAAATCTTCAAGGAACAGTTCTCGATGTTGGTTGTGGATATGGACCAATTGGATTGGCACTTGCGAAGCGTTATCCCCAATTAACAGTTGAAATGGTCGATGTGAACCATTTGGCACTTGACCTAGCCAAAGAAAACGCCGAGCTAAATGCAATCACCAACGTGGACATCTTTGCATCCAACGTTTATGCACAGGTGAATAAGAAAGATTATCAAGCAATTGTTTCTAACCCACCGATTCGGGCGGGCAAGAAAATCGTTCACCAAATTCTTGAAGGGGCATTTGATCACCTTCAAGTTGGTGGAACGTTAACAGTTGTGATTCAAAAGAAGCAGGGTGCTCCATCTGCTAAAAAGAAAATGGAAGAAGTTTTCGGTAACTGCCAGATGATTGCCCGCAACAAAGGCTATCAAATCTTGCAAAGTCAAAAGGAATCATAATATGGAAGAAAAGCATGAGCAATTTATGCAAGCTGCGCTTCAAGAAGCACAGCAAGCAGCGGTAATTGGTGAGATTCCGATTGGTTGCGTGATCGTGAAGGACGATCAAATTATCGGCCGGGGATCTAATTACCGCGAGCATTCAAAGCTGGCGACTGATCACGCGGAAATCAGGGCAATTCAAATGGCTAATCAAGCACTTCAAAGCTGGCGGCTTGAAAACTGTACCTTATATGTCACTTTAGAACCATGCCCAATGTGTACGGGAGCGATTTTAAACGCTCGCATTCCGGAAGTTTATTATGCCGCGGCAGATGAAAAGGCGGGAATGGCCGGAACGCTTGACAATTTGCTGAATGATCCGCGGCTGAATCATCAGGCAATTATCCACAAAGGATTGTTGCAGGAAGAGAGTTTGAAACTATTAAAATCGTTTTTTGCACAGGCGCGAAAAAAATCATAAAAAAGACTGGAATTTTTAGTGGAGTTACGGTATCATATTAATTGCCGTAAGGCCTTAAGGCAATATCGTCTTAACGAATCGTGTCAGGTCCGGAAGGAAGCAGCACTAAGTTCTGTTCGGTATGTGTCTTAAGTTGATATGAAATTAAACTCTCGGTCTTAGAGATCGGGAGATTTTTTTTAGAAATTTACTGATAGGAGGAACCTTTCATGGCATATCAAGCTTTGTATCGAACATGGCGGCCACAACGTTTTGAAGATGTTGTGGGGCAGGAAATGATCACTAAAACTCTTCGTAACGCAGTGATGACGAATCAAACGTCCCATGCATATTTGTTTACTGGGCCTCGGGGAACCGGAAAAACGTCGACAGCGAAGATTTTTGCGAAAGCGATTAACTGTCACCATCAAGAAAACGGCGAACCATGCAATGAATGCGAAATTTGCAAGGCCATCACGAACGGCAGTTTGAATGATGTGCTTGAAATCGATGCGGCCTCAAATAATGGGGTTGAAGAAATTCGTGATATCCGTGATAAGGTTAAATATGCTCCAACTCAGGCCGATTATAAGGTCTACATCATCGATGAAGTTCATATGTTATCCACAGGAGCGTTCAACGCTCTGTTGAAAACGTTAGAAGAACCGCCAGCAAATGTTGTGTTTATTTTGGCAACCACGGAACCGCACAAAATTCCGGCAACAATCATTTCACGAACGCAGCGGTTTGACTTTAAACGTATTACGTCATCTACGATCCTGAAACGGATGGAATACATTTTAAAACAAAAGGATATCCAGTATGAGGATGCGGCGTTGAAGGTAATTGCGAAAGCTGCAGAAGGTGGGATGCGAGATGCATTGAGCATTCTTGACCAAGTCATTTCGTTTGGCGAAAATAACGTTACGTTAGATAATGCATTGTTGGTAACGGGCAGTGTAACAAAAATGGATCTTTTGAATTATTTACAGGCGGTTGTGAATCAAAAAACACCGGAAGCATTGGAAATGATTCACAAGCTGGTTCAAGATGGCAAAGATGCTTCCCGAATTGTGGAAGACTTGGTTGAATATTGCCGCGATTTATTGCTTTATCAACAATCCCCTGCAATGCTTGAGGAAACTGAACTGGGAATGTTAGATGAAAACTTTAAGAAGTTTGCGCAAGAAGTTAAACCAGAAACTGTTTATCAAATGATTAATATCTTGAATGAACAGCAGGAAAATATGCGGTATACGTCGCATCCAACGGTTTACTTGGAAGTTTTGACGGTTAAGTTGAGTCAGTTAAAAAATCAACTGCAAGTTTCTCAGGCAAATTCTCAACCAGCAATTAGTGCGGACCAAGCCCAGATTGACCGGCTAATGAATCGGATTCAACAACTTCAAGATCAAATCAATAGTTTACAACAGACGCAACCGCAAGCAGCCCGGCCTGTCCGGCGCCAAGCAGTTTCAACAAACCAAACGAAGATTAAAGAAGTGAAAGTCAACTATGAAAAGGTTAACGAAGTTTTAGGAAATGCGACCCGGCCAGATCTGAATCGTTTTCAACAAGTTTGGGGCGACTTGATCAGTATGCTGACGGTTCCGCAACGGGCAATTATGAGTGTCAGCAAACCGGTGGCTGCAAGTTCTGAGGGAGTCGTGATTGGTTTTGAATATCCGTATCTTTGTCAAAAAGCCATTGATGACCGTGAACTTCAAGACGCATTAACTAACGGATTAAGTCGGCTTGTGGATCAGAATTTAAGTTTGCTTTTCTTACCAAACGAGCAATGGTTGAAGATTCGCAAAGATTACCTTGCAAAACGGAAAGGCGGGAAGGTAAATGCGCAACCGGCCGCTCAAGCAGAAGATAATATGGCTGATCCGCAAATCGAAGAACCAGCTCAACCTCCGATCGTTGCAGAAGCTCAAAAATTATTTGGAAAAGAAGCAGTTCAAGTTAAAGAAGATTAACGAGGTGATTAAATGCAGTATCCAGAACCAATTGCAAAATTAATTGATAGTTATACAAAGCTGCCAGGAATTGGCAGCAAAACGGCAACTCGGCTTGCATTTTTTACCCTTGATATGGATGAAAAAGATGTGGAAAGTTTTGCCAAGGCGCTTGTTTCGGCGAAGAAAGATCTGCATTTTTGTAGTATTTGCGGTAACATCACTGAAAGCGACCCATGTGTGATCTGTGTCGATAAATCACGGGATCAAAGTCAGGTAATTGTTGTTGAACAACCCAAAGATGTGATGGCTCTTGAAAAGATGCGTGAATATCATGGCTTGTACCACGTTTTGCACGGCGTTTTATCACCAATCGAAGGGAAAGGGCCGGAAGATATCAATATTACGGGCTTGATTAAGCGCCTGCAGCAAAATGACCAAATTAAAGAAGTGATTTTAGCCACTAATGCAACTCCGGAAGGGGAAGCAACTGCAACATATATTGCCCGGTTGCTCAAGCCCGCTGGCGTAAAAGTTACTCGGCTTGCTCATGGATTATCAGTCGGTAGTGATATTGAATATGCAGATGAAATGACCTTATTTAAGGCGATTGAAGGGCGGACAGAATTGTAATGTTTGGATTTGGAAGAAAAAAACGCAATCAAGCAACATTGAAAAAACAATATGATCGAAAATTATTAGCTGATATCGAGTTGGCAAAGGATGAATTCAATAACATTCGACACAATGACGATTTGTTAGCGACTATGTCAACGGAAGAATTGCTAGTTAATGAACAAATTGCTCGGGCAAAATTTGAATTTCTTTTTCGAGAAGCTAAGCATCGAAAAGTCAAGGCGAAGATCCAAGAATCAGTGATCGTACGATAAAAATAAGCTTGCGATGAAAATCGCAGGCTTATTTTTTACAGATGATAAGGAAAACGATTAATTGTTTGTATTTATTTTGGTAGTTATTCTTCTATTTATAAGTAGCTGATTCTTAAGGATGTGACTAAGTGGATATTGTATTCATCATTTGTGGATAATTAAAGTGTTTAGTTAAGAATGCATTTAATTTTATTTCCGGAAAAACTTTTCACTATAATCGAATAAGAAAATTGGAGTATCCAAAAGTAAGTTTACTTGGGGCTGTTTCGGGCGTAATTAGTAGTTTATATTGCAAAATGGATCTATTAACATTGGGTAAATTTTTTTGGTAAGATTGATAAATAAAGTTAAATTGTAATTGCTTGAAATGGATGTTTTTTAGAACATAATTTTAAAAAGTGATCAAAAATGTTAAAACGATGATTTAAATAAGAATAAAATGATATATTTTAAAGAAAAAATATTGATTTTATGAAGATAAATTAATACAATGTAAGAGTAAAATATTAAAATAAAAAAATTAAGGAAAAGGTGTTATTTATGGATAAGAAAAAGATTATTACAACAGTTGCAGTTGGTGCGGCAACATTAGCTGCAGGCGTTGCAAGTGTTCATGCAGATTCTGTTAAAGTAACGAAGGAACAGGTCGGTGATGAAACGAAAATCACGACAACAACAACCAAGACAGAAGCAACACAACAACAAATTGATAAGACAAAACAGGAAGTTTCAAGTCAGCAATCAGTAGTTAACCAAGACAAGGCAAACATGGATAATGCCCAATCAAAAGTTAATCAAGATTCACAAAGTACAGCAAAGGCTCAAAGCACAGCTGACCAAAAGAAAGCGGATGTAGCGGATGCACAAAAAGCGGTTGATGATGCTAAGAAGAATCAACCATCAGCAAGTGAAATTCAAAACAATCAAAGTGCGCAAAAAGCAGCTCAAAGTAAAGTGAATGCTGACAAGAGTGCCGTTTCAAGTCAACAATCAGTAGTTGATCAAGCAAAGCAAAACCAGTCAAGTGCTCAAAATACATATGATCAAGCACAAAGCAAGGTAAATGATGCACAAGCTAAGAATGATAGTGCACAAAAGAAAGTGGCTGATGATGAAAATACCATCAACAAAGGTCAACAAACAATTAAAGATGATCAAGATCGCATTAATAATCAACAAACAGTTGTAAACAATGATCAACAAAAAATCAAGGATGACCAAGATAAGATCGCTCAAAGCAGTGCAAAGCTTCAAGATGACCAAAAGAAGTTGGCTGAGGATCAAAAGAATTTGGAAAATGACCAACAAACATTGACTAACGATCAAAATGTGGCTAATGATACAAAGAAGAAGTTGGACGATATTAAGAGTCAGATGGGGAATGATGTTGCTCCAACAATGACAATTGATAGTACTTTACTTAGCCATTTAAAGAATTTGGTAAATGCTAACGATTCACTTAATCAAACGCCGAGTCAAACATTTGGTAATGTAAGTATAGCAGAAGAAGAAGGGTGGCTTAAAGGCCTCGAAAACCAATGGGTAGATAATCCCAATGATAATTATGAGGTCAATGCGTACGATCTTTCTCCTCAACAGTTTGAAGAAATAAACGAATATGCAACTGCAATTGTTAATTCAATCAGAGCACAACTAGGTGTAGCACCAGTTCAGTTAACTACTAATTCAATGAAGTTTGCTGAAGATGTGGCTAAACAATATATAGCTGATAATTGGAATGCAGCAGTCCATCATCACGATAGTGATGGCATTAAAGAGGTTCAAGCTGAAGATGGTAATGTTAGTTCTTTGGAAGATCTTTATCAAAGTTGGTCATCGTCAGAAGTTATGTCAAGTGTAACAATGAATCAATTGAAACATCAAGTTTTTGATGGAATTGCAGGATGGATTTCGGATGATTTAGATAGCGGATGGGGACATGCTAATGTTCTTGTAATTCCTGCAACAAAGTATATTGGTTTTTCCTTTAATAAGGATGCAGAAGGTAGCGAATTGCCTTTTGTCATGCATGCAGAGGCAATTTTTAGTATGGATAATCCAGGTAATAAGATTTCAATGCCTAATACTTCAGCTTTACAACAACAAGTTACCCAACTTAGAAGTCAGTTAACACAACAACAAAATAAGGTCAATGCAGACCAAGCAAAAGTTAATACCGATAAGCAAGATATTACTAACGATCAAAACCAAATCAAACAGGACACACCAACCGCTTTGGAAAATCAATTGCAAAGTGACCAGTTACTGTTGAAGAATGATCAAAATATTTTGAAAATGTACCAAGACGGTTTGCAACACGACAAGCAAGCTATTGCTGATGCACAAAAGAGTTTAGCTCAAGACAAGTCAGTTGCTGAAGAAGCAGAAAATAGTTTAACAGCTGCTAAAAAGGATGCTGTAACAGCTAAGTCAAACTTAGATAATGCAAACACAGCATTAACAAATGCTCAAAACAAGTTGAACGACTTGAACAAGCAATTAGCTAAGGATGAAGCTGAATTAACCAACTTGCAAAATCAAGCTGCTGAATATCAAAAGAATCAATCAGCATTGAAGGATGCCGAAGCTAAACTTGCTCAAGCTGAAACAGATTACACTAATGCAATTAAGGCCTTGAACGATGCTCAAAAGCAAGAAAACAATGATCGTGACGCACTTGCTAAGGCACAAAAAGAATACAGCGATGCTTTAAACAAGTTAAATCAACTTGAAACAGAATTGAAGAACGAAGAAAAGACAACGACAACAACTAAAGTTGAATGGATTAAGAATCAACACCCATCATCGACAGCAGATATGGGTAACACGGTTCCATTGCATCCATCAACCAAGCCAAGTTCAACAACGAATACAAACAAGAACACAACCGTAACAACAAATAATAATCAAACTGTTAAGTCATCAGCAGTAGAAAACAAGAAGAGCGAACCAGCATACGTTTCAACAACCGTAACACCTGCAAAGAACGCAGCTGCTAAAGAAAACAACGCCAATGTAGTTTATGCAGACAATGTTGAAGCTGTAAAGAGCGCTGAAAAGACAGTTAATAACAACGATATGATCACATTCACAACAGAAGCTCCAGTTGTTAAGGAAGCTGCCATTGAACCAGCAGCTAAGAAGAACGCAATGCCACAAACAGGTGAAAATGCAAATACTAAGTCAACCCTTTGGGGTGAAATTTCACTTGCTGCTGCCGGAATCTTATCAGCCCTTGGATTAGCCGATCGGAAACGGCGTAACTAATTAGAGAATCAGGGGGATATTTTAAGGTAATTGTTAGGTAAAAACACCTTGCAAGTAAAAGCTTGCAGGGTGTTTTTGTGTGCTTTTTGATTGGAAAAAATAAAAAGACAATTTAACAAATCTATTGGAGAATTCTTCTAAATTAAAGTACAATTAAAGTATTAATATTGAAGAGAGTTGTTGGCATTGAGTGGAAAGTTTATTACATTTGAAGGGCTTGACGGATCAGGAAAAACAACCGTCATTCGAAATGTAATTAAAGCCTTTGAACAGTCGTCGGACGCTGACCGCTTTATGTATAGTCGCGAGCCCGGCGGCAATCGGATTGCGGAGGCAATTCGGAAGATTATTTTGAGCGAAAAATATACCGAAATGGATGCCCGAACGGAAGCACTATTGTTTGCGGCTGCTCGGCGGCAACACCTGGCTGAAAATGTTTTGCCAGCCTTAAAAGCTGGTAAAATCATCATGAGTGACCGTTTTGTAGATAGTTCACTGGTATATCAAGGAGCTGGGCGTGAAATCGGAATGGACGCCGTAGCAAAAATCAATGAATTTGCGACGAACGGTTTGACGCCGGACTTGACGTTGTATTTTGAAATCGATCCGGAAGTTGGATTAAATCGGATTCAAAATAATCGGCAAGATGAAGTTAACCGGCTGGATAAAGATCAGCTTGATTTTTATCGCCGAGTGCATCAGGGATATTTGAAACTTGCTCAAGATAATCCGCAACGCATAAAGGTTATTGATGCCAGTCAGTCAATTGAGAAGGTAACTGACGATGTGCTTGCAATTTTGAAGCAGTTTTTAAAGATAAGGAGTATGAATGAAATTAGTAATCGCAATTGTTCAAGATAAAGATAGCGACCAATTAAGCAATCAGTTCATTGAGCATGATGTGCGGGCGACGAAACTTGCATCAAGCGGAAGCTTTTTGCGATCAGGAAACTCAACTTTTTTGATTGGAATTGATGATCAGCGGGTCGATGAGGTGCTCGAAATTATAAAGCATGTATCGAAGAAACGGCGGAAATTTATTACCCCGCCAGTTGGAGTCGATACGCATGTTGAAGGATTGCATAATAATTATCCGCGCCAAGTCAATATAGGCGGTGCAACGGTTTTTGTCCTCGATGTTGCTCAATTTGAACAGTATTGATTTGATGGAGGAATCATGGAGCAAGAGATCACAGCAATTCAACCACAATTAACGCAGCATTTTGCGAAATTGATAAATGAAAAACGCCTTGCGCACGCGTATTTATTAAGCGGAGCATCTGGAACGGGAAAGCTTAGTCTTGCAGTTTGGATCGCTCAGGGAATTTTCTGTAATCAGCGCAACGCGGATGGAACACCGTGCTTAAAATGCTCGGAATGTCGGCGGATTGCTGCAAATGAACATCCTGACGTGGTGCGAATCATTCCTGAAGGACGATCGATCAAGGTCGATCAAGTCCGGTACTTAAAATCTGAGTTTTCTAAAAGCGGTTTGGAAGGTAACCGGAAAGTTTTCATCATTCAGGATGTTGAAAAGATGACAACGAGTGCAGCCAATAGCTTGCTGAAATTCATCGAGGAACCTAATGGCAGCATTACAGCGTTTCTCCTTTCAAGTCATGCTAATCAGATTTTACCGACGATCGTTTCGCGGTGCCAGGTCGTTGAAATGGCGAGCTTAAACCGGGAAACTCAACTGAAAAGGCTTATGGATGCTGGGATCGACAAGGCGGTTGCATCTGTTTTGGTGAATTTAAACGCTGACCTTGATGAGTTGGTAGCTTTAGGAACCGATGAACAGTTTCAGAAATTGCTTGCTGAAGTAGTGAATTGGATGAAGGCGATTTTAGCGGATGACTGGCGGGCATTTGTCTATATTCAGACCCGGTTGATGCCGCTGGTTGATGAGCGGCCTGCCCAGGAACGCCTTTTAGAGTTGATGGTCATGATTTGCCGTGATTTGATTTTATTGCGGTATCATCAGGATGCCGAAGTTGCATTTATTACTGAAAAGAAGATGCTTGCTCAGGCGGCTGCTCAGATTCCTGCTTCACAGCTGACTAAAGGTGTTGAATTGGTGATGAATTGCTGGAACCAACTGGCAGTTAACGTTTCATATCAAAATGTATTAGAAGGATTAACATTGCGGTTATGCCGCTGCTACCACAAAAGATAGGATATGATAGGAATGGATAAAGGAGAATTATACGATAGTTTTGAAACGATGGAAGCTCAAGCAAATGAAATGGCAGCGACCCTTTCATTAATGCGGAACCAAATGACGCAGATCATTGAAAAGAACAACCAGCTTGAAGTTGAAAATACGCATTTGCGTGAGCGGCTTGCTGAACTTGAAAATAATAAGAAAACAAAGAAAAACAGCGGTCTTTCCCGGTCGCGGCAAAACTTGGAAAACCTTTATCATGAAGGATTCCATGTATGTACCCAATATTTTGGCTCACGTCGGACAGATGATGAGTGTATTTTTTGCCAGGATATAATTTACGGAGAAAAGTGGAGAGAAATCGATGGCGATTCAAAAGGTAAGTAGTTTTCAAAATGTCGATTCGCAAGTTGGAGCACTTTATTTAGTTCCAACTCCAATTGGAAATTTAAACGATATGACGCCCCGCGCAGTTGAAACGTTAAAGCAAGTAGATTTTATCGCTGCTGAAGATACGCGGAATACTCAAAAATTATTAAATCACTTTGATATCCATACAAAACAGATCAGTTTTCATAAGTTTAATACTCAGGAACGAATTCCTGAATTGATTGCGATGCTGAAAGGTGGTAAAAATATTGCTCAGGTCAGTGATGCGGGGATGCCGTCGATCAGTGATCCGGGACATGAATTAGTTGAAGCATGCGCAGCCGAAGAAATCCGGGTGATTGCACTTCCTGGACCAAGTGCGTCATTGACGGCTTTGATCGCCTCAGGCCTTGTTCCCCAACCATTTTTGTTCTACGGCTTTTTACCGCGGAAAAAGACGGAGCAGGTGGAAACTCTTGAAAAATTAAATTTGCAAACAGTAACGATGATTTTTTATGAAGCTCCACATCGCTTGAATAAAACGTTGAAAAACTTGATGACCGTTTTTGGTAAAGAGCGGAAAATCGTTTTGTGCCGGGAACTGACAAAACGGTATGAAGAGTATTTGCGCGGAACACTTGCCGATGCAGTTGCATGGAGTAATCAAGAAGAAGTCCGCGGCGAATTTGTCTTGATTGTTGAAGGAAATGCGCATCCGGAAGAAACCCAACCCAAAAAGGTTAGCGGGTCACTGAAAGACCAAGTTCAACAATTGATCGATGATCACCAAATGAAACCCAATGCCGCTATTAAGCAAGTCGCAAAGAACAATCATTTAAAGAAACAGGACGTTTATAACGAGTATCATGGGCTGAATTAAAAGTTAGTTTTAAGGAGTGGGCACTGTGCCAGGAAAAAAGTATACCGAAGAACATAAAGTTGTTTATTTTGAAACTAATGTGACAGGGCGGTTAAATATTGGAAATTTAGTTGATTTGTGCATGTTGGTTTCAACTGATCAAAGTTCGAAGCTTGGAATTTCAACCGAAAAGCTTGATTTAATGGGGTATGGATGGATTGTAAGCCAAAATATTATTGATGTTAAACGGCTTCCGGTCGATCATGAAAAAATTAAGATCACAACCCAGGCTGAGTCATATAACCGGTATTTCTGCTACCGAGACTTCATGATGGAAGATGAGCAGGGTGAAGAAATTGTTAAGATGCATACTGTTTTTTGCTTAATGGATAAGGAAAAGCGGAAGATCGCGCGGATCAAAGATGAAATCGTTGGTCCGTATGAAGGTGATTATACGACGAAGGTTGAGCGCTTAGCAGTTCCACCGGTTTTGAAACCGGAAGAAGCTGAGATCACGAAAAAGTATCGCGTTCGCTTTATGGACATCGACAGCAACCAGCACGTGAATAATATTCACTACTTTGATTGGATGCTTGATACATTACCGGAAGAATTTTTACGAACTCATGAAGTTAAACAGTTTAACATCGTTTATAAAAATGAAGTTCGTTCTGGCGAAGTCGTTGATAGTTTGACACATTTTGATGAAGAGCGATTGGAATCGATCCATGAAATTCGGGTTGGCGATAAGGTCAGCTGTACCGCAAAGGTTGAATGGCAAGAACTGAAATAGGCCGTGAAGGTTGTTATTCTTCATGTATGTGGTATTATGTTTATGATTTTAATTAATAAGGACGAAAAAAATGAAAATATTAGCAATTGATACGTCAAATCAGCCGCTAAGCGTAGCGGTTTTAGATGACGATCATCTTTTGGCAACAAAGACGATGAATATTTCACGCAATCACAGTACAACTTTAATGCCGGTCGTGGCTGAATTACTGGAAGACAGTCACTTAGATGTTGCGGACATCGATCGGTTTGTTGTTGCTGAAGGTCCTGGGTCATATACAGGACTTCGAATTGGGGTAACAACGGCGAAAGTTTTAGCTTCGACCCTTAACAAGGAACTTGTTGGGGTTTCAAGTTTAAAGACTGTTGCAGCCAATATTGCACCGGATATAGATCAGGTGATCGTTCCATACTTTGATGCCCGGAACTTAAATGTGTTTGCGGGGGCATACCAATGGAAAAATGGTCAATTAGTTAGTGTGATTGAAGATCAGCATATCAGTTTTAAAAATCTGCTTGCTCAACTTCAAGATTTGCACCAGGCAATCATGCTTGTTGGCCCGCAAAAGGACGAGTTTGCTGAAATGGGTGCTCAAGTTTTAGGCTCTCAAGCAACGGTTGCATCAGCTAACTTTCAACTTCCTCAAGCTGCAGTTTTAGGCAGATTGGGAAGAACAATGGATCCGGTTGATATTGATTTCTTTGTTCCTCAATATCGGCGGTTAACTCAAGCTGAATTACAATGGATGGAAAAACACCCTGAGGAGAAGGATCGGCATGCCAATTATATTGAAAAAGTTTAAAAGGAAATTAGAGCATTTGCTTTCTCAAGGAGCAAATGATAAGGAAATTGACTTTGAAAATCAAACTGTGACCCTTGATGATCAGGATTACCTCTTTTGTCGGGCAGTCGTTTCATCAATTCCGGAAATGTTGTCGGTTGAACGGGCGGTTTATAATGGGAAAACGCCAATTAACTATGCTGTGTTTGAAAAGCAGATTCAAGATGTTGCTAACCAACTTGTTTTGTTAGTGCGGTTTGAAGATCGGGTTGTTGCGTATGTCGCATGCAATTATGCCCATGGTGAGGCACGAATCACGGATATTGCGATCGTTCCGCGGTTTCAGCAGCGTGGAATTGCAACTAAGATGTTAAAGTTTGTAATTGCTGAAGCGCAGAATTTGCGGTGCCGGCGGGTATCATTAGATGTTCGTCAAAGTAACCTTCAAGGTCAAAAATTTTATGGCGATTTAGGATTTAAGAAAGAACGCATTAAGCACCATTATTTTAGCGATAATGATGAAAGTGCATATGAATATGGATATTTACTTAAAGGTGAGAAGTAATCGTGGAAAAGCGGAATTTAATTTTATCATTTGAATCGAGTTGTGATGAAACCAGTGTTGCGGTAATTGAAAATGGCTGCAAAGTATTGGCAAACATTGTTGCGACTCAAATTAAAAGTCATCAACGGTTTGGTGGCGTGGTTCCCGAAGTTGCCAGCCGTCACCATATTGAAATCATTACGACCTGCATTAAAGATGCGCTTGAAGAGGCAGGGGTAGCCTATGATGATTTTGATGCCGTTGCGGTAACGTATGGTCCTGGACTTGTCGGGTCTCTCTTGATTGGAGTAATGGCAGCAAAGGCCGTTGCGTTTGCGCATCATTTGCCTCTGATTCCGGTTAACCATATGGCAGGTCATATTTATGCAGCCCGGTTTGTTGACGAAATTAAGTTTCCGGCCTTGGCATTATTGGTTTCAGGCGGCCATACAGAACTGGTTTACTTGCCACGGGAAAATGAATTTCAAATCATTGGTGAAACCCGGGACGATGCCGCTGGTGAAGCCTTTGATAAGGTTGGCCGGGTT
This sequence comes from Ligilactobacillus araffinosus DSM 20653, assembly GCF_001435375.1. Classification (GTDB taxonomy): domain Bacteria; phylum Bacillota; class Bacilli; order Lactobacillales; family Lactobacillaceae; genus Ligilactobacillus; species Ligilactobacillus araffinosus. The sequence continues at coordinate 1,080 of NZ_AYYZ01000020.1, read as the reverse complement.
CTTGGAATCAATTATCCTGCCGGAAAAGAAATCGATGAGTTAGCTCATCAAGGAAAGGATACCTTCCATTTTCCACGGGCAATGGAAAAGGAAGACAACTTTGATTTCAGCTTCAGCGGGTTGAAGAGTGCCTTTATTAATACAGTCCATCATGCTGAACAGATCGGCGAAACACTGGATAAAGCAGACCTGGCCTGCAGTTTTGAAGCTAGTGTTGTTGATGTTTTAGCTGAAAAGACTATCCATGCATTGAAGAAGTTCCCGGTTAAACAACTGATTCTTGCGGGCGGAGTTGCCGCCAACCAAGGATTGCGGGAACGGCTGGATCAAGAATTAAAGGCTTTTCCAGATGTCCAATTATTGAAAGCCCCGCTTAAATTATGCGGAGATAATGCTGCAATGATCGGCGCTGCCGGATACGTTGGATACAAACATGGTGTCCGGGCCGGCCTTGATTTAAATGCGGATCCAAGTTTGGAATTTGATTGGATCAATGAATAGGATAAATAAGTAAGAGAGCCATATCTGACGGCGATGTTTTATTAAACATTTGCTTATAAAGGATACGGCTTTTTTTAGAAAAGAGATTGTGCCGACTGTTTCGTTAGCAATCACGTTTGTAATTTGGTTACCGAATATTAAACGGAAAAAGCAAGTTCAAATGGAACCTTCAACGAATAAACGGGAACAGGCAAAACATCACAAATCAGCATGGCGAACAAAGCATGGATTATGCGTGTATTTCTTACAATCCTTACGGCTTTATACCGGGCGAAACAGTGCTTTCACAAACGCTTGCTGGAGACCTGTCAGAAATTTTTTCATTAATCAGAATTCCGCTTGCACTGGTTTATCGGTAATTATTAATAGTTTTCTTTGATGCGTTGGACCCATTTTTATTTGGATACGGTAGTTCATGGATGTTTGTAACGGCATGTTTCTTGAGATTGATTATTATCATGACGATCGCCAACCTTTTATTGGAACACGAAGAAAAAATTTATTAAAAAAATCAGTGACTTTATGAAGTGAACCCTAAAAATTGGACACTTTATTAGCTAGGCAATCTGGGGCTGAGTT
>NZ_AYYZ01000019.1:3838-55258 GCF_001435375.1 Ligilactobacillus araffinosus DSM 20653 | reverse complement strand
TGGTACGACAATGAATCAGGCTTCACAGCTCAAATGATCCGTACATTAGAAAAATTCGCAAGCATGCTTAAATAATTAATTTAAGTATGAAAATCGAAAGATTTTTATAGAGGCGGGTGGAGGTATAGCCTCTACTCGCCTTTATTTTATAGTGAAATTGGCTTCAAAAACCGATTTAACTACCAAATTTATATTTATGGAGGTTAGGCACTATGGCTAAACTTATGGTATCTGATTTAAAAGATGACCTTAAAGGTAAAAAAGTTTTAGTTCGTGTTGACTTTAATGTTCCGATTAAAGACGGCGTTATTGGTGACGACAACCGGATGACAGCTGCTTTACCAACAATCAACTACATTATTGACAACGGTGGAAAGGCAATCTTGTTCTCACACCTTGGTCGTGTAAAGACTGAAGAAGACAAGAAGGCTTTGACATTGAAGCCAGTTGCTAAGCACTTAGCAGAATTATTGAACAAGCCTGTTACATTTGTCCCTGTAACACGCGGTGCGCAATTAGAAGACGCAATCAACAACATGAAAGACGGCGACGTTTTGCTTGTTGAAAATACACGTTTCGAAGACTTAGATGGTAAGAAGGAATCAGGTAACGATCCTGAATTAGGTAAGTACTGGGCATCACTTGGTGACATTTACGTAAACGATGCCTTTGGTACAGCTCACCGTGAACACGCTTCAAACGTTGGTATCGCTTCAAACATGAAGGCTGCCGGCAAGAAAGCTGCTGCTGGTTTCTTACTTGAAAAGGAAATCAAGTTCTTAGGTAACGCTGTTGACAATCCAGCACACCCATTTGTTGCTATCTTAGGTGGTGCAAAGGTTTCAGATAAGATCGGTGTTATCAACCACTTGATCGATAAGGCTGACAAGATCATCGTTGGTGGTGGAATGGCATACACATTCTACGCAGCTAAGGGTATCAAGATTGGTAACTCATTAGTTGAAAAAGACAAGATTGAATTAGCTAAGGAAATCATGGAAAAAGCTGGCGACAAGTTAGTTCTTCCAATTGATAACGTATGTGCTGAAAAATTCGATAACGATGCTCCAAGCAAAGTTGTTGAAGGCGATATTCCTGATGGTTACATGGCCTTAGATATCGGACCAAAATCAGTTGAAGAATTCGAAAACGTTTTGAAAGACGCTAAGACAGTTGTATGGAATGGACCAATGGGTGTATTCGAAATGCCTAACTTCGCAAAAGGTACACTTGAAATTGGCAAGTTCTTAGGTACATTGACAGATGCTACAACAATTGTCGGTGGTGGTGACTCAACAGCTGCTGTTAAGAAGTTGGGTGTAGCTGACAAGTTAACCCACATCTCAACTGGTGGTGGCGCATCACTTGAATATCTTGAAGGTAAGACATTACCAGGTATTGCCGCTGTATCAGACAAATAATTAATTTGATTCAGATAGGGAGGGCAATCCTCCCTATTTTTATTGAAAGAAAGGATGAAGATTATGCGTACTCCAATTATTGCAGGTAACTGGAAATTAAATAAAAACCCACAAGAAACAACAGAATTTGTAAATGCTATTAAGAATGATTTACCAAAGAACACAGACGTTGAAACATTGATTTGTGCTCCAGCAGTTGATTTGCCAGCATTGATCGAAGCAGCTAAAGGTTCAGAATTACACGTTGGTGCTGAAAACTGCTACTTTGAAGATGAAGGTGCTTACACAGGTGAAACATCACCAAAAGTATTAAATGAAATGGGTATTGACTATGTCATCATCGGCCACTCAGAACGGCGCGGATACTTCCACGAAACAGATGAAGACATCAACAAGAAAGCAAAGGCCATCTTTGCAAACAACATGAAGCCAATTCTTTGCTGCGGTGAATCACTTGAAACTCGTGAAGCCGGCAAAGCTGAAGAATTTGTTGAAGGCCAAATCAAGGCTGATTTAGAAGGTTTATCAGCAGACCAAGTTTCAAACATGGTAATTGCTTATGAACCAATTTGGGCAATTGGTACTGGTAAGACAGCTACAGCGGACCAAGCTGAAGAAATGTGTGCTGCAATCCGCAAGACAGTTGCTGACTTATATGATGAAACTGTTGCTGACAAGGTTCGCATCCAATATGGTGGTTCTGTAAAGCCTGCAAACGTTAAGGAAATCATGTCAAAAGAAAACATTGACGGTGGTTTAATCGGCGGTGCTGCTTTACAACCAGACTCATTCTTACAATTAGCTCACTACAAAGACTAATTTTTGAATGGATTTACGTTGAAAGTTTAAAGTAAAACCAGTAAAATAATACATGAAAACAATTTCTAAGATTGTTTATCAAAGTTAAAGGAGATTATAACATATGTCTGCAATTACAGAAATTTATGCTCGCGAAGTCTTAGACTCACGTGGTAACCCAACAGTTGAAGCTGAAGTTTACACAGAAGCAGGTGCTTTTGGTCGTGGAATCGTTCCTTCAGGTGCTTCAACAGGTGAACACGAAGCTGTTGAATTACGTGATGGTGACAAGTCACGTTACATGGGCAAGGGTGTTTCAAAAGCCGTTGCTAACGTAAACGACGTTATCGCAAAAGAAATCGTTGGTTACGAAGTTACAGATCAAGTTGCTATCGATAAAGCAATGATTGCTTTAGACGGTACACCAAACAAAGGTAAGTTAGGTGCTAACGCAATCTTAGCTGTATCAATCGCTGTTGCACATGCTGCTGCAGATGAATTAGAAGTTCCTTTGTACAACTACATCGGCGGATTCAACGCTCACGTTATGCCAACACCAATGATGAACGTTATCAACGGTGGTGCACACTCAACAAACAAGGTTGACTTCCAAGAATTCATGATCATGCCTGTAGGTGCTCCTTCAATGAAGGAAGCTGTTCGCATGGGTTCAGAAACATTCCACCACTTACAAGCAATCTTAAAGGATGCTGGCAAGGCAACTGCTGTTGGTGATGAAGGTGGCTTCGCTCCTGACTTTGCTAACAACGAAGAACCATTACAATATCTTGTACGTGCCATTGAAGATGCCGGCTACAAGCCAGGTAAGGACGTTGCCATTGCAATGGACGTTGCTGCATCAGAATTATGGGATGACGAAAAGAAAGTTTACAAGTTACGTTGGTCAACAGGTGAAGAATTCACAACACCAGAATTCATCAAGTACATCGAAAACTTAGTAGACAAGTATCCAATCGTATCTGTTGAAGACCCAATCGACGAAAATAATTGGGATGACTGGGCAACAATCACAAGCGAACTTGGCAAGAAAGTTCAATTGGTTGGTGACGACTTCTTCGTTACAAATACAGAATACTTACGTAAGGGTATCAAGATGGGTTGCGCAAACTCAATCTTAATCAAAGTTAACCAAATCGGTACTTTAACAGAAACAATGGAAGCTATCGAAATGGCTAAGGAAGCTGGTTACACAGCTATCGTTTCACACCGTTCAGGTGAAACAGAAGACACAACAATTGCTGACTTGGTTGTTGCTACAAACGCAGGTCAAATCAAGACTGGTTCAATGAGCCGGACAGATCGGATCGCTAAGTACAACCAATTAATGCGGATCGAAGATCAATTAACAAGCAACGTTGCAGAATACAAGGGTATCCACTCATTCTACAACTTAAGCGAACAAGCTCGTCAAGACATTATGAACAAATAATGCCTGATAGAGATATAAAAGAGGAAAACCGATTACGGTTTTCCTCTTTTTTTTGGTTGCGGATAATGTTATATTTTTTTAGGTAACACTTTTATGTGAAGAGGGATTAACGTGTTAAAAAATAGAGATCAAAAGGTTGATCTAACGCGATTCAAATTTATTATAAAAGGACTCGGCGTTGGTTTAATTGTTGGTTTTGTTGTAAGCTTGTTTCGTTTTTTTATTGTAATTGGGTTACATTGCGTTTTAATTGCATATCATTTTATGCGCCATCATCCAATATATATTCTTCCGTGGATTTTATTAATGTTGTTAATTGCTTTTATTAATTCACGATTAATAAAAAAAGATCCGAATATTATGGGATCAGGAATCCCACAAGTTGAAGGTCAATTAGCTGGCGAAATGGAAATGAATTGGTGGAGTGTTCTTTGGCGGAAATGGATTGGCGGCGTTTTGGCGATTGCTTCTGGGTTATTTCTTGGACGAGAAGGTCCGTCAATTCAGCTCGGAGCAGCCGTTGGGCAAGGCTTTGCTGAAAAAACCAATCATAAAGGCGTCGGCCGGCGAGTGTTGATTGCTGGCGGAGCAGCTGCGGGATTATCGGCAGCTTTTAATGCCCCAATTGCTTCATCACTTTTTGTTTTGGAAGAAGTTTATCATAATTTTTCACCGTTGATTTGGACGACGGCTTTAAGCTCAGCGATTGCTTCAGATTTTATTTCAATGAATTTCTTTGGACTTACGCCGGTTTTGCATTTGCGTTATTTTGAATCATTTCCAATCAAATATTATTTTCTACTAATTTTCTTGGGAATCTTTTTAGGCTTTTTAGGGAAGCTATATTCTTACATGACGTTAAATATTGACAAACTTTACGCTAAAATTAAATGGCTTCCGCGAAACTGGGATTCTATTGTTCCATTATTAATGGTTATTCCATTGGGATTGATTTGGCCGCAAGTTTTAGGGGGTGGCAATGCAGTTGTTTTGGGAATTAATCATTTTTGGTCAAGCATTACGGTCTTAATTGCTTTATTCGTTGTTCGATTAGTTTTTTCAACAATTTCATATGGTTCAGGTCTTCCCGGCGGAATTTTCTTGCCAATCTTGACATTAGGGGCAATCGTTGGGGCCCTTTTTGGAAAAGTCTGCGTTGCACTAGGTTTAATGCCGGGAAAGTTAGTAATTAATTGTGTCATATATTCAATGGCAGGATATTTTGCCTGTATTGGAAAAGCTCCGTTTACAGCGATTTTACTGATTACTGAAATGGTTGGATCATTGAGCCATTTAATGCCATTAGCGGTGGTTTCATTGATTGCCTATACTGTAACCGATATTATGCGGGAGCGTCCGATTTATGAAGCAATGTTAGATGCTTTGCTTCCTGAGAAAGAAGAAGCAGCTGAAACTTCAACTTTTCAGGACCGGATTGAAGTTCCAGTATTTGCTGGATCATTTTTACAAGATAAATCAGTTCGTGATTTTCAATGGCCGAAAGAATGCTTATTGATGGCGATTCGAAGAGGAGAACGGGAGTTAATTCCGCATGGTGATACGGTTATTCGAAGCGGTGACACGTTAATTATTTTAACATCGCATGAGAACCGGGCATGGATTCGTCATCGTATTGATGAACTTGCGCAAGCAGTTTATAAAAAGAAACAGTTGGCAAAATGAGTTAATAAATGATAAAATGAGAATTGGTTTTATAACGGAAGAGTGAGGAGGATAAGTGAATTGTATAATACGCTCTTAACGTTACTTGTGATTGTTTCGATTTTAATTATTATTTCAGTAATGATGCAACCCGCAAAGACTGATAATGCTTCAACTGCTTTATCAGGCGGTGCAGCTGATCTTTTCAGTAAGCAAAAGCCAAGAGGATTTGAAGCCTTTATGCAGAAGGTAACTGTTGTTTTAGGGATCTTATTCTTTGCGATTGCTTTAGGCTTAGTATATATTTCATCGCATTAGTCGAAAAAGAAGCGGGGCTGTGACTTTATTCGTCGCGGCCCTTTTTTACATAAAAGTAACGCTTAGTTAATATTTGATAAACGAGGAAACGAATGGAAAAACAAGAAATCATTAATGCATTATATAAAAAATTTAATGAAGAATCAGACCGGCACTTCACGGTACAGGAACTGGCAGATTATCTTGATATGAACCATGGAGCCCAATTTAAGTTCGTTGTTCAAGCATTGACGCAAATGGAACATGACGATCAACTGGGGTTCGATGATGACAACCGGTTCTATTTGAAAAAGCCGATGCCACATTATGAAGGGGTCTTTCATGCTAACGACCGCGGTTTCGGTTTTGTAACGATCGATCCGGATGAACCGGATTTCTTTATTAACCCGTTAAATACTTTATCAGCCTTGAACGGGGATGAAGTTGAAATCGAAATGGTTACACCGGGCGATCCTGAACATGAAGTCCGACCGGAAGGAAAAGTCGTTGCAATCAAAGACCATGCTTTGACGCAGGTTGTTGGTGAATTTCGCAGCGATGAAGATCAGAACTTACCGCAAGGAATTTTAGGAACAATTCACTTAACCGATAAGAAAATGACGAATTTGCAGGTCTTTGTTGAAGATAAAGGCTTGCACCCGGTTCCAGGACAAGTTGTGCTGGCTGACATTACGGCTTATCCTAGCACGGCGCTTCCAGGAATGTTGAAGGTTGTTCCAATTAAGGTAATTGGGAATGTTAACGACCCAGGGGTTGATATTTTACAAGTTGTGTATAAGCATGATATCCCAACTGAATTTCCCGATGATGTGCTTGAAGAAATCAGCCATATTCCGGATTATGTTACGAAAGAGGAAAAAGAAGGCCGGGTTGATTTAACTGATCAAAAACTGGTCACGATCGATAGTATCGAATCAAAGGACCTTGATGATGCGGTCAATGCATGGAAACTTCCAAACGGTAATTTCCACTTAGGGGTTCACATTGCCGACGTTTCACACTACGTAACTCCTGGCAGTCCGCTTGACAAGGAAGCATATGAACGCGGAACGTCAGTTTACCTGACTGACCGAGTAATTCCAATGTTGCCGCACAAGTTATCAAACGGGATTTGTTCACTTAATCCGCACGTTGAACGGTTAGCAATGACGTGTGAAATGGAAATCAATCCGGAAGGAAAAGTTGTTAACCACAAAATTTTCCCAAGTGTGATCAAATCAACGGAACGGATGACGTACGTTGCGGTCAACAAGATCCTGGAAGCCCACGATGAGCAAACCATGGAACGTTATAAAGAATTAGTTCCAATGTTTGAAGATATGGCTGAATTGCATAAGATTTTGCTGAAGATGCGGAAACGGCGCGGAGCAATTGAATTTGAAGATGATGAAGCTAAAATCATTTTGGATGATGACGGTCACCCAATCGACATTCAATTACGGAACCGGGGGACCAGTGAACGGATGGTTGAATCATTCATGTTGGCTGCCAATGAAACGGTTGCGGCCCACTACAACAATCTTAACGTTCCATTTGTATACCGGATCCACGAAAAGCCGAAGGAAGAAAAAATCACGGCATTCTTTGAATTTTTATCAGCTTTAGGCGTTGAAGTGACGGGAACGAAGAAGGATATTCAACCGAAGATGTTGCAGGGAATCTTGAAAAAGGTTGCCGGCAAGCCGGAAGAAGCGATGGTTTCAACGATGCTTTTGCGGTCAATGCAACAGGCGAAGTATGATGATCATCCAATCGGTCACTTTGGCTTAGCCGCAAGCGACTACACGCACTTTACTTCACCAATTCGGCGGTACCCAGACTTGACCGTGCACCGCTTGATTCGCTACTATGCGGAAAATGGAACAAGTGAAGCTGCTCAAGCTAAATATAAAGATAAACTGCCTGAATTAACGAAGCACAGTTCAGAAATGGAACGGCGCGCAATTGATGCTGAACGGGAAACGGATGACTTGAAGAAGGCTGAATACATGGCTGACCACATCGGCGAAGAATTCGATGCGGTTGTCAGCTCAGTAACGAAGTTTGGAATGTTCATTGCCTTACCGAACACCGTTGAAGGATTGATCCACATCAGTGAAATGAAAGATGACTACTATGTTTATGTTGAAAAACAAATGGCATTGGTTGGTCGGCGCTACAAGCGGACATATCGGATTGGGCAACCGTTACGCGTGAAGTTGATGGACGTCAACGTCGAATTGCACGAAGTCAACTTTAAGTTGCTTAACCCGAAGGATGCACCGAAGACTGATTTATTGGACGGGGTTGATTTGCCTGAACTGAAGAAGCCGTTTAACCGCAACCGGCGGGATGGCAAAGGTAAGAATAACCACCGCAACAATGGCAACCGAAGTGATCGTCATAAGGATAACCGCAAGAACGGTTATCGCGGCAACCGGAACAATAATCGACGCCGGAATAATCAGCACAAACGCAATCAGGACAATCGATACCGCCATTAATTTATTGATGTGAAAGGGTGGTTAGCGATGAAAAAAACAAAAACGAAGGATGCACCATTAGCTCAAAATAAAAAAGCGCGGCATGACTACCAGATTCTTGAAACCCTTGAAGCTGGGTTAGTTTTAACCGGAACGGAGATCAAATCAGTGCGGGAACGCCGCATTAACCTGAAAGATGGCTTTGCCCAAATTCACAATGGCGAAGCATGGTTAATGAACGTTCACATTTCAGAGTATACGCAAGGAAACCGATTCAATCATGATCCGTTGCGGGCTCGGAAATTGCTTTTGCATAAAAAAGAGATCCAAAAGTTAACGGGGCAGACAAGTGAAAAAGGGATCACGATCGTTCCACTGAAGGTTTATTTGAAACATGGCTTTGCCAAGGTTCTTTTAGGAATTGCTAAAGGGAAGCATGATTATGATAAACGGGAAACAATCAAGAAACGTGATCAGGAACGCGAAATTCGCCGAACACTGAAAAATTATCGATAAGAAAAAACGCTGTGACGGATAAGTCACAGCGCTTTTTTACGCTAATTCATTTTGATTATGTTGCTGAAATAACTTTGTTAAATCTGGGTTCAATAGTTGTTCATCAAGTAGAGCCCAATAATTTAATAGGGCAATGATCCCGCATACGATTGATTCGTCTGCTTGGTGGTTAACTTTGATTTCAAGCAGTTTTGGAACTGTCGTTGTAATTTGGGTTTTCATTACCGGACGATAAAGTTCAAATGCACGGTATTTCAATTGCCGTTGATTTCCCCAAATCAACCAATGCATTTTTTTAAGATACAGTGGGTGATCATAATTATTGAGAATGCGCCGGAAAGTGCTAATTTGATGATGATCGCACGTGATCTCAAAGCGTTGGATCTTGCCGGCTGTCAGTTGATTAATTGCAAGCAGTTCATCGCCGTAAAGAGAATTGACAGTAATTTTGCCTAACTGATTTCCCCATTGGCCATTAACGAGATATTGAACCTGATGATTACAGTTGCGAACGATCAGCGCAGAATCATTGCGTCGAAGAGTTTCGTAATTAATATAAAGTGACCGCATTTTCACCACCAAACTTTTAACTCATTTTTATTTCCGATTTAATTCTGTCAGAATGGCTTTACCGACTCCATCGTTGATGTTTGATTCAGCCAAATGGTTGGCGATGGCCTTGACTTCGTCAGTGCCGTTTGCCATGGCATAACTGACACCGGCAGCCTTTAGCATTGAAACGTCGTTGTTGTTATCCCCAATCGCCATCACGTTATCCATCGGAATGTTCAAGGAATCTGCGTACCGTTGAAGGGCGATTCCTTTTTGCGCATTCACGTGGTTGATTTCAATGTTACGTTCGCCGGATGAAGTAACGACTAATTCTGGATTAGCGTCAAATTCAGCGCGTAACGGGTCAAGGACTTTCGGACCGTCTTGACTGAATGCGACGATTTTATAAATCGGATTATGAGGATCTTCCAAAATGTCATTATAGTCCTTTACGTATTGAATATTAACTAATTCCATTCGGGCTGAAGCTAAGCTGACAGCCAATTTAAACGGTGTATCTGGTTGAATGGATGCAAGCAGTTCAGCAAAGTTTTCGATTCGCTTTGACTTGTCGTCTGAACATACCCCGTTTTTGGTAACGACTTCAAAGTATAATCCAGCCCGTTTTAACCGCGCCATGATCTGCCGGGCAATTGATGGCGGAACGGGTGTTGAAACAACGGTCTTTCCGTTTTCGTCAAGTACTAAGCCCCCGTTGATCGAAATCATTGGGCACTTAATACCGAATTTATCAAGAAGGGGTTTAACTTCATACCAGCAACGTCCAGATGAAACGATAAAGTGAACGCCTCTTTTTTGGGCTTCCTTGATGGCGTCAGCGTTGAATTTTGAAATTGTCATTTCACCATTAAGTAATGTACCATCCATATCAGATGCAATGATTTGAATCATAAAATATACCTTCCTTTGCTTGATTACCAATATTTTAACATATATTGCAAATGGCAAAGTGAATATTTTATTTTTAGCATAATTTTAAATATGGTAAAATGTCGAAAGAGGTGACGATGATGAAAACGTTGATTCATAATGATTGGCAACAAGTTTTAGAGCCGGAATTTGAAAAACCATATTATCAACAACTTCATAATTTTTTGAAAAATGAGTATCAGCATTATCAAATCCACCCGGATATGTATCATATTTTCCAGGCATTTGAGTGGACGCCCTTTTCAAAAGTTAAAGTTGTAATCTTGGGACAAGATCCGTATCATGAACCGCATCAGGCGCATGGATTAAGTTTCTCGGTCTTACCCGGTGTTCCAGTTCCGCCATCGCTGCAAAATATTTATAAGGAACTCCAAAATGACTTAGGCATTAAACCGGTTAATCACGGTTATTTAAAAAAATGGGCCCAACAGGGAGTCCTGTTACTTAACTCGGTATTGACTGTCCGGAATGGACAGGCATTTTCACATCGTGGTAAAGGTTGGGAACAGTTGACGGATGTTGCGATTCAAAAATTATCTGAGCGGCCCAAGCCGGTGGTCTTTATTTTGTGGGGAAAAGCAGCGCAAGCGAAAGAAAAATTTATTGACCAATCACGTAATATCATCATCAAATCGGCTCATCCGAGTCCACTTTCTGCTAATCGTGGCTTTTTTGGCTCGCGTCCTTTTTCAAAAGCGAATGCGGCATTGGAAGCAATGGGGGAACAGCCAATTGATTGGCAACTTCCTGAACACGTTGATGAGTCTGATGTATAAGGGAGATAGGAGGAAAATTGAATGGATTTAATTGAAAATTTAAAGCGAAAGATCAAAGGACAAGGAATCAAGGTTGTATTCCCCGAAGGAAGCGATGAACGGATCGTAAAGGCTGCGTGCCGTTTAGCCCAAGATAATTTGGTTGATCCGATTATTTTAGGAACTCATGATGAAGTCAATGCGGTGTTAAAGGCAAGTCAAATTACGTTACCAGCAAATGCGCAGGTTATTGACCCGAAAACTTACCCGGACGATCAATTTGAAGAAATGTTAAATGCCTTCATTGAACGGCGTAACGGGAAAAATACGGTTGACGAAGGCCGTGAATGGTTGCGCAATGTTAATAATTATTTTGGAATTATGCTTGTTTATATGCACAAGGCTGACTGCATGGTTTCAGGAGCAATTAGTCCAACTGGTGATACGGTGCGGCCAGCACTTCAAATTATTAAAACGAAACCAGGCGTTTCCCGGACAAGCGGTTCATTTATTATGACCCGCAACGATGGTAAGGAAACGTATGTCTTTGCGGACTGTGCGATCAACATCAATCCGTCAGCGGAAGAATTAGCCGAAATTGCCGTTGAAAGTATCAAGACAGCCCGGTTATTCGATATTGATCCTAAAGTTGCCATGTTGAGTTTTTCAACGAAAGGTTCAGCACACTCAATGGAAGTTGAGAAGGTAATAGATGCAACCCAAATTGCCCAAAAGAAGGCACCAAACGAAATGATCGATGGTGAATTGCAATTCGATGCAGCTTTAATTCCAAGCGTTGGTGCAAGCAAAGCTCCTGGTTCACCTGTTGCAGGGCAAGCTAATGTTTTTGTTTTTCCTGATTTGCAATCTGGTAATATTGGCTATAAGATTGCACAACGGTTAGGAAACTTCACGGCAATCGGACCGATTTTACAAGGCCTTAATCAGCCAGTTTCTGATTTGTCACGTGGAGCATCTGAGGATGATGCATATCAAGTTGGAATTATTACTGCAGCCCAAACTTTAATGGAGTAATGTGAAATGTTAACGATCAAAGTTGATTCAGCAGAACAGACGCAAGCAATCGCGAAGAAAATGGGTCCGTTGTTGCAGGCTCGCGACATTCTATTGCTTGACGGTGATCTGGGGGCCGGGAAAACGACCTTCACTAAGGGACTTGCGGAAGGTCTTGGAATTCACCGCAACATTAAGAGCCCAACGTTTACGATTATCCGCGAGTACCAGCAAGGGCGCTTGCCGTTATACCACATGGACGTTTATCGGCTTGAAGAAACCGGTGGCGATGACCTTGGCCTTGAAGAATATTTTGAAGGCGATGGGGTTTCAGTTGTTGAATGGTCACAATTTGTTGGTGATGAAATTCCGGCTGATAAATTGATTATTCATTTGAAAAAAGATGATCACAATGACGATGTTCGCTACCTTGAATTTGAACCGCACGGAAAGCGGTATGAAGAATTGGTGAGTGAATTGGAAAAGCAATTGTAAAAAAAGGAGACTGCAATTTATGTTGCAGCCTCCTTTTTTCTATACACTTTGCACATATGGTTTCAGCGCTGGTGTCCCAAAATGATCAATCTGTTCAAGTAAAATGTTTGCACAGGCTTCACAATCATCAAGTGCATTGTGGTGATGCTCAAGGTTGATGTTGAGCGCATCGCAAACGGTATTTAGCCGGTAATTCGGTAATCCTTTATAAAATGCGTGGCTGGTTGCTAGTGTATCAAGGGAAAGATAATGTGGTTCTGGTAACTGATAGTGTTCCAGTGTTTTTTTGAGAACACTGTTGTCAAACCGTGCATTGTGGGCGACCACGATTTGATCCGGACCGAAGAATTGCTGAATGTGTGGCCAAAGTTCATTGAATTTTGGTGAATCAGCAACCATCTCCGGTTTGATGCCGTGAATTTGAATGTTGCGCCAGAAAAAATCTGATTCGGGTTTGATCAGTGAATATAATTCATCAACGATTTGGTTATTTTGAACAACGGTCAGTGCGAGCGAGCAGGCACTGTCACGTTTGCCGTTGGCCGTTTCAAAGTCAATTGCCACAAAGTTCATTGTTTTTGCTCCTTCAAAGATTTATTGCCATTATTGTATCATTTTATTGCAGAATATTTACGATAAAAATGTTAAAATGAAAAAGCAAGCAAATTCAAGCAGAATTGTGAAGATTTGATTTGAATCAAATTGAGGTGTGAGGGTTTTAATATGGATTTTGAAAAGTTAACAGTAAAAAAAGAATTACAAGGAATCGAAGTTCAGTTTGATGAACCGCTCGCAAATTATACCAATACCTGTACGGGAGGTCCAGCTGATATTTTAGCGTTGCCAGCTTCAATTCAGGAAGTGAAGCGCGTAATTGACTGGACGAATCAAAAAAATGTGCCGTTGACGGTCATCGGCAATGCCAGCAACTTGATCGTTAAAAACGGCGGAATTCGCGGCATGGTTATGATTTTGACAAAGTTAGACCGGATCAAGTTATTAGCAAATCAAATTATTGCACAGTCCGGGGCTTTATTGATCGATGTTGCGCAAAAGGCAAGTGAAGCCAGTTTAAGCGGTATGGAACCTTTATCAGGAATTCCAGGCAGTGTCGGTGGGGCGGTCTTCATGAACGCTGGTGCATACGGTGGCGAAATTGCACAGGTTGTCAAATCGGTTGAAGTAATCACTCGTCAAGGTGAATTAAAGACTTATCGCGGCAATGAATTACGTTTTGGTTACCGCCACAGCCGGTTGCAAGATGAAGATGAGATCGTTTTACAAGCCACCTTTTCATTGAAAGCCGGCAATCAAGAAGAAATCATCAACGCAATGCGGGAATACAGTTTCTTGCGGGCTTCCAAGCAACCGCTTGAATATCCGTCATGTGGAAGTGTCTTCAAACGGCCAGTGGGACACTATACTGGAAAATTAATTCACGATGCAGGACTTCAAGGTTTCCAAATCGGCGGCGCGCAAGTTTCAAAGAAGCACGCCGGCTTTATCGTTAACGTTGATCATGCGACCGCAACGGATTACATGGATGTGATTCATCACATTCAACGAACGATCAAGGAAAAGTTTGACGTTGAACTTGAAACCGAAGTGCGAATTATCGGTGAAGATTAAGCCATCATGATTTAATGAAAGTTAATCATTTATAAGAGTTTATGATAGAATATTACTATTATGAGCTCTTTTGTTTTAATAAAATGTAAAAAACATTAGTGGTCAACATGATATAATAATTACATTAGTTACTAATATGAAATGAGGAAAATACGATGAAATTGAAGTATTTCGGAACAGATGGCGTTCGGGGCATTGCAAATGAATCATTGAGCCCTGAATTAGCATTTAAATTGGGCCGTTGCGGCGGTTATGTGTTGACGCAACATGCTACCAATAAGGAACGAGCACCACGGGTTTTAGTAGCACGTGATACCCGAATCTCAGGCCAAATGCTTGAACACGCATTGATTGCCGGATTACTTTCAGTTGGAATTGAAGTGTTCGACTTGGGCGTAATCACAACTCCGGGAGTAGCATACTTGGTTCGCTTGCAAGATGCTGACGCCGGGGTCATGATTTCAGCTTCACACAACCCGGTTCAAGATAACGGAATTAAGTTCTTCGGCGGCGACGGCTATAAGTTGTCCGATGAAAAGGAAGCCGAAATTGAAGCTTTGCTTGATAAGGATGAAGATACATTGCCACGCCCATCAGCAGAAGGTTTGGGAACAATGAGCGACTTTAAGGAAGGAACTTTGAAGTATACTCAATTCCTTGAACAAACGATTCCGGACGACTTGTCAGGAATGCACATCTGCGTTGACGGCGCAAACGGTTCAACCAGTGCATTGGTATCACGCTTATTCGCCGATTTAGGTGCGGACTTTACCACGATGGCAACTAATCCCGATGGTTTGAATATCAATAATGGAGTTGGTTCAACGCATCCGGAAGCCTTAGCGAAGTTCGTTGTCGAACAAGGAGCGCAAGCCGGTGTTGCCTTTGACGGTGACGGCGACCGGTGTATCGCCGTTGATGAATTAGGAAACATTGTTGACGGCGACAAGATCATGTACATCTGCGGAAAGTACATGAATGAACGTGGCCGGTTGAAGAAGAGCACAATTGTAACGACCGTAATGAGCAACCTTGGAATGTACAAGGCGATGGAGAAAGCCGGAATAAATTCAGTAAAAACTCAAGTCGGCGACCGGTACGTTGTTGAAGAAATGTTGAAGGACGGCTACAACCTTGGCGGTGAACAATCCGGCCACGTTGTTTTCTTAGACTTTAATACAACGGGTGACGGAATGTTGACGGCTCTTCAATTATTGAATGTCATGAAGCAAACCGGTAAGAAATTGTCTGAATTAGCCGCTGAAGTTGAAACGTATCCACAAGAATTGGTTAATGTACGGGTAACAGATAAGAAAGCCGCATTGAATAATTCTGCCATTCAAAAGGTCATTAAGGAAGTCGAAGCCAAAATGGATGGCGAAGGACGGGTATTGGTTCGTCCTTCAGGAACTGAAGACCTTTTGCGGGTAATGTGCGAAGCCAAAACACCGGAATTAGTTCATGACTATGTTATGGAAATTGTGAACGTTGTTAAACAGCAAATGGGAATTGAATAAAAGTGAAAAAGCGCTGACAGTGGAAACTGTCAGTGTTTTTTATTGTCTGCATTACCGAATTTTTATTTAATCACCCGCTTAATTTCTCGCAAACTCATCCCAAAGACTTCTTTCAAAATCTTAATTATCCGAAAGGTGCCAATTGCCCTTAAAATTTTTGATAATTCAGCATTTGAAAGGGTGGTCTCATAATGTGCGGGTAACTTGACGGTGAAGTGATACGGCAAAATGGCTTGCGCCACGCCATAGCATCGGTATGCTAGTTTTTTATTACTTTGAAAGGCTTTTTCATTTGCCTTTAAATGAAGTTCAAAATTATGTTCAGGAACGTCAATTGTAAAATGGGATTTGTCTTCTTTACGGATCGGATATTTATTAAGAAAGACCCAGCAGCCTTGATGGCGACTGGTTCCAATGGCGGGAAAAATCAAAAAGTCTTTTCCCATAATCGGTAACTGGCGGGTCCCGGAGTGGTGAACATCATAGAGATGATAGATAATGCCGTCGATGATAATTCCGCCTAAATCACTGTGCGGAGCAATGAGTTGTTTGATAAGGGCATTGGGAGTTTGATTCGTTTTAATGACCGTCCCATCATTTTGGAAAATCAAGGTTCGGAAATGTTGCTCGTGAATCTTACAGAACATGATTGTGGTGGCAGGATTAAGCGTTGCATCATAATCGACCACAACGCGGTGGGGTTTACTAAGCTGTTTGGTATTGGTGCAATATTGAAGCAGCATGGGCATAACTCCTGACTGTTTGATTAAAGGTTAATTTTTGTTAAAAATAATTACGATTTTCTATATCAACCAATTTTACTTACCGGTTAATTATTTTGTCAACATCATTCTTAATCATTCTGAAAATTAAAATCAAATTTAGTTCATCGTCTTTAAAATTAACTGCCATCTTTGCTTGTTGATCGTTATTTTTTAAACTTGGCGTATCAGTTTGGGCCAGATTGAAATTAAAGTTAAGGAGCAGTCATGACGAAAAAGTGAATTGGAGAACCAAGAAGTTATTCGCCAAGGATTTGAAGAATTATTACACGATGATTTAGTGATCTATGCGGTCTTAAAGAAATTAAATATTACTCAAGCTCATGTAAATTACGATGATTATGTTTCGGAAGCTCGCTTATTATATTTAAAAGTTTATGCAACGAATCAATTAACCGGGAAGCAGCGATTTAATTATTTTTTTACTAAAATTTACTGGGGATTATTAGATCTGCTACGCAAAGAAAGCCGCAATGCGCAGCGTGTTGAACCTGAATCCGCTGATGAGCTGATGATAATCGATAACCGGATCGATCTTGAAGCGCAGGTCGAATCAACGGAACTGTTAACAGCCATTCGCAGTCTTTGTACGGAAAAAGAATGGTTTTACGTTGAACAACGGCTGCAGGGGAAAACGATTAAGGAAATCGCCATGCAAATTGGTGTGCACCCGAATGCGTTATACCGGCGCAAACAGCGCTTGAAAAGGAAAGTCGATCATTTTTTGGAAAAAGTTGATCAAGAGGTGTGAAAAATGATAAGGGATTTCGTTAATAAAGATGTAAGGGGCGCGCGCCTTACACCAACGCAATGGACTGAAAGATCAAACTTCAATCCGATTAGTAATTGAACATGATTTTCAGTCATTTAGAAATTGGAGGAATATAAAGTGGCAGTTAAAGCAGAATGGAAGAAAACCGGAATTTATCTGGAACATGATTTAGGTGATGGTAAGATCCGCCGGCGGACATTTAACGGGGTGAATGCCGATGCGACCGCAGAGAAGATCGCTACATTTGCGGATATTATCGGAAAATTAACTGGAGAAAATGTGCTTGGAATCAAGGTAACGCGAACTGAAGAAGTTTCATCAATCAGTGAATAAAACCGTTACTACGCATTAATGAGGAAAGAAGGCATTTAATATGAAAAAATTAAACTTAGGGTTTCGTTCAGCAACGAAAAATACGGTTCATCGGTTACAACTCAGTTATGTAAAAACCGATTTAGACGCCGAAACTTTAAAAAAGTATATGGCGCAAATCGCAGCGTTAGGGATTTTCAGTGATAAGACTGGCGAAAGTGTGTTTGCTACTCCGGTTTCCGCCAGTTATGTCGATACGGAAGAAAAGGTCGTTTTTGCTGAAAAATAATTTGTAAATAAGGTGAGAGGTTCTGCTGAAAGTTAGAACCTCTTTTATGTTGCTTTCTTGGCTTGATAATGACTCCAGTCAGAAAAATGATTACTGATGTACTTTGCGCTGATCAGTGGCTAGTAAATAAAATAGGAGACAATATTGAAGTTATTTTGTTGCCTAAAAATTTAGTCCGATTTAATGGTAATCAGAGTTATAAGGTTATCCCTTTTACCTTTAATATGTGGAAAGTGTCATTAGAAATTATTTAGATCTTTTCAGTCAAGATTTTAAGGATTATGAAGAAATGTTAGAGACAATTCTTTTTTATAAGTAGGGACTATTTTTTAGTCACAATCACGCATGGCTATATATTTCTGCTTATCTCCTGTTATATATTGTATAGGTGTAAGGAAAGGATGTATGAAATGGTAAGTCAACTAATAATTATAGGAAATGGTTTTGATATACATTGTGGATTAAAATCTAAGTTTAGCGACTATTTTGATAAAAATAAGCCTAAAAATGATAGCGATAAAATGTTTTTTAATAGGGCGGTATCTTCATTACCTTCAATAAAAAATTCTTATTTCTTTAAACAGCAATCTTTTTGGGATATTTATTTTAGACTGTTATCAACTATTGAAATAAAAGATTGGGCTGACGTGGAAAAGCAAATCATCATCTTTTTAACTCATGGTGCTAAATCATATGATTTACTTGATTTAATGAGTCTTAAATTTTTGGAAAGAATTATAAAGCCTTATGAGTCAGAGTATGACTTTTCCAGAATAAAACAATCAATTGGAGGTGAAATGGATAGTATTAAAAGAAAAAATACATCAGCAGCATGGGCCTCTATTTCTGACGTAGCAGAAAAATTAAATATATGTATGGATTCTAAAACCAAAAATAATAATGATGGACTGATGAGTATTCAAAAAGCAATATATAATTATATGATTGATACAGGTGATGCTATTTCTAACGATTTTTGCCAAAAAAGTTTGATTAATACTTATAAAGCATTTCTATATGATTTTTTATTCAAAGAATTACAAGCCTTTGAGAGTAACTTAAAGGGATATTTAAATAATTTATTTAAAACAGAAAATGTAGTTAAAGTAGAAAATAATGGATCGATATCTTCAGTTTCTAAAAGTCCAGAAGGAAAAATAACGAAATATATGAAGTCGTTTCAAGATTGCTTAAGGAAAATATCTAAAAATAGTTATTATAATTTATTATCATTTAATTATACGTATCCAATTGAAATTTATGGTGTATACTCGGGAGGTATGGGAATAGAGACTGTACCAAATGTAAGAAGAATTAATTTAGATAAGTGTAATTGTTATACAAATATACATGGCAGTTTGGATAAAGACATTATTATAGGAATTGATGAAAAAGGAATAGACGAAAATGATATTTTGTATAGATTCACAAAAACATATCGTTTATTTGAATTGGATAATAAAGAGTCTTGTTTAGATAAGAATATTAAACATATTAAGTTTTATGGTCATTCATTAGCAGCTGCTGATTATTCATATTTCCAGTCAATATTTGATTTTTATGATATTTATAATAGTGATGTTGATTTAACATTTTATTATTCGGACTATGATGGAAATCAAAGGCATGTAAACGTTGATAGAGTTGTAAAATTAATTAAAGCTTATGGGAATACGTTAGATAATAAAGATCACGGAAAGAATCTATTACATAAAATGAAATTAGAAAATAGATTGCTAATAAAAGAATTATAGGAGAATATAATGAAAAAATTTATAAAAATGAAAAGAAAAGAGCAGGAAGCCTTTCTAATGTTTCCGATTTTAAAAGAATTAAAGAATGTTGGCGGTCAAATTACAACGAAAGAATTGCGTAAATTAGTTGTAATGAATACTGAAGAAATTCCAGAAAATATTTTATCTGAAACTAAAGTGTCTGCTAAAGGGCGTACATATATTCCATTTAATTTTCCGTTTAATTTTGCATTAACTAATATGGAAATGGCAGGCTTTTTAAAACGTCCTAAACGTGGAGTGGTTGAATTAACAGAAAAGGGTAGAATTTGCGATTTAGAGCGACAAGATTTAGTTGATCAGGTTTACAAACTTTCTTTACCGGAGTGGGATAAAAGGACTAAAAATAAAGAGCAAAGGGAAGAAATAATTGAGGATTCTCAAGAGAATTCAAATAATGACGATTTTGAAGAAACTTGGCGTTTAGAGTTGCTAACAGCTTTAAATAATCTTTCACCAACTAAATTTGAACTATTTTGTAGAGCTTTGATGAAGAAAATGAATATTGAAGTTGATGAAGAAAAAGGAGTTGTTCCAGTTGGTGATGGTGGAATAGATGGTTATGGATATTTAACGACTGATGATTTTCGAACTACAAGGGTTGCTATTCAAGCTAAAAAATGGAATTCAAATAATTTAGTTTCTTCACCTGAAATAGATAAATTTAGAGGTGCAATGGATAAATTTAGAGCAGATTATGGAATATTTATTACAACTTCATCATTCACAAGAGGGGCAAAAAAGGCGTCGAGAACAGGAACTTCTGTGATTACTTTAATTGATGGAGATCATCTTATTGATTTAATTGCAAAATATGAACTATTTGTGGAGCCTATAACAATTTATAAACTTGGTGAATTTTTTGAGGGGGATCATTAAAAGGATACAAATCTTAAAAAATACGCCCAGCAAGTTGTCTAAGCTTACTAGACGATTACGTTACATGCGCGTGATAGATAGCAACTCGTTATCGCTTGTTAATCCACCACGTAAATAACGCTGTGCCGCACCCAACAAGTAATGGTGCAATAATGTTTTGTAAGGTAAATTGTATCATATGACTTCACACCTCCTCTCAGAGGCAGTTGCCAAAGTCATTGTATCATTAGTTGTATTATATTTTCTATATGTTATACTGAGTGTGTAAGATAAATTGTATTAGAAGTCATATGACTTCCAAACCTAACTGTGCCTGTCTAACCAGTTAGGCTTTTTTTTATGCTAAGTAAAATATTCTAAAAGGTATTTTGATAAGGTTGAGCCGTAAAGCTCAGCCTTTTTGTTTTGCAATTTAATTTGACATTCAAAGTCAAAAACACTAATATGACATATTGTCATATGACAACGTGTCATATAGTTAGAAAGGAATCGAATCATGCCTAAGCAAACGTTTCTTAACCTTCCGCAAGAAAAGCAGCAGCGCTTACTGAGTGCCGGTTTTGAGGAATTTTCACGGGTTCCGGCAATGGAAGCATCGATCAGTAACATTATTAAACTGGCTGCGATTCCCCGCGGAAGTTTTTATCAATATTTTGAAGATAAGTTTGATTTACAAGCTTATTTAGTAATGCAATTTTCGCAAAAGTGGAATCAAACATGGCATACGCTTCTGCAACGCCATCAGGGCGATTTTTTTGCTGCCGTTCCGCCGTTGTTTAAAGAAATTTTGGATATGATGACGGATAAGAAAAATTATGCATTTTGGAAAAATACTTTTTTTCAACTCCGAAACTCGAAGGAAATGCGTAAGACGCTTCATCAACAACGATGTTCAAAGCATAATGACGACCGGGAATTGATCGATCAGCACAAATTGCGGATCGAACTAACTAAACGGAATTATCTTTTGCTAAAACGCCAGATTACAACCATGATGATTCAGTCCATCAGTATGTATTTCATGGCGGAACATTTAAAAATTGACGATCCATATCACGAAGCGATCCAAGGGTTTAACACGTTGTTGAATTGGCTTCAATATGGGATTCAAGCTGAAGGAGGAAATCAGGATGCTTAATTTATTGAAACAGCGGTTACCGAAATCAAAAGTGATTGGGGCAACGCTTTTCATGGCCATTCAGGTAATGACGACTTTGTATCTGCCAACGCTGACTTCGAACATTGTGAATAATGGGGTAGCGAAAGGCGATGTGCATTATATTTGGACGGTTGGAATTCAAATGATGGTCTTTTCGCTGATCAGCGTTGCGGCGGCGGCCTTTAATGTTTATTTTTCAGCGAAAGGGTCGCAAAAATTAGGACAACGGTTGCGCAGCGACGTATACCGCAAAGTCATTAATTATTCGCATGATGAGATGAAACAGATCGGAACGTCATCATTGGTTACGCGAACCACGAACGACATCATGCAGATTCAAAATGTGACGTTGATGTTTTTACGGATGATGTTAATGGCGCCGCTGATGTTGATCGGGGCAAGTATTTTAGCTTATCGCCGCAGTGCCACGCTGACCATGATTTTTATCGTTGTTTTGCCGTTGATTGCAGTCATTATGGCGTTAGTAATTCGGTTTGCTGGCCCATTATTTTTTGCGATGCAGAAGAAAACAGACCGGGTCAACCAAGTTTTCCGTGAAGGCTTAACGGGTGTTCGGGTCATTCGGGCCTTCCGTCAAGACGAACTTGAACAGCAACGCTTCGACGAAGTCAACCAGGACTATACTCACAATGCGATCAAGGTTTATAACATTACTGGTTTGATGATGCCATTGATGACCTTGATCATGAGCGCCACCAACGTGGTAATTACCTACTGGGGTAGTCATTTGATTGCCTTTCAAGCCACCCAAGTCGGGAACATGATTGCCTTTATTACCTATGCGGCACAAATTTTGATGAGTTTTACGATGTTATCAATGGTTTTCGTAATGGTTCCCCGGGCGCAAGCTTCTGCTAAACGGTTGAACCAAGTTTTGAACATGACGACTCCGATCGCGGACGCGAAGGATCCGCAAGCACTAAATGAACCAGCAGCATTGGAGTTTGACCATGTTGCCTTTCGCTATGCGGATGCGCAAAAGGATGCTCTTGAAGGGGTCAACTTTAAGCTGCATGCTGGGCAAACATTGGCAATCATTGGTGGAACCGGTTCAGGAAAATCAACGTTGATCAATTTGATTCCACGGTTTTATGATGCAACACAAGGTGAAGTCAAAGTTGATGGCGTTGATGTCCGGAACACGACGTTGCAAGCCATTCACCAAGCCGTTTCATTTGTCCCGCAAAAAGCGAACCTGTTTGAAGGAACGTTGCGAGCAAACATGCAGTTCGGTGATGCCAAGGCAACCGATGAACAGATTTGGCACGCCATTGAGATTGCTCAAGCCAGTGATTTTGTGAAAGAACTGGACGGGCAGCTTGATGCCCACGTTGAACAGGGCGGTGCCAACTTCTCTGGCGGGCAACGGCAACGGTTAGCGATTGCTCGGGCATTAGTTAAGCAAGCTTCGATCTATGTTTTTGATGATTCATTTTCAGCGTTAGACTTTAAAACGGATGCGAAATTACGCGCGGCCTTGAAAGCTGATCAGGAAATTCAAAAACGGATTGTGGTCATCGTTGGTCAGCGGGTATCAACGATTGCCGATGCCGACTTGATTTTAGTGCTTGATAAAGGAAAGGTCGTTGGTCAAGGGACTCATCAGGAGTTGCTTGCTACTAATAAGGTTTATCAATCAATCGTGAACTCTCAGATTCGGGAATCAAAGGAGGGTGATCAAAATGCCTAAACGAAATCGCGGACCAATTGAAAAACCGCAACATTTCTGGAAGACAACGTGGCGCTTATTAAAGTATATGAAAAACCAGCTTGTCGCAATCTTAATTACAATGGCTTTAGCGATTACTGCTCAAGTCTTGCAGATTCGAACGCCGAAAATTTTAGGACAAGCAACGACCGCGATTTTTGAAGGGGTCATGAAGGGAACCGCGATGCAGAAAGCCGGGATCGCAATGCATCGTTGGCCAATTGATTTTCACAAAATCGGTCACATTTTGATGATTGTAATGGCAATGTATATTGGTTCAGCGGTTCTAACCTTTATTCAACGGGTCATCATGAACTATATGTCACAACATACGGTATACAGTATGCGCAAGCAATTAAAACATAAAATGATGACGGTGCCGGTTAATTTTTATGACACCCATTCAAATGGTGACATTATCAGTACAGCAATTAATGATATGGACAACATCTCATCAACTTTGCAACAAAGCTTGATGCAGTTAGTAACCTCGGTTGTTCAATTGGTTGGAACTTTATGGCTGATGTTGACGATCAGTTGGAAGTTAACCCTGATCATCGTTTGTTCAGTTCCATTGAGTATGATCTGTATTGGGATTATTGCTCCCCAATCGCAGAAAAATTTCGGGGCCCAACAAAAGCACCTTGGAATTTTAAATGGGGCAATCGAAGAAAACTATGCTGGGCAAAATGTGATTAAAAGTTTTAACCGCGAGCAAAAAACAATTGATGATTTCGAAAAGGAAAATGAGGCTTTATACCAAGCATCATGGCGGGCCCAAATGGCTTCCGGAATCATGATGCCGTTGATGTCATTTATCAGTAACTTAACGTATGTTTGTGTAGCGATTGTTGGCGGCATTCAAGTTACAAACGGTCAGATTTCCTTGGGGAATGTACAAGCAATGTTGCAGTATACAACCAACTTTTCACAACCAATTTCTCAATTAGCCAACTTAGCCAACACCATTCAATTAACGATTGCATCAGCTGAACGGGTCTTTGGTGTTTTAGACGAACCTGACATGCAGGAAACGAAGTCTGGCTTGCCAGTTGAAAAGCACCCAGATGGTTTAATTGAATTTGAACATGTCAAATTCGGTTATGATAATGCACCAATTTTAATGAAAGATTATAACTTAACGGTTAAGAAAGGACACATGACGGCGATCGTTGGCCCAACTGGTGCCGGGAAAACAACGATCATCAACCTGCTTGAACGGTTTTATGACATTAAAGGCGGTTCAATTCGGTTAAATGGGGTCGATACCCGTGATATGACCCGTGAAGAATTACGTTCTCATTTTGCGATGGTTTTACAAGATACCTGGCTATTTTCGGGAACGATCTGGGATAATTTGAAGTACGGTCGCGAAGATGCAACGGATGAAGAAGTTCTTGCGGCAGCTAAAGCAGCCCATGTGGATGATTTTGTGGAACAATTGCCGAATGGTTATCAAACGATTTTGGACGAATCGGCATCTAATATTTCACAAGGACAACGGCAATTGTTGACCATTGCCCGGGCATTTGTGGCTGATCCTGAAATTTTAATTTTGGATGAAGCCACCTCAAGTGTTGATACGCGAACTGAATTACAGATTCAACATGCTATGAACAAGTTGCTTGAAGGCCGGACGAGTTTTGTGGTTGCGCACCGGTTATCAACAATTCAGGATGCGGATAACATTATTGTGATGAATCACGGGTCAATTGTGGAAACCGGAACGCATAATGAGTTATTGGCGCAAAATGGTTTCTATGCTGATTTGTATAATTCACAATTTGAAGGCAACGTTGAAATGGATTAGGAGGAATGGACAAATGCACAAGAAATTAGGAATAATTTTAACCGCGGGACTCTCATTGCTTCTAACCGGATGCAGCAAGGTTAGTTTATCAACAACCGCAAAAACATATTCACCGGATGGAATGGTGGCCGTCGTCAAAGGGCATACCGCTAATCATAATACTGTTACTTATCAAATTGATAACGGCGTAAAGCATTCCGTAAAAGTGCATGATAAAACATTTGTAATTCAAGTACCTGCAAGCAATCGGGAACAAAAAGTAAAACTTACGGCTTCTGCTGGAAATAAGCAACAGCAGCAAACAGTAAAGGTGAAGGCGGTTAAAAGTCTTGGAAATTACCAGCAGGTTGTGCAAAAGTACAATCAAATGGTGGTAATGAGTAAGTTATCCTCACAAGAAATTCAAACATTAAAGGCAGCGTCGACTTTGAAAAAGGCACTAAGTTCACCGGATCCCCAACTGATGCAACAGATAAAGCAGGCGCAACAGGTTGAACAAAAGGTTCAGCAGTTGCAATCCACAACAAAAAGTGAACAACTTCCGGTGCAGTTAAACGGAATTCACAATGTCGTGGATAATTCAGCTTATACGTTGCGGTTGAACGTGCAAAATGGGGACTTGATGGGGGTTACAATGATGATTCCGGTCAAAAGCTTTAAGAACAAAGCTCAGGCTCAGCAATTCGGTACGGCATTTGCGCTTTTCAGTCAAGCACTTGGTGCCAATGGAAAGCAGGTCATGCATGAATTTGAAAGTAAGACGAAGGATCAGGATAAAACCCAGACAACGTCGAAAACGATTATTGATCATGGCGTGAAGTATTCAATTGGTTTTTCCACAACTAAATTATATGTGTATATTACGAAGGCATAGCAAAATATTAACAATAAATTGTTGATTTGGTGAATAAAAAAGAGGTTGAGATTTATATCTCAACCTCTTTTTCTAATATGTTGGTTTAATTTCTAACGCTTCTTGTTGACTAAAGTCAGCGTCCGGATATTTATTTTTCAATGCTAGTAATAAGAAACGTTTTGCAAGGTTTCCGTTCCGGGCAAGAACTGGTCCATGGAAATATGTTCCAAAGACATTTTTATAAATAGCACCTTCGGAACCATCTTGACCATTATTCCCGTGACCTTCAATCACTTTTCCTAAAGGACGTTCGCCTTCGCCGAGGAAAGTCATACCATTGTGATTTTCAAACCCGTGATATTCTTCGCCGGTTTCTTCATTTCGAATACGAATATCGCCAATAAATCGATTATTGACTTGCGTTTCAGTCCGGTGTGGTAAAGCACCCACACCAGGGATTTTTTTTCCGTCTGCACCAATATAATATTGACCAAGCAGTTGATAACCGCCGCAAACCGCAAGCATTGGTTTGTCATCGTTGATGAACTTTTTGATGGCCGCTGCTTTATTTGGCAAATCCCGTGAAACGATCGTTTGTTCATAATCTTGACCGCCACCAAAAAGGGCAAAGTCGAATTTATCCGGGTCAAAGTCATCATCTAAAGAAATGATTTGAACGTCAATATCGGTATCCATTTGTTTGGCATAGTATTTCAAAACCAAAATATTGCCAATGTCACTGTAAGTATTGAGCAAATCACCATAGAGGTGGGCTAAATTCAAATGATATTGCATTATTCCATTCCTCCTTTGATGTAACCTTCATCAGCAAGCATCTTCCGTAATTGCAACATTGCGGTGTAGGTTGCCAAAACGTAAACGTGTTTTGTCGGCATTTGTTTGATATAGTTGACCGCTTCTTTTAATTCTGGCCGTTGGGCAAAATGTTCTTCCGGAACCCCGGCAACGCGCATCCGGAAAGTGATGTCCTTATATCGTTCACCACCAGTCAACACTGATGGAATGTGGTCAAATGGTAATTCTTCAAAACTGCCGTCCCAAATCCAACTGGTGTCGATTCCGTCAGCGTAGTTGGCATTTAATAGGAATGCTAGTGAGAACGGATTCTTGTCCGTTTTGATCATTTGCAATACCTGGTCAAGGCCAACCGGATTTTTAACAAGGATGATTGTCACGTCTTTATCCCCAACGTGGACAACTTCTTGTCGGCCGAAGATGTTTTTATCATCAGCGCCCAGGGCCTTCGTGATTTCGTGCGGCAACAAACCAAATTTAGCTCCAACAGAATATGCAGCTAGCGCATTGTAGATGTTATACGTTCCGCCAATGTGAAGTGTAAATTCGTGATCATCGATTTTAACGGTCGATGATTGTGGCGTTTGATCCATAATTTGATTCATCCGGTATGTTAATTCCGGCCGCTCAAATCCACAGTGGGGACAGAAATATTTTCCCAAGTTGCCATAGCTGCGACTGTAATAATGAAGAATGTGATCGCAATTTGGACATAAAACCCCATCCGTATTGGCTGGTGCTTTTTGGTCTTGATCCGGTTGGTTATCAAATCCAAAGTAAACAACTTGGTTTGGCAAATCCTGCAGGTTGTGGAATAATGGTTCGTCACCGTTCGCGATAATCTTAGCTTGCGGGTGCAGTTTGATTCCTTGAAGGATCTTATTGTATGTGGTGTAAATTTCGCCAAACCGGTCGAGCTGATCCCGGAAAATGTTCGTTAAAACGAAAGCGGTTGGGGCAACGTACTTTGAAATAATCGGCACGTTAGCTTCGTCTGTTTCCAAAACAGCGATTTTTTTACCGTTCTTGACTTTTTTAGCAGATAAAAATGTGCTGACGATTCCCTGTTTCATATTTGAACCGCTCGGGTTGGTCAAAATTTCCGGATATTTTTGTTTAAGAACTTTAACCGTGAGGGCCGTTGTCAGGGTCTTCCCGTTGGTTCCGGTAACGATCACGATTTCGTAATCCTTTGCTAATTCTTTCAAAACATCTGGATCAATTGCAAGGGTGATCTTACCTGGAAGCGATGTTCCACCATGCATTACATTATGCAAAAACCAATAAGAAGATTTTCCGGCAGCAATTGCCAATTTACTTTTAAGTGCCATTGATCTATCTCCTAAAATTAAAATACTATTTGCATTTTATCATAGTAGAATCTGAATTTCACTTTTACCTCCTTTAACTTAATCTGCGTTTGCTTCAACAGGGATAAACTTTTGCTGATCAAAGTCATAAAGGGCCGCGTGCAGTTAATTTTAAGGTTGGAATGACCGGTAATGCTAAGAAAGATAAGGTAATAAATGGATTAAAGGCAATTGGACGGCTGATTGACTGGTAAGCCGCAGTGATCGCGTTTAATTTTTGAGCGGTCTCTTTATATGAAAGATTTGACATCAATCCGCTGATTTGAAGCGGAAGGGTGGCTAATTCATGGTGATTTGCAAAGACGGTGATTCCGCCGCCGACCTTTTGAAGATGTTGAATCGCAGCAAATAAATCAGCATCATTTGTTCCAACTGCAATAATGTTGTGGGAATCGTGCGCAATTGAGGATGCAACTGCTCCGTGAGTCAGGTTGAAGCCTTTCACGATAGCTTTACCAATTTTGCCAGTATTGTGGTGGCGTTCAACCACGACCATTTTAAGTTGATCTTTAACAGTATCAGGACAGAAGTTGCCATTATGAATTGAAACGGGTTCGACTAAGTGTTCAGTTTCGATGTGGTTGGGAATTACTTGAATGATGTTTGCGGTATCTGATTTCAGCGAAAGTTCGAGATCAGGTTGGAAAAGCGAAAAGTTCATTGTATTTTTCGCAAAGGAGAGAGGGCGGGTATTAAAATCATGATTTGAAATTAAGTGGCCCTTTTTGATGACTTGATGGATCTTGACATCATACGGATCGTCTAAGACAACGATGTCTGCTTGGTAATTCGGATTAAGTGCGCCGATGAAAGGTGTTTGGTGAGCTTGCGCAGCGTTAAAACTGGCCATCGTATATGCGGTTTCGGGCCGCAGACCATGCTGAATTGCTTTGCGAATGCAATCGTTGATCCCTCCTTCATTTAAAAGCGAATCAACTAATTTATCGTCAGTACAAAATGCGAACCGATTGGCATTTGATTCATTGACTGCGCCGACGGTATTTTCAAGGTCGCGTTCAACGGTTCCTTCGCGCAGAAAGACATAAAAACCTTCGTTAATGCGTTCTTGAATTTGACGGATCGTGGTTGCTTCATGGTCAGTTGAGATTTGATGCTGGCGGTAAACGTCAAGCTGATGCCGTGAAAGGCCGGAACCGTGGCCATCAATTTGCCGGCCAGCTTGAAGACAATCGTTCAGTTTAGCAATCATATCGGGTTGATTCGATGAAACTGCTGGATAATCCATCACTTCGGCTAATCCGCGGACAGTTGAATCTTGATAAAATGGTTTCATTTTTTTGGCAGTCAATGTTGCGCCGCTGTCTTCAAATGGAGTGCATGGGACACTTGAAGGTAACATTGTATAGACGTCCAATAATGACTGGTGTGCATCATCGATCATGTACTGAATTCCGTTTTCCCCGGCAACGTTGGCAATTTCATGTGGATCGATGAAGATGCTGGTTGTTCCCTGTGGCAGAATGACCTTGGCTAATTCACTTGGAGTTAAAAGAGAACTTTCAATGTGAACGTGGGCGTCGATAAATCCGGGAACGATGTATTGCTCAGCATAGTCGAGCGTTCGTCGGGCATGAAAGGCTGATGATTCGCCGGTCGCAATAATTTTGCCGTCATTGATCCATAGGACATTCGGTTCGAATAATCGGGAGAAGACATTCAAAACGTGGTTGCTTTTAATACATAAATCGATCGTCGTCATTACTGATCCTCCAATATTATTTGTATTTTGGTTATATTGTTAATTCATTTTAAACTTAAATGAATAAAAGTCAATGCAAATTGTTAATTATTGTGAATTAATTTGAGATAAACGTCCGAATAATAATTAAAGCTCCGAAAATTTTAAGTGAGGGAATGAATTTTGCCTTTAAATCGTATATACTTATTTAGAAAGACTTTTTTTATGGAGATGGGTTTATGGCACAGCTTTTTTTCCGTTATGGCGCAATGAACAGCGGCAAAACGATTGAGATCCTTAAAGTTGCTCATAACTATGAGGAACAGCATAAGCACGTTGTGATTTTGACAAGCGGACTGGATAACCGGGATGAAGTCGGATATGTCTCAAGCCGGATTGGGTTACGGCGGCCGGCAATTCCGATTTTTGATGAAACAAATGTGTACGAAATTGTGGCTTCAAAGCAAAACATCGATTGTGTATTAGTTGATGAAGCGCAATTTTTGAAAAAACATCACGTAATTGAATTGACACAAATCGTTGATGAATTGGAAATCCCTGTGATGACGTTTGGCTTAAAGAATGACTTTCGGAATCAGTTATTTGAAGGGTCCGAATACCTTTTGTTGTATGCTGACAAAATCGAAGAAATGAAAACCATTTGCTGGTTCTGTGCCAAAAAAGCAACTATGAACCTTCGAATCCATGATGGCAAGCCGGTTTATGACGGCGAGCAGATCATGATCGGTGGCAACGAAGCATATTTCCCAGTTTGCCGGAAACATTACGTTAATCCGCCGCTGGAAGAGATTTGCAAAGATATTGAAGAATAACACTTAATGGAGGACAAGATGGATAAGTTATTTGATCGTTTACAAATGCTTGAAGATCGTTACGAAGAGCTTGGCGAATTGCTTTCTGATCCGGATGTAATTGCTGATACGCAACGGTTCACAAAGCTTTCAAAGGAAATGGCTGATTTGCGCGAAACCGTTGAAAAGTACAATCAATATAAGAAAGTTACGCAGCAGATCAAAGATGATGAGGAAATGTTGAATGCCGGCATTGATGATGAAGAAATGGCATCAATGGTCAAAGATGAATTAGCAGATTCAAAGGTTGAAAAGGAAAAACTTGAAGAAGAAATCAAGCTTCTTTTAATTCCGAAGGACCCGAATGATGAAAAGAACATCATCATGGAAATCCGGGGAGCTGCCGGCGGGGACGAAGCCAGTTTATTTGCAGCGGATTTATACAACATGTATACTCGTTATGCTGAAAAACAAGGCTGGTCAGTTCAAATCGTTGATAAAACTCCAACCGAAGTCGGTGGGTTCAAGCAAGTCGTATTGCTCATCAACGGGAAAAATGTTTATTCAAAATTAAAATATGAAAGCGGCGCTCACCGGGTTCAACGGGTTCCAGTAACCGAATCAGCTGGCCGGGTTCAT
This sequence comes from Ligilactobacillus araffinosus DSM 20653, assembly GCF_001435375.1. Taxonomy (GTDB): domain Bacteria; phylum Bacillota; class Bacilli; order Lactobacillales; family Lactobacillaceae; genus Ligilactobacillus; species Ligilactobacillus araffinosus. The sequence continues at coordinate 24,001 of NZ_AYYZ01000019.1, read as the reverse complement.
ACTTCAACCGCAACGGTTGGGGTAATGCCTGAAGAAGAAGACGTTGAAATTGAAATTGATCCAAAGGACATTCGGGTTGACGTTTTCCGGTCATCAGGTGCCGGTGGTCAGCACATTAACAAGACTTCATCAGCCGTTCGGATGACGCATTTGCCAACCGGGATCGTGGTTTCAATGCAAGATCAACGTTCGCAGCAACAAAACCGGGAAAAGGCGATGCAGATTTTGAAAGCTCGGGTTTACGACTACTATAAGACCCAAGAACAAAGTGAATACGATGAAAACCGGAAATCAGCCATTGGGACTGGTGACCGGTCAGAAAGAATTCGGACATATAATTACCCACAAAATCGGGTTACAGATCACCGGATCGGATTGACCTTGAACAAGTTGGATAAGATCATGAACGGTGATTTAGATGACATTATTGATGCGTTAGTCTTGTACGATCAAACTAAAGCATTGGAGAAATTGCAAAATGAATAATGCAGTAAATTATTTTAAGGCCCGTCAATGGGCTTTTTCTTTTATTGAAACGCACGGATTAGAAGCTGATGCCGCTGATTTATTGTTGTGCGATCAAATGGGGTGGAGTGAAGCCCAACTATTGATGCATTTTCGTGATCCGATGCCAGTTGAAGAGTGGCAGCAGTATCAGACAAACGTTCAGAAGTTTGTTGATGGCTGGCCGGCCCAATATCTCACGGGTAAGGCATTCTTTTACGGCTTGCAGCTGAAAGTGACGAAAGATACCTTGATTCCGCGTCCGGAAACGGAGGAACTGGTTGATTGGATCTTAGCAGATTATGATAAGCAGCCGATCAAACTGCTTGATGTTGGCACCGGGACGGGAGCAATCGGTTTAGCACTTAAATCTGAGCGACCAAATTGGGACGTAACTTTAAGCGACATTTCGACTGATGCGTTAGCCGTTGCCCAACAGAATGCGACGGCGTTGAATGAATCTGTCAAATTTGTCCAAAGCGATCTTTTGAATGAGGTGGACGGGAAATATGATGTGATCGTTTCAAATCCGCCATATATTGCGGAAGACGAGCGTAAATATATGGATCGCAGTGTTTTAGAATACGAACCGGAACTTGCATTATTTGCACCGCATCACGGCTTGGCAATTTACCAGCGAATCGCTGTGGAATGTACTTCGTATTTAAAGCCGCATGCCCGAATGTACTTTGAAATCGGGTTTCATCAGGGACAAGCAGTCAAACAGATTTTTGAAAAGCAGTTTCCGGAAGCCAACGTTGAAGTGCGCCAAGATATCAATCACCATGATCGGATGGTGCGGGTAAAATTATAAGAAAGGAAATCAAGCGATGGAAATTACGAAAATTTATAAACCAGATGAAGTTGCCCAAGCAGCCAAAGAAATTCAACTTGGGGAATTAATTGCATTTCCAACTGAAACCGTTTATGGGTTAGGAGCCGATGCAACGAATGAAAAAGCTGTCCGCCGGGTTTTTCAAGCTAAAGGCCGACCAGCTAATAATCCGCTAAATGTAACGGTTTGTTCGCCCAAAATGGTTGAGCGGTTTGTGGGTGAAATCAATGAATGGGGCCAAAAATTGATTAAGCAATTTTGGCCAGGCCCGTTGACTCTGATTTTTAAAACTTTGCCGCATGCGTTAGCACCAGTCGTTACGGGCGGCTTACCAACCGCTGCTTTTCGGATGCCGGATAATCAAGTAACGTTGAAAATGATTGAACTTGCAGGAACACCGATTGTCGGTCCGTCTGCTAATTCATCAGGAAAGCCGAGTCCAACGACCGCTGACCATGTCTTTCATGATATGGAAGGCAAGATTGCCGGAATCGTTGATGATGGGCCAACTGCGGTTGGTGTAGAATCAACGATTATTGATTTAAGTGGAGACACACCGATTATTACCCGCCCAGGAGCAATCAGTATTAAAGCAATCGAAGACGTTCTTGGAATAAAGGTTTTGTTGAAGGACGACAAGGATGTAGCTCCAGCGGCTCAATATAAGCATTATAATCCGGATGCCCAGGTTTTAATGGTTAATGATCAAGATTGGGATCAAGTTGATCAGTGGCTTAAAACTCAAAATCAAAAAGTGGGAGTAATGGCAACGGATAAGGTGTTGGATTCGCTTTCAAATACCAAACTTCAATTCAGTTTAGGCCAAGATGTGCAATCAGCAAGCAAAAGATTCTTTGCGGGCATTCGGCATTTAGATAATGATGAACATGCCAAAATGATCCTTGTTCAAAAGTTTCCAGAGATTGGTTTAGGAGAAGCCTACATGAATCGATTAGAAAAAGCCAGTGGAAATCAAACTTGGAGTTTGGAGTAGCCAAATTATTTAATATCCGATAAAATAGGACTGAATAAAGATTAAAGGAGATGTTTGAAATGGGAAAATTTGAAGTTTTAGATCACCCATTAATTCAACACAAATTAACGATTATTCGAAATAAAAATTGTGGTACTCGCGAATTTCGGGAAGTTGTCAATGAAATTGCCGAATTGATGGTCTACGAAGTTTGTCGTGATATGCCGCTTGAAGATGTAAAGGTTGAAACTCCGGTTGCAACAGCTGTTGAAAAACGGTTGACTGGTAAAAAAGTAGTAGTTGTTCCAATTTTGCGGGCCGGGCTTGGAATGGTTGATGGTGTTCTTGAATTACTGCCGGCTGCAAAGGTTGGGCATATTGGAATGTATCGTGATGAAGAAACGCTTCAACCGCACGAATACTTTGTAAAGATGCCAGATCACCTTGATAAACGGGAAATGATCATTGTAGATCCAATGTTAGCAACTGGTGGATCCGCAATTGCAGCTGTTGATGCATTAAAGAAGCGGGGAGCAAAATCAATTCGGTTTGTTTGTCTGGTAGCTGCACCAGAAGGGGTAAAAGCTTTACGAGATGCACACCCTGATATTGATGTTTATGCTGCTGCATTAGACGATCATTTAAATGAAAATGGATATATTGTTCCGGGATTAGGCGATGCCGGCGATCGACTTTTTGGGACAAAATAATAGCTGAATATTATAGTACTTAATTAATCTATAAATTTTATTAATGAATGTTTAAAAAATCAAAATGTGATTATACCGCGATTTTTTTATGATTTTTCATCATTATAAAACGGTTACATTAAATTTTTGAAATACGCTTAAATGGCGGTATTACGTTCTTAAATTGGTTTTATATTTAATAAAAATGGTGGTATGATGAAAGTTGTATTCAGAGATTGTCCATCTTTGGATCGAAATCATTTTATGGTTCGACCGTAATGTTTTCAACCTTATTACAATTGAAAAGAGGTGAGACTTGGTGTTTGATGACGGAAGTAAAATTGTCAAGCTGTTCGGGCTCTCATTTAATGTCGGGAACTGTGTTGCCGGTCTGGTTACAGCAATTATTGTTTGTGCCGTTTTAATTTGGCTTTCACGCAATTTGCAGATGAAGCCAACCGGTAAACAAAATATTCTCGAATGGATCGTTGATTTTACAAATGGAATTGTTAAATCGGCGATTCCTGATGCACAAGGGAGTGATTATGGATTACTTGCATTTTTACTCTTCATATTTATTTTTGTTGCTAACCAGTTAGGGTTGATCATTCAATTCGTAATTGGGGATGTTACATATATTAAGAGTCCAACTGCTTCACCAATGACAACATTAACATTGGCATTTATGGTACTTGTTATTTCGCATATTGCAGGAATTAATCGTTTTGGATTTAAAGGATATGTTAAAAATTCATTTTTCAGTCCAATGCCAGTGCTATTTCCAATTAAGGTGTTAGAGCAATTTACAAATTTTATTACCCTTGCGCTTCGGCTCTATGGTAATATTTATGCCGGTGAAGTATTGCTTAAACTTGTTTTTCAAATGGCGCAATCTCATGGTGTTTTAACTTTTATACCAGCTGTTCCATTGGAAATGATTTGGCAAGGATTCTCTGTTTTTATTGGGGCAATTCAAGCCTATGTTTTTGTAACATTAGCGATGGTTTACATTTCACAAAAGATCGAAAAAGAGGCTTAATATTTTAAGGAGGAATTATAATTATGACAGGATTAGCATTATTAGGTGCAGGTATTGCTGCAGGACTCGCTGCTATTGGTACTGGTGTAGGTAACGGTATGGTTATTTCAAAGATGTTGGAATCAATGGCTCGTCAACCTGAATTGAGTGGTCAATTACGAACAAATATGTTTATTGGTGTCGGCTTGATTGAAGCTGTTCCGATTATTGCGATCGTTATTGCATTCATGTTATTTGCTAAATAACCTTCGTAAAAAGGTAACATAAGTTATATTTAAACGAAGGAGGTGTCAATAGATGTATTCGACATTTTTACTTGGTGATGCAGGGGTACAATGGGGAGATTTCCTTTTCTACCTTATTATGTTCATTATCATGTTGTTAATCGTTAAGCACTTTGCATGGGGGCCTGTCACAAAGATGATGGATAAACGGGCAACAAAGATTTCAAACGATATTGATTCTGCTGAAAAGGCTCGGAAAGAAGCTGAAGATCTTGCTGCAAAACGGCAAACGGCTTTGGAAAACTCACGGACAGAAGCTGCTGGAATCATTGATCGCGCAAAACAAAACGGTGAACAACAAAAAGCTTCAATTGTAAATGCTGCAAATGAAGAAGTTAAAACAATGAAGGCCAATGCCAAGAAAGATATTCAACAAGAAAAGCAAGATGCTTTATCAAGTGTAAAGAACGATGTCGCTGAATTATCTATTGAAATTGCTTCGAAGATTATTCAAAAAGAACTAACACCTGAAAGTCAAAAGGAATTAGTTGATTCATATATTGAAGGGTTGGGAAAGCAAAATGGCAATAGATAATGCAACAATTGCACGTCGTTATGGCAATGCCCTTTTTGAAGTTGCTCAAGAACAAAATTCACTTGCTGAAACGGCAGCTGAATTAAATGAATTGAAAGCAGCTTTAAATCAAGAACCCGGATTTGTTAACTTTATGACAAGTCCGCAAATCGATGAAAAAGCAAAGAAAGATACTTTTTCTGCGTTAACTGCAAATGCTTCAACATTGGTTTCTAATCTGCTTAACATGTTATTCGACTACCGGCGGATCAGTAACTTAGAAGCAATCATTGATGAATTTAACAGACTTTATGATCAAGAACGCAAAGTTGTTCGGGCCGTTGTACGGACAGCCGTTGAATTAGATGATCAACAAAAGGATACCCTTGCAAAGAAATTTGCTGAGGTTGAAGGCGCAAACCAAGTTATCTTGGATGCTAAGGTTGATCCATCAATTATCGGTGGGGTTATCATGCAATCTGCAAGTCATATTTATGACGGTTCAATTAAGACGAAGCTTGAAAAGATCAAGCGTCTGTTACTAAAACGTTAAAGAGGTGAGACTTTTATGAGCATTAAGGCTGAGGAAATCAGTGCTCTTATTAAGAAACAATTAGCAGATTATAAAGATGAATTATCTGTTGATGAAGTTGGTACTGTTACTTATGTTGGTGATGGTATTGCTCGTGCTAACGGTCTCGATAATGCCTTGTCTGGTGAATTGGTAGAATTCCAAAATGGAGTATTTGGAATGGCTCAAAACTTGGAATCAACAGATGTTGGGATCGTTGTTTTGGGTGATTACAAAGGAATCCGCGAAGGTGATACCGTTAAGCGGACTGGCCGGATCATGGAAGTTCCTGTTGGGGACGCATTAATTGGTCGGGTCGTAAACCCATTAGGACAACCAATTGATGGATTAGGTGAAATTAAAACCGATAAGACACGTCCAGTAGAACGGAAAGCTCCAGGAGTTATGGAACGGCAATCTGTTTCAGAACCACTTCAAACGGGGATCAAAGCGATCGATGCTTTAGTTCCGATTGGTCGGGGACAGCGTGAATTGATTATCGGTGACCGGAAGACTGGGAAGACATCATTGGCAATCGATACGATCTTGAACCAAAAAGATCAAGATATGATTTGTATCTACGTTGCGATTGGACAGAAGGAATCAACTGTTCGTGAACAAGTTGAAACATTACGCAAGTTTGGTGCAATGGACTATACGATTGTTGTTTCAGCTGGTCCTTCAGAACCTGCTCCAATGCTTTACATCGCTCCATATGCCGGAGCCGCAATGGGTGAAGAATTCATGTTCAACGGCAAACACGTTTTGATCGTTTATGATGACTTAACAAAGCAGGCTGATGCTTACCGTGAACTTTCATTGATCTTGAGAAGACCTCCTGGCCGTGAAGCTTATCCAGGTGACGTTTTCTACCTACACTCACGTTTGCTTGAACGGGCTGCTAAGTTAAGTGACGAACTTGGTGGCGGATCAATGACTGCTTTGCCATTCATTGAAACAAAAGCTGGGGACGTTTCAGCATACATTCCAACTAACGTTATTTCGATCACTGATGGACAGATTTTCTTAGACAGTGATAAGTTCTATGCTGGTGTTCGTCCTGCTATCGATGCCGGAACTTCGGTTTCACGTGTTGGTGGTGACGCCCAGATCAAAGCCATGAAGAAAGTTGCTGGGACACTGCGTTTGGACTTAGCTTCATATGCTGAATTGGAATCATTTACTCAATTCGGTTCAGACTTGGACGAAGCTACCCAAGCTAAGTTGAATCGTGGGCGTCGGACAATTGAAGTTTTGAAGCAACCATTACATAAACCACTTCCTGTTGAAAAACAAGTTGTGATCCTTTATGCATTGACTCACGGCTTCTTAGACTCAATTATGATCGATGATATTATGAAGTTCCAAGATGGATTGTTTGACTACTTCGACAATAATCACAAAGACTTGCTTGACGAAATTAAGAAGACTGGTCAATTACCAGATACAGAAAAACTTGATGCTGCAATCAAGGATTATGCTGATACTTTCCAAGCAAGCAACAAATAGAAAGGGTGGTGAAGGCTGATGGCTGGTTCATTACAAAGTGTTAAGCGTCGGATCAATTCGACCAAGAAAACACAACAAATTACAAATGCCATGCAAATGGTATCAACTGTAAAATTGAATCAAATTCAAAGACATACAGCAAGTTATCAAGTCTATGCCGCCAAGATTCGGAGTGTAATCACTCACCTTGCTAAATCACACTTATTGGATAGCATTTCAGTAAGTAGTTCATCAAAAAAGAGCGACGATCCAATGAGCTCATTGGGGATGTTGCAACAACGTCCGGTCAGGAAGGTTGGAATCGTTGTGATCACATCAGATCGGGGCTTGGTTGGAAGTTACAACAGTACGGTATTGAAACAAACAATGACGTTGATTGATAACGTAAGCAAAGCTGACAACAAAAAAGATGATATTGTGATCTTAGCAATCGGTTCAACTGGTGCAGATTTCTTTAAACAACGTGGATTTAACATCGGATACGAGTATCAAGGTGTTAATGATGTGCCAAAATTTAAAGAAGTTCGACCAATTGTTCAAGCAATCGTTACGATGTTTACAAATGGAGCATTCGACAAATTATACGTTTGCTACAACCACTTCGTAAACACCTTAACGTCAGAATTTCGTGCTGAACAAATGCTTCCAATTACCGCTGAAAACGTTGGTGATTTGGAAAATGACGGACTTGAAGAAGCCAAAGAAGGCCAAATAGCTCCAGCATACGATGCCGAACCTTCTCAAGATGCAATCTTGGAAGTTGTTTTGCCGCAATACGCTGAAAGCTTAGTATACGGTGCAATTTTGGATGCCAAGACATCTGAACATGCTTCAAGTTCAACTGCAATGAAATCTGCTTCAGATAACGCAGATGACATTATTTCAAGCTTGCAATTACAATATAACCGTGCACGGCAGAGTGCAATTACAACTGAAATTACTGAAATTACAGGTGCTCAAGCTGCCTTAGAATAAAATTAGGAGGAATTACGAATGAGTTCTGGTAAAGTAGTACAAGTTATCGGACCTGTTGTTGACGTTGAATTTCCTCTAAATGAATCTTTACCTGAAATTGACAACGCGCTTCACGTAAAACGTGAAGATGGTTCAGAATTGGTTCTTGAAGTTGCTCTTGAATTGGGTGACGGGGTTATGAGAACCGTTGCGATGGATTCAACTGACGGATTAAAACGTGGTGCAGAAGTTATTGATACTGGTTCATCAATCTCTGTCCCAGTTGGTAAAGATACATTAGGACGGGTATTTAATGTTTTAGGTGACACAATCGATAACGGTCCTAAATTTAGTGAAGATCATCGTCGTGATCCAATTCACCGCAATGCTCCAGCATACGATCAATTGAATCCAGGGACTGAAGTTTTGGAAACAGGGATCAAGGTTATTGATTTGCTTGCTCCATACATCAGAGGTGGAAAGATTGGTTTGTTCGGTGGTGCCGGTGTTGGGAAGACTGTTTTAATTCAGGAATTAATTCATAACATTGCTGAAGAACACAGTGGGATCTCAGTATTTACTGGTGTTGGTGAACGGACACGTGAAGGAAACGACCTTTACTTTGAAATGAAGGAATCAGGTGTTTTAGATAAAACAGCCATGGTATTCGGTCAAATGAACGAACCACCTGGTGCCCGGATGCGGGTTGCTTTAACTGGTTTAACAATTGCTGAATACTTCCGTGACGTTGAAGGACAAGACGTTTTGCTCTTCATCGATAACATTTTCCGGTTCACTCAGGCTGGTTCAGAAGTTTCAGCCTTGCTTGGACGGATTCCTTCAGCCGTAGGTTACCAACCAACCTTAGCTACTGAAATGGGTCAATTACAGGAACGGATCACTTCAACCAAGAAGGGTTCAATTACTTCAATTCAAGCGGTTTATGTTCCTGCCGATGACTATACTGACCCTGCTCCAGCAACAACTTTCGCTCACTTGGATGCCACAACTAACTTGGAACGTTCATTGACACAACAAGGAATCTACCCAGCCGTAGACCCACTTGCTTCAACCTCAAGTGCGTTATCACCAGAAGTTGTCGGTGACGAACATTACCAAGTAGCAACTGAAGTTCAACACGTATTACAACGTTACCGTGAATTACAAGATATCATCTCAATCCTTGGGATGGATGAATTATCTGACGATGAAAAGTTGACCGTTGCACGCGCACGGCGGATCCAATTGTTCTTATCACAAAACTTCCACGTTGCCGAAAAATTCAATGGTTTCCCAGGATCATATGTAACAGTTGAACAGACCGTTCAAGGGTTCAAGGAAATCCTTGAAGGTAAGTATGATGATCTTCCAGAAGAAGCATTCCGGAACGTTGGTCCAATTGAAGATGTTGTAAAGAAAGCTAAGAAATTGGCAGCTAATGCTTAAGGAGGGAACGTCAAATGAGTGACAAACCTGAATTAACAGTGTCTGTTGTAACTCCAGATGGTGAAGTTTATGAAAAAAAGACCACTTTAGCAATTTGTAAGACTGGCGAAGGTGAACTTGGAATCATGCCGAACCATACTCCTGTTTTAGCTTCATTGGCAATCGATGAGGTACGGGTTAAAACTGGAGAAGATCAATACGATGAAATTGCCATTGGCGGTGGATTCTTAGAATTTTCAAATAACGTCCTTTCAATTGTTGCTTCAGCAGCTGAAAGAAAAGAAAATATTGATGCATCACGGGCAGAACGTGCACGCGATCGGGCTAAAGAACGAATCGAAAAAGCACAGAATGAACATGACGCCAAAGAATTAAAACGGGCTGAAATTTCATTAAAACGGGCTTTAAATCGGATTAAGATTTCAGGTCACTAGTGAAATTTAGTCTTTGATAGAGAAAAGAGGTTATGGTTTTCCATGATCTCTTTTTTTATTTAAAAATGAATATTAAGTTAATTTAAAAATTAATGTTATTTGATATAAAAGGGTGTATATTAATTAGATATGCAAGATATACTTATCATTAATATTGTTATCAAAAAGACAATTATGATATTATAATTGCAAACTGAGAGGTGAAGAGTTAATGAGACAAATTGGATTGAACGCGTTACTGACGATCATCAGCAACTTTACTTTTATCCTGATCACATTTAAGATCTTGCGCGATTTACGCTTGGATTACTATGTTAATAAGGAACGGCAACGAACTTTCCGGTTGTTTCTTATTTTGGTTTCAACGGCTCTAGGCTTCTTAGTGAGTCAGTTTTTCCTAAACTTCATCGATAGTGTACGAAATTTAGGATATCTATTGTAATGGAGGATTCGACTTGGAAAAAATTATTGTTCGCGGCGGAAACAAGTTAAATGGAATGGTTGAAATTGAAGGAGCAAAAAATGCGGTTTTACCAATTTTAGCTGCATCGATTCTTTCGACTGAAGGCCGCACTGTTTTACATAACGTCCCGATTTTATCAGACGTATTTACAATGAATAATGTGATCCGCTTTTTAAATGTTAAAGTTGGATTTGATGAAGATCAAAAAGAAATTACGGTTGATGCAACTAATGAATTATCTTATGAAGCACCATTTAAGTATGTTTCAAAGATGCGAGCATCGATCGTTGTTTTAGGCCCGCTTTTGGCCCGAGTTAAACATGCAAAGGTTGCAATGCCCGGCGGATGTGCAATTGGTTCCCGACCAATTGATCTACACTTAAAGGGGTTAGAGGCGCTGGGAGCCAAGATTATTCGAAATGATGGCTATATTGAAGCAATGACAGATGGTTTGAAAGGTGCCAATATTTATCTTGACTTTCCAAGCGTTGGTGCAACCCAAAATATTATGATGGCCGCAACCTTAGCAAAGGGAACAACAATTATTGAAAATGTTGCGCGGGAACCTGAAATCGTTGATCTTGCTAACTTTTTAAATAAGATGGGAGCTCATGTAACAGGTGCAGGAACAGAAACCATCAAGGTTGTTGGGGTTGACCATCTTCATGGGGTTGAACACACGGTTGTCCAAGATCGGATCGAAGCTGGAACGTTCATGGTTGCTGCGGCAATCACCAATGGAAATGTTTTGATCAAAGACGCCGTTGAAGAACATAACAAACCATTGATTTCTAAACTTGAAGAAATGGGTGCACAAGTAATTCGGGAAGATGACGGTATTCGGGTAATTGGACCGGAAAAACTTAAACCAGCAGATGTGAAGACAATGCCGCATCCAGGTTTTCCAACCGATATGCAGCCGCAAATCAGCGTTGCTCAATTAGCAGCTGATGGGACAAGCACGTTGACGGAAACCGTTTTCGAGAACCGATTCATGCACCTTGAAGAACTTCGGCGGATGAATGCCGACTTTAAGGTTGAAGGTAACGCAGCTGTTTTGAATGGACCAACGAATTTTAGCGGTTCTGAAGTCGCTGCGACGGACTTACGGGCCGCTGCGGCGTTAATTCTTGCCGGATTAATTGCCAAGGGTATTACGCAAGTAACTCATTTGGAATATCTTGATCGTGGATACTGGCACTTTAACCAAAAGCTTGCTTCATTAGGCGCTGAGATCAAACGAGTCAATGATATTACCGGAAACGAAATGAAGATTAACAGCGAAGTTAAAAATTAATCAAATTACGAATCATAAGGGGCTGAATTTTGATACGGTCCCTTTTTTGGTACTAACAATTATCTTGATTTTACGTGAATTCAAAAATGATTCTATGGTATAATAATCAAGATATATCCTTAATTTTGAGTAATGATTATTAAAGGAGAATTGCTATGGCAAAAGACATTGGGATTGACTTGGGTACAGCCAATGTGCTGATTAATATCCAAGGTGAAGGAATTGTGTTAAATGAACCTTCAGTAGTAGCTGTCAATTCAAAATCAAATAAGGTTTTGGCTGTTGGGTCAGAAGCCTATCAAATGGTTGGCCGGACACCAGGGAGTATCCGGGCAATTCGACCGTTGAAGGACGGGGTGATTGCAGACTTTGATATTACGGAACAAATGCTTTCATACTTCATCAAGAAGCTAAATGTAAAAGGGTTTATGTCAAAACCAAATATCATGATCTGCTGTCCAACGAATACAACGGACGTTGAACATAAAGCAATTCGCCAAGTTGCTGAAAAAATTGGCGGCGGTCAGGTTTACTTGGAACTTGAACCGAAAGTTTCAGCTGTTGGGGCCGGTTTAGACATTTTCAAACCGTTTGGAAACATGGTTATCGATATTGGTGGGGGAACAAGCGATATTGCGTTCCTTTCATTGGGTGACATTGTTGCCAGTCGGTCATTGAAGATTGCCGGTGATCGGTTGAACATGGATATTTTGAACTTTGTAAAGAAGAAATATAATTTACAAATCGGTGAACGGACCGCTGAAAAAGTGAAGATTGAAATCGGGACGGTTGTTCCAGGACATCGCAACGAAGAAATCGATGTTCGCGGTCGGGATACCATTTCAGGATTGCCACGGACAATTACCTTGAAATCTGACGATGTTGAACCAACGTTGAATGAAACGATGATGAATGTTGTTGAAGCGGCAAAGGATGTTTTAGGAGTAATTCCACCTGAACTTGCAGCTGATATCATCGATCATGGAATTATGATGACGGGTGGTGGCGCATTGCTTGACGGCATGGATCAATTACTGATGGATAATTTAAATATTCCAGTTAACATTTCAGATACACCATTAGATGATGTTGCTGTCGGAACTGGAATTTTACTTGAAAAGATTCTTGGCAGCGAAAATCAAAAGAGATAATCGAAATGTTTAAGCGCATTTTTACGTGGATCATTCATCAGTACCAACGATTTGTTTCACCGTTATTTCCACCAAGTTGTCGGTATTACCCGACATGTTCAAATTACGCCCTACAGGCGATCCAAAGATTTGGGGCCTTCAGGGGGAGTTTGATGGCTGCGGCGCGCATTTTACGGTGTAATCCGTTTGTGAAAGGTGGATATGATCCTGTTCCAGATCATTTCAGCTTGCATCGAAATGAAAGCTGGAAAAATGATCCCAATGAAAATTTCTTTTATAACGAAGAACATTTAAACAAATAACTTTAAGGAGGTAAGCGTGTGTCAAAGAAGACGAAAACAATTGAACTAGTTGAGGATGAAAAGGTAATCAATGGGGTAACGGTTGCTGAATTAAAATTAGGTGAAAAGTCTTTAGGAACGGTCGAACCTGAAGATGATAAGTTTACAGCCAGTCTTCCGGACGGTGAAAAGTTCAGTGTGAAAAGCCATTCAGAAGCCGTTAATATTTTGATCAGTCATTACCATTTACACTCATAGGATGATTACGCAAAGGAGCTTTAAAATTGGGTAATACTAAAAATAACCGGCGGGTAAAAAGTAATGATGATCGGATCGACTGGGGTATTATCTTCTCAGTTCTTGTTTTAGCCGTGATCGGGATGCTTTCGATTTACGTTGCCGTTAAGCATGACACAAGTAATGCGAGTGTAACTAAGACATTGTTATCACAGGCGATGTGGTATGCTTTCGGAATCATTGCGGTCGTGATCATTATGCAGTTTGACGCCGAGCAGTTGTGGAAAGTGGCCCCGATTGCTTACGGCATTGGGATTACACTAATGTTTCTGTTGCTTTTCCTATATAGTCGTTCGTATGCGGCTCAAACAGGAGCGAAAAGCTGGTTTGCAATCGGGCCATTAACTTTCCAGCCATCAGAAGTGATGAAACCCGCGTATATTCTGATGTTAGCGCGGGTAATAGCCGAGCATAATTCCTTATATCCTGAACATACAATTGAAACGGATTGGAAATTGCTTGGTAAAATGTTTCTCTGGACGTTGCCAATCGTTATTTTGTTAAAACTTCAAAATGACTTTGGAACGACTTTAGTTTTCTTAGCAATTTTCGGCGGAATGGTTTTAATTTCCGGAATTTCGTGGCGCATCATTGTTCCAATCTTTGGGGTCTTCTTCATTATTGGGGCAATTGCAATTTACTTTGCGGTTTTTAACCGGGGAGTGCTGTTACATTTAGGATTCCAAAATTACCAATTCCAACGAATCGATGCTTGGTTGCATCCTGAAAATAATACAACCGGTTCAAGTTACCAGTTATGGCGGAGTATTGAAGCCATTGGTTCTGGTCAATTATTTGGAAAAGGGTTCAACGTTTCAAATGTTTACGTTCCTGTTCGGGAATCTGATATGATTTTTTCTGTTATCGGGGAGAACTTTGGCTTTATAGGTGGGTGTGTCTTGATTTTCATCTACCTGCTGTTGATTTTCCAAATGGTTCAAGTAACATTTGAAACCCGGAATGAATTTTACGCATACATTTCAACCGGAGTTATCATGATGATTTTATTCCACGTTTTTGAAAACATTGGAATGAGTATCGGATTACTTCCATTGACGGGGATTCCATTACCATTTATTAGTCAAGGGGGTTCATCGTTGATTGGGAATATGATTGGAATTGGTTTGATTATGTCAATGCGATACCATCATAAGAGCTATATGTTTAGTAATAATTCAGATTTTAGTTAAACAAAGGGGTTGCGATTGATGCGCAACCTTTTTTAGTGCGTTTAATTTCTAAAATAGTTTAATAACCTTTATACTTAAAGATAGTAATTTATGGAATAAGAGGAATTAAAATGGATAGCGATCAACTTACAGAATTAATTTTAGCTTTGCAAATGATTAAGGGTGTTGGTCCAAAGACGGTGCTGAAATTTTTTGACACCGTTAAGCCGCGATTAATCTTGGAAAACTTCCGTAACATGCACCGTAATTCAACGATCAACCGGCGCATTAATGAGGGAGCTCTGGATTATCAGAAATGGAAAAGCATGCTTGCAGATGCCCGTGAATTAATGGAAAAGACTCGCAGTTACGGAATTCAAATTTTAAACTATCAGGATGCAGATTATCCAGACAATCTGCGGAGCTTGAATCATTATCCGTTAATCATTTACGTCAAGGGGAACGTTAAGGCTCTTCAAGGACCGTCAGTGGGATTTATTGGAACGCGGCGACCAACTGAATTAGGATATAAAATGGCAGAACGGATGGCATACCAATTTGCAAAAGACGGATTAACTGTCGTTAGCGGATTATCTGTCGGAACGAACACTGCAGCTCATACCGGCGCATTAAAGGCTGGTGGAACGACGGTTGCGATTTTAGGTCATAGTTTGGAACAACCGATTTACCCAAAAGAAAATAAGGATTTTGCTCAAGAAATCATCGATAACGGTGGTGCATTAATGTCGACTTACAGTCTCGGAGCAATCGTTCGACGGCAATTTTTGGCAGCCCGTGATGAATGGGAAAGCGGCCTTGCTGACGGTTTAGTGGTTGTTGAAACCGACCAAAACGGGAAGACAGAGTCCGCTTTGCAACATGCATTCAAACAGGGACGGCCAGTCGGAATGCTTGACCACAGTCAATGCCCGAAAATCGACGATGTCATGAAAATCGAACAGGCAATCGGAAATCAGGAATTTATCCGAAAAAAACGGGCAATGCCATTATGGGACATTGATAGTCTTCATCGTTTTGAAGCGACAATGACAAAATCACGCGAAGAATTTCTGAAGAAAAGCAAACGGCACAAACGGCTTGCTGAAATTCGTCTTTTTTAAGGGTAATTGGATGCAGATGATAATAAATTATGCTATACTTAGGTTTCAAGTTATGTACGAACAAAATTCTAAACAAAAGGTGATTAAGTAAATGGATAGCAAAAAGAAATTACATATTGCATTATTCTTTGGCGGAAACTCATCTGAACATGACGTTTCAAAGCGTTCAGCTCACAACATTTATGACGCTTTAGACAAAGATAAATATGAAGTTTCAGTCTTCATGTTTACGAAACAAGGTTTCTTACTTGGTAACAAAGACTCTCTTCGGATTTTTAACGGCGAACCAGAGGATGAAGTGGTTGCAGAAGCAACAAAGGACGTTGACTTTTCAAACCCGTTAGCAAACATCCAAAACTTATCAGAAGTGAAGGATGTTGACGTCTTCTATCCCGTAATCCATGGGAACATGGGTGAAGATGGAACGGTTCAAGGTCTTTTCCGGTTGTTGAACAAACCATGGATCGGGAGTGGAATTGCTTCATCAGCTAATTCATTTGATAAGGATTTAACCAAGCAATTATTAACGTTGCATGGGGTTCGGAATACAAAGTACTTTGTTGTTACACCTGAAACGGTTGATGAACATCCATACAGTAAAGCCAAGGAAGAATTGGGCGACGTTATGTTTGTTAAACCTGCTCGTCAAGGTTCCTCAGTGGGAATCAATAAGGTTAAGACCGAACAAGAATATAACGATGCAATTCAAGAAGCTTTTCGCTATGACTACAAGGTAATGGTCGAAGAAGCAATCAAGAATCCACGTGAAGTTGAATGTTCAGTTCTTGGAAACCGCGATCCGAAGTATTCAAAGCTTGGAGCGGTTGATGTCAACGGAGATGAATTTTATGACTATAACAACAAGTTCGTTGATGCTTCAGGTGTCGTCTTCAAGATTCCGGTTGATTTACCAGAAAAATTAACAAAGGAAATTCAAGAAATGTCAGTTAAGGCATTTAAAGCTTTGGACAATCGTGGTTTAGCCCGGATGGACTTCTTAGTTGATGAAAATGATGTTCCATACTTAGGTGAAGTAAATACTTTACCAGGTTTTACCAACATTTCACTTTACCCTCAATTATGGGAAGTTTCAGGAATCAGTTATTCAGATTTAATTGATAAGTTGATTCAACTCGCAATTGACGAATTTAACGACAATGCAAAACTTCACTATGACTTTACCGAATTGGGTTCTGAAAAGTTAGGTAAGGGATTATTAGACAAGAATGGAAAACACCGTGATTAAAAAATAAGCTGTGATTTTACATCACAGCTTATTTTTATTCCTCAAATTTGTTAAACGTTGAGCGGTAAATGTTCATGGTCAACCAAATCAATGTTTGGAAGACGGCAATTAAAATGACAAAGACTAGCATGCGAATATTCCACATTTGAATTAGGTCATTGATCACGCTGTGCGGATCCATGAACAGGTAAACGGTGTGAAGCCGTAAGAACCGGCCAATGTAAACTCCAATCGAAGAAGCAAGGATTAAGATTCCAACGATCGAAATTTCAAAAAACGGACTGTTCTTTTTGAGCCGCTTAGCGATCACCTTGCTGACACATGAGAGACTCCAAACGCCAAAAAGACTTGACATCAAAGCGCTGAATACTAAGTTACCATAGTGCCACCAAATGCGCAGCTTGAAGACCATCAATCCAGTAACTGTATTGTAAGGATTGATTTTTGCTAAGTGAAAAAGGTCGGTTAAAACGTATGGGGCATTTGGATAAAATAGCAGCCATAAAATAAAAAGAATGACGAACAACCAGCGGGGCTGTTTTTCATTGATGTGCATTCCAATTTCAATCGGAATGTATGCCAGAAAAGTATTTAGCAACAGGAAATTGTATAATGCTTTGCCTGATGCAATTACACCGCCAATGTACAGCATGTAGAAGATAAACAGCAGCCGTACGATCCATTGAACTTTTTTATTCATTGAAAACACCTCGGATCGAAGAAAGTTCAAAAAGTATTATTATCATTGTACCAATTTTGGAATTGCTTTGCAGGTAAAAAAATCAATTTAATGAATAGTTAATAAAAATTAACTGTTTATTGCGGTTTCTTAAAATTATTTTCATGATACAATTATAGTATATACGCTGAACGAGGAGGACAAAATGGGATTCTTAAGCAGTATTTTTACCTGGCAACACTTTATTAACTTGTTGGATATTGGCGTTGTTTGGTATGCAATTTACAAATTGATGATGCTTTTACGTGGGACAAAGGCGGTTCAACTTTTCAAAGGCGTTTTAGTGATCATCGTTATTAAATTGATCAGTTGGTATTTAGGACTTCGAACGGTTTCGTGGATTACAGACCAAATTATTAATTGGGGAATTATTGCGATCATCGTAATTTTCCAACCGGAAATTCGGCGCGGCCTCGAGCATCTTGGACGCGGTTCACTGTTCTTTAATAATAAAAAGAAACAAAATGAAGCTCAAGAAAAGATGATTCAAGCGCTTGATAAAGCGATTCAATATATGTCAAAACGACGGATCGGGGCTTTAATGACGATTGAAATGAATACGGGGCTTGAAGATTACATTGAAACGGGAATTCCGTTGGATGCGGATGTCAGCGGTGAATTGTTAATCAATATCTTCATTCCGAATACACCGTTGCATGATGGTGCGGTAATCATTAAGAACAATCGGATTGCAGTTGCGGCTGCCTATTTGCCACTTTCAGAAAGTAATTTGATCCCTAAGGAATTAGGGACCCGACACCGGGCTGCTGTCGGAATCAGTGAAGTTACGGATGCGTTAACGATCGTTATTTCTGAAGAAACTGGAGCGGTTACAATCACCAAAAACAACGAGTTGATTCGAAACCTGACCCGGCAAGATTACTTAAAATTGTTACATAATGAATTAGTTCCGACAGAAGAGAAGACGCAAAAGAATGTTTTTGTCCGGCTTTTCAATAAGATGAAAGCCCGTAAAGTAAATCGGAACAGCCATGCGGTAGGTCATGCAGCTCATAAGAGGGGGCGGAAACATTGAAATTCAGTAAATTGTCAAACACTAAATTTGTATATTCCATTATTTCCTTGATTTTTGCATGTTTTCTCTTTGGGTATGTAACTACTGATACGGGAGCAAATACTAATGGAGCAACCAATAAGGCAACTTTGTCGACCCAAAAATCAGCAACAGTTACGGTGCCGTTAAAAGTTAATGTAAGTTCCAAGTACTTTGTTGAGGGCTATCCTGAAAACGTAAAAGTGAAGATCAATGGTCCAGCAGCGCTGGTTCAAACTGCAGAAAATACTAAAAACTTTCAGGCATATGCTGACTTGGAAGGCTTGAAACCCGGGAAACACACCGTTAAGTTAAAAGTTTCGGGCGTTAGTCACGAATTGAGCGCAAACGTTCAACCTGAAAAAGTAACAGTCACGATCAGTAAGAAAGCAACGGCGACCTTTCCAATTCAAGTTCGCTTTGACTCAACCTTGATTGGCAACGGCTATGCTGCCGGAATTGCATCTAGTAACTATTCACGGGCGAAGGTGATTGGTTCCCGCAGTTCGATTAACGCGGTAACAAACGTGGTCGCAAATGTTAGTTTACCGGAGGGAATTCAACATTCTGTTACGCAAAATGTAACGCTTCAAGCGCTTGATGAAAACGGCAAGCCGTTAAACGTCATAATTGAACCGACAACGGTTAAGGCAACTGTTCCAATTTATGCGGCAACAACAACCAAGAAAGTCAATGTGCATTTAGTTGCTAGCGGTGGCGGCGATAACACCAAAAATTATAGTCTATCAACGAATACGAAGACTGTTACAGTAACGGGGACAAAACAAGCATTGAGTCGGTTACAAAGTTTGAATGTTGCTGTTCCTGTCAGTGGGGTGACATCAAGTACAACGAAGACGGTTCCAATCGATACTATTCAAAATGGGATTATTGCAGTTAGCCCAAGCTCAATTAACGTTCAAATTACGGTTTCGGGACAAGAAAATCAAAGTTCAATTCAAAACCAAAATGATAATAATCAACAGTCGAGCCAAATTACAACCTCCCAAAAAGCTAATAATCAAAGCCAAAGAAATCAGTCACAAGAGAATGTTACGCAATAATTATTTTTTTAATGCATAATATTTATTGACGAATAAACGTTATAATAATTTTTTTTAAATTAAAAAATGTACTTGATTTAATTTGCTTATCCGATTAAAAGTTAAAAAACATTAAAGGTTAATCAGAAAAAAAGGATATAAATTGTAAAAAAACTTTTGGAGGATTAATATAATCTGTGTTAACAAAGATAGATGTAGAGAGTCAAAAATAAATTTTTAAAGAAAGGAAATTTTAATGAGAAGTAAGAGCTATTTTGGAAATAAAGTTAATAAAATAAAGTTATATAAAAAAGGTAAATTATGGGTTGCTGCCTCAATGACATTTATAACTTTAGGATTAAGTGCATTTTCGACGGTTGATGCCAACCAAGTTGATAGCAGTTCTTCAATAAATGTAAGTTCATTAAATAAAGAAGCTAGTTCTTCAGTGAACACATCAAGTGTAAGTTCATCAAGCAAAGAAGCTAGTTCTTCAATGAACACATCAAGTGTAAGTTCATCAAGCAAAGAAGCTAGTTCTTCAATGAAT
>NZ_AYYZ01000019.1:0-3735 GCF_001435375.1 Ligilactobacillus araffinosus DSM 20653 | reverse complement strand
TCATCAAGCAAAGAAGCTAGTTCTTCAGTGAACACATCAAGTGTAAGTTCATCAAGTACAGAAGCAAATTCTTCAATGGATGCATTAAGTGTAATTGGTGAAAGTTCAACGAATTTAAAATCAAATAATGATTTATCTTCTGAAGAATTAACTAATGAAGTAAATCAAAATAATGTTCCGACTGGTATTTTTACTCAAACAACGAATGCAGCTACTGATGATATGATGCAGAAATTAGCTAAAAGCGGTTCGTATGCGTATGATCCTTATTATGGGACATGGACATTTTTCTTTGTTGATCAAAATGGGAATACGCTTTACTATCCAGCAGGGTGTACAGATGCTTCTTCAAGTCAAGCAAAAACTTTTGTTACTCCATATGTAAAAAAAGTTGAAAATGAAGGGTATAAATACGATCATTGTGATAGTTTGTATAATAATGTAAATGGATATTCGTATAATTATATAACCATTGTGTTTGACAAAGCACCATTAGTTCAAGGTGGTAAGGTCACGGTTCAGTATGTTGATTCAACAACAGGGAAAGTATTACAAACTGGGACGGCAATATATAAGAGTAGTGAAGGCAAAACAAGTAGTACGCCATATGTAGGATATACGTATACTACAAGTCCGGCAACCATTACAGGATACACTTTAAGTAAAACACCATCAAATGCAACCGGAACGGTAACAAAGAATGCGCAAACGGTAACGTATGAATATACTCCTAATCAAGAGACCGCTAAAATTCAAATTATTGATGATTCTGAAGGCGGTAAGGTTATTAATACTGTAACTGTTAACGGAACATATGGATCAACATCTACGTATGATATTAATAGTTACTTAAATTCAAATTATCCGAACTATAATGTTGAGTCAGATAATTGGCCAGGTTCGATCACTTGGAATAGTTCAAATGATGGGACCGTCCCAACTTATCAAGTGAAATTAACTCATAAAACACAAAGCAGTACAGATACAAAAACAGTTACACAAACAATTAAGTACCAATACTCAGATGGAACGCAAGCAGAACCGACTAAGACAACAACGATTACGTTTACAAGACCAGCAACTAAAGATTTAGTTACTGGAAATGTTACGTATGGTTCATGGACAAATGAGACGGGAACAGATGAATTTCCATCAGTTCAATCTCCACAAATTCCAGGGTATACGGCAAGTCCTAGTCAATCGACTGCTATTACTGGAATTACGGCAAATTCATCCGATAATAATCAGACAGTTACCTATGTTGCAAATAAAGAAGAAATGACCATCGTTTATTATGATATGGACGAGCATAAGGTTTTACAACAAAATATTTTGCAAGGTGATTATAATACTTCACCTGATTACGATTACCAAAGTATAATTCAAAATTTTGAAAATGCTGGTTATAAGATTGCTAAAGATACAATTCCATCAGGTGGATTGAAGTTTGATAATTCTGGTGATCAACACTACGAAGTCGACTTTACCCATACAACAACAACTTTACCAAGTGATTCAGAAGGATTAACAAAAGTAATTACCCATACAATCCACTATGTTGATTCAACAGGGAAGACAGTTGCTCCAGATGTTGTACAATCAATCACTTATACCCGTGGCGCAACGAAGGATAATGTTACTGGTGATATTACCTATACTGATTGGACAACAACGACTGATCCAGCTGAATTTCCATCAGTTGTTTCTCCAACCGTTGATGGGTATACTCCAAGTCAACAGGATAGTGGAACGGTTCCAGTAAACAGTAACTCTTCAGACTCTGATGAAACAATTGTTTATACAAAAAATGGGAGTTCTCAAACGCCTACAGGTGATACAGCAACAGTTACGGAAACTATTAACTATATTAATAGTAGTGGTGTTGTTTTACACGTACCGACAACAGTAACGATTACCTTCAAACGAAATGCTGATGGGACATATACGGCAGAAGGTAGCGATGATTTTCCAGCAGTTACTGCTCCAGAAATTTCAGGATATACTCCAGACGTTTCAAGTATTCCAGAAATTGATAATGTTAAAGCCACAGATGCAAATATTGAAAAGACAATTGTGTATAGTCCAACGCAGTCTTCAATTACAATCACTTACTATGATGAAACAAGTAAAAAGGTAATTAAGACAGATACATTAAGTGGAAATTATAATTCAAGCCCAGATTACGATGCAAATACAATTATTAGCGGATTAGAAAAAAATGGCTATGAGGAAGTAAGTAGTAACTTACCTTCAAGTTTGATTTATACTAATAGTCCACAGTCGTATACCGTTAATTTCCAACATACTTATACTACAAATACTGAAAGTTCGACGGTTACACAAACAATTAATTATAATTATTCTGATGGACAAAAAGCTGCTGATTCTGTAAATAAGCAATTAACTTTTACACGGACAGCAACGAAAGATAATGTTACTGGTGTTATTCAATATAGTCCATGGTCACCAACAAGTGGAGAGTTTCCATCTGTAACGTCACCAACGATTACTGGATACACTCCAAGTGAGGTACGGAGTCAGGAGATAACCAATGTAGATGGTTCGTCTCAAAATAATGTTCAAAACATTATTTATACCGCTAATCAAGAAAAAATTAATGTAAATTATATTGATCAGACAACTGGAAAAACAATTAAAACAGATACCTTAACAGGTGCATATGATACAACATCATCATATACAACGGCTGATGAAATCAAGACTTTGGAACAGCAAGGCTATGTTTTGGTACAAGATAATTATCCAACAGGTGGGGCTAAGTTTGATGAAGATGGAGTTGTAAAGTCATATAATGTCATTTTGAAAGAAAATGTTACAACTTCAACTGAGTCTCAAACAGTATCACAAACGATTCATTACGTTGACTCTAATGGTAAACAACTTGCCCCAGATAAAGATACTTCTTTGACGTTTACAAGAGATGTAAGCATCAACCAAGTAACTGGAGAAAAAACTTATGGTAATTGGGCACCAGCAACCGGTGAATTTCCACAAGTTCAGTCACCATCGATTACTGGATATACAGTAACACCAGGTGAAGAAGAAAGTCAGGCAGTTAGTGTAACTCCGGATTCAAGTAATAATGTTCAAACAATTACGTATACTGCTAATCAAGAAAGAGCACAAGTTCAATACATTGATGGAACAACAGGTCAAGTTTTATCAACAGATGATTTAAGCGGAGCATATGGAACAACGGATAGTTATAACCCTGCGTCAACGATTCAGAAATACATTAATGAAGGTTATAAACTTTCAAGTGATGACTTTCCTGCAAATGGGGTAGTTTATAATTACGATGGAACTGTTCCGGTATACAAGATCGTATTTGAACATAATACAAGAACAGATACAGCAAGTGATAATCCAGATAATGTTCCAGCTGATGAATTGACACATACTGTTCAACAAACGATTAACTATGTATATAGTGACGGGACAAAAGCAGCTGATTCGGTTACAAATTCAGTTACATTTAATCGAAGTGTAACGGTTGATCAGGTAACTCATCAAGTTGTATCCGAAGGAGATTGGACACCAGTAAGTGGAACTTATCCATCTGTAACATCACCTACAATTACTGGTTATACTCCTGATGTGACTGCAACAACGGCTAATAACGATGTTTTACCGACAGATAGTAATAGTACAGTTACAGTCACTTACACAGCAAACAAGGAACACGCGGTGGTCAACTACGTAGACGATGCGACA
>NZ_AYYZ01000002.1 GCF_001435375.1 Ligilactobacillus araffinosus DSM 20653 | reverse complement strand
TGTGTCGAAACATTGTTCAGTTTTCAAAGATCTACAACTTTTGTCAAAAGACAACTGTTTTATAATATCAATTTAATAAATCGATGTCAACCATCTTGATTAAAATAAATTATTAAAACATCCATCTCTTGCGAACATTTACTATATTACTAGCTTCCTTTCCTTTCGTCAATCACTTTTTTTAATTTTGATAATTTTTTCTTAAATGAAAAGAGGCTGAGCTAATATCTCAACCTCTTAAACAAAATATTAATTACTTGTTATCTTCTAAAGTGATCTTTTCCATTCCATGCATGTATGGACGCAAAACTTCTGGGATCGTTACACTACCATCTTCGTTTTGATAGTTTTCAAGAATTGCAGCAACCGTCCGGCCAACAGCTAATCCAGAACCATTCAATGTATGAACAAATTGTAATTTACCATTTTCATCACGATACTGAATGTGTGACCGCCGCGCTTGGAAATCTTCACAGTTTGAACAGCTTGAAATTTCACGATACTTGTTTTGAGCAGGCATCCAAACTTCAATATCATGAGTCATCGCTGCACTAAAGCTCATATCACCTGATGACAAAGTAACTACGTGATATGGTAATTCTAATTTATCCAAAATATTTGTTGCACACTTTGTCATCTTCTCCAATTCATCATATGAATCTTCTGGCTTCGTAAACTTAACCATTTCAACCTTATTGAATTGGTGCATCCGAATTAATCCCCGGGTATCCCGGCCGGCACTTCCGGCTTCTGAACGGAAGCAAGGAGTCAATGCTGTTAAGTATACTGGAAGCTTTTCAGTTGGAATAACTTCATCCCGGTAGTAGTTCGTCAATGGCACTTCGGCCGTTGGAATTAACGTCATATCTTCCCCATTCACTTGATAAACATCTTCCTTAAATTTCGGGAATTGACTTGTTCCATACATTGAAGAAGCATTCACAATGTATGGTGGAAGGACTTCAGTAAAACCTTCCTTAGCATGTTCATCAAGCATAAAATTGTAAACGGCCCGTTCCAACTTTGCCCCTGCGCCTAAATAGTAAACAAACCGTGCACCAGAGACCTTTGCGGCCCGTTCAAAATCTAAAATTCCAAGATTTTCACCGACATCCCAATGATTCTTTGGTTCAAAATCAAATTCAGTTGGTTTACCAACCTTATACAATTCAACACTTTCAGCTTCAGTCAAGCCTACTGGAACCGTTGGATTTGGCAAGTTTGGCAATCGTGATGCAATGTCTTGTTCTTCAGTTTCGACCCGATTTAAATCTTCATCCAAGGCTTTGATTCGAGTTCCAACTTCCCGCATCTTTTCGATTTGAGTCGTTGTGTCTTCTTTATTCCGTTTAGCCTTTGCAATTTCGGCTGAAACATCATTCCGTTGTTTCTTTAAGTTTTCAGCTTCGACTAATAAATCACGCCGTTCCTTATCCTTTTCCAATAAGGCATCAATTTTTTCAGGTTCAACTCCTCGAGTTCCCAAACGTTTTTTGTATTCATCAGGATTTTTCCGAATTTGACGAATGTCTAACATTTTAACTTCCTCCGATAATTTTTCTAAAATAATTAAAAAATAAGCCTTTCATCCACCTATGGGACGAAAGACTTATTCGCGGTACCACCCAACTTTGCTATTTTACACAAATGTATGCAAAATAACACACTCAACTTAATAACGGTCTCCCGTGCAGCATTACCTGCCCGTCGTTTAGAAAGCTGGAGTTTCGGTAACGGTTCGCATCACCCACCGCTTCTCTGTATACCTACTTATGGCGATCCATGACGTTTTAATTATTTTAAACTTATTTTAACCTTTTACCTATAATTAATCAAGTCTAGTGATCTTCAACCAAGGTATCATCTTCCTCATCAAAGTCCTGCTTGATCTCTGGTGTTGTTAAATCAACCTCTTCAAGCGGAATCATATGGGTATGATGCTTGATCTTATAGTAGAAGAATAAAATCAAAAACAACGGAACTGACATATATGTTACAAGCATTGCCTTCCAATCAAAGTGGGCAACCGCCTGTAAATCTTGGCCAACAATCACAAGAATACACATTACTAATGCAAGAATCGGTCCAATCGGGAACCACTTTGCTTTATAAACCAAATCATTAATATCGCGTCCCTGAGCAACGTATGCCCGCCGGAACCGGTAATGTGAAATTGCAATTCCGACCCATGCAATAAAACCGGTCAAACCACTAGCTGCAACTAACCATTGATAAATTTGATTTCCAAAAATACTTGTCAGGAATGTTAGTAAACCAACAAAAGTCGTTCCAAGTAACGCAGCCATTGGAACTCCGCGCTTATTAACCTTTCCGAAAATCTTCGGCGCCTCTCCATCTTGAGCCATTGAGTATAGCATCCGCGTTGATGCATACATTCCGGAGTTAGCAGATGATAACACGGATGTCAAAATAACCGCATTCATCACACTGGCAGCGGCTGCTAAACCAGCACGCTTAAAGACTAATGTAAACGGGCTGATTGCAACGTCTGATGCACTTGAACCAAGCAAGTACTTGCTTGTATATGGAATGATCGCTGCAATTACAAAAATTGCTAAGATATAGAACAACAAGATCCGCCAAAAGACTTGCTTAATTGCCTTAGGAACACTTTCTGCCGGATTTTCTGACTCCCCGGCCGTCACTCCAACTAATTCGGTTCCTTGGAATGAGAACCCAGCAACAACGAAAACACTCAAAACTGCCGGAATCCCGCCAACAAATGGAGCCTTCTTATACGTAAAATTATGCAAGTATGTTGCCTTACCGCCAAGGATTCCGAAAATCGTTAAAACCCCAACAGCAAGGAAAATGATAACCGTTACGATCTTGATCAGCGATAACCAATATTCCGTTTCACCAAATGATTTTACCGAGATTGCATTGATTAAGAATACCAATAACAATGCAAATAAACTAAAGACCCATCCTGGAACGTGCGGGAACCAGAACTTCAAGACCAGTGCACACGTTGAAACATCGACCGCAACCGTGATTGCCCAGTTAAACCAATAATTCCAGCCCATGGCAAATCCTAATGCTGGATCAACAAAGCGCCGGGAGTACGTTGCAAATGACCCTGAAACAGGAAGGTACGTTGCCATTTCACCTAATGAAGTCATTAGAAAATATACCATGATCCCGATTCCAATATAGGCAACGATTGCCCCACCAGGCCCTGCTTGGGAAATTGCCGATCCGCTTGCAACAAATAACCCAGTTCCAATACTTCCACCTAATGCGATCATCGATAAGTGTCGAGTCTTTAATGATCGCTTAACTTGATTTTCCTCTGCCATAACTTTAACCTCCTAATATATATCCGGTCAAAGAGCACAGATTCAATCACTACAAAGCAAAATAAAAACGCGCAGCTTGAGGCATGCGCGTTGAAGTTCTACTAAGACTAAAATTTTTAAATTTAAAATTAAAAAATATTATAAAATAATAGACTTTCGATAGCGCTCCGCAATGTTTTCACTGCGACAGTTCCTAGCCTCTTAAGCTAGACCCCAGCGGTTGACCTCTAAAGCAATCAATCACTTCGGCACCGATTCCTTTCACCCTCAATCACCATTGCTTTAGCAATTCATGAAGGCTACTGATAAGCAGTGCGACCTCTCTTCGATGTAATTATTATCGCTTTTAATTCTTATTAAATCAAGTCGAATTTACTCTTTTTTAAAATTTATTTTGCCGCTTTTTCCAATCTTCAACATTGAACGTATATGGATTGTTGTCTAAGCGCGGTCCCATCATGCAAATAAACCAAATAAACAATTGAGCAATCGGAATAAACCATAGAACGGCAAACCACGCTGGCATTTGAATATCATGCAATCGTCGAATAATCGCGGTCAGCATTCCTAAGCGAAAAACAATTGCTCCTCCGGTTGAGATCTTGATCAGTAATTTCATCGTCACCGGAATTTTAAAGATTGGCAAGAGCTCAGAAATCAGCATTACGACAACCATATAAATCAGGAAAAATCCTAAAAATCCCCACCAGAAGTCATTGATTCCTAAACGTTTGTTAACCTTAAACATGTCCCGGAAAAAAAGCTTTGTTGAGGTAATCAATCCCGGTTTCCCAGTTTCATTCTTTTCTTCTGGTTTAATGACCCGAACTTTGATTCCGGCATCCTGCATCTGTTTCATAAAATCATTCAGCGAATCTTGATCATCAAAGTTAGTATTCATTAATCCTTGGGCAAGCTTTTGCTCAGAAGTTAAATTTGAATTCGGCGTCGTCTTTTGATCAATCTCGTCGTGCTTAAGATCCTTATTTAAATTCAAAATTGCCTGGTCAGTCCCACAATACGGGCAGAAATTTGCATTCACATAAATATCTTTGCCACATTTTTTACATTTTTTTGTTTCATAATCTTGATCTGAAAACCGCTTTTGAACTGTACCGCAAAAGGCACACTGGCGTTCATTTTCTTCGAGCTTATGGCCGCACTTTTCACAATAATACGTCATCGTTGTGATCATCCTTTCTCTTTATTCTTAATGGTATCATTTTTGTAACAATTTATAAATTTTGCCAAAACCGGCGAAAGTTGTTGATCAGTCTTCCACACCAGCGCTAAATTTGTTCGCCATGCTTCATGCCGAACAGGAATTAACTTTACTTGCGAAGTAGCATACCGTTGAGCACAAGTTGCAGGAACCAAAGCAACCCCGATTCCCTTTTCAGCCCATCGAATTCCTGTCCGAGCATCATCGCATTCGAGAACAAAGGGTGGCTGCAACCCCCGGTGTTCAAAAGAATCTTTGATAATGATCTTAAACCGGCGATAAACGATTAGCGGTAAAGTACTCAATTTTTCAATCGAAATGCTTTTCCGTTTAGTCAAATCAACCGTCAGTAACCGTTCTGGAATAATCGCCATCATCGGCTCAGCCGGAAACATCCGCACTTGAAGGCCCTCACGGTTAAATGGGGTTCGCAAAACTGCAACATCAATCAGGTTCTTATTTAAAAGATCTAATAATTGATAGGTATTTCCTTCGCTCAATTCAAACTTAACCCCTGGAGATGCTTTGACTAACTCTGCTGCCTGATCATTAGGCAAAACGCCGCCGCTTGTTGACGTTGCACCGATCCGAAGCGTTCCTAAAAAACCTTGGTCGATATTCTTAACTTTATACTCCGTAATTTTAGTTAAATCAACGATTTGTTTCGCATATTCGGCTAGCGTACTTCCAGCTGGAGTCAACTGAACTCCATGGGCCGTTCGTTTAAGCAACTGAACCCCTAGCTCTTTTTCAAGCTGCTTTAGTTGGTAACTCAACGGCGGTTGCGCAATGTTAAGACGTTTGGCTGCAGCTGTAACCTGCTTTTCCTCAGCAACCGCAATAAAATACTCCAATTGTTTTAAATTCATGATTTAGCTCCCTCAATAATTACTCTCTATTATCATATACAATTTTTGCATATCTATCACAACAAATAAATATTTTTCTTTATGAAGGTTTAATGTTAGGATTTAAAAGGAAACCAAATGAGAGAAGGAATTTAATTATGCATACGGCATTTTTAATGTTGCTGATTGGTCTTTTTGCCGGGACCATGGGAGCAATTTTAGGAATTGGTGGTGGAATGATCATCACACCAATTATCACTTTAGGAATGGGACTTCCAATCAAGTATGCAATCGGGGCAAGTATCATTGCCGTAATTGCAACGAGTTCAGGTTCAACCATTGCGTTTTTAAAAGATGACGTGTTAAACTTACGGGTCGCAATGTTCCTCGAGCTTGCTACCAGTATTGGCGCCATTGTTGGGGCTCTTTTAACCGGAGTCTTTAATCCGGCGATTCTTTACTTTTTATTTGGATGCTTGCTTTTATTTGCAAGCTGGAACATGGTTCGTAAATTACGTTCTGGAAAAGAAGTTCTTCACCGGGCAACGCCAGACAAGCTGGCTGAAAAGCTAAAACTGAATAACTCATACTATGACAAGAACTTACACGAACAGGTTGATTATGAAGTTGAAAATGTTCCTGGCGGAATGACGATCATGTTTGGGGCCGGTCTTGCATCCGGTCTGCTCGGAATCGGTTCAGGAGCCTTTAAAGTGATGGCCCTTGATAATGTAATGAAGATGCCATTAAAACCATCAAGTGCAACAAGTAATTTAATGATGGGGGTTACGGCTGCTGCCAGTGCAACGATCTACTTCTTTAACGGCTCAATTCGGCCAGATATTGCAGTTCCATTATCACTTGGAATCATTGTCGGCGCCGCTCTTGGAAGCCGAATCATGCAACACATGCCTTCAAGATGGTTGCGAATCATCTTTGTTCCAGTTTTAGCATATTTAGGATTACAAATGGCATTCAAAGCGTTTGGAGTGACGATTTAAGATGAAAATGGATAAAAGAACCCAAGAAGAAATGAACCACATGGAAATCATCATCGGCAAGATCATGCGGGTCGGCGTTGCGACAGCCGCAGTTGTAATGTTGATTGGCTACATTTTAATGGTTGTTAAACACTCAACCGGATATCCTGGCAGAACATTTCCAACAACATTAACAGCGATTTGCCAAGGAATTATTCAGTTAAAACCATATGCGATCATGATGGGCGGAATTTTCTTATTGATCTTGACCCCTGCATTGCGGGTTGCAACTTCGATCTATACGTTCTTTAAGGAACATGATAAATTGTACACGATCGTAACTACCGCCGTTTTGGTGATCTTACTGATTAGTTTCTTCCTTGGCCATACTGACCATTAAAAACAATATTCATGATATAATGAAGTCAAATTAATTTTAGTTAATTATTTGACTTTGCAAATTCTCAAGGTCGTTAAATGACGACCTTATTTTTTATGAGGGAGGACCCTTATGAGTTTACATCGTTCACAGCACGAAGAATTTGAAAATCAAACTGATGAGCTCCGTCGCGAAGCAATGGCTTCCCGGCCACGAAAAAAATCACATAAAAAAACAATTTTCTTTTGGCTCCTATTAATTTTAGTAATTTCCTTAGGCGCTGGCGGCCACGTTTTACACGAACACTATCTCAATGCTCGAAAAGCAGCGGACTCTGTCTATGCTCCAAATAGCGTTAAGAAGCAACGCGACGTTGACCAGTTACTTAAAGAAGGCAAACCGATTTCAATTTTGCTTATGGGAACTGATACCGGCGCCCTTGGACGATCATTTAAAGGACGGACCGATACAATGATGGTCTGCGTTTTAAATCCGAAAGATAAAACCATGACTCTTGTTAGTCTGCCGCGCGACGCCCTGGTTGCAATCAACGGTTATGAACAATATTATCCAAGTAAATTAAACTCAGCATATGCTTACGGCGGTTCAGCAACCGCGGTCAAAACCGTCCAAAAGTATCTTAACGTTCCAATTGACTTTTACGCTACGATCAACATGGGCGGCTTGGAAGGATTGATCAGTGCTGTTGGCGGCGTTGACATTAAGCCGTTACTGTCGTTTTCATTTGCCGGATACAATTTTGTAAAAGACAAAAAGACTCACATGGATGGAAACGAGGCCTTGCAATACTGTCGGATGCGTGACCAGGATCCATTGGGCGATTACGGACGGCAAAGCCGCCAACGTCAAGTTATCATGGCTCTTGCATTTAAGGGTGTCCAGTTAAACAGCTTGTTAAATGATGACTTTTTGAATTCGTTATCGAAACAGTTACGAACCGACTTATCATTCAACAACATGATTTCCTTAAACATGAAGTACCGGGTAGCAACTCACCATATGAAATCAACTCACCTTCAAGGAACGACCCAGTTAATTGGGGAAGCTGATTTTGAAGTTGTCAGTCGGAAAAATAAACAAGAAATTACGGATGTTTTGCGGAAGGCGCTTGATTTACCGCGTGCTAAAACCGGCGATACTTTAAAAGGGACTGACCTTGAATCGCCAAATCAGCTTGAAGGAAACGGAACCGAAAATTCCAATTACTCAAATCCTTCAACCGGACAGACATACCAAACATACCAAACATATCAAGCACCTCAATATCAGGGGCAATACTAGAAAGAGGCTGTGACTTACATCACAGCCTCTTTTACGTTCTTAAATTGCCTTATTCTTTACTGATCCTTTGATTCGGTAATACATGCGGGTAATCATTTCAGCCAGGAAAAAACCCATTGCAATTGCCCCAGCAATCATCGCAATCTGTACAAGATAATGCAAGGCAACGCTGTTTCTTCCAAATGCAAAATTATAAATTGCTTTGTACGACTGACTTCCTGGAACCAGTGGCACCATTCCCGGAACGTTGAATAAAATCATCGGCATCTTTTTAGCGCGCGCCATAATGGCTGCTCCCAGGCCGACAACTAACGCACCGCTTAAATTAGCAAGCATCGTCCCTAAATGAGCGTGAAAAATCAAAATATATGTCATCCATCCTAAACTGCCAACTGCGCCGCATCCAAGTAACGCATTATGCGGAATGTTGATCAAAATCCCGAATCCCATCGTTGCAATATAGCTAAAAAGGAAATGGACCAGCAGGCCATATCCCGTAATTGGTAAAATGTTCATTCAATCCCCCTAACTAAACCGTAAGACCAATGCAATCCCCATTCCAAGGGCACACGCAGTGATCAAGCCTTCAATCATCCGCGATGCACCACTCAAAATATGTCCTGCAAGCAGATCGCGAACCGCGTTTGTTAACAACACTCCTGGGACCAACGGCATAATTCCGCCAGTAATAATCATTCCCATATTCATTCCCCAATAAACTTTAACAGCACTCACTCCACAAATTCCAACCACCACTGCAGCGATGAATTCACTGGCAAATTCCGTTCTAAAAAAACGATTTAAAACCATATAACTTGCGTAACCTAAAGCAGCAATCACCATTGTCAAAAACATATCTGACCAACAACCACCATAGACAACCTCTAAAGTCCCGCCAATTATGGCTGCGGCAATTATTTTTAAAACCGGGCGAAAATCAGGAGTTGATTCATCCAAAATTACTAAACGATCATACATTTGTTGCAAGGTTAATTTTTGAGCCTGAAATGCTCGGGAGGCATCATTTACCCGCGAAATTCGTTCCAAATCAATTCGACGCTTATTAATCGATTCAACTTGCGAATTTTCACTGTCTTGAATCGACATCATGATTCCCGTTGTTGTTTCAAAAATTCGCGGACTTTTGATTCCTGCATTCCGTGCGATTCGTTGCAAGGTATCATCGACCCGGGCCATATCAGCTCCGTTTTCAATCATAATTTTACCGGCCAATAAAACCGTATCGATAATTAAATTTGCATCTTTCATCTTTTCACCCCGTTACTTTCCATATAGTAAAACGATGAGGCCCTGACGATTGCCATGCCTCATTTAAAGTTTAATTTACTTTTATTTAACAAAAATATAATGGGCTGCTTTATAACCAATTCCCATTTTTTCGCCAGTCTCCTCTACTTCAATCTCAATTGGCCCTTCAAATGGTTTGTGGGCCAAAACCTTAATTCGTTCACCTAATTCTAATTTAACCCCTGCTAAGTACGCCAATAAATCATGATTATCAATAAAGCGATCAACTTCAACGGTTGAACCATCTGGAACATCTATCAAAACATCATGACTATCTTCTTCATAGTCGCCGTTTTTATCTGGGATAACGCCACCATGTGGGCAGCGCTGCGGATGGCCTAAAAATTCATCTAAATGATCCATTAAATTCCCGCTCGTTGCGTGTTCAAGCACCTCAGCATCTTCATGAACATCCTGTAATGAATAGTTCAATTTTGTAACCAAAAAGGTTTCCCACAAGCGATGCCGCCGAATCAACTCTTCGGCAATCTGCACCCCATTCGCAGTTAATGAAATGCCCCCATAAGGTTCGTGGTGAACTAATCCCTCTTTTACCAACTTGCGTACCATTTCTGTTACTGATCCGGCTGCAACATTCAAACTCATTGAAATCTGCTTGTTTGAGACTTTCTTTTTCCGACCGCCTAGTTCAAAGATAATTTTTAAATAGTCTTCTTTTTTAGGTGTCATTGATTTCACCTCATTTTTTTAATTCGCATTCATTATATCAAAACCGAGTTCAATTTAAAGCCCAAATTAAGCTTGTTTTTTTCGTAAATGAACTAATACTTCCTGAAAGTCATCCGGCAATGGGGCATTAAAGCTTTCAGATTGACCAGTAAACGGATTTACTAACTCTAAATGAGCAGCGTGCAGCATTTGGCGATGAATTAATTGCGTCGGTCCGCCATAAAGTTCATCTCCGATCAATGGATATCCAAGATGGGCAAAGTGCGCACGAATTTGATGAGTGCGCCCGGTATGTAACCGAACTTTGATTATTGTTGCATTTTCAAAGCGTTCTTGGACCCAATATTCAGTTTGCGAGTTCTTCCCGTCTGGAGCAACGATTCGGCGAGCACTTTCATAACTTTCTTTTTTTAAAGGAAGATCAATCATTCCATGATCATCAGGAAGACGACCGCTCACCACTGCAAGGTATTCCTTCTTCATTGTGTGATTAGTAATCTGGTCCTGAACCATACTTTGAATAAAATTGCTTTTGGCAAACAGAACAACCCCACTGGTATCAAAGTCCAATCGGGTCAAAATATGCGGAACATACGGTTGTGATTGTGTTTGTGCATAGCCCAATGCCCGGTTTGCCAAAGTCGTTGTTGAATTTGCTGGTCCTGGAACACTTGTTGTTTGAGCATCCTTATTAAGCGCTAAAAAATACTGGTCTTCTGTAATGATTTCAATTGGCAGCGTGCTTTGAGCAACATTCGGATCCGGTTGTTCCGCCTTCAAATCCAAGATCAAGGTTGCTTCGCCATCGATCTTCGTCTGTTCAGTGATCATCTTTTTCTGATAGAGGATCCGCCCTGCACCCTGACGAATCTTCTTTAGTGTTCTTCCACTAATTCCACTTTGCCGTAAAATTTTTCCAACATTTTCTTTTTTTGAATCAGTTTTGTGAATAAAATATTGCATTTCCTCTGTCCTTTGATTTGATTATTTTTATCATAATTCAAAAAATCATGAAAAAACAACTTTAATTAACAAAAATCCAGTGAGATAATGGTAAGATATTAGATGTAATTTTATTATTAATTGAGGTGAAACTTCTTGGACTTGAAAGAAAACAAAAACCGACCGATTCTAGCAACGGTCTATGCAATCATCTTTTTGATCCTCCTTTTATTGGTCAAATTGAACAGTCCAATTGTCCATGGAATCGATCATATTGTTCAGTCAATTGTTTTTTCATTCACTAATGAACATTTAACGATTTTTATAAGTATTCTCACTAATTTTGGTTCCCCAGTTGTATCACTGATCCTTGCGTGCTTAGTATTAGCATTTGTCTTCTTTAAACGCGAATACGCCGCTGCAATTTGGGGATTGGGAACCTTAATTATCGGAAACGGTTTAGCATGGGTCTTTAAACACATCGCTGCCCGTCCGCGTCCAGCGCTTGTACAACGGCTTGCTCCTGCACACGGCTACAGTTTTCCAAGCGGACATGTTTTTGGAACAACGTTATTCGTTCTTCTTTTACTTACATTGATCGTTCCGCGTATTAAAAACCATACAACTCAGACCTTAATTCGGATACTAGCAGTTATCTGGGTAATTTTCATTATGCTTTCACGGATCTACTTACGAGTCCACTATCCAACTGATACATTCGGCAGTTTGTTGTTAGCCGGAGCTGTTTGGGAATTCGCCGTAATGATTTGGATTAAGTTTTTCAAGAAAAAAATTGATGCCGCCAATTCTGAAGGCCGACACTTTCAATAATTAAGTAAACAAAAATGGTTGTGATGATTCACAACCATTTTATTTATAGAAGGTGTAACAAAACGTCTAAAACAAGCGTGGCGGAAATAGAAAAGCGAATGGAGTCACGCCATCGTATAGATTCGGAAGTTTGCGTCCTTCCACTCAGCTCGTTTGTTTTGAAACCCGATTATGCCAATAACATGGCAAAGAGACTGTGACTTATGTCACAGTCTCTTATTTATGTTCTGATTTTAATGGGCATGCTGGCGCAAGGAACTGATCGTTTTCATGTTTTAAATGTTTAGCTTTCGCATAGATCGAATCATAATACCGTTCTTTAATCCCGCGATATTTCAAAATCGAAGTCAATAGCGTATTTGATTTAGCGTAGTTTCCTTCTTCATTGCATTCAATCGCTTCATCATATAACCTCTCAAATGAAGCAAGTTGATTTTGCGCTTCTTCAATTTCAGTCGCATATGCACTGGAACGCCGAACCAAAACATTTAATCCATGATCTGCATCGGCAGCCTGATCAAAAATTTTTTTAGCCTGATCATAGTTTCGCTGATTCAACGCAGTTTTAGCTTTCATATACAAGTCAAGCTGTTTAATATTCCGCTCGGCTTGCGGATCATCCTGCTTCCGCTTAGCTGCATTTTGAAAGCTGATCTTGGCAGCCTGATACTCATACTTTTTTGTTTGGGTCATTCCTCGTTCCATTGCTTGTTCATATTCTTTTTGGACTTCAACGTTTTTCGTAAAGCCGAATCCGATAAAAACAACCGCAAGAAGAATAACTCCTAATCCAATCAGAACTTTTCTTCGCAATTCAGTTTCCCCACTTTAAATTAAAAGTTTTCGTGAAGCCATGTTTCCAATAATTCTGGCCAAACTTGCAATGTTGGAACGACTTGAACATCCTTGTTAGCCGTTTCCTTAGTTGCTAAACTGTGACCATGTTGACCGTGTGGAAAAACGTGGAACTCAAAGTTAACGCCGTTCTTTCGCAAAGCTTCAACCATCATTAAGCTGTTTTCCATCGGAACCGTTGTATCTTCAGTTGTTGTCCAAATAAATGCCATTGGAGTATCCTTTGAAACATGCTTTTGAAGAGATAACTTTTCACGTTCTTCTGGTGTTGCATCTTCACCTAACAAGTGATCAAATGAACCTTGGTGACCAAATTGTTGATCAGCTGTGACAACTGAGTAACCCATGATCAATCCATTGGGTTTAACATCTTCCGGATTGAATCCAAGTTCTTTAATTGTTTGTGAATTCCACATTGTAGCAAGCATCCCTGCTAAGTGACCACCAGCAGAAGTTCCCATTACAATAATTTTATTCGGATCAACATGCCATTGCATTGCGTTATCCCTAACCATTTTTACTGCTGTTGCCAATTGAGCTAATTGGGCTGGATGATGAACCGGTGTGCATGAATAATTCAAAACAAATGCTTGAACACCCATTCCTAAAAGTTTTACTGCAATTGGTTCTCCCTCACGTTCAGAAACCATTTTATAGCCCCCGCCAGGACAAATGATAACTGCTGGGCGAACTCGCTTTTCATCAATTTCGGATGAATTATCTAAAACGTATCCGGTTAACTCTGCATCTTCAAATGATGTTTTAACTTTTTCTTTTAAATATTGCATCGTGATTGGACCTTTCTATTTGAAATCTACTTTAATTATACAACAAAAGTCACTGAGCAATTGAATTTGACTTTCTCTCCAATCATCAGTGACCTCTTTAACTTCAATATGTAACTATCCTGGAATTACCATTGACAATAAGGCAACCGCTGCAAGTCCTAACACAACTGAAAGCCCCATTGACCGTGACTTATATGCAACAACCATTACAATAACTGCTGCAAGCAATTTGGCCAAGTGACCAAATCCGATAAACGTATAGTGCGATGTATTAATGAATATATCCTTCACGACTAATGCCGTAAACAGGGAAACTGGAACATATTTCATCCATTCATTAAACCATTCTGGAATTTTCCGTGTTGTAAAAAATTTCATTGGCAATAGTCGTGGCCCTAATGCAACCAACATTGATAAGATGATCAAAATCAAATGATCTGTACTCGACATATGCATAGCAAACTCTCCTACCTAAAATCACTGTTTATTTGGCTTAATGTTCTTCAGCAAGAATCCTTTCTCACGACCATGTTTGCGCAAATAATTTTCAATTGCAAATCCTGTAAACGAAGCAATGATAGTTGCAACAACTAATCCCATCGTACCTTTCAGCAAGCACATAAAAATGACTGCTAAGACACCTGAAAAAGCACTAATCAAAATCGTGAGTTTATTCCGAATCTGCATCACAATCATATACAAGAATAACGATGTCAACGCAAAATCAACGATTTCCAAGTTGATTTTCGGTAACATTCCACCAACTAAACTGCCGACTACATTCGCAACCGTCCATGATATAAGTGAATAGTGTTCAACCATCATTGCATCGTTCGGTGACCACTCTTTGTCAGTTGCAAACTTTAAATAGTTAACCGCATAATTTTCATCGTTCAATGAAATCGCAAAGAAGTAAATAAACTTCTTACTTGTTCCTCGAACATACTGTGACAAACTTGACCCTAATAATGCATACCGCAATTCAAGAAAGAATAACATGATTAAAATCGTATGCATTGGGGCATTCGCAGTTAACATTGACGCAATTAAAAACTGCGCCCCACCTGAAAAAATGAGCATTGATGCCAATCCGGTCAATATCGTGTTAAATCCAGCTGCATGTAATAATACTCCACATGCTAGACCGATTGGAATGTAACTTAGACAAAGTGGAAGTGCTACTTTGAGTACTTCCAACCAGCGTGGTTGTTCTTTAGTCACAATATACCTCCATTTATAAAAAAGTACCTATGTTATAAGTATAACATATTTCAAACAATATCTATACTTAATAACTCATGACTAAAAGAGGTTGGTTACCCACCGCCATGCAATTTCAAAGATATTCGCTTTTTTAACAGCGGTCGTTGTTTGGGCCCTGACCGCGCACTTCGTTCCATTTACCGTTTCAAGGTTTTGATCATCAACCGTAAACTTCATCGTCCCTACCATTTCATGATCCGCTAATGGAGCAGCAAGCGCATTGCCTTTCTTATTAAGTAAACTCTTCTTCACGTTGACCTTAACTGCCACGTCATTGGCTTTAGTCCCCTTCTTTAACCAGAGGCCTTCAGCAGCTGCGTTAGCAACTTTAACATTAACCTGTTTTCCATGATATACAGGTAAGGTAGCTGTCTTTTGGCCCTTCTTCAAGGTTACATAATCATATGTATGGTAAATATATGACATTAATTTTTGAGTTTGAATAAAGCGTGCTGGATCAGTCCCATCCTTATGTGACGCGCCTAAAACAACCGTAATAATCCGATGACCATCCTTATTCGCTGTTCCAACAAAACAAGCGCCCGCAGCGTCTGATGTTCCTGTTTTTAATCCGTCAACGGGCAGTAACGTGTATGAATTTTGACTTCCTGGTAACATCCAATTCCAGTTTTTCATTTGAACTTGTTGGCTTCCAGTATTGAAATTCATTTCTTTTATACTTGATGTTTTAACAATTTGTGGATACATTTGAAGAAGTTTCATTGAGATTAGTGCCATATCTTTTGCAGAAAACTTATTTTCTGCATTTGGCGATGCTCCAGGATATGCATCACTTTTCATTAATTTATTCGTTAATCCATTGCAAGTATAAATTTGAGCGTCATTTACACCAAGTTTTTTTACGTCTTGACGCATTAAATTAACAAAATCTTTTTGATTGCCTGCAACCGCCTGAGCAAGCGCCATGGCTGCTCCATTAGCTGAATTAATTAACGTTGCTTGATAAAGCGCCTTTATTGAATATTGTTTTCCTTTTTCAAGAGGAACATTGCTCAATGAAGAATCTTGACTAACTGCACAGACATTATCAGAAGGTTTTACCATCTGATCCCACGAAAGCTTACCATTTTGAATTGCCTGAATAACAATATACAGTGTTAATAACTTTGATAATGAAGCTACCGGAACTGATTGGTTGGCATTTTGTTGATATAAAATTTGCCCAGTCTTTTCATCGATGGCAATAGCTGATTTTACATCTAAGTGCAATCCTTGAGTTTGCTGTGATGATTTTGAATTTGATGCCACCATAGATGTCGCTGTGCTTGACTTTAAAGAACCTGCCGCCTGAACTGCAACCATTCCTCCGGTAGCAAACACCGTTATTGCCGCTACTATTCCAATTAAAACCTTTTGTATTTTTTTAACTAAACGCATTCTCTAATCTCCAATACTAGTCAATTTGTTCCAACTTTTCCTTTTTTGCCGGTTGATTAACTGGGAAACGCATTACAAAGGTTGTCAAATGATTATTTGATTCAACCTTGATTGTTCCATGATGTAATTCCACAATTCGTTGAGTAATCGCCAATCCCAAACCGGTTCCACCTGTCTTTTGATTACGTGATTTTTCAACCCGATAAAAACGTTCAAAGACCTGTGGTAACGAATCCGGCGGAATTGGTCTCCCATCGTTTGAAACTTGAATCTCAATTTCATTATCATTCATTTTTCGTGCCGAAAGGTAAATATTCTTCCCACCTTTACCATACTTTAATGCATTGGTAATTAAATTATTAAAGATTCGAGCAAATAATTCCGGATCGGCTTCAAGTTTCAGATCACCATCCGGCATTGTGGTTGAAATCGCCATGCCTTTTTCTTTAGCTTCCAGTTCAAAACTTGCTTCTAGTTGTTCAAAAAGTGACATCAAAGAAACTGTCATTAGTTTTAACGGCATATCTGTTTGACGAACTTTTGTATATTCAAACAAATCATTAACCAACGACTTCATTTGATTCGACTTTACAAACGCAATATGCGCAAACTTAAGCAAATCTTCTTCCGATTGGTATTGTTTATTCTCAATCAATCCTAAATAACCAATAATTGAAGTCAATGGTGTCCGAATATCATGGCTAACATTCGTAATCAATTCGTCTTTTGATTTTTCGATGCGGCGTTCCTCTTCCATCGATTTAACCGTGCTATCCACCAGAGCGTTAATACTTTCAACTACTCGTTGCATCGACCCGTTTAAGACAAACGGAATTCGATGATCAAAATGACCTGAAGCAATATAATGTAATTCAGAAATCACATGATAAAGTTGAATTTGACGATATTGGTGAACAATCCGCCAATACAAAACGAAGCTATTAAAAACAATTGCAATGAATACAAAAAGCAGTCCCCAGTTACCGAATTTGATATCATTCGGTCCCAATGCAAGCGACATTTTAATATCAAAAATTCCACTAGTAACCCCTGGAATATGTCGCGTCCACTCATTCAATAAAATATAAATTGCGAAATCAGCTGCTAACAATAAAACAAGCGTAAACAAGATTTCCAAAAGGAGCTCACGTTTTTCTTTGGAGGTCATCTTCAACTTCATTGTTGTCCGCCTTCTTCGCGCTCCTTATTTTTAATGTGTTTCAATTTTATAACCTACACCCCATACTGTTTGAATAACTTTTTCACCATTAGTTGCCTCTTCGATCTTATCACGTAAATGACTTACGTGAACCATAACTGTTTTAGCCGAAACTACCGACTCCTGTTGCCATACGCGTTCAAAAATTTCATCAGCTGAAAATACACGGTTAGGATGACTTGCAAGTAAGTACAAAATTCCGAATTCAAGAGCCGTCAATTGGATCGGCTTCCCCGTTGAAGTCGTTACTTCATGTGAATCCCGTTTAATAATTAGTGGCCCGATTTCAATCTGATCTGGTTCTTCGCTGCGAACGTCGTGCTGTGACCGCCGAAGTAATGACTTGACCCGTGCCATTACTTCTAACGGATTAAACGGTTTAGTTACATAATCATCTGCCCCTTGAATCAACCCTTGAATCTTATCAAGGTCATCGGTTTTAGCTGAAAGCATTAATACTGGAATTTGTGAGTCTTTTCGAACTTCACGTAAAACAGCTAAACCGTCCATCTGTGGCATCATAATATCCAAAATCATTAATCCAATGTCAGGATTTGTATTAAGTTTTGTAATTGCTTCCTTGCCATTATAAGCTTTCTCTACATCGTATCCTTCATTCGTGATGTAAATGCTCATTAATTCAACAATATCTTTATCATCATCAACAACTAAGATCTTCATATAGTATCTTTCTCCTATTCTCTGGTATCCCATCATCTATCCTAATAGACGATAACTGTCAAAAAACCTAGTCTGCCTTTTTTATTTTAACAAAAAATTTAACTAAACGAAAAATTTATCTCGAAATTCATTAAATATTCTTATTTTTCTTTAAATTTATATTTTCCAAAACTTCAAAATTATCATAGAATAGAGATATAGAACTTTGAAGGAGGATTTACTTGATGTTAGTTAAAGACTTTATCGATAACACCTTAACATCAGACAATTTTAATAAAATGGTTGTCAACTTGATCGGCCATTTTGGAACAATGGTGCGTGAAATTGAACATAACCGTCCTGAATTCAGTCAAATTATGGAACGGAAATTACTTTGGACTGATGATAATGCACTTTTAGGTGCCAAAGATTTCCCTGCAAAATACAATGACGAATATGGGATGTACTTCTCAACCGAAGCTTATGAAGATAATCCAACATTTCTCGCATTTAAAGAAAAGCTGACTCAATTCCAAAAAGCAGTTAAAGCATTATCTGCCAAAATCAGCAAGGAAGATGAAGGTTTGATCGAAACCTCAACGTTGCGGAACCTTTTCCCAGTGGAAAAAGAAGACGGTAAAGTTCAAATGCCCCGCATCTACGCCTCGAAGGACGGAAATGTTCAAATCTTAACGGAAGAAAATTACGGTTTCAACGGTAAACGTGATCTTGATTTCTACGATATGTTTAATACTGGCGTATACTCATTTGAAGAAGTCGCTTACTATGAATTGAACAAGGAAGACGGCAGTTCACTTGAAACAGCTGATTTAAAGGACTTTGATTGTGATACGATTCTTGGTCACTTATTAGTCTTTATGGTCCGTTACGGTTACACCGCAGCTGACTTTGAAAACTTTGTCGAAAACTTCGATATTATTGGCTAGTTGATCAATTAAACTACGTTAAAAAGACGCGGAAAATTTCCGCGTCTTTTTTATTGTGTCTTATTTTACAAGCCAAACCTGATCATTAATAAAATCAAATGGTCGATGATGCTGATTAAGCTGATCAACCAGCTGCAACTGTGCATTTTGCCAAAATTTTGTGGAATTGGTTGCGCCATTGCGTTCACCAATCACGATCAGGTTCCCTTGGAAGTAATTTTGCCGCAAAAAATGCAAAACTTGCCAATCAACTTCCCCGCTATCCGGCGCCCACGCCATAATGATATTATCCACATGTGAATAATATTTTTGAACTGCAGTAACTGCATCCAGCTTTTCCAGCGCTGTCCACGGACACGGCCGGTCGTTATCCTGACCCTGCCAATCAAGGTTATCCGTCGCAATTGTATTTTTCAAGTTCGCACTGATCACGGCGTTGCCCGCCATAATCTCTAAATTATACGAATCTAGGCCGCAAAAAGCTTGCAAATCATTGATCCACAACTGATTGCAAATATGCCAAATTCCAAAATTTTCAATCATTACCTGTCTTAAATTTTCAAATTGCGGTGAAACATCCATCAATTGTGGATATTCAATCAAATTATCAAAAATTAAATCCGTTGAAAGTTCCAATTCTGTTAGTTCAACTTGGGGTAACCGCTGCTGTTGATAAGCGTTGATCGTTGTTAAAATTTGATCGCATTTTTCCACAACCGGGGTTAACTTAAGAAAACTTTGTCGAATTTCCTGAACTTGTTTCACATAATCATCAAGCACCATTGTGATTTCACCTGCCATTATCCGGTATAATTAAATTATACCAAAGAAATGAAGTGAATCTTATGCAGTTACCCACAGTTAATCCCCACAAACAACATTGGACGATTCATGATGTGATCTTACTTTCATTGATTGCAATTTTTTTCGGCTTGATCTACCAAGGATGGAATTACGTTTATTATCTGCTTGCAGCAACTCCGTTAAAACCCTATGCCAACGATTTAACACTTGGGGTCTGGCTGATGGCTGGCCCAGTTTCTGCGCTGTTATTGAAGAAACGCAACGCGTGTTTGATCGGCGAGTTGCTAGCAGCCATTTTAGAAATGTTTATTTTTTCAAGCTGGGGCGTTGCGACGATCATTTCGGGAATAATTCAAGGACTAGGATCAGAATGCGGATTTGCTCTTACCGGATACCATCATTTTGACAACGGCGAATTATTCTTATCCACAATTACGGCAACCCTGATCACTTTTGGGTGGGATCTTTTTCAAAACGGCTATCTGTATTATCCACTGCACATGTTAATTACGCTGTTACTTCTACGCTTCATTTCAATCGGACTTTTTGCCGGACTCATGGTTGCGGCAATTAAAAAATTACTTATTAAGACAAAGGTGGTGGCTGCATAATGGATCTTGAAATTCAAAACCTGACTTTTACATATCCAACACAGCCATTATTGCTGGAAAATATTACCTACCGTTTTCCATCTACCGGATTAACGGTCATTGCTGGCCAAAACGGTAGTGGTAAGTCAACTTTGCTTCAATTACTGGCAGGAATTCTTGCACCTTCATCTGGAAAAGTTCAACTGAATCACCAAGATGTGAGTTTAATTGTTCCGGCAGCACGGGTTCAACATTTGGCATACCTTCCCCAAAACACCCGTCACTTTTTTACGTTTAAAACCGGGCGGGAACAGCTGTCTTTTATGCTTGAAAATCTTCAAACACCAAGTGACCAAATTCCCAAAATAATTCACCAAATCGTTGCTGAAAATTCATTGGAATATCTCGTTGACCAGCCGATAACTACCCTTTCCGGCGGTGAATTGCAACAGATGGCTCTTGCAATGATCTTCAGTCTTGATCCTGAATATCTGCTTTTAGATGAACCA
The DNA here is from genome assembly GCF_001435375.1 of Ligilactobacillus araffinosus DSM 20653. Lineage (GTDB taxonomy): Bacteria > Bacillota > Bacilli > Lactobacillales > Lactobacillaceae > Ligilactobacillus > Ligilactobacillus araffinosus. The sequence continues at coordinate 94,589 of NZ_AYYZ01000002.1, read as the reverse complement.
TTTGCGAACTTGGACCACGACCATCAGCTCCAACTTATCCACATGTTAAAAAGTAAAAAAAACAACACTGCAATCATTGTGGCTGATCATCAACTACAGTATTATCAAGATTTCGCTGATAGCTGGTTGAACGTTACTGTGCACAAATTACAATCATTCAACCCAAGCTTTCAAAATTCGCCAACTGTTTCACGTGTAACCGCTGGTTTACCAGTTTCAATCTCGTCCCGGCTTCAGTGGCAAAAATTAACATTTAGCCAGGCTGGTCGTCCATTAGTCGTTGAAAGTACCTTTCAGTTGCCTCAAAGAATGGTTGGGTTATTAGCTGGCAAAAATGGCAGCGGCAAGTCGACCCTTTTGAATGTACTTACCAAGCAGTACCCCTATTCTGGTCAAATTACCTTTGATCAGCAAAATGAGCAACGAATCAGCATTCGAAAATGGATTCAGCATATTACTTTAGGTTTTCAAAACAGCGAAGATCAATTTATCAAAACAACGGTTCGCGAAGAACTTCAAAGTGCACAACAGGCTTCATATCACCCGAACTTTTGGACAAATTTACAAATCAGCTCGTGGGTTCAAAAATTCAACTTGCAAAGCATCATTGATGAAAGTCCATATTTTATTTCCGGTGGCCAACAAAAAAAGGTTCAGCTGCTAATTTTAGCAATCATCAGCAGTCCCGTAATTTTACTTGACGAAATCTTAACCGGTCTCGACCACGCCTCTGTTGCACTCGCATGGGATTTAATCGAAATGCTTACACAACTTGGCTGCGGCATTCTGATCATTGATCATCAATTTCAATCGTTCAAACATTACGACTACGTTCTTGAAATTCATGACTCGCATCTTCAACTTTTACCGAAAGGAGAATCACTAAATGAAATTGACCACTAACCCTCGTCTTAATCCGACAATTGCCGTTTTACTAATGTTAATTCTCGGACTAATCTTGACGTTTACTGCGAAGATTTGGCTGAATATTATTGTCTTTGTTGGATGTTTACTTTATCTTTTAGCCTGCCGGGTCTCATTTAAAAAAATGGGAATTGCCCTTTTAATTGCGTTTCCGTTTGCGCTTGGAAGCTGGCTATCATTTATTTCATTTAGTCATTCATATACAAGAGCCTGGCTGTACGCAACCCGGATCTACACCTATTTTTCATTGGGAGCCCTCGTTACCCTTTGTTATTCTTTGAAAACAGTCCTTTTAAGCCTGCATCAACATTTTCGCCTTTCAAATACGTTTGTTTACGGGATTCTTACTGCAGTCGGAATGATTCAAAATGTAAAGGCTCAAATCAAAAAAATTCGGATTGCCGCCAATATGCATAACCAAACGCTGAATTGGTGGAATCCGATGCTTTATTTAAAAATTATTGTCAGTTGTTTGAATTGGTCAGATAACCTTGCCGTTGCCATGACCCTTCAAGGATTTTCCAACGATTATCCCCGTACCGAAACTTATCACGATTCGATTTCAATTTTCCAGTGGGGACTCTTAATTCTTTTAGCCTTGGTTTGCGGCGGATTGGCGTTCTTTTAATACCTGGTCGATCAGGTGCCAATCCTTTTCAATTTCAGGAGCTAATTTCCGATTATAAAAAACTGCTGCGGGATGAAACGTTGAAATCACCGTATATTCTCGATCAGATAAAACATAGCCGTCTCCCGTTGCATTTAACTGCTGAATCTGCTGGCAAAATACTTGTCCGTGATGGATTCCAACACTGAACTTCGGTCCCAAAATGCGCTGCAAACTCGTATTGCCAACCGTCACGATGACTTCCGGATTAACCTGTTCCAATTCCCAATCAAAAAGCGGAGCATAGGCTAATACTTCTTTTTTCGTTGGTGTTCGGTTCGGCGTCCTAGTTTCAATTTCGCCAGTCTTTTTATTCTTAACCTTTTTGATCGAGTATGGACGGCTACGAACAACACTTGTAATGTAAACATCATCCCGCTTCAGCCCGGTTATCGCTAACGACTTCATTAATTCCTGACCAGACTGTCCAGAAAACGGTATATGCGCCGTAATTTCCTTTCTTCCGGGGGCTTCACCAACGATCATCAATGGCGGATTAATTTTCCCTTGACCGGATAAAAAGCCTTCAAGCCGATAACCAGCTGCCCGCTGCTTTACCCGTTCTACTAATTCTTCCGGATATTTCATTTTAACCTCTTAAAATACAAAAAGCCTGTCAGGCGACAATCACCCAACAGACTTAATTGTCTAATTTTCAATTAGATTATTTTTCACGAACTGAGTCAAGAACTTCTTTAAGTTCTGAAGCTGACTTGTGTAAGCCGGCCATTTCTTCGTCTGTGATGTGCATTTCAACAATGCGTTCTACACCGTTTTCGCCAACGATTGCTGGAATACCTGTGTAGATGTCCTTCAAGCCGTATTCACCGTTGAAGTATGCTGATGTTGTCAAGATTGCATGTTCATTTTCTAAGATTGCACGAACAAGACGAGCTGTACTCAAACCGATACCCCAGTTTGTGATCTTCTTACGATCAATGATGTAGTAAGCAGCGTCACGAACTGTCTTCCGGATGTCTTCAAGTTCATCTTTCTTGATGACACCTTCGTCACCGTCTTCAATCCAATCCATTAATGGCTTGCCACCGATTGTAGCTTGTGACCATAATGGTTGTTCTGAGTCGCCGTGTTCACCAACGATGTATGCTGAAATGTCGTGTGCGTCAACACCTGTCTTGTTTGATAATTGCATCCGTAAACGAGTTGAGTCAAGTGATGTACCTGTACCGATAACCCGGTTTTGTGGTAAGCCTGATTCGTCCCATGCAACATATGTTAATACGTCAACAGGGTTTGAAACGATAACTAAGTTGCCATCGAAGCCTGAACCCATAACTTCTTTAACAATTGAACGCATAATCTTTGCGTTTGTACCAACTAATTCCAAACGTGATTGGCCTGGTTTTTGGTTGATACCAGCTGTAATGATAACCATTTGGGCATCTTTACAATCTGAGTAGTCACCATGGTAAACTTTGCAGTTTTCTGGTGCGTATGTAACACCATCCATTAAGTCACGAGCTTCACCGTCAGCCTTGTCACCGGCAACGTCGATTAATACCATTTCATCAACGAGACCTTGGTTTAAGATTGAGTATGCGCAACCCATACCTACACCGCCGACACCAACGACAGCAACTTTTCTTGATGTTCTTGTGTTAGCCATTTATATCACCTCATAAATTATTTAAGGAAAATCCTTAGAAAAAGTTTTAATTTCTTAAAACTCTCAACATTTACTATTTTACCAAATCAGATAAATAAATGAAAACATTTACCACTAAATTTTGATAGAATTATTTTATTTTATTCTTTAATAATAATTAAAAAACTTATAGAACTCCTTATAAAAAAGAGAAACCCGCATAAAATTAGATTCTCTTTAAAACCAACTAATTTTAATATAGGCTATTATCATATAAATAAACAATTCATGTTAATTATTATCTTGTAGTTCTTTACATCACGTGATTCTTGATATAACTCAGAAAACGAATAATTGTATCAAGCTCATTATTATTAAAATCAGTCGAAATTTTTTCTTGAAGCTTCCGATACAGTTCCCGATGCATCTTAACGTGCAACTGCGCCAGTTTTTGACCTTCAGGAGTTAGCTGATAATAAATATTTTTTTTATTATCCGCATGACGTACAGCAATAATTAAATTTTCATTCTGCAGCTTACGTGCTGCGCGAGTAATCCCTCCTCGGGTAACTCCCAATTCTTTTGCAATTTTAATTCCGGTAAGCTCTTGCGATCGGCTCAACGTATCCAAAAGGTGATATGCTACGACCGACAATTTCGGAATCTTTTGCTTTAGTTTCGGATCATCAATGTGTTCCAACATCCATTCCTTGGCAACCGTTAATTCACTGTTATGCGCATTTTGAATTTGGGAAATTAAAATTGTAATTTGATTGATTTTATTGTTCATTGATTAAAACTTCTCCGCAATCTTTGCAGCATCCTGCATTGCTTTTTCTTTAATTGTATCACGCCGATCACGGAATTGATCAACACCTTCAATATAAAGGTCGGTAAAGTCATCCACACCGAAAAGTTGCAATGCCAGTTTAAGATAGGTGCCACCAAAATCAAACTTTTCAAGCGGAGTTCCATGATAAACACTTCCGGCTGTTTGAATATGCAAGGCCTTTTTATTTTCAAGCAAGCCAACTGGACCCTTTTCGGTATATTTGAATGTTTTCCGCGGAACCGCAATAATATCAATATACTGTTTCATTTCAGCCGGCAGGAAGAAATTATACATTGGATTGACAAATACGCACTTGTCAGCTTCCAAAAATTCATTTAGCCATTGATTGTGAGCTGCAATTACTTTTTGTTCCTCATCAGATAATAGTTGGCCGTTCCGTTGATGCTTCCACGCTTCCATTGTTGCGTCATTTAACGGCGGGACTTCTTCGGCATATAAATCGTGTGTAATGATCCCGTCATCAGGATGACGTTCACGATATTTTTTAATAAAATAATCAGCAACACTGATTGAAACACTGTCCTCAACATGTGGGTGTGCCTTAATTACTAATACTTTTGTCATTTGATTACCTCCTAAACTAATTTCCAAAAGAATTATCTAATTATTTTTGTTGCTTGTCAACATTAATGGAAGATAGTAACAAAAAAAGACCGAGACAGTAAATCTCAGTCTTTTTATTTTCTAAGTTTTAGTTAGGCCTGATACCGTGATTTTCCATCCAAATATGTTTCACTTAAAGTCATATCTGGGTTTAAAATCAAGAAGTCAGCATCAGCCCCTGGAACGATTGAACCAACCTTATTTTCCATGTGCATGCTCTTGGCCGGAACTAATGAACCCATCCGAACAGCTTCTTCTGGCGTTGCAATGTTCCAATCAACAACATTCTTCAAGGCATCCTTTAACAAAAGAATACTTCCGGCAAGGTTATCGCCGACTTTTAACCGTGCCATATCGTCCTTAACATAAACTTCAAGTTCACCAAGCATATAGTCGCCATCAGGCATCAACCCGGCCCGCATGCAATCGGTAACCAACGCAACGTTGTCCGGTGTCTTTTGATCGATCAATACCCGAACAGCAGCTGGTGCATTGTGGTGCCCATCACAAATAATTTCGCACGTTGTATCATCCATCGTGTAAGCAGCACCAACCATCCCGGGGTCACGGTGACCAAATTCATTCATTCCGTTGTATGTATGCGTAAACATTGATGCGCCCGCTTCAATGCACCGCTTTGCTTGTTCATAGGTTGCTGAACTGTGACCGATTGAAACCACAACGCCTTCCTCAACAGCTTGACGGGTAAATTCAGCAGCCCCTTTCCGTTCAGGTGCAATTGAGATCTTGTTCAATAATCCATGCGCAGATGCTTGCCATTTGTGGAATTCATCAATGTCAGGATCGCGTAAGTACTTCGGGTCTTGGGCCCCCTTGTGTTCTTCCGTGAAGTACGGGCCTTCAAAGTGGATCCCACGAATTTTGGCACCCGTTTCTTGCCCTTGGTGATCGCCAATTGCCTTACATACGTTATTCAATTGGTCAAATGAAGCCGTAACCGTTGTTGGCAGCCATGAAGTAACCCCAGCTTTTAACAATCCTTCTGACATTTCATTGATTGCATCCCAATCGCCATCCGTAACATCATGTCCAAGAAGACCGTGAATATGTGTATCAAATAATCCGGGAGCAACCCACTTGTCGCCGTATTCAACAATCTTCCCAGCTGGCTTTTCTGATTCTGGGTAATATGAACCAAATTTGCCATCATCGGTAATTTCCAAATAACCATTTGTTTCAGTTGTATTCTTTAAAAAGAATTTTGCTGCATGAATGTAATATGCCATAATATTCTTCCTCGTTTTCTAAATTAGTTTCACCAAAAATTGGAATAGACCATTTATCACAATTATTATTGTTTCACATTTTGTTATCGCTTGCAAGTGTTTTTAGCTGTTAAATTCCATTAATTAAACGTTGTATTTTAATCATAAATAATAAAAAGAAGCCTGTAACTTAAGTTACAGGCTTCTTTTATTAACCTATCAAATTAGGCATTAGCTTTTTCAAATGTTTGTTCAAATAAATCATAACTGAAATCAGCTGTTGTTGGAACAACCTTATCCGCCTTAGCTAATTCTTGGGCATCACCAACAGCAACTGCAACCATGCCAGCATCCTTAATTGCTTGAACCCCAGCAACCGCGTCTTCAACGCCTACACATTCGCTTGGTTTCAAGTCAACGGCAGCGGCTCCCGCTAAGAAAATATCTGGAGCAGGTTTGCCATGCGCAACCTTTGCAGGGTCTGCAATGGCATCGAATTCATCGAACAAGCCAAGCTTCTTTAAGATTGCCGGAGCATTCTTTGAAGCTGATGCAAGTGACATCTTAACGTTGTGGGCCTTTAATTGAGCAATCAATTCAGTAATTCCTGGTAAGATGTCATCTTTTGACAAACCATCGATTGCTTCCAAGTAGTAGCCGTTCTTCTTCGCAGCTAATTCTTGAATATCATCATCAGAAAATTGGTCAAGCTTGTTGCCATATTCCAAAATTTTCTTTAATGAATCAATCCGGCTAACACCCTTTAATTCAGTTTCAAATGAAGCTGGCAATTCGATGTCCAAGTTTTCCTTTGCTAATTTGCTCCATGCAGCAAAGTGATACTTTGCTGTGTCAGTAATAACCCCATCTAAATCAAATACTGCACCTTGCATTTGCATTGTTTTATCCCTCTTTCTTTTTCTGATGAAGGAGGCCGTGGCATAATGCCACAGCCTCTTGTTCATTTACTTTTTTTACTAGTCGACCTTAACTTCTTTACCGTTTAATTTAACTGTTAATGGTTCACCCTTGATCAACTTAATTTCTGTGTTGTCCTTGGCAACCTTAACTTCTAATAAACGGCCCCGGAATGTTAAGCGGAAGTTATAACCGTTCCAAGCCTTCGGTACGAATGGTTTAAATTGCAATTCGCCATCATTGATCCGCATTCCTGCAAATCCTTGAACAATTGCTAACCAGCCACCGGACATTGCCGTAATGTGCAAACCATCAACGGTATCGTTATTGTAATTATCCAAATCAAGCCGAGCTGTCCGTTCATATAATTCAACTGATTTTTCTTCGTACTTCAAATCAGCAGCCATAATTGCATAAATTGAAGCTGACAAACTTGATTCGTGGACTGTTAATGGTTCATAGAAATCGAAGTTACGCTTCTTTTGTTCTTCTGTGAAGTCATCCATGAAGTACCACATTGCTTGTAAGACATCAGCTTGCTTTACGTATGGTGAACGTAAAATCTTGTCCCATGACCAGTGTTGGTTGATTGGTAATTCATCAGCCGGAATCTTGTTGATTGGGTTGTTGTTTTCATCCAATGTGATGTCTTTGTCTAAGAAGCCATCGTGTTGAACAAAGATTCCAAGTTCCTTATCTTCTGGTAAGTACATCTTATCAGCGATTTCTTGCCATTTTGAAACTTCTTCATCTGTAATGCCAAGTTTCTTAGCTTGTTCATCAGAGATTTCCTTGGCAATTTTTGCTGTGTAATCAAGTTCCCATTTAGCAGTTACGTTGGTGTACCAGTTGTTGTCAACGTTGTTTTCGTATTCGTCAGCACCTGTTACCCCGTGGATCATGTATTGACCGTTGCGTTCTGAATAGTGAACCCGATCTGCCCAGAACCGTGCGATTTCAACTAAGACTTCGCTACCTTCGTTCAAAACATAGCTCTTGTCGCCAGTTGTTTTCGTGTAGTTGTAAATTGCATAAGCAATATCACTGTTCCGGTGAATTTCTTCAAAGGTGATTTCCCATTCGTTGTGGCATTCGATTCCGTTGAATGTAACCATTGGGTATAAGGCACCCTTCAAGCCTTGTTGTTGAGCGTTGTGGTGGGCACCGTCTAATTGGTTGTAACGGTATAAAAGCAAGTTACGAGCAACTTCTGGGTCTGATGTTCCTAAGTAAACTGGCAAGCAGAATGCTTCTGTATCCCAGTATGTAGCACCACCGTACTTTTCACCAGTGAATCCTTTAGGGCCGATGTTTAAGCGTGCATCATTACCATAGTATGTTGAGAATAATTGGAATAAGTTAAAACGAATTCCTTGTTGAGCAGCTTCATCACCATCAATTGTGATGTCTGATTTTTCCCAACGTTCTGCCCATGCACTTGCTTGAGCGTCTACTAATTGGTCGTATGTTTGTTCGCCGGCCTTGTTCATCAAATCATTTGTTGCTTTGTCTAAAGCATCAACCGTGTCATAATCCCGTGAGGTTGTTACGATTACGCGCTTTTCAAATGAAACTGTTTGATCAGGTTGGATTGAACCTTCAAAGTTGTTAGCAACATATTTTTCTTCATTTTCTGATTGAACTGCCTTCAAGTCTGTTTCGTGACTCATTGCCATTTCAACAGTAAAACGAGGTGTGCCAAAGTTATTTTCAGCAGTCTTTCCAACTAAGCGGCCTGACTTGTCAGCAACTGACTTGTCAAGAACGCCCCAGAATTGTTCGCCATAGTTTGAATCTTCGTTATAAACATCAGCGTTGATCAATGATTGAACTTCAATCTTAACTGGTTCGTCGCTTAAGTTTGTGAATGTCAACTTGTTAGCGTACAATTCCTTGAATGCGATGCTGACAAACCGTTCTGATGTCACTTTGATCTTATGACCATCTTTTTCAACGATGAATGAACGATCTAAAACGCCACGCTTCATGTCTAAGCAAAGTTCAAAGTCTGAGAATGAATCCTTTGCCAAGTCGATTGATTCACCGTTGATCTTGATGTCAACACTAACAAAGTCGATGGCATTCGGAACCTTACCGAAGTATTCCGGATAACCATTCTTCCACCAACCAACACGGGTCTTGTCAGGATACCATACACCACCAAGGTAGATTCCTTGATGCGTGTCGCCAGAATAGTTTTCTTCAAACATTCCACGCATTCCCATGTATTCGTTCCCGATACTTGTCATACTTTCTTGAAGACGCTTATCTTCAGGATTAAATTCGTGTGTTACGATCTTCCAAGGATCAATTTCAAAGATTCTTTTCATCTGTGTCACCTCTTATTGTTTTTAATAACCTTCAACTTGATAGGCAATTTTGATTTGTTTATGTTCGCCGGCCGCTAACCGCACATTTCCGAATTCATTGTGATGCAATGCATCTGGTAATGTTTGAACTTCAGTTGCCAGCGAGTCAAAAATCCCCTGACTATCATTTTCACCGTTTTGCGGATCAGCAGTAAAAATCACTAACCCATTCCGGTCGCTGAAGACCTTAATTTTAACTTTTTGATCTTTTTCGTTAATTTCAACAACTGGTTCCGTCATTGATGGTTCAACTGCATAACCATTATCGAAACCTTTTTGCTTTTCTTCTTTGCGTAGTGCTTCAACCGCTTTTGCCAAATCACGCGGCTTTGAAAAATCAAATGCTGTTCCAACATTATCAAGTAACTTACCTGTTGGAATTTTTTCAGCATCTGTCTCTTGCCGTTGAGTGCCGTTAATTCGCACATCAACATTCTTCAGTCCCTGAGTTAACGCCCAATAAATATGGATTGTTGGATCATAAACCGTCGCTGTTTGCGCTGTAATATCATACGTTATATCTAAACGATTATTATCACGCAAGATGTAGTTGATCATTAACGTTAAATCACCAGGAAAGCCGTCAACAGTTGGATTTAAGTTTAAAGTCAATGTAACTTCATTTGATGAAACTTGATATCCATCAAAAACTTGTGAGCTTACACCGTGATCTCCACCATGTAAGCAATTATGATTCTCGTTAGCTGGAACTTGAACTTCTTTTCCATCAAGTTCAAATCGTGCATCTTTGATTCGTCCAGCGATCCGACCAATCTGCTTACAAATTTGATATGGATTCTCTGCATATTGTTGTGCACTGTCAAAGTTTACAATCATATTTTCACGTTGTCCATGGTGCATAATTGAATACTCTTGAATAATTCCACCTAAAGATAAAATTGTTACCCGAGTATCATTTGCATTCGTTAACGTAAAATGTTCAATTTCTTTCCCCTGATACATCTCTTTTTTCATTTTTTCACCCGCTTAATTACTCTTCAATTGGAGTATGTGGTTCTTCTGGTGCTTCAGCACTTGTTTCTTTAATCGCAAATACTGATACGGCACCTAAAAGCATTACAATTCCTGCCAAGAGGAACATGTTCGTTTGTTTACCGCCAAGCAATGGGAAGATAACGAAGCTGGCAAGTGAAGCAACAATTTGCGGTAAGCAAATTGAACCATTAAACAAACCAAGGTATGTTCCCATATGCTTTCCTGATAATGCGTTTGTAACAATTGTTAATGGATAAGTATTCATTGCAGCCCATGCAATTCCGACTAATGTAAATGAAACAATCAATACCATCTTTGAATGAACAAAGAAGACTGAACCAAAACCAATTGCTCCAAGCGCTAAACTACCTGCATAACCTAACTTATGCATTTTGTTTGGTAACTTAGCCAAAACATATGACCAAATAACAGCTGCAATTGATTGAACGGCAGCTAAAACACCATACCAGTTACCGGCAGCTTGGAAGCCGGCTGAAGCTGTGTTAGTTGTGTGCCATACATTGGCAGCAATTGCCCCATTTGAGTATGTCCACAAGTATTGGAAAGCGAACCAGCAGAAGAATTGAACTAAAGTTACTGTCCAAAATGCCTTCGGAGCCTTCTTTAATAACGTGAACATGCCAACTTTTTCTTCGTTGTCTTCTTCAGAAATACCATGATACTTAGCGTATGTTTGCGGATCATATTCATGAACCCGAAAAACAGTGAACAAACTTGTAACGATTAAGATTGCAGCACCAATGTAGAATGACAATTTAACTGACATTGGAACGTCACCTTTGTGTGCTGTATTCGCAACCCCAAAGAAAGTCAATACAAATGGGAAAACAGCTGCTAAAACTGCACCGGTATTTGATAAGAAACTTTGAATTCCATATGCGTAGCTCTTTTGCTTATCGTTAACCATATCACCGATCATCATCTTAAACGGTTGCATTGCAACATTTGATGACAAATCAAGAAAGGCAACGGTAATTGCAGCAAAGCACATTGCGGCCATTGAAGCGTAACCTAATCCTAAACTTCCTGAGTTCGGTAACAAGCACATAACAATAACGGCAACAATCGTTCCTAAAAGAAGATATGGAAGCCGCCGTCCGCCAAGTTTCGGTGCCCATGTCCGGTCTGAGAAGTAGCCAACTAATGGTTGAACAATTAATCCAGCCAATGGCGGTAAGATAAAGAACCATCCCAAATCATTAGGGTTAGCCCCAATTGTTTGGAAAATCCGACTCATTTGTGAACTCTGCAATGTGAAAGCCATCTGAACCCCTAAGAAGCCGAAGTTGATCATCCAAATGATACTTGGTTTCAAATTAGGAAGTCCTGCTTTCGGTTGCTCGTTTTTCATTTCGCGATTCCTCCTAAATTGTTTCTAATCGATTACTTAAATAATTGCTTTATGTGTAAACGATTTCCAAAAATGATACAATTAAAAGTATACCGCTTTCTCGAAATTTATGCAATCGGTTGCACGAAATTCACAAATTCTATAATAATTTTTTCTATTAAAATTATTAATTCTTATATAAGATAAAACCTTTTGGCATTAATTGTTGATTTTCATAAAGATTTGAAATCAACGGGGTCGCAACCGTTAATTGAACAGTTGTCTCAGTTGTATTAAATACCGCATGAATATTATTATAGCTTAATTTAATTAATCCGTTCTTAGTAACATTCCACACCAAATCCTTAACATTTAACTCATTCGCAATTTGTTTACGAATTTCAATTAAACGTTGCATAAACTGATACATATCATGATCTTGAAACTTTTCATCCCATACCATCGGCTTTCGATCGTCTGGATCATTTTCACCTGTCATTCCGTACTCTGTCCCATAATAAATACTTGGTGTTCCCGGTTGAACAAAGGTAAATGCAAAAATTTGTTTAACAAGTTCCATATCATTATGAGCTAACGTTTTAATTCGAGCAGTATCGTGTGAATCAAGCACATTAAACATCATTGAGTCTGCTTGATCGTTATAAAGCATTAATTGTTGATTTAACTTGTTCTTCATTTCCAAAGCATCAATTTCATGGGTTAGAAAATGTTCTTTAATTGCTTCGGTATACGCATAGTTCATAACCCCTGTAAACTGATCACCTTGCAGCCATGGTTGCGAGGTATGCCAAATTTCACCTAAAATATAGAAATCAGGTTTAAGTGCTGTTGTTGCATCATGGAATCTTCTCCAAAAATGATGATCAATTTCATTAGCAACATCCAACCGCCATGCATCAATATCAAATTCTTTGATCCAATAAGTAGCAATTGAAAGCAAGTATTCTTGAACTTCCGGATTAGCTGTATTCAATTTTGGCATATGTGGAGTGTAATCAAACGTTTCATATGTCGCATCGTTACTAAATTCAAAGTTATCAGTTGGCGTATAGCTGACGGGGAACTTGTTAATATGGAACCAGTTGGCATATTTTGAATTTTTTCCGTTTTTTATTACATCTTGCCATTGTGGTGACTGGTCGCCAATATGATTGAAGACTGCATCTAACATGACTTTAATGCCACGTTTATGCGCTTCATCGACTAACTTCTTAAATAACTTTTTATCGCCAAAATGCGGATCAATTTCAAAATAGTCTTCAGTATCATACTTATGATTTGAAGGAGCTTTAAAAATTGGATTAAAATAAATTCCATTTACTCCTAAATCGACTAAGTGATCAAGATGATCTAAAACTCCTTGCAAGTCACCACCATAAAAATCTTGTCTTCCTGGGTGAACTGTTGAATCCCATTCTTTTGTTCCCTCAGGGTTCAGCTTGGGATTACCATTTGCAAATCTTTCAGGAAAGATTTGATACCAAACCGTATTTCGAACCCATTGCGGAGCCTTAAACATATCAATTTCTTGAAAAAATGGCATCCGAAAATAATTATTTTCATTTTTTAAGTATTCCTGACTGTATGATGTTTTGATTCCCTGATCATTATAAAGAATCTCTTCGCCTTCATTGTCAGTTAAATAAAATCCATATGCAACCCGATGTTTTGATTCTTTAATCGAAATTGTCCAATAATCATATACATCGGTGCTTAAACCTTTTTTCATCGGTACTTTTTGCAGATACCAATTACTGTTTAATGAACGAATTGCGTATGGATCCCCATATACAATTTCAACTTTGCGAATATCATCTTTAGCTGTCCGAATTCGAATATGCATTGTTTCTTTATCTAATAAGAACGCATATTCACTTTCAGGACGGTGATAAATTGCTGCATAATTCATCGTTAATCCCTTCTTTCCAAAAAACTGTGATTTACAAGTTTATATATTACTAAAACCACTTAAATAATACGACTCTCTTGTAAAATCACAGTTAATTTTAACTATTCATTTGTATCTAAATTTTCAGCTTCCATCTTTTCTGTTGCAGCTGCTGCATTGTTACCTTTTGTTTCCTTAACAACCCACACAGTAAATGCCCCAATGATGAAGAAGATCGCACCAAAGAGAATCATCATTGCTGAGCCATTACCGTGACTCATCTTTGTAAACATTGGGTATAGTGCAAAACTTGCAACTGATGCGCAAATTTGTGGCAAGCAAATCCAACAGTTAAATAATCCAATGTACGTCCCATCGTGCTTTCCGTCTAAAGCATTCGTCAAAATTGTGAATGGAATTGAGTTAATTGTTACCCAGCCAATTCCGATAAAGATAAATGCAACAATTGACATCACTTTACTGTGGCAGAATGCAAGCATTGCAAAACCGCCAGCTGCTAAAACTAATCCTAATGAATAGAACGGCTTCCGGGTCTTATCATTTAAATGTGATAAAACGTACCCGTAAAGAATTGAAGCAACAGTTTGAACGGCTGACAAAACACCATACCAGTTACCCGCAGCCTGGAAACCTGCTGAAGTAGCATCTGTTGTATGCCAAATATTTGCTGACAAAGCTCCTGGAGCGTATGTCCATAAATATTGGAAGCTTACCCAACTAAAGAATTCAACTAATCCTAATGTCCAAAATACTTTTGGCGCATTCTTCAAAATTGACTTGATTGAAGTTTTTTCTTTCTTTTGAGCTTCAGGGTCAATGCCATGATATTCATTATATGTTTCAGGATCATATTCATGAACCTTGAATACCGTAAATAGTGCTGTAACACCTAAAATAATAGCTCCAATGTAGAATGAGTAACGAACAGTTGCCGGAACAACCCCTTTAGCAGCAACGTTTGCAACTCCTAATGCTGAAAGGCCAAATGGGAATAAGTAAGCAGCAAAACTACCAACGTTTGACCAAATTGTTTGCCATGCCCAAGCCTTATCTTTTTGCTTGTCATTTACCATATCACCAATCATCATTTTGAATGGTTGCATTGACATGTTTGACATTAAATCCATGAACAAAATTGAAATTGCACCAAACCAAAGAGCAGCCATTGAACCAAATCCAAAACCGAATGATCCAGAATTAGGTAATAAGAACATAACAATCATTGCAACAACTGAACCAACGATCAAGTATGGTAACCGCCGACCGATCTTTGGAATCCAAGTATGGTCTGAGAACCATCCAACAAGTGGTTGAACAATCATTCCTGCTAATGGTGGCAAAATAAAGAAGAAACCTAACTTCGTCGGATCAGCCCCAATTGTTTGGAAGATCCGACTCATTTGTGAACTTTGTAATGAAAAGGCCATTGATGTACCTAAATTACCAAAGGTCATTAACATTAAAACGCTCATCGCCAAATCAGGCATTGCCTTTCGTTTTTTTCTTTGTGAGTTATCCATTACGCAACTCCCCTTTTATCTTATTTTCGATGCAAGCGTTTGCATCATCCTTACGAGTTTTATTATAAACTCTTAGTTTTTTATTTGCAACCGTTTTCAAAAATTAAATAATAAAAATGCAGTTATCAACTAACTGCATTTAAAAATTTTATAATTTCACTCCAATTCCAAATCCTAAAAACGCAAAACCAATTCCAATGATATAGCTTGCTAGTGCATAAATAATTGCCATTCGATAATCGTGATCACGCACTAAACTGAAAAGTTCATTATTAAATGTTGAAAAGGTTGTATAACCTCCTAAGAACCCTGTACCAACAATTGCATATGGTAGGCTATTTAATTTAATTCCAACAATTAAGCCCAACATTAATGCACCCGTAACATTTAAAATAAATGTTGACCATGGAAAATCTCCTTTAACATAAGTTTTAACAATATTTGTTAATAGATAACGAACACATGCACCTGCACTTGCACCTAATCCTAGCATCCAAATCATTAGTCTTCCTCCTTTCGCAATTCTACTAATTTATTCGCTAAACCGTAGCCTATAAATACGCATAAGAAGCCGCCAAAAATACTAATTGTTAGATAAATAACTGCGTGAACTATTAAATGTGCATGAATCAACTTCATAAAATCGACTGTGAAGGAAGAAAATGTTGTAAACGCTCCAATAAAACCTGTACCTAATCCAATATTTAACCATCCTGATAAGATATTTAACTCAATTACATAATATGTTAAAAAAGAAAGCAAAAAACACCCTAATAAATTCGCAACAATTGTTCCCGTACTTTGCCATAAAACGCCTAAATAATACCTACCCAATCCGCCAAAAAAGGCAAAAAAAGCAACGCTCAAATAATTTTTCAATTTTTCCATTTAAATTCCTCTTTTTCTTCAAAATAAAAAGGTGAGATTTTTATATCTCAACCTCTTTAAATCAGTATTCTTCTACTTGATGAATCAGTTCTGGGTCAGCTTTTAATTCGTCTCCAGTCTTTTTCACGATCTCACCATTTCCAAAAATCAAATAATCAGTTGCTACATCTTTTATCTGTTGAAAATAGTGAGTTATCAAAATAATTGTCTTTCCAGCTTGATGAAGTTTATCAAATAATTCAATCAATTCATTTCGTTTTGCTCTTGTTAATCCTACTAAGGGTTCATCTAGCAAAATCACATCTGGGTTTAAAGCTAAAACACTTGCAAGTGCTACTTCGCGCTTTTCGCCACCTGACAGATTATATGGAACACTATCTCGCATTGAATTTAAATTAAATAAATTTAAACAGTCTTCGACACGTTGATCAACTTCATTTTGGCTCAAATTCATTTGTTTCGGCCCAAATGCAATTTCATCATAAACAGTTGAATTAAATAACTGAGTATCAACATTTTGAAATAGAATTCCTACTTTTTGATGAAACTTCTTCTTGGAAACTTCATTCGCCAAAAGTTCCTGTAAATCTTTCCCTTCAAATTCTAAACTTCCACTAGTGGGTTTCAAAAAGCCCTCCAAAATTTGGAAAAGAGTCGACTTTCCGCTCCCGTTCGGGCCCATGAAGCATACAAACTCACCTTTATTAATCTTAAAGCTTACATCTTCAAAAATAGTCCCTTTTTCATCCTTATATCTAAAAGACAAATTTTCCGCGGTAAAGATAAGATCAGCCCCTTCCAATCAAAATTACAAGAACTAATAAAACCGCCTGAATAAAAATCAAAGTATAGTCTTTCCAATTTAGTTTATGAATCATATAATCATATTTTCCTGTAAAAGCTCGTGCTTCCAAAGCGTTATAAAGCTCTTTTCCGAACTTAACCATTTCCAGATAAAGGTTTCCAAAAATCGTTCCCATCAATTTATTTTGCCCCTTTTCACTTCCGACAGAACGTGCTTCAATTGCATAAACAACCTTTAATAAAAATGATCCAAGAATGTGTAAATGTTTTACAAAAATATCTACCTGAAAGATTATGAAATCTGGCACATGTAGCTGTTTTAACGCAGTTAGAAAATCATAAACTGATGTCGTTGAAGCATATGTTATTAGTGAAAGGAAAAGTAAAAACATTTTTATCAAGAAAACATAATTACCTGTTCCTAAAATTATCGAAGGACTATATAAGACTAGGTTAAGGACAAACAGTCCCAACGTCCGTTTTATAATCTTCAATAATGTTTTATTCGACACCCGCAAAAGTAAAGCAGCTGCGTATATTCCGATTATCCAAATTACATATTTGTTGTAAGTAAAACATAAAATTAACGAGATTATGATTATATTTACAAGATACACTAATGGGTGAAAAGGATGTTTTTTACATACTTTACTTTCGGTATGCAATTTTGAAAGTAATCCCTTTAAAAGCTTTTCATTAGAAAACAAACCACCCTTTTTTATTTCTGGCTCATAGTCCTCTTTTTCATACATCCAATGCGGTAACATATAACCACACTCTCTCTATTATTCTTTACTTTTAACAAAGGCACTCAAAATCTTCGCAACTAAAAGGAAAATAATAATTGCTGTTATCCCACACAAAATATATCCAAATGCAGCTTCAATTCCATGATTCATTCCTGGAATTGCATAACCATCAAAAGCGGCATGATAGCCTTGTCCATGTTTAAATGCATCCGGAACAACTGCATTTAAATGATATTTTCTAAGTTGAGTAAGAATTCCACTTGCATCCCATTCTCCCCAAGCAGGGGCTGATGCAATTAATCCAAGAGGTGTGAAAATTAATGCAACAGCAATAATTGCAATAATTGCCTTTTTCCAAACTTTCATTCCACTATTCTGAGTTTTGCTTACCTCAGTGTTCAGATAGTCACTTGCATGATATATCGTCTGCGGTGCTACTTTTTTAATATAACTATAAACCATAAGGGTAATTGCCCCTTCAATCAACCCAATAATTAAGTGTGCACCAACCATTGCAGGAACAGAAATTTTTAATGGGTATGGACAATACAATGGATTCCCATGACTATTTTTAAATAACAGTGGCTGGATTCCAAGTTCAACCCCGCACATAAATGCAGCACATACAATTCCAATGTACCCTCCTGCAAATGCGCCGATCTTATCGCCGTGTTTTTTAAAAATTTTCCGACACAACAAGAAAATTCCATACCCTACAAATGGAAGAACAAATGCCATGTTAAAAGTGTTTGCACCTAAGCAAAGAATCCCTCCATCTCCAAATAGGAATGCCTGCAATATTAACGCCATTGTTACCGAAAGACACGCGGCCCATGGGCCCAACAATATCGCCAGTAACGCTGACCCTACAGCATGTGCTGTTGTTCCACCAGGAACAGGAACATTGAACATCATGATTAAAAATGCAAGTGATGCTCCCATCCCTAATTGAACAACCGTTTCCTTTTTCTTTTCAATTTGAACCTTAACCTTTTTGGCTGATACATACCAAACAGGTGCCATGACTGCAAACATTGTTGCACATGTCGATGGACTTAAATAATTCTCAGGAATATGCATTTTTATCCCTCCAGGCTAGTTAATAAACAAACCGTGGATCTTTTCGTAAATCAAGCTTAGGTGACCCAAATAACTTGCCACGAATATCATCCACACAGTCCATCAAAACTTTACGATTAAAGTTGATATTATCTCCTAAAATTCGCATTACAAATCCTGGCCCTTCGAGTTTTGAAATTCCCACACGAACCTTATCTTGTTGCTTGAATTTATCTTGCAATTCTTTTACAAACGCGTCATCGATTTTTTCATTAACTACAACCAAACTATCGTAGTTTTTATAGTTATCAAAGAAACCTAAATCTTGCATCTTAAATACATTTGGTTCAAGAATCACATTATCTGCATACATTAAATTACCATCGTAAATAATTTGAGTCTTTAATTGAATATCTTCATATGAAAACTCTGTTCCGTCAGGAGACCATCCTGATGTAAGACCATCTGTATAAATTAACGTGCCACCTTTTTCCACATTAATTTCACTGTCTTGACGATACCTTGCGTTCCGGTACGGGATTAAGCTGTCAGGCAGATATTCAAGAATTGCATCTTTCTTCACACTGATTTCATTAATTTGATGAGTTATTTCATGGTTATCGCACTTGAATATATAAGTTGGTGCTTGAGTAGAAATAATTGCCCGCGTGTCTTCAGCTAACGAAATCTTAGTATAGTAATCCTCGCCTTCCGTCAAACCGCCGCCCATTGCGATCAAAAAATAACAAAGCGTATCTTCATTATTTAGTTGCATCCGTGCCGAAACTCGAGATTGTCCATGATATTTCAACGTATCAACTAATGTTCGACCGTTTTTCGGAATAAAACTTAATTCTGTATATCCGTCATATTTGTCCATTGGTTACTTTCCTATTCTAGTTTTCTAATAAGCAGTTTTTCTTGATCCAGTCAACAACCTTATCAAGGTTTTCTCCTGATTTAAGGTTTGTAAATACAAAGCTGTCATCTGAACGGAATTTTTCAGTATCTGACTTCATCCGATCCAAATCAGCACCAACGTATTTAGCCAAGTCAGTCTTATTAATAATGAATAAATCACTCTTAATCATTCCTTGACCTGCTTTGCGTGGAATTTTTTCACCTTCTGGCACGCCAATTACATAAATTGAAAAGTCTACTAAGTCTGGGCTGAAAGTTGCAGCTAAGTTATCGCCACCACTTTCAATGAACAATAAATCAAGGTTTGGATACTTCTTTTCAAGTTCTTCAACAGCAGCCATGTTCATTGAAGCATCTTCACGAATAGCTGTGTGTGGGCAGCCACCTGTTTCAATTCCGACGATCCGATCATCATCAAGAACTGAATTCTTCTTCATATACTCTTCATCAACTTTAGTATAAATATCGTTTGTAATAACAGCCATTTCATACTTGTCTGACATTACACGTGTTAAATCTTCCAATAATGCCGTCTTACCTGATCCAACTGGTCCACCAACACCGATAATAACTGGTTTTGTCATAATAATAATCTTCCTTTCTAATTTTTAAGACATGAATAATCTGAAAACAGTTGTTTCATGTCGAATTTGTGACATTTCAATTCCCGGAACATTTGCCCCAAGATAACGTTCATCTAACTGACTGATTTCTTCACATAACTTTAAGACAACGTCAAAAATGTCATGCATGATTCTTTGACCTGATTTTTGACCTAGAGGGATTGTCCGCACAGCATTTTGAACCATGGTTGTTACAATACTGTAGCCATAGTAACAAGTGCTTTCAAATGCCGGAATATCTTTGTATTTCATAAAAATTGCGAATACAATTGCTGGATTCCCGTATGCCTTATCGTTATTGATTTTTTCTTGGTATTCTTTAACCAACTTAATTTCAGGGGAATCATCATCATAAATTTGCAATATAAGTTCAATCATTTGTAATGCAATCAACTTCGCACCTTTACGTGTTTCAATCGCTGAAGTTGAAAGCGTGATTTCCTTATCATATTGCCAGATTTTTTCAACATTTCCCTTTTGAAGGGCTTCAAGAGCCAACTTTACAAGTAACCCTTCGCCCCATTTAAACTGAGTTTGAAGAAATGTTCCAAGCCATTTTTCAAATGAATCATTATCAGTTACTTTGTTATCTCGAAGATAAGTTTCCATCCCATAGGAATGATTAAACGTTCCAATTGGAAAAGTTGAATCACAAATTTGAAATACTTCAAGTATCTTTTTGATTTTTTCTAATTGATTTTTTGTTATTTTATTTTCTTTAGTCATAGCTTAAATCTGCAAATTTTAAAGGTTCTGAAAGTGTCATTTCTTTAAGTTCATACTGAATATCATTGTGACCGAGAATCTTCTCTACAACCGGATCACGATCTAAAATGATTTTCCCGTTTTCAACCTTAACAGGCTTGTGAGTATTTCCTAAAAGGTGTGCAATTCTTCCCATTTCATCAATATCTTTTGGAGTAATCACAATCATTTCCTTCGAACGAGTGTGAAGCATAACGATATTATGACCATCATTTTTAATAATATCTCCATCATGAAGAGGCAAGTCTTTCCGATCAATTCTTAGACCGTATTCATTGCCATGGTCAGACTTAAGACGTTGAATGGGCTTGCTTAATGCATCATTTTCAATAAAAATTGTTTCAACATGATGTTGTTCAATATCTTTGACATCATCAACATTCCCTATAATTTTGGTGATAATCTCCATATTGATCGCTCCTTATCTTTCACATAAAAACAAAAGCTACGCCAGTTTCCAGCTAACTGGAAACCAACATAGCTAATGTTTAATTCAAATTAGTACAAGAAGTAACGTTGTGCTAATGCAATTTCATCTGTTGGTTCACAGCTAATTTCTTTACCGTCAATTGTTACTGTAAATTTCTGTGGATCGACAGCAATTGTTTCTGGTGTGTAATCATTAAGTTTCATATCATGCTTTGATAAATCACGTGTATTGTGAACTGGCAATACCATGCGTTCAAGACCTAATTTTTCTTTTACGCCGTGTTCATAAGCATATGTTGATACGAATGTGATGTGGCAATCTGTTAATGACTTGCCGTAAGCACCAAATAATTTTGTCATCTTTTGTGGTTCTGGTGTTGGTAAACTTGAACCTGCGTCACCCATGTTACCGTATGTAACAACACCATTCATGATGATGTACTTAACTTTGGCACCAAACATCTTTGGATCCCAAATTACTAAGTCAGCAATCTTACCAACTTCAACAGAACCAATGTAGTCTGCTACACCGTTTGTAATAGCTGGGTTAATTGTGTACTTAGCAATGTAACGTTTGATACGATTGTTATCATCGTATTCGCTGTCACCTTCGAGAGGTCCACGTTGTTTCTTCATCTTGTCAGCTAATTGCCATGTACGTTGAACAACTTCACCTACACGACCCATAGCCATGGCATCTGAAGACATCATACTGATAGCACCCATGTCTTGTAATACGTCTTCAGCAGCAATTGTTTGCTTACGAACACGTGATTCAGCAAAGGCAATATCTTCTGGAACGTTTGGATCAAGACTGTGGCATACCATTGTCATATCAAATAATTCAGCAACGTCATTCTTTGTGAATGGGTTTGTTGGGTTTGTTGATGATGGTAATACATTTTCTTGACCTGCAACAACCATAATGTCAGGAGCGTGTCCACCACCGGCACCTTCTGTGTGGTATGTGTGGATTGTACGACCCTTGATTGCGTTCAATGTGTTTTCAAGGAATCCGCCTTCGTTCAATGAGTCTGTGTGGACAGCTAATTGAACGTCATATTGATCAGCAGCTTCAAGTGCGTGATCAATTGTTGATGCTGTTGCACCCCAGTCTTCGTGAACTTTAATACCACAAGCACCGGCTTCAATTTGTTCACCTGTTGTTTCAGGAGTTACACCGCCACCCTTGGCAAATACACCAAAGTTTACTGGAATGTTTTCAAATGACTTAAGGATTTGTTCAATATTGAACTTACCTGGTGCACATGTTGCTGAACATGTACCGTTAGCAGGACCTGTACCACCACCGAAGAAGGTTGTAATACCATTTGCTAATCCCATATCGGCCAATTCTGGTGAAATGTAGTGAACGTGAGTATCAATCCCACCAGCAGTAACAATCATACCGTCAGCATTCATTGCTTCAGTACTTGCGCCGATAACAAAATCAACGTTATCCATGTTGTCTGGATTACCGCTCTTACCAATTCCGATAATCTTTCCATCACGAATACCAATATCTGCTTTATAAATTCCTGTATAATCGATAACCAAAGCGTTTGTGATTACAAAATCAACAACTTTAGGATCTGACTTACGTAATGCTGTTGCGCTTTGTCCCATACCATCACGTAAAACTTTACCACCAGCGAATTTACTTTCTTGGCCGTAAACTGTGTAGTCTTTTTCAACTTTAGCGAATAAGTCTGTGTCACCTAAACGAACACTGTCGCCAGTTGTTGGACCAAACATTTGTGAGTATGTTTTTCTATCCATTTCAAAACTCATCTGTCTAAGTCCTCCCTTTCGTAATTATTCTTATTTATTTTTGTTCATATCAAGAGCTGACTTCCGCACATTTGTGTATGCTTCTTCGTCAGTTTCTGGTGCTGAGAAACCATCTAAGTAACCATTAACTTTATCGTTAAATCCAAAGATCCGTCTCTTACCACCAAAGTCAACTAAGTTAACTTTACGAACATCGCCTGGTTCAAAACGAATAGCCGTTCCAGCAGGAATATCCAAACGTTTACCCCAAGCTTTCTTCCGATCAAATTCAAGTCCTGCATTTGCTTCATAGAAGTGGAAGTGTGAACCTACTTGAACAGCACGGTCACCTGTGTTCTTTACTTCAATTGTGATTGCAGGATAGTCAGCGTTACATACAATCTTATCTTTAGCTAAGACATATTCACCTGGTACCATTGAAAACGCTCCTTTCTATTGAATAGGGTTGTGTAAAGTAATAAGTTTTGTACCATCTGTAAATGTTGCTTCCACCTGAATCATCGGAATCATTTCTGGTACACCTTCCATAACATCTTCACGTGTTAGTACCTTATTACCTAAATCAACGACTTCTTCCATTGATTTACCATCACGAGCTGCTTCAACTAAAGCATTTGTAATCAAAGCAACGGCTTCTGGATGGTTTAACTTAAGACCGCGGTCTTTCCGTTGTTGTGCTACCATTGCGGCAACACTAACTAACATTTTTTCTTCTTCGCGCAATGTTAATTGCATAACTGATTCACCTTCTTCGATAAAGAATACGTTGCAGTAACCTAACAACAAAACTGATAATAACACCTTTTGTGCTAACGGTTTCAAAAAGACAAGATGCTTGTCTTTTAAGGGTTTGAGGTTGAATTTAATTAATTTTACGTGGCAAAATTGTAAAGAATATTCGAATATTTCATTAACAATTCTGAGATAAAGGGATGAGATGATGTGTTAACGCACATTTTAAACTTAAATGCGAGTTTAGGTAATTTAACATTTGTTTTCTTATCTACAATTCTTGTATTTTTAATGACTCCTGGTTTGGCATTCTTTTATGGTGGATTAGATCGTAAAAAGAATTCTTTAACAATTATGTTAAAAGTATTTATTGCCATTGGAGTTGTCGGATTACTTTGGATTTTTGGTGGTTTCAGTTTGGTATTCGGAAAGGATATCGGTGGAGTAATTGGTAATCCAATGCAATTCTTTGCATTCCATAACCTTTTATTTGACATTAACCATACATACAGTTCTTCTGTTCCGTTTATTCTTTTCTTCTTATATCAATTGATGTTTGCTATTATTACTCTTCCATTGATGACGGGAGCAACAGCTGGACGATTAACGGTTGGCGGATGGATCAAATTCTTGATCGTTTGGATGATTTTAGTTTACTTCCCTGTTGCTCATTGGATCTGGGGCGGCGGATTCTTACAAAAGTTAGGCTTCGTTGACTTTGCCGGAGGAACAGTTATTCACATTTCTTCAGCATTCTCTGGACTAGCTGCAATCTTATATCTAGGAAAACGAATTGAACACGATAAAGAGAACCAAAAGCCATCAAATATGGGATTGGTTGGTATCGGTGCCGGTTTGCTTCTCTTTGGTTGGTTTGGATTTAATGCTGGCGGTACATTAGGCGCTAATGATAAAGCTGCAATCATCATTGCAAATACTGCAGTTGCCGCAATCGTTGCAATGATCGTATGGACAATTATTGCTTACTTCCATGATGGTCACCACTTCTCATTTGTTGAACCATTGGTCGGAGCAGTTGCCGGATTAGCTACGATTACACCAGCTTCAGGATACGTAACTCCCGTTGCTGCAATGTTAATCGGCCTATTAGCTGCGATCGTTTGCTACGTTTGTGTAAAGTTAGCAGACAAGTTCAAATGGGATGATGCATTGGATGTATGGGGTGTCCACGGAATGGGTGGTATGCTCGGTACAATCTTAATTGGAGTTTTAGCTAACCCTGTAATTAATGGTACTCATGCTGGAATCCATCAATTACTTATCCAAATCATGGGTGCTGTCTTAGTTGCTGCATATGCAATGATCTTAACTTGGATTATCTTATTTGTCCTTGATAAGATTGGTCACATTCGGACAACAGCTGCACAACAAAAAGAAGGTTTGGACAAGACATTATTACACGAAACATACTCAGAAGATGACAAATAAGGAGGAAGTCTAAATGTTAGGTGTTATTTTACTCTATGTTGGAATGGTCTTAATGAGTAACGGTTTCTATCGAATTGAAGGAATTAAAGATAAATCTATCGCCGTTATGAATATTTTTACTGGCGGTTTAGGACTTATCTTAAATATCATTGCTATCGGTTATGGTGCATGCGTTGGTAAAGGTCCTTCATGGTTCTATGCAAGTGCAACTGGATTGCTCTTCGCATTCACATACCTCTACACAGCTATCAACTCTATCTTTAATTTGGATCAACGTTTATACGGCTGGTACAGTTTATTCGTTGCAATCAACTCAATTCCTGCCGGTATTCTTTGCTTCTTCGGTTGGGGTGGTAATTGGATTTACGGTATTATCTGGTTTGCATGGGGAATTCTTTGGTTAACTGGATTTATTGAAAATAATCTCCACAAGAACCTTGGCAAGTTTGTTGGCTATTTAGGAATTCTCGAAGGTATCCTTACGGCATGGATTCCTGGATTCTTAATGTTAATTGGCAAATGGTAAAATTTTAAGATACAAAATATTGTCTCTTACACACAATATCCTTTATAGATCGTACTTATCAGTAAAAAAAAGGATCTGTTTTATAATCTGAAACAGATCCTTTTTTGTTTTGGATGCAACAAGCGAATCAGTCTTGCTCGCACCCCCTCCCACCATAATCTTGGCCAAGAATATCATTTACTGAAGTATGATACTTTTTACTTAAAATAAACAAACTTCCTAAATCAGGATAACTTACGTCATTTTCCCAATTAGAAATTGTTTGTCTTGTTACATGTAACGTTTCTGCTACCTGCCATTGTCGAAGATTTAAATTCCGTCGCCAATGACTTAATCCTTCCCCATAAGTCATCATTTAGCATCTCCTAAGTAAGCTATTGTCAAATATATATTAATGTATCTTTATTTTAACCCATTTGGAAATTGTGGAACATTTACATTTAATGGCATTCGATAATCAAGATTTGAGATATTCTTTACAATATCTTTAATATAAGACGTTGCAATATATGAAGCACCTTCATCAAAAAGGGCCAATATGTCATCCTTAGTGATTTCCTTTTCTTCTGCGTTAATTACTGTAAAGATTCCAGTATAATCAAACGTTATCTTTCTAAAAGGGACCTCTCCGTCTTTTCCATTAGCTAATTTTGACTCTACAAGCACTCCACAGCTAAAAACAGCTTGACTATTATCAGCTGAAACACCTGTTTTTACATCGCTAAATCCGACACTCATCTTTTCACCATAGTTCAAAACTTCTGATGAAACATTATCAATATCGTATCTTAAGTGATTAATTTGATAACCTTGAAAATTCAATGCTAATCCTTTTGCCATATCAAAATCACCTTCAAATTATAAATACTATTACATTAAGTATTATAATTTAAATAAATTTTAATATTAGACAAGATTCTTGGCTTATTATTTATCTTTTTTCAAATTAAATCCTTTAATAATTACCATTAAAATTACAGCAACTGGAAAGAAAGTAAACGGAATATATTTTAACGCTTCAATTTGCAAAGCTCCTGAAATAAACGTTCCACTAACTCCCCACGGAACAATTGAATTAACTGCCGCGCCTGCATCATTTAACGTTCTTGTTAGATATTTATGTGGCAGTTTCAACCTATCATATGAATTTTCAAATGCTTGTCCTGGTAATATAATTGATAAATATTGTTCACCAACTAAATAGTTAACTCCAATGCTGCCAATCGCTGTTAATAAAACTAGCCTTCCTGGGGGGTGACAAATGTCGCCATTTTGTTAATTAAAACGCTAATTATATTAAACTTAATCAGTATTCCTCCCAAAGCTAAAGCTAAAATAATTAATGCTACCGATGATAGCATACTTGATATGCCACCTTTAGAAAACAGTGTATCTAACATTTTATTTCCTGTATGTGCTACATAACCGTTCATTACATAGTTTGTCAATGTTGAGATCGATACTTTAGGATTATGTATAACTCCTACTAATAACCCCATGGCAGAACCTGCTATTAACGAAGGAACTGCTGGTATTTTCATCCATGCTAGGATCAACAATAATACCACCGGCGTCAACGCCCATGGGGAGATCCAAAAATATTGTTTTACTTGTTGCATCATTGTAGAAACCTGTGTTAACTTTGCAGTTTTGGTTCCTAATCCGAGAAAAAAGTATATTATCAGTGAAATAACAAATGCCGGAATATCCGTTAATAAAAGTGATTTTATATGAGTATATAAATTAATCTTTCCAATTCCAGCAGCTAAATTCGTAGTTCCCGATAGTGGTGAAACATTTGCTCCAAAAATGCACCTGAAACAATTGCACCAACTGTTAATCCAGAATTTATTCTTAAAACTGTCCCAATTCCTACAAAAGCAATCCCAATCGTTGATACTGTCGTAAATGAACTTCCACAAGAAATTGCCACTAACGAACATACTATAAAAACCGTTGGTAAAAAAAATTTAGCTGAAATAATATTAAAACTGAGACACATAATTGTTAGGATTGTCCCTGAAAAGATCCAGCATGCAATTAATGAACCAATCATTAAAAAAATCATTAATGGAACAATTCCTGGTTTAATGCCATTTTCAATGCCTTCTATAATGTCATCCCACTCAAATCCTCTAACCTTTCCATAAAACATTAAAAATGTTAATGCTGTTAAAATTGGAACCTGAGGGGAAAGGTGCAAACCAATAATTAAAAATCCCAAAATACAAAATAAAATAGCTAATATTAAAACTGCTTCTACTACACCCATTCGTATATTTTTCTTTTCTTCTAGATTATTTTCATTTTTCAACATGCGAAAGCCTCCAATTCATAATCTAAACAAAAAGTCCCTAGATGAATAATTTCATCTAGGGACGAATTCGACTCCGTGGTACCACCCATATTCACACATCATGTGCCTTATTTGCTTTTAATACCAGCTAGCAAAACATATTTTATTCAAAGACGTAATTCGAAATATTGTCATATATCAATTCGCAGCAACCATTGACTATCTTAAATATTGGACAAATCCTACTTCATCTTCAATATTTTATATATCATAATTTAATTATATTGAAAAATACTAACCTTTATTTGTCAAGAAAATTTATTAATTATTTTTTGTTGATTCTCGCTCTATAATTTTATGCGGAATCACTACATGTGAAAAATTAGTTGAACGTAACCTTGTGAAGTCTTGATCATCGATATTCAAAATCAACACCGCTGCCTCCATCCCCAAAGAAATTGGAAAAATTTCAACTGAAGTTAATGATGGATGAGTAGACCGGGCAAATAATGAATTATTAAAACTGATAATTCCATAATCATCCAAATTTTGATGAATCGCCAACAATCCATTTTGCAAAGCCACTCCTATAATATCATCGCATGCAACCATAGAATCGGCTTCAGGATGCTGATCAATGAATTCCTGGAGTTTTTCCTTGGTATGATCCTTCTTAATTTGATAATTCAATGGAGTTTTTCCTTTTCTTTCCATTGCATGCGAATAACCACTGAAACGGTCTTTTTGCACTATTTCTTCTAAATTTTCATAAACATAAACCGGATAGTGGTACCCTTTGTCAAATAAATATTCCGTTGCATCGTTCCCAGCAGCCACATTATCATTATTAACATATAACGTTTCGGCAATGTTTTTAATCGGCTCACCAATTAAAACATACTCTGCATTATTTCGATCTAAATATTCCAGAACATCATCACTTTGTTGAGAAAAGGTCACAATAAAACGTTTGACTCGACCACGTTCCATCATCATTTGAACATTTTCAATCAACTCTGCATTATCTTTCCCTGTCGCAATCGATACCATGTAAGCTTGCTGATTACAAACTGAGGTAATTCCCTGTAAGATTTGCCCAAAAAACGGGTTATTGGCGACCGATTCTTCATCTGGTGGAAGAATTATCCCGATAATATTTGAAGTGTTATTTGCTAAATTTTGTGCCGCAAAATTCGGTGAGTAATTCAACTTTTTCATCGCTCGCCAAATTTTGGCTTTAGTTTCCTGACTGATTAACGAACTGTCATGCAAAGTTCGCGAAACTGTTGATGGTGACACGCCAGCTTCATGTGCCACATCTTTGATCGTTGCCATCTTTAATTTTCCTTTCTTTAATTTTATTAATCATTAAAACTATAATTCAATATCGTTCAAATTAATCACTTACCTTTACTGCATCTGATTTTCAAACGAATATCGCATTCCCCAATCCGAACGCACATCGTCCAAAATATGAGCTACATCACGACTAAATTCTAATTCACCATCATCGTGTCCCTGTTCGATATACCGCTGCATATCGCGAATTTCATATTGTAATGCTTCATCAATCTTTCCAACGCTAATTTTATTAGTTTCAGAAGTATGAGCATTAACCGTATACGTAACCTCAGCTTCCGTTGCCCGCGGATAATTATTGATTTCAATAAATCCCTTTGTTCCAGAAACTACGCCACGTTTTGGTTGTTTAGCCCGAAAAGAAAGACTGATCACTCCCATTTGCTCCTTTCCATTTTTCAAAATAATTCCTGACATTTCATCAACGCCAGTCACAAAAAATTTAACTGATGTTCCCGCCACGTGCGGCGTGTCAAGAAACATCCGTACAAATGCCGTTGCATACCCACCAATATCAAGTAACGCTCCTCCCGCAAGGTCTTTGCTGAAGAAGCGCTGAGTTGGATCATCATCTTTTAAACTTCCAAAGTTCACCTGAACCATTTTAATTTCGCCTAATTTACCATCCGCAATTAACTGTTTAACTTTCTGATAAAGCGGCATGTGATATAAAGTGAATCCTTCCGTCAAAATTAAGTTTTTTGAGCACGCCAGCCGTTCAACCTCATCAAATTGGGCTGCGTTAACGGTGATCGCCTTTTCACAAAAGACATGCTTACCAGCATTTAATGCCTGCTTGATTTGTTCATAATGAAATGTGTGCGGTGTCGCAATATAAACAATATCAACGTTTGAATCCGCAAGCATTGCCATATAGTTATAATATGCTTTTTTTACATGATATTTTTTTGCAAATTGATCAGCATGTTTTTTATGAGGATTTACTACCGCATAAATTTCGCCGTTTTCCTTATTTAATGCACTTGCCATATCACTAGCTGCCCAACCGGTCCCAATGATTGCCCAATTGTATTTTCCCATTTTCTTTCCTCCATAAATATTTACTTATATTATATAATATCCTTTATAAATTTATAGCGCTTTCATCGGCATTATCTAAAAAAGCCACAGACTTTTGTCCATGGCTTTAAACGCATTTATAATTTCATTATAAGCTTATCCGCGTTTCCGGAATAAAAATGCACCAGCTGCAGCAATTGTAAGCGCACCGATTGTCGCTAAAATTCCAGCATCATTTGTTTCACCAGTTTGTGGCATTGAAGCTTTCTTGGTTGCTGAATCAGATGTTGTTTGTTTTGTAGTCGTTTTGTTAGCTGAAACAGTTGCTTGACGTTTAATATCCGTTGATACCTTAACAACGTCCTTCTTAACCCCATTGCCACTATTGTTTGATTCTTTTTTAACAGATGTCTTCACATCGTTCTTCTTTAATGATGTTGATGAAGTTTGTTGAGTATCTTGACCCGTTAAATAAGCTAAGACTGCTTTATCAGCATTAATTTGATCTTGTATAATTTGTTTAGCTTCAGAGCTACCATTGAACCAACTAGCATTCAACGTGTCTTGAAGTGACTTCATATCATTCTTAAAGAAGTTAATTGCATCGTTCAATCCGCTTTGACCACTAATATCCTTTCCGTTCATAAATGATTGAACGTTACTTAACCATTGTTGTGCTTCTTGAGCATATGACTTTGTAACCGCATCATTTGAGTTTTGATACTTGTTAGCATCATTCTTTAAGGTGTTAACAGCTGAAGTAGCATTTGTTTCATTTTCCTTTGAGCTTGATGAATTCTTCTTTGATGATGCCTTAGCCTGTGAAGCGCTCGATACATTCGACGTAGTATTTGGTTTAGTTTGTGAACTCGAAGTATCCTTCTTTGACGAAGATGAGGTACTTGAAGGTTGTGGTGTAACTTGTTCACCTTTAGTTAATAAGTTGTATAAGTTATTCCATGCCTCATAACTATCCTTATAGATTTGTTGCTTCTCTTGCAAATTAGGAATACCAGAAAGAGTCTTACTCATATCATATCCTTCCTTAGCTTCCTTTAAACTGTTAGCAACGTCTCCTATAATGTAATCAAGGTCACTCTTATTTGCATAGTCGCCCTCGTCATACTGCTTTGCAATTTGCATAATGCTGTCATAATCAATTTTTGCCCCATTAGCATCGTATGACAAATCACTGTCACTTGAATTAATTCCTTTGTTATAATCATCCATCAATGGATTCGTTGTTGCTTTAACATCATTTACCATTTTACCTTGTTGCACAGCAGCAAAACTTACCGGTTGTGCTTGCTTAGTTGAAACAGAAGATGAATTGGCTTTCGAACTTGATGAAGAGGCAACTGATGATTTAGTTGTCGATGATGTAGTCTTTGATGATTGTGATGATTTCAAAACAACTGTATTACTTGATTTAGCGTTTTGTGTTTCAGATAAAGGCTTAGCTGTAATACTTGACTTTTGTGATGATACTGCCTGTTGGTGAACATTATCAGCATTCACCATTGTGCCGGCCCCAATTGTTGCTGCTGCCATACTTGAGACAGCAATTACTTTTTTGAGATTCTTATGATCTGACATTTCATTTTCACTCCTTAATTCTTTTATG
The DNA here is from genome assembly GCF_001435375.1 of Ligilactobacillus araffinosus DSM 20653. Classification (GTDB taxonomy): domain Bacteria; phylum Bacillota; class Bacilli; order Lactobacillales; family Lactobacillaceae; genus Ligilactobacillus; species Ligilactobacillus araffinosus. Next base: position 62,591 of record NZ_AYYZ01000002.1, on the reverse strand, counting down.
ACAAATGTCAGTATAACCTTAACAAACGAAAATTAATTTGTAAACCTTATATTAAAAAATCAAGAACTTTTTATGACTTTTTTATCAATTATGATTATTAAGTTTGCTAAAATAATTCATATTTTTCACATTTTTAATAAAATTAAAAGACAGTTCTCAATTTAACCATCGGCAACTGTCTTTAATTTAACTTACACTTAAATATCATCTTTTTTAATTTTATTCATAATAACAAATTGAACAGTAAAATAGTTATTTCTTTCTTGGTAATTTACTAAAACATTCGAATAATTTCCAATAATTTCCTTAATATTCGCAATACCAAAACCAGTATGTCCTTTTTTACTTGTTACTCCCTCTTGTTCTAGCTTTGCCAAGTCATGTTTTTCTAACACCGGATTAGAAAAGGTTATTTCGATTTGATTTTCACATTTGTATATCATGATATTAATTAATCTATCTTTTTGAGCAAGAGATTCGACAGCTTCAATTGCATTATCATATGTAATCCCAATAATTCGAACTAAATCATATGGTTCCATTGCAATCTGGTTAATATCATAACGACATTCAAAATGAACTTGAATTTTTTTTTCAATTGCTTGAAACGTTTTATTAATCAAAATACTCTTTAAATACGGTGTTTTAATGTTATCAAAATCATTAAATATCCATAAACTTTCTTTTTTATTAATATAACTATCACAGTATTCTTTAAACGTTTGAATATATTTTTCAGCATCAGTAGAATTTGTTGTTTTTAAATTTTCTTCTAAACTTAATAGTAAATTCTGATAATCATGCTTAAACTTTCGTAATTTACGTTGTTCACGCTCTAAGTAATTAGTATAATTTTTTAAATTATCCAGTTGTTCGGTTATCAATCTATTCCGAATTTGACCATTTTTATACCAACTAATCAAAAAATATAGCAACCAAAAAACAAACAACTGAATCAAAAATAAGAAAAGAAAACTTTCAATATAATTATGCAAGCGTTGAATCAACATATAAGTTGTCATTGAGCCAAACATAATAATAAATGTCCCAATCACAATTTTATAAATTTGATTATCAAATTTTTTATCAGTAACTTGACCAACGTTATAAAATTTACCAGAAATTAATCCGATAATCAGCGATAATGCACCTTCAATGACATTATGGAAAACTAATATTAAAATAGCCTGGTGACTATTGAAATGTCGAATTAAAATTGCTAATGAATTGTCCAAAAAAGCACAGAAGAACTGAATTGCAATAAAATTACTAGCTGATAATAAAACATTAATCTTTAATTTTAGATTAGCTTCACTATCCTGTCGTAAGCAAAAATATGTAATTACAATTAAAAATAGAATTATAATTACTGGCGAACATAGTAACAATAAATATCTTACTGAAAACCTTTCAATTAATAATTGAACAATCAACATTATACTAACAGAAAAAAATAACTTTAAAATTCTTCTAGTTTTTAAATTCTTTATAGTTGAAAAATTTTGAGCAAAAAAAAGTACATAAAAGAAAATAACATTTAGTAATCTTACAATCGAAGACACTGAATCCAACATTATCCCTTACACTCCCGACCGAAGGTTATATGTTATAAATATTTTTATATAAAATAAATCTTCACTATTACTATAATACTGTATATTAAATTAAAAACAATTATTGTATCGTATTTATTTTTTTAATTAAGTACAGCAACTGATTGATTTTAATTTTTGAATTCTTATCTCCCCATAAACAAATCAAGCGTCCGCTGCTTTTTATTTCTCGTTGATAGCAATCCGGATCATTCGTTAGCGTCTGCGGATTGATTAAGTCAAAGTTTTTTCCCGCACTTGAATTCAACCGATTGATAAAATTTGTAATGTAATTTAAATTACCAAGATTATCTAAATTAAAATAATTATATCCCGCATTAGCATTAATTAATGGATGATCAATTAAATTAGTAACATTTGCTCGATTGTCATACTCTTTTTGTAATATTTTTTTTGAAGTATTTCCTCCCCCCTGTGCCCAATACGCTACTACTATTTTATTATTCAAATTATTATTTTTTAAAATCGAATCGTTCCATACGATGGTTCGAAAGCCGTGACGATTTTCAAATGCATTTAGCTCATTAAAATATTTCATTAATGCATGATTATTATTCTCGTTAGCTGCAACTTCATCACCACCTAGTAATATATAACGTGTATTTTGATTTGCGCATGCATTGCTTAACTCGCCATTAATTTGTTTAATAAACTTTATGGTAGCGCTCTTGGTATAATTTAATGTATTTGAATTCAGACAAATTTTATGAGCTAATTTAGGGCTATGTTTTTTTAATAGCTTTATTAACGCCTTACAATGCCCCGGAGTATCAAAATCTGGAATCAATGTTAACCCATGTTGGTTGGCATCTTTAGTAATTTCTTTTAAATCTTTTTTACTTAAAACGTTTTTACTATCTTCATTTTTTAACATTTTTGTTTGAAAAGCTACGTGTTCATCATCATTTAAATGTAAAATAACGTAACTAAATTTTTTCGAATTAATTTGATTAATTACTTTCTCAATTTCTTGCTTACTTAAAGGACATCTTGCAATGTCTAATAAGATTCCATTTTGATCTGTTATTTCATTTTTATTTATCGATGAACCTTTAATTAAATCATTTCTAAAAAAAATTGATCCTAATATTGTGATAATTATTAATATAAATTTAATATTTTTTGATTTCATTTTTCTCTATTTTTAAAGAATACAAAAAAGATGTAGCTAACCGACTATGTCCTTTTTCTTACTATTTTAATTAACTATCTTAGTTGCGTTTCCATATGATTGCTCCTGCTGTTGCCCAAAGAATTATAATGCAGCTGTGGCTTCACTAGTTTGTGAAATTCCATGACTATAACCTAAAACTTTTTCTGATTCACTATTATGACGTGCGCCTGTTACAACAGCCTTCTTGCTTGATACTTTGCTGCTTGAACCTGATTTACTGCTGATGATGAGTTATTTAAAATTGTAAATTGAATCATCTTTGATGAACTTCCTGTAACCGCTAAAGGCTACTACCGTATCTAACTTTACTACTGCTTACACAGACAACTGATATGCTAGAGACAAAAAATACCTCTTTTTAATTTTATTAAAATTCCCCTAGATTTGTTTTGATTGAATAAATCACTCAAGATTATTGTAACATCTAAAATACAAATCCCCCCATAAATATCTTTTATTTATTATTTTTAATATCTCTTAACAATTTGACTATTCGAATCATATACGACTATTTCTGGCTTTTCATAGCCATGAAATTAATTGCTTTACATAATTAAAAAAATTCCATGACTATTAAGTCGTGGAATTTTTTATTAGACTTTAGAATTAGTATGTCCTTTCTGATAAAAAGCAACCAACTTTTTTATTACTAGCATAAAAATAACTGTTACTATACATCCTAAAATGTTATTAAAAATTCTCAAAATAATACTTGCATTCGCACCATATAGAGATGTTGCCATCATCAATGCCCCTAAACAGTTGAAAACTGTTGACCAGCGATATGTTGCTGAAAAGCCAACAAAAAGTCCACCTAATGGTCCAATTAAAATATTAAACTTTGCCGGGAAAATCGTATAAATTACACCAAACAGCAATGAGCCAATTACAATCCCAAATATTCTCTCTAAAACCCGGTTGTTAATATTAACATGCCGAATTTTTTTACTTTCAGGCTCATATATCGATAAAATCGAAAGTGCTGATATTCCTAACCAAAAATAACGCGGAAGTTTGCAAAATTGTCCAATAAACAACACCAAGCTAATTCCAAATGCTAACCTTAATTGCCACTGGGTGACCTTATTCTTTAAAGAAAAATGTTTTAAAACGTCTCTAAACTTTACATCTTTATTTTGATTAGCATGATGGACAATAAAAATAATACTGCAAATCACAAAACCAATGGCAACTTCAATAAATCTTAAATGGACTTCTCTTATGTTTTGAGGAGGCAAAAATGTTGAAAACAAATAGGTATCCACGTAAACAGCAACATTTCCCATTTTTGGATTATCACAAGTTACAAAAATAATGAATAACAAAAATCCAAAATTAAGAACGAATCCTAAAAAAGGATTAGCTTTAGGAGCCAATAAACTATCAAATGCCACAATTACACTGATCAAAAACATGTTAAATATACTAGAAAAGATGTTATAGCCGTAATTTACAAACCTTGATTGAAGTAACAGACAGAAAAAGCCGACTGCTACACTTGAATTGCCCTTCCCAAAAAGTAGCGTGGCTCCAATTACAAAGATCAATGCAAAACATACAATTAAAAAGCTTCTAAAAAAAAGAATAAACCTTAAGTAATTTCGCCGATGTAAATCTTTTTCTTCTAATATTTGTTGTTTCAACTGTTGCGGTCCTAATTGCAATAGTTGATAAAAGTTCATATTAACATCTCCTAAAAAATATTTCGTAAAGTATGATAACACTAAATTAATTAATATAAAGTAATAATTACTATCCAATAAAATTATTTTATAGATACGGCAAAAAATAAATTAATCAAAATTAAAAAGCCAAGCCTTAAATTTAAGCTTGACTAAAAGATTAATACCTTTAAGTGCTGCAAAACTACTTTTTCTTTACCATTTTAAAAATAAAATCCAAACTTGTGGGTTTTAAGATTAAAATCATTACTATATAAATAATGACCCCGGTGATCACTTCTAACGCCAAAGTAATTATACTTGTATGCAGTTTAATATTCATTAAATAAACGGGAATAAACATTACAACGCCAGCAACTAAATACTTAAATGTATTTTTAAACATTTCCGTAAAGTGAATTTGCTTACGTACGGCCCACATTTGATAACCAGTCACCACCGCCTCTGAAGCGACCGTTGCCCACATTGCTCCATTAAGTCCCCAAAAATCAATAAAAATAAAGTTTGCTACAAAGTTAAAAACAGCGCCTAAGACAATTGAAGTTGTAAATTTCTTTACTTGATTAGTTGGAACAAGATACTGTCTTCCAATTGTATTACTCCAAGCAATTAAAATAATAACTAGTGATTCGATCATCATTGCAGGACCAACCGGCCAGAACCCTTTCCCATAGAAAAAGGGGGCTAGATTCGTTGAAATTGCTGCAATTCCAAACGTCATTGCAAATGCTAAAATTGAAAGAATATCAAATGATTTATATAACATTTGATGCATCTTTTCTTTATCGCCTTTCACAAACGCCGCCGACATATGCGGTAACATTACTGTACCTAAAGACGTAGCTAGTGATAAAACCATTTTAACTAAGTTATCAGAATTTTGATAAAATCCGGAATATTTAGTTCCCATCATAACCCCAAGCATTGTTTTATTCAGTTGCAAATAAACTGACGTTGCAATCTGCGGAATAAATAAACCAATTGTCGGCCATAAATGATGCCAAATATGAATTGACGTGAACTTTATTGGAACAAGCATTTTTCGCAAATGTGGCCATAAAGTTAAGTTTCCTAGCACATTAGAAAATGCATTAATAAAAATATAAAGGCCTACATCGCTTGGCTTTTTAATTAAAATAAAAATTAATGCTAACGTCAATAATCTAACTAATGTATTTCGTAATACGGTTCGTTTAAAGTCCTCAACCCCTTGATATAACCATGATACGTCAAGAGCGGCTCCAATAACATTCAATGATTGAATCCATAAAAAAATCGTATAACGATCATAAACATGCAGAAAAATTACGAATACAAAATACGCAAATGTCGTTGTAAAGAACTTCAAGCATTGAATTTCCCAGAACGTTTGCGACATTTTCTTCGGATCTTCACGCACATAGGCAATTTCCCGTTGACCATACATCGCAATCCCTAAATCAGCCATCAATACGAAATACTGAATAATTGAGTTGGTATATGCATTGTACCCAACCCCCGCCGGATGAAGAACACGGCTGATGTACGGTGCCGTAATCAACGGTACAATCAAGGCCAAAATCTGGTACCCAGCATTATATAAGTAATTCTTTAAAACTTTCATCTAATCACCTATAAAAGAAGAGAGCGCGGTAAGCCCACCTACTCTCTTCCTTAATTTTATTTTCAAATCAATTATTTTCCAAATTCTTGTTCGACAGTTACTAAAGCAGCACCAATAACTTGGTCCATATTGTAGTAACGGTATTGACCTAACCGACCGCCAAAGATGACATTGTCAGCTTCGTTTTGAGCAAGTTCAACGTACTTCTTGTACAATGCGTTGTTCTTGGAATCATTGATTGGGTAGTATGGCTCGTCACCACGGTGCCATGTTGCAGGGTATTCCTTGGTAATGACTGTCTTACCCTTGTCACCCCTCCCAAATTCAAAGTGCTTGTGTTCAATGATCCGAGTGTAAGGCGTTTCCTTATCTGTATAGTTAACAACGGCATTTCCTTGATAATTGTCAACATCGAGTTCCTCGGTTTCAAATCGCAAGCTCCGGTATTCCAATTCACCTAACTTGTAGTCAAAGAACTGATCGATCATTCCGGTGAAAACGACCTTATCGTAATCCTTCAAGTATTCATTCTTCTTGTCGAAGAAGTCGGTGTTTGTTTCAACCGTGATATTGTCATCATCTAACATCTTCTCAACGATTTGCGTGTAACCGCCGATTGGAATTCCTTGATATGTATCGTTAAAATAATTGTTATCGTATGTAAACCGAACTGGGAGCCGCTTGATGATGAACGGTGGTAGTTCCTTTGCATCCCGACCCCATTGTTTTTCAGTATATTCCTTAACAAGCTTCTTGTAAATGTCCGTTCCAACAAGTGAGATAGCTTGTTCTTCCAAGTTTTCTGGCCGCTTGCCGTTCAAGACTGCCCGTTGTTCTTCAATTTTCTTTTCAGCTTCTTCAGGTGTGATTACGCCCCAAAGCTTGTTGAAAGTATTCATGTTAAATGGCATGTTGTAAATTTCGCCATGGAAGTTTGCAATTGGGCTGTTTGTGTAACGGTTAAATTCAGCAAACTGGTTTACATAGTCCCAAATTTCCTTCTTTGAAGTATGGAAAATGTGAGCTCCATATTGATGAACTTGAATTCCATCAACTTCCTTTGTATAAATATTACCTGCGATGTGGTCCCGTTTTTCGATTACGTGAACTTTGTGACCGCGTTTAGCTGCTTCATGAGCAAATGTTGCGCCAAAAAGGCCGGCACCAACAACTAAATAATTTGTCATTGAGTTAAATCTCCTTCGTTATTGTTTTTTCACTTATCAAGACTAATGTAATACTAAGTAATTATTGATAATCTTGCTTGCTTTGTCAAGATTTCTCAAAAAATTTAAAGCTTTTTGGAAATAATTAGAAATTAAGATGCACATTTTTAGGTTGAGTTTCAACTAAAACTTTTCCATTTCGAACTGAATATAAAACTTCAGCATGTTGATTTAGTACATCATAGAAATTTGGACCATTAACGATCAAGAAGTTTGCTGGTTTACCAACTTCAATGCCATAATGATCGGTAATATGCAATGTTTTGGCCGCATTCGTCGTGACAAACTGATAAGCATTTTTCAATTCAGTATAGCCCATCATATGACCAACGACCATTCCCATATATACCGGGTCAAGCATATTGCCGTCACCCATTGGATACCATGGATCTTTAATGTCATCCTCCCCAAACGAAACATTGATTCCAGCATCCCGTAATTCCTTAACGCGGGTCATTCCCCGCCGTTTAGGATATGTATCGAACCGACCGCCTAAATGCGTATTAACCAATGGATTAGCAACAAAATTAATATGCGAAAGTTTAAGCAGCTTAAATAATTTGAACGTATAGGCATCGTTGTATGATCCCATCGCCGTTGTGTGACTGGCAGTTACTTTGTCGCCCAATCCAGTTTCATAGGCCAAAGTTGCTAAGGTTTCCAATCCCCGCGCTTGCGGATCATCAATTTCATCACAGTGAACATCGATCAATAAGTCATTTTTAGCAGCCAAATCAGCAATAAAATGCAATGATTCAACCCCGTATTCACGGGTAAATTCATAATGAGGAATACCGCCTAGCGCATCCACGCCCATCTTAACGGCTTCTTCCATCAACTCTTTTCCATGCGGAAATGATAAAATTCCTTCTTGCGGAAAGGCAACCAATTGCAATTCTACAATATCCTGCATTTCTTCCTTAACTTCAAGCAATGCCTTTAAAGCCGTTAATTGCGGATCGGTTACATCCACATGACTTCGCACAATCTGAATTCCATTTGCAACTTGCCGCCGAATTGCCTTTTTAGCCCGTTCCTTAACATCTTCAATTGATAACGTTTCTTTGCGTTCAGACCAAATGTTGATCCCTTCAAATAACGTCCCAGTCTCGTTCCAACGTGGCTGACCAGCCGTCATAGTTGTATCCAAGTGAACGTGTGAGTCTATGTACGGAGGTAAAACTAAGTTTCCATTTCCGTCAATCACCTGTTCATTTTCATTCGGTTTTAATTCCGCTTGAATCGCGATAAATTTTCCATCTTCGATTCGCAAATCGACATTCTCATTTTTTTCCGCTAACTTAACGTTTTTAATTAACATCGATCATTATCCTCTTTTCTTTAAAATCCACTGCTGTCCAATTCCATATAAAAGTCCACTAATGATCATTGCAATAAAGGTTGCCCCCGTAACATTCATGATCACTGGCACATGTTGAAGAAAATTGTAAATTACAATTCCTATAATCCATACCGCAAAGGCAAAGTAATTAACTCCGCCATGATACCAATTCTTCCCGTTAACCTTTGTTAATTCATCAATTTCGTATTGTTGATGGTGAACTACATAGAAATCGGTAATCATAATGCCAATCATCGGTCCTAAGATCATGCCAATGTAATTCAAGAACGCCTCAAATGTATCCAAGAAACTGCCAACAATCAACGGAATAAACGTTACAAAGGTAGCAAGAATCGTAACGATCCATAATGCCTTGCGTAATTTGATTTTATGGAAAAGGTTATTTAACGCCGAGGCCGCTGCCATCAAGTTGGCTGCATTTGCTGTCATACTTGTTAAAACAATGACGATCATCGCTAATATCCCTAATCCAAGCTTATTTGCAATCGTACTTGGATCAGAATTATTCGGATTGAATTGACCTGATGTAATCGCAATGCTGATCGTGGAAACGACCCCGATCAATGCAAACCACAGAACGCCAATCAGGGCACCCCAGAATGAAGCGTGCGTTGCTGCCCCTTTCTTGGCCGTAAACCGGGTAAAATCAGCACCGGCTGTGACCCAGGCAAGGTTAAAGGCCGCTAAAATATCCATTGCATGCCCAGTTTTCAATTGTTCTGAATGCGGAACAACCCAGGTTACCAGTTGGTGAAATGAAACCGTCCGGAAAACAACGATCGATTCCCAGATCACAAAACCGATTACAAAGATGATTCCAATCCGTTCGATAATTTGGACTGAGCGTTCTCCCATTGAAACACTGATCAGGTGCAAGACACTCATTACTAACACTCCGACAATCACGCCGAAAATTCCCGTATTTGAAGTTGCATTATACGTCTTCCAGCCAAAGAAATCATGGAAGAGAATACTTAACGATGTTGCCGCAATAAAAGTATTTACCGCTGTCCAACCGACAAACTGAATCACATTGATCACCGATGGCACGTAACTGCCACGAATTCCAAATGAACTGCGGGTCAATGCCATTGTGCTAATGCCGGTAATGTATCCCATTAAACCAACAAGCGAAAGTAAAATATATGACAACACAGAGGATGCAATTAAAACTTTCGTTGCAAGCACAAGGCCGCACGCAGCAACAACCCCGCCAATGTACCACGTGCCATTATTTGCATTCGCACCGATCCACGTTGCAAACATATCCCAGCATGACATATGCCGGTTCTCAATCGGAATCTGTTCAATCGGATACACCTTCTGTTTTTTCATTAATTAACCATCCTTTCTCATTAAAAAATCGGACTACTGGCATTCAAATCCAATAGTCCGATTAATTAGCTAAATATTTATTATTCGTCTATGTTGTAAAATGAATGCTCACTGACATCCTTTATTTTGCTTTACGAATTATTATTTCATTTTTTATTTTAAAATTCAATTATTATTTTCGTTTCTTTGAAAAGAATGCTCTTCCTGAAACGATCATAATTGCTAACCCCACTAGACTGTATACCCAAGTATACGAATCCATCCGGGTTGCTGGTAAAATACCTTGAATCGGTAATGTGATCCGGCGAACATTTGAACCCGGATGAGCCGCATTCCAATGTTTCAGCGTCAATCCTTGCTTTGAATTGTTTGGAGTTGCCGCTGATCCATGGATTGTCCCATGAAGCGCTGATGTATCCAACTTCTTTACAGCCTCAGCTGCTTTTGAATTTGAAAAATGCATCTCATGCTTTAATGATCGAATCTGTTGTGGATTCAAATGAAGACTGCCATTTTGCTGTGAAACCTGCCAAACAGCACTCTTGGTTGCTTGTTTCTTTGGCAAACCAGCAACGCTTTCCTTCCACGCCAAATGCGATTCAACCTTGACATTCGTTTTAACTGCTTTGACTGTTTTGGCCTTTGCAGGCTCATCTTTTGTCTTAGTATTCTTGTGCGCTGGTTTTACCTTTTTGGAAACATTTGGCAATTTCTTTGAAGAATGATCGATCTTTGCCGGAACCTTTAACATTGATGAAGAATGATTTAAATTAATTGAAAGCGAGTTTTCCTTTACCGGTCCTGGTTCAGGAACCGGAACAACGATAATGATACTTCTGCGCGAATGGTGCCCATTTTCCCTCACTGAAGATGAACAATTACTCCGACTGGTTGATTTTTCTGAACACCAGCCCGAATGACGATGAGGATCTTTATCCGTACTTGATGCAGAAATAAGTGATGAACTCGGACTTGACTTCGAGTTTACTGAAGAGGAAGACTCTTGTCCCGGCCCGTAATCAATGATAATTTCTTTTCCATGAGATGATGAGCTCGAAGACCGTGAAGAGCGATTCGCTGTTGAACTCAAAGATGAAAAACTCCGGGTAACGACTTTTCCATCTTCTTCATCTGATAAACTTGAAGAAGATGATCTTAAGTTTAATGACGAGGTTGCCTTAATTGATGACGAGTGGGTGTCAATCGATAAACTTCCAAGGTTGTTATCATTTCGGTTTGATAATGAACTTGAGAAACTGATACCCGGTGCAACTGGAGCCTTTGATGCGGTGTTCCCGATGCATCCGCCTGTCATTCCGCCACCAATATCGATTGCGTCGCCAGCACTGACTGCTCCAAAGTCCATGCTACCAACGTCAGCAATAATTTGGGCAACTTGACCGCTATTGGCATCGGCCATAAACGTAATTATTCCGTAATCGCAACCACACTCGACAGTTAAGGTTGCGATTTCTTCTTCATGGTCAACGATCTTGATGGTCAACGTTTTTCCAGTGTATTTTCCATTTGGAAGAAGAATCTTGACCTGATCACCTTTCTTAAAGTTACGAATCCGAGGTGACCACAGAATACATTTCCCACTCTCTGAATTTTCAATATTAGCTTCGTTTAACGATGAATTTTGAATTAATTGACTAGCTGTAGAAGGCATTAAGTCAGCGTTTCTACTTGAACTATTTACACTTGCAGCATTTGTGCTACCAACGACCCCAATGATTGATAGTAGCAAGGTAAAAAGAACAATTTTAGTTTTTTTCATTCTAACCATCCTTTTTTACCGTTCAACTCTCTATCATCATTTTACCCATATTTGTTGATTTTGGAAACTTAAAATTCGAGTTTATATTTTTCTTAAGAAATTTTACCGATTAGAAACGATTTCTTCACTTTGTTTGTAAGTCGCATATTCATATAATCCTCACCCAACTAAGCCAAAGAAAATTGGCCCGAATGCTGTCCACAAGGCAGTTGAATAATCATGTTGCAAAATCAGCTCAATACATGTAAAGATAATACTTACCACAATTACGATTCACACGATAATTAAAACGATCCATGTTGTTGATTGCTTTTTACAGAAAACAAACGGACCGTTGATGTCCTTCTTCATCTTAAAGAACGGGAAAGCTCCCATCAAGAAGGGGTGATGAAATATTCATCATGTCTGTCAAAAAAGTAAAAAGTGTACTGGCTGCATCTCCACCAAAGGTAACAAATAAAATGATGTCAATTACCACAACGGCTTGCAACCACATGTCGTTTAATCTTGTCAATTTTTCAGCAATAAATACGTATCGCAACCGAGAACAAATGACTTGATTGGTGAATAAGTCATCATAAATGCTCCGCGATTCCAACTAAAACATCAGTTAATCTGGCAAAGTAAGCAAACGCTAAGCCAATTCCTTGAATTCCGCTGGCTGACATTCCAAATGCTTCGCCAAATTCAATCCCCTAAGTTGTTAATAAAGATTGCATATACAAAAAATGAAATGATTGTTGCAATTGGGCTTTGGAAACTGGCATTCGATGAACGCAAAAGGTTATTCGTCCCCGGAATGCTTTAAGCCTATAACCCTTGGATCAGCACAAAAATACTTAATAGACTAAATAAAATCGAAATCGCAAATGCAACAATCCCACCAATACTTGCAACCTTGGCAATCTTGTCAATCCCGCGGCTAGCCGCAAACGTAACAACTAAAATGAGCATCCCCACCACTTCGGTTGATGAAACCAGCCAAATAACCCATGAGGCAAGCCAAATAAACGCCCCAATAAAGACAAATTTTTCATTTGTTAAGCTGCTTAACCATGAGTAGATTTCACCTTTTGCTTCCAGAAATGAAGCGCCATATTTAACAAACATCAACGCTGACGGCAGGAAAAATAAAAGCTCTGCTAAAATATACTAGATCCCACTGGAATATCCCATCTGGTAAAACGCCGTGAGCGAATTACTGAATCCAAAAATTGCTGAGAAAATTATTAAAAAAGCTGCCATACTTAATTTTATTCTGTCCGGAATTGTCGACTATTAAAATCATTTCCTACTTGACTAAATTTTTTATATTACGGTTGTAATCTGTTTTTAATCTTTTTGAATATTTATCTAAATTTATTGCAACTTGCTTCAAAATCAAATAGTAATTCAATTTTACTTGTGCTAAAATCGCTTTATGACTTAAAGGAATAAAGAGGGATCCCTTATGCAAGCTGTCTTAATTTTAGCTCATAAGAATTTTGATCAAGTTGCTCAGCTTTCAAAACTATTGCAACAGAAATTTGAAATTTATATTCATTTTGATAAAAAATACAAACTGACTGCTCAGCAGGTTGAGTGGCTGCAAAAAAATTCGATTCATTATATTTCAGAAATTGAAGTCCACTGGGGCGGATGGTCGATTGGCGAAGCTGCTTTTCGGTTAATGAGACTTGCTTTAAGCAATCCACAAATTACTCATGTTCATTTAATCTCCGGACAAGACTGGCCAGTAATGAATATTGATGACCTATATAACTTCTACGAAAATAATGACCATATTTACTGTGTCTATCACAAAGCCAGTGAATATCGGATCACCAACGAGCTACCTGAATGGTGGCAAAAGTTCTACTTTAACTACGACACCGTGAACCGGCGAACATTCTTCGGCAAATTTTACCATCGTTTCTTACTATATGGTCAAATGTTGTTCCATATTAATAAACTCAAGAAGCTTGGAATCAACTTAGAACTTTATCACGGCGCTAACTGGTGCGACTTGCCCCGTGATGCGGCTCAGTATTGTATTGATTATATGGATAACCATCCTGAATTTATTAAAATGCTTAAAACTGGTGCATTTTCAGATGAATTCTGGGTCCAAACAATTTTGTGTAATAGTTCTCAATTTCAACCGCGAATCGTAAATGACTTCCATCGGTATGTTAAATGGGAGCATCAAAATGGCGGTTGGCCGGCAAATCTTGATAACCGTGATTTTGAATTGATTATCCAAAATCCTGATTACCAGTTCGCCCGTAAATTTGAACCAGAATATTCAACCGAGTTGATTCAAAAACTAAATCATTACTATCATAACGACTAAAAAATGATGTTGGACATTTCCAACATCATTTTTTAATTATTTTGGTGTGCTAAATCTTCAACCTTACGTAAAGCCGTCTTCGTATAAAAGCCATCACGTAATTTAGTTGCTAAGTTTTCAGCATTATACTTCAATTCTAAATACTGATCTTTCGTTACGTTTGCCAGCACATCATCGATCTGATTCAAATCATCAATTACAATTCCAACATTGTGCTGTTTAATAAAATCAGCAATTGCGGCCTGACTCCATGTAATGACTGGAATCCCTGAACTCAAATAAAGCGATGTTTTATGTGGATTATTATACCGCATATAATTTCCATCGATTCCAGAACATTCAGTCAGTGATTCACCATCCCAAACAAGGCCAAAGTCTTCATTTAAGAAAGCAGGAATCTCTTCAGGAGTCTTACTACCGCGATATTCAATCGAATCACCGTATTCTAATGGATTAACCCCGTAAACAACAAACTTGGTCTTCGTATTCAACTTTGTCAAAAAGACCGGTTTATATAAATTACCTGCAAAGTTAACATTCTTATCAAAGTTCTGCATTTCATTGATTGGTTGTGGGTTAACGTAGTCAAAGATTTCAAGGGAAATCATTGGAACTTTGACACCATTATCTTGCAGCCACTTTTTCATTTTTTCGTTATGAACGATCAACCCATCAAACTTATTAAAGAGAGTGATTTCATTCTTTGAAAAATCTCCCTGATTTAATTTAGCCGTTTCATTTGTCCGCAAGGTCTTAACATCGTGAACCAATAAATAAAACGGACAATTATTGTATTTTTTCAGTTCGTGCAGTGCAATGTAACTCATAAACCGATTATATCCAGAATACTGAAAGACAATTAATTCCGGATCAAGTTGGTAAAATGACTTTAGCTGCCCACTGATTGCTCTAAAAAGGTATGACAACCGCGCCTTCTTCCCTTGAGGATTTTCAACCACGATACTTTGGTAGCCTTGATCTTGCGCAATCGTAATAATGTCATCTTTGGCCTTTGAGCCTGCTGTATTAGCCTGGTTCGTTTGTTCTTGAACTGTTACTAAAATCTTCGTCATTTTACATTCTCCTTAATATCAGCTTTTTTAATTATAGTTAATTATTTAGCAAAAGAAAAGAGGTGCAACATAATGTCACACCTCATTTTTATTCAAATTAAATCAAATTTCCAACCCGATCAAAGGTATATTTCTTATCATCGATCGTAATTGTTGTGTTTTTAACTTGTGCACCCGTTACCGGATCAAAGTATTGTTTATGGCCATCAATTACTTGCCAACCATAAACCATGTTACCAACGCCATTGTAGTAAACTTCTTTATTTTGATTGGCAATCCAAACATATTGGTTCTTGGCTTGCGCACCGGTGACTGGATCGAAGTATTGCCACTTACCATTGATCTTTTGTTGGCCGTAGACCATGTTGCCTAAACCATCATAGTAGACTTCCTTGTGTTGGTTACCGATCCAGACATATTGGTTCTTGGCTTGTGCACCAGTGATTGGATCGAAGTATTGCCACTTGCCGTTGATCTTTTGTTGACCATAAACCATATTACCTAAGCCATCGTAGTAGACTTCCTTGTGTTGGTTACCGATCCAGACATATTGGTTCTTGGCTTGCGCACCCGTTACCGTGTCAAAGTATTGCCACTTGCCGTTGATCTTTTGTTGACCATAAGCCATGTTACCTAAGCCGTCATAGTAGACTTCCTTATTTTGATTTGCAATCCAAACATATTGGTTCTTAGCTTGGGCACCCGTTACCGTGTCAAAGTATTGCCATTTACCGTTGATCTTTTGTTGACCATAGACCATATTGCCATTGCCATCATAATAGACTTCTTTATTTTGGTTACCGATCCAAACGTATTGGTTTCTTACAGCCTGACCGTTTTTATAGAATTGCCAATGACCATTTACAAATTGTTGACCATTCAATGCTGCTTGACCGCCACGCGCAAAAATACTTGGATTATAGCAGTGACTTAAATCAAATGTATAATCAATTCCTGGGCAATGACCATTATCGCTATATTGCCATGCTCCATATTGACTATTCCAATAGTTCGTTGGTGCATACGGGTACTGCGCCATCCAAATCTTATTATGTGCAATTGTATTTAATACTTGCGGATACTGACTTGCATAGCTTTGATAGGTATAAAGAACCTGATTCGTATAACCGCGGTTACCCAATTCTTTCCAGAAAGCACTCAATGATGAACCAACTTGGTCATTCTTCGTGTAGCCTGATTCCAAGTCACAAATAACGGCCATGTCCTTTGGAACATTTAATTTTTGAAGAACACCTGCTAAATAGTCAGCTTCTTGAGTTGCCTGGTCCGGGTTAGCAAAACCGGCATAATGGTAAACTGCAACATTTAATCCAGCCGCTTCAGCATTTTGAATCTGCTGAGTAGCATATGGATTAATGTAATTACTGTATTGTGATGTCTTAACAATTACATTTTTAATACCATATTTTTTTAACTGCTGGAAATCACTAACTGACATATTTGGCTGATAACTTGAAATATCAACCGTATCAGGAGTTACGTAACCTTGATTTTTGCTAATATCGATGGACAGTGTACCCGATGCAGCGAATGAAACTGGCATAACCTGTTGAGTTTGCGTTGCTGCCTGAGTCGTACTTGTTGAATTCGTTGTTGCCTTTACATTTGAAACTTCAGTCGATGTACTCCGTTTCAATTGAGCATCATTTGCAGGAGTCAAGTTGACTGGAGTTGCTTGACTAACCTTCATGTTTGAATCATTTGAAACTGAAGTTGAATTCTTAACGGCTGAATTTTCACTTTGAATTGACTTTTCAACCGGTGTATTTGAAACTGATTGCGAACTGCTCTTGGCATCCTTTACTAAAGATGATTGCGCAACCTTTGGAGTTCCTTTTGAGCCATTCTTAACCGCTTGGCTGCTTGCCTTTGAAACTTGAGTTGTTGACTGTGTCGGTTGAACCGCAAAATTCATTACTTGAACCTTTGAAGGTGATGAACTAACACTTGTCTTTGCTTGAGAACTTGAAGATTCCCGATTTGCTGATTGATCATTTTCAATTGGAATTGAAGTCTTAGCTGAAGTTAAGGTTGTTGAAGTTTGATTTTTAACATTTGAAACTTCATTACTTTTTACGGTTGCAACAGGTTGACTATTACTTGAACTAACCGTCCTTTCTGAATTGCTTGAACTGTTTGTTAATGAAACTGATGATGATTGAATTGCTTGTTGCTTTTCATCATCAATTGATTGAATCTGTTGTTGGCTTGAAGAAGATGGCGTAGCAGATTGAACCGTATCAGCAGATGCAGAAGTTGTTCCAAGGACCGATAATCCGAAGAAAAAGATTGGGGCAAAGACCCACTTCTTCCCTGCTTTATACATTTTAAAACGTTTCTTTTCCATCATGGTCTCCTCTCACTCTTTTTTTACATATCAGTATTTATTATAACAAAAAAAGCCGATTCCTAAATCGACTTTTTTAATCTTTAATGTTTTTTATGACTGGACATCTGATGAAGTTTCTTTAAACCGTAAAACTTAAAAAATTCGAGAATAATCATTGTCAAAATTGCAACTAGGCTTACAATCGTTCCAATTTTCAATCCTGGAACAACATATTTTAATTGAATGTTATGTTTTCCTGGAGTTACTTTAATTGCAATTAATCCATCCAATGCTTTTCTTACCTTGACTGGATAGCCGTCAACCATTGCTTGCCAAGCCTTATCATACGGAACTGAAGCAATTAAAATATGCCGCTTAAACGCTGCCGTCGTATTCATTTTGATTTTCGGACCATCAACGTTAATTTTCCCAATCCCAGTTACTGCATCTTTTCGAATTTGATGCAACATCGGCTGATTTTCAACTGCAACGTAGATTTTATCTTTGGGTAATGTCGGGTCTTTTTCAGCATTTTTAATTTGAATGTTTAAATGATCTCCCTTATTGAAATGGCCAAGGTAAATAACACCATTTTCACCATAAACATTGCGGTTACTGTAACGGGCAACTTTCCGTCCATTAACTTCAATTGGAAGATATTGCTGATTTCCCGGAATCACATTTTGCGGTTTTGTAATGTAACAATAAACTTCCCCACTACTATTTAAATATCCTTGAGCATAAGCCGTTTTCGCATGTTTTCGAGCAATCAACTCAAATCCTGGTTGGATTCCATACAGCCATTGCTTACCGCTTAGCCGTTTAAACATCCATCCATATGCAATAAATGGATTGCTTTCTGGAACATACGCATACTTGCCATTAAATACAGAATCATGGCCATGCCCATCATAGGCACCAAAAACTAGCGGAAAGGCATTGGGGTTTTGATAAACCACCGTATGTTTGTTTTCCAAGACCGGTTTCAAAGCGGGAACGTTCGCCTGGTTATTGTACGTTGGCATCGACTTGATTTGCTCAGTAGCCTTCAAGATCAAATTATCTGACTTAATAATATATTTGATTCCTAACAAATCGTTGAGCATGCCAGTCGAACCATTATTAAATGCACTCCAGCGAATCCATCCTTGTTTTTGATAAAAGCCTAACGCCGATAAATAATCCGTTTCAGAAGTCGGTTGTTGTGACAAATAAGTTTGGACGCCATTATACCCATATAACAGCGGATCGCACTCGTTGATTTGAGCAGTCGTTCCTACCCGATAAAATGAATGATCATACTGTTTCAACGCATTAGAGACTGTTTGGTTTTCACTGACAACTTCTGAATAAGCATTATTTGGAACCGCATTAAAATCTTGAGTTTGAATCTGTGAGTTATAGGCCAGAATATTTACCAAACTGACACCCATTGCAAGCCACATTCCGGCCGAAATTTGTTTCATCATCAAGCTGAATCCAATTCCAAAAATCATAAGGATCAGGATAATTTGAAGTGCTTGATTGCATTTAAATAATCCAGGTTCCATTCCTTGCAAGCTAAGAATCAGTACTGCCATTGCAGCAATAATTGGTAACAATACCTTTAGCGGTGAATGATTTTCAAAAACCAGCAACCCACGGTACGCAACACAAATCATAAAAAAGGTCAGCACAAATGACTCCCGTTGTGCATAGCCGTTCGGCATTGATAATGAGTGCCAGATCATATAAAAATACAGGAAGTAACTTGAGGCGATCAGTGCCGCCGTTAAAATTCCAGTCAATACTTTCTCACGAATTGTGACTTTTTGAGCAAAAAAGAAGCTGAAAAAAAGAACAACTACCAGTAACCCTGTAAAAATTAATGGGGCTAACTTTCCATCCGGCGCAAGATTTCCGGCTAATAACGAACTCCAAAACGATTGAAATTGATAAACCGGTTTAAATAAATTCTTAGTTGGCATTTGGGCCTGCGCAACATTTTGCTGGGCCAAGAAACTTGGCCACATGACAACTCCTGCTCCTAAAATCGATCCGACCGTCAATCCCAGGACCGTAAGTCCCTTTTTCAAAATTTTCATCCAATTCAACTGACAAAGCTGGTCGATCACCCAAAATAGGGTTAGCAAAAACAGGAAGATCAAAACAATTACTCCGATATAGTAATTGGAAATTAGAAGATACGTTAAGCCTCCCCAATAAAGCCAAGTTGAATTTCGATTACCGTATAAGATTCGATCCAAGCCTAAAACAACCAGCGGCATCAGCACAATTGCATCCGACCACATGACACAGTGCATGTAGTTCGCAAAGAAGGCCGAAAATGGAAAAAGAGTTGCCAAGAAGAGACGCCACTTTTCCACCGTTCCCGTTTGCGGCAATTTTTGATTAAGAAAAACCGACTTCTTTAAATACGTGTACGTTGTGAGTCCAATCAAACCAACATTCACAATCGTATTAATTGCATAAAACAACGGAATATATTTCTCGGGAAATAAAAGCGTAAGAAAATTAAATGGACACATTAAATAATATGCCAGTACTGAGAAAAAATTGCCTCCAATTGAGACTTGATACGAATATAAAAAATTTTGCGGATGCAAAATATTATGTTTGAAGTATGTCATAATCGCGAGATACTGATTGGCCATATCTCCCGTTGCAATCGTATGGTTCCCCAACGGGAATACTTGATGGAAAATATAAAGTCCAAGAAGTAACATACTTGGAAAGATAAAACTTAATAAATATCCATGTTGTCTTCTTTCCTGTTTTCGATGCATCATAACTCGCCCTTTACTGATTATTAATATTAGTTATTATAACCTATATCTAAAAAAGATTGTGACCAATGTCACAATCTCTCATCATTTATTTTTCTTTTTTGGAACTGCCTTCTGAGTCAAGATCGTCAAATTCACCTAACAGCATTGCAGCCACCGGGATCAAACAGACGATATACTGAAAGACATACTGACTCTTGGTTTCCCACATTAGATGAAAAGCCATTCCTCCCATTAAGTATAGGATCGCAAAGGTAGCATATGGATTTAACTTTGTCTTTTTATATAAAATAAGTCCTGCCGCCAGTACCAAAATCGTAACAACCACAATATTGCACCATGCCGAAATTGGCTTCATGGATTTCTGATACCATTTAACAATGCGCGGATGTTTCAATGAAAAACGATTGCCATAATAAATGTTATTTAAAATTGCCGTTCGCGGTCTTGCAAAGTACGGTGCGATCCACACTGATTCAAAAGTTGGATCGGCCCACGTTGAAACAAATTTATCTTTAAAGAATTGGCCTGCTTCACGAGTGTTGTTTGAATAAGACTTCAGCTCATCTTTAATTTTAGCTTTAGCTGCTTGAATCGTTTTCTTCGAATCAAAATGGTTTGCAACATACAGATTAATCGTATAACCATCGTACCATCCTGCTCCGCGTCCCTGATTATTTTGCGGCTCTAATCCCATTGCTACATACGTGATCATTGGAAGCCCCTTCGAAAGATGAAGTCCTGATTCAGCCTCGTAAGCCGCGGTAACAAGCTTATTTGACCCCAACATCAAGGCAAACGTGATCAACGGCATCGCAATCAACTTGTAACGCCGATACTTAATGGCATGCAAAACAAATACAATTCCTAATGCAAGAACTGCAATTTGATAATTACTCTTTAATTGATATGCAAGCACAAATAACAAGACACACCATAGCCATGTAAAACGTCCATGTGAATCATCCATGATCAGTTTTAATCCAAAATAAACGGCTGCCAAACATGCGCATAAACCAGGAATATTACCATAAATAAACAGGACAAAAAATAATTCTGGTAAGAACGCAAAACTTAAAAGCAGCGTCCAGTTCATAACAAGCCAATTATTTTTAGTAACAAGTTTTACGATCCGATATAAAAGATAATTAATAAGAAGAAATATTAAAACATTTAGCAAGTAAAAGAATCGGATATTCGTACTGAAACATTCTAACAATCGTAAGTAAGTCACGTATCCCAACTGAAATGGATAAATTGCCAAATATCCGCCAAGATTCTTTTCAAACGGTAAAACCGAGGGGTGAAACTTATCTAACTGCAATGAAATGAAGTTTCCATGATTCATCTGATTAGCAGCCTTTAATGTAAATAACTGATCAGCTTCATTTAACTTTGTCGGCATATTGATAACTAAAAAGAGTCCTGCAATCAAAAAGGCGCCCGTAAAAACCAAAAATCCCCGGCGCGGATCAACGTTTTTTAGTAGTTTACGTCCCCAAATAATGATTATGATTGTCACAAGCGTGCAAAGAATAAATCTGAAACTATTCTTGTGAATATACGGCCACTCTGAGTAGGCTGCAATAAATTCTCGTCTTAATAATGTTGTAAGAACTAACAACATAAGTGCTGCAAACCCTAGCGTTATTATTGTGCCTTTTATTACTAAATATAAATAGCCGTTGCCTTTTTTTAAAATACTTGTTTGTAATTCATTTTTCATGTCATTATTCACCTAATTTTAAGACTCAAGTGTTATGTTAGTTTACAATTAAACTTTAGTCAAATTATGAAAGTAAAAGAATTGCTTAAATGTTGATGAAATATCTCCAATACATTTAAAAACTAACAGCATCATAAGAACTGCCAACATTTTAACCCAAAAACGACAAACTCTTTCAGTAAATAATTTAAATACAAATTTCAAAAACGTTGACCTCTTCAAAGAGCGAAGAACATCGCTATATAAATATTTGTGATGAATACTGACAAGACTATAACTTATGAATCAACATAAATTGTTGAACAAAATCTTTGAAAAGTAAAAAAAACGGACTTCTTTCATGAAGCCCGATTTTATATCTTTTTCAACTAACCAACAAGGTTACCTAACTTATCAAATGTATATTTCTTACCATTAATTGTAACCGTTGCATTCTTTATTTGTGCGCCAGTTACTGGATCAAAATATTGCTTCTTACCATTGATTGTTTGCCAACCATAAACCATGTTGCCTAAACCATCATAATAAACTTCTTTATTTTGGTCACCAATCCAGACATATTGATTCTTAGCTTGCGCACCAGTCGTTGGATCAAAGTATTGCCATTTCCCATCGATCTTTTGTTGGCCGTATACCATGTTGCCTAAGCCATCATAGTAAACTTCTTTGTTCTGGTTACCGATCCAAACGTATTGGTTCTTAGCTTGCGCACCAGTTGTTGGATCAAAATATTGCCATTTGCCATCGATCTTTTGTTGGCCATAAACCATATCACCATTTGCATCATAGTAAACTTCTTTATTTTGATCAGCAATCCAAACATATTGATTCTTAGCCTGTTTTCCAGTAGCTGGATCAAAATATTGCCAGTGACCATTTACAAATTTCTGACCGTCGTCAACTGAAACTAGTTGACCATTTGATGGATCAAAATAGTAATTCAGTCCATTAATCAATTGCTTACCTAAAGCCATTGAACCATTTTGATTAATATAATACTTAGCGTTACCATATGTGTGCCATCCTGGTTGGGCTGAGTCCTGAATCCAATACTGTTCATCCGTCAATGATTTTGGCAATGTTGTAGCGAATGTCGTATTACCATTACTATTTAAATAATCATAGGTCCCATTAGTCTCACGCATTAGCAAACCTGTTCCAAGGTCTTGTAACGTTGCCCCGTTCTCGTATTTAGCTGACCATTGTTTAATTTTAACACTTGGGTCAGGTGCAACACCCGTTGAAATGGCCTTGGTTGTAAACAAATCTGGGTAATCCTTCTTTAATTGATCAAGGAAAGCACCACCGTACTGTTCTTGCCCTTGGCCACCACCAATTGTATACATTTCAATTAGTTGGTTAGTAAGCGTTTTGCCATTCATTGTCATTTGTTTTCCGAAACTATCTGTCCGAGTTCCAGTAATAACTTCTTTTCCTGAAAGACCCACTAATTGATTTGGAACAAAGTCAACTTGACATTTCAAACCTGCTTTGTGTAATGCAGCAACTGCAGCTACTAATTGATCACCTGTACCGTATTTAGTAGGATTCTGATCTGAACCTAAATCGTAGCGATCAGTTACTGAATATCCTTCATTATACCAGCTCATTGAGAAATTCCGATATGGTGGAGCAAACCAAAAATCAGTAATTCCTAAGTCAGCAAACTGTTGTGCATTCTTAGCGATTTGTGCATATGCATCGTCGTTTTGTGATGTTGGCTCAGGCATGTACAAACTAAAGTCTTGATAAATAACATGTGAATCTAAAGCTGCATTTGATTGATATGTGTCACCGGATTTATTAGTTGAAGTTGAAGCAGTCGTTGTAGCATCTTGATCGGCCGCAGCACCTTCAGGAACCCATACACCTAAATATCCGTTCACATATGGATTTGCATATCCTTTAACTGTAACTGTTAAATTACCACTTGCATCAGTTGTAAGAACACCATTTGAATTATAACTCAATCCAGAATCAGTTGTATTAATTACATTAATATATTTTTGGTTAGCATGTTCTTTACCCATGGTAAATGTGATTGTCTTCTGTCCCATTGAAGCGTTATTGCCAACCACAACTGCAATTCCTGAAGTCCGTGCAACTGAATCAGCTGACGTATCATTAGCAGACATTACCCCTTTACCAAAACGTACACTTGAAAGAAGATCGCCACCATCATAAGTTCGCATTTGTTGGCCACCGCTTACATATTTTTTACGTAATTTGAGCAATGTAGAAATTGCATCATAGTACATACTCTTTTCTGACATGTACGGTGCATTTTCAACATACATGTCGCCATAATAAACTGTCGGAATTGTATCTTTATCTGTCAACAAAACTGCATATTCTGACGGCACGTTATAAGGTGCATATTTTTTAACTGTTTGTCCTTCATCCTTAACAAATTGATCCATCGCTTCATTTGCGTATTCTTGTTTGTATCCAGTACTCATTACATTTGGATCATTAGGATGTTCATCAATAATCATTTGTTTAATAGTATCACCACGTTGATCATGGTTCATTACAAATGACCAGTTTGGAACGGCCTGGTTTTCGGTAGTATCATTTGCACGATCAACCACTGAATAACCTGAACAGATCCCACCTTTAACTAATTCTTCCAAATTGCCTCGTTTTCCAGGTTTATTACCAAGTGCATCTTGGTTTTTATAGAACATATATGTATCGTAATAGATGTCTTTTTGACCATGGTCTTTATAAAATTGTGCAACTGTCGGATCCCATGCTTCTGTATATACTAGATGATTATCAGCATTAGCATCACTTTGTTTTGTATGATACATATCATTGAATAGCTGAGCCATTTGATCTAATACATCAGTATCAATATTATCAGGAGCATCTACACGTAAACCATCAAAATTACCATCAGGATTGTTGCTATGAATTGAACCATAATGCATCAGATAATATTCCCAGTTTAATACTTCAGCTTGAACAACGGGATTAGAATTGTCAATATCGTTACCAACAATCATTTCATCATTTTTAGGCTTTGTCGTTCCTTTTTGGTTAGCAAAATTACGATCTAATAATCTCCATGCACTATCTGCGTACGATGTATTTCCTTGCTTTTGATTTTTTGAATCATTATTAACAAATTTAATTTGATCTTTTGCATCGGTTCCCATGTTGGTTACTTTAAACCCTGGTTGATCTTCAACAGGTAACAACGAAGTCCGTGTAAATGCTGGAATTGTAGCTATAAATCCTTTTAACGTGTTTGAAAGGCCAGTTGTTGAATAATTTGCTTTTGTAATTTGCTTTTCAATCGAATCACGCATATTTTTAGCATAATTATTTAAAATATCCACCGGTGTCTTCCCGGACAAGGCTTTAACACTGTCAGGGGTTAACCCAAGTGACTGATCTTCATATCCATGATTTGTGAAGTATTGAATATACTGTGCTTCAATGTCTGTTGACGGCCAAGCGTACATTAAGTATGGGCGCCAATCTGTCACTCCTGACTTAACCCACATTTTACCATCTTGGTGATACTGAACTGGGCGGAACCATCCATCCCAACTTAAGTAACCATTAATTTCATTCATCGAGCTTGAATCGTAAGAAGCAGGAAGTTCATTTCCTTGATACGTTTCAAGAGCACCAGTTACCGTATTGAAGTAATAATTCCCGTTGTTGATTGTTTGCCAACCATAAACCATATTACCAAGACCATCATAATAAACCGTCTTATTTTGGTCTTTGATATCGACAAATTGATTCTTAGCTTGCGCACCAGTTACCGTATCAAACCATTGCCATTTACCATTGATCTTTTGTTGACCATATACCATGTTTCCGAGACCGTCATAGTAAACTTCTTTGTTTTGATCAGCAATCCAAACATATTGATTCTTAGCCTGGGCACCAGTTACCGTATCAAACCACTGCCACTTACCATTGATTTTTTGTTGACCATACACCATGTTACCAAGGCCGTCATAGTAAACTTCTTTATTTTGGTCGGCAATCCAAACATACTTATTCTTAGCTTGCGCACCAGTTACGCCATCAAAGTATTGCCACTTGTCGTCAATCTTTTGTTGGCCGTATACCATATTACCTTTATTTGGATCATAATAAACTTCTTTTTGTTGTTCTGCAATCCAATAATAACCCAGTTTCATAGCACCTGTAATCTTGTCAAAGTAGTACCATTGGTTATTAATCTTTTGTTGACCATAGACCATCGCTGAAGTTTCAGGATTATAATAAACAGTTTTATCCTGATCCTTTATATATTGGAAACCAGTATAATTTTGATGTGTTTTTCTGTTTTGGAGATACCACTGACCATTTTGTTTAATTTGAACAGCATCATCATGTTCTTGAGCCTGTTCGACTTTTTGAGATTTAATACTGCTTGTTAATGAACTTGTACTTGCTGTTGCATTAACTTTTTTATTTGCACTAGCAACGTTACTACTCTGCTTACTACCATTTACATCAGCCTTGGTATTGTTTGTATTAACTGTTGGCTGAGCAGTTTGTTGTTTATCATTTACAGGAGTAGCTGCAAGTTCTTGTTTCTTGTTTGCATCTACTTTAACAGATGAACTTGTTGTAGCCGTTTTGCTACCATTTGAAGATTGTGCTTTGGCTGGTTGAACCGCAAAGTTAGTTGTTTCAACTTTGGGTGTACCAGTATTTGTTGATGAAACGCTGCTCTTCAAAGCAACTGAACTCTGACTGCTTAATGAATTATTTTTCGAATGTTGAGCCGTTTCATTATCAGCTTTTGAAACTGATGAAACGTTATCTGCTTTAACATTAGCTTGGTATCCAAGCCCAGCTGTTAATCCTAGAAAAACAATTGGTGCAATAACCCAGTTTTTACCAGACTTGTACATTTTAAAACGTTTTTTTACTTCTTTATCCATATTAGTAACTCCTTAAAAATAATTGAACAATCACTTATGCTTTTATTATATACCTTCTAATCTGTATTTGAACTTAAATTAAACAAAAATTTATACTATTTATTATAAATTAAAAACAAAGTATAAAAATATAACTTAAGGATAATTATGTGGTCTCCAGTTAAGTTTCAAACAATTTAATTTCATACTGGTATATTATTAATTTGAATCATAGTTATAAACTATCAAAAAGACTGTGATCTTTATCACAGCCATAAATTCAATTATTAACTTCGATGTTGATCGCCTTGACGATATACATAATAGTATGGACAATCGTCTAAGTGCCAGTACCAATTATATGGCAATTCTTGAACAGCTGTTCCTGGTTGACCATTTGTATAGTAACAGGTCGAAATACATTGGGCATCATTTCCACCTTGCGAAATTACAAGCGTATGACCCGCTGCACCACCACTTGCACCTTGACGACCCCAAATAATAACATCTCCACGTTCAGGTGTAAAACTACCATTAGCTGTTACAAGGTAGTACCCATTATTGCGTAAATAACCATGTAATGAATCCGTATTGTACAAATGTGAATATGGTCCCGCACCGGCATCACGAATTGCTTGCGTCATCGAACCTGAGCAGTCAGCCGTTCTGTCCGAACCGTTGCGTGAACCGTACATTGAATATGTTAAATGGTTCTTTCGACTTTCAAACCAATTAATTACCCGTTGATTAAAATCGAGGCAATGTCCTTGATTATCAAAATTGTACCAACGCCCGTCAATGTTATGACTTCCGCCGATGTATTCTGCACCAGTTACATTATCAAAGTAGTAATTATACCGGTCAGTATCTAACCAGCCGTAGTGCATTGTTCCATCTTGGTTGTAGAAGCATTCCTTGTTTTGACCATATGGAGCCAAGCTTTGCCAGCCAGTTAACCGCGCCCCCGTTACCTTGTCAAATAAGTACCAGTGACCGTTAATATTTTGTTGACCATATTCCATTTTGCCATTTGCTGGATTGTAGTAACATACTTTATTTTGACCGTATGGAGCTAAGTTTTGGAAACCAGTTTGCATTGCACCAGAATCCTTATCAAACAAGTACCAATTATTGTCAATTCTTTGTTGACCTGTCTGGACTTGGTTATTGATTACATCATATGTGTTTCCTTGAAATTTAATTAAACCATTTGCCATTAATTGGCCAACAACAAGCTTACCCTTTGAATCTGCAGCTTCTTGTTCCGTCGCAAAATGGTATGTTTGATCACTACTATTATACGAGCCTGTTACTAATTGACCACCATTATCATAGAATTCAAGAGCGTGTCCATGATTATAATCAACATATGTTCCGCGATACATCGCACCCGTTACATCATCAAACAAATAATAATTATCATTGATCCTTTGTTGACCATATTCCATTTGGCCATTTGCTGGATTATAATAACATGTCTTATTTTGACCGTAATTACCAAGCCACTGGAAACCAGTTTGCATCGCGCCCGTTACCTTATCGAATAAGTACCAGTGACCATTGATCTTTTGTTGACCGTAAACCATGTTACCCAAACTATCATAGTAAACAATCTTGTTTTGATCTTTAATATTTACAAATTGGCTCTTCGCTTGCTTACCAGTTTGTAAATCAAACCATTGCCACTTGCCGTTGATCTTTTGTTGACCATAAACTGCATTGCCTAAGCCATCAAAGTAATATTCACCATTTGTATTTTTATCCCAAATGTAACTGTTCTTAGCTTGTGCACCTGTCACTGGGTCAAAGTATTGTTTCTTGCCTTGGATAGTTTGAAGACCATAAACCATATCACCGTTTTGGTCGTAATAAACTTCTTTATTTTGGTTACCAATCCAAACATAACTATTCTTAGCTTGCGCACCTGTAGTTGAATCGAAGTATTGCCAATGACCGTTGATCTTTTGTTGACCATAGACCATGTTACCAACGCCGTCATAGTAAACCCACTTGTTTTGGTTACCGACCCAAACATATTGGTTCTTACTTTGTTTTCCAGTCTTTGAGTCGAAGTATTGCCAATGACCGTTGATTTTTTGTTGACCATACACCATGTTACCTAAACCATCGTAGTAATATTCGGCATTGGCATTTTTATCCCATACATAACTGTTCTTGGCTTGAATACCCGTTACGGGATCAAAGTATTGTTCTTTACCATTGATCTTCTGGTGACCATACACCATGTTGCCTTTATTCAGATCATAGTAAACTTCTTTATTTTGATCACCGATCCATTGATAACCAAATTGTAAAGCTCCAGTTACCTTGTCAAAAAGGTACCATTTGTTATCAATTTTTTGTTGACCATACACCATCGCACCGTTTGATGGATTATAATAACAAATCTTATTTTGGTCAGCAATCTTTTGGAACCCCGTTAAATTTTTGCCGTTTTCTTGCAAGTACCAGTTGTTGTTTTGTCTTACTTGCTTTGCTTCCGGGTGACTTTCAGCAAAAGTATATTTATCAAGTGAGCTCGATTGTTGAGCTTGTGAACTTGATTGTTCTTGAACTGATTGTTGGTTTTTAACTTCTTGTTGATTATTTGCCTTTGATGAAGAAACTGGATTGCTCTTAGGTGCCGTTTGCGTTTGGTTGGTTACCTTGGTTGGTTGAGCCGCAAAGTTCGTTACTTCCGGTTGGCTCTTTTGAACTGTAATTTTAGCTGACTTATTTGTTTGAACGTTTGATTGTTTTTGAACTGGACTAGCTTGTGAACTGCGTGAAGGAACAGCTGCAAAGTTCGTTACTTGAGGTTGTTCCTGGACTGTCGTCTTAGCTGCAACTGAAGATGATTGTGATTTTTGACTGCTCTTTAATACCACCTGCTGTGATGGTTGACTTGATTGTTTTGATTGAACGCTTGATCCATTCTTTGGTTGTGTATTTTGAGAAATTGATTGAACATTATTGGCATGTGTTACTGCTCCCATGTTCAACCCCAGTAAACAGGTCGCAGTTGTGATGGCGCCAAAAGCCCAATTTTTACCACTTTTGTACATCTTATAATGTGTCTTTTCATCAAACATAAAATGAATATCCCTTTCCTTTTTGCTAACGGTTAAAAGTATAACATACAAGTAAAAAATTTAATATTATATTTTTATAGAAAATACCAGTGCTAAGTTGAATTAACACTGGTATTTATCACTTTAATGATATGGTTATGTCATTATCTTTTAATAATTTGAATTTAACACTTTAGCATGAGGATTACTCGACTGCTGATTTTTCCGATGAAAAACAATTCGTACAAAAAGCAGCAACCACGCAATCAGTGCAATTCCTAAACCAATAAAATAAGCCTTAGAAGGCTGATAGCCAACCTCGATCTGATAACTTCCAGGCGCAAGATTCAGCTCGACCGTTCCACGTGAACTCAATTGTGGCGTAACCCTTTGCCCGTTAACCTTCAATGTTGTATGAACGTAACAAATCACTGGTAAATTTACCTTACTTTGATGATGAACCTCAATTCCATATGTTAACCGATTAGGACCAGCAACCGGATCAACGACCAGTGACTTCCCATTGATATATGCTTTCCTCAACAGTAAATCATTTAACGGCTTATCCCGTGTTAAAGCCTGTTGTGGCTGTAAGACCGTATAATCAAAGAAATGGCCGTGGTCCAAAACCGTTGTTGGAAAATAATCCGCCGTTCCAGTTGCTCCCCAATATGCAAACTGATCTTCATAATTTTCATTTGTAACAATCTTATTCATCAATACCTGATGTTGGTCCGGTTTCAGTTTGTTTAATATTAACGGTTTATTAACCTGGCTATTTTGCAATTTAGTCGTCATTGAAAGAATTGAGCCAAAGTAACTCATTGTCCCTACAACCGCTAGAATTATCATCACTAACACAGGAATCCTAACTCTTGTAAAGGTAAAATGCTTATCTAAAATTTTTACAATTCCTTGTGAGCCAACAATAGCAGCAAAAAAAATTGAATAAGACAAATAACGAACTGGTAACTGCATAATCGTTAACGGAGTGTGATTAAAACTTTCCCACGGAAAAACAGATGAGGCTAAGATCAATAAAACAACTGATGCAATATACATTGACATTTCAGGAGTTTTTTGATCAACCCATTTCCATCCTGTTAAAATTACCAATAGTAAAACTAACCCGATACTTCCATTGGTCGCTATGTTTCCAATCGAATCAGTCATAATTGTCCCCAGTTGCTGAACAATTCGCACTCCTGAGTACGTTCCGGTAAGGCCCTTGCCAAAGAAATCCGTAATCAACGGAATAATAATTGGCAAGGCAAGAATCAGGGTAACGATTCCCGCTTTAATCAACGCAATCCATCGTTCAAATTCCATTCCCTTTCCCTTAATAACCCGACAAATTAAAAATGCTACTATAATTTCGCAGGTTAAAAAAACACTCAAAATATGGCAATAGAAAATTAATCCAACTCCACAAGTCAGAACATACCATTGGTGCACATCGCCTATTAGAACTTCGTATATTCCTAAAAAGGCAAGTGGCAAAAACGCATACGCAACAAATTCTCCCAAAGCCCAATTTACTGGGCTTAAATATAAATGGTATGGTGCAACAGTATATAGTATCGCAAAAATGAAACTCCGTAATGGTCGATGAGCATACTTTTGCATGCAAAGGTAACTAATCATTAAGGTCATAAAAAAAATAATTCCAACCCAAACATAATATGCCGTTACCGGTGAACAAACAAAACGTAAAAGTGCCCAGATATACATAAAAGCATCCGGATAAAAAAGAAATGAGCCAGCACCCGTTTTACCAAACGTCGACGTCGCAATATATGTAAATGATACTCCTGCTTTTAAATTACGATAAATTTGTTCAATCCGTGAAGAATGAAACCACCAGTCAATCCCCACCGCAATCTTCCTTGTTCTAATCAAGGGCATGACCATTACAATTGCCATAATGAAGAAAATGATAACCGCAATTAGGTTATTAATTCGATTTGAGTTGTTTTTCTTTGCTTCGTCCATTTTAAATTTCCTACCTAAATAATATTCTGACTTATCGCTTAGAAGTATATCATAAAGAAAATAAGGCAGATACCGCAGATTGTTTTAACATCCAAATTACGTTATATTTTTAATATTAAAAACAAAGGATGGAGAAATGATGAACAATTCAAAAAAGCGCTCTTTTATCGTGACCATTATCACGTTCATTTTGATAATTGGCGGTATTGCATTACAACCAATTCACGCCGAAGATGATGGTCCTGAATATACGATCAGTAAACTTAACATTAATTGTCAAATTGAAAAAAACGGAGCAGTGCGATTAACGCGAACTGTAACCTATCATTTCAATGACTATGCAGATGGCTTGACCTATCAACAAGAACTACCGAAAACCAATTCACCGTATCATGTCGAAAAAGTTGAGGTTGCAGATAACAACGCCAAACTCAAACCAATCCAACAAAATGATTCTGAAAACAATAATACATACACTGTTACCCAGGGAGACAAGGACGATACTTTCTTAATCAAGACGTATCACTCTGTCAAGTGTGATAACAATGTTACGATTCGTTATGTCTTTACAATGGACGATGCCATCACCAATTACGCGGATGCTGCGCGCTTAAATTACAAAGTGATTGGAAATGATACTGATGTAACGCAAAAAAACATCCATATTAAATTTAATTTTGGTCAGAAAAGTCTAACTCCATTTAAGGCCTGGATGCATTGCAATGCATCCCATACCCAAAATATTTCTGCTAAAGATGGAACTTTGAGTCTTGCTATTAAGAAACTTCCAGCTAATACATACGTTGAAACAGATATTCTTTTCCCGAAATCAGTTACCGCCCAAAATCCAAATGTTAAAAACTCGAAAATTATTAGCAAAACGATTGCGCAAGAAAAGAAAATCACCCATGAACGAGAACTTTTATTTTTCCTGAATTACTGTCTGCTTCCGCTCATTATCATCGGATACGCTGTTCTTCGTTTCTTGATCGTTAGACGAAAAGCCCAAAAAGCACGGATTCTTAAAGTTGGTGAAATTCCGCATAACTTTGATATTCCAACAATGCCCGTCGGAATGGCCAATGCCTTATTAAAAGAACGCGGATCTGTTTTCACCGGCGAAACTGTTGATAAATTTAATACTTTTATTGGTGAACTTCTTCAACTTCATAACGAGGGAAAAATTAAAATCGAAAGTATCGTTAACAATTATGAAGTCCTTTTAAAGAAATCCGGTCCCCAAATAAAGGATGATAGTGACTATCAAATAACGCTCAAGGATTCTTCAATTATTAATGGAAAATTTTCTAAAAAAGAAGATATATACAGTCTGCTATTTTACGTTATCGGTGATGGTCATAAATTTACTCTCAATCAATTAAGAAAAATAGCATCAGGAAATCGACAGCGAGCAAAAGAATTCTTAACTGCTCTTGATAATTGGTTTAATGAATATCTTTCAACCGTTGAAAAACAATACACCATTTCATTTGCTGATAAAATTTCCAAAAACAACCGAAAATATTTAATTGCTACTTTAATTATTTTAAGCGTGTGGGTAATCATTGAAGTCTCAATATTCGACAGTGGAAAAATTATCGCCATTGCACTCTTATGTTTAGCTATTTCACTGCTTTCGGTTTTTACTTATCATCGTAATACAAATTTTAATACAGAGGGTTTGGAAAAATATATTAAAATTTCCGGTTTTAAAAAGATGCTTCACGATACAAGTAATTTCAAAAATTCAAAGCTTGATGATTTAACTTTATGGAAAGATATTTTGCCATATGCTGCAGGATTTGGCCTCGCACCGAAAATTCTTGATCGTCTCCATCAAAGTTTTTCGGAGGCAGAATTTATTTCGTCTTTTCATGGTAATGATTTTTATTATGAAAAAACAGACGGAAAATATTTTTACGTCAAAGTTCGCATAACATTCTCTGATGTTAAAAGCTCTGCGTCCGGCGGAGACTCCTCTTCTTCCAGCAGCGGATTTGGAAGTTCTGGTGGCTTTGGCGGTAATTCCGGCGATGGTGCATTTTAAAATAAAACAAAAAGAGGTTGTGACATAGGTCGCAACCTCTTTTACCATATTCGCATAATTGGGTTTCAAAACAAACGGGAGAGTGATGACGTAAAACTAATTCAAAATCTCCGAATCTTTGCTCCGCGATTCGTTCGCTTTTCTGCTTCCACCATGCTCATTTTAATGTCTTATCCCACCTTTTTTATTTAACCTTTGCCAAGAAGTATTTCTTCTTTCCGCGCCGGATAACAACATATTTACCGTCAAAAGCAGCGGTTGGATCAAGTTCATATTCAAGATCTTGAATCCGTTCACCGTTGATCCGGATCGCACCATTTTTAACATCTTCCCGGGCTTGCCGCCGCGATGGTTCAATGCCATTATCAACTAACCAAATTACAAGGTTTTGTTTTTCACGTGAAACTTCAACGGATGGCATTTTACCAAAGACTTGTTCAACTTGTTCAGCTGTCAATTCTTTGATGTCACCGCTGAATAAAATTTCAGAGATTTTTTCGGCCTCATGCATTGCGTCCTCGCCGTGAACAAAAGTCGTTACTTCACGGGCTAATGCGCGTTGCGCTTCCCGCTTTTCGGGTTGCGTCTTTACCTTTTCAGCTAATACATCGATTTCATCATGGCTTAAGAAGGTGAAGTACTTCAAATATTTCACAACATCGCGGTCATCTTGATTTAACCAGAATTGGTAGAATTCATATGGTGATGTCTTCTTTGGATCAAGCCATACAGCGCCGCCAGCAGTCTTTCCGAATTTAGTTCCATCAGCCTTCAGCATCAATGGAATCGTCAGCCCGAAGACTTTTGCATCCTGGCCTTCTTTTTTGTGGATCAAATCAATTCCAGCAGTAATGTTGCCCCATTGATCTGATCCGCCGATTTGTAATTGCACATCGTGATCACGATACAATGTCAAAAAGTCAATCGACTGCAAAATTTGATATGTAAATTCAGTAAATGAAATCCCGTTTTCCAACCGGCTGGCAACAACGTCTTTCCGGATCATGGTATTAACGTTGAATTCTTTCCCATAATCGCGTAAGAAATCTAATAAATTGAATTGTGAAAGCCAATCAAAGTTATTCACAAATGTTACGTGTCCGCTGCCACCAAAAAGCCGGGTAACTTGTTCCGTTAATGCTTGCACGTTGTGTTCAACCTGTTCCTTGGTTTGTAATTGCCGTTCTGTCTTGCGGCCACTTGGATCGCCGATTGAGCCCGTTCCGCCCCCGACTAAAATGTATGGATGGTGCCCGGCCATTTCAAACCGCTTCAACATGATAAACGGAATCAAGTGACCAATGTGTAAGCTATCACCAGTTGGGTCCGTTCCACAGTATAATGAAATTTTCTTTTCGTTTAATAATTCGCGTAAGCCTTCTTCATCAGTTTCCTGATTGATTGCGCCGCGCCATTTTAAATCTTCTAAAATGTCCATGTTTTACCTCCATTACCTCGCATCCAAATAAAAAGTCCCTGGAAATTACTCCAGGGACGAACTCAGTCGTGGTACCACCCAACTTTACACAAACGTGCCTCTTACTGGAAAACGCCAGTCCGGTGCATCACTAAAATGAAAGTGTAATTCGATTCTCACCATGGATTAGCTTCCAGCAACCGCTAACTTTCTGAACCAGTGGGTGATGCTCTACTGAATTTTCGATGCTGATATTCTGCTTTTATTAAAGCATGATTTCATTTAACGGTCAACATCAACAATCGCGATTCTATCAACTATTTTCACATTATGATAGAATTTAGGTATAAGTTCAAAGGAGGAATTATCCATGACTGTAAATATTTATGATTCAGTAAACCAAGTTGCAAGTGACTTACCACAAACTCAACAATTTATGGCTGTTCAAAACGCATTTGCAGCTTTAAAACAAGACCAAGTTGCATTCAGCATGTACAAAGAATTCAGTGAATTACAAGAAGTTTTACGCAACGCTCAATTAAATGGTCAACAACCAAAAGAAGAAGACGTGAAAAAACTTCAAGAATTGGCTAAAAAGATGAACGATATGGACGCCGTTAAGAACTTAATGGCTGCTGAACAATCATTAAATCAATTATTAAACGACATTAATTCAATCATCATTAAACCAATCAATGACGTTTATGATTTAAACGACTAATTAAATTTTTCAAAGGGGACAGCGGTTCAGGCCGCTGTTCCTTTTTTAGTTGAAGTATAGTAAGATTACTGAAGATATTAAAAAGAACGAGGTTTCTTAATTATGGAAAAAATAATCGCAACAATCAGCGAAAGTGCCGTTAACGGAACAAACGCTGGCTCTAAAGCGAAAGACGATATTATTCAGATTTCCCAAAAAGCCGGGTTCAAACCAATGATCATTACTAACCCGCCTTCACATTTAAGCAAACTTGCATTTTTAATTAAATCTTATTGTGGTGGATTGAAAAAGCAATACCAAACTAATGCTGATTTGATTGTTTTCCAATATGCCGGTTACTTTAATTTCACAACCGATATTTCGTTGAAGGAATTACGCAAATATAATCCCAACGCCAAGCTTGTTTTGTTAATTCATGACGTTGCGGCATTGCGTTATCAACAAGCTAAGGATTGGCAACGCGAGTTGAAAATTTTTAATTCCGTTGATGGACTGATCGTTCACAACAACAAAATGAAACAATGGCTTGAAGATCATGGAATCACAACGCCAATGGTCACCCTTGAAATCTTTGATTACTTGACCGCCTTGCCAATCAACGATAATGCCTTTAACCGCAACGTTGTTTTTGCAGGCAACCTGGAAAAATCAACGTTTTTAACGAAATTAACCGTTAACACTCAAATTGATTTGTTTGGTCCGAAACCGGCTGAACATTACCCACAAAATATTACTTACCAAGGAGTTAAAAAGCCTGACGAGCTGGCAAAATTTCTTACTCAAAGTTTCGGACTTGTTTGGGATGGCGATAGTATTCACGAATGCGATGGATTAATGGGAAATTACGAAAAGTACAATGATCCGCATAAAATTTCGTTGTACTTAAGTTCAGGTCTTCCAGTAATCCTATGGAAACAAGCTGCTTTAGCTGATTTCATCATTGAAAATAACCTTGGGATCGTAATTGATGATTTAGCTAATTTAGATAATGAAATTGCTCAAATCACGCCAAAACAATACAATGAAATGAAAAAGAACGTTCATCGAGTTGCGGAAGAGTTAAGAACAGGAAAGCATACATTGGAAGCGTTGAAAAATATATAAAAAGCATAAAAAGTACAGTTTTGAACTAACAAAACTGTACTTTTTATATTCACTCCTTAATAATTCTTAGTTCTAAAATAACTTCGAATCATTAAAACCATTAAGACAAGAAACGAGATGACGGATATCAGCTGTCCCGTTCTTGCAAATTTTGTATATTGACTTGTAATTTCAATCTTTCCATTTTGAGGAACATCTAAAATTTCAATTGTTCCTCTTGATGATTCTTTGACTGAAAGCTCTTTATCGTTAATTGTTACCTTTTCACCTTTATAATATAAAACTGGCGTGTTAATTATCGCTCCTTTATATGAATGTAAATTAATTATGTATTTCGTCGAGGTCTCTGTGTGAGCCAATTTTATTTTTTTGTTATTCCCATTAAAAAATTGGTGCTCGTTTATACTGTGATTATTTACAGCTTTTTGAGGGACATAATCAGAGGTATCATAGGACAAAATATTAGTGATATTTTGGCTTGACGCCTGATCGCTTGCCTTGACTGTATTCTCGACACTGCTTGCACTGAAATAGAAAAACATAATTGAGCAAATAATCAGTCCAACCGATTTAAAGCTCTTCGAACTTAGCATAGCGGAAACACCGTACATCAGTAAGAAAATCGAAGCAGTTTCGAGGAATCTCCACGGAAATTGCAACAACGCAAAATGCTTTTGAAATAAATTCCAGGGAAACAGTTTGGTTGATAAAATCACGCTAATAAGTCCTAACAGGTAAATCATTTTTTCAAATTTTGTATTTTTAGTTTTAACAATTCCAATTATTAAGAAAATCAAACAAACAATTCCCAGCGACGGAATCGTATATAGACTATCGCCCCAAGAATTACTCAAAGAATTATTGAATAAATTTGTTACACCTAAGGCCAGTTTAGACAAATTTTCAGAAGAAGGCGGGTTTATCCCGGATTTCATTTGTTGGAAATATGGGAACAAAAATCCCAAACTTAACAAGCAAACTGCGCCAATACTTTTAATTAACTCAACAATTGTAAATTTCCAATTTTTTTCATAATTCCAAGTCAAGACTAACATTAAGCAGCACATAATAACTGTAATTATCGCTGATAATAAATGGGAATAAATTATCAAAGCCATTCCTAATGATAATGGTATCCATGTCTTCGCTTTCCCCATTATTAACTGATATAAGGTACTAAAGACAACAACCATAAATGTCATTGCGATATACTCTCCAATATCAGCTCTCCGGTATAAATCCAATCCACGATAAAATAAGAAGAGATACAAAATTGAAAAAGTTAAAGATTTCAAATTATTTTTATATATTGGTTTTATAGAATAGTACGCGATAACTCCCGTTATTGTATTAAATAATACCAGAAATAACATATAACCAACTGCAATCGAATGCGTCAGTTTCATTAGCCAAATAATTGGTAAAATCGTTAACCATGGATAAAAATAATTTACTCCTAATCCTAGCTGGTGAAACACTGTATAATTTATCGGATGAGTGAGAACATTTTCTGTTCCAATTATTCGATTAAGGTGAAAAGCTAAGTCTGAATTATAAAGGGTTAAACATCGCCGGCCGCCGCCAACGATTATAAAGATTACTGAAAATACCGCCATAATTAACAATACTTTAATAAAACTAACGATTTTTCCTTTTCTTTCCATATCAATTCTATATCTCCTTAAAAATATATCCATCTTTACCAAAATCAACGGTAATAAAAAATCAATTGTAATTCATCTCCAAAGTGAATTACAACTGATTTCTATTCATCTGATTTAATTTCTAAATAGTTTGACCATAATAATATTAACATTAAAATTAACCATCCATAAAGAATCACACTTGAAATTGGGACAACCTTTTTATTTTGGAAGAAATTATAACATAAATAATTTTCTTTACTTCCAGATATTGGATTTCCTAAAACATCCAACGGTGAACTTTTTAGAATTCCAATTTTAATCGGTTTCGTCCCATTATTTTTTATGACCACATTATAAGTCCCCGCAGGAAAATAATGTTTTGCTATCCCATTTTTTACCTTTACATCTGATGAATTTTTTCGTTGAATAGCCATTTCTAATTTCTTATCATTAGGAACATTAAGATTAACCTGATTAAACCAAGTATTCACGGTATTGGATTCCGTTATTCTTTCTCCCGGCTTCAGCTCAATTGAATCTGTTGGGAAATTGTGGCCATAAACAATCTCTGTACTTTGAGTATTATTTGTTAATGGAAAAGAATTAATTGTCCCTAATACTAATCCAATCAATATCATTCCAGTACTTGGAAGCAAAACATGTTGTTTTACTGAAACTTTTCCCATTGAAATCTTTTCTAGTCCTAAGCACGCCATAATAATTAATGGTAATAACGCAATGAAACCGTATCTTTGTTGAACTTCCCACATACAAATATGAAAACAGAAAATTCCAATAATAAAAAGACTTAATATAAGTGAAGATATACCATCTTCATTTAAGTTTCTGACCAAAAAAACAGTTTCAATAATAAATCCAACCAGAAAAATCAACCAAATAATCTGATCAATAAAGAACAAAAAATCTCTTTTGTTACCATACAAATACTCATAGATCGGGAAATAGTTACTTCGAGTCGAATAACTTTTTGTTTCTACTCCATTTGTTCCCATTGAATATTGCTCATTAACTTTTTTTGAATACAAACCAAGGATGCCACGAATTCCCATTTCATGTATTTCTTTTTTTATTAAGTAAACATCATGGAGATTTTTCTCTTCTTTTGTTGCAAAGCGAGCAGTATCACTATTCGGATCTGGAATCGACGGTGAATTAGGTTTCCATGTTCCATTTGTCCCTGGGTTTAATCCCAAGGCTATCCAATATGTATATGGGAAATTCATTGATTTTATCATTTGAAAGTTATCAGCTTTTTTTAAAGTTTGCTGTGTTGCCGAAGTAACCCCAAAAACACTCAAAAATATTCCTAACGTAATAATGGCTTTTTTAGGTTTAAGCGCCAATAAGATCGTTAATATCGATGCAATTAATAAAATAATTGCATTTTCTTTAGTAAAGGAGGCCCACGCAATAAAGAAAGCTGATAAACCAAGCCATAAATACTTTATTTTCCTTTTTTCCTTCAAATAAAAAATAAACAATGTGATTCCTAAGATACAAAACATAGCTGAAGGAACATCTGCATACATAATAAATGCCATTAAGACAAGGGGGCTAAAACAATTTACCAATACAAAATAGATATCCGCAGCTTTAATATGCTTTAATTTCCTTAAAATTATCCACCCACATACAATTGCAATGTCGATGCAAACCAAATTGAAAATATTAATGGCGACACCTGTGGAAAATCCTAATAACTTAATAAATCGAACACACCAGGTTGCAAAAATAACCACTCCAATATTATTGGGAGCATACGAAAAATAGGGCAACCATGAATACTTATTTTGAAGAAGTTTTCCTATTTGTAATCGTACATGAATGTCATCAGTTCCCAGTACTCCAATCATATGAAAAGCCAAATAACCTTGAATAGTAACTTGTAAAGCAACAACTATTCCATAAATAACTTTTCGATACTTGAATTTATTGAAAAAATTTGAAAAACGTAAGATTGAAATAAAAAGAACAATTGCAGAACAAATTATTAATAAAACATCTGGTAAACTGCGATTATCCCCATAAATTTGGCCTGGATAAAAACAAACATTGTAAAAAATAATCACGCCAATAACAAATGCTAGTATATAAATTATTCTTTGAATTTGGTTCTTTATTTTCATTATTTTCTCCTATCCCAACTCAACAAAATAAACCCGATACTTGATACCAACATTAACAAACAGTACCAGCTATACGGCACAATCTGCATTGGTGAGATCTTCGCCAACCCTGCAGCGACTAGTAATTGCCCACCATACGGAATCAATCCGTTAAAGGCACATGAAAAGGTAACCAGGTCACTTGCAATCCGCGGAGCCGAAATTCCAAATCGATTACCAATATCTCTAGCTAATGGTCCAGCTGTAATAATCGAAACAGTATTATTTGTAGTAATAATATCCAGTAAACTTACCAATCCAGCAATTGCAAATTCGCCGCCTTTAGCAGACTTAATTCTGCTGGTCAAAACATCAATGATCCAATCAATTCCGCCGAGATAATCCATTAAGGCAACTAAACCGCCAACTAAAATCGCAATTAGGGCCATGTCTTCCATGCTTATCATCCCGTTATGAATAACCGTCATTGATTTTACAAGTGAGAAGTCGCCATGAAAAACACCAATTATAACTCCTGTTAGAATCCCGATAGTTAAAACTAAGATAACGTGCATCCCCGTAAATGAAAGAATAATAACTAAAATATATGGCAAAAGATTCAATAGATCGTACGGATGACTACCACTTAAATGGGCTCCTTGACCGATAGGCTGAATTGATAATAAAATCAAATTCGCAATGATTGCTGGCAATAGCATTACAATATTAGTTTTAAACTTCTTCATCGTACTTACATCTTGAGTACGTGTTGCTGCAATAACTGAAGCAGAAATCATTGACAAATTATCGCCAAACATTGCACTTCCAACGACCGTACCGCAAAATAATGCCATGTTTCCATGAACTTTTAATGCCAGCGATACTCCAATCGGCATTAATGCCGCAACAGTCCCCATGGATGTCCCCATCGCAAAACTAATGATACAACCAATTAAAAATAACCCGGGTAATATTAATTTCACGGGTAAAATATCTAGCCCTAGATTCGTAACTGCATCAACGGCATGCATACCCTTGGAGACCCCATAAAACCCGCCGGCAAGCAAAAAAACAATCACCATTAGAATCAGGCCGTCATCGCCCCCACCAACGCAATATTTAGTTACTCGCTCGGCAAACGTCGTTCGATTAACTTCACCCTTTTTATGCATTATTAAGGCCACTGCTGACGCAATTAAAATTCCAATCATTAATGGCATACTATTAAAATTATGCGTTGAAACACCGGTAATGATGTACAACACCAAAAATGTAAGCAATGGAACAAGTCCCCAAAAACTTCCTTTATTACGTTTCGGTTCCATAATATTACCTCTTTGCTTTTTAAATCACCTTTCTTATTATCGCCTAAAGCATAATAAAAAAACAAGACCTGTCAGCAAGTATTCAATTAATACTTACCACCAGATCTTGTGAAAAGGAAGTATATTTAGGATATTATTTTAGGATTGTAATTTCATCTTCCATCGTTTCAAGAGGGATAGAAATCAATGGAATATATTTATGAATTACTATGCCTATAATACTAAAGATGACCTATGAATTATCTGTGAACGTTTTGCTATGAAACCATAACTTTTTCTTGGAATTCAATAAATATAGCTTTCACAATTAATTATTAAATTCAAGCTATGGGTCAATGTCCTAATCTCTCAACCCGCTTAATTCCGCTTTTTTTCGTGGGTTATCTAACGAACTCATCATTTCATCCTTTAATGCGGCATAAATTGGCCGACCACCAAGCCAATCATTAATCACGTAAGCAATTAAGGTAACAACTAATAATGGCATCATATGCTTAATACTTCCAACCATCTCAGAAATAAGTACTACCGCTGTGAAAGGCGCTTTTTCAATTGCACCAAAGTACGCTGCCATGGCATAAATTACAATGTTCAGGAAATATCCCTTTGCCAGTAAGCCGGCATGAATCATTATACTTGCATATAGTGCACCGCTCGTCGCTCCTAAAACTAAAATCGGCATAAAGATCCCGCCAGGTGTTGATGCCCCATATGATATCATCGAAAATACAAACCGAATAAGAAGCAATAGCGCTACAAAAATAATTGCAGACATGTGTCCGCCAATTGTTGTCATATGGCCATTACTTGTAGGCATATGACCGCTTAAGTAATTAATAAAATGCGGACTTGTTAAGTCTAAAATAAAATCATGACTTCCACCTAAAATTTTAACGTAATACAATCCAATTGGAATAACTAATAGTAACGGTACAATACTATGCCAAGCTTTAGGAATAAT
Organism: Ligilactobacillus araffinosus DSM 20653; assembly: GCF_001435375.1. Classification (GTDB taxonomy): domain Bacteria; phylum Bacillota; class Bacilli; order Lactobacillales; family Lactobacillaceae; genus Ligilactobacillus; species Ligilactobacillus araffinosus. Next base: position 19,243 of record NZ_AYYZ01000002.1, on the reverse strand, counting down.
CTTTAATTTTCCATACCATTTTGGCAAGCTTAAAATTACGCGTTGATATAAATTACCAAACAATCCAAGAATGATTCCTAAAATAATTAGTTGCCAGTAATCTTTAACTGGAACACTATAATCATAAATAAAATGTAAACTTGGAGTTAACCCAAAAAATAAAAGCGTAACTAAATCAGATGCTACTGCTGCGGCCAAGGCAGCTAACCAAACAGTCGCTGAGGCAAATCCAAGGGTAATTTCTTCAACCAAAAACAGTGCTCCTGCAACTGGAGCGCTAAAAGCTGCTGATAGTCCTGCAGCAATTCCGCAAGCAAGCATAACATTCCGATCTTGCTTATCACCATGAAAAACTTCTTCGGAAAGCCCTTGCCCTATGCAAGCTCCCATTTGGATACACGGACCCTCTCGGCCAAGGAATAACCCTGGACAAATCGCAAGTAAACCACCAACAAATTTACGCCATAATACAGCCCACCAATGCATTTCAAGTTGATCATCCATTACCGCTTCAATTTGTGGTACTCCAGATCCTTTTACATAAAACAACTGGGGACGAATGATAAATCCAAGAATAATACATAAAATAATCGTTGCAATTACATATAGGATAATTGTCTTTGGATGATTTACCATATAAGGATAAACAAAATATAATCCCTTCATCGTTTTATCTATAATCAGCCTAAAAACACTTACAACTACTCCTGTTATTAAACCAACGAGAATTCCTTTAAACACATACAGTAAGTTGCGACTTGTAAAAGGCTTGTGTAAAATTTCCGTTACACTTAATTTACCCATAACTGATCCATTCCTTTTCCTATAGCATCCATTCTCTATTCTAAAAGATATACCAAAATATTTAAAATATTTGTCTATCACTTTGCATAATAATTTTTAATCTGTCATTATTGACCAATAAAAAATAAGAATACGGATAATTCCGTATTCTTTCTAAAGTTTAATTTCTTTTTTGGATAAATTGTAATTTATTTTTAATTGTGGTTTTCAAATTTAAATTTGCTCCATGGCTTGATGTAATCAAGCATAAAAATTTCATTTTCAGAAATTCGTCCGACCAAATTTTTCCGCGAATCTTGGTGAGGTTCAAGGACAATCTGCAATTCATTTTTATACCTCCCGAACTCATCATTACCGACAACAATATCCCCGCGTTTGAATGGGTATTCGTTATCATGCGGTGGGTTTGATTGGTCAGCATATTTCACCCGAACTTGCGTTGACCGGATCGTCATTGCCGTAATGTCACCCCGACGAAAATGCAAATTATCTTCCAAAATCTTCTTTTCAATTGGATTGACTTCCGGAACATAATCAACATCCAAAGTAATACAATAGCGGTCAAGCGCTGCTAAACTTTCAAGTTCCTCATCTGAAGCATAGCAGTTACCAATGATGACCGTATCGATTAGTCCCGTTGCAAACAAATGATTTGCTTGAACTGCTAATGGTAAATGACGGTGCATTTCAAGAGTTGGCAATCCATCATTTACGTTCCACGGACCGCCTTGAGTCAAAGCGTCCTGGCTTGTAATAAATGCCGATGTCTTGATTCCGTGTTTTTTGAACCGTTGACTGCATTCAACGAAGAAGTCATATGGCAATCCGCTGCCTTCTTGCGGATAAAAGTTATGGCAACCATAAATGTACGGGACGTTTGCTTCATACGATAAAATATTATCCAAGTAAGCAACGTTATTGCTCATGTTCAATTCAATGTTTAACCCATATGGATTATATGAAATCAGTGATTCCTTTAAGCCATCAAAACCTTCATCAAGCCGGATTCCACTGGCGCCAAGATCAGCAAAAAACTTTAAATCATCATATGAAATTCCAAGTTGCTCAAAAATTCCCGGATTAATATCCAAAATGACTTCAAATCCTAAATCACGAGCAAAACCAATAATATTTTTGAATCTGGCTGCCGTTGCTTCTTCTCCCCCTTGAACTTCAAGCATACTCATAAATAACCGCGTAAATCCTAAGTCAGCTGCCTTTTTAATATATACCTTATCCTTTTCCGGATCACTATGATCGGGATAAACTGAAATCCCCAATTCGCGTTTCATGCGAAAACTCATCCTTTCTTAACGAAAAAGGTGCAGTTACCCTTTATCCCTGCACCTTTTTGTGATTTTTATTTTTCTAATTTTGCAATTCGTTCATACATGTCAACCATTTCACCAGCAAGATCCCGGAATGTGATGGCATTCATCAAATGATCTTGGGCATGTACTGTTAACAATGTAACTGGTTGGTGATTGCCTTGAGCTTCCTTAGTTAACATATCCGTTTGCGAATTGTGAGCTTCATTCAAAGCTTGATCTGCTGCATCTAATTTTTTATGTGCCTCTTCAAAGTCACCTTTTTTGGCAGCTCGAATCGCTTCAAAAGCGAATCCTTTAGCGTTCCCACCATTCATAATCAAGCCCATCGTTGCTTCTAAATTTGGTTGTTCTTCAGCCATTTATCATCTCTCCTAATGTTAAATCAACCCTCAATCAAACTAATTGCTTGATTTAAAACTTTCTCGCCATCCATCATACCGTATGCCTGCATATCAATGACCGCTAACGGAATATCATTGCCCAAACTATTTTTTCGACCTTCAAGCATACTCTTAAAATCATCCTGCATATAACTAACTTGCGGTCCAAGCAAAACACAATCAATTGTCTTTGAATCTAATTGAGCTCGTGCATCACTTGCGGCCGTTGCAAAGATGTCAACATCAATGCCCTTGTCCTTAGCGGCTGCTTGCATCTTTGTTACTAATAAACTTGTACTCATTCCTGCTGAGCAATTTAACATTATTGTGTATTTAGCCATTTTATCCACCTCATCACTGTTTTTGAAAACGTTTTCTTTGACTGTTCTAGTATAACATGTTCTTTATAATCCGAAAATAGTCATTAAATTATTTATTTTCCATTGCTAATCCTGCTTGGATCTTCTTTTTATCAGCTTTCTTAAAGAATCCAACATAGATCAAAGCATCAACTACCAAACAGACAATTTGCGTAACTGCTCCTGAAATATGACCAGTTGCTAAATAACCTGAAATCACAACTGGCGTCGTCCATGGAACCATGACCCCGATTGTTTTAGCACATAACCCTGTTGCCATAGCACCATATGTAATTAGAACGTTAGCTAACGGTGCAATGATAAATGGTAATGCAATGTAAATATTCATAACAATTGGGAACCCAAATATTAACGGTTCGTTAATATTAAAAAATGCTGGCGCAATTTCCAATTTTGCCAATGTTTTGTACTCATCACTCCGTGCAAACATAATCATTATAATTGCCAGTCCCAAGGTAGCTCCTGCACCACCGATGTGAACAAAATTATCAAAAAATTGTTGAGTAACAATATGCGGTAATGACTTATGAGCAGCAAAAGCAGCCGCATTTTGCTGCATGGCTTGCAACCAAAAAGCCATCATAATTCCGGAAACGACATTGGCACCGTGAACCCCAAACAACCATAAAAATGAAATCAAAAACTCACAGAGCAATGCCCCTGGTAAACTTGTTCCAACAGCTGAAATTGGCTTAAAAATGAATTGCATCAAGTTTGGAATCGTTTCAATTGGAGTAAATGAAATTATCAACCGAACAATCCATACTAACAACAAACAGAAGAAACCTGGAAACAAAGCTGCAAACGAGTTGCTTACAGCTGGTGGTACACTAGCTGGCATCTTAATTGTAATATGCTTATGAATCATCCATACGTAAAAATCAGTTAAGAATAGCCCAATAATAATTGCAATAAATAAGCCAGTTGAACCTAACTGAGCTAATGGAATCCAAAATGTTCCGTCTTTATGCATTGCGAATGGAATGGTTAAGAAGAATCCACACATTGCAACTAAACTTGCTGGTAATGGATCGATGTCCTTGTAACTTTTCGCTAAGTTATATGAAATTCCGATAACCGCAACTAGCCCCATCAAGTCAAATGACGCAAATGTAATTTGTTGGATCACAATGTTCCAATGCGGCCCAAATGTGTGCGCCATGAACTTCAAATAAGCTTGAATCGGGAATTGCCCGATAATCATGAAGACTGATCCGATAATGATCAACGGAACAGCTTGTGCGATTCCATCACGCAAAGCAACCATGTGCCGTGATGATGAAATTTTACCGACAACCTTTAACAGGCGATTTTTAAATCCTTGTTTTCCTGTAGCCATCCTAATCACTCCTTAAACTTAACTACTAAAATAGCCAATAACTTAATTTATGTCATTTTAAAATCAAATTTTGAGTTGTTTTGTGTAAACGCTTACTACAAAAATTAGTATAGACCAATTTTGTAAATATGTAAATCCCATATTTGTAAATATTAGTTTGTTCTATCTTTAACGATTAAAAAAGCATTAAATTAATGTCATTAATATTCCTTAGAAATTTAAAATTGATTTTTAAAAGTATTTATAAATCTTTATTAATTTTTTACTGTCACCCACATCAAAGAATTTTTGCATTCTAGCAGTTACATTTGTCCTTAATTGTCAAATGAACTAGTACAGAATAGGAAGGGGGTTACCCCTTTAAATTTAATAGGAGGAGTTATTATGGATAAAACACAAACCAAAAAGCCTCAAAAATATTACATGTCAACCTTAGCATTGACAATGCTAAACGTTGTTATGATTGCGGGCCTTGGAAATGATCCGCAACAAGCTTTTTATGGCTTATCGTCAGTTACTTACTTTGCAATTGGATTTATTCTGTTTTTTGTTCCCACCGCTTTAGTTTCGGCAGAGCTTGCAAGTGGTTGGCCCCAACGCGGCGGAATTTTTCGTTGGGTTGGTGAAGGACTGGGAAAAGGTTGGGCATTTACCTGCTTAATCATTCTTTGGTTCCAGTCAACGTTTAACTTAGGTGCCGGAATGCCCAACTTTGCGGCAACAGTTATGTTTTTCACACCACACTATCACCGTGCCATTCAATTCTTACAACACCCACAACACGAAATTTTAATTATGTGTGGTTTCATCGCGTTATTCTGGTTTGTAACATGGTTAGCCGCTCGCGGAACCAAGACATTTTCAAACGTTGCTAAATATGGAGTTATTATCGGGACGTTTATTCCGCTTGCAATTATGGTTATTTTACTAATTGTTTGGCTATGTCAAGGACATAAACCTGCAATGCCAATGCATGTTAAAAACTTAATTCCGCAGTGGAATGGAATGGGAACACTTGCTTTGGTTGCCGGTGTACTTTTTTCTTGGGCAGGAATTGATATGAATGCTGCTCATATTAAAGAATTAAAACATCCTTCAAAGCAATATCCGATTTCAATTTTCTTTGCTGGAATTTTAGCATTGTTGATTTTTGTTGTTGGAGCTTTAATTATTGCGTCAGTTATTCCCGCAAATAAAATCAATATTTTAGATGCATTATTTGTAACTTTTCATGACCTTGGTGCAACGATTCATGCTCCTTGGTTATATATGTTATTTATTTATGCAAATTCGTTGGTATTGTTAGCCATGTGGATCACGAACTTGGCGGGACCTTCATTCATGTTAGGACAAGCTGGTCAGAGTGGTTTACTGCCTAAATGGCTTCAAAATTATAATAAGCATGGCATGCCATCGAAGATGATGTATTTCCAAGCATTTTGTGTTACTGTAATTGCCTTTCTCGTTAAATTACTGCCAAACGTTGAAGGATTCTTTATTATGATTACCCAAACAGTGACAATTTTATATTTGCTTTACTACATTATTATGTTTGTTTCCTTCATCCGATTACGTTATACCCAAGCTAACCGTCCGCGTTCCTTTAAAGTCCCAGGGGGAAAGTTTGGTGCCTGGTTAGTTACAATTATTGGAATCGCAGCTTCAACATTTGGAATCATCCTTGCATTTTATCCACCAACTCAGGTTAAAAAAGAAGTAGGTTCGGGAACCGTTTATGACGTCACAATTGCTTGCTTAGTCGGTATTGTCCTTTTAGTTGCATTTGGGCTATATCTGCTTTCAAAACATCATAATGCAAAGCATAACAATGACTGGGTAAACTCAAATAATAAATTTGCACCATACACTTGGGAAATTGAAGGATTGAAAAAACCACAAAAAGTTCAGTCAAATATTCCAACAAGTATCATGACCCAAGACCAACACCCAATGGGCGTTCCAATTAAGCATCACTTTGATCCGAACGCGCACATCAAAGTTCCTCAAGATTGGGCTAAAGCTGACGCCCCTCTTGAAAAATATGCCAAAGAAACCCAAAATACTTCACATCCTAATCATTGATTTGCGATATTATTAAATTCTAATTAAAATAAAATTAAATATAATTTTTAAACATCTACTGAAAGGGGTTTGCTTTATGAAAAATGTTCAATTTGTTCTTGGAGGTGCTCCCACAACTGAAGGGTGCCGCGCATCTGTAAAAGATAACTTATATATGCACGTTAATTACGATTGGCTTAACAAAACTAAGGTTCCAGCTGATAAACCAGCAGCGGGAAGTTTTCAAGATATGGATGAGGCAGTTCATAAAAAACTAATGGACGATTTTGATCGCTACCACCAAGGAAAATTATCGGCTCCCAATCCAATGTTTGCCGAAGCAATGAAATTTCATCAACTTGCACTTGACTTCAAGCAACGTGAACAAGAAGGTGTTGCTCCACTATTAGCGTTTATTAAACCGATTCAAAAATTAGCATTATTAACCGATTTAGATCATCAACTTACAAGTTGGATTCAAAACGGACTACCTCTCCCATTCATGATCGATGTCGAACCTGATTGGAAAAATACTGCGCAAAATGCAGTTTTTATGTACGCTCCTGATTTGATTTTGCCAGACAAAACTTACTATGAAAAACCCGAAAGTGATGAACTGCTTCATGTATGGGCAGAAATGTCTACCCAACTACTCCAAGCCGTTGGGTATCCTAAAGATCAAGCTACTAAGATTGTTAATCAAGCCTTAGCCTTCGATAAGTCACTTGTACCACACGTATTACCTGCGGATGAACTTGCAGATTATCCTAAACAATATAATCCGCGAACGCTTAAAGAGGTCAAGAATTACAGTCAAAGTTTCAACTTTGCATCCACGATTTCTGAATTAATTGATGACCATCCTGAAAAAGTTATCGTTACCCAACCTACATTTTTCGAACATTTTGATCAAATTGTTAATGACGCAACCTTTAAAAACTTAAAGAGTTGGATTTTAACTAGAACGATCAATTCACTTGCCAAGTTATTAACCGATGATCTTCGGCAAACAGCCGATCAATTCCATCAAAAATTGGCAGGAACTCAAAAAGCAGTTTCACAACGAAAATTTGCATATCAAATCGTTGATGATACTTTCACATATGTAATTGGCGATTTTTATGGCAAAAAATACTTTGGTGAAAAAGCAAAGGCCGATGCAACAAAAATGATTCAACAAATGATTCAAATATATAAACATCGCCTTGAAAAAAATGATTGGCTTGGAGATCAAACTCGTGCAAAAGCAATTACTAAGCTTGATCATATTGCCATTAAAGTTGGATTCCCTGAAAAAATTAAACCAGTTTACTCCAAAATGAAGATCATTCCAGCTGAAGACGGCGGAACACTATTCAGCAATTATCTAAATATTAAACGCATTAAAATTACAGATAACTTTGAAAGTTTTCACCGGCCGGTTGATCGGACCGAATGGGACATGCCTTCCCAACTGGTTAATGCATGTTATGACCCGTCACGAAATGATATCACTTTTCCGGCCGCAATTCTTGAGAAACCATTTTATGACCTCCATCAATCACATAGCAAGAACTTTGGTGGAATTGGTTGTGTAATGGGACATGAAATTTCTCACGCATTTGATAATAACGGTGCCCATTTCGATGAATACGGCAATATGACTAACTGGTGGACAAAGGAAGACTTCGCCCACTTTGAAAAGTTAACCCGGGAAATGATCAATGAATTCGATGGGATCCCATTTGCTGGTGGAAAAGTAAATGGGAAGTTGGTCGTATCAGAGAATATTGCGGATAACGGTGGAATGAGTTGCGCCCTCGAAGCTCTTAAACAATCTGAAAACGCCAATTTACGCGAATTCTTCACCAATTGGGCAACAATTTGGCGAATGAAGGCTAGTCAAGCATATGAAAAAATGTTACTTGCAACCGATGTCCATGCTCCTGAGATGTTACGAGGAAATGTCCAACCGCAAAACTTTGATGATTTCTATCAAGCATTTGATATTCATCAAGGTGATGGAATGTGGCTTGCGCCGGATAAACGGGTTCAAATTTGGTAAAAGTGAATAAGTAAAAAAGATTGCAACATAAACGTTGCAATCTTTTTTGATTTACATTCCCTTTTTAATTCCCAATTTCACCAGCAACAAATTCATTGGGTATGCCGTCACAAACCCGCATGCCATTCCAATTGCCATCATTAACCAAAACGCAGGCATTGTCGGTGTGAAATGCAAATGCAAGCCAAAGTTGACAATCGCTGACCAGCCGTACATGCCAACTTGCCATGCCGTTAGTGACCAAAAATCGATCTTAAATGCCTGAAACAGCTTATGGCCAATTGAACCATTCATCATTGGAGCAATCGCTGCATATTGGAATAAAACGCCAATAATCAACGCTAAAACATAGTCAAAGAGCCATTCGCCAAACAATTTTTGATTTAAAATACTAAAACTCAATAAATAATAAAAAATCCATGAACCAGCTAAATCAGATAAACTGCATCCGGCACCGCAGTGAAGCGCGTCCACCACAATTCCTTGCCAAAACTTATCATATTTGTGATTAGCCATTGGCATTTTCATTGATGCATCCATCCTCATCGATTTCATCGGCATTGACATCTTCATTTTACGATGTTTTCCAAGGGTAAAATAGGCCCACAAAATTAACGGTCCACCCCACAGCGCATTGATTGACCAAACCACATCCATAATTTTCATTGCTTGCGGATGACGGATTACATCAATCAAAATAATGACCGCCGATAAAATTCCAATCACGATCCATCCAATTGCAACTTGATTTAATAACTCCATTTATCTCACCTTCCATTTTCTATTATAGTCAGTTGACAAACGGAATCACGATATTTGTTTACGTTTGTAAACGATAACGCTATAATGAATTTGAAATCATAAAGAAAGGACTGACTTAAGATGATTAACGCAATCGTTTTTGGCCTCGCCGTCGCATTGATCAGTTTCATTTGTTATTGGTTTTTCGGCAACCATCATGAGCAAGCCAGCAGTTCAACTGTTCAAAATAACGAACAGCATGCCACGATCGTTGTAAAAGGCGGTTATTCACCAAGCACCCTTATTCTGAAACAAGGAGTGCCTGCAAAGGTCTACTTTGACATGCAAGATTCAACCGCTTGTTTAGCCCACGTTGTTTTTGAAAAACTGGGAGTTGATAAGGACTTAACAAAACAAAAAATTACAACGATCGAAATTCCGACCGATCAAAAAGGCGAAATTGATTACGCCTGCGGCATGGACATGTTCCATGGCAAAATCATCATTAAGTAAAAAAAGGAAAATCATCATGGGATTAAAAGACTTATTTCACAAAAAAAATCAAGCAACAATGAAGGATGGCAACCAAGTTATTAAAGTCAACGTTGCCAACGGTTATGAACCGGAAGTCGTTGAGTTCAAACAAGGTACTCCGGCCAAAATCATTTTTAACCGTTCAAACGATTCAACTTGTCTTGCCCGCGTTCAATCTGATGAAATGCAGTTCAACGCCGATCTTCCTTTGAACCAAGACGTTGAAGTTGCAATCAATACGAATCAAAAAGGCGAATTCAACTATGCATGCGGAATGAATATGTTTCACGGAAAGGTTGTTATTAAATAATGAAGCTTTCAAATCTGCAGCGATTTTGGATCTCCTTCATTTTAGCAATTCCAATGCTGATCCAAATGCTGGCAATGCCATTTGACTGGCACCTGCCAGAATACCGTTGGATGGCATTTATTACGACAACAATTATCATGTTGATTGCAGCCATCCCATATTGGAAAAGTGCGTGGGCCGCTTTTAAGTACCATAATGCCAATATGAATACCCTCGTTGCTGTCGGAACGATCGTTGCATATTTTTATTCAATTTTTGCTCTTTTCACGGGCCGCGATGTTTACTTTGAAAGTGCCGCGTACATTACGATTTTTGTTCTGCTTGGCGATGCAATGGAAGAACGCATGCATAATAATGCCTCGAACGCTCTGGGAAAATTATTGGAACTTCAAGTCAAACGGGCTGAGGTTTTGAAAGATGGAAAGTATGACGATGTTCCGCTTGATCAAGTCAAGGTTGGCGATATCATTCGAGTTCGTCCTGGGCAAAAAATCGCCGTTGATGGTGTCATTACAAAAGGATCAACGACCGTCGATGAATCAATGATCACTGGCGAAAGCATGCCCGTTGAAAAAACGGTCGGCGATCCGGTTGTGGGTTCAACGATCAATAACAACGGCTCAATTTTGTTCAAAGCAACTAAAATCGGAAAAGATACGATGCTTTCCCAAATCGTTGAGATGGTCAAAAAAGCTCAAACCAGTCACGCACCGATTCAAAATTTAACTGATAAGATCGCAGAAATCTTTGTTCCGGCTGTTTTGATCATTGCCATCATCACGTTTACCGTTTGGTTCGTCTTCTTCCATGCAACGACCGTTCAGGCAATGCTGTTTGCCGTTTCAGTCGTCGTGATTGCGTGCCCGTGTGCGCTTGGCCTTGCTACCCCGACTGCGTTAATGGTGGGAACTGCCCAGGCAGCCAAAATGGGAGTTTTGATCAAAAATGGTGAGGCGTTAGAAGAAGTCAATGACCTTCAAACCATCGTCTTTGATAAAACCGGAACCATTACTAACGGGAAACCGGTCGTCACCGATCTTATTGGTGATCCGCAACAGGTGCTTACAATCGCCGGGAGTTTGGAAGAAAATTCCGAGCACCCGCTTGCCCATGCAATCATGACCAAAGTGAAAGAAAACCAAATTCAATTTCCTTCTGCCCAAAACTTTAACGACCTCCGGGGGAAAGGAGTTCAAGCCTTGGTTAACGGCCAACCTGCCTTTATTGGAAACGCGAAAATGGCAGCTGCCGGTCAGCTTTCTGCCGAATTGCAAAAGCAAATGACCGTTCTTCAAAATGAAGCCAAAACGGTTGTTTTAGTTGGAATCGCCGACCAAGTAATCGGCCTCATTGCAATCCAAGACACCCCGAAACCAACATCAGCTGAAGCAATTGCAAAATTAAAAGCGCGAGGGCTAAAAACCGTTATGTTGACGGGCGATAACCAACATGTTGCACAAGCCATTGCCAATCAAGTCGGCATTGATCAGGTAATTGCTGAAGTTCTTCCAGGAGAAAAAGCAGCCTACATCAAAAAGATTCAACAATCAACATCAGGAAAAGTCGCTTTTGTTGGCGATGGGATAAATGATGCCCCTGCTCTTTCGACCGCTGATATCGGAATCGCAATGGGTTCCGGTACAGATATCGCAATTGAGTCCGGTAAGATCGTGCTTGTTCAAAATGATCTGCGCGAAGTTGTTTGTGCCCTTGATATTTCAAGAAAAACATTTAACCGAATCAAACTTAATCTATTTTGGGCATTGATTTACAACGTGATTGGAATCCCAATTGCTGCCGGTCTGTTTGCTCACTTGGGGCTTGAACTTAGTCCGGAGTTGGCCGGCCTGGCAATGGCCTTTTCATCAGTCACGGTCGTTAGCTCATCGTTACTTCTTAACAAGGCTAAAATTGAAGACTGCTCTCAATAAAGAATGCAAAGAGGTTGAGACAATATGCCTCAACCTCTTTTTACTGCATCTAAATTCAATAATTAAAAGCTATGCCAACATAAAGTTAACTCGAATTTTCTCCCAATCTATAGCTTCGTTATACTTTTCTAATTCATTCTTAACATTTTACTATTCAATGGTTATAGTATTCCAAAATACTCTTTAAAACAAAATTACCATAAAACTTAAGACCGTCCTCGTTGGGATGAACATTATCCGCATAAAACCAATCTGAATGGTGATTTGAATAACCATACCAGTTAATAATATGCAAGTTATGATATTGCTTCTGGGCTTGATTTAATGTGTTATTAACGTCATTTTGCCATGGTTTTGTCGGGACATGGACATTTAACCAGAAAACCGTTCGTTGTGGCCCCAAAATATCCATAATTTGGTTTAGGGTATCCTGCGAGATCGTTCCGTTTGTTCCTAAGCTAATTAAAACGGTATTGGCCAATTGATGGTTCACGTCCATCTGTTTCAAAACTGCCGGTGCGGCATTTGCTTGGCGGCCAACTTGCGCATTGATAATCATCTTCGGAAATTCGCCCTGTAACGTTGCAGATGCATCAGCCATTACCGAATCTCCAATTCCACTAATTTGAAGGTTGCTTGCAAATTTTTTGCCCTTATCCGTTACGTTGCCATTTTTTACTAAAATATCCTTATCGGAAGCCTTCGTCGGTTTTTGCACATTGGTATATTTAATATGCTTATTGTGATTTTCGGCCTTTTTCTGGTTAGCAGCAATTTGATGTTGGAGTTTTGAGCTGTCCTTTTGAAAAACACCACTCGTTTCTGGTTTGCAGAAGAATATTCCGTAAAATGCAATTCCAAAAATTACCGTTCCAACCGCAATCACAAGGTCGTTTAATAATTGTTTCTTCTTGAATCCTAAGTTTTGCTTTAATGCGGTAAACGTCTTCTTAAAGTTGAACCGCCGCAATGGGACTTCAATTAACCGGTAAGATAAGTCACTAATCACTAAAATAATTACAATTTCGAGCAACGCATTCAACAATGGATGACTGCCAACTTTGACTTTTGCTTCATAAAAGACCATTACGGGATATTGGTAAATGTAAATCCCATAACTGCGCTTTCCAAGCCAGGTAAAGACCTTATTCGTTAATACGCGGTTTAAATCGGCTCCTGGGTGAGCAACGATTCCAACCAGGATCATTGAAACGATTGAGAAGAGGAACATCCCGCCGCGATAAACAAATGTCCCTTCGCCATTCATCATAAAGAACATGATAATGACTGCAATCAAAGCAATCGCACCTAAGACATCAAGAGTAACGCGGTGCGACTTATCAAGATCCTTCTTCAACCGGGTACTTGGCCAAATACATGCAAGACTAGCGCCCATCAAAATCGAAAACATCCGCGTATCGGTCCCATAGTACACCCGCGAAGGATCATTCCCCGGGTGATATAAAACTCCCATTAAAATTGCTGAAAAGATGGCAACACCAAAGACACCCAAACCGATCTTCAAATAATTCTTTTTATTATGTAAAAGCCGTAAAAATAGCACTAAAACAACCGGCCAAATCAAATAAAACTGACCTTCAATTGATAACGACCATAAGTGCGTCCACGGTGACTGTGCTCCAAAATTATTAAAATACGATTGATGCTGCGCAATTTCAACCCAATTATAAACATATGTTAAGTTGGCAAGAATCGTCGTTTTGATTCCCTTTAACAATGACCGTTGAAATATGGTAATATAAGCGGTCGTTCCCAAAACCATTGTTACCAAGCCGGGATATAACCGGTGGATCCTCCGACTATAAAAATTTTTGATACTGATACCATCTGACCGTTCCCATTCTTGAAAAAGTAGATCAGTGATTAGGTATCCTGATAATACAAAAAAGATGGGCACCCCTAAAAAACCGCCCTTCATACTTCCGGGTAAAATGTGATACAGAATAACTGCAACAACTGCAAGAGTGCGAATTCCGTCAAATCCAGTAATATACCTACCTTTTTTTAACCTTTTCTCCATTACAAAATACTCCGCTCTATCCTTAATAATACTCGTTAAATTATACTCCCTTTTATTTAAGTTGTTGATACTGAAAAAGAGCAAAATATTCACCCGTTATCAGTTAAAAAATTTCTATCATGATATCATAATATTTTTTACCCATGGACCACTTAATCTTAACTATCGAGTCTATTAACAATTTGTTCTAAAGGAACTTTCTTATTAGAAAAGACCGAAACCTTTCTTTGAAAAGCAATATCTAATTCTTTGGTTTCCAAAATATTTTCGCTATCTTTAATTTTATTGACTGCCAGTGATTTAGGCAAAATAGTAATGTAATCCGAATTTTTAATAAATGAGATTATTGATTCACTGTAGTTCACTTCATAAATTGGTGGTAACTTTAATTTTAATTCTTTATAAATTTGAGCAATCCGATTATGAATTGGACAATATTTTGGATACAGCAGCAACTGATATCTCTGCAAATCCTTTGCTGAAATCTTTTCTTTTTTCAAATTAAACAAATTCTGATTATTTTTTGAATAAACAATATAATACGGTTCCTCATATAGGACTTCTTCGTCAAAATCACATGTAAGAGTATTTTTAAATTGTGAATCCATCAAAATAACATCTAAATCCCCGTTGTTAAATGGGGCTATTAAGTCTGAAATTTTATTAGTAAGAACAACTTCTTTAATGGTACCCAAAGCATTAATGAAAAAATGAGGATATTTGAAAGATGAAATACTATCAAGCGAACCAATTCTTAATGAATTAAAAGAGTTATAATCTTGCTCATTCTTTAGATAATGCAGTGAATCAAATTCACGAATTATCTTCTTCGCTTTTTGGTAAAAAATTTCTCCCTCTGGAGTAAGCGATACTCCCTTTGATGATCGAATTAATAGTTTTTGTCCGAAATATTCTTCTAGTTGTTTGATTTTCTTACTGATCGCAGGCTGTGATAGCAATAAAACATCACTACTTTTGTTAATACTTTTTAATTCACTTACAGTAATGAACACATATAACAAATCAATGTTTATAGAATCAAACAACATTGTCACTCCCTTAACATATAACGACTCACTATAACAGGTATTATATATTGATTATTCTCATAGGTAAATAATTGGCTTAATCTAAAACCGTTGAAAGGAAGAGGCGATGCTTATGAACTAAGTTTTCCAAATTTATAAAAAATTATTAATTAGTGAGGTAAAGAGATGAAAAGAAAAGGAATTTTAGGCTTAGTAATGTGTTTGATTGCTGTTTTATTTTGGGGCGGAATGTTTCCGATTATGACACCCGCTCTAAAGATTATGGATCCATTTTACTTTACACTATTCCGTTATGGCTCAGTAGCAATCATCTTTGCGATTTTACTGCTCTTCATTGAAGGGCCAAAAGCATTTAATCCTGAAGGTCACTTTAAAAAGTTGTGGCTTCTTGGAACTTCTGCTTTTGCGGGATTTAGTTTTTTAGTATTTTTAGGCCAAAAAATTGCCGGACCGTCCGGATCAATCATTGCTTCAGTAATGATGGCTATTCAACCATTACTTGGGGTTTTAGTTGCTTGGGTTTGGCGTAAACAAAAGCCAACTAAATTCTCATTACTTTCAATGATTGTTGCAATCATTGGGGTTTTCATGGTTGTCACTAAAGGACATCTTTCTGTTCTACTTAGCGGTAACAACACTTTCTTAGCAACGATCCTTATCTTACTTGGAGCGTTATGTTGGGTAATTTATACCTCTGGAGTTCCTGATTTCTCAGGGTGGTCAATTTTACGCTACACTGCATTAACAACCATTTATGGCATGATTTCCGTAAGTGTGATCATTGCAGCTGCAACAATGCTAGGTTGGTTAAAAATGCCGACAATGCACGCCATCCAAGGTGTCAGTGGAGCTTTAGTATATATGGTACTTCTCGCAGGTGTAGTTGCCGTATTTGCATGGAACTTTGGAAACAAAATTGTTGGACCAATCAACGGAATTCTTTTTATGAACTTAGTTCCAGTAACTTCTTTCGTAATTACCGTAATTGGTGGTTATCATATTTCAGCATTCGAATTAGTAGGGTGCTTGCTTGTAATCATCGCATTAATTGCAAATAACTTATATAACAGATACAAATCAAATAAAAAACAAGTGGAGGCTGATTAATTATGACAGTAAAAATTGGTATTAATGGTTTTGGTAGAATTGGACGTTTAGCTTTACGGAGAATTTTAAGTTTAAAAGACACTGAATTAGAAGTCGTAGCTATCAATGACTTATGTGCTCCACAACAATTAGCACATTTATTCAAATATGATACAATTCATGGCACATTTGATGGTGATGTAAGTGCCGATGATAAAGCACTTTATATCAACGGAAAACAAATCAATGTGTACGCTTTTCCTGACGCTAAAGAAATTCCTTGGGTAAAGAACGATGGAATTGACATCGTCCTTGAATGCTCTGGATTCTATACTTCAGGCGAAAAGGCTCAAGCACACATTGAAGCGGGTGCTAAGAAGGTCTTAATTTCTGCCCCTGCTGGTAAAATCAAGACCGTTGTTTACAATGTTAACCATGATATCTTAAAAAAAGATGACCAAATTGTTTCAGCGGGATCATGCACAACTAATAGTCTTGCCCCATTAGCATATGCTTTGAACCAAGAATTTGGAATTAAAGCCGGAACCATGACAACTGTTCACGCATATACAGCTACTCAAAAAATTCAAGACGGTCCTAATAAGGATGTCCGTTCGGCCCGTGCAGCTGCTGAAAATACAATCCCTCATTCAACAGGAGCTGCTAAAGCAATCGGTTTAGTAATTCCTGAATTAGATGGTAAATTAAAGGGACACGCCCAACGGGTCCCAGTAATTGACGGATCAATCACAGAATTAGTTACTGTTTTAAATAAAAAGGTAACTGAAGAAGAAGTTAATGAAGCCCTTAAAAAACACACTGAAAATAACCCATCATTTGGCTACAATGATGACTCAATCGTTTCGTTAGACGTAATTGATACAACTTTTGGTGGAATTTTTGATCCTACTCAAACAGAAATTACGACTGTTGATGACTTACAACTTGTTAAGACAGTTTCATGGTACGACAATGAATACGGATTTGTATCACAAATGATTCGGACATTAACAACTCTTTCAAAATTGATTTGAAAGTATTTTAATAATATTACTTTGTGATTGCAAAGAACCTTTGTTTGAAACCTTTTTCGAAAAAACATAGACTGGAGGTAGTTGGTCATTTGGAAGTTTGATCAACTACCTCAATTTCGCTTTACACAGGTATATGAAATTCCATCCTATTAGTTGGAATACGCCCTTCGTATTCGAAGCTTATTTTGTTTCGGCCTTACTATCAGTTTGATAGTAAGGTTTTTTGAATTCAATTATCTAAATATATAAAATTCATAGATTAAAACTCGATTGAAAATATTTCATTTCGACTACATTAGTAAACTTTTATCTAAATTACTCCTATAATAAAGAACAAGGAGGTAATTGCATGCATATTGGATTACTTATTCTATACGGTTTTCTAATTGGCTTTATTTTAATCTTTCTTGGAATGGGCGCTGCGCTTTACATTGGATGTCTCATCACATTCTTTCATCTCAGCGCTAAAACGGCGGCGGCAAGTGCATTGGTCGTTACGCTTCCCGCGTTGATCGTTGGAACATTAATCAATCATCGAACTCACACGATCGCCTATCATCACGGAAACTTTCTCCTTAAATGGGCAATATTAGGAACGGTTGGTGGAAGTCTGATTATTCCGTTCACTAATCATAGCGTATATCAATTAATTATCAGCATTATTCTGATTGTTTTGGCATCCACGATTTTATGGAACTCAATTTTACATTCTCGTAAAAAAAATTCTTCAAGACTTACTAAAAAGTATTTTCCCTCTTTTGCTAGTACTATTAGCGGCATTATGACCGGACTTGCCGGAATGTCTGGCGGCGGTCCCTTAGTTGCCGGAATGCTCCTCCTTGATGTCCCAGTTACTCAGGCAGCTGCAACTTCTTCATATATCCGAATTTGGACAACCCTTTTAGGAATCGGCCTCCATTGGCACACAATGACAATTGCCTGGCACCTGGTAGTTTTTATGGCATTTGGAACAGTTTTAGGAGCCGCCTGCGCACCATTAATGATGCATCTTATCAGTCAACGAAACCGGGATTCTATTTCCCGGGTGATGAAACCTCTTATTGCAATTATCCTTTTATATATGGGAATTAAACCATTTATTTAAAAGTCATGAATTTTTTGCCATAATTCGCACAATTTACTTAGATAGTGATAAACTAAGCTCAACAAATATTTTGAGGAGCGACGTACGTGATAAAAATAATTATTGGAATTTTAATTTTATGTATCTTCTACTTGGCCCTGATTATCATCCGCCAAGTCAAACGGAATCATGAGAAATTTAATCTTAAAGATAATCTTTTAGGAATGGGAATTGCTGGGATTGCTGATTTTGGTGATACCCTTGGAATTGGCAGCTTTATCACAACAACAACGATGTTTCAAATGACCCATTATTTGAAAGATGAACGTGATCTACCAGGAACATTAAACATTGCTCATGGAATTCCAACAATTGTTGAAGCCCTCTTTTTTGTAACCGCGGTTCCTGTCCAACCCTTAACTTTAATTTCAATGGTCTTGGCAGCCGTGGTTGGCGCAACTCTTGGTAGCTTTTTAGTTGTTAAAATGAGTACTGTGATCGTTCAGCGTTTCATGGCAATTGCCTTAATTTTAACTTCCCTGTTAATGGTTGCCAATAAGATGGGATGGATCAATATTCTTGCCGTTGGAAACAACGCCAACGGCTTACATGGTTGGGCATTAGTTATCGGTGTAATCGGAAATTTCATCTTGGGAGGTCTAATGGCCGCCGGAGTGGGGCTTTACGCCCCGTGTATGGTAATGATTTATTTACTCGGGTTAAAACCAATTGCCGCTTTTCCAATTATGATGCTTTCATGTGCATTATTAATGCCAGGAACAAGTTTCAGTTTTGTTAAAAGCAACCGATTTGCTACTCGCGGAATTTTTGGATTCGTTATCGGCGGCGTAATTGGCGTAATTATTGCCGCAACCCTTGTTAAATCAATGTCATTTACCATCTTAAGTTGGCTGATTGTAATTGTAAGCATTCTGACCGCCATTTCACTATGGAGCAGCTCAGTGCGTGCTAAGAAAGAAGCCAACTATAACCAACTGAAAAATTAAATGTAATTATATAAATAAAGAGGCCGTAATATTTGATATGCACCCCAAATTTTGGACAAAATAAATCTAAAATTTTGGGGTGTTTTT
>NZ_AYYZ01000018.1 GCF_001435375.1 Ligilactobacillus araffinosus DSM 20653 | reverse complement strand
GTAGAGCATTGGACTTTTAATCCAAGGGTCGAGGGTTCGAGCCCCTCGCGACTCATGGATGTCAATTTTGCGGGTGTGGCGGAATTGGCAGACGCGCTAGATTTAGGTTCTAGTGTCTTCGGACGTGGGGGTTCAAATCCCTTCACCCGCATCATTGCTATGCTGACTTAGCTCAGTTGGTAGAGCATCTGTCTTGTAAACAGAGGGTCGGAGGT
>NZ_AYYZ01000017.1 GCF_001435375.1 Ligilactobacillus araffinosus DSM 20653 | reverse complement strand
GGTTGTTGTGCTGGCTTGTTAGCTGTTGTACTTGCAGCTGGTTGTTGTGCTGGCTTATTAACTGTTGTACTTGCAGCTGGCTTGCTGGTTGTTGAAGCATCTTTCCACATCGGCACATATCCATCAGCAGCATTTGCTGGGCGCTTCCAACTAGAATCCGTAGTAACATAAACTTTTACTACAGTTTGATAGTTATTCCAATGGAAGTGTCCAGTTTGATCCCATGTACTATAACGAGCTACATGCCCATTTTCTCCTGAAGTTAAATATGAGTTTTCAACTTCATTAGGAAATGCAAATCTGTATCCATCTGGAGCATATACCTGATAGTCCCCAACAGGGTTTGTATTAGCATTATACATTCCACGGAGGACGTCTCGCCCATTTGAACCATATTTACCATAGTCAAGATTCATTACAGTTTGACCAATAACTTGACCATCAGGAACATTATCTTCACTATTTTTATTATTATTTGGATATTGCGTGTTTACCCAATTAATTACCACCTGATAACTATCTTTTTGCGGCGTTGGATGTGATTCTGTATTTCCATCATTGTCATTGATAGGTGACATAAATAATTGAATCGCATCATCTTTTGAATGTTTAAGTGTCCCATTGGTTACCTTCTGGGCATTTGCAAAAGAGAAAGTAATCGCATTAGATGTAGGTTCCTTTGACCAATATCCATCTGTTGATGTTGCCTTCACATTTCCGTTGTCATCTTTAATAGTATCTGTGCTCTGGACACCGTTACGTTGATTATCGAACCATTCAGTATATGGAATATCAAATTTCCAACCATCAAGAGGGTGAACCGTTACATCACCGTTTGGAGATGTAAAAGTAACTCCGCTAGTATTACCATTAAAATTATCACCGTAATATGTATTATTTTCTTTTGATGAAGAGTTCCAAAGTGCTTCACGCTGATCCAATACTTTACCATTTTCCTTATTTATCAAATAGATTTGCATACTATCAGCATTTTGAATGTCTTTTCCCGCTTGACTACGATTTGTTGGTTCTCCTGATTGACCATCATAAACACTTTGTTGTGATGTTGTGTTTACCGTTGAAGCGCTATTTTTAACAGCAAAATTAATTGGCTGTGATTCACGTGGTGAAGCAGTCTTTACAGCAGATGACATATTTTGCTTTGAACTTGATTGTGTGTTTGCTACTGAAGCCTTAGCTGAACTTGATTGTGTGTTTGCTACTAAAGTCTTAGCTGAACTTGATTGTGTGTTTGCTACTGAAGTCTTAGCTGAACTTGATTTCAACTGAACCACATTAGCTTGTGATGAGGTATTTTTATTTGCCACTGAACTATTGTTACTTGAGTTTGATACATCACTCACAGCGTCTGCATTAGCAGATGAACCAAACTCCAACCCCAATCCAACCGAAAGGAGGGTAATTCCCATGGTAACCCATGTCTTTCCTTTTTTGTACATCTTATAATGAGTCTTAGATTCGCCTAAATACTTTCCTTTCATTTCTACTAGCCTCTTTATTATTAGATTAAATATTATACATTATGTATTATATATTTTTTTTGATGATAAATCTATAAAATGTATTATTTTTTTTATTTAATTTCATTTTATACGTAAGTTTAAATATTCGCGTATTTTTCGTTAAACTTTTCCATTTATCATAATCAAATTTTCTATTTAAATATAATTGTAATTTTACAAAGTTAGGATCAACTTTTCCCCTATTTAATTCAATATAATTTTTAAAATTACCAATATTATTTACATATGCATAATCTAACGCATAATCCGTCATGAAATAATCAACCGATTCATCATTTTCTTTCCAAAAACTTGCAAAAAAATTATCCATAAATTGAAAAAGTGGATGCTCTTTAGGACCGCCAAATAATGCAGTATGCCATCTTCCCTCTGCAACAAAAAAATGTTCATTGTCGGGAATCCCTGAAACTGTACATAAACCCGAAAAGTAATCATCTGACACAGTATCAATTGCAAAATCAGTTGCATCAAGCCAAAGTCCTCCGTAATTTCTTAACAGGTTAAATCTTAATACATCCGAAAAAAACATTGGACTAATAGTTCCATTTTTAAACTTATTAATAATATAATTAGGAAGTTTTGCATAATTATCGAAGTTTTCACTAGTCAATAAGATAACCCTTGCATTGCCTTTATTTTTCTGAATGGTTTTAATACAATTTGCAACCAAATCCGGCATAGAATTATATCCTTGTGCCCAAAACACCCAAATTATCTTTGAGTTTTCTTTGGATTTTGTTTCATTATGATAATCAGCATTTATTAAATAACTTTGTAATTTTCTTTTAATTCGATCATGTCGAAATTTGTTAAATTTTCTTTGAATTTTGACTGGTGCATGCAATTTTCTAATCACTTTAGAATTTAACATACATAACTTATTAAAATTATCCAATTAAAACCAACCTTTCGGAATTTATGATTATACAACAATTGAAGCACTTTTACATATTTTTGATCAAAGCCTTTAAAGTTTAAAATCTCAAAAATAGGCAATTAACTGAATAATCTATTTTCCATTTTTCTTAATGAATCCAATAAATTCTTTCCTTTTCGGATTTTTTTAGCATAATTTTGAACATTAAGTTGAATAGCCTGATACTCTTCATGTGAAATTTTAGTTAAAACTTCATCTAAGTTATCAATTCTACCAACAACAATTCCTAGTCTATTTTCTTGAATAAATGGAGCAATTCCCGCCTCATCCCATACAATTACTGGAATCCCAGTACTTAAATATAAGGATGCTTTATGTGGAGAATTAAAACGAGTATACTCCCCAAAAATTCCAGTATTAGTCTTACAAGAATCCCCATCCCAAACTAAACCGAAATCGCCTTCAAGATATCTTGGTAATTCATCTGGATCAAATGATCCTTTGTAGAAAATTCCTTCTTTATAAATTTTTTTTGATTTAGGAGCACCATATACATTAAGACGTATTTTATTAAATCTGAGCTTATTTAGAAATTCTGCTTTGCTTAAATTTCCCGCAAAACAAATCTCTCTATTATATTCTTTCTTTACTTTAATTGGTGCGTCATTAAGATAATCAAAAAGGTTCTGTTCAATCATTTGCACATGAACTCCTGTTGCTTTTAAGTACTTCTTCATTGATAAGTTATGAACAATAATTCCATCTACTTCGTTGAAAATTTGAACCTCCTTATTGGTATATGCTTGATCCCCCTTTCTTTGACGTAAGGCTTCTACATCATGAATTAATAAAATGATTTTAGAATTCTTATTATTTGCTTTAATAGACTCGATAACACTTCTTATAACAATCATTGAATATAATGGATATTGGATAATATATTCATCAGCGTTATTTTCTTTAATAAGCTTTGGAATATCGATTTTAGAAAAAAGTAATTTTCTCACCCTATCTTCAGGCACCACAATATCAAGAGGAACAAAACCGTTATTTACTAAAATATTTCGATCATCATTTTTAGCTTTTGATCCAGCATTTTGCCCATTTCGATTTAATACAGAAGTAATTACTATTTTTTTCAATTTGACAAGCTCCCAACCTTAGATTCTAAAATCTTTTTGTTTTAAAATTCTCCATAAAATATGTTTAATTGGTAAATAAACATTCCCTATCTTTACATCTGTAAATTTATTAGTCTTAAAGTACCATTTACTTAAATATTTAACTCTTGCATCAAATGACGAATGATTTTCATCCATCCAATACTCTAATGTTTCCTTATTTACTTTATTTATTGGATGATACCCTGTTGTTGTAATTACAAATGTATTTAAATTATCCAAATTCGAAATAAAATTAGTAAACACTTTTCGTTTTTGTAGATGAATATAACCATACTCATTAAATAAAATCTTACCCTTATTTTTATAAATTAAATATGTCTTTCCTTTGTTCCACAAAAAACACATTCGTCTTGATTTAACAAATCTCTTATCATTTGAATACAAATCTAAATTTTCATAGAGAATATCCCCACATAAATCTTTATTTATATAATTTTCAAATCCGTAGTATTGATAAATTTTGTTAATTCCTGATGTTTCATCAAAATAAGTAGCATCATTTGTCTCTGTCATTTTGTTAAACAAATTTATTTGATGACCATTTTCTTTAATTGAAAGCATATAACGATGATTAATCTCAGGCGTATTCCTGATAATAGTAAAGTGTCCCCAATTTCCAATTTTGTCATATTCTTTTTGAATCGGACCGTTAATAAATTTCTCTATATCCCCAAATACAGTATCAATATCACAATATCCCCAGTACTGATAGTCAGATACATACTTATTAAATATTTCACCATAAAGAGGCCTATAGTCACATAACTTATATGGAGCATCACATTCGATATCCCGTTTTCCACTTACAATTTCAGCTCTATACTTTATTTCTTCTAAAGTAATTTTATTAAAAAAGATGTTTTTATATTTTCCATTGTATTTTTCTATTGGTTGGTCAGTAAAGAAAAACCAATCAATATTTTGATTTTTACTATACGTATAAATTGTTGTATCAAAATACTTAGGAAATTTACCAATATATGGAATAATCATTGCAACTTTATTCATTTTTTCCATTCCTTTCTTTAACCCCAAAACTAATATCTGCTAATATCATAACTACAAAAATATCGTATGAAAGTTGAATTGTAAAACTTTCAATTAAACCAGCAATTGTTAAAAGTAACATTGCAATTACAAAAGAGTATCTTTTTTCACTCATACTTTTGTATGTCAAATATGAAAAAACTACTATCATCACTATAAAAAGAACTAGTCCATTAATTAATAACGTTTGTATAAAAGAACTGTCAATATAAAAATAATTTTTTACCATCCAGCTATTTTGGGTCATTGCTAGACCAGCATATCCACCAAACCCTTGCATCTGAACATGGTTTCCAAAAAGACATATTGGATAACGTAATAATCCCTGTTGAGTTAGATATAGACGATTACTTAATATATTATTTAGGTTAAATTCATTTGGATTTATTGAATTATAATTTCTAGCCAAGAATATATATCCTATTATCAAAATGACAACTGCTATTGCAGGGATAAAATTGTTTATTTTATTTAATAATTTAAATATTGGCTTCCTAAAAATTAAGATAAACAAAAGTGTAAATGTCAAATATCCATCTAATCGTGCATTGGCCTTAGAAATAATAAACCATCCTGCAACCGCAATTGCTATATCTTCTATTAAGTTAAGTTTAAATTTTTTAAATACAGTGTATGCTAGTATAAAATAAAAAATATGTGCTGCTTCTAAAGTAGGATATGTAAATCCATATGACGTTCTAGGTTTTCCGTCTCTCCAAAAAACCAAATTAGGTATTTTACCCATTAATGCTGAAATATTTACAACTAATAATAAAGCTAATACTGTGATGAAATATACCCTCATTATCTTTTTAAAATTAACGTCTTTAGCTGCAAATATAAACGGAATGATTAATAACATGTCATGCCGTGCAGCATCATAACTTAGTATGGCGGCTCCTAAACAAATTACATAAGCTCCTAATTGTTTTAGAGTATACCGATCAATAAATAATGACTTAGCAATACAAAGTATTATGCCTATTCGAATTAAATAAATTGCATGCGGAGCCCACGAAAACATTGTTCCTAATAAAAGAGAGCCGCTAATTCCAAAAACTAAAGCAATTAAATATACCTTTTCACCAAGATTTTGTTTTCTTTCATTTACTATCGTATCCATAAAGTAACACCTATATTATTATCGTTTATATACTAAATATGCCATTCGAACTAAATTAAAAATAAAACCATTTGACCGCATTAATTTGATAAACAAATCGTTATTTAATTGATTAAAAATAGCCTGTGATTGGCTTTGGACTTTTTGATCAAATTCTTTAACTTTCTTTCTTGCTTGCTTTGATGAATTCATTAATAAGTATGTTCGCATAATTGCTGCCACTGCATGGGTTACCCATGAAAACGTTAATTTGTCTTTATTTTTAGTCATTCCTTGAATTTTAAAGTTTTCATACATTTTCATCAAGTTTAAAGCAATGTTCACTTGCATATCTACATTTTTTAGCATTTTTTCCTTAGATACACTTTGTTCAGCAATTCCAAAGCGATACATATAAACTACATAATCATAAACCTTTAAAGTCTGAGCAAGATATAATGACCACACATTATATTCTTGATCAACATAAAAACTATTTTCTGTAATGTTTACGTTATTATCTTTCAATAACCGCGTTTTAACAGTAATCATATGCATTTCAATTCGCGGAATATCAAACTCATCATTCATATTATAAATTTTAGTTTTATCAAACCCTTTTAAATTCTCAATTACTTCTTCATGATTATCTGGGAATACCCGTGCATACTTTGTTAAAATTAAGTCCGCAGTCTCATTCTTTAATTGATCAATGAATTTTACAAAATTTTCAGTATTAATCCAATCATCACCATCTAACACTTTAAAATATTTTCCAGTTGCCAACTCAATCCCTTTATTAATTGTTGATCCATGACCACCATTGTCTTTTTTCACATACTTGAAAGTATCTGGTGCGATTTTTTCATATTTCATCGCTACTTCTCCTGTATTATCTTTTGATCCATCATCAACAATTAAAACTTCGATATCATCTAAAAATCTTTGATCATTCAAAGAACTAAGCGTTTTTTCTAACGTTTTCTCAACATTATATGCCGCAATCGAAATTGTAAGTGTTTTCATTTATATCCTACTTTCTTTTTTATAAAAAAAGGAACAGCTTCTTAATAGCCATCCCTTTCTATCTGTGATTTAAAAGAAGAAAAATCTTTTTTTCTTCTTAATTGGTGAATAATCATGTGCCACAACGCGTTCACCGTTAATCAAATCTTCAGCATTTTTTTCAAATTGAATAGCCTTATTTTCTCCAAAATCTTCTGCAATCTGATCTAATGCTTCATGCAGCACAAACTTTCTCCCTTTTAATGTATGTGCGTCTGAAGCAACAATTTGAACCAGATTATGTTCTACCAATTTCTTTGATATTTTAGCAACTTTTTCACCAAAACCGCCAACATAACTTGTAGCTGTAACCTGGGCTAACGCGCCCTTCTTAATGAAGTTATATAACAATTCAAGATTACTTTGTATTTCGCTATTTCTTTCAGGGTGAACAATTACAGGTGTCGTTCCTAATTTTTTTAATTTAAAAATCATTTGTTCAGCATATTCTGGAACATTTCCATGTGGAAATTCAAGTAGCATATATCGCTTATTCGCATCAATTCCTAATAAATCATCATATTTGGAAATTAAGTTACCATTGATGTGTACTTCTTGTCCTGGAAAAACACGCAATGGAATTTGATAAGCATTTAATTTTTCTTGAAATTCATTAGTTGCCCTAATCACATCATTTTTATGATTTACATACTCATTATCTAAATGATGCGGCGTACATAAAATGTGGGTTACTCCATCACTAACAGCTTGTTTTGCTAACATCAATGAACTTTCCAAATTAGGTGATCCGTCATCAATTTCTGGTAAAATATGACAGTGCAAATCAACTATTTTTTCAAATTCCACGATTTATCCACCTTAATCCTCTAGTGCCTTGATTTTTTACGATGTTTACGATGACTATGAGTCTTTGAATCGTCATTTTCATTTCCGTAACCATAACCATAGCCATAACCATAGCCATAATACCCATTATGTTCAATTTTAACATCATTTAATACAGTCCCAATGATTTTCCCGCCAACATGTTTCAAAGCATCAACAGCGTCATGTACGGCATTCTTATTAGCAATATTTTGGCGAACAACCAAAATAGTTCCATCAACTCGTGCTGCAATTAATTGAGCATCGGTAACCGATAAGACTGGCGGAGCATCATAGATAACTAAATCAAAGTTATTTTCTAATGCACTTTGCAACGTTTCCATCCGCTTTGAACCAATTAGTTCCGACGGGTTAGGTGGAACTGGTCCACTCGGCATTACATATAAATTGTTTACCGTTGTTCCATAAAGAACATCATTAATATTAAAATCTCGATCAGTCAAAAAGTTCGTTAATCCGCGTGAATCAGCAATTCCAAAAGTTGCTTGAATTGTCGGACGTCGTAGATCAGCATCAATTAATAGCACTTTTAGTCCTTGTTTCGCAAATGAAGCCGCAACATTAGCTGAAATTGTCGATTTTCCTTCCGAAGCTGTAGACGAAGTTATCATAATGCTTTTATAGTCTTGGTCAGCACTTGAATAAGCAATATTCGTACGAATCGTATTAAATTGTTCAGTATCTACCGATTTAGGTTTAGCGACAGTAACAAGATAGATTCCTTTTTCCATACTTGTTGTATCAAGCTCTTTTTTTCTGTTAAATAAATCCTTAATACTCATTGTTCACTCTCCTAAACTCTATACCCGTTTACTCTGTTCGTTATCATTTTCTGAACTCATCCGATTACGAGCAATGACCTTGGCAACACCATAATCTTTATCATTGAAATTCATATGATAAACAACACCTAAATTTACTAAACCTAAATCATCTGATAAGTACTTTTCTGATTTAACCGTATTATCTAAGCCTAACATTAATATCACTTTAACAATCCCGATTAAAAGACCCGCAAGTAAACCGATAATTGCACCTTTTTTTAAATTTGGCGATACTGGCTTATCATTTGGGGTTGCACTTGAAACAATTGTTACATTATTAATGTGCATCATCTTAGTGATTTTTCTTTTAAATACCTCACTCACCGTATTTGCCATATCTGCAGCAATTACTGGGCTCTTAGCTTTTGCATTGATACTAATTACCAATGAATTCACTTGATTTGATACTGAAATGTCCTTACTTAAACTGTTAATATTTCCTTGATAATGATCTTTCTTTTGCAACTCTTTTAAGGCTGGTTCTAAAATAATGTTTTTCTTTAAAACATCTTTATATGTATTGATCGCTTGAAGATCTGTCTGCTGTGCATTCCATTGCATCGCATCATTATTAATCTTTTGACTAACTAAGATATCCGTCGTCGCTGTATATTTAGGAGTTATAAAAAATAACATAATCAACAAAACAACTACTAAACCACTAATTCCAAATAAAACAATCTGTCCAATGTTTTTCCGAATTTCGTTCAGGATATCTTCCCAATTGAAATATCTTTCCTTATTTTCACTATTATCCATTGAATAATATCTCCTTAATCCATTTAACTAAATATTCTATTCTTTAATGGACGCACATAAATTTGAAATACTGACGCCATCCATAATGATAATCGATCTGGTAATAAATTATACATGTTAAATAATATTTTTTTGATTCCCTTTTTCTGATCCTTTTTTAAGGGAATATCTTTCCATGGGCTTATTTTATAATATTTTATCCATTCTTGTGTTTTAGGATGTGTCGCTTCCTTAAACCAGGGACGGATGGTATTAAAAGCACTTGTATAATGAACTATTGTTGGATTTTTCTTAGCCTCGTCAACTTCGCTTTGGCTATAAAAATTAACTGGTTTTCGATACTTTATCATTTTATCATACGGATACTCATAAAAAATTGACATCAAATTATAATCTGGTGATAAAGTAAATATTTTCCCACTTAATACACAATTAAGTACTCCCTGATCCCCTTGCTGAACTTTACCTTTCTTCGCAATCAAAAGCTTTGAAATTTTGCTTTCAACATGATTATTACGCCAATTATTTAATTCAACAACATAGACCCCAGAATTGATCATCATATCATTTTCCGAAAGATTTATATTCTTTCGATAATACTTACTAAAAGCATCCTTAACTCCAGCAATAATATTGGTTCCTAGGTCTATTTCAAAAAGATTTTTTATTGAGTTCACAATTAAAGTATCACAATCTAAATACAAAATTCTTTTTATATCATCACCGAAATAATCTTGAATATATAACCTAGAATATTGAGCCAAAGAACCTCGATCCGTTTTAACATCTATCGACAATTTCTGTTGGATATCAACCGGCTTTATCCACCTTGGTCCTTTTCGATTATACTCTCGAAAAACTTCCTCAATTTTTCCCTTATTCTCATTTGAAATCCCCGAATCAAAAATTGTAACCCGCAAATTTTCAAGGTCTTGATTATTTTCTAAAAGTGACAACAAAGAAACCCCCATAATTGGCGCAAAGCCATCATCTGCGGCATAAACTATTTCGTAATCTTCCACTTAAAGCTCCCAACCTTTAATCATTAACCTTATAAACTTTCCTTAAAGTTTCTAATAGACCATTACTATCACTTGTCTGTCCATTAGAATTATTGCTCATTAAAATAATCCCCGAATTCCCATCTTTTGCAATTTCAATCGCTGTCTTATAGCCTTGGATCCCGGCAGCGCCACTAAAGTTATCTGCTGATGCTACCAACTGTCCGGTCATATTCTGAACATTTGCTGTTGTAAACCCTTGTTTGTCTCCATAAGACTTAACTAAGATCTGCATTAATTTCAAATAGTCGCTTGGGCTTGCCATAATCTGGTTCATTCCCATTTGCGAATTCATTGCCTTAGCAAGCTCTCCTCTTGTCATTTTTTGACCATTATTAAACGGTGTTGCTAATTCTGGATCATTGATCTTATTTACAAATTTGATATCACTTAAGTTATTAGGTTTTAAGAAATTATTATTAATATAATTTTGATATGACGTTCCAGATACCTGAGAAATAATTCCTTCTAAAAGAACATAATTAATTTCTTGATAGTTATATGTACCCGCTGTTCCCACATTTGCATGGTTTAAATTCCATTGCAAAATGTTATCACCTGATTGAAGCTGGTTGTTTGGAATATCATTATTCGTAATTCCTGAAGTCATATTAAGTAACGATCTCACCGTAACATTTTTATTAATTTCTAGCGAATCATTATAATATCTATTTACTGGTGTTGATAAACTAAGTTTTCCGTCATCAACTAACTTCATTATTGCTACAGCTGTTAATGTATTTTCTAAATCTGCAACTTGATAAAGCTTGTCATTCTCAATTCCTTTTCCAATAGTTTTACTACCAGATACTTTTCCATTTTGAATCACTGCATATGCACCAGCAAAGCCCTGTCTCTGTAACTTTTTCTCAATTCCACTCAAAGCTGACTTTTTTGCATCTGCTTGATTATCAACTTTAATGGCTGATTCGACAGATTGATTAGTTGCTTGATAACTTTGGCGGCTTCCTTTAGAAGACTTCTTTACTGTTTTTTCATACAAAACATGAGCATAAGAATCGGTATCATATTTTGCAAGCACATAGCCACCAATACCCAGAATTATCATCGCACCTAATGTTAATCCGATTTTCTTTGTTGTTGACATAGATTCTCTCCTTTAATTTTAAAAATCTTAAAGTAATCAATAAGCTTCATTGGGAACAAATATTACTTTAATTGTCTTAAAAATAATTTTCAAATCTAACCAAATACTTCGATTTTGAATATAATCTAAGTCAATGTTAACCATTTCTTGAAATCCCACACTGTTTCTAGCCGTTACTTGCCACAATCCTGTACACCCGGGCTTTACGTATAATCTTTGCTTATCATATTCCGTATAATTTTTCACTTCTCGCGGCAAAGGCGGACGGGGCCCGACAACACTCATCTGCCCAATTAAAACGTTAATCAGCTGCGGAAATTCATCAATACTTGTTTTTCGAATAAATTTTCCTACTCTTGTAACACGTGGGTCGTTTCGCATTTTAAACATTGCACCATCGACTTCGCTGTGTTTTTGGAGTTTTTCAATTTCATCTTCTGCATTAACTCGCATTGAACGAAATTTAAACATTTTGAATTTCTTGCCATTTCTCCCCACCCGGATTTGGTCATAAAATACCGGTCCTCCGTCATCAAGTTTTATTGCAATTGCAACAATTAAAAAAACAGGGCTGAGTATAATCAATCCAATCACACTGGCAATAATATCAAATATTCTTTTACATACTCTATAACCATATTGTTTATCGATTATCTCTTGATCGAGCTCTATGTCCACATTTTCCATTGTATACATTCTTCACCCTTACCTACTTATAAACTGCTATCCAACTCTCCTAATTTATATCTTTAGCATCTAAATATTAATAGATTCCACACACACACTACCTATGATAAATAATTAAAAAAAATAATGCAAAGGTAATTTTAATAATTATTCAAAAAAATAATACAAAGGCAATTTCAATAATCGTTCAAAACTTAATAATAAATTATGTATAAGTAAAAAATATGCATACAAAAAGGGCTAATTTATCTCACACCAATAAATTAGCCTCTAATTAAGATGTTATTGTTGTTCAATTTGAACAGTCTTCAATCCTAGCGATTTTCTAATGAGATCTGAAGCCTTTTGTCGTTGTTGGGCTGAGACCACTTGGAAAGATACCCCATCCAAATTTTGATTCATACCTTGAACGTACGTGCTTTTAACATTTTTAGTTGCTTTACGATATCCAAACGCCAGTTCCTTCATATCATTTAAAGTCAAATCTGTCTTTACTTGTGAAGAAACTGAATTTAAGAAGTTCTTATTAAGAACCGTTGTTGGTGAAACCGACTTCTTTAATAGCGCAGTAATAACCAGCCGTTGACGTTCCTGACGACCATAGTCGCCTCGTGGGTCTTGATAACGCATCCGCGTAAATTTCAAAGCCGTTGAACCATCCATGTGTTGAGCTTGGCCTTTTACAAAGTTTGCACCTAAGTAACTAAATGTCAATGGTGATGTAACCGTTACACCGCCAACGTCATTAATTGCCTTTTCAAGACCGCCCATGTTAATCAAGAAGTAATAATCAATCGGAATCTTAAAGTGGCTTTCAACAGAGTTAATTGCTTCCTTAGCCCCGCCATATGTATATGCTGAGTTGATCTTTGCCGGTGAGTATTGTGGAAAATCAGGTAAGTTAACTTCCATATCACGTGGAATACTCAACAAAGTCGTCTTATTTGTTTTCGGATTGATCGTCATAATCATCATTGTATCTGTCCGGCCTTTATAGTGGCGACCAAGTGCACCCGTGTCTGTCCCCATGATCAAGATTGAAACAGGCTTCTTATCTTTTAAAATTGATGATGCATTCCGTGAATCAGTTGCACCTGATTTTTGATACATATTATTTGTCGTTGATTTTAAATTATGTACCGCAGTTGCTGCAAAGACCCCTGTTAAAATTACAAGAACCGCAATAATTGCTAAAATCACATTGCGAACAACATGACGTTTCTTTTTCTTAGGTGGTTTCCGATGACTTTCCACTCTGGATAAATTATCATTATTCATAATATTAAACCTCTTTTACAAAGAATTCTTTCTCATTATATACAATATAATTTCAAAAATCTTTATTTAGCAAAAAATTTAATTATTTTGACATAAAAGTTCATAAAAAAGGCTCAAAGATTTGGCCAAGTCCTTCAAATATCAGATCATTGAATTTTATCCACTTTACTAATTCTAAAGTAATAAAAATTTAATTTCGGCATTTTGGCATTAATCTACTATATTTTCATTAATTGATCACCAATTTCTATATTAAAGAATGTTACAAATAAATTAAATTTTAATCTTCATTCATTTATGGCAAATCTTGACATAAATATA
The DNA here is from genome assembly GCF_001435375.1 of Ligilactobacillus araffinosus DSM 20653. Taxonomy (GTDB): domain Bacteria; phylum Bacillota; class Bacilli; order Lactobacillales; family Lactobacillaceae; genus Ligilactobacillus; species Ligilactobacillus araffinosus. The sequence continues at coordinate 15,318 of NZ_AYYZ01000017.1, read as the reverse complement.
AAAATAAATTGCATAATAATGGATATATTCCCCACTACTCTGATGACTATCTTATAATAGATTTTGTAAAACCAATTAGGAGGAAAATAAATTTGTTACTTTCAATTATTGTGCCATTTTATAACACTGAAAAATACCTACAAAAAACATTGAAATCTATTCAAAATCAAACATTTACCGATTTTGAATGTCTCATGATTAATGATGGTTCAACTGACACCTCTGTTAAAATTGCCCAATCTTTTGCAAAAGATGATAGCCGGTTTAAATTATTTTCGAATTTCCATGCTGGATTAGCATCAGCATTAAATCTTGCATTATCACATGTTAGTGGCAATTACATTACCTTTTGTGACAGTGATGACTTTCTTGAACCTGATGCTTACCAACATCTCGTTCCGTTGATTGATCAGGCCCCTGATTTAATCATCAGCAATCTCTATTTCGAAAAATACAATCAACCTATATATAGCTCTAACTATCATTTTCATAATTTATTAAATATCGAAGAAATTATTAATACTTTTCCATTAATATATCGGCAACAAATGATGTATTACAATACCAACAAAATTTATCGGCGCGAGTTAGTCAATAATTTGCACTTTCATAACCTAACAGTTGGGCTCGATACAATTTTTAACTATCAAGTTTTTTCTCGATGCCAAACGATTTTCTTTAATCCGCATCCTTACTATCACTATCTTCAACGCAAAGGTTCTTTAGTAAATCACTTTGATTCTCAGCGTTTAACTATCCGTGAAAAAGAAACTGCCGCTTTGAAAACACTATTACATAATTGGCATGCCGCTTATACTGATCAACTTTTAAATGAAGAATGGTTCAATACGTTGGCTAATGTCATTGCTAATATCTATGCACCACTACAAAACGGCCGATCAATGGAACTATCTGAAAGATTATACTTTTTAAATTTGTATTTGACTAAGTGTCTTAAAAAAATCGATTTAAATTTAATAACTCCAGATCAATTATCCTTTATTCACCAAATTAAAAAATGTGTTGACAATCATAATGATAAAATTTTATATAAAAAGTATTCTTTAAGTTAGTAATCTTTTACCATATTACACACTAAATAATTAGGATACATTGAGTCATTTGCTCATATTAACTTTATTTAAACATCATTAAGTACAACATAAGAAAATAGCACACATGAATGCAGCTAATAATCTAAAAACTTTTTCCGGATTTATTTTAAAGACAATTTTGCAACCGCTTGCACGATTCGCTAACATGATTTACAATTAATAATGTTGATACAAATGAATTACTTTTCAGGGGTGAAAATTTCGTTTTGTATCACAAAATTTATTAAGTATATTCTCTACTTATCTCAAATAACTACTTATAACACTTACATAAAGAAGGACTTGTTAAACCTGTGGGCGCTTTTAACAGGTCTTTTTTTATCACTTCAATACAAACCTATTTGGAATTGTTGAAAAAATTTTTTCACTGTTAAACTTAACTTTTCTCCACTTGCATGTTTAAGTAATAACATTTTCATATTCAACATACACTTCCAAGTGATGCCATTTATACCTTTTACAACCCTAACGTTGATTAATTCATCAACTACAAGCAAAATTACGATCACAAATTTTCACAACTTACTTAAATTAAAGTACCAAACGTAACAAAATTTCTTTAAGCAAAAATATTTTGGACATAAGACATAATAAAAAGCTCTAGTTGATTTTCTCAACTAGAGCCTCGCAAAGAGTATTATAGATATGGTTAATGTCGATCTCTCTTACATCTTTATTGTATCGCTTATTCTTTTTTTAGGTTCAAAAAAGCCTTGACTAAATCTAATTGATAATCAAAGCTTTCTTTGAAATTATTTTAAAATTTTTAAACAGAAAGTCATTTTTACAACGATATAATTATTGCCTTATAACTTTCAGGTTACTCGTACTCGATTGTTGCCGGAGGCTTTGAAGTAACATCGTACATTACACGATTAACATGTTTAACTTCATTAACAATTCGAACTGAGACAGTTTGCAAAACATCCCACGGGATTTGAGCAAAATCAGCTGTCATCCCATCAATTGATGTTACAGCACGGATGGCAACAGCATAGTCGTATGTCCGTCCATCGCCCATTACGCCCACAGAACGAATTCCCGGAAGCGCAACAAAGTATTGCCAGATTTTCTTGTCTAAGCCTGCTTTAGCAATTTCTTCCCGTAAAATTGCATCCGCATCCCGGACGATTTTTAATTTTTCTTCTGTAACTTCCCCAATTACCCGGATTCCTAATCCTGGTCCTGGGAATGGTTGCCGCCATACTAGGTTATGCGGCATGCCAAGTTTTTCGCCCAATTCACGAACTTCATCCTTAAAAAGCGTCCGTAATGGTTCGATCAACTTAAAGTCCATGTCCTTTGGAAGCCCCCCAACATTGTGGTGCGACTTGATCGTTTGGGCTGTATCCGTTCCTGATTCGATCACATCAGTGTACAGCGTTCCTTGAGCCAAGAACTTGATTCCATCAAGTTTTTGCGCCTCATCATTGAAGACTTGAATAAATTCATTTCCAATAATCTTCCGTTTCTTTTCGGGATCAGTAACGCCCTTTAACTTATCTAAGAAACGCTTTTGAGCATCAACCTTAATGATATTCAAGCCAAACTTACCAGCTAAACTATCCATTACCTGTTGAGCTTCATTTTTTCGTAATAATCCGTGGTCAACAAAGATACTTGTTAATTGGTTGCCGATTGCCTTGTGCAACAGAACCCCAACGACTGATGAGTCAACCCCACCTGATAATGCAAGCAGGACTTTCTTATCACCGACCGTTTCGCGAATCTTCTTGACCTGCATGTCGATGAAATCATCCATTGTCCAGTTATCACGTGCTCCGCAAACATCAAAGGCAAACCGCCGTAAAATGTCATTTCCGTATTCAGTATTGCGAACTTCGGCGTGGAATTGGATTCCGTAAAACTTCTTTTCATCATTTGCAATTGATGAAATTGGGCAGTTAGCACTCGTTGCAACCGTCTTAAAGCCATCCGGAGCTTGAGTTACCAAATCGCCGTGGCTCATCCAAACCGTTTGTTCTGTCGGCAAGCCTTTGAAAAGCATTGCATCCTTGTCCTTAACGGTAATCACTGCCTTCCCATATTCCTTGTTATCGGCCGGTTCAACTTTTCCGCCCGGAAGAATGTGGGCCATCAATTGCATTCCGTAACAGATTCCTAAAACCGGAATTCCTAAATTAAAGATTTCCGGATCGACCCGGAATGCACCATCATCGTACACACTGTTCGGACCGCCAGAAAAAATAATTCCCTTAGGAGCGATCTTCTTGATTTCCGCTGCTGTCGTTTTGTGCGAAAGTAATTCAGAATATACCCCGAATTCCCGGATTCGCCGGGTAATCAATTGGTTATACTGACTGCCGAAATCAAGCACGATGATCTTATCAAAGTCGTTCATTTCACTTGTTGCCACGCTGTTCACCTCGTTATCAGATATTGGTTATAATTCTAAACTGGTAACCGAATGATGTCAATCACTATTTAGATATTCGTCATAATTAACGGTGATTTTCTAATATTTACGCAATAATAGTTCGTTAATTATGTGATCATGTCCTTTTTCAATAATTAAATCTGCCCGATTTTTTGTTGGCAAAATATAATCCCGCAAGTTAACATGATTGACCTTCCGCCACGTTTCCTTCGCAATTTCAAAGGCTTCGTCTCGTTTTCCTGACTGAGCAAGGGAATAATAGTAGTTATGCGGATCATTAAATGCGCCGTCTAACAGCATTTCAAAACGTTCCAAGTACCATTTCTTAATGTCCTTTTCATGAGCATCCACGTAAATTGAAAAATCAAAGTAATCACTTACGTAGATTCGTTGATTCGACGGTAGCTGTAACACATTAATCCCCTCAACAATCAAGATATTGGGATTATCAACAATGTCATAGCGATTAGGGATAATATCGTAAACTTGATGTGAATATACCGGTGCACTGGCTTTTTCGCCGTTCTTCACTTTATCCATAAATGTGATCAACTCTTCCATGTCGTAACTTTCAGGAAATCCTTTCCGCTCTAGAATTCCCAGCTCTTTCAATTTGGCATTTGGGTAAAGAAATCCATCCGTCGTAATCAATTGAACCTTTTTCCCCGGAAATGCTTCCTTTAAAAGGATCTTTAATAACCGAGCCGTGGTACTCTTCCCGACTGCAACTGAACCGGCAATTCCAATCACAAATGGCACGTTCGTCATTGGCTTATCTAAAAAACGCGCCGTCTGTTCCTGCTTGAATCGTTGAACGTTCAGTTGCATTTCCAAATAATAAACTAACGGCATGTAAATTTCCTGCACGTCTTTCATTGAGATCCGGTCATTTAATGACTTGATCCGTTCAAGCTCTTCCAGGGTCAGCGGAACAATATTTTTTTCATAATATTCCCGCCATTTTGCCCGCGGAATTTTGAAATAATTCAATGATTCTTTCATTAATATCTTCCCCTCATTGCCGCAATTAATTGCGGACGTTCAGCTTATACGTTGTTGGATCAACATTCGCAAACAACCGTGATAATTTACCTTCTGCAAAAATATCTAACCGGTGCATTGCCCGCGAACAAATCGTATAAACTAATTGCCGTTCATCTTCGTCATGGTAATTAGCATCGTTGGCATTCCACATGATGATGGCGTCAAATTCCAGTCCCTTTGCCAAGTAAGCTGGGATTACCAAAGTTCCTTCGACTAACCGTTGATTTTCCGTTTTAATCAGCGTTGCCTGTTCTCCCCGGGCTTTAAGCTGATTCGTCAATTCGGCACATTCTGCCAGTGATTTTCCAATAATTGCGGTTGTCATGTGATCTGCTGCATTGTGGTGCAACTGGTTGACCACGTCATCAACCATCTTCGCATTTTCCGTATCAACGGTGATCGTTGGCAAATCGCCATTCCGGTTAAAGGCCGTTACCTTTTCACCGTTAACTAAAACGCCCTTCGTAAAGTCGGTGATCTGCTTGGTTGACCGGTATGACTGGGTCAACTGAACAACTTTTGTTTTTTCAGGATCAAACATCGTTGAAAGTTCATTCAACAAGCTATGACTGTTTTCCTTGGTGAAAATTGCCTGGTTAAGGTCGCCCAGCATTGTAAAGTGCGCCCGCGGAAAATCGGTCTTCAAATAAGCGAGTTGGTAAGCAGTGTAATCTTGAATTTCATCAATAAAGACGTGTTTAATATCATTATTCCCCCGCTTCCCGGTAATCAAATCATACAAGTAAAGGTAAGCCGTTGTATTGGTCATTGATAATTGCCGCTTGATCAATTCTTGCTTGACCTTTTCCGTATGAGCCTGCCACTCATCCACCGTGATTTGATATTTATCCAGCTTTAACAACTGCGGAACCGCCTTTAAGAAATCGTAATACTGACGGTTAATGTTAATGAAACGATTATGAATGATCGTTTGCCGAATTTTTTGGAAATGCTTCATAACGTAGTTTTTAGCCAAATAAAACATCTCGTCTTCGCCGCTTTCAAAGCTGTCACGGTTCTTGTTTCCATATAACTTATTCAGTTCTTCTTGGCTCAAATCTTGGACCGCTTTTTGTACCTTGTCCGTTTTCGCCGTCTTATTTAGACGCCGGTGAAGAAGTTTTAATAATTCTTCCTTCGTTGCACTTAACCGGTTGCGCAAATGATAATTTTCATTAAAGCCATAGTAAATTTCGCGAATCTTTTCCTTACTGAAGACGACCTTCCCCTGATACTTGATATCCTTAAAGTCCATTCCGTCCTTTTCAAGGAAATCAGCGTATTTAGTAGTAGCATTAAAGAATGCCAAACTATCCTTAAGGGTTTTAATTTGCTTATTGACACCCTGATTATTTTCTTCAAACCGTTCCTGCAATGTTTCAACATGCAACCGCGGAACCCGGCGTTGAGTATATTGATAGAAAGTCATTTGGACCATATTCTGTTCACCCAATTCAGGCAAAACCCGGTCAATATAGTCATTGAACAACTGGTTCGGCGAGAACAAAATAATTTGACTTGAGTTCAAATTTCCGCGGTACCGGTAAAGCAGGTAGGCGACCCGTTGAAGCACGGCTGAGGTCTTTCCGGAACCCGCAGCTCCTTGAACGAACAGCAAATCGGATTGCGTATCACGAATGATTTTATTTTGTTCTTTTTGAATCGTTGTAACGATACTTTTCATTTTAATATCAGATGATTCATCCAACACTTCAAGCAACATTTGGTCGCCAACCGTCTCATCAGTATCAAACATTGAAATGATTTTCCCATCTTCAACCATGAACTGCCGTTTCAGTTTCAAATCAACCGTTTGGGGACCATCCGGAGTATCATAGGTTACTTTTCCTAATCCACCGTCATAGTAAACACTTGAAATTGGTGCCCGCCAATCATATACAAGAAAATGATCCGGAGTATCAGAAAAACTGGCAAGTCCGATATAAATTGATTCCGGCTTGCTTTCACCGGCTTCTTGAAAATCGATCCGGGCAAAGTACGGTTTCTTTTCAAGTTTTTCCAAGACCGCAAGTTCACGGGTCGCACTTTTCCAGTTATTTTCCCGTTCTTGAAGAAGTTGTTGCTGTTGCCGCACTGACAGGGCCGTATCCATCATGCCTGAGTAAGTCGAGGTTTTGATCCGGACATTATTCTTAAAGTCCGCCTGAATTGCCCGCTCATCAGCTTCGGCATTTTGAATATTTTGTTTGTCTTTCTTCTCAGCCTTTTGAATTTGATCAACCACATAATCCATTCGTTCTTGCTCTTGGCGTTTTTCCTGATCCATCTTCATTTTCCTTTCCGTTTTAAAATACAAGTTATAATATTATATCATAAAAGGGCTGTACAGAATGCGAAAAACGAACGTCAAATCGCTGAAAAAGCAAAATTGAAAATTATAATTCGATCCTATCTTTTTTAATTTAAAGTTTCATAATTTAATCATATTTTTTGGCTAGGATATTAAAGAATTAGACATTGTCATTTTACTTGTGTCATTTATCATAAGCAGTAAATTGATTATTAATTAGGTCGCAAATGTTTTATTTAAGTAGGTGAAGAAATGCTCGCACAAATTATTTATGCCATTTTCCACTTTCGGGAATACCTTTTTCCGTTATTGCAAACCCTTGGAAACTGGTCTTATGCTTTAATATTTGCAGTCATTTTTATGGAAACCGGCCTCGTTATTTTCCCATTTTTACCAGGTGAATCATTAATCTTCTTTACCAGTACAATTGCAGCCGTTAAAGGATCTGTCCTAAATATTAAAATTTTAGTGGTCATTTTCTTTTTAGCGGCTTTAATTGGCGACACCGTCAACTTTGAAATTGGCCGTCACTTGAAAAAACTGCCTTTTTTCCAAAAACATCTTACTGAAGCCAAACTGCAGGCAGGAATTCGGTTCTATAAGCGACATGGCGGTAAAACCGTTATTTTTGGACGTTTTATTCCCTTTATTCGAACATTTGTCCCGTTAATATCAGGAACCATTGGCATGCATCCGCACCAGTTTACCTTTTTTAATATCATTGGCGTCCTTTTATGGGTCGGTCTAGGTTCAACCATTGGCTATTTCTTTGGCCAAGTTCCATTTGTTCAAGAACACTTTTCACAAATTTTTGTTGCTATTGCATTATGCGCACTCATTCCTGCGATGTTAATGGCCATTATTAATTTCTTAAAACGAAGTAAAGAAAATCAAATGAAATAGTAAATCACTGCAAGCCGCAGTGATTTTTTATATAATTATAGTAATGTAATTTATATATATTTAAATTCAGAGAGGGTTTTTACTTTATATGACACTTTCATTAGTCGTCGTCACGTTGGCGATTTTTGCAACACCAATGCTACTGTCGCGATTTAAAATTTCAATTTTACCAACTTCGGTTGCTGAAATCATTGTCGGAATCATTCTTGGACAAAGCTGTTTGCATCTTGTCAAGATGAATACCGTACTCGATTATCTTTCAACGCTAGGCGTCATTTTTTTGATGTTTCTGAGTGGAATGGAAATTGATTTTTCTCTTTTTAAAAAAAATAGTAAAAATCAAATGACCCCGTTAGAATTGAAACAAGCCAGTACACAACCAAAGGTCTCACCGCTTAAATCCGCAGTTACCGCGTACATCATCAGTTGCGTAACTGCTGTTGTTTTGGCGATTCTTTTTAAGGTTTCAGGATTATTCTCAAACTTCATGCTGGCAACGATTCTGTTTGCGACTGTTTCTTTAGGTGTTGTGATTTCACTGCTTAAAGAAAATGAATTGCTCAGTAAACCATTTGGTCAAACATTACTGTTATTTGCGGTTTTAGGGGAAGTTATTCCGCTATTAGCATTGACGGTTTACTCATCAATTTATTCCGGAAAAGGTGGATCTTTGTGGCTGGTTTCATTCATTTTTATTGCCGCGGCATTATTTTTACGGCACTTTCACAAGTTCTTTACCTTCTATAATCAAATTAACAAAGCAACGACCCAGCTTGATATGCGACTTGCATTTTTCATCATCATTACATTAGTTGTAATTGCTGAAAGCGTTGGTGCTGAGAATATTCTTGGAGCCTTCGTTGCTGGAATCGTTGTGAAATTACTCCAGCCCGAAAAGGAAACTCAGCGGAAACTTGATTCGATTGGCTACGGGATTTTTATTCCATACTTCTTTATCCTAACAGGGGTTAAATTAAACATTCCGGCTCTTTTGGCATCCCCTAAGACACTAATTTTGATTCCGTTGTTTTTCATTGCATTTACGATTGCAAAGTTTCCAGCATACTTTGGCTTTAAAACCCGCTTTACCAAGCAAAACTCTAAGGCAGCGTCGATGTTAGCAACAACCACCATCACACTAGTTTTAGCAACTTTAACCGTTGCCCAGCAATTGCATGCAATTACTTCACAACAATCAGGAGCCTTTATTTTAGCAGGAATCTTAACATGTATCTTTGGACCAATGATGTTCAATAAAATGTATAAGCCCGAACCGGAAGATGAAAAATCAACACAGGTTCGAATTATCGGTGCTAATTTCATCACGATTCCAGCAGCCCAGCAACTCAGCAATGACGGTTATGACGTAACCGTCTACACTGATAATCAAACAGATTACCGGACATATCGCGATTCACGCGTTAAAGTTAATCTTGTAAAAACCCTTAACGCCCAAGAGTTAATCAAACAGGAAATCTTCGATACCGATATTCTTGTACTTGCATATAATTCAGAGATCAATTACCGGCTTGCATTAAGTGCTAAGAAATACGGCGTTCGGGAAGTGCTATCTTATATTGAAAATCGTGATCCAAATAACACCATGGAAAAAGAGCTAGAAGAAGCCGACATCGACATTGTCAATAATTTTAGTATGGATGTTAATGTACTTCGAACGGCAATCGAATCACCATCAATGCTTCAAGTTCTTTCACACGGCGGCAATGCGCGAATCTATGAAGTAACGGTTACGAACGCCCGGTACGCAGGACTTGAAATTCAAGAATTACCGTTTATCAAAGACATTACAATCAGTCGGATCTTCCGTAATCGACGGTCAATCCCGCCTCACGGAAGTACCCGCATTCAATTGAACGACCACCTGATCTTTTCTGGCGAACGCGATGTCGTTCAAAAGATTCGCAAATCACTTGGACGGTTAAATGAAGAATAAATTTAATATAGATTGGGATCTTAATATAATATGAAATCTGTTATAATTGGCGGAATTGAAAACGAACAAATTAATTTTGATTACACGATGACTGAACTGGCAAATCTTGCCGCTGCTGACAACATGGAAGTTGTCGGTGAAGTGCGGCAAAACATTGAAAAGCCCGTTTCAGCTACCTATTTTGGAAAAGGAAAAGTTGACGAAATTACGCGGCAGGCGGAAATGCTTGATGCCGAAGCCTTGATCGTCAACGATGAACTTCTCCCAACTCAAATTCGGAATTTGGAAAAAGAAACCGGCTTGGATATCATTGACCGGACAGCGCTGATTCTTGATATCTTCGCTTCGCGGGCTCATACCCGGGTCGCAAAATTACAGGTTAAAATTGCCCAGTTGCAATATCAATTGCCACGAATCCGGACAGCAAGCATCAATAAAATGGATCAGCAGACTGCCGGCGGAAATACCGGGGGTGGATTTACCAACCGTGGAACTGGGGAAACGCAGATCGAATTAAACCGGCGGGTAATTCAAAAACAAATTTCCAGTTTGCGCAAGGAACTGAAAGAAGTTCAACGTGATAATGAAACCCAACGAAAAAAGCGAAAAAAGTCTGATATTAAATCAGTCGCCCTCGTGGGATATACCAACGCTGGTAAATCAACAACGATGAATAATGTCCTCGACCTACTTGAAATCAATGATAGTAAACGCGTTTTCGAAAAGGATATGCTGTTTGCAACCCTTGATACGTATGTTCGTAAGATCGTCTTACCTGACAAGAAATCATTCATTTTAAGCGATACGGTCGGATTTGTTTCAAAACTGCCGCACCAATTGGTTGAAGCATTTAAATCAACCTTGCAAGAAGCCACTGAAGCGGATCTTTTGATCCAAGTCATTGACATTTCTGACCCCAATTACCGTCAAATGATCAAAACAACGGAAAAGACTCTTACTGAAATCGGGGTCGATGGAATTCCAATGATTTATGCCTTTAATAAGGCCGATAAAGCTGGCATCCCATATCCATCCGTTGAAGGCAACCAGTTTACGTACTGCGCTCGTGATCAAAAATCAATTGAAATGCTGCTTGGCATTCTTAAAAAGGAACTCTTTAAAGATTATGAAACTGAAACTTTCTTAATTCCGTTCCAAGACGGACGCTACCTTGATCTCTTAAACAAAGAAGCCAATATTAAGAAAACTGATTATCAAGCAGATGGTACTTTGATTACGGCTGAAGTTGCTCCCAAGTTGAAACAGCAACTTGCAAGATATATTGTAGATGAAGATTAATAAAAAGACTGTGACTTTTAAGATCACAGTCTTTTTTATCAGGTCCCAAAACAAATGAGCTGAATGGTGCGTAGCTAATTCGAAAACCTCCCAATCTATGCTCCGTGGTTTGTTTGCTTTTATATTTCCGCCACGCTCGTTTTTTAATGCTTATACTTCTGACTCCGCCAGTGCTTTTGCGGTGCCTGACTTGATTGGCACGGACCAAATTCATCAAATGTTTCATGCTGACTGCGTGTTAGATGTTCTGGCGTTGATGATGTCTTTGTACTGCTTGGACGTTGGTTCGCTGATGACTTCTCAGCAGTTCGTTCACGGTAAGCTACTTGAACTTGCACTCCATACGGCGTATCCTTTTCAATTAATCCTGTTCGACCATTGATTTTTTCAGGACCTCCAGTGATCACGGCCGTTGCAAGGTACAACTGATACCGTTTCACGGCTTCACGGGCAGTTAACAGGCCGACTTCTTTGACCATCGCAACTTCTTTCCGGTCGATTTGGTTCAATCCACCGTAAACGATCAACGAATTACCCTTCCGCGCCAGTTCAAAATACGGCAATGCAACAGGAGCACTTAATGCTGGAACCGGCTTTCCGGTTGTTCGAATCTTTTCAGCGATTTCTTCTTCACTCAGCCCTTGATAATCAGCCTTCATGTAATCCATCCGGATCAATTCAGCTGCAATTTGTTGAATATTGTCGCGTTGTTCCATTGTGTGGACCACCGTTGCGGGAAGAAAATCTTCATTCTTAAAAATACCGTTTGTTTGAATATAACCTGGCGCCATTTCTTTACGTTCCTCTTCCGCTGCTGTCATCGGATCTTTGCTTTGAATATGCAAAATCTTTTCGATCCACGGTGAAATATCATATTTCGATTTTTTCGACTTAGTGAAATAATATAGAATATTCAAATACGTAAAGTAAAGAATCACTAAGAATGCTAGAATAAATAACGTTCCGCGTCCCCAGAAACCATTTTGGAAGAAACGAAAAGCAACGTACAGCAGGTAGAAATTCCCAATTCCGGCTAAAATCGTATAAATTCGATTCTTTAAAACCATACTCAAGTTAACGTAACTCAATGAACTTCGAATCATATCGAATAACGTAAACACTTAACTTTCCTCCCTTACTGTTGATTATTCTGATTTTGTCCCTGGTTTTGAGCATTGCCATTCCCAGTTCCATTCGTTTGATTATTTGTTTGATTTTCATTATCAGCATTGCCGTTTTGTTGAGCCTTTTCGTTGTTAGCTTGCTGATTAGCATTGGTTTGATTTTGATTGTCATTGGCCGCGTTCGTGTCATTATCATTATCTTGATTATCATTCTTTTCACGCTGAGCTGTCTGACCGCCTTGATCTTTCAGATTATCATTATTAGCATTTTGCTTTTGCTGATTCTGTTGATTATCCGTTTGATCCTGACTTTGATCATTCTGCTGATTATTTTTCGTTTTATCAGTTGGTTGATCCATCGTTTTCTGTGAAGGGGTCGTCTTTTGAACCACTTCCGTCTTCGGTTTCCCCTCAACTGTATGAGTCGCCGTATTCACAACCACGTTCGTTGCCCCTAAAGCAAGTACTGCTGAAAAGATTGCAAACGGGGTAATAAAAGGTGCAGTCCGTTTCATTAAATTCTCTCTCCTTCCGCCTGACCCGCGATAGTTATCATTCTAAAAGGTAATTTTGATATATCTGCTAACGATTTTTGAATTTTTGCATGCATTCGTCACAAATCCCATAAATTTCAAATCGATGGCCCGTAATTCGGCATCCTGGCAATTGTCGTTCAAACTGTTCCATCGGACATTCATCCAGTTCGCGCACCTTGCCACAATTCGTGCAAATAAAATGATGATGGTGAAAATGATCAAAATCGCATTGATACTTGACTTGCAGCACGCCCTGCCGCGTCTGCATCTCAACGATCCCTAACCGATTAAAATCGCGAATATTACGATAAATCGTGTTGTGACTCATTTTAGGATACAGCTGACGCATAAACTCATCGACCTGTGACACGTTAATGTATTCAATTTGAAACTGATAAAGATACTTTAAAAGTTCCTTCCGCTGTTTCGTCAGCTTATAATTATTCCGCGATAAAATTTGTAATGCACTATCGATATCCGCCATTCAAAAATCCTTTCTGAATTATTGATTGCATATAATTTACCACCGGTCCAAATAAAAAACAATCTTTTTTCGCTATCTTTTCTGAATAAGTTGATCGATCAGCTGAGTTGTTTTTTTCCAGCAATCATTCATGATCACCTGCGTATTATCTTGAATCACAGGTGGAATCTGTAAATCCCGCTGACTTTCAAAACTATTGATCCGTTGCTCAACCGCATGAACATTATCCCCCCGCGCCAACAGCCGATCTTTCAACATCTTCTTATCTGAAACTTCGATATGCCAAACGTCAACCTGTTTTCCTAACTGCTTAACATATTCAATCGCACCGGCAGTATCCACCACTAAACTAACGATTGGGTTCTTCTTCCAAGCTCGTTCAAGCCCTTCCCGCGAAGAACCATACTGTTTGCCATCATAGGTTACCGATTCAAAATAATGTTTTTCAGCAAAACTGACCGGGGTTTCAAAGTAATAGTCAACGCCATCCTTCTCGCCTTTACGCTTTGCCCGGGTCGTATGCGTTAATACCCGGGGAATTCCATATTGCTTTAACAGATAATTTTGAATTGTTGTTTTACCTGTTCCCGAAGCTCCGCATAAAATAATTAATTTTTTCATCGATATCTTCCTTCATTTGTTGCATCTTTAACGATAATATAATATACTTACAAAGTACTAATTTGCTATCTTAGCTCAGCAGGTAGAGCATCACCATGGTAAGGTGGGGGTCGTCGGTTCAAATCCGATAGATAGCTTAAACAAACTTCATTAACTTTTCAAATCCTTATGAAATCAACGTTTTTCATAAGGATTTCTCTTTTGAATAAGAAATAAATACACTAGGAAAATGAATTAAATGCACTAAGCAAATTTAAACAGTGCACTTTTTTATAGAAGAGATCTTACAATCGTTGATATGACAAGCTTAACGGCTTGTCTTTTTTTAGTGCATTTTAGAAAAAGCGGTCTTCAATTGAAAATCGCTTAAAGACTGACAGTTAATCACTAATCTAATAGACAATCAACTAGTTTCTTTATTAATTATTTAACGTGCTTTATTATATCACATGACTATGCCAGACTTATCTTAGTAAAAAGAATAGGGCACTTTTTTATTAGTTAGAATACTCTCGAAAGGTTACTGCAAATTTTAACATAACAGGCCTTACGCCTGCTTTTTAGTATATCAAACTAATTATTCTCTTTTTACACCATTCATTTGGAAAAATTCACACTTTTAAGTGAATTTTCACTTTTTTGTGTGAATTTTCAAATTTCGAAATTATTTCCGCTTATAATAACACCATCATAGCAGATAGGCGGTGATAACCGTAAACTATGATAAAATTTGTAAAGATTACTCTGATATTGACATTGCTCAAGGTAAATATGAGCTTTCACAAGTTTATAAGCAGTATCTTCCACTTGTTCGAAGTGTCTGTAAACGATATTACCTCCATTTATATGATACTGATGATTTACAGCAAGAAGCTCTAATTGTATGTTATAAGTCTCTTCAAACGTACAACTTAGATTATGAAATTTCATTCGGAGCTTTTTATAAATTAAACCTTGAACGTCATTTTTGCAGCCTTCTCCGTCATGAAAAAAGTCAAAAAAGAATGGTTGATTCAGTCACAACATCGTATGAACAATATCTTGAAGAAACTGCAAATGAAATTTGTGATCAAAGTACCGTTTATTTCAACGGAATTGAGGCAACTTTCTTAAGTAAAATTGATTTCATTGATACTCTTACCCAACTTTCAGCTTTTGAAAAAAACGTTTTGCATTTACATTTAACTACCCACAAAAACGCAAATGAAATTGCAGCTGAATTAAAAGTTAAAATCGATAAAATTTATTGTACGTTTTATCAAATCAAGAAAAAATTAAGAAATAAGCTTATTGACTAATTCAGAGTAATCAAGAATTTCTGAATAATTAATTTTATTCAGAAAAACAATAAGAGACCGTAATCTATATCACGGTCTCTTATTTTACCAAAAGCTATTAAGCGGAAGACGGGATTCGAACCCGCGACCCCCACCATGGCAAGGTGATGTTCTACCACTGAACTACTTCCGCATAAACAAGCACGGCAACTTCCTACCCTCGCAGGAGGCGTTCCTCCAACTACTATCGGC
>NZ_AYYZ01000016.1 GCF_001435375.1 Ligilactobacillus araffinosus DSM 20653 | reverse complement strand
GCCCTGCACATTTGTGTGTCGAAACATTGTTCAGTTTTCAAAGATCTATCAAATGTCAAAATAACAAATTAATTTTAACATTTCATTTGATTTGTGTCAACAAGAAATTTTACAAATTCAAGTGACGGTTTATATCTTAACAAGTGATAAAATAATTGTCAAGACCTTTTATATCAACAGTGAGAACGCTTTGTCTCACTGACAACAGTTAATATATTATCAACATTTTTTATTAACGTCAACTACTTTTTTCCAAAAAATGAATTTATTTTTTACTAGCTCAAACTATCACCTTATTCTCCCTAAGATAACAAAAAGGAATCCCTTCTCAGGATTCCTTTCCAACATTAATGCGCCGTTTGATAATACTTATAAAGTTGTTTATTTGTTACTCCCTTAAGTTCCGGAGCATCCGTACTAAAGTCATTTACCGTCGTCTTCCCATGATTCTGATCTAATAAACTCGTCGGATGTCTTTTTTGAGCTTCTTGAAGTTGCTTCATTCCGGCCTTGTAATTATAGTTGTAATCTGATTTATCAACCCGCTTAAAGCCCTTGGGATGATAGAATCGTAACAAATCTCCCGTAATAATCTGATCAGAGATTTCGAGTTGCTTATCAACATAATTTTGTTGATTCTTAACCCATTGTTTTTCTTCAGGAGTCAGTTGGGCATTTACAACTTCTCCTTTATTATTATAAATCTTACTTCCAATCTTTGAGTAAGTTGGTGAAACAAAATTTCCATCCCGGAATGCAACTGTTTGGCTATGATTTGGATTCAACAAATCCTGACCAAGCATCAAGTATTGTTTATCCGGAATTCCTAACAAATCAAGCAATGTTGGCATAACATCAATTTCACCACCATATGTATGATTAATTCCACCTTTCAATCCAGGAGCATGAATCATAAATGGTACCTTTTGGAACATTGCCAAATCGTAACTTGAAACAGACTTCTTCCCGAGTAGTTGTGCAATTGCCTTCGGGTGGTTATTTGAAATTCCATAGTGATCACCATATACAACAATCATTGAGTTATTGTATAAACCTGTTTGCTTCAAGTAGTTAATAAATTCACCAAAAGCTTGGTCCAAATAACGGGCCGTTTGAACATAGCCATCAACGGTATCATCACCCGTATCAGTCTTCGGAATTGACTGATTTTGCTTATCCAATTCATATGGATAGTGGTTAGTTAACGTAATGATTTTTGCATAGAACGGTTGTGGTAATTGTTGCAAGTAATTGACTGCTTGTTTTAAGAAGATTTTATCTTTCAAACCATAACCGACATTATAGTTTTCCTTACTTGTGTAGTAATCCTTATCAAAGAAATATTGATAACCCCATGCTTTATACGTATTGATTCGATTCCAGAAACTACCAACATCCCCGTGGAATGAAGCAGTTGAGTAACCGTGTTGGTCCATAATTGCTGGCATTGCATCAAACGTATTTGAACCACCATATTCGGTCATCGCAGAGCCTGATGGCAACCCATATAATGAGTTTTCAAGCATTGTTTCCGCATCAGAAGTTTTTCCTTGACCAACTTGATTAAAGAAATTATCAAATGACAATGTATTTTGATCATGATAGAACGCATCAATATTTGGCGTTACTTCCTGACCATCCCACTTATAATCAATCAAAAATTGTTGAAAACTTTCAAGGTGAATGACGAAAACATTCTTTCCCTTTTCCTTACCGTAATATTGAACATTCGGTGGAAGGTAGTTCTGCCGTGCAAACTTCAACGCTTTATTCAAGTCCTCTTTCTTTGCATTCTTCCGCGTTTGTGTCTGCTTATAATTCTGATATGTATTGTATCCTGCGTAAAAGTTCATTCCAAGATACTTAACAATGTAGTTATTATCAAATGTCCGTGTTAATAATTGCGGTCGATCTTGGTTAGCAGCCCCAAGGTTGATTCCAAACAGAACAATTCCTGCAACTACTGAAATAATTCCTTGGCGGAAACGAACTGGACGCTTATCTACTTTGATAACCTTAGTAATCAAAAACAGTGTCAGTACAATAACATCAATAAATACAAAAAAGTCAGTTGGCCGAATGATCTTACTAATACTCAATCCAAGATTATTTGAAACTGAACCCGTTGATTTAATAACTGCTAAAGTTAAGAAATCTGAAAATTCCCGATAATAAAGGATATTTGCAAACAACCAAATCGATTCGATCCAGTCGATGACCATCATGATCCAATACGAAATTTTTCCCCTGAAGAACAGGGCAATTCCAAATAGAATCAATGCAAATGGGATTGGGTTGACGATTAATAAGATATTTTGAACTGTCCCAGAAACACCTAAAGTAAATTCTGTTTGGTAAGCAATATACGTTTTAACCCAGAACAGTATAATGACCAACGCAAAAAATACAAGTTTCTTATTTAAGAAATCTTGGATCTTCTTCAATGCTTTTCGCATCTCTTTATGCCTCCAAAATTAGATTATTAAAAAAGCGATGACTAAACATTCGTAAAGTCACACTTTTTTAACTTGAATATTCTTTAATCATCTAATAAATCAAAGATTTCCATTGCAGCTAAATCAATGTTATCGAACTCAAACTTTTGCTTAGTTGCAACTTCTTCCAAAGTGAATGTCTTGCTTACTGGATTGTAAGTAACAACTCCACGTTCATCACCGTCTTTTTCAAAACGACGAGATTGCGTTTCACTTTCGCCGGCTTTCATCATCGCATCAAGTCGTGAAATAATTGCCACGAGTTGAGAATTTTCCATCGCCATGTCCTCTTTCTTTATTAAATTCGTCCATAAAAATAATGAACCATAGACATTTTAGCAAATTTTGCAAAATAACAATAGATACATTATCAAAATTCATAACTTTTTAACAAAAAAGACATTAAGTAACCTCAATTCAATTAAAAAACTGCAGGAATCCCTGCAGTTTAAAATTATTCCTCTGTTAGATCTACTTGTTGGACTCTTTTTGGTTTTTGAACCAATGCAACCATGCCTAAGAACATTCCGAAGTAATATGTAACGATCCGCCACAAAATCATCGCAAGCACCAATTTTGTTCCTGAATGAATATATAGTGAAAAGATCACATCAAAACTAAATTCTGCACCACCGGCACCACCGGGGACCGGGAATAACGAAATTACCATGACGATCAAAACGTGTAATGTCGTAACCTCAATAATATTTACATGATGAACTCCAAGTGCCAAGATAATGAAATATGGAATAATGTAATACAAAATTAATTGGCCTAACGTAATAACTGCAATTTTAAAAATTGCCTTCTTATCGCGCTTAAGCCGCAAACTTTCTTGATAAAAAGTATCGATCTTTTCATCGAGTTTTGCTTTCCATTTAGGATATAAATCTTTGTTCTTGAACCACTTGAGCGGTGTTAAACAAAGATTAATCAACTTTCGGGTAAATCGATTCCAATACATCACCATTAATAATCCAGCAATTACTGAAAAATGAATCAAAAATCCAAAGACGATTAAAATCGACATTACATGCATTTTCGCGGCAATCAAATGGAACCCAAAAATCATACAGATCACAAAGTTCACAACAATCATTGCCTGATAAACAATAAATTTCATCAACAAGATCGACGTTGCCTGACCAGCTTCAACTCCCGTTTGAGCCAATGCTAAAATCTGAGCTGGCTGACCGCCTGATGAAAACGGCGTAATTCCATTAAAAAGTTGTTCAACCATTGGAATCCGCATTATATCACGCCACCGCATATCAGGATAATGCTTCTTTAACAGCAAACGAACAATAAGGGCTTCACACGCTAACGACAAGAGCATCAATCCGAAAGCAACTAGCAACCACCACCACTTAAGATCCTTTAAGTTCATTAAAACGCTGTGTAACGGAACGTCGCGAAGCGAATATCCAAAAATACAGCATCCAATGGCAATCATGATTGCCAATACAATTTTATTTTTACGTGACATTATCTTCAATCCTTTACTAATCGAGTATAATAATCAAACCAGATCTTAGCTAACCGTTCTTCCGAATAATACTCTGCACCGGCACAAGCGCGGTCTTTCAAATCAGAAAGTTTGGCTTGATCATGCTGAAGAAGGGTTAATTGCTTATCCATTTCATCAACATCTTTTGTTCCCAAATAGTATCCATTAATAATTGAATGATACAAGTCCAAATCACGAACCATTACGGGCAAACCGACACTAAAAGCTTCCAGAATACTCATTGGAAAAAGTTCATTAAACGAAGGCAGAAGGAATAGATCAGCGACGTTATAATAGTCATTCATCTCATCGCGATCTAAAATTCCTGGAAACATTAAATTGGCAGGTGGTTGATCAACAACCTGTTTCAATTCATTATATCCATCTGTCATCTTTCCAAACGAAAATCCACCAACCCAAACAAATTGAATTTCAGGATGGCGCTTTGCCAGTTCAATAAAATCAGGCACGCCCTTCCGCTCTTGAACCTGTCCAACCCCGATCACCGTAAACTTATCTGCTGGAATCCCTAGTTTCTGTCGTAGTTGTTTCTTTTCCAGTTGTGACTTCGGATAAAATTCCTTCTTTGAAACAAAATTTGGAATATAAGTGATCTTCTTCGCGTCAATCCCATAATTTTTCAATTTCTTTCCAAACACCGGATTCACAACCACGATTTGATCCATTCGTTTATAAAAACTGATCATATACTTATAAAAAATCTTCTTCGCAAACGAAGGCAAATTAAGACTTCCTTCAATTGTTTCCGGAAGAAAGTGAACATATCCGACTTTAATCCCTCTTCCAGGTAAAAACGTCTCTAAATAAAAAAGCGGGTCAATCGTATGATAATGACTTATATCCGCTTTTCCTAACTTATTAATGACAATTTTAATTTTATCTGGAAAATATTCTTTCAAAAGATTGATCAACTCTGAATACGCACTCCCAACCCCTTGACCTTTAACACTCAAGGCGGAAGAATACATATGAATATTTAACATAAAATCTCCTCATTAAGAATGTTGGTACTCATCAATACAGTGCTCATAAAAATGAATAACTCTTTTTCCAAAATTTTCAGCAGAGATTGATTTTAATTTTTGTGCTAAAACCTTCTCGTTACGATATTTTCCCGGATGTTTTAAATACTCAACGACATCATTTACAAATTCATTAATGGTTGAATATGTCCTTCCTAAGCAAGCTTGATCCAACAATTCATCAGTATATGGACTGTGAGTTGTTACAACTTTGAGCCCTGAAGCAAGTGCCTCATTATAGGTCAAGCCCTGAGACTCAGAAACAGACGTTGAAACAAACAAATTAGCCATCTGATAATAATGTGGAACCTGATCATTACTGATTTCACCGGTAAAAATCACACTTCCCGTTAAGTGAAGCTGTTTAACTTGGTTTTCGAGATCCTCACGAGCAGGGCCATCACCGCAAATCATCAGTTTAGCTGCTGGAAGGTATTCCTTGATTCTGACAAATGCATCGATCAACTGATCAATATTCTTCTCATACGCTAACCGACTTAACGTTAATAATAATGGAGTATCAGCCGCAATTACGTACTTTTTACGATAATCAACCTGATCCACTTTACTAAATTTAGCTAAATCGACTCCTGTCGGAATCACTGTAATTGGTTCAGTAACTCCATAACCCCGAAGCGTTGTTAATACCCGTTCACTCGGAGCAATAATCCCATTCATGTTTTGCAAAAACGAACGCGAAATCTGTTTAACATGAACCGGTTTAAGCAGCTTTCCATTCGCAATATAATGTAAATAATCTTCATACATCGTGTGATACGTATGGACACACGGAATATTCATCTTGCGAGCAACATATTTTCCCATTACTCCTAATGAAAATTCAGTCTGTGTATGAATAATATCAAGCTTCACGGCTCGTGCAACATGCAACGCTCGATGAGCACCCCGAATCGCAATTCTTCGATCTGTAAATGAAACAAACGGAATACTTGTAAATCGAAATACGTTACGTTCATATATATTTTTATCAACTCCCGGGTCAGTCGTCGTAAAGATATATACATTATGGCCTTGACGTTCTAACTGTTCCCGTAGCGTCTTAATTGAAGTTGCGACACCGCTAACTTGAGGATAGTATGTATCCGTAAATATTCCAATATTCACGAGCATCCCTCGCATTTCAATTAGTCAGTGTTTATTATATTATTTTCACCCGTGATTTTCAACGCAAGTTTTGTTAAAAATATGCTACTGTTCCGCGATTGTATTGCTATTTTAATGAAATTTTTACGAACAAAAAAGGGTTGCACTTAACGCAACCCTTTTATTCAACTTAATAAACTATTTTGTATATTCCTTAACTAAGGCTTGAACTTCAGCTTCAGTTTCACAATCGAGTGCCTTATTAACAAGTTCTTTCATCTTTTCAGTTGAAAGCTTCTTAATAAAACTCCGTGTCTTCAAAATTGAAGTTGCACTCATCGAGTATTCGTCTAAGCCAAGGCCAAGCAATAATGGAACTGCTGTTTGATCGCCAGCCATTTCACCGCACATTCCAGTCCATTTACCTTCTTTGTGCGATGCATCAATAATGTTTTTAACAAGCCGTAAAATTGATGGATTAGTTGGTTGGTAAAGATATGAAACCCGTTCATTTCCCCGGTCAGCAGCCATTGAATATTGAATCAAGTCATTTGTTCCAATACTGAAGAAGTCTGCATATTTCGCTAATTTATCAGCAATCATTGCAGCCGCTGGAATTTCCATCATCATTCCGACTTGGATATCATCGGCAACTTCAACGCCCTTTGCAACTAACGCAGCCTTTTCTTCTTCAAAAATTTCTTTTGCATTTTTAAATTCTTGGACAGTTGCGATCATTGGGAACATGATTGCCAGCTTACCATACTTCGATGCCCGCAATAAAGCACGCAGTTGTGTTCTAAAGATTTCTTGTTGGTCTAAGCATAACCGAATTGCCCGGTAACCCAAGAATGGATTTTGTTCGTCAGGCAATGGGAGATAAGGCAATTTCTTGTCCCCACCAATATCCATTGTCCGAACAACAACTTGCTTGCCATTCATGCCTTCAAGGGCCTCTTTATAAGCTTCAAATTGATCATCTTCACTTGGAAGTTCTGAGGCATCCATGTATAAAAACTCAGAACGGAATAAGCCAACTGCTTCCGCACCGTTATCATTTGCCCCTTCAACATCTTGAGGAGTTCCGATATTGGCAGCTAAAATAACTTCTTTACCATCAGCAGTAACTGATTTTTCGTTCTTCAATTGTTCCCATTCAGCCTTTTGAGCAGCAAAATCCTTTGCCTTTTGTTCGTATTCACGAACTTCATCAGCAGAAGGCTTTACAATTGCTTCACCATGAATCCCATCAATAATTACTTGATCACCTTCATGAATGGCTTCGGTTGCTGATTCCGAACCAACAACGGCAGGGATTTCCAATGTCCGTGACATGATGGCTGAGTGTGATGTCCGCCCACCAATATCAGTTACAAATCCCTTAACGTAGCGCCGGTCAAGTTGAGCAGTATCTGATGGAGTCAAATCATGCGCAACAATAATAACTTCTTTGTCGATCAATGCTGGGCTTGGAAGAGTCACCCCTAATAAGTGGCTCAATACCCGCTTTGTAACGTCACGAATATCGCCAGCACGTTCTTGCATATACGCATTATCTGTCATTGCTTCAAACATTGAAATGAATGTATCGGTTACATCCTTCAATGCTGATTCTGCATTGATCTTTTCATCATTAATTTTGGTTTCAATTTGGCCGATCATTTCCGGATCAGATAAAATTGTCAAGTGAGCTTCGAAAACTTCCGCTTCTTCCTCACCTAAATTTTCTTTTGCTTTTTCTTTGATTGTTTCAAGTTCTTTTTTAGAAGCATCAATCGCTGAGTGTAACCGTTGAATTTCTTCATCAGGATTTTCAATTGTCTTCTTATCAAAAGATAAATCCGGTTCTACAAGCATGTATGCTTCAGCGGTTGCAATCCCGTCACTTGCAGCAATCCCCTTAAGTACCTTTGACATTATTCAGCTAAGCCTTCCTTTTTCATTGTTTCATCAATTGCAGCGATCGCGTCTGCTTCATCAGCGCCATCTGCTGAGATTGTTACGTCAGCGTTTTGACCAACACCTAATGACATAACACCCATGATTGACTTCAAGTTAACTGACTTGTCATTGTAAGTTAATGTAATGTCTGAACTGAACTTGCTAGCTGTTTGAACTAGTAATGTAGCTGGGCGTGCGTGAATTCCTGTTTCTGCAATTACGTGAAAATCTTTCTTTTCCATGATAAATCATGCTCCTTTAAAATAAATTATTTACTTAGTAAAATGCCTTTTTATTTCTACGAACACGTTTTCATAAAGTCGCAATAAAAAAAGGCGCTCTGCATGGATAAATATTAACATGTAATAATTTAAATAGCAAGCGCTTTTTTCAATTATTGGAACGGCTTCCATCATCGAAATGATAGACTGCGCCGCCACCCCGTTTGGCTTCACCAACAATACTCTTTTTATACTGATAATTCATCAATACATGTTGAAATTCCATGAAATGATCCATTTCAACATCATATTCCTTTAACTTACCGGTCCGTAAATCATCAAGAATTTTTTGATAGTCTTCTGCCATTCTTTTCCCTCCAAATTTAACTTTATCTTAAGTATAGCATGCAATTTTAAGCTCGGGCTTGCACTTTTTATTAAACTTTGTATAATAAAAGTTAATAAAGGTCAAAGTTGGTCAAATGAACTTTGACAATTTAGAAAGGACGTGAGTCAATGCTCTGTCAAAATTGTCATCAAAACCCAGCGACGATCCATTTAACTACCAATATTAACGGGCGTCAAACATCGCTTGATCTTTGCCAAAACTGCTATCGGGCCTTAAAGAACCAGGTTAGTGAAAGTGGCAACGGAATGGGCGATCCATTTGGGTTTGATTTTAATAATTTCTTTAATTCAATGGCCGGAGCTGCACCAAACGGGCAACGCCGACGAGAACAGGTCCCGCCTGCCCAAGATGAACGCGGCGGTCAAAATAATAACGGCTCGATTCTTGATCAATATGGAATTGACTTAACCGCTGAAGCTCGTGCCGGGCGAATCGATCCGGTTATCGGGCGCGACAAAGAAATTAAACGAGTAATTGAAATTTTAAATCGGCGGACGAAAAACAATCCCGTCCTAATTGGTGAGGCTGGAGTTGGTAAAACTGCCGTTGTTGAAGGTCTTGCTCAAAAAATCGTTGATGGTGACGTACCACAAAAATTATTAAATAAAAAAGTTATTCGCCTCGACGTTGTTTCTCTTGTTCAGGGGACTGGCATTCGCGGTCAATTTGAACAACGCATGCAAGAACTGATGCAAGAGCTGAAAAAAGCTAAAAACATCATCCTGTTCATCGATGAAATTCATGAGATCGTTGGTGCCGGGAATGCTGAAGGCGGAATGGATGCTGGAAACGTCTTAAAGCCAGCTCTTGCACGGGGTGAACTTCAATTGGTTGGAGCAACAACTCTAAATGAATATCGTTCAATTGAAAAGGATGCCGCCCTTGCCCGGCGGTTACAACCTGTTCAAGTTAATGAACCAAATATTAAAGAAGCATTGGAAATCCTTAAAGGAATCCAATCGAAATATGAAAGTTACCACCATGTGAAATACACCCCACAAGCATTAAAAGCAGCAGTTACGTTATCAGACCGGTACATTCAAGATCGGTATCTACCAGACAAAGCCATCGACCTATTGGACGAAGCTGGATCACAGAAAAACCTAACTCTTGAATCAGTTGATCCAAAATTACTAGAAGAACGAATCAAAAATGCTGAGGAACAAAAGCAAGCCGCTTTGAAGGAAGAAGACTACGAAAAAGCTGCTTATTATCGTGATCAGGTTAGCCGCTTTGAAAAAATGCAACAAGAAAGTGTTGATGATTCAAACGTTCCAACTGTTACTGAAAAAGACATGGAAAAAATTGTCGAAGAAAAAACCAATATTCCAGTTGGAGAATTAAAAACAAAAGAAAAAGAACAGTTGAAGAATCTCGCTCAATCACTCGAAAGCCATGTGATTGGACAAAATGAAGCCGTTGATAAGGTTGCCCGTGCAATTCGGCGGAATCGAATCGGTTTCAACAAATCTGGACGTCCGATTGGTTCATTCTTATTTGTTGGACCAACTGGTGTCGGAAAAACCGAAACTGCCAAACAACTTGCCCGCGAACTTTTTGGAACTGAAGATGCAATGATCCGGTTTGACATGAGTGAATACATGGAAAAGCATTCCGTTTCAAAACTGATTGGTTCACCTCCTGGATACGTTGGCTATGAAGAAGCTGGTCAGCTTACTGAACAAGTTCGGCGTCACCCGTATAGTTTGATTCTGCTTGATGAAGTTGAAAAAGCTCATCCGGATGTCATGCACATGTTCTTACAAATTCTTGATGATGGGCGGCTGACCGATTCACAAGGCCGGACCGTTTCATTCAAAGATACGATCATTATTATGACTTCAAATGCCGGCAGCGGCGACTCCGTTGTCAACGTTGGTTTCGGAGCTGATAGTGCAGGCAAATCAAATTCGATCATGGATCGGTTAACTAACTACTTTAAGCCAGAATTTTTGAACCGGTTTGACGATATTGTCGAATTTAATGCCCTTTCAAAAGATGATTTAATGAAAATCGTCAACTTGATGCTTGATGACGTTAATCAAATGCTTGCTCAACAAGGACTTACAATTCATGTAACTGCCCCAGTTGCAAACAAATTAGTTGAACTTGGATACGATCCAAAGATGGGGGCTCGGCCACTTCGGCGGGTCATTCAAGAACAAATCGAAGACCGAATTGCAGACTATTATCTTGATCATCCAGATACAAAGCACTTTGTTGCCAAACTGGAGAATGACGAGATTCACATTACTAAAGCCGAAGATAAAGAATCATAGTTATTAAAGCGCGAATAACTCGCGCTTTTTTACGTTCAGAATCATTCATTTTGCATGTCATTTAAAAGCTTTTAAGCTATAATTAAAGAAGAAAGAAATTAGGGAGGGTTTAACATGCAACTTATTGATGTAACCAACAGCTATGCCCAAACAATTCGGCAACAGTTGCTTAAGACATCTGCGCACTTTATCAAAATTTTCACCCTTGGGAATTCAAAGGTTGTTTACCGCAAAAAGCGCGACGTTGCTGAAATTGTAATTTCAAATAAAATTCGGCCAATTACCGATAAAGAAATCAGTTACGTTAAAGATGAGCTTCTTGGACAAGATTCATCAAAGGCAACTGTTACAAATGAAGGTAAAATCGTTGAAATTAGTCTTAATAACTAATTATTAGAAAAGAGGCTGTGACATAAGTCGCAACCTTTTTTATTCTGATTTTCAATAAAATTTTATTAATTAAATGGTTAAAAAAATGAATGATATACGTTATAATTATTAAGGATAACTACTTTTAGGAGGTGAAATTATGGCATTTAAATTTATGAGTAAAATTCGGCATTCTTTTAATTCACGGCGGAATGCCCGCAAACAAATGCGTAAACCTTCTTTTGAAAGAAAGACATCAGTTTCACCTGAAAATCGTTCAAATTTAAATGATGAAATTAAAATTGAATCTTCCCCTGAACCTGCTAAAGATAAACAAACTTTAACAAGTTCAAATGAGTCTCAGGTCCAAGAAACAGCTAAATCACCTAATGAGCATGAAAATGAACCGGTTAACACAAACAACCAAGCTCTTGAAGAATCAAGGCATGATTTAGAAGTTTCAACTGAGAAAAAGTCGGAAAAGAAAAAACATGAGTTAGATTCGCGCAATTCAGAAGTTAAAAAGACTTCAACTCGTCCAGATTCAACCATCATTATTATTTATCAAGATGAAAACCGGCACAGTTTAAGCTCGCCTCAAATTATTTCAGGAAAGCGTGGCGAAGCCATTAACGTTAAATTCAAAGAGTTTGAACATTTTGATTTGATTCACATTGATGGTTTCACGTCTGTTTTCGTTGAACCATACGGATCAATGACGTTAACGTATCGGCGCCAAAGCGGTGCCAATATTTGGCTTTTTAGTCAGGACATTGATGACCTGCATATGTTGGGCAAGCCGCGGTTTGTTTCTGGAAAAGTTGATGAGAAGTATTCATTAACTCCGCCAAACTTTATCGGCTATAACCTGCTTCGGGCGGAGGGGCCTGTAAATGGTAATTTCAATGAAAAACAACAAGTTGTTACCTACTATTATCGGGATGCTTCATGGAAAGAAGTTGACTTTAACGTCAAATATTTAAAGATGCAGGTTTCACAACCTGGCTATGATGCTCCACATGGAAATAATACTTACATTACCCTTGCCAAAGATACAGTTTGGCAAGTCTTCGAAACAGTTCAATTAACAAGCGGCGAACGATGGCATTGCTTAGGCGGAAATCTTTGGATTCAAGAAGATTACGATAAAGTCCGATTCGTTGATTCTCTTCCGCAATACCAAATTGAAGATAACTCAACCAAGCCTTTTACCATTGACTTGAACTTCCAAGCAATTATTGATTTTGTTCCGAATAAGAAATTAACCCTATACAACCGTCCGTTTGGCGAGCCGATCGATTCAATCGAAGATGGCTCGATCGTGACGATCACCGAACGTGAAGGTGGCCGTGAAATGCAATGGTTCAAGGTTGATGATCGGGGATGGACGATTCGGCAATACCTTGATTTCGATATTGAACATAAGGTTTCACAAGAAAAAGAACGTTTATCTGAATGATTTTGAATTAAAGCGAAACATTTTTATGTTTCGCTTTTTATAAAAAATACCAGTGAGCCCAAAACTCACTGGTATTTTACTATAGTTTAGCTGTTAATTTAACATCTGGATATTTATCTTCAAACCATCGTTCTGCAAATTCGTTTTCAAACAAGAATAACGGCTGATCTTGACGATCTTTAACTAATAAGTTCCGTGAACTTGACATCTTTTCATCCAGTTGTTCCGGATCGATCCACCGGGCAATCTTATGGCCCATTGGTGTCATGACAACTTCAGAATTATATTCGTTCTTCATCCGGAATTGGAAAACTTCAAATTGCAACTGCCCAACAGCACCTAAAATATAATCGTTCGTTGTATAACTCCGATAAAGTTGAACGGCCCCTTCTTGAACCAGTTGCTGAATGCCTTTATGGTATGACTTTTGTTTCATCACGTTTTTCGGTGAAACCTTCACAAATAATTCAGGCGTAAACTGCGGCAGTTTTTCAAATTGAACTGCCTTCTTTCCGGTATAAATCGTATCACCAATTTGGAAGTTTCCGGTATCATATAACCCGATAATATCGCCAGCAACCGCATTTTCAACCGTTTCGCGACTGTCAGCCATAAATTGGGTTGAATTTGATAACCGAATCTTTTTTCCCGTGCGTTGAAGGAAAACATCCATTCCCCGATCAAATTCGCCCGAACAAATTCGGACAAATGCGATTCGGTCACGGTGATTAGGGTTCATATTGGCCTGAATCTTAAAAATAAAGCCGCTAAATTGCTTTTGAATCGGTTCGATCTCGGCTCCATCAACTGTTTTGTGAGCTGATGGTGCGGGAGCATACTTCAAATAGGCATCCAGGAACGTCTTAACCCCAAAATTCGTTAAAGCTGATCCAAAGAAGACCGGTGTTAAATCACCCGTAGCAATTTTAGCTTCATCAAACTCATTGCCAGCATTCTTTACCAAATCAACTTCTTCTAAGACTTGTTGGTAAATACTTTCCTCTTTCAAAGGATGATCGCCTTTAATCTCACCATTTTCATCTAATTCAAGGAAGTTTTCACCTTGATCTTCGCGTTGGTATAATTCAATGCGATTATTGTAAATATCATACAAGCCTTTAAGCCCTTTCCCCATTCCAATTGGCCAATTCATTGGATAAGCTTCGATTCCAAGTGTATCTTCCAATTCACCGATCAAATCAAGCGGTTCCCGTCCATCACGGTCAAGTTTATTCATAAACGTGAAAATTGGGATTCCCCGCATTTTACAAATTTGGAAAAGTTTTTTTGTTTGCGGTTCGATCCCCTTCGCAGAATCAATTACCATGACCGCAGAATCAACCGCCATCAAGGTCCGATATGTATCTTCAGAAAAGTCTTCGTGTCCTGGAGTATCCAAAATATTGATTCGCTTTCCAGCATAATCAAATTGCATTACTGAACTTGTAACGGAAATTCCACGTTTCTTTTCAATTTCCATCCAGTCAGATTTTGCAAAATTACCGGTCTTCTTTCCTTTAACTGTCCCGGCTTGGCGAACAACTCCCCCAAATAAAAGAAGTTGTTCCGTAATTGTCGTTTTCCCGGCATCTGGGTGAGAAATAATCGCAAATGTCCGGCGTTTTTCAATTTCTTCCTTAAGTTTCTTTTGATCCATCATTTAATTTCCACCTTAAATTTTTCGATTTATGATTTGTTGATAATTGCAAGCATTCTTGGTTGGAAGGATATATTCAACCGCTGCCTGTTTATTTTGTTTCCGGACATGTCGCTTATTGGTTGCTAAGAAATACCCCGCCCCAAGCAGTAAGGCAATCAAAAGAATCAACATTAAAACAACCTTTGGCCATTTCCGTTTTTTCTTTTTCTGAGACTGCCCCTTATTTACTTGATCTTGATATACCGGATCAATCCCCTTTTCAACGAAAAATGCTTTGCGCATCCGCGGTTCATCTTTTCG
The DNA here is from genome assembly GCF_001435375.1 of Ligilactobacillus araffinosus DSM 20653. Taxonomy (GTDB): domain Bacteria; phylum Bacillota; class Bacilli; order Lactobacillales; family Lactobacillaceae; genus Ligilactobacillus; species Ligilactobacillus araffinosus. The sequence goes on along the minus strand of NZ_AYYZ01000016.1, from coordinate 17,463 downwards.
TGTATAACCATGCCGGAATTGTTCGATCTTAAACTCTTCATAAACACTGTCGATATTAAATTCCATTTGTTCTTGCTGTTTTTTAGCAATAAAGTCATTTTTCTCTGGCCGGGATAATGCGTTATACCAATCCAAAGAATAATTATATTGCTGAACGACTGACTGCGTTGGTCCAAAATCTTGAACTTCCCCGTACTGAAGCCACAAAGCCCGTTCACAAAAACCTTCAATCACAATACTCTTTGAGTCCGCAATAATAAAGGAAACTCCTTTGTCTTTCAGTTCTTGTACTTTATTTGAAGCCTTCAAATAAAATGGCTGATCTAAAATGCCAAAAACATTATCAAGAAGAACTAAATCTGGTTCAAGGTGCATCGCGATTCCCATTGATAAGCGTGCATATTGCGCCGTTGAATATGCCTTAACCGGGCAATACAACCACTCGCCAAGTTCGGTAAAGTTTAAAATGGCGTTGGTAATGTGATCACCTTTAAAGTCATCAATTTCTGATTTGGCAATTGCTTTGCGGATATTTTCCAATCCTGTCAATTCCGGATCAAGGATTCCGTTCGTCCCGGCATAGGTAATTCGTGAGTGGGTTGTGATAAAGCCCGTTGTTTGTTCATCTAATCCAGCGATGATCCGCATTAATATTGATTTTCCGGAACCATTTGCCCCAACGATTCCAACAGCTTCGCCATCATTAATGTCTAAATTAACTCCGCGTAAAAGCCAAAGATGCCGATCGTCATTCTTTTTGTTTTTAGCTTTCTTATCCTTTGCCTTCTTATCAGTTATAAGCGGCATTTCCTTTGTAATATATTTAATTTGTAATTTTCCCATATTTTCACCTAATTATCGCTATTTATCCAAGAATAATACTACAAAATTCTAGTTTTACCGTCAAATTTTGCAGGCAAACGGAATACTAAAAAAGACCGCAACTAATGTCGCAGTCTCTCATTTATTTAACGACTTCATTTAGCATTCGTCGTACTTTTCAATTTCACTCTTGCCTGGACGAGTCATTAACTTTTCGATTTCTTCTTGAATATCAGCATCATTGTAAAGGACATTGTACATTGCATGGCAAATTGGAAGGGTCAAATTCAATTGATTTCCAAGTTCGTATGCGGCTTTGCATGTGTTGATTCCTTCAATAACCATTCCCATGTTTTGAATAATATCATCGAGTTTCTTACCTTCACCTAATTGGTTACCGCACCGCCAGTTACGTGAATGAACACTTGTACATGTAACGATCAGGTCACCGACTCCGCTTAAGCCCATAAACGTACTTGGATCTGCACCTAACGCAACTCCTAGCCGGCTGATTTCAGCTAATCCCCGGGTCATTAAAGCAGCTTTAGCATCATCACCGTATTTCAAACCATGCAAAATTCCAGCTCCAATTGCGATGATGTTTTTGAATGCACCGCCAACTTCAACTCCGATTACATCAGTGTTGGTATAAATTCGCAAGTACTTGTTCATGAAAATCTTTTGAACTGCACGTGCATTGTCAAGATTTTGGCTTGCAGCTGTAATTAATGTAATGTCTTTATTGGCAACTTCTTCCGCATGACTTGGGCCTGAAAAGACAACCATTCCTGAACGGTATTCTTCAGGAATTTCTTCGGTAATAACTTGAGACAAACGTTTGTGAGTTCCAAGTTCCAATCCTTTACTTGCGTGAATTAAAATTGGCTTGATTGAAAGTTCTTTCAAGACTTCAAGTAATTGTTGGGCTACCGGACGAATAACCTTCGTTGGAATTGCAAACAATACAAAATCTGCTCCTGTAACAGCTTCTTTCAAATCAAGGGTCGTAATTAATTCTTTTGGATATGTATAATCATGAATATAATGTTCATTAGTATGCTTTTCGTTCAATTCCTTTGCTTGTTCTTCGGAATTTGTCCAAAGCATGACTTGATTTCCGTTTTCAACAAGGACGCTGGCTAAAATACTTCCCCAAGAACCTGCGCCAAGAACTGCAATTTTTTTTGTCATTTCTTTCATCCCATCTTTTTCTATACTAAATTAAAATTTAACTAACCTATGCTTAAAGTTATCACAAAAATTCGGAATCAGCAATTAAAACTAACTGATTATTCTTTTGATTGTTCTTTTTTTGGAGTCGTTCTAATTTGAGCAATATCGTAAACAAACTTAACGACAACCTTAGTAACAGCATATAACGGAACTCCAAGAATCATTCCTAAAAGTCCGGCAATGTTTCCGGCAACTAGCAAAATAATAATGATCGTTAACGGATGTAAGTGGAGTGACTTTCCAATTACGTTTGGATATACCAAATTACCATCAAGCTGTTGAACAATAATGCAAACAACGATCACCCAGAAAACCGTTGGGAGTGATTTTGAAAATGCTAAAAACAAAGCCGGCATTAATCCGATATACGGCCCGAGGTACGGAATAATATTCGTAATTCCGGCAAATAATCCGACTAATAATGCATATGGAATTCCCGTCATACTGTAACCAATTGCCGAAAATGTTCCAACAAAAAGACATTCGATCATTTGCCCTGAAATATAACGGGATAACGTAGCACTCATTTCATGCAACAACCGCGCAACCTTGCTCCGATTATGTTCCGGGAAAAACTTTTCAACTGTTGGAACCAGTTTTTCACCATCTTTTAACATATAAAAGAGGATAAATGGAACAGTCACTAACGTAACCGTCACGCTTGTAATCGTCCCAATTACCGATCCTAGACTAGTTGTTAATGACAAAATAAATTTCTTTAAAACCGAAGTTAATGACCCTTCAAACTTATTCATATAAGAGTGCAGATCGACTTTTTGAAGCCAATCAATATGGCTGTTATTAAATAGGTGCGTCAAGAACCGCTGCAACTCGCTTAAATATCCCGGAAGTCCGACCACCAACGATTTGATTTGTTCAATCAACCGGGGAATAAAGAATGAAATCACTAATCCCAGGACCGAAATCAAAAGCAAAAAGACAACGGTAATTGCCAATGGACGTTTAACCTTAAACTTTTTAATTCTGATTTTCATCAGCATTTTAACCAACGGATTCAGTAAATAAAACAAAAATCCAGCAATTAAAAATGGTGCAAAAAGTGTTTGGAAAAAGGTAAACACTGGGCTAAAAACAAACCGAATCTTAGTAAAGACAAAAATTAAGGATGCTAACAACAACAGTTCAGCTGACCAAAACATCAGCTTCTTCTTCCGTTTTTCGTTTAAAAACATTCAAAACTCCTTTCACATTATCAAAAAAGCCGCGCACCCTTCCACGCGGCTCAAGTTATAAACGGTATCTACTCTTCTACTGTCGGCGTGATAATTGAAGATAGCGATTATACCAAATCTCAACATATTCCTTTGAAAATGGGCCCTTACCGTTATTAATCCAGTCAACCAGAGTCAAAACATTATGTTTGAGAATTTTGTCGATTTCCGGAGAGTAATTCCACTTTTTACTATGATCTTCATATTCATCTACATCAAGCAATCGCTTCTCACCATTCGGAAAAACCTTAACGTCCAAGTCATAGTCAATGTACTTTAAGGCTTCACGGTCCATTATAGAAGGCGATGCCAGATTGCAGTAATATGAAACTCCATTATCGCGAATCATGGTTACAATGTTAAACCAGTAGTGCTTGTGAAAGTAAATCAACGCCGGTTCCCGGGTAACCCATCGCCGACCATCTGCTTCGGTCACAAGCGTATGATCATTGCATCCGATAATTGCATTATCACTTGTCTTTAATACCATCGTATCGCGCCATGTTCGATGTAAACTACCGTCGTGCTTATAACTTTTTATCGTAATAAACTCGCCCTCTTTGGGGCCTCGTGAGTGACGCATACTTAGCCTGCTTTCTATAAACACAGGTGTTGATTACACCGATCATCATGAGTATTATACCAAAATTTAATCAAAATTCCTAAAAAATTTGGGAATCATCAATTAACTGCTTATAAATCGGAATATCTAAAGAATAATTATTGTTTGCCCCATAGTTTGCAGCATTCGATGTAAAAATTACTGCATCTGCCCCGTTTTTTGAAATATCACCGATCGTGTCAAAGCCAAATTCCGTTCCATGAAAATGATATCCTGCATATTGTTGTCCAAATAATTGCGGTACCGTTTGTTGAATCGAATAAACTCCTGATAAATATTTTGAGCGAGTTTTTCCAGGCGAATAAAGAGCTGATGTCTGCTGCGGAGTAAGAATGCTAGAGTTCATAAATGCCCGTAATGTTTGATAAAGATCACCATTTGACATATATAAATTTCCTGTTCCCAACTGTTCATCATAACCGGCCCGTTTTTCCTTAAACGGAACATATGCAGTTGGTCTATGCGGATTAAAATGATACCCCTGAGCTTGAACAGTCCGGTATTTATTCATATTCTGATAAAAATATGAATACCGGAGGCCAAGCGGTTTAATAATATTTTTTTCAAAATATTTATAATAGCTCATATGATTTTCGCGTTGAATGATCCCAGCTAATAAAACAAAGTTGACAGGTTGATAATGCAACTTACCAATCATTTGCGGATTAATTTTAACCTGACTGACCGTATATTGAAGAAACTGCTTATCGTTTGCTGGTTTCTTAATTGGCTGCTGGTCCGTAATTCCAGAAGTCATCGTTAGTAAATTTCGTAAGGTGATCAAATTGGCCCCTTGAATTTGTGGATAAAATTTACTGACCGGTGTATCAAGTGAAAAATGCTTTTCAGCTGCTGTTTTCATTAACAGAACCGCCGTCATACTTTTTTGAATCGAGGCGATTTGGTAGGTAACCTTTCCCGAATTCATTAACCCCTGGGACTGGTTAGCATATCCAAATCCTTGTTGATATACCAAATGATTATTCTTAACCAACGTAACCGTCCCGATAAAGTGCCGGTTTTTCATCAATTGGGTCAATTCTTTCTCGGTTTTCGTTCCTTGAATATAATTCACATTTTGATCAAATGATCCAAGTGGTGGCTGGTAAATATTCATTGCCCGCCCTGAAGAAGTTGCAAGCTGAATTCCACTAATCAGCGCAATTAAAATAATTAACACCCTAATCAAATTCCGTTTACTTTCTCTTGAACTTAACAATTGCTTCACACCTTGCTGTCTGCGGAAACATATCAATTGATTGAATATATTCCACATGATAATCATTTGTTAATTTTACTAAGTCGCGCGCCAATGTTGACGGATTGCATGAAACGTAAACAAATTTTTGCGGTTTAAATCGATGAATTGTTTGAATAAGGTGCGCATCAAGGCCTGTCCGCGGGGGATCTACTACTAATGCATCGGGCACAAAACCTTCTTGCGCCCACTTTGCAAACCATTTATCCGCTGTTCCGATTTCATATATCGCATTCGAAATACCGGAAAGCTGAGCATTCATTCTTGCATCTTGAATTGCCTCTGGAATAATATCCATTCCACGAATTTCCTTTGCATTCTGGCCGACGTATAATCCAATCGTTCCCACACCGCAATACGCATCAACCAACGTTTCATGCGGTTGAAGGTCAAGTGCTTGAGCAACTTGATCATATAGCCGAATCGTTTGCTGCGGGTTCAACTGGAAAAACGCCCGGGCTGAAAGTTTAAAATGAACATTGCCAAGTTGCTCATCAAGATAATCTTTTCCTGCTAAGTTAAACGTTTCATCGCCCCAAATTTGGGAACCGTGACTTCGATTTACGTTTTGCATTATTGAAACAATCTCTGGAAACTGCTGTTGAAGATCATTGATCAACTGATTTTTTTGAGGAAACCGATCGCTTGTTGTAATAAAAACAACTTGAACCTGATCAAATGCTTCGGATTCACGAATCACAACCGTCTTTAATAAACCATAGTGTTGCCGTTCATCGTAGACTGAGATATTCCATTTTTTAATCAAAGCAACGATTACCCGCATAACTTTCATCGTTAACGGCTTTTGGGTACTAAAAGTCGGAAGATCAACGAGGTAATGTGAATTAGGCCGGTACAATCCTGCGAGAATTTCACCATTCTTTGCTTTTCGAATTTGAAATTGAGCCTTATTTCGATAATGGTATGGGTCATCCATTCCCATCGTTGATCGAATCTCCATTTGGCAATATCCTTGCGGCTTAAACTTTACCAACGATTGTCGAATAATATCTTCCTTGAATTTTAATTGAGCTGGATATTGAAGATGTTCAAGCTCGATTCCACCAACATCATACTTATCCCGAGGTTGGGTTCGAACCGGACTTTTTTTCAAAATTTTAACAAGTTGAGCATTGATGTACTTCGCCTGCTCCTTTTCAATTCGAGCTAAAATATATTCTTCCGGCAACGCCTGCGGAACAAAAACGATTTTGCGTTGAAAGTAACCAATGCCTTCACCGTTAATTCCCATTTTTTTAATTTTTAATTTAATAATTTTCTTTTTTTCCATAAAGAACCCCTCTCAGAATATTTCAATTATAGCATTAAACAATTTCAACGTTTATAATGGCAGTAAGAATTGGAGGTTGATAACGTGAAAATTACAGCAATTCAAGCTCAAAAACGAAAAGGGCGGTATAACATCTTTATTGATGGCCATTACCGGTTTCCCGTCAGCGAAGAAGTCTTAATTCAATTTCGTTTGCATAAGGACCAGGAAATTACAGACGACCAGATCAAGGTCATCACTAATGCTGACTCAATTTCAAAAGCTTACAATAAAGCCCTTGATTACCTTTCTTACCAGTTAAGAACTGAAAAAGAAATCATTCAATATCTTCAACAACATGAGTTCACTGACCTTCAAATTAAACCCGTTCTTCAACGTTTACGTGCTCAAGGTTACGTTAATGATCTTGAATACGCTAAAAGTTATGTTCGGACAATTGCGAAGACCTCAGATAAAGGACCGAAAGTGATCACCCAAAACTTACGTAAAAAAGGCGTCCTTGAAAACGATATTGAAACCGCCCTTGAAGAGTTCCCATTTGAAGATCAACTTCAAAATTCAATCAAGATTGCCCAAAAACTTGCCCGCAAATATCATCGCGAAGCCTTCAAAATTCAAATTCAGAAAATTAAAAACGGCCTTTTTGCGAAAGGATTCAGTTCTGAGATTGCAACCGAAGCAATCAATCAGCTTGGTCTCGAGAAAGATGAAGATCAGGAAAACGAACAATTGCATCTCCAAGGAGCTAAAATCGTACGGCGATATCAAAGATTGCCTCTTTCACAACGCAATCAAAAAGTTAAAGTGGCCTTGTACCGCAAAGGTTTTTCCATGGACGAAATCAACCAATTTATTGATGAACAAAACTAAAGGATCGGGAAAGTACCCGATCCTTTAGTTTTGTTTTTGACGGCGTTCATGGATCTTTCGTTGAATTTTCTTTCCAAAACGGTGTTCCTTAGGGACAACCTTTCCATAAATTTTCTCTTCCAAAAACGCATTGACAATTGCGCCAAAGAGAATAATCAAATTCGTAAAGTTCATCCAGAAAAGTAATACTAGGAATGTTCCAATTGTTCCATAACTTAAAATCCGATATGCAAAATACTTCACATAAATCGTAAAGATGCCTGTCAACGCCATCCATCCTAATGCCGCAACTAGAGCCCCCGGCCAAACTGATAACCAGTGAACTTTGACATTTGGCAATACAATATAAATCAAACACAAAATTGAAAAAATAATGATAAATGTCACCGACCAACGATACCGTAAGAAAATTTCCAGATACGATAACGGGAGTTTGAAAATCGGTGTTAAATATTCAAGGACAATTTGACCAAAACTGTAAATCACAAACGTCGTAACTAACAGCGCTCCGAAACTGAGCGTGATCAAAATCGATAATACAGTTGTCACAATAAAATTCTGTGAATCTCCTACTCCAAATATTTGATTCATTGATCTTTTTAATGCGTTAATGCCACGACTTCCAGCCCATAAAGTAAAGATCATTGAAAACGACGCCATCCCCCCTGAACCATGGGTCAAAAATTTACGAACGATTGGGCCTAAAAAGTTATATACCGGTTCCGGAAGTGCAACATTTAAGTACGGCATGATTCGGGTCGCATTTAAATGCATGATTGGTAAAATATTTCCAATAAAAATCACAATTGGAACAATTGTAAGCAAAACATAGTACGTTGCGACAATTGCCATATTGAAAATATCACCCTGAATGGTCTTTCTCAATGCAGTTTTAGCAAAGTCCTTTAAGTTCTTACTAAACTTTTTCATTTTGTAATTCCTTTGCTTATCTCAATTAATAAAACGCACATACCCTTATTAAACCATTTTAAATAAGGATTTTCCGTTAAATTATGATTACAAAAAATAAAAAGGTCGGACTTTCGTCACGACCTTCCATGATCAATGTCATGAATTACTTAAGTGTTTTTGCTAATTCTTTAATGTAAGCCTTTAAGTCAGCACTTACTTCTGGATGCTTCAATCCAAATTGAATTGAAGTCTTTAAGTAACCAAACTTGTAGCCAACATCATACCGGTTACCTTTGAATTCATGCGCAAATACACGTTGAATTTGGTTCAAACGGTCAATGGCATCTGTCAATTGAATTTCATTGCCAGTACCTGGTTTTTGAGTTTCAAGCATATCAAAAATTTCAGGTGTTAATAAGTAACGTCCAATAATTGCTAAATCTGATGGTGCTTTATCAACATCTGGCTTTTCAACAAACTTGTTAACGTCAAATAAACCCGGCTTAGTTTCTGTAACTGGGTCAATTACCCCATACTTGTTAACTTCTTCATGTGGGACTTTCATTACAGCCAATGTTGAAGCATGCGTTTCTTCATAGCGATCAATTAATTGCTTGGTCAACGGAACTTTATCGTCCATGATATCGTCACCTAACATGACAACAAATGGCTCATTACCAACAAAATCCTTGGCCATCAAAACCGCATCGCCTAAACCACGTGGATGTGATTGGCGAATAAAGTACAAGTTAATGTCAGTTGTTTGTTGAACAAGTTCGAGTAAGTCGTTCTTGCCCTTTGCTTTCAAATTTTGTTCAAGTTCAGGAACTGAGTCAAAGTGGTCCTCAATTGGTCGCTTGCCTTTTCCTGTAACAACTAAAATATCTTCAATTCCTGACTTACGTGCTTCTTCAACGATGTATTGAATTGTAGGTTTATCAATAATTGGGAACATTTCTTTGGCTAAAGCCTTTGTGGCTGGAAGAAAACGTGTCCCTAATCCGGCTGCAGGAATAACAGCTTTTCTAACTTTCATTGTTATACCCCTATCTAAATTTATTGGTGTATTTATCTAAAAAGATAATCAAATACCTAGTGTAATTATACCAATAAATAATTCTTTGACAAGTAGATTATCAATTTTGGGTAAGGATTTACTTACTTATCTGAGAAAACTTTAATTTACACGAAGTTCATATTCTCAAATATTCATGATTAAATCGGCATTTTGATTACTTTAATTTTAAAAGCAAATCCTTATCTTAATAACCATTGGGATTTACTTAAATTTATACAAATATTTTTCGTCCATTGCTGGATCTTGCGATGTCAAAATCTTCGGGCCGTCTTTAGTAATTACAATCGTATGTTCATATTGACATGAAAGACCGCCATCTGCTGTTCGGGCTGTCCAACCGTTCGGATCATCCATCACTGCCCGCCATGTACCAGTATTGATCATTGGCTCAATAGTGATTGTCATTCCTTCACGAAGACGCATTCCCTTACCGGCTTCACCATAGTGTGGGACATTCGGTGATTCGTGCATCGTCGGTCCAATTCCATGACCGATGAATTCCCGCACATCGCCATAACCATTTTCGTCTTCCGTATAATGCTGAATTGCCGCTCCGATATCTCCAATGCGGTTGCCAACTTGAGCTTGATCAATTCCAAGGTACAGTGCATTTTTGGTAACTTCCATTAACCGTTCAACTTCTGGACTTGATTTTCCAACTACATAACTCCAGCATGAATCACTCATCGCCCCATGGTAGTTAACAACCGTATCGATCTTAACCAAATCGCCTTCCTTAAAAATCAAATTTTTCCGTGGAAAAGCATGGCAAATTTCGTCATTAACACTAACGCAAGTTGCATACTTGTATCCTTCAAAACCAATTTGTTCCGGAATTGCATCATGTTCCTTGAAATACTTGCGAGCAAATTTTTCAACTTCCCAACTTGATACTCCAGGTTTAATAATGTCGCGTAATCCAACATGCATTCCAGCCAAGATTGCGCCTGAAACTGCCATTTCTTTAATTTCACGCGGCGACTTTAATGTAATCATTTAATTATCCTCCGTTCCAAATCAAATTATTCCTTTCTATTATACCTTAATTTGTTATCATTCGGTAAATTCTAATAAACAATTCTCTCGTTTACCGCTGATTTTTGATATAATTTGGTATAATGAAAAAATATGGGTTTACGGAAAGGAGGCATTCCATTGGCTAAAGCAGAGATCGTTTTCGCAACAATTACTGGAAATAACGAAGACATTGCTGATATCATTGCTGAAAATCTCGAAGATCAGGGTCTTGATGTTCAAGTTGATGAAATTTCACAGGCCGACGTCAGTGATTTTGAAGATGCCGATTTGTGCATTGTATGTCCATATACTTATGATGAAGGAAACTTACCAGATGAAGGAATGGATTTCTTCGACGATCTTCAAGAAACTGACTTGTCAGGAAAAGTATATGGGGTTGCCGGATCAGGTGATACATTTTATGGTGAATACTATTGCACCGCAGTTGATGAATTCAGTCGCGTATTAAAGGAAGCCGGTGCAATTCAAGGTGCCCCGGATGTTAAGATCAACCTTTCACCTGATACTGACGAAGACCTTGATACCCTTGATCAATTTACAGATCAATTAGTAGCTAAATTAGAGGAGTAACATAACAATCATGACCAAAAAACTTTCAATCATTGTACCTTGCTATTGCGAGGAAGAATCAATTCCGTTATTTTATGATGCCGTTGAAAAAGTTGCCCTACAATTACCAAATATTAAACTTGAATATTGGTTTATCGATGATGGTTCATCGGATAATACCCTCGATGAATTACGGAAACTCCAACAAAAAGACCCAGAACATGTTCACTATGCTTCATTTTCCCGTAATTTTGGAAAAGAAGCTGGCCTTTACTGTGGACTGCAACAAGCAACAGGAGATTATGTTGCAGTAATGGACGTTGACCTTCAAGATCCCCCTGAATTATTACCCAAAATGCTTGGCTATCTTGAATCTGGTGAATACGATTGTGTCGGAACACGCCGAGTCGATCGCAAAGGTGAACCGCCGATTCGTTCATTCTTCGCCCACATGTTCTACAAATTGATCAATAAGATTTCCGATACTGAAATCGTTGATGGAGCTCGCGATTACCGCTTAATGACCCGGAAAATGGTTGACGCAATTCTTTCAATGTCTGAATATAATCGGTTCTCAAAGGGAATTTTCAGTTGGGTCGGATTTAAGACGAAATATTTGGAATACCAAAATAAAGAACGAGTTGCCGGTAAAACAAACTGGAACTTTTGGAGTTTATTGAAGTACTCAATTGATGGAATTGTTTCATTCTCCCAAACGCCATTAAACATTGCATCATATGTTGGATTGCTTTCATCGGTTGCATCCGTTATCGGAATTATTTTCGTAATTGCACGGAAACTGATTTACGGCGGATCAGCATTCGGATGGGCATCGATGGTATGTATTTTCCTTCTCATCGGCGGAATTCAACTTCTCTGTCTTGGAATCGTCGGTAAGTATATCGGCAAGATTTTTATGGAAGTCAAGAATCGTCCAGTATATATTTTGAAAGAAAAGAAATAATTTAAAACATTAAACAGCCATGAGAAATCTCATGGCTGTTTTTTTCATTCTTTACTTAACTCCTCAACTTTTACGATCATTTATCCCCCTCTTCTTTTTTTAGTCCCCATGCTTTAAAATGAAGAAAGAATAATATAAGGAGGACCTTTTGGTGGAATTTTCGTTTGACCGTCAAAATCATAAATTCGGATACTTAAAATATACCGCAACCTTTTTGATCGTTGCTTTATTTGTTTATGGAACTTATTTGATCACCGGACATTCGTTAATTTGGAGACTTGACGGTGCCAATCAGCATTTGCCACTTTTAATTGAATTTCGCAAATGCCTGCTTAATTTTATTCACCATCCATCACTTGCAGCCCTCCCTGGTTGGTCATGGCATATGGGACTTGGAGGAGATGCTTTCCAAGTTGACGCATACTATTTATTCGGTGATATTTTTGCATACCTTGTTTTGCTTTTCCCAGCAAGCAAAATTGTTTTCGCATATCAATTTCTGATCGCCTTACGGTTATATTGTGCTGGCTTAGCTTTTTGCTGGTGTGCTTTTCATCTAAAATTAAAGGATTCATCAGTTATTATTGGAGCACTTATCTACCTTTTTAACGCCTTTTTACTTTACTCAAATGTTGCCCAACCGTTCTTCACTCTCCCATTTATTATCTTCCCGATTTTGATCGTTAACCTCGAACGGGTCATTCAAGGAAAGTCGGTTTGGCCGTTACTATTCACATTTACGTGGATGCTGATCAATAATTTTTACTTTGCCTATATCCTTGGTTTAGGAGCCATTGTATATTTAGGATTGCGCTTATTATGGGATCTTAAAACCAAGAAAAACTATCTGAAATTGTTTGTTAAATTGACAAGCGCAACGCTTTTAAGCATCATTAACGCGGCCATTCTTTTACTTCCAGAAATCATCGCGGTTCATAATTCAACCCGGACTTCAAGCACCTTTGCTAACGGTTTAAAGGTATATCCCACCTATTATTATTTAAGCTTACCCGGGCAACTAATTAATGGTGGCAACCGCGACTTTTATTTTTGGAGTGCTCTTGGCTTTGCAAGCATCGCATTTTTTGCCATTTTATACACCTTAAGATCATTTAAACAATATCTCATCATTAACTCGGTATTTATTATCAGTTTTATTATCTTGCTTATTCCGGCTTGCGCTGCGGTTTTCAACGGTTTTTTAGCACCATCTAACCGGTGGACGTTAATGTTATGTCTTCCAATTGCTTTAGCATGTGCGGTCCTTGCTGATAACCTTGAAATTTTGTCTGCCAAAACCATCAAAGCATTTACAATTGGGGCCATTCTTTACATTGTTTATGTTTGTGCAAATTACTTCTTCCAAAATAATGAAAAGATATTCATCCCTGTTGTCTTTTTGTTTGTTACCCTTGGCACGTTGCTTTTGATTCACCATTATCAACCGCAACATGCGCGACAAATCCTTCTTGGAGTCGTATTGTTAAACGTGATCTGCAATGCTGTTTACTTTGAAGCACCTTATAACGAAGGTTATTCAAACGAAATGTTGCCGCAAAAAAGTTACCTGCACCTTGCTGATATTCAATACGGAAAACTTGCCCAAAAATTGACTGATCAAACCGGTTATCGAATCTCAACAATCAGCCAAAACGCGGACTTTGGAGCCGGTTATCACATGTACAATAACCAACAAACAAATGTTAACTCCATTAACTCCTACTATTCATTGCAAAATAAATTTGTTGGCGACTTTGCACAAAATCTGCAAAATACTCAATTTGAAGCTAACATTCCCCTTGCACAATTTGATGATCGGACAGTTGCAAATAACTTTTTCGGAGTTAAATATCTCTTTGTCCATTACCAACAACCGAATAATGCCAAGATTCCTGCCGGCTATACGCTCGATGCCAGCCAAATGCTGAATACATATACAAACGATCGAATTCTGCGGTATCGGACTCAGCAGAATTTTCCCCTAATGTACTGGCAACCAAAAGTCTTTACTCCGAAACAGTATGCAACTTATGGTCCAACTCAAAAAGAGCGTGCTCTTGCTGATGGTGTTTTAGTCAACCAGTCAACTGGGCTTCCGCAAGCATCCGTTAAAGGACAAGTGATTAGCCTTCCGTTTAAACTGATTTCAAGCAATGGGAACGTGATCGATCCGCAAAATCTCGAACATCTTGATTCAAATGAAAGCTACAAGGTTGTTCTCGATCTTCAAAATTTAACCCCTGAACAACAAAAAGCACTGAAGAATTCCGAACTGCACCTTGAATTTGAAAACCTGCATTATCGACCACTAACGTTGAAACAGCAAATTACAATGCAACAAACCAACACGGATTACCACCTCGCTGACGGAAAGCTGACCCAAAATTCGAAACTAAGTGCTTATCAGGCCTTTCGAAACAATATCATTAGCGGTCTGCCTGATCAAAGTTTCAAGATTCAGGCAACTACGTCACTTGGAAAGGAAATCATTAAGCAACCAAAAGCCCAAATTTTATCATTTTACAAACAGGTCAAAAACGGAACGATGAATTTAGGGTTCTATCCTCATATTCCGCAAACGATTGATTTAAATTTCAATCATCTCGGGAACTATTCGTTTGATTTAAAACTGGTTGCTGAACCGCTTGGCAGCCAATATGTTCACCAAGTTCAAATTATTCAAAAAAACCGGCTACGGCAGCTGAAATTATCGCCGAACCACCTTCAAGGAACGATCAAGACCACACGTCCGGGAATTTTAACCTCATCGATTCCATACTCTGATGGGTGGCAAGCGACCGTCAATGGAAAAAAAGTACCACTTCTTCGCACGAATACCGCATTCATTGGAATTAAACTTCCTGTCGGCGTTCATCACGTTGAATTGAGTTACCATACTCCGGGATTAAAACTCGGAATTTTCATTTCAGCAATCGGAGGGGTTATCACCTTGATCAGCGGAGGGATTACATTAATCCAAAGGAAAAAGAGTAAATAAAAAACGCGACGTTAACGTCGCGTTTTTTATTTATTTAAATTCTTCCGGGCAAGTTTTAAGTTGTCCAAAATAATATTGAATCGCCTTAACAATTCGTTGGGCTGCATGCCCATCGCCATATGGATTTTTAGCGTTTGCCATTGCATCATATTCTTCTTGATTGTCTAATAAAGTTTCCATTTCATTTTTGACCGTTTGATAATTTGTTCCAACTAATTTTAATGTTCCTGCCTCAATTCCTTCTGGTCGCTCTGTCGTATCTCGCAGTACCAGAACTGGTTTTCCAAGAGCTGGCGCCTCTTCTTGAACGCCACCGGAATCTGACATGATAAAAAAGCTTCGCGCTACAAGATTATGAAAATCAATTACATCAAGCGGATCGATCAAATGGACCCGGTCAACATGATCAAAAATTTCGTGAGCTGTTTTTTGAACCGCTGGGCTTAAATGAACCGGATAAATCACTTCGATTTCTGGATGGGTTTCAACCACATCACGAATGGCCTTAAAGACCCGTTTCATCGGCTCACCTTGGTTTTCTCGCCGGTGCATCGTTACTAAAATCAATTTTTTCTGCGGATCAACAAGCTCTAAAATGTCATGATGATAATCATCCTGCACGGTTTCATGCAATGCATCGATTGCTGTATTGCCGGTAATAAAAATCTTGGATGCCGCATGATTTTCTTTTAACAAATTATTCTTGCTTTGCTGCGTTGGCGCAAAATACAAATCGGCAAGATCATCCGTCATTTGTCGGTTCATTTCTTCTGGATAAGGTGAATACTTATTCCAGGTCCGCAAACCGGCTTCAACGTGACCAACTGCAACTTGTTGGTAAAATGCAGCTAAACTGGCTGCAAAAGTAGTTGTTGTATCACCATGAACCAATACAATGTCTGGCTTTTCCGTTTCAATGACCCCTTTTAACTTATTTAAAACAACAACCGTTATGTCATTTAGGCTCTGCCTCTGGTGCATAATATTTAAATCATAATCCGGTTTGATTTTAAAAACTTCAAGCACCTGGTCCAACATTTCCCGGTGCTGGGCCGTAACGGTCGTCACCGCTTCAATTTGATCAACATGCTTGTTCAGTTCTAACACAAGCGGGGCCATTTTAATTGCTTCTGGCCGCGTCCCAAAAACGGTCATTACTTTGATCTTTTTCATATAGACCCTCCTCTTGTCCTATATAATCAATTTCACTTACATTTCTATGCTATCATATATATTAAGATGAATGGAGGTTCCCTACTATGACAATTGCAAATTTTGAAGAAAAATTACAAAAATATGCTGAATTAATCGTTAAGGTAGGTGTCAATGTCCAACCAGGACAAGAAGTTGTTCTCTATATCAATGTTGATCAACAACACCTTGCTCACTTAATCGTCAAAGAAGCTTACCAAGCTGGTGCCGGAAAAGTAATGATCAAATGGAACGATACCTTTGCCCAACGCGAATTTCTTGAACATGCAAGTGATGAATTTCTTGAAAATGTTCCGGAATTTGCCAAGGAAGAAGCCCAATATATCGCTGAACACCGTTGCTGTCGAATTTCAGTTATGTCAGAAGATCCGGGAGCATTTGGCGGAATTGATCAAAAACGGGTTGCAGCATACCAAAGTGCCAACGGAAAAGCATTAATGCCCGTTCGGCAAGCAACCCAAAACAATGATTTAAGCTGGACAGTTGTTGCCGCTGCCAGTCCAGCATGGGCTGAACGCGTCTTCCCTGATCTAAAGGGCGAAGCTGCCGTTGATCGTTTGTGGGAAGAAATTTTCAAAACAACCCGGATCGACCGTGAAGACCCAATTCAAGCGTGGAAAGATCACGATGCTAAGTTACATGAAAAGGAAGATTGGTTAAATAAGGAACAGTTCAGTGCATTACACTACATTTCACCACGAACTGATTTAACAATCGGGCTTCCCGAAAATCACGTATGGGAAGGCGGCGGAAGTAAAAATGCTGCTGGAATTGAATTTATGGCTAACATGCCAACAGAGGAATGCTTTACTGCGCCTGACAATCGCCGGATCAACGGTTACGTAACTTCAACCAAGCCGCTAAGTTATGCTGGCAACATTCTTGAAAATATGAAATTCACATTTAAAGAAGGGAAAGTTGTTGAAGCAACCGCTGAAAAGGGTCAAGCGGTCCTTGATCACCTTCTTGAAACCGATGAAGGTGTTCGTTCACTTGGTGAAGTTTCCCTTGTTCCGGATCCATCACCGATTTCCCAATCAGGAATCACGTTCTTTAACACCCTCTTCGATGAAAATGCAAGCGATCACCTTGCTTTAGGGGCTGCTTATCCGTTTAATGTTCAAGGTGGAACCAAAATGAGTGAAAATCAACTTAAAGCTAAAGGAATCAACTTTAGTCAAGCACATGTCGATTTCATGGTCGGGTCAGCTGATATGAATATTGACGGAATTAAAAAAGATGGGACAATTGTTCCTGTATTCCGAAATGGCGATTGGGCTTAATTAACAAAGAAGATGTAATAAAATATAAAAAAAGAGACTGTGACATGATATGCACCCCAAATTTTGGACAAAATAAATCTAAAATTTTGGGGTGTTTTTAT
>NZ_AYYZ01000015.1 GCF_001435375.1 Ligilactobacillus araffinosus DSM 20653 | reverse complement strand
ACGCCGATAGTAGTTGGAGGAACGCCTCCTGCGAGGGTAGGAAGTTGCCGTGCTTAAGAAATTAGATTGGAAACGGACCGCAGAAGTGCGGTCTATTTTTTTACTCCAAATAAATATATTGATAATGAATTTAAATAAAATTTATTAATGTTCAGATTAATACAAATAATATAATGAAATTATTTTATAACAATTAATCGATTCTTTATATTTAATAGCTAATAATTAATATTATTAACCATTAGCTCATTTAATTATTATTATAATTTTAATAACTTATAATAATAAAAAATAATTAAGTGAATAATAAATTATGGAGTTAATTACAAAGTTATAATTCGTGATGTAATCGCTTCCTGTATTCACAAATTAATATTACCGATATAAATTAATTAAAACTTATCAAACTTCTAAGATTTATTTTTTGACGCTTACTAGGTAACTGTGCAATAATAGCGTTTGTTAAAATATGACTTAGGATATTTTTGATATGCCTAATTATTATAAATTTGACAAAATATAAATATCCATTAAGTTTTATTGCAATTATATTTTTTTATTTTTAGAAAGAGGGTTTGCATTATGGATACAGTAAGCGAAAAGAAACCTGTAAGTAACGCTTATAAGTATTTCATGATTTTCCTATGTATGTTTACGCAGGCTATTCCTTATGGAATTGCTCAAAACATTCAGCCATTATTTGTTCACCCATTAGTTAATACATTTCACTTTAATTTAGCTTCATATTCATTGGTATTTACTTTTGGGGCGGTTGCTGCATCAGTAGCTTCACCATTTATTGGTAAATGGTTGGCTAAATTTAATTTCAAATTAATGTATATGGTTGGGATCATTATTTCAACAATATCTTTCATTCTTTTTGGAATTAGCTCAAAATTACCAGAATTTTACGGGGCAGCAATTTTATGTATGATTGGTTCAACCTTTTATTCTGGACAAGGTGTTCCTTGGGTAATTAACCACTGGTTCCCAGGAAAGGGTCGAGGCACTGCTTTGGGTATTGCCTTTTGTGGTGGATCAATTGGAAATATTTTCTTGCAACCATTCACTCAAAAGTTGTTAGCTTCATATATGATTGGTGGAACGAAGACTGGTCACTTGAAATCAATGGCACCGTTCTTTATTTTTGCTGGAATGCTCTTCATTATCGGCTTAATTGTTGTTTTATTCATTCGGACACCGAAAGATAATGAAATTGTTGCAACAAAGGCTGAACTTGAAGAAGCTAAGAAAAATGCTGAAGCCGCAAGAGCTAAAGAATTTGAAGGCTGGACAGCTAAAGAAGTTATGAAGATGCCTTGGTTCTGGGTATTTAGTATTGGATTTTTAATTGCTGGAATTGGATTAGCTACTTTAATTGAAGACTATGCAGCTTTCCTAGATACTAAATTAAGTTTTAGCACTGTTGGTGAAGTTGGAATGGTCTTTGGAGTTGGATGCTTAATCGGTAATGTTAGTGGTGGAATTCTTTTTGATAAACTTGGAACTGCTAAAGCAATGACATATGCCGCTGCAATGTATACTTTATCTGTTTTAATGATGATTCTTGCAAGTTTCCAACCATATGGTAGTGGCTTAGGAAAAGCAAGCGGAATGTTATATGCAGTATTCTGCGGTTTGGCAGTTTTCAGTTATATGTCAGGACCAGCCTTCATGGCAAAAGACTTATTCGGTAAAAAAGAAGAAGGAGTCATGCTTGGTTTAGTTGGGTTGTCATACGCAATCGGGTTTGCGATTGGTGCACCATTATTTGGAATAATCAAAGGAATGACAAACTTTACAATTGCCTGGGAAGTTATGTTAGCATGCATTGTAATTGGTTTCGCACTTTTGATTGTATCAGTTGTTAAAATTAAAAAGATGCAAAAGAACGTAATGTAGGATATAAAAATAAGTCGTATGTGAAAGTTTCATGCGACTTATTTTTAAAATAGATTCTTTTATTTTATAATTTAATGTGTTGTGAAAGGGGTTTTTATTATGTGTACAGGTTTACGTTTTAATGATTCAGAAGGCAATTTATATTTTGGTCGTAACTTAGATGTTGAATCAACATATGGCGAAAAAGTGATCGTAACACCAAGAAATTACGAATTACCATATAAGTTTTTAGAAAATGGTAAGACAACAAAAGCAATTATCGGAATGGGAATCATGGCTGGTGATTACCCAATGTACTTTGACTGCATCAACGAAAATGGTCTTGGAATTGCCGGATTAAACTTCCCACGCTATGCTTATTTTACAGAAGGTCCAGTTGACGGTAAGACAAACATGGCACCATATGAATTCATGTTATGGTTGATGGAAGAATTCGATACAGTTGAAGAAGCTAAGAAGGGCTTAGCAAACTTGAACTTAGTTGATGCTCCATTTGCACCGCAAATGCCGGTTGCTCCATTACACTGGATCATCAGCGACAAGAAGGAATCAGTTGTTGTTGAACAAACAAAGGATGGCCTTAAGGTTTATGATAACCACGTTGGCGTTTTGACAAATAATCCTGATTACCCATGGCACATGACAAATCTTAACAATTATGCTGGGTTAACACCAAATGATGCGACAACTCATGACTGGAACGGTCAAGAAATTCGTCCATTAGGTGTCGGAACAGGTAGTTTAGGTTTGCCAGGCGACAGCATTCCTGCTTCACGGTTTGTAAAGGTTGCTTACTTAAATGCAAACTACCCAACCGTTGACGGTGAAAAGGCAAATGTTGCTAAGTTCTTTAACATTTTGAAGTCCGTTGCAATGGTTGATGGAAGTGTCATCAATGAACAAGGTAAAGATGAATATACTGTTTACACAGGCTGCTTCTCAACCAAGACAAACACATACTACTATAACCGTTTTGATGACTTCGAAATGAAGAGCGTTCAATTTACAGAAGAAAATATGAATGCAGATAAGGTTACAATCTACTAAGATTTGAAAACTAATAATGTAAAGTAAATTAAAAGAGGTCAGTGACTTAAAATGCCACTGACCTCTTTTTTAAATTTTAATGAGCCGTTGTCTTACTTCGAAGAATTTTAACAGGTAGTTTAAATTGATTGGTTTCCATTTTAAAATCAGGATTTTCAATTCGTTTACACAGTAATTCAGTTAATAATTCAGCAATTTCTTTAATCGGCTGAACGATGGTTGAAAGTTCAGGGTGATAGGTCTGATTTAATTTTGTTCCATCAAAACCAATAACTTTCAGTTGCGTTGGAATATGAATGTTGAGCTTTTGAGCTTCTTGTAAAACTAACAGCGCAGTTAAATCATCCGAACAGAAGATTCCATCGGCAGTGTGCTGTTCAAGCAATTGCCAGACTGAAACGGCTTTTAACGTTGGCGATTCTGAAAAACGAACAGCGTGAACGTGGGCTTTTAAACCAAACTTTTGAATCGTATCTTCATATGCTTTTAACCGTTGATTAGTCGGGTTGGCGATTGATTGCGGATTTCCAAAGAAATCGATGTGTCGACATCCAGCTTGATAAAGTTCCTCAGTCGCCAAACAGCCTCCTTGATAATTATCACAGCTTACAATTGGAACGTTTTCTGATAGGGTTCGGTCAAAGGAAACGATTGGCAAGCCGACTTTATTGTATTCTTCAATATCTAAGTTATGGGTTCCGGTAATGATTCCGTCAACTTGGTTGGCAATCAGCATTTGAAGATATTCTTGTTCTTTGCGGCTGTCATAATTCGCGTTACAAAGAATCATTTTATATCCCTTATTAAATAATTCTTTTTCAATTGAACTAACAAGCTCGGCAAAAAATGGATTAGTAATATCAGGAACGATTACGCCAATCAAATTGGTTTGCTTTCCTTGAAGGGAACGTGCCAATGAATTTGGGCGATAATTCAATTCTTGGATTGCCTGGTAAACTTTATTTTTGGTTTTTTCGCTTAAATATCCATAATTATTGATTACACGTGAAACAGTGGTTGGCGAAACCCCTGCTTTTTTTGCAACATCCGTTAATTTTGGCCGCATAAGTTACCCTCTTTAATTACATATCTGCTAAATTCCAGAAAGTTCCATAGTAGTTTAATGAATTCTTTCCTGTAAGTGCAATTTTATCATTTTTTTGATCGGCAAAGTAGCGCAATGTCATTACATGTTCGCCATTATTAATGAAGACTTCGGCTAATGAATGATCAACGAAAACATCAAGGTCAAGGGCTTGGTTTTCAGGAAGGCAAATCTTCCGGGTCATACCGTATTTTTTATTGAACGTTTGACCAGCTTTTGAACGGTCAATTTCAAAGAAAGCATCTTTCCCAGTATTAAAATTGAGTTGCAAACTGTGATCAACGGCATGGGTTCCTGCAAGGTGGAGTGTCCCATTTTGATTCCGAGCAATGGTAATTTTCAATTCGTATTGTTGGCCAGCATGACTTTCGACAACTTGGCGGCCATCAATGACTTTTGCGGTTCGAATCAGATGACCGGCTTGCCGTAACGTTCCCATTGCAGCAACTGGTCGTTGGATCAACCGTCCATTTTTAAGCGAAAGTTCCTTAACTTGACTTAAACAGTTTGCCCAGTTTTCATTGTCAGTTGGATATTCAACATCAGGAAGGCCAACCCAACTGATTGCATAAACTTTTCCATCAGGAGCATTGAATGCTTGAGTAGCGTAAACGTCAAAGCCATCGTCCAAATTGATTGGTGCAGCCTGAGTCGTTGTCATTTTGCCTGCGTCAAACTTAAACTTGCTGCCGGCAACATACATATTTGGATAAATGTTTTCGTAAGGAGTGATTTTCTTATCTAAACCTTGAGGACAGAAAATCAAAACCGGTTGATCGTCAACAAAAACTAAGTTTGGACATTCGATCATGTATCCCATGTCCTTATCAGTGAAATTGATGTATCCAAGATCATTCCATTTGCCAGTTAAATCAGAAGAACTGAAAATGGCGACTTTCCCAGTTTCGGTTTCTTTATCTTGAGCCCCTAAAATTGCATAGTATTTATCACCATGTTTTAAAATCTGCGGATCGCGGAAATGTTCCGTAACATGATTAGGAGCTTCAATTAACGGCCGGGCTAATTTTTTAATATGCCCGTTTTGATCCATCCAGGCCCCGTTTTGGTAAGAATGCCGGACCCAATTTTGATCACGGACATTACCGGTATACATTAAGAATAATTTGTCGTTGATTACGGTTGCGGAACCTGAATATGCTCCGTGACTGTCGAATTGGGTATCAGGCTTAACAGTTAATCCCATGTCCTCCCAGTGGACTAAATCAGCTGATTTCATGTGATGCCATGACTTTAATCCGTGAACCGGACCAAATGGATATTGTTGATAGAATACGTGCCATGCGCCGTTAAAATATGAAAAGCCATTCGGGTCGTTCAGTAAACCGGAGCTTGGACGGATATGATAGTGGAGTTGGAATTGCGACTGATCAGCTTGAGCTTGCAGGTCAAACAACGTTTCTGCGTCCCATTTGTTATATGGTAAGTATCTTTTTTTAGTTGTCCATTCCATGAATGAGCCCTCTTTCATTAAAATGTTTTTTTATTAATTTCTATTAAATTCATTTTTATGATAAATAAATTTGCAAGAGGTGTCAATCGATCACCATAAATAAATGGCTGATATATCAACGTTGTTTTCGTTTTCAAAAATAATTAATTTATTTTGTGATAAACGATTGACATATTCGCGGAATGCGCTATCATTATAAATGTACTTAGAAAAGTAAAGCGTTTTCACAAAAATATAAAATCAAGGAGGAGTCACCATGGATCACAAGAAAGTCGCATCTGAAGTTGTTAAAGCTGTTGGAAAAGACAACGTGGTTGCCGCAGCTCATTGTGCAACCCGGCTTCGGTTAGTCTTAAAAGATGATTCTAAGGTTGATCAAGCAGCTTTAGACAATAATGATGATGTTAAAGGAACATTCAAGCAAAACGGCCAATATCAAATTATTATCGGCCCTGGAGATGTTAACAATGTTTATGATTACTTTGTAAAGGAAACAGGCGTTAAGGAAGCCTCAACCGAAGACTTGAAGGACATTGCCCAAAACGGAAAGAAACCAAATCCGATCATGGCATTCGTTAAACTTTTGTCTGACATCTTCGTTCCATTGATTCCGGCTTTAGTTGCCGGTGGTCTTTTGATGGCTTTGAATAACTTCATTACATCAAAAGGTTTGTTTGGTCCAGAAGCCGTTATTCAAATGGTTCCGCAACTTAAAGCGGTATCGCAAATGATTCAAGTAATGGCTTCAGCACCATTCATCTTCTTACCGATCATGGTTGGTTTCTCAGCTGCTAAACGGTTTGGGGCCAATCCATTCCTTGGCGGCGTGATTGGAATGATGATGACCTCACCTAGCTTGGTTACAGGTCATTTCTGGAATCTTTTTGGAATGCATGTTTCACAAACGCCATATACATACCAAGTTATTCCGGTATTAGTAGCGGTTTGGATTCTTTCGATTTTAGAAAAGTTCTTCCACAAACACTTACCATCAGCAGTTGACTTTACATTTACTCCATTGCTTTCAGTTATTATTACTGGATTCTTAACATTTACAGTTGTTGGTCCGGTAATGCGTGAAGTTTCAAACTTGATCACTGATGGAATTGTTTGGTTGTACAACACGACCGGTGCATTCGGAATGGGAATTTTCGGTGCAGTTTACTCACCAATTGTTTTAACTGGTTTGCACCAAAGTTTCCCAGCTGTTGAAGTTCAGTTAATTTCAGCCTTTACTGCTCACCATCAAGGTGTTGGAGACTTTATCTTCATCGTTGCTTCAATGGCTAACGTCGCACAAGGAGCTGCAACTTTTGCCTTGATGACATTAACGAAGGACAAGAAGACCAAAGGTTTAGCTTCATCAGCCGGTGTTTCAGCATTACTTGGGATTACTGAACCTGCAATCTTTGGGGTTAACTTGAAATTCAAGTTCCCATTCTTCTGTGCCTTAGTTGGTTCATGCATTGCTTCATTTATTGCCGGAATCTTTAAGGTTGGAGCTGTTGCCCTTGGATCTGCTGGATTCTTAGGATTCTTATCAGTTAACACAAAGTCAATCATCATTTATGTAATTTGTGAATTAATTAGTTTTGCAATTGCCTTCGCAGTTACCTTCCTTTACGGAAAGTCTCACAATCAGCTTGTAAATCCTGTTCCGGTTGCAACTTCAGAAGCTGAAGCAATTGAAGCTAAGGAAGATCATGTTGAACCTGAGCAAATGCAAGAAGTTTCATTAAACAATGAAGTTATTGCTGCTCCAGTTAACGGAAAAGTTGAAGATTTATCAGAGACAAACGATGAAGTCTTCTCAACCAAGATGATGGGTGATGGCGCTGCCATTATTCCAACTGATGGGACAATTTATGCTCCAGTTGATGGTAAGATTTCAGTTGCTTATGAAACAAAGCATGCTTATGGAATTACATCTGATAAGGGTGCAGAAGTTCTGATTCACGTCGGAATTGATACGGTCAACTTAAAAGGTGAACACTTCGAAAGCTTTGTAAAGCAAGGCCAAACAGTTAAGAAGGGCGATAAGTTAGGAACGGTTGACATCGATGCTGTTCAAAAGGCAGGATATGATCCAACTGTAATGACGATTATCACGAACACCGCTAACTATGCTGAAGTTGGTCATAAGAAAGTTGACGAAATTCACCACGGTGATGATTTCATTAAAGTTGTTGCAAAATAAAATAATGATTTAAAGGCGAAGAAATCGCACAGCAAAGATTCGGAGGCTTTCGAACTTCCAAGTAGCTCGTCTGTTTTGGAACCTGATTATGCAGATATAGCAACGAGGTTGCGACTTAAGTCGCAACCTCGTTTTTTATTGGAATTAATGTTGAATTTGGCTATTAAAATCGGGAGTAATCGACTATAATAAAAATGATCCGAGATGTTTGGTAGCTAAACTATCTAGACTTTAAGTCTATATTATATTGATTTTGAAAATATTTAATATATAATCAGAATAGAAAACTGCTTAAGGAGAATTTAAAATGGCAAATATTAAGATTGTAACTGACTCATCAGTTCAGTTAACCCCAGCAGAAATTAAAGAAAATAACATTACAATTGTTCCATTGACAATTGAAATCAACGGTCAAACTTTTGTTGATGGTGAAACAATTACCCGTGAAGAACTTGTTGAAGAATTGAAAAAGGGAAATAAACCCAAGACGAGCCAACCAGCAGTCGGTTCGTTTGTCGATGTGTTTGATCGTTTGGGTGAAGATGGGAGTCAGGTCGTTGCCATTTTGCTTTCTGATGTTTTAAGTGGAACGTATCAAACTGCGGTTTCAGCAGCTGAAATGTCGTCAACGGATGTAACCGTGATCAATAGTAAGTCCACTGATCGCGGTGAAGCGTTTCAAGTTTTAGCAGCGGCGAAGGATGCAGCTGCTGGCAAGACGATTGAGGAAATTCAAGCACATTGTAAAGAGATCCTTGCACGAACTACAATCGATGTTTTAGTTGATAATTTAGATAATATCTTATCAGGCGGTCGACTCGGAAAAATGGCAAGCATGTTGACAAAATTGATTAATTTGAAGGTTATTGTCCGTTTACGGGAAAATAGTTTGGATGTTGTGAAGAAGGGCCGCAGCCGGAAGACGTTCTTTAAATATTGTGCAGAACTAAAAGAACGGCATCAAGATAATCCCATTCAAGAATTATCACTTTCAAATGTTGACTGTAGCGATGAATATTTGGAAAAGGTGAAGGATACTGTTCTTCCAGAAAACAGTGCTGATGCGGCTTATATTGCCCGATTAACGAGCCCAATCATTATGACTCATACAGGGTTAAATGCAATTGGCGTTATTACGCTTGCAGAAGAACCAGAACCAGATGAATATAAATAAAAAATAAGGTTGTGACTTATGTCACAGCCTTATTTTATTAATCCAATTTTTTCCTTGAGCTTTAAAATCCGATATACAGACTGGTTGATCTGTTTTTCTGAAATTTGATGGTTCTTAACGGCTTCTTCAATTGCCGAAATTCCGGTTTGATAGTTTTTACTCAGAAGCATATCATTTCCGGCTTCAACAGCTAAAACATCTGCGTTAACGTGGTTTTCCTGGGCAAATTGACTAATTGCACCCATTCCAAGATCGTCGGTGATAATAATGCCTTTAAAGTGTAATTGTTCCCTTAAAATTTTATGAACTTGCGGTGATAATGAGGCCGGGAAACGATTATCAACCTGATTGATCACAATATGTGAAGCGAGCACTGCATCAGCATGACTTTTAATTCCAGCAATAAACGGAAGAAAGTCTTGGCGTTGAAAATCAGTAAGCGATTTGTTGGTTGAAGCAAATCCCGTATGGGTATCACCTGCAGTTCCATAACCTGGGAAATGTTTGAGGGTTGCAACTACTTTTTGGCTTTGAATTACCGGAACAACCTTTGAAATATATGTTGCTGTTTGCTGATAGTTTTTTCCGAATGTCCGGGGATAGATGAAACTTTGTGGATTACTCGAAACATCGGCAACGGGAGCGAAGTTCCAATTGATTCCTAAATTATGAAGAATTCCAGCAACATTTCGGGCCTCATTTACTTCAGTTTGCATATTATTATTTAGTGCTTGCGGTGAAGGAAATTGCCGGTTATTTGTTAATTGGGGATTATCACTTAGGCGTGAAACGGTCCCACCTTCCTGATCAGTTCCGATAAAAAGCGGAATCTGACTTGCTTTTTGCCATTCGGCAAGTTTAGCTTTGAACTGGTCAGAGGTTTGAGATTGAAAATCAGTCCCGAATAGGACAACTCCACCAACATGATATTGCTGAATGGCATTGAGAACGTCGTTTTGATTGCCATCGCTTGGAACAAAGTACATCTGCGCAATTTTATCTTGCAGACTCATATGATTAATTCGTTTTGATAGTTGGTCAGCGTGGACGGAATTTATCGTCAAGCAACACGCAAGGAGTCCAAGAATAAAGTAAATAACAGATTGAAATGATTTTTTGAATTTCATCGCAAACTCCTCCATCTTTTTCACAAATAATTATAAATTCTTTTAATGAAAATAAATACCCTATTCTTTAAAAAAGAAATCAATTAGTTTACAATAAAACTGTATTTTATAAAGAGAAAGTGAGTAGATCAAATGTCAAAAGACGATTCAAAATTAGAAACCGTTACTTTTTATCCTCACGGCGATGAAAAGATTAAGAATAGTTCTTCAAATATAGCAAGTGCACCTACAATGGGAAAGAAGTTAAACTACTTTAAGTGGATCTTAAGTTCATGGACACATCCTGGAGAAGAAGTTAAAGGTGCAAAATGGTATGGGATTGTTACTATTGTTGCTGAATTACTTGTCTTCTTCGGTGCATTATACCGCTTTTTCCACGTATTAGTTAAGAATTCATTTTTCGGTACGAATATTAACAATATCTTTTACGTTTTAAATGGTGGCAAGTCAAACATTGCTGAATTATTAGTTTACTTGAAACTTTTCATTTTCAGTTTGATTGCAGCCGCAATTATTATCGGTGGAACATATTTAGTAAGCCGTTATTTGGTTTCAGGCAAGAAAGAAAACTTTTGGGCATATACTAACCGAATCACCCATTACAGTGGAATCAACGTGATTTTAACGCTTGTAATTTTGGTTCTTGGGCTTTTCGGAGTTGCCGGTCGGGCAATTTCATTATTAACCCTTTTTGCATTAGCGATTTTTGGAATTGCAGTGTTAGTTGCTGTTATTAGCCGCTCAAATGAAGAAGGCCTTGACCGGGTCTATGCCGGAATCGTAACTGCCTTAGTAATCGGATTAGGATTCTTTATTTTCTACTTACTGTCATCAGAAATCATTATGAAAGTAATTTCATTTGGAGTTCAAGTCTTCATGATGATGATGGGCGGCGGCTTGCAGTAGTCGGAAAGCAAAGTTTTTAATGGAAGGAGGTTGTGCCGGAAACGGGACGACCTCTTTTTGATTCGAAGGTTTTATTTTATGAGGTGATAAAATGTTTCCTGAAAGATTACGAGCTCTTCGGCAGGGCAAAGGGCTGTCCTTACCAGAGCTAGCAACAGCGTTAAATCAATCGTTGGCGGATTATCCGCGTGAGCGGGCAAATACTGGCCCTCAAATTGGAAGTTGGGAACGCGGCGTGAATACCCCGTCATATATTGAAATGATGAAATTAGCAGATTACTTCAATGTGTCCCTTGATTTTCTTGCAGGACGGCAATATACCGAAATTGAACTTGATGATTTATTTACATCCAATGCCCAGTTAAACTTTAATGGGCATCAATTATCGGCGAATGAAAAGACAGCAATTTACGGAATGATCAAGGGCTTTTTGCATGGTAAGGTTGAACAACAGGCACCTCAAACGCAAATGGATGAATTGACATTGCCATTAGACGATTAGTAAGGTTAAGCTTCCTTTAAGAATTATTTACCAGCCTTTGAAATTAAAACTGAAATATGATATTTTCCTTATACAACGATAATTAAAGGAGATTTTAATTGATACATTTTTTACAAACTTTATATGGTCCGTTCTTTGATTTAAATAATTGGAAAACCGTTATTGAATCAGGAAGCGACTGGTTAATCATCTTTTCACTTGTTTTGATTGAATGTCTACTGTCAGTCGATAATGCGATCGTCCTTGCAGCGCAAACTCAGAAACTTCCAACAAAAAGAGAACAGGAAAAATCACTGTTTTATGGCTTATGGGGAGCGTATCTTTTCCGTTTTCTCTTAATTGGCGTTGGAACCTTTTTGATCAAGTTCTGGTGGATTAAAGTGATTGGGGCTGGATATTTGCTTTACTTGGCGATCAATCATTTTTGGAAGATGGCGCACCCGCATTCTGATCAACATCGTTCAAAGAAACGAAAACGGCTATTACCGCTTTTCTGGTCAGTCGTTGTATCAATTGAATTAATGGATATTGTTTTTTCAATCGATTCCATTTTAGCCTCATTGGCAATTTCACCGAATCCGGTGATTGTTCTAATTGGGGGAATGATTGGAATTTTATGTATGCGGGGAATTGCTGAAGTAATTATGCAACTAATGAAGAAAATTCCGGAACTTGAGGTCATGGCATATGCGTTGATCGCTTTGATTGCAATTAAACTGTTTATTTCGATTCCGGCCATCGATATTGAAATTCCAGCAGCGATTTTTGGAATGATTGTCTTGATTGCAGTGGTCATTACCTTAATTGTTCATCAACTTCGAAAACGTCGCGGACCATCTTCAAAGTAAACTTGAATTTTTTGATAATTTTCGATAAAATAAGTGGTTGTTAATGTCAGAAAGGAGGGTAACTTCATGTCACAAAACACACATATTGGTACAGCTAACGATCGTCGTCCTGTAAACCACAAAAACATTAAAAAGCGTCGTAAACAACACGAAGCAGTTTTAGACTTTTTAAAGGAACGCGATGAAGCTGACAAAGCAAACAAATAATTGAGCTTACGGGCATGATGCACGTGGGGCTCAACTGATGTGAAACTTTCTCGAGGAGTTTTGCAGCAGATCCGAGTTTCAATTAATTGAATACGCAGAAGCTCCACATGGATCGCGTAGGCGGAACATGTGGTGTTTTTTTATCTAAAGTGATATGAAGTTGAAAAATGGGAATTTTAGAAGTTAGCCACCTTTCGATGAGTTTTGCTGAAAAGCAATTATATACGGATGCTGAATTCAGTTTGAATAAAGAAGATCATTTAGGCGTGATCGGTCAAAATGGAGCCGGTAAATCAACGTTGATCAAATTGATTACAAAACAGCTTTTTCCTGACGAAGGTCAAATTAGATGGCAAAAAGGAATTAAGATTGGTTACTTGGATCAGTACGCTGAATCGGCACATGATTTAACGATTATTTCTTTTTTGAAAAGTGCTTTTAAAGACCTTTATGAAATTGAAAAACAAATTCAACAAGATTACGCTGAGTATGCTGAAACAATGGATGAACGCTTGTTAGAACGGGCAGGACGGGATCAGCAAGTGCTTGAAGCACATGACTTTTATGGAATTGATTCCCGAATCGATCAGGTAATGCAAGGATTAGGAATCGACGTGTTTGGAAAGGATCGCCGGGTAAGTGATTGTTCAGGCGGACAACGATCTAAAATTATTTTGGCAAAGTTACTGTTGGAAAATCCGGATGTGCTTTTGCTGGATGAGCCGACCAATTACCTTGATACTGAACATATTGAATGGCTGATTGGCTTCTTGAATGATTTTCAAGGAGCGTTTATGGTAATTTCCCATGATTATGATTTCTTAGAACGGGTCACCAATGCAATTATTGATGTTGCATGGGGAAAAATCACGAAGTATACCGGAAGTTTTAAAGCGGCAATCAAGCAAAAAGAAATTAAAAAAGAAGTTCAGCGAAAGGCGTTTGAAAAGCAACAACGCCAAATTGAAAAAGACGAAGCTTATATTCGAAAGAATAAGGCGGGAACCCGGGCGTCAATGGCGAAATCCCGTGAGAAACGGTTAGCAAAGATGAAACGGATTGTCCCACCAAGTGAGAATTTGCGAGCCCATTTTAATTTTCCAAATGAAGAAATTTTATCGGCAAATACCTTAACGGTAAAAAATCTCGTTGTCGGTTATGACAAACCGTTGTTAGCACCGGTTACGTTTTCAATGACGCATGGTGAAAAAATCGTTTTGAAGGGATTTAATGGAATTGGTAAATCAACTTTGATCAAGTCGATCCTGGGTAAAATCCCAGTGTTTGAAGGGACTGCAAATTTCGGCGACGCAGTTAAAATTGGATATTTTAATCAGGATTTAGTATGGGATGACGTCACTCAAACCCCGCTTCAAACGATTCAAAATATTGATCCGTTGCTAGAACCTAAGACCATTCGCCAAAAGCTTGCGCGGGCTGGAATTGGTGCTGCAAATGCAATGCAACCGTTGAATTTGCTTAGTGGTGGAGAACAGACGAAGGTCAAATTATGTATTTTGGAACTTTATCCAACAAATTTCTTGATTCTTGATGAACCAACAAACCATTTAGATGATGAAACGAAGGACGCATTGCGGCAAGCCCTGATTGGTTATCCGGGCAATGTGATCCTGGTAACTCACGAAGCGTCATTTTATCGTGGATGGGTCGACCGGATTATTGACGTCGAAACCTTGCGGAAAACTAAATAAAATTTGAATTTTTAAGCGCTTTTACGTATATTTATAAAAAGAAAGAACTAAGCGAGAGGCAGAAAAATGGAAAAGAAAAAAAGTAGTTGGCTGGCCTGGTTGGTTGCAATTATCTTGGTTGCAGGAACAGTCGGTTCATACATTTATATTAAGCATGAAGAGGAAATTCGAGCAGTTAAATTAGCAAAGGAAAAGAAACGCGATGATCGGGATGCTAAAATTAATGCCCGGATGATGAAAAAGCAACGGGAACATTTGCGCAAACCGATTGAATGGAACAAACCGAGTGAAACATTACCATATCCTGAAATTGCCAAGTACCGGCACTATTCAAAATTGAATCGGGTATGGCTCTCATTTTCACTTGATAAACAACGGCTGTATGTTCACCAAGGACCGTTTACGATCTATACAATGTATGCATATGGAAACCCGAATTATCAAACAATGGATAACCGGCAAAAAACCCCATTAGGAATTTTTAAGATCAAAAAAGACCGGGGAACAAATTACTATGATGCTCCGTCAGCTCGGAGTTATGCAGCATGGATCTCATATTCAAACCCTAGCGATCCATACGGTGTCCAATCAATGCTTCAAGCGGTTCCAACTGATAAGAACGGAAAAGTCGATAAGGAAGCCGTTAAATGCTTAGGAAAGAGCTTTAAACATAAATATGTTGCTCAAACCAACGGGGCAATTTGGTTGACAACTTCAGATGCTGAATGGCTTGAAAAGAATATTCCAGCCAAAACAATGTTAGTGATCCAAAGTCGAAGTGATAAGGGTAACCCATATGTCGAATTGAAGAATCACTACAAGTATCTTGAAACACAAGCAAAATTCAATCACAAGAATAAAGAAAAGGATCATCACAATGAAAATTAAGGTACAAGATTTTATTGACCGCATCGTTGACGGCGACTTTATCAGCAGTGAAATGGAAGCGTCTGTTAATGATATCGACGGGGCATTAAAACAACTTCTTTCGGATTTTCAAACTACGGTTGCTCAGGGAAAAATTGGACAGCAGATTTTGACGATCATGGATTTTGAAGAAGCTGTTTCAGTTCGGTTAGAAAGTGGAATTATCAATCTTCCGTTTGCGAATATTAACCGAGTTGATAACTTTTTTGAAAGCTTAACAGCGGAAGTTCCGGTGCAGATTGAACTGATCATGGAAGCTTCGGACTTGAATGCATCGAAGTTTCACATTGATCAGTTGGGTTCGATTGAAATGTTGAATAACGCGCCGATGGAAATCGCTCAACAAATGATTACGAAAGTTCATGCCGGCTTAGAACAGATTAAAAATAATCTGGCAGCAGCAAAGGAAAAGAAGGATTAAAAGATGGAACAACATTTATTAGAAATTAAAAATGGATTTAATTTTCGTGATATTGGAGGATACCCCACAATTGATGGAAAAATGATTAAAATGCATAAAGCGGTTCGTTCAGGAATGCTTAATCCGCTTTCGGATGATGATTTGAATTATCTGAATGAATATGGGATTCGGGTCGACGTTGATTTTCGTTCACCAAGCGAACAGGAAGAGTACCCGGATAAGGTTCCTTCAATGGCAAAGTATGTGAATGATTCAGTTTTTCCGGCCGATGAAACCAATAGTACGGCGAAAAATCAAATGCGAAAGCAAGCATTCAAAGAAGATCCCGAAGCCGGCTATCACGATATGCTGAATTCATATAAAGACATTGTGCTTGCGCCAAGTGCGCAACATGCTTACCGGATATTCTTTGATGAACTATTAGCAAATTCAACTGACGACGAAGCAGTTTTATTCCACTGTACGGCGGGAAAGGACCGGACCGGAATGGGCGCCGTTTATTTGATGACCATTTTAGGGGTTCCTGATGAAATTATCCGTGAGGATTATCTTTCATCAAACAAGCATTTAGCATTAAATCAACAAAATAAACAGAAACTTTATCATGATCTCGGGCCAATCTTCTTAAAAAACGTCGAAGCCTTAACGCATGTCTATGATGAGTATTTAGATACGGCGCTGAACGTCATTTGCGCAGAAGCTGGGAATGTCCGTAACTATGTTGAGCAGGTACTCAAGGTTACCCCGCAACAACAGCGCGATTTAAAGCAAATTTATCTAACAGATAGTGAGCAGTAGTCTACAAACACCGTAAAAGGTGGTATGATTTTAATATAAAATAAAATTTAATTATTTTCAGAAATGGGGAATGACTAAATGTCAAGTGGTCAGGCGATAATCAATTTGATTATTGTAGTGATCGTCTTTTATTTTGCCGCTTTCTTTGTAGCGGCAGAATTTGCAATCGTGTCTGTTCGAAAGAGTGCAATTGAAAGTGCGTTGGAAGAAGGAACAGGCAACAAGAAAAAACTGAAACTTGCACTGCAGATGGTTTCAAACATGAATGAGTACCTATCGACGACCCAGGTTGGGGTTTCAACGACCGGAATCATTTTAGGGTGGATCGGGGCAGATACTTTGTCACAGATTTTAATTAAGACCTTCGGCAAGCTGCCAATCAATCACGCAACGATCGTGGCTGTCAGTGCAGTTTTAGGGGTCGTAATTTTGACCTACCTTGAAGTGGTTTTAACGGAAATCGTCCCGAAAAATATCAGTATCGATATGCCAATGAAGATGATGATGTTCATCGTCCGACCGTTACACTACTTCCATGTGATTTTTTATCCGTTTGTATGGTTGCTTAACAAATCAGCCTCAGGAATTGTCAAGGCACTTGGATTAAAGCCAGCAGGCGAAGAAGAAGACGTAATGTCGCAAAATGAAATTTTGAACGTTTCGAAAAACTCGGTGGATAGCGGGGTAATTGACCGGGAAGATTATGTTTACATGGAACGAGCCTTTGAATTTAACGATAAGGTTGCTAAGGACATAATGGTTGACCGGACAAGTCTCGAAGTCGTTGACGTAACTGACACGGTCCGTGATGTGATCAATAAATATTTACAAACCAAGTTTTCGCGTTATCCAGTTGTTGCAAATAATGATAAAGATAATATTTTAGGATATGTTTATATCTATGATATGATTCGTCAGGCCCAGGTTGATGATACAGTTCGAGTTTCAAGAGTAATGCGGACAGTTATTACGGCCCCTGAAATGACCCCAATTCAAAAATTACTGCAACAAATGATTAAGAAACATGTTCCATTAGTGGTTATTTTGGATGAGTACGGCGGAACAAGTGGAATCGTAACTGACCGTGATATTTATGAAGAGCTTTTTGGAACAGTTAAAGATGAAGCTGATGACGTTTCATCAGACGATATTATTCCTAATGACGATGGAACGTATAAGGTATCAGGGAAAACAACGTTATATGACTTTGAACGGTTTTTTAAGTTTAAAGATAAGGAATTTCAAGAAGCAGATAGTGTAACTTTAGCAGGTTATTTGCTTGAAAATTATAAAGTTAAGCTTGGATCAAAAATTCAGATTGGAAATGTTGAAATTGAAGTTACAGATTTCAAACGGAATTATATTGATTGGATGAAGGTTACTCCGTTAGCTAATCAGGAGAATGATTCTGCTGAAGATGAGCAGGGAACTCCAAATCCATAAGAGTAAAAGGGAGGTTGTGACAATTGTCGCAACCTCTTGCTGTATCTAGCATTAAGGAGGAATTAAAATGGAACATCAACGGATGCTTGATTTAAAAGGTGGAGTAAATTTTCGTGAATTAGGCGGTTATTCAACCGTTAATGGTAAACATGTTAAATGGCAAAAAATTTTACGTTCAGGGAATATGGCTGAGTTGACGGATGATGATTTGCGTTTTTTAACGGATTACGGTCTTCGAATTGACATTGATTTTCGATCACCGGCTGAAATGGAATATTATGCCGATCGATATCCTGAAGAGGCGGCATACGTAAATTTAGCGGTTTATCCGTTCAGTAAACCGTTATTTAAAAATTTAGGAATCGTCAACTACATGAAGATGAAAATCGATGATCAAGATTACGTTGACCAAAGTTATATTCAGATGCTGGTTGATAAACATGCTCGCATGGCATACCAACGAATGTTTGAGCTGTTACTGGCGAATGATAAACCGGGTCAAAGTTTGGTGTTTCACTGTTCTGCAGGGAAAGATCGGACTGGAGTGGCAGCCTTTTTGATTTTGAGCGCGTTGCAAGTTAAGCCAGAGGAAATTTTAAAGGACTATTTATTAACGAATTTATTTTTTGAGGGAGCATCAGCAACCGAAATCAACCATTTAGTGACAAATGACGCTCGGAATGCTCTTGCGGATAAATTAAATTCAAATTTAGCCGTCAGTTCGGAAAACTTTAAGGTATTGGAACGAACATGTAAAACTGTAGCCGCATCAATGGATGAATATTTTGAAAAATATTTAGGATTGCCTCCGGAAAAACTTGAAAAATTGCGTGCAATTTATTTGGAATAAATTAAAATATTGCAATTTAAACCTATTTTTAGAATGAATCGAAGAATAATTATTCGTAATTCACAATTAATTGGAATAATCACTTGAAATTTATACGGATTTTGTGTAATCTATAAAACAATAAATAAACTTATGGAGGAAAAACTTATGTCTAACTGGGATACAAAGTTTTCAAAAAAAGGTTTTACATTTGATGATGTTTTACTGATTCCGGCAGAAAGTCATGTTTTGCCGAATGAAGTTGATTTAAGTGTTGATTTGGCAGACAATTTGCATTTGAATATTCCAATCATCAGTGCCGGAATGGATACGGTAACGGAATCTGAAATGGCAATTGCGATGGCTCGCGAAGGTGGTTTAGGTGTTATTCACAAAAATATGTCGATCGAACGTCAAGCTGAAGAAGTTCAGAAGGTAAAGCGCTCTGAAAATGGAATCATTAACGATCCAGATTTCTTAACCCGGGATAACACCGTTACGGAAGCTGAAAAGTTAATGCATGAAAACCACATTAGCAGTGTTCCAGTTGTTAACAGTCGGGATGACCGGAAGTTATGCGGAATTATTACTAACCGGGATATCCGCTTTATTCAAAATCATGATCAAAAATTAGATAATGTAATGATCAAAGAGGATCTAGTTACGGCTAAGGAAGGGACATCGCTTGATGAAGCCCGGAAGATCCTTAAAAAGAATAAGATTGAAAAACTTCCATTAGTTGATGGTCAAGGAAGTTTATCAGGATTGATCACATTACGTGATTTGGAAAAAGTCGTTGAATTTCCAAATGCCGCTAAGGATGACAAAGGCCGGTTGTTAGTTGCGGCTGCTGTTGGGGTTACAAGTGACACCTTTGAGCGAGCAGCTGCATTACTTGAAGCTGGTGCTGATGCATTAGTAATTGATACTGCACACGGCCATTCAGCTGGCGTATTACGGAAGATCAAAGAAATTCGGGAACACTTCCCGCATGCAACGTTGATTGCCGGAAATGTCGCAACCGCAGAAGCAACCAAGGCTTTGTATGATGCCGGAGTTGATGTTGTTAAAGTCGGTATCGGACCAGGCTCAATTTGTACGACCCGGATCGTTGCCGGAGTTGGGGTTCCTCAATTAACAGCGGTTTATGACGCTGCAAGTGTTGCTCGTGAATATGGCAAACCAATCATTGCGGATGGTGGAATTAAATATTCAGGTGATATTGTTAAGGCGATCGCAGCCGGCGGAAATGCCGTAATGCTTGGTTCAATGCTTGCCGGAACGGAAGAAGCTCCTGGTGAAACGGTCTTCTATCAAGGTCGGCGGTATAAAGCATATCGTGGAATGGGCAGTTTAGGTGCAATGGATTCAACTCACGGTTCATCTGACCGTTACTTCCAAAGCGGTGTAAATGAAGCTAATAAGCTTGTTCCAGAAGGAATTGAAGGCCAAGTTGCTTATAAAGGCCCTGTTTCAAGCGTTCTTTATCAAATGGACGGCGGTTTACGGGCCGGTATGGGCTACTGCGGCGCCCCTGACTTGAAGACCCTTCGGGAAGAAGCCCAATTTGTTCAAATTACAGGGGCTGGACTACGGGAATCACATCCACACGATGTTCAAATTACAAAAGAAGCTCCTAATTATTCTCGGGATTAAAACTAAAAGTATTAGAATTGAAAAATGGAACTGCAATTTTTGCAGTTCCATTTTTTTATCGATGTTGGATTCCTCCCAGCGCAAGGGCGATTCCATAAGCTAAAATAATTAAAATTGGTAATTGACGTAAAGTAATTGATAAAAAGTGGTCTTGAATTCGATTCTGACGCTACCAATTAATCAATGGCCGCATGCCGACTAAAATGAATCCGATCAGACCAATTATCGCTAGACCAACGGTTAAAAATGGAATCCATACGATCTTTTGCGAAAGCAATTGGAGACCGATACTTAATCCAAGGTTATTGATGATATGGGTAACAATGGCCCATTTTAATCCATAACGGTATGCAACTAATCCAAGAAGTATTCCGGTCGCAAATGCAAACGGACTTTGAATCAAGTTTCCGTGGGCACATGCAAAGAGAAACGATGAGATAATCAGGGCAAATTTAACGCCGAATGGTTGCAGTTTGCGGAAGACGAATCCGCGAAAAACGATTTCTTCAAATAATGGAGCACAGATTCCGCCATAAACCATCATACTAACCGAGCGAATTCCGGTTTGACTTTCATTTTGCATTGCAGCAAGGGCTGAAAAACCAAGGGACTTCAATCCGGCTTCAACAATGGTTCCAAAGAGTTTGGCTCCGAGTTGAAAAACAAAAAGTATAAGGATGATTCCAATAATTGCTTGCCAGTTGATCATCGTTTTATGAGCGGTAAAAATCTGCTGGCGTTCAGTTTGATTGGTTTTAATTAAGACAAGAACAACGCCGATGACGCCGGCAATCACATATGCCTAGCCATTGGTTAGCCTCTCGATCAAGTTTGAATTTTCCTAGATGATTACAACTCCAAGCGAAACGAGCAAGTCGATCACGTTAAGTGCGACTAAAAAAATAATTGTTCCCCAAGCAACACGCTTAACGGCTTTTACAAAGGGGTTGAGTGGTTGTTGGGGTGTTCATAATTTTTTGCCTTCTCTTTCGGTGAGTTAATTGTACCTGATTGGAATCGTTTTAAATAGTAAAAAAATACGAACTATTCTGTGAGATTAAAACACATTAATTGGAATAGTTCGCATTTTATTAAATAAAATGGTGTTTCTTCATGTAAATAAAAAGCCAGATCATAAAGCCGACATTCAAGACAATGATAATCAACCATGCCCAGTGATTATTGGTAAGTGGGAGATTGACATTCATGCCGAAGAAGCCGGTGATAATAGTTGGAATTGTCAGCAGTAACGACCAAACAGTTAAAAATTTCATTGTATCGTTCAGGTTATTATTCAAAATATTATTTGAAGTTTTTGAAAGCATTTCGGTAACTTCGTTTGAAATTTTAACCATTTGTGAGGATTGTTTAGATTCGATCAGAATATCATCGAGCCGCTCAAATGCTGCTGGCGTCAGTAACCGTGCTAACGGTGTTTTCCCTAGATCTTGCAGCATCATCAAGTTTGTACTGATACTGCTTGAAAGGTAAACTAGACTTTTTTCGATTTGAGCTAGTTCACGGAGATCGCGGTTCGCAATTTCATTATTTAGTTCGCGGTCAAGTTGATTGCGATCAGTGTTGATCTGGGTTAATGCACGTTGAAAATACTGGGTCGAATGAAAGAGAAACAGCATTACAAACTCGGTGATGTCATGGACATTTTGAAGCCGTTGGTGCATTTCACTACCTTCAAATTGCTCAAAAACATAATTTGTTCGGTGAGTATGGAATGAAAAAACAGTCTTTTCATGAATTAGAAAAACAATTGGCCGAGTCGTAAAATGATTGATCTCAGCTGTCGACCAAAGCGGAACGTCGTATACGAGAAGATGGCTATCAGTGTGTTCATCATAGTCATAGTGCGGCCGTTCGTTCAGGTCAGATACATATGAAGTGATCTCGGGAGTAAGTTTAAATGATTTTTTAAGTTCGCGAATATCAGCTTCATCAATGTCGACAACGTCAAACCATTTAAAATCGGTTTGAGTTAATTCTGAAAGTTTTTCCTGTTTGATCACCGGGATTCACCTCTTTGATAAAAATTAAATTCTTATTCATTTTATCAAAATCAAAGGGGAAGGACAAAGCTATTTTTCCCGTGAAATTACTCCATCTGTGATGTTGAAGATTTTATCAGCATAAGCTTTTAACCGTAAATCGTGGGTAACAACAACGACCGCTTTATTTTGGGCGTGTGCAAGCTGTGCAAACAATTTACCGACTTCTTCAACATGGGCTGAATCTAAAGCTGCAGTTGGTTCATCTGCCAAAATAATTTCAGGATCTGGATATAACGCCCGAGCAATTGCAACCCGTTGATTTTGGCCACCTGAAAGCTGATCGGGATATTTATTGATAAGCTGGTTAATTCCTAACAGTTTCAGCAGGTCATCGAGCTGACTTGCTGAAAGGTTGCCGTTCTTTTTAACCTTATCAACGAGTTTAAATTGTTCCTTAACTGTCAGGTATGGGACGAGGTTGTATGATTGAAGAACGAATCCCAAGTGATTAAGACGTAGTTGTTCGCGTTTCTTGGCAGAAAGGTGCCGAATATTTTCGTTGTTGATCAGAACCTCGCCGTTAGTTGGGGTTTGTAAGCTTCCGGCAATCGTTAAAAACGTACTTTTACCGGATCCTGATGGTCCAAGAATTAAGGTCATTTCTCCTTGTTCAGCATTAAAATTAACATCTTTGAGGGCTTCAACCTTTGCAATTCCTTTTCCAAATGTTTTATTAACGTGATTTAAAGTTAATGCAGTCATCTTATTAAAGCTCCTTTCTTAGCCGATAACCTTTACAGGGTCGATTTTCATAATTGTCCGGACTGGTAAAATTGCACCGATGATCGAAGTTAAGACTAATCCGGCAGCAACTGTACTTAAAACGGGAACGTTAAATGTCATTGGAACAGCTGCAGGAATGACTAAACTGGTAATCCATGTTAGAAGAGCGCCAATTAAAATTCCGCTGACAACTAGAATTAACGATTGCATGATCGTACTGATAACCAGGGTTTTAGCGGGTACACCTTGGGCTCTTAAGACAGCATAGTTTGGAAGTTTTTGATTGGTAATGATGTAAAGGAAAATCGCGATGACGATCAATGAGATGACCATCAAGAATCCAATCATAAATTCAAAAGTCATATTTTGGGCAGTGTAGCCTGGAAGATTATTAATAAAGGCGGATACTGAGTATGCTTTCAAGTTGTTGTCAGTAACCTTGTAATATTTGTTTCGAGTAACAAGGGCGTTTGCAGCCAAGTTTGGATTCAGATTACTGATGGCTTTCCATGCAGATAACCTGCCATATGCAATTGGTGAAATGTTGATTTTGGCATTTTTGACAAACCCAACAATTTGATATTTTTGGTTAAGGGAGTTTAACTTGACCCATTGACCAATTTTGTAGCCTTTAGTTTCAAACGAAGAATCAACAACCAATTGGCGGTTGGTTAACGGTTTGTGGCCTTTAATGACTTTCATATCCTTGTAAATGAATTGGGTTGGTTTGATCCCAATAAAGGTTGCACTAATTTGTGGCAGGTCGGAATGTTTAGCAACCACGGCTGCTTGACCAATAATGGCATCATTTTTTCCTTGGTGAAGCTGGTTAACTTGTTGGATCGTTAAGAAGGATTGCCGCATATTGATATCAGAATCTTTATTCAAAACGACCTGTTTAATGTTCCACGTGTCGATTGCGGCGGTATTTTGACTTCCTAATCCTTGAGCCAAGCTTGTTAAAATAAAGATTAAGTAACTAATGAGGACGACCATTGAAATCACCAGGCCGTAACGAAGTTTTTCGTGTTTGATTTCTTTAAGTGCTAAAAACATAATTACTGTTCCTTTCCTATTTGAGCAATTGCGGTTTTAAAACGGTTGAAATAAAATTCTTGATTAGCGGGATCAAGAAAGAGTGAGCGTAAAGTTTCGTGACTTAAAATGAAGTACATCCAAGTGGTGGTTTTCATCTCAGTTGTCGGGATAAATGGTCGCAGCAAATTTTCATTATATTTAAAGTGCATTTGAAATAATGAATAACTTGGAAGAGTATGAGCCTCATCAATAAACCGGCGCATTTGGCGGATTATAAGCTGCGGCTCAGCGTAATCTTGATTTTCAAGGTTAACGTGAACGTGACCAAGTTCCTGATGAAGAAGGTATTGGTATGCATCAGTCAGATCATCAAAATACTTATAAAAAGCTCCCCGTGAAATTGAAGCGTCTTTGATGATTCGGGCAACTTGGGCTTTGTTTAATGGGTAATGCGCAAATTCATTTAGGAGCGCGTTTTCAATGCGTTTCTTTTTTTCGACATTTAATTTTAAAAATGTCTGTTTTGGCAAAATAATCAACTCCTTTTAATGACACCGTGTCACTGAATATACTTAGATTGTATTCCAATAGTGACACCGTGTCAACATTTTGTTTCAGTGTTTTTTTAAATTGTTAAATGATAAGATAGAAAGTGAAATACGATTAGCAAGGAATTGACGATGAAAAAGGAAACACGAAGAAAAATCTTACTATATAGTACAGTTACATTAGGAATTATCTTAGCGGTCGGGGTGATCGGGTTGTTGCTGCGGGATTATTATCCACAGCTTCATCAGTTCTTTAATCCGCAAAATGATCGCATGTATTTAAAGCAGGCCTTTCGGCATCATGGAATCAAGGATGCGTGTTTGTTGATTATTTTGACTGCGATTCTGACCGCGATTCCAGGGGCGCCGGTTGCGGTTGTCTGCATTTTTAACGGAGTCCTTTATGGCCCGTGGTTAGGGATTTTAATGAATTTGGGCGGCTATGTTTTAGGGAATTTGCTGGTAGTTTATCTTTTAGCGCATTTTAATTTCATTAAGCATTCGAAACGTTTCAAAAATCAAATGGCATCATTTAAGCGGTTTAAAGATCCAGCGTTGGCAATTATTTTGGGATATGCTCTTCCAATGATTCCGTCAAGTTTTACAAGTTATATGGCCGTTAAGCTTAAGATGGGAACTGGGCGGTTAATTATTTGTATCGCGATAGGAACGCTGCCGATGTCACTACTGTATGCTTTTGGTGGTGATGCGGTCTTCCGCGGAAGCGCACTCCGGATTATCATTGTAGTTGTCTTAATTCTTTTGATTTTTGTAATCCTCTTTAGGGTATACCGTCAGTTTGAACAACATCATCAAAAGAAAACGGGAATGTAACATTCAAATTACAAATCAACGATTTAGAATCAGAAAAACAGCGGAATCTCACGGTTTTTCTGGTTTTTTCTTTGTTAGAAAAAATTATTTGTGAAAATTTAACAGAAATTACTGTTCAATGGAGGTGATTTT
Organism: Ligilactobacillus araffinosus DSM 20653; assembly: GCF_001435375.1. Lineage (GTDB taxonomy): Bacteria > Bacillota > Bacilli > Lactobacillales > Lactobacillaceae > Ligilactobacillus > Ligilactobacillus araffinosus. The sequence continues at coordinate 10,066 of NZ_AYYZ01000015.1, read as the reverse complement.
GTCATAAAAGGGCGAAAATGAATGAACGCCGAGAATAAAGGAATTTTGATTGATAAATAAATTTATTTTGTTAGAGTTTATTACTTTACGTTACATCCTGAAGATAAATATTACATAAAAGCAGCAAATAGTAATTATCCTGCTATTTACCTGTTACATTTTCCCCGTATACTAAACAGTGTTGTTAAGGAAAACAACGTGTCAGAACGAAAACAGAATTTTTTATAGGAGTGAATTTTATTTATGAGAATCAAAAAGTTTTTATTGACAATTGCAGCAGCATTCGGCTTGATAACTGTAAGTGCCGTAGCCGCAAACGCTGATACAGTGACGGTAAAAAGTGGCGATACTCTTTCAAAAATTGCAACCGAATATAACACAACGGTTTCATCGATTCAACAACTTAATCATTTAGCTGATGTTAACTTGATTTATGCTGGTGAACAACTTCAAGTTAATGGAACTCAAAATAATCAAGTAAATGGTCAACCTCAAGCAACAGTTCAACAATCTGCAGCTTCAAATAATCAGGCAAAGCAAAATCAAAATGCTCAACTTGCTGCTCAAAGTTCACAAACAACTCGAACGACAGCAAATAATGGTTCCAATTCTTCAGCATCATCAAATCTTTCAAATAGTGATGCAGCTGCGAAGGCATGGATTGTTGCCCGTGAATCAGGTGGAAATTACAACGCCCGGAATGGTCAATATGTTGGTGCATATCAATTAAGTGCTAGTTACTTAAACGGTGACTACTCACCAGCTCACCAAGATGAAGTTGCTAACCAATATGTTACAAGTCGTTATGGCTCATGGGTTAACGCTCAAAAGCACTGGCAAGAATGCGGTTGGTATTAAAATCGTAATTTAAAATCAGTTAATGATTAAAAGGTAAAGCGAATAAAATTTTCTTATTTTTAGGAAACTTTATTTGCTTTACCTTTTTGTATTATCTTTTTATGGTAAATGAGTTTAATCTAAGATAAGATAATAATATACGAGGATAAGTAGGTGAACGAGATGCGGCTTTCAATTATTTTAATAATTTTATTGCTGATCGTAATCGGCTTTTTAATGATTTACAATGCTTTGGGAGTTCGGGACCGAGCGGCTACTTTTTCACGTGGAATGATTATGACGATTGGCATCATCATTTTTGGTGGTGGCATTTATTTATTTGTAAAATATTTACTTCGGTAAATGGCAACGAAAGAATGGAGAAGAATTATGACAGTTGAACCTGGCCCAGTAAAGGCATATATTGCATGTAGTTGGTTTACGCCTGAACAACGCGAACAGTTAGATGCAGGGTTGAAGGCAATTGAAACGAATCCCACCGTTTCACGTGAGTTTTCACATTTCCCACTTGATCATCAATACAAAGGGATGGATGTTAATGAACATCCTGAGCTTGTTCATGACGTTGAATGGCAGAATCGAACTTATGTCTCAGACATTGAAGGGATGATGGGGGCTGATTTAGGAATTATGCTATATAATCCAGCTCAAATTGATGATGGTGTTGCTTATGAGATGGGATATCTAAGAGCATCAGGTAAGCAGACCGTTTTAGTCATCCCGGACGATTCAGATGAACCAATAAATTTAATGATTGCGGTTGGAGTAAGTCGAATCATTCGGATGTCAGAATTATCAACGTTTGATTTCCGTCACGTTATCAGCGGGACTTATCAAGGAGGAGTTTATTAAAAGCTAAGCATATTAATATCTTCTTTAATTTAAGTTTGGTATGGTTGTATTGAGAAGAGGTGTGAGAAATGACCGAAAAAGAAATTAAGCGTGTAGATTTAGCGAAATATAATGGTAAAAACGGTAATCCGGCTTACGTAGCTGTTAATGGAAAAGTTTATGACGTCACTAATTCACCGGCGTGGACAGGTGGTGAACATCATGGTAATCTTGCAGGGACAGATGTTACAGACGCTTTGTTAAATAAATCACCACATGGTGAACGGGTATTGGCTAAATTATCCCTTGTCGGTAAGTTAATAGACTAGTTATAAATATATAAAAATAAGACTGAGATTTTTTGTCTCAGTCTTATTTTTATTATATTTAGTATAGCTAATCAAATTTGAAAATAAGTAAAAGAGAAGAAAACAACTTTAATCTTTTTTTGCTTTATTTATTAATAAATAAAAAAGCCGGCTTAAACCGTCGACTTTGTAGAATATCTAAATTTTAGTACCAACCATTTGCTTCCCAGAAGCGTTGAGCGTTTGTCCATGAACCATAACGTTGAGCAACGTATTGGTCAGCAACCCGTTCTTGGTTAGCTGGTGAGTAGTCACCGTTTAAGTAACTAGCACTTAATTGGTACTTACCGATATATTGACCATTCCGTGCGTTGTAGTTGTTGCTTGATTCGTGTTGTGCGATCCAAGCCTTGGCAGAAGCGTCGTTCCCTGAAACGCTTGAGCTGTAGTTGTTGTTTGAAGCTTGAGCTTGTGTGTTTTGTGAAGCTGATTTTTGTTGAGCAACTTGTTGTGTAGAAGCTTGAGCTTGTGTGTTTTGTGAAGTTGCTTGTTGAGCAGCTTGTGTGTTGTTATTTGTGTTTTGTTGTGCAACAGCTTGGCCGTTGTTGTCGTTGTTAACCTTTAATTGTTGGCCAACAAAGATTAAGTCCGGATTGCTAAGGTTGTTAAGTTGTTGGATTGTATTAACAGTTGTGTTGTACTTTTGTGCAAGTTCTGTAACAGTGTCACCAGCCTTAACTGTAACTGTGTCAGCATTTGCAACTACTGTAGCACCAGCAATTGTACCTGTTAATGCAGCAGCTGAAACTAAAACCTTTTTCATCTTCATAAATATATTCACTCCTATAAAAATTATCTGTATATATTCTTACTAACTTTCATATCAAAATCGCTCCGTAACGATTTAACAGTGTCTAGTATAAGCGGTAAATATCACAGCGTTGTAGCAAGAGTATTACTTATTGTTACAAAAAACTGAAATTTTGTAACAAAAGTCAGGAAAACGTTGCTAAATAAGCAAATTAGTTTTGAATAAAAAATAGAAATTAAGCTGATTTTTTGTGAAAAAATCTGAATTTAATATGAATTTTACAATGAAATTCAGTCGAATATAACAAAATCTTGGTATAATTTACAAAAAGTAACAGAAAATTACGGAGGAAAAGTAATGGATAAAGTTTTACTTTTAAATGCTGGCAGTTCATCAGTCAAGTGGAAGGTTTTTGAAATTGAAAGTGAAAAAGTTGCTGGTGAAGGTGAGGTTGAACGAATTAATACTCCTCAAGCATTAGTGACGACTAAGTTTAATGATGAAAAAAAGCAGTCTCGGGAACCTAACTTGGGATATGAGGATGCGGGACGGATGATTTTAAATAAAATCGAGGAATTTAAAATTGCTTCATTAAATGAAATTCAAATTGTTGGTCACCGGATCGTTGCTGGAGGTCAGAAATTTAAGAAGGCAACGCTGGTCACTCCGGACGTCCTGCAGGAAATTAAGAACTTAAAAGACTTTGCACCATTGCATAATCCGCATGAAGCTCGGTACGTTGAATTGATGCAAAAGATTTTGCCAAATGTTGATCAGTATGCCGTCTTTGATAGTATCTTCTTTACGGACATGCCGGAATCAAATGCGATTTATAGTTTGCCATATGAGTTAACTCAAAAATATCAAATCCAACGGTATGGTGAACATGGAATCAGTCATAGTTATTTAGCAGAACGAACAGCGGAGCTGCTTGACCGACCATTAAATGAATTAAAAATTATTACATTGCATTTGGGAAGCGGCGCATCGGTGGCTGCAATTAAGAATGGTAAAGCATTTGATAGTTCAATGGGATTCACGCCGTTGACCGGTTTAACGATGGGAACCCGAGCTGGCGATGCTGATCCGGCAATTGTTCCATTTTTAATGGAAAAGGAAGGAATGACAGCAGAAGAAGTAATGACGCTGTTGAATGATCGATCTGGATTATTGGGAATTTCAGAATCAAGTTCTGATATGCGAGACATTGAAGCTGCTTGGCAAAAAGGTGATCGTCAGGCAAGTCTGGCTCGTGAAATTTTTATTAACCGGGTCGTAAAATATGTAGGAGCATATTTTGCTGAACTTGGCGGAATCGACGCATTAGTTTTGGCTGGTGGAATTGGCGAACATCAAATTGATTTGCGGTTAGCGCTATTAAAACAACTTCGGGTTCTTGGTATTGAGGTCGATGAAAAATTAAACCAGGCAAACCAGGAAGGAATAATCTCACCGCAAGATGCGCAAATCAAAACGATGTTGATTCCAACCAATGAAGAATTGCAAATGGTTCGTCAAATTAAAAAGGAAATTTAGTTCAGAAGAGGTTGTGGTGTTAGTCGCAGCCCCTTCTTTCTTTTAACTGATCTAATATGATAAAATGAGAACAAATGTTTGATTAAGCGAATAGGGGTGGAATGATGAAATTTTTACATACAGCAGATTGGCATATTGGGAAAAAGTTGCATGATTTTTCGCTTTTTGATGATCAGCGGGATGCGTTTGAACAAATTGAGCAGATCGCATTGCGGGAAAAAGTCGATGCGGTCGTAATTGCAGGTGATTTGTATGATCGATCAGTTCCAAGTGAAGATGCGGTCCGGTTGTTAGATCAAATGCTTATTCAACTAAATTTGAAAGATCATTTGCCAGTATTGGCAATCAATGGCAATCATGATTCCGCCGTTCGCCTTAATACCGGAAGTGACTGGTTCAAGGCAACAAATTTGTATATGAATACAAAATTGAAAGATGCTTTTACGCCGGTAATTATTGGTGACACCCAGTTCTTTTTGTTGCCATATTTTGAACTTCCGGCTGCGCGGAATTATTTTAAAGATACCGAAATTCACAACTTGAATGATGCGATGAAGTTGATTTTCGGTCAAATGAAAGCGCACTTTGAAAACGATAAAAAGCATGTTTTAGTGGCGCACTTTTTCGCAGCTGGGAGTAGTCACTGTGATTCAGAAACGCAAGTCGAAGTGGGCGGGCTTGATGCCGTTGCTCTTGACTTAATAGAGGATTTTGACTATGTTGCGCTGGGACATTTGCACAGTAAAAATGCGTTGCATCATCCGCGAATGAAATACAGCGGTTCACCGGTTAAGTTTTCAGTAAGCGAAGCTCAGGATGAAAAGGGCGTTTGGATCATTGATACGGATCAAAAAGATGAAATGACAAAATGGGTTCCGTTAACGCCCAAAAACGACATTGTGGTTTTGCAGGAAAGCTTTGCGACGCTAACAGATCCTAAATTTTATCGGCAAGTTGGCGATGATCAGTTTGTGGCAATTCGGTTGACGGATAAGGAGATCATTCCGAATATAATGAACCGGTTGCGTGAATTTTATCCACGGGTCATCAGTTTTCAAAGGCAAAATGGACGGAATGCAATCTCGCAAGAAAGCGGCCAGGAAATTAAAAAGTTAACGCCGCTTGAGATGCTGGAGACTTTTTATTATGAAGCGACGGGAGATGAGCTTTCGTCAGTTCAGAAAAAATTTGCGAAGGAAGAATTAGTAAAAGCTGAAAGGAGCGTTAATTAGTGCGACCATTAAAGTTAATAATGCAAAATTTCGGGCCTTATCGGAATGAAATGGTTGATTTTACCCAATTTGAAGACGTGCCGTTATTCTTGATCAGTGGGAAAACCGGGAGTGGGAAAACGACGATTTTTGATGGGATTTGCTATGCACTTTTCGGTGAAACTTCAGGTAATGAGCGAACGCCGCAACAAATGCGTTCATCCTTTGCGCAAGCGCGGGAAAAAACGGTCGTTCAATTAAAATTTGAGCACCAAGGAAAAGAATATACGGTCACGCGCGAACCTAAATATGATTATGTAAATGCGAAAGGCGGAACGTCGAGTCACCAGGCCAAGCAAATGTTAAAGTACGATGGTGTTAATGGCGAACAGGAGGTACTGACAAAGGCATCCGATATTAAAAGTTTTATTGAAGATTTACTTCATTTGAGCGCGAAACAATTTACCCAAATCGTTTTGCTACCGCAACAACAGTTTCGAAAATTTCTGGCTGCTGATAGTGCAGATAAAGAAAAGGTTTTACGGCAGGTTTTTGGAACTGAAATTTTTGAAAAATGGGCGGAACAAATTAAGACTGAAGTTCGCGAGTTGAAAAAACAAACAGAACAACAGCTTGCAAATTTAGAAGTTTTAAAGCAAAACGTAACTTTAACGGATAATGAACAAAAAGCAGTGCGGACAAATCAGGATTGGTTGGCGGTTGTTGATGAAAAAATTACCCACAATCAGCAATTTGTAACAGATCAAAGAAAGATTTTAGATCACGACAACGAGAAACTTCAACAATCACGAAAGCAGCTTGATGATGCTAAGCAATTAAAAAAGGCGTTCGATGAGCGTAACCAACTAAAACAAGAACGGCTGATGCTTAAACAACAAGATAAAGCAATCAAGCAAAAAGGACAGGAGATTGCTCTGCTTGAATGGGCCCAGTCTCAGCGGACTTTAATAATGAAGGTTAGTCAGCAACGAATGGCGGTTGCAGATGTTGATCACCAAATCAAGGATACTGAAATAAATTTGGACCGTTTAAAAGAAGACCAGCAGCAACAGCAAAAGGTTTATGATGAGCTTGCAAAACAGGCCCCGGAAGTAGAAAACTTAACGTCCCAGGTGCAACGGTTACAACCTAAATTAGATTTGTATGCTGAGGTCCAAACGACTCAACAAAGTCTGCAGAATGTCCAACGTCAATTAGAACAGGCGACTCAAAAGATGATCTCACTTAAAAAGTCGCTTGCTGAAAAGGAACAGCAACTAAAAGAAAACCAGACCCGTCTCCAGCAAATGGGTGATCTAACGGCCTTAAATGATAGTTTGAACCGGCAAAAGTTACAGCTTAACCAGCTGGATCATCACCTTGAACGGCTTAACCAATTTAATCGGGATAAGAAAATTAATGAACAAAAGCTGGCAAAGGTTGCTCAGGTTGTTGTTGATCAACAAAAAACAGTTGCAACCCTTTCCAAGCGAGCTGATGAACTTCAGAATTATTTTGCTCAAAACCAGATCAACTTTTATGTAAAGCAGTTGATTCCGGGGAAAGCCTGCCCGATTTGCGGTTCAACGGAACACCCGCACCCGGCCGAAATAGAAGTCCCGGTTGAAATGCGGAAGATCAAAGAAGAGGATGTTCGGCAGGCACAGATAAAGTATACTCAGGCTGCTCAAAAACTATCTCAAATTAAGGAACAGCAAAGCGAATTCCAACAACGGGTCCAAGCTGCTCAGCAAGCCTTGGATGAAGAATTACAAAAGCTAAATCAAGAAAATCAAACGGGGCTATCTTTTGATGAAATTAATGATTGGCGTCAAGAACAGGAACGAGATTTTCAAATCCGAAAACAGGAATATGACGAAACAAAGAAATTACAAGCCCAGTTAACAGCCCAAAATGCGACTCTCTCACAGCAGCGAACTGAATTGCAAAATCAAGTTGAGCAAGCACAACAGTCGAAGGAAAAGGCTGAACGAAAGACAGCGGAATTAGATGCTCAAGTTAAAACCCAGCAAAAGTTGCTTCCGGCTGAATTTGAAACAAAAGCTGAGTTGGAAAAGCAATTAGAACAATGGCAAACTCAAATTGAAAAATTTACGTCTGCTCAAGAGAAAAATGCAAGCGAGATGCAACAGGTCAAAGAGCAGCAAATCGTATTTCAAACTCAGGATAAGCAATTGACTAAACGGTTGCATGAGTTGCATTTTGAGCTGAACCAAACTGAACATGATTTGGAAGACGAATTACAAAAGCAAAATGAAACGGAATCCAAGTTACGGAATTTGATCAGTAATTTACATCGGTTACCTTCATTGCGAACAGAAGTGGATGAATATCGGCAAAAGGGACGATCAAACGCTGACCAGTTAGCAAAGGTTAATGAAATTATCGGTAAACGGGAACTGCCCAACGTTGATCACCTTCAAACGCAGATTGATGATTTGGAAAATAAGTTGCGCGGAATGCAGATCAAATGGGGCGAATGCAATGCCCAGCTGCAATCACTGAAACAAATTAGAAGTCAAGCATCAAAATTGTGGGATGCTTGTCAAAAACAACAGCAGAATCTTGATGAAGTGATGGAACTTTCTCAAATTATCAGTGGAGGAACAAGTGAAAATAAACTTGGTCTTGAGCGGTTTGTTTTGCGGGAATATTTTAAGGAAGTTCTTGAAGTGGCAACTCAAATTTTAGAAAAAATCACCGATGGTCGCTACTCTTTTGTCCTACAGCAAAATGCGGAACGCAATACTGCCCGACAGACTGGATTGGGAATCGATGTATATGATGATGAAGCTGGACAGACCCGAAGTGTACACACGTTATCTGGTGGTGAAAGTTTTATTGCTGCTTTGGCGCTTGCGTTGGCGTTAGGTGAAGTAATTCAGCGTCAAAATGGCGGAACTGAAATTGATACGCTATTTATTGATGAAGGATTCGGCTCACTTGATGAGGATGCTCTTACAACTGCGATGGAGACTTTGCGAACACTAGAAGGTAAGAACCGAATGATTGGAATCATCAGCCATGTAAGAGAATTGCATACGCAGATTCCAGATCAGATCAACGTGATTGCCCATGAAGGTCAAAGTCATTTGAAATACCGGCATGAAATATAATTTTGAGGAAGAGAAATGAAGTATCGAACACATATCACGTTAACACTGGCTGTCGGCTTGCCGTTAATGGCTGCTTCAGGTGAAGTAAGTCTGCTAAATGGGTGTGCTCTTGGGATTGGAAGTTTACTTCCAGATATTGACCATCCAAGTTCATTTTTAGGAAAGCGGAATAAAATTGCCAGCGGAATTACTAATAAAACATTTGGTCATCGAGGCGGGACCCATTCACTTTTAGGAGCAATGGTCGTATTTATATTAGGAACCATTATTCAATTTCATTATTTGTCAGCATCGGGACAGAATGTGACTTTTTGGTTGATGCTCGGGTACTTAATGCATTTGGTCGAGGACTCCTTTTCTAAGGAAGGCATTCATTGGCTGTGGCCATACAAAAAGAAACGAAAACGGCCAAAGTTGATTTATTACACAACGGGGGGAATTGGCGAACATCTCGTTTTAGGATTTACTTTGTGTTTACTCCTGATTGAGTTTCGTCTTTTATGGCTTGGAACACTTGGTCAGATGATTCATTGTCAATGGCTAACAGTTGTTCAAGGCAAATTTGGGACGCTTCAACATGCGCTGCTAACGATTATTAAATAAAATGGAGTCGAATCTAATTGATTCGACTCCATTTTATTTGGATTTAAATTACTTTTCGTCTTCTTTAAATACCCAGAAACGTTGGCCAAAGTAATTAATAATTGTAAATAAGATTGAACCTGAAAGTAATGAGATGATTTTAAGGAGCATCACGCCAGCATGTTTGAAGATTTGTTTTGCAAGTGGTTGAGCAATTCCGTATGCAACAACATAACAAATCAAGATATTAATGATAAATTTACCAATATCTTCTTTCCCGGTCGTATTGCTTTGGAAAGTAAAATGCTTATTCAAAATGTAACTAGCGATACTTCCAACAACGATATTGACCCCGGATGGAATCCAATAACTAATTGTGTGGTTTGCCCCCATCTTAGTTAAAAGCCACAATGATAAGAACATTGCGACCCAGCCAACAATGGTATTAACAATCCCAACAATGATAAATTTGATGATGGTATTGTCGAAAACTTTGGTATTTTTTTCTTCTAATTTCATTTGCTGATCCTCTTTTAATTTGGAATACATCAAATAAGTATAAAAAACTAAAAAAAAAGAGTCAATTTTGTTTAAAAAAATCTTGACGGATAAAGGTGATACCTGTATAGTAATAACTGTTGTTGATTTGGTAGGTTGCTTTAAAAAGTGATTGACACCAGGTTTTCAATTTGGTATTATATAAAAGCTGTCAATTTGATAGCTAATTGAACATGAAGTAGATCTTTGAAAACTGAACAATGTTTCGACACACAAATGTGCAGGGCAATTCAT
>NZ_AYYZ01000001.1 GCF_001435375.1 Ligilactobacillus araffinosus DSM 20653 | reverse complement strand
TATGAAGTGAACCCCAAAAATTGGACACTTTATTAATTAGGCAATAAGGGACTGAGTTCTGTATTGAACAGGGCTTAGTCCTTTTAATTTTACCTTAATTCTGTCGTTATTGTAGTAATGAATATATTGATGAATTGTTTGGATTAAATCGCTAGTACTTCTATATAAGCTCTCATGTCCATAAAACATCTCTCGCTTCATAACGCTAAAGAAATTCTCCATCAACCCATTGTCTAAGCTATTTCCCTTACGGGACATACTTTGAATAATCCCATGGTCTTTTAAAAATCTTTGATAAGCTGAATGCTGATATTGCCATCCTTGATCGCTATGCAGAATCATTCCCTTTAATGATCCATGACAACAAAGCTTATTTAACATATTAAATGTCTGATGAAGAGTAGGTGAAGTTGAGACATCATAAGCAATGATTTCTTCATTATATCCATCTAATACTGGCGATAAATAAACCTTCTCCCCAGAGTTTAACTTAAATTCAGTTACATCAGTGTAGCATTTAGTCTTAGGTTGGTTCGCACAGAATTGACGTTTAACCTTATTATCTGCGATTTTACCAACCGTTCCTTTATAGGAACTATAACGATTACGCTTACGGATTACTTTACCGAATAAGCCCATTACTTTCATTAAACGCTTAACCTTCTTATGGTTAATTACCATACCATTGTGACGTAAAACACACGTTATTCGTCGATATCCGTAATTCCCGTGATGTTTATTGAATATCTTCCTAATTTGAAACATGACTTTTTTGTTTTGGTGATCCTTTTCATGAGAACGTTGATAATAGAAAGTTGAACGACTCATTTTGGCCACTTTTAATAAGGCTGACAATGGGAATTGACAACGTAGTTGTTCAATCACTTTTGCTTTTTTTGATCGTTGATTGCCAATTCCCTTAATGCTTTTAAATAAGCATTTTCCGCTCTCAGATATAATAATTCTTTTTCAAGTTCCTTAATTTTTTTATTTTCTGGTTTGATTTCCTTTTGGTTACGTCTTGTGATTGTCCTTTTCCTCGGTCTTCCTATTGGTTTATCAATCACATTATAACCGTTTTTTTGATAATCTCGAATCCAATTAGATAACATTCCATCTGAAGACAATCCTAAATCTAACGCAACGTTTATTTTTGTTTCATGATCAATCAATACTCGATTGATTGCATTCAGTTTTTCTTCTTTGGACCACTTATGTCTGGGCCTATCTAACCAAGAAATTCCATAGCGTTTTAATATTCGAACCAAATAATGAAAATATCCTTTTTCAATTGGATAAATTTCCTTTATAGAGGAGTATCCATATCCTTTTTGATACATACGATACATATTTAATTTGTCCTCTTTAGAAAAGCGCATAAAAACACCCCAAAATTTTAGATTTATTTTGTCCAAAATTTGGGGTGCATATCA
>NZ_AYYZ01000014.1 GCF_001435375.1 Ligilactobacillus araffinosus DSM 20653 | reverse complement strand
AGAGCATCTGACTGTTAATCAGGGTGTCGACGGTTCGAGTCCGCCTGCCGGAGTTTTAAATGACTAATGAGCATTCACGTTAGTGATTAACATAATTATTATGACCCGTTGGTCAAGTGGTTAAGACACCGCCCTTTCACGGCGGTAACATGGGTTCAAATCCCGTACGGGTCATTGATAATGCTGATTTAGCTCAGTTGGTAGAGCAACGGTATCGTAAACCGTGGGTCACAGGTTCGACTCCTGCAATCAGCATGAAAAAACGTTCATAGATGTTTATAAGCCTTGATATAAGGCTTTTTTTTATAAAAATACTTTTTTGTTCATCGAAAAATCACAGTCAAACACACGTCGGATAACCGTGTGTCTGTAAGGAATTTTAGAATGCGGATAAACAATGATATAGCAATAAAAGACAACACTTTTCTGTGTATCAGGTAGGTGTTTTAGATAAATTTGGACAAAGTGCCATAAGTTGCAGTTTGCATAATCGAGTTCCAAAACAAACGAGCTACAGCACGAAGCTAGTGAAATTCGAAAACGTCCGAATCTTTGCTCTGAGATTTGCTTCCACCAGGCTTGTTTGTTGCATTTTGTCACATTTTCCATTTTTTTAATTCAAAAAAAGGAATCAAAAATTGACCAATTTCTCACAGATGACTATACTTTAAATATTATTAACTTTATTTATGGAAGGAATTTAAAATTGACTCCAATTAAGTCGCAAAAAACATTTTTAGGACATCCGCGCGGACTGGCAACCTTATTCTTCACTGAGATGTGGGAACGTTTTAGTTATTATGGAATGCGGGCAATTCTACTGTTTTACATGTTTTATTCGGTAACGGAAGGCGGATTGGGCTTTAGTAAAGCGACGGCAGCATCGATCATGTCGATTTACGGGGCGTTAGTTTACCTGACAAGTGTCTTTGGTGGTTTTATGAGTGATCGCCTGTGGGGAAGCCGGAAAACGGTTTTGATCGGTGGAATTTTGATTATGCTAGGGCATATCGTTTTAGCAACGCCATACGGTAAAGCCGCGTTGTTTATTTCGATCATTTTGATTACTTTTGGAACCGGAATGTTAAAACCAAATGTTTCTGAAATGGTTGGTAGCCTGTATGATAAGGATGATTATCGTCGGGAAGCCGGATTTAATATTTTTGTATTTGGAATTAACGTGGGGGCCTTTATTGCGCCGATTATTGTGGGGTATATTGGGCAAACGTATAATTTCCATATTGGCTTTTCACTTGCCGCAATTGGAATGATTTTTGGACTTGTTCAGTATTCGATGGATGGTAAACTGTACTTATCACCTGACAGCATGTTTCCGAATGATCCGCTTGAACCGGAAGAAGTTCGCGGATTGATCAAAAAAGGAATTGCATGGATTATTGGAATCGTTTTGATTTGCGTGATTATGATCGAATTCAATCTGTTTAATATTGACAATGTGATCCTTGTATTATCAGTCCTTTCAATTGTAATTCCGATTTATTACTTTGCTGTAATGTTGACCAGTCAAAAAGTAACGGTGAGCGAACGCAAGCGGGTCGTAGCTTACCTTCCATTATTTTTAGCTGCGATCGTCTTCTGGATCATTGAAGAGCAAGGATCGGTTATTTTAGCGATTTTTGCTGAAGAACAGACTAAATTAACGGTGTTTGGTCATTCATTTCCTGCTAGCTGGTTCCAAAGCATGAATCCGCTGTTTATTATGCTGTACGTTCCATGCTTTGCTTGGCTGTGGAGTAAGTTAAAGAATCATCAACCATCATCAGCAATCAAATTTTCATTAGGATTATTTTTCGCGGGAATTTCATTCTTATGGATGATGTTTCCTGGAGTGCTTTACGGTACTCACACGAAAGTTTCGCCTCTATGGTTGGTCATGAGTTGGGCATTGGTCATTATTGGAGAAATGTTGATTTCACCAATTGGACTTTCAACTACCACCAAACTGGCTCCACAAACATTTCGGTCACAAATGATGAGCATGTGGTTCTTAACGGATGCGGTCGCGCAAGCAATCAATTCGCAGATCGTAAAGTTTTATAACCAGACAACCGAGATCCATTACTTTGGAATCATTGGAGGAGTAACGATTATTTTAGGATTGATCTTATTGATGATCGCCCCTAAGATCAAACGATTAGCAATGTCAGCCTAAAAAAATAATTTTTTTGAAAAAAGTCCTTGCAATTTTTCTAAATAGCATGTATGATAATTAAGTCGGATGTGATAAGACATTTGATTTTAATTGAATATGGAGGGGTAGCGAAGTCTGGCTAAACGCGGCGGACTGTAAATCCGCTCCTTCGGGTTCGGTGGTTCGAATCCACTCCCCTCCATCATTTTATTGGGGTATAGCCAAGCGGTAAGGCAACGGTTTTTGGTACCGTGATGCGCTGGTTCGAATCCAGCTACCCCAATTTTTTTGTTGGGTAAAAGGTTGTGCAGGTGCACAACCTTTTTTGTATTAACCGGATAAACGAATAATATTTAGTGATATACTAATGGTATAAATTTTAAAGGAATGGATTTAAGGATGAGCTCTCCAATTTATATTCGAATTCATAATGATTTAAAGGAATCAATTGAAAAAGGTAAGTGGCAGGTCGGTGATCGGATCCCGGCGGAACGGGAATTGGCTGAAAAATATGGCGTTAGCCGGATGACCTTGCGCCAAGCAGTTCAAACATTGGTTGATGAAGGAATCCTTGAACGCCGAGTCGGTTCTGGAACGTTTGTTGCCCGGAAAAAAGTTCAGGAAAAGATGTCAGGAACAACAAGTTTTACCCAGTTGATGGAAAATCAGGGAAAGACTCCTTCAAGTAAAACAATTTCGTATCAGGTGACGACCCCATCGTTAAGCGAACAGGAACACCTGAAACTTAATGATCATGATAACATTTTGAGAATGGAACGGATTCGGTATGCAGACGCGGTTCCGATTTGCTTTGAAGTTGCAACTTTACCGTATTCGCTAGTTAAAAATTATCAACGGTCTCAAATTACCCGGTCGTTATACCAAACGTTGCAGGAACATGGGCTTGAGATCGGGCACGCTCAACAGACGGTTTCTGCATCAAGCGCATCGGAAAAGATTGCTGATTATTTGAAAATCAAACGGGGAGCACCGATTCTAAAACTACGACAAATTACTAAACTGACAACGGGACTTCCATTTGAGTATGTGCGAACAGAATATGCCGGCGAGCGATTTGAATTTTACTTAGAAAAATAAGGCTGAGAGTCTTATTTTTTTTGCTTAGATTTTTGTTGATAAACGCGGAATAAATAACGCGGCAAAGCCAACATACGTTTAAAGCGGGTTGGCTCTTGGATCAACCGGAATAGCCATTCAATATGGTGATTGATCCAAAATTCAGGAGCCCGTTGAACGTTTCCGATCAAAACATCAAAACTGCCGCCGACCCCCATCCAAATTGAATTTGCAACGGACCGGTGATGTGCAATGAAAAAATCTTGTTTGGGGAATCCTAATGCAACAAAAACGAAGTCCGGTTGGGTTTGTTGGATCTCATGGATGATGGGTTCTTCATCATTAAAATAGCCGTCATGCATTCCAGCAATGATTAAGTGCGGATATTTTTCTTTAATTACATTTTTCAAAGCACTGATCACTGCTGGTTTACCTCCTAAAAAGTAAACTTTCTTTTGATTTTGATTAGCAGATCGTAACAATGCTTGCATGGTATCAAATCCAGTTACTCGTTCAGCAAGTGGTGTTCCCAAAATCTTCGCCCCCTTCACAATCCCAATTCCATCCGCGGTAACGTAATCAGCGTGATTGATGATCTGCTGGTAATGGGGATCACGGGTGGCTGCCAGAACGATTTCAGGGTTAGCCGTAACGACGAATCGGTTAAGGTGTTGCCGGTTATCAGCAATCAGTTGGCAAACAAATTCTTTTTGGGTAAAATTATCAAATTCAATTCCAAGAATATTGACCTTTGAACGTGTCATGATTTTCCTCGTTTCTACTTTGTTTATTTCATTATAGAACAAACTATTTTGCGGTGGGAACCCGAAAAGTGATAAAATATAAGCACTATTATGTATCTAGTAAATTACGATCTTAAAGAGGAATATCATGATTAATAAATATGCAGATGACAGCTTAGCACTTCATACTGATGCGTATGAATTGAATATGATCGAAACGTATTGGCGTGAAGGGATTGCCGATCGGAATGCAATCTTTGAAGTTTATTTTCGCGATTTGCCGTTTCAAAACGGATATGCTATTTATGCCGGACTGGAACGCGTGATTCAATATATTCAAAATCTGCACTTTTCAGAGGCTGATCTTCAGTACTTAAAAGAAGAGATGGGCTATCAGGATGATTTTATTGAATACTTACGGAATTTCAAGATTCGGTTAAGTATTCGGTCAATGGTCGAAGGAGAAATCGTGTTTAATAATGAGCCTTTGATGCAGATCGAAGGGCCATTAGCAGATTGTCAGTTGGTTGAAACCGCAATTTTGAATATTATCAATTATCAGACATTGGTTGCAACCAAGGCTGCCCGGATTCGGTCAGTTGTTGGCGATGATCCGTTACTTGAATTCGGCAGTCGGCGGGCTCAGGAAATGGATGCAGCTATTTGGGGAACGCGCGCAGCCTACATTGGCGGATTTGACGCAACCAGCAACTTGCGGGCAAGTAAGATTTTTGGAATCCCGGCGAGTGGGACCCACGCCCATGCATTAGTGCAAGCATATCAAAATGACTATGAAGCGTTTAAAGCATATGCTGAAACGCATCATGATTGTGTCTTTTTGGTAGATACCTACGACACATTGCGTTCCGGCGTTCCGAATGCGATTCGGGTTGCGAAGGAAATGGGCGACAGCATCAACTTTTTAGGGGTGCGGATCGATTCAGGCGATATGGCATACATTTCAAAGTGTGTGCGCAAGCAGCTTGATGCAGCTGGCTTTCCAGATGCCAAAATCTATGCTTCAAATGATCTCGATGAAAAAACGATCATGAACTTGAAAATGCAGCATGCCAAAATTGACGTTTGGGGTGTGGGCACAAAACTGATCACGGCATATGATCAACCTGCTTTAGGGGCGGTTTACAAAATGGTCGCAATTGAAAATGCGGCTGGGCAAATGGAAGACACCATTAAAATTTCAAGCAACGTTAATAAGGTGTCAACCCCAGGAAAGAAACAGGTTTGGCGAATCACCCGGAAAGATTCCGGTAAATCAGAAGGTGATTACGTTGCCCTTTATAATGAAAAGCCGCAACAACGGAAATCGCTGTTGATGTTCCACCCGCAATATACGTATATCAATAAGCAGGTCACAAACTTTAATGCGCGGCCGTTATTGACGGAAATCTTCAAAAACGGCGAATTAGTTTATGATCAGCCAAGTTTACAAGAAATCAAGCAGTACGCTAAACGGCATCTTGAAAGTCTGTGGGAAGAATATAAGCGGTTATTGAACCCGCAAGACTACCCAGTTGATCTTTCAAAGAAATGCTATGATAACAAGATGAAAATTATTCAAGCCATTCGGGAAGTTAATAACCAAAAGCCGCTTCCGAATGATATTTAGTAAGTGGAGTGAGAGAAATGCGTGAATTACAAGCAAAAATTATTGAAACTTTAAAAGTTCAGCCGCAAATCGATCCGGAAAAGGAAATCCGTCGCTCGATCGACTTTTTAAAGGCATACTTAAAGAAAAATCCCTTTTTGAAGACCCTTGTGCTGGGAATTTCAGGTGGACAAGATTCAACGCTTGCCGGAAAATTAAGCCAAATGGCAATTACGGAAATGCGGGAAGAAACGGGCACCCAAGATTATCAATTTATCGCTGTGCGCCTTCCGTACGGTGATCAAGCCGATGAACAAGATGCAATGGATGCCATTGAATTTATGCATGCTGACCAGACTGTACGGGTCAATATAAAAGAGGCTGCCGATGCAATGGTCAAAGCGGTTGAAGCCAACCAAATCGAAGTCAGCGACTTTAATAAGGGCAACATCAAGGCGCGGCAACGAATGATTGCACAGTATGCAATTGCTGGGGCTAACCACGGCGCAGTGGTCGGCACGGACCACGCAGCTGAAGCGATCACTGGTTTTTATACGAAGTACGGTGACGGCGGCGCTGATATTACTCCGTTATGGCGGTTAGATAAGCGTCAAGGCAAGCAAATGCTTAAAGTTTTGCATGCTCCAAAACATTTATATGAAAAAACGCCAACAGCTGATCTTGAAGACAATCGGCCGGCTTTGCCTGATGAAGTGGCATTAGGGGTAACCTATAACGATATTGATGATTATCTGGAAGGGAAGCCGATTGATGATCACAATGCGGAAATCATTGAAAACTGGTATGTGAAGACGGAACACAAACGGCACATGCCAATCAACGTTTATGACGAATTTTGGAAATAGGGTGAAGAAATGCGACGAGTAAATGTTAACCAATATTTAGGTGCAATCAACAATGTATTAGACAGCACCCAAAAGATGAGTGCAAAGATGGATCCGTACTTCAATATTTTTCGAAGTGCATTAAATGATGATGAAGAAATCGAAGCCGAAGACTATCAAGCTACGCAGGTAAGCTTTGGCGAAGGAGTTAAGCAATATCAAACAAACTTAACTACTTTGGAAAAGGCACAAGCTCCGGCCCAGTTGATTGGGGTTCATAGGAACCTGATTGCTCACTACCGGGAGTTTGTAAAGGGCTGTGAAGCAATGAATGCCAGCATTGATTATCAGGACCATCAAGTTGACCGGAAACAATTTGATGCAGCTGAAAAGGCACAGGAAACGGCAATGGATAAGGTTAATCGAAGTGTCCAAAAGATTATCCGGGGACTTCATTTGGCATAGTTTAAGGTTGAAAAAGCAGGGAGGCTGCGACGAGGGTCACAACCTCTCTTTAATTTTAAAGGAGAAGAAAGATGGAACAGCAATATCTTGAAATTACAGCACATCAACTGCCGCAACTTCGGCCGCATCAAATCAAAGAAGCATTAAATTTGCTTGAAGATGGGAATACGGTCCCATTTATTGCCCGGTACCGGAAAGAAATGACGGGCAGTCTTGATGAAGTTCAACTGCGTGAGATTCAAAAAACGTATGATCAGGTTGCAAAAATTGAAAAACGCAAAGCCGATATTATTAGTAAAATTGATGAACAGGGCAAACTGACGGCAGCGTTGAAGGCGAAAATCAACCAAGCTGATAATATACAACTACTGGAAGATCTTTATTTGCCATACAAGCAAAAGCAAAAAACCAAAGCCCAAATTGCTAAGGATGCGGGGTTAGAACCGCTTGCCCGGTATGTTTTGGAATTTAATTCCGGCATTGAAGCTGAAGCGACTAAATACTTAAATCCGGAAAAGAAAATTACGACGGTTGATGATGCTCTCCGTGGCGTTCATGAGATTATTGCGGAGGCATTCGGCCAGAATGTTCAGTTACGGGACTGGGTTCGCCAAAACACGTTAAAACACGGGAAAATTATTTCAAAAGTCAAAAATGAAGAAGCCGATGAAAAAGGTGTTTATCAGCTGTATTATGACTTTGAACAGCTAATCAGTAAAATGGCTTCCCATCAAACCCTGGCCCTTGATCGTGGTGAAAAAGAAAAAATCATTCGGGTAAAGGTTGAACTTGATGAGCAATTTGTATTACGATATTTTCATTCCCGATTTATCGGCAGTCGTCAAGGCGAAGCAGTGTCCATCATTGAGGATGCATATACGGATGCTTATCGGCGTTTCATCCGGCCGGCAATTGAACGTGAAATCCGGAAACAATTAACGGAAAAAGCCGATGAAAAGGCGATCAATGTTTTTGGCGATAATCTGTACCATTTGCTGATGCAGGCGCCGTTAAAGGGCAAAACGGTTCTTGGATTGGACCCAGCATTCAGAACAGGCTGCAAGCTGGCAGTGATTGATCCGACCGGTAAATTTCTGGCAAAAGCCGTAATTTACCCGCATGAAAAGGCGAAGGGACAAAAACCGAATCTTAAGTTACGGACAGAAGCAAAGGAAAAACTCAAAGCCCTAATTAACGATTATCACGTTGAAATGGTCGCAATTGGGAACGGAACTGCCAGTCGGGAATCTGAAGCATTCGTTGCTGAAGTTTTAAAAGAGATTTCAACATCGGTTTACTATGTGATCGTCAACGAGGCAGGGGCTTCTGTTTACTCCGCAAGTCAAATCGCCCGGGACGAATTTCCTGACTTTAACGTTGAAGAACGGTCAGCAGTCAGCATCGCACGGCGACTGCAAGATCCATTGGCTGAATTGATTAAAATTGATCCGAAATCAATTGGAGTTGGCCAGTATCAACATGATCTGCCAGAAAAAGAACTTGATAATAAGTTGAGTCAGGTAATTGAAACGGGCGTCAACCAGGTAGGGGTTAATTTAAACACTGCCAGCCCGCAATTATTAGAGCACATTTCAGGATTGAATAAGACGATTGCAAAAAATATTGTGAAGTACCGTGATGAAAACGGCAAGTTTAAGACGCGGAAGGAATTGTTAAATGTTCCACGGCTCGGAAATAAGGCATATGAACAGTCAGCTGGTTTCTTGCGTATCGTGAACGGAACTAATCCATTGGATAACACCGACATTCACCCTGAAAGCTATGCAGTTGCCGAAAAGGTTTTAGCGGCTAATCAGGCAGCTCAGGATGAAATTGGGACAGCTAAGCTGAATCAAAAGTTAAAGCAGTTTGATCAAAAGCAGTTTGCAGCTGATAACCAAATTGGCGAAGCAACGTTGACGGATATTGTTTCAAGTTTAGAAAAACCAGGACGTGATTTCCGGGATACGATGCCAATGCCGCTTCTACGTTCTGATACACTTCACCTTGAAGATTTGAAACCGGGAATGCAGCTTCAAGGGACAGTCCGGAATGTTGTTGATTTCGGCGTTTTTGTAGATATTGGCGTTAAGCAGGACGGATTAGTGCATATTTCGAAGTTAAGTGATTCATACGTTACGAACCCGCGGGATGTGGTTGCTGTTGGAGATATCGTTGACGTATGGGTCGATAGTGTTGATGAAAAGCGCGACCGGATTCAATTATCAATGGTTGCGCCAACGGAACAAAAGGCAGAAAAATGACCAATCAAGAATTGCAACGGTTAATTGAGCGGATTTCAATTGAATCATTTCAAGTTCGGTTTCGCCATACTGCAAGCTTTAATTCCCGGTTGCGGTCAACTGGTGGACGGTATATGTTGGAAACTCATAATATTGAAATCAATCCGCACATCGCAACCGATTACCCGCCTGAAATTTTGGTAGGGGTAATTAAACATGAACTGTGTCATTATCACTTACATTTAAATCATTGCGGTTATCAACACCGGAATCGTGATTTTAAAGTTTTACTGCAAAAAGTTGGCGGAAGCCGATATTCACCGTCAAGTTTGCGTCCAGATCCGCAAATTGTGTATGAGTGCCGGCAATGCCATAAACGGTATTACCGCCAGCGTCATTTTAATATCCAGAAGTACTGTTGTTCGCGATGTGGCGGTCATTTGAAATTAATTTCAAAATAATTAAAAAAGATATTGCGTCTGATAATTTTGTCTGTTATAATTATTTCTGTTGTCGCGGGTATGGCGGAATTGGCAGACGCGTCAGACTAAGGATCTGGTGAGCATTGCGCTCGTGATGGTTCGAATCCATTTACCCGCATTGAAAGTGAGCTGAGGTGATTGTACCTCAGCTTTTTTTTACCTAAAAGCACAAATATTTTGCATTCATTCCCTTTCAGGAGTATCTTAGACTAAGATTTTAAATTAGGGTGTATATCTGCTTAAAGGGTAATGAGAAAAAAGAATTTTGAGGTGAATATAATGTCAGTTAGTGTTAAATTAACAGCCAGTGCAGGGTATTTACCTGAACGGGTCGTTACAAATGATGAATTAAGTAAAATTATGGATACTTCTGATGAATGGATTCAAGCTCATACAGGAATTAAAACTCGTCACTATGCGATTAATGAAGATTCATCTGAAATGGCAACTAAGGTTGCGGAAAACCTTTTGCAACAGGCACATGTTGCCCCTGAAGAAATTGATTTGATCATCGTTTCAACAATTTCACCGGATGCACTGACGCCGTCAACCGCTGCCCTTGTTCAAAAGAATATTGGAGCGAAAAATGCCTTTGCCTATGACTTGTCAGCTGCCTGTGCCGGGTTTATTTTTGGTTACAGCACGGCAGATAAGTTTCTTCACAGTCCGCAGTACAATAAGGCAATTGTGATTAGTGTTGAAAATAACTCAAAGATGATGGACTTTACGGACCGGACATCGACTGTTTTCTTCGGTGACGGTGCTGCCGGTGCATTGTTAGAAAAGAAGGAAGGCGCAACGGATTCATTACTTGCTGAAAAAATGCGAGCCGATGGCAACATGGAAGCCGTTAATAGTGGCCGAATCAAACCGATTTCAGCTGTTAAGGCTGAAAATTATCCGCAAGCAAAGGCCTTTTATCAAGATGGTCCGGCCGTGTTTAATTTTGTAACAACAACGGTCATCGATCACATGAAAGATTTCTTAAATGAAAATCAAATTGATCCGCAAGAAATTGATTTGGTAATTCCTCACCAAGCAAATTTACGGTTGCTTGAAAAAATTTCTGAAGGGTTGAATATTCCATTTGAAAAGTTTGCTGTTAATGTTGACTACGCTGGCAATACTTCTTCAGTGGGAATTCCGTTGGCATTAAGCGAACAGCTAGCAAACGGAAAACGACCAAAGAAAGCGTTATTAACAGGCTTTGGTGCGGGGTTAGTTTACGGGAGTCTGCTGTTAGACTTAAGTGATTATTAAAAAAGATTGTGCGATTTTTCGCACAATCTTTTTTAGTATCCATAATTTCCAGTTCCATTTCCTGGTGTTTGGTTAGTGTTGCCGGCTTCTGTACTCGTTCCGTATCCTTGAGTTGGGGTTTGAGGAGAAGTTGTTGTTTGGTTTCCATAACCCGTTCCGGTTCCGTAATCCCCAGTATTTCCAGTTGCTGAGCCGTATCCATCACCGGGTGAGGTGGTATCTGTGGTTGCATCATCATCACTGCTACCATCACCTTCAAGTTGACTGAGTGAATCTTTTTCAAAGTCGTAATCCGAATCCTTTAATCCAAGTTGATGCCGAATTGCATTTGAAATTTTGCGCTTTTCAGCAGCAGTTGCAACTTGATATGATAAACCGCTTAATGTTTCGCTATTTCCTTGGAGGACTTGAGATGAAACATGCTTTCCAGAATTTTTATAATAAGATTCAATCATCATTAAATCATCATACGAAAGATCAGTCTTTAGACTTCCTTGGATTGCATTAATTGTTTTATTGTATTTTGTTAATGATGAAGCTGACATTGCTTTTTTGATGATTGCTGTTAAAATTTGTTTTTGCCGCTTTTGTCGACCATAATCTCCCTGCGGATCATCATCACGCATTCTTGAATATGATAGGGCTTGCTTTCCATCAAGTTTGATTTTTTTGCCCTTTGTGACCGATACATTTTGATATGAGAACGTTAATGGGGGAGTGACGGTTACTCCTCCAAGATCATCAATAACTTTTACTAACCCTCCCATATTAATTAGCATGTAAAAGTTGATTGGAATATCAAGTGTTTTTTCAACGGTCTTAACGGCAAGATTTGTTCCGCCGTACGTGTAAGCTGAATTAATTTTGTCGTATGCATTATCTGAACCTGAAATATGAACGGCTGTATCTCGCGGAATACTGGTCATTGTAATCTTTTGGGTTTGGGGATTAACAGTCATTATGATCATCGTATCTGTTCGGCCCTTATAAGTTCGTCCAAGGTCTCCGGTATCGGTTCCCATCAGTAGGACCGAAAATGGTTTTTTATCTTTTAAAACCTTAGAAACCGTTTGATCTTTAGATGTTGGTGCGTAGGCCTTTGACATTGCTGTTCGTGTGTGATTTAAAATGTTTAGTGCAAATGCGCCGATGCCGTAAAATCCAATCAATAATACAACTAAACAAATCGCACAAATCTTTTTACGGAGATTTTGTTTTGCCCGGTTTCGTTTATGATATTCTTCAGTTCGTGAAGGAATTTCATCATATAATGATGTATCTTCGCGTTTATTATTATCCATAATAACTCCTTAATTTTGTATTAAAAACGTTATCTTTGATTTTAATTTTGCTTATCTACTGAATTATACCAAAAAAAATAATTGAAAAGTTGAATAAATTGCGAATTTAATAAATGGAGGGATGATAATGATTCAAAAGTTAATAATTATTGGTACTGCTGCATTATTATTAATATGCGGAACAGAAAAAGTTCATGCATCAAGTTATTATTGGGCGCCAAAAACGAAAATTAGTAATGTTGAAGTAACGGTTTCGGCTGGTACGGAACTTGAATTGCCAACTGAAATGAATCACGATTTTGAAAAGGACGGAAATAATTTAGAAGACGAACAAAACGGCAATCCAATCATTCGTGAAGCCCGAAAATATCTTGGGGTGCCATATGTTTGGGGTGGAACCACGCCGCATGGTTTTGATTGCTCAGGCCTTGTTCAATATGTATATGCGCAATGCGGGAAAAAGTTACCACGAGTTACGACTCAGCAGGAACGCTGCGGAAGAAAAATTCCGCTTAATCAAGCACAACCGGGCGATTTGTATTTTTGGGGAATTTCAGGACAGACTTACCATGTTGCTTTAGCATGCGGAAACGGAAAGTTTATTCAGGCACCTGCGCCAGGGCAATCCGTAATGGTTTCGGATGTTCATTTTTTTCGACCAGATTTCGCAATTCGACTTGATTAAAGTTCTTTCTGCTTTATCGTCCGGGGGGATTTTGATATGATAAAAACTGGTTAAAAAGCGTAAGAAGGTGAACTAATGGTTAAATTAGTTTTACTCCGCCACGGACAGAGTATTGCAAATCAAAAAAATGAATATACAGGATGGTCAGATGTCCCGCTAACAGCGTTAGGCGAGTCGCAAGCGCATTCAGCTGGCCGGCTTTTGCGTGAAGAAGGAATTCAATTTGGTGATGTTCATACATCAGTTTTAGTTCGGGTAATTAAAACGGCGAATATTGTTTTAGATGAGATTAATCAGTTATGGATTCCGGAACATAAGACTTGGCGATTAAACGAACGCCATTATGGAGCGTTACGAGGATTAAATAAGGACTATACCCGTCAAATTTATGGAAAGAAACAGGTTGCGCTTTGGCGACGGTCATATTATTCAATTCCGCCAGAATTGGATAAATTTGATGATGATCGGCGATATGCAAATGTTCCGCATGATTTATTACCATTATCTGAAAGTTTAGAAATGGCTTCCGCCCGCATTATCCCATACTGGATCGATGAAATTGCGCCGCGACTAAAAGCTGGAAAGAATCAGCTGGTTGTGGCTCACGGTAGTTCTTTACGGGCATTGTTGAAATACCTTGAACGAATTAGCGATGAAGGCATTGATGGGGTTGAGGTTTATAATGGTGAACCAATTGTTTATACGTTAGATAACCAAACGCTTGAAGTTCGGAATAAGAAAGTTTTATCATATGAAAAAAAATCTGCTGATTAAGCAGATTTTTTTGTTTTAGATTGAACTTTATTAATGAATTAAGCTAATGCTCCCATTGGATCCCACGGAGCAAGAACAGTTGGTTCTTCCTTCAAGATTTCTTGAAGATCTTTTGGCAAGTATTTCTTATTAACAACGATTTGGTAGCAGAATTCTTCCATCCAGTCATTGCTCATTACAAAGAATCCTTTTTCACCGACCTTATCGCCCCATGAATTTTCAACTTTCCATTTCGTTGGCTGACCGTCAACCAAATCAACACCGGTCAATACCATGGCGTGGGTCATCATGCTTTCGCCGTAGTCAAGCCGTTCAGCCTTTGACATTGAAAAATCAACATCGAAAAGTTCGTCTTGATGGTAAAGGTTCGTGTCCATGATACCTTTTTTCCGGTCTGATTCTTGACCAACATCTGAACCAAACCAAACACTTTCACCATGTTTAAGTTGTTCAATGGCAACTTTGCGGAAGGTTTGCATATCGAGGTTCAAGTGGCGAACTTGCCGGCCGCCTAAGACATTTCCAAGCATTTCAACCGTGTACATGTGGTTGAATGGTTTGTCAGCGGTTGGAGCATTGATAATTGAAACGTAATCGTCTAAATTCCAGTCAACATACTTCTTGAAGAATTCTTGCGGCGTAATATCTTCGATTCGGTGGTATTTGTTATCAGTATCACGATATTCAAAATCAAAACTTGCCGGTGGTTCACCAAATGTGTAAGCTAACATCCGGTAAATTTCATTCAGCATTTTTTCCTTTGCTTTTTGAATATCAGCATCGCTCTTGTTAGCGGCAACCAATTCGCGTAATTCAACGGCGTCTTTGCGAAGCTTAAGGTTGAGCTGTTTATTGATTTCCGTTGAGTTTGATGAATTAAATGTTTCTGGCATAACAGTTTGCGGAACAACCCCGTATTTTTGAATCAATGCGACTAACATGTCCCATTGGCCGCCATCTTGTTGCGGAGTTTGCATCAACCATGCAACTTTGCGATCAGAAGTTGGCAGTTCGGCAGTTTGCAACACATTTTCAAGGAAATAATTTGATTTTTCAAGCTTATCCCAGAAGAAGGTGTAGTTTTGTGAAAGTTCAAAGTCGTCTTTCATATGCAACTTTTCACGCATTGAGTGCCGCATTGTATTTAAGGCAGCAAACATCCAACAACGACCAGAACGTTTTTGATCAGCAACTTTTCCGGTGTCAATATCGATTGAAAAGACCTGATCCATGGCGACTTCTGATCGATAGTCAGCACTGACGCTTAAAATGCCGTTTTTGGTAACGGCCCGTTCATTGACTTCGTGATCTTCGCGTTTGTTAAGGTCAGCTTGAAAATTTTGTAGTTGTTCTTGACTAATTGCTTTACTCATAAATTATTCACCTCAAAATTAACGTTTAACTTGAATTATTTCTGGACCATCTTGCCGTCCTACAATCACAGTATTAACCATGTCGAGGAATAACCCTTGTTCAACAACTCCAACTTGATTAATAAGATAATTTGCAAGCGTATGCGGATGATCAATTTCATGTAAATGAAGATTAATAATATAGTTATTTGAATCAGTTCTTAACCGTTCATTGGTTTCAGGATCGATCATATATTTAGGATTAAGACCTTTCTTTTCAAGTCGGTCAAATATTTTTTGACTTCCATACGGAATTACTTCAATTGGAAGAGGAAATGATCCTAGTTTAGGTGAAAGCTTGCTTTCATCAACGATCCACATTACTTTATCAGAATTAATGGCAACAATCTTTTCAAAAAGTAACGATGCACCGCCCCCCTTAATTCCTTGAAAGTCAGAGCTGATTTCATCTGCTCCATCAATCGTTAAGTCAATATGATCAACTTCATCAACTGATTTTAAAGGAATACCAAGACTTTGAGCTTGGCGCGCAGTTCTTTTCGAAGTTGTAACTCCAATGATGTTGAGTTTTTCTTCGCGAATCCGTTTGCCAAGAGCATCGATCATGTACTCAGACGTTGAACCAGTGCCAAGTCCGAGAACCATTCCGTCTTCTACAAATTCGACTGATTTTTCTCCAACGAGTTTTTTAAGTTGATCTTGATTCATAAGTAGACCTCCTTTTAAATTTTATGAAGTGGCTTGGCTAAATATGAATTAAATTCAGGATGATGATTAAAAAATTCAAGGGCTTCAGGCCAAAGCGGAATAATCTGAAGATCAGCGGCTTTGAAGCGCTGAATAAAGTCCTGAATTAATTTAATTTTTAAACTTTGGTCATCTTTGACCCACACCCGTTCAATAACATAGAGGGATGAAGGTGAAAAGTGACGGAATCCAAGGTTAGCGATCATTTTATCGCTATCCTGGTAGATCAGTTCATTTTCGTTCCAAATCGTTTCCATAATTTAACCTCCACTTACCATAAAGTTTAGCATATTCACGCCAATAAAGTTATCCATATTTAAGTTTTTAATGGTATGATTAATAAATAAGAATGAGCAGAGGAGAATTACTATGAATCGTGGTTTTGAAGTTGTTTCACGTTATCGAAATGCAGGACTGGCGTTGCCTCAAAGAGCAACTCAGCATGCTGCCGGCTATGACTTTTGTGCAGCTGAAGATTTTGTTCTTCCAAGCATTTGGAAATTGAATTTTGTCAAAATTTTTAAAGCCTTACGGGAGCAAAAGCCGCTTACTGATCAAGATTATGAAGATGCCAATCATGTTTTGAAACCGTACCTTGTTCCAACGGGAATTAAGGCTTATATGGGCGATGATGAATTTTTGATGTTAGCGAACCGTTCAAGTTCACCATTAAAGCGCGGCATCGTTCTTCCCAATGGAGTTGGAATCGTTGATGCCGATTATTATGGCAATGCAAATAACGAAGGCGAAATTTTCTTCCAACTAGTGAATTTCGGTGTGCGGGATCAAGTGATCAAAAAGGGGGAACGGCTTGGCCAAGGAATTTTTATTCCATATTTAACAAGTGATAATGAACAAGCTCCGCAAATGAAACGAACCGGGGGCTTTGGTTCATCAGGAAAATAATTAGGATGATTGAAAATGGCAAAAACAAAAACACAGTATGTATGTCAGGAATGCGGGTATGTTTCTCCTCGTTATCTTGGACGGTGTCCGAATTGCGGAGCATGGAATTCCTTAATTGAAGAGGTTAAAGAACAGCCGTCAGCAATTAAGCAAAAGCCGCACATGACGTTTGCAGGCAATGAAGTTAAACC
The DNA here is from genome assembly GCF_001435375.1 of Ligilactobacillus araffinosus DSM 20653. GTDB lineage: Bacteria > Bacillota > Bacilli > Lactobacillales > Lactobacillaceae > Ligilactobacillus > Ligilactobacillus araffinosus. The sequence continues at coordinate 15,805 of NZ_AYYZ01000014.1, read as the reverse complement.
GCAGCTGATCGATGAAGTTTCAACATCGGAAACACCGCGGGTCAAAACTCAATATGAAGAATTCAACCGGGTTCTTGGCGGGGGCGTGGTCCCTGGTTCTCTTGTACTGATTGGCGGGGATCCCGGAATTGGAAAGTCAACGCTACTTTTGCAGGTTTCCGGTCAACTGGCTCAGACGCAAAAAGTCCTGTATGTTTCAGGTGAAGAAAGCGCGGTTCAGATCAAATTACGGGCTAACCGGCTGGGCGTCGGTGGCAGCAACTTTTATCTTTATCCGGAAACTAATATGGACTGCATTCGGCAAAACATTGAAGAATTAAAACCAGATTATGTCATTATTGATTCGGTTCAAACCATGCAAGAGCCAGAAATGACATCAGCGGTTGGAAGCGTTGCACAAATTCGCGAAGTGACATCCGATTTAATGAAAATTGCGAAAACAAATGGCGTAACGGTCTTCGTTGTTGGCCACGTTACTAAAGGCGGTGCAATTGCTGGACCAAAGATTTTAGAACACATGGTTGATACGGTATTGTACTTTGAAGGCGACCAGCATCGAGCATATCGGATTTTACGAGCAGTCAAAAACCGGTTTGGTTCAACAAATGAAATTGGAATTTTTGAAATGAAACAGGGCGGATTGGTTGAAGTTGCAAATCCATCTGAAGTTTTTCTTGAAGAGCGGTTACGTGGCGCAACTGGTTCCTCAGTGGTGGTTTCGCTGGAAGGAACGCGGCCAATTTTGGTTGAAATTCAAGCGTTGGTAACCCCAACGGCTTTCGGAAATGCTAAACGGACAACAACGGGCCTTGACCACAACCGCGTAGCTTTGATTATGGCGGTTCTTGAAAAACGGGCCGGACTGCTGTTACAAAACCAAGATGCATATTTGAAAGCGGCCGGCGGAGTGAAACTTGATGAACCGGCGATTGACCTTTCGATTGCAATTAGTATTGTCTCCAGTTACCGTGATGCAGAAACTTCGCCAACTGATTGTTTTATTGGTGAACTGGGATTAACCGGCGAAGTCCGGCGGGTCAATCGAATCGAGCAACGGGTCGCCGAAGCCGCAAAACTTGGGTTTAGGCGGGTCTTTATTCCTAAAAACAATCTTGATGGATGGCAGATTCCAAATAATATTCAAGTTATGGGGGTTCAAACCCTTGCAGAAACATTGAAACTGGTTTTCAAATAGAAAGAAGGCGAGATTATGCGAAAAAAATTAATTCGGATTGCATTGATGATCCTGGGAATCGGTGCAGGATACTCATTTTTACCGGCAATTTGGGCAGCATTCCATTTTCATAATCCATGGTTGGTCAATGCGCCGGTGGATATGGTGATCGGTTTAGTTATTTTCACATTACTTTCATTTTTATTTGTCGATCCGTTTGACCGAATAATTGATCGAATCGAAAAACATTTATTGCGTCAGCAAACGGATAGTTTGTTTTCAGAGGTAATTGCAATTATTTTAGCGTTGATTCTGGGTTTTTTGATTACAACTCCATTAACGCGGTCACGGTCACTTTTTGTGAGTGCTTTTTTGCCAATTGTAATTTTAATTTTATTCGGCTATCTCGGGTTTGTAGTTGGCCGTTCGCGAACACTTGAACTGCGTAACCTTTTTAACCGAAAAAAGAAAGAGAAAAGTTCATCAGATGGAATGGTTTTAGAACGCAAAGCAGGTCAGAATTTTTATCATTATAAATTGTTAGATACTAATATTTTGATTGACGGGCGAATCTATGATCTTGCGAAGACGGGGTTTCTTGAAGGAACGCTTGTTGTTCCTAACTTTGTTTTATATGAATTGCAATATATCGCGGATTCAGGAGATAGTATTAAACGGGTCCGTGGTCGACGCGGATTGGATATTTTAAATAAATTGCGGGATGAGAAGATTGTTCCGATTGAAATGTATGATGGCGATTTTGATGATATCCAAGAAGTTGATAGTAAGTTGATCAAATTGGCAAAGCTGATGGATGCTGAAATTATTACAAATGATTACAATTTGAACAAGGTCAGTGAATTTCAAAATGTTAGGGTTTTAAATATTAACCAGTTAGCCAAATCATTAAAGCCGCGGGTCATTCCGGGTGAGAAACTCCAGGTAACGATCATTAAAAGCGGAACTGAACGGCAACAGGGAGTCGCATACCTTGATGACGGAACGATGATCGTGGTTGAAGACGGTAAATTCTTCATGAATAAAATGATCGAAGTTGAAGTTACAAGTGCAATTCAAACGGATGCCGGCCGAATGATTTTTGCTAAATTGGCTCATTCAAAACGTGAACTGAATGAAAAAAATGATAATTAATGATGAAGCATTTATTTTTTCAAGATTTCATTGTAAAATTAAACGGTAAATATTTATAAATAAGAACGGCAAAGCGTGATAGCGGTTTGTTGCGGCTTTAGATAAAAATAACAAGGAAGAGGCGCTATTAATGGCTAAGAATAAAGTCAGAGTGCGTTACGCACCAAGTCCAACAGGACACTTACATATTGGAAATGCTCGAACAGCATTGTTTAACTATCTTTTTGCTCGGCATAATAAAGGAACTTTCGTTTTACGGATCGAAGACACCGATACGAAGCGGAACGTTGCTGACGGTGAAAAGAGCCAGATGGAGAACTTAAAGTGGCTTGGAATTGACTGGGATGAAGGTCCAGATAAGCCAGGTAAGTATGGCCCATACCGTCAATCAGAACGGAAAGACATTTATCAGCCATTAATTCAAGAATTGCTTGATAAGGGCTTAGCATATGAATCATATATGACCGAAGAAGAACTTGAAAAGCAACGTGAAGAACAAAAGGCACGCGGCGAAGCTCCTCGGTATGTTTATGAATACGAAGGAATGTCAGACGACGAAATCAAGGCAAGCCAAGAAGCTGCACGGGCAAAAGGCATTAAGCCGGTTATTCGGATTCACGTTCCGCACAACAAAACCTATGAATGGGATGACATTGTAAAGGGCCACATCAGTTTCCAATCGGACACAATCGGGGGCGACTTCGTCATTCAAAAGCGTGACGGAATGCCAACTTATAACTTTGCGGTCGTTGTTGACGATCACATGATGGAAATTACGCACGTTTTACGTGGGGACGATCACGTTGCTAATACACCAAAGCAATTAGTTGTTTACGAAGCTTTTGGCTGGGAAGCTCCGCAATTCGGTCACATGTCATTGATTATTAACTCAGAAACTGGCAAGAAGTTAAGTAAGCGTGATGAAACGGTTCTTCAATTTATTGAACAATATCGGTCACTCGGTTATTTACCAGATGCAATGTTTAACTTTATTACATTATTAGGTTGGTCACCAGTTGGGGAATCAGAAATCTTTAACCAACGGGAATTTATTAAGATGTTTGATCCTAAACGTTTAAGTAAGTCGCCGGCAGCATTCGATGTTAAGAAGCTTGAATGGATCAATAACCAATATGTCAAGGCTGCAAACTCAGATGTAATCGCTGATTCAGCACTGAAGCAATTGATTAAAGCTGGTAAAATTGAGGAAAATCCAGACACAATGAAGATTGAATGGGCTCGTCAATTAACAAGCTTATACAAGCAACAGATGTCATACACGGGTCAAATCGTTGAAATGGCTGATGTTTTCTTCAGTGAACCAGATAAGCTAGATGATGCTGCCAAGGAAGAACTTGCAGTTGAAACAGCACCGGTTGTATTAAAAGAATTTGCAGAACGCGTAAAGAAGCTGCCGATTTTTGATGCAACGGAAATTCAAAACACGATCAAAGCAATTCAAAAGGAAACCAAGATTCGCGGGCGGCAATTATACATGCCGATTCGAATTGCCACAACGCGTGCAATGCACGGTCCGGACCTCGCACCATCAATTGAATTGCTTGGGCGTGAAAAGGCATTGAAGCACCTTGAACAAACATTAAAGGAAATCGGTGCTTAGTGAAGGCAAATATTTGATTAGAGAGGGCGGACGTTGGTCACCCTCTTTTGTGTATAGGAGAGCAAAATGCAAATTTATAATACATTAACTAACCAAAAAGAAGAATTTAAACCGATCCACCCGGGCAAGGTCATGATGTATGTTTGTGGACCAACCGTTTACAATTATATTCATATTGGTAATGCCCGAAGTGTGGTTGCGTTTGATACTGTTCGCCGGTATTTGGAATATAAGGGATTCGATGTTCAGTATGTTTCAAACTTTACGGACGTTGATGATAAGTTGATCAAAGCAAGTCAAAAAACCGGAATGGCGGTTCCTGCATTAGCGAATAAATATATTAAGGCATTCTATGAAGATATTGATGCGTTAAACGTTGAGCGGGCAACGTTAAATCCACGCGTAATGGAAAATATGGACGATATCATTACGTTTATTAATGAATTGGTTCAAAAGGGCGCGGCTTACGCGGTTGACGGTGACGTATACTTTAAGACTCGTGAGTTTAAGTCATACGGGAAACTTTCAGGTCAATCGATCAACGACCTTGAACAGGGGGCAAGTGAACGCGTAACGGATGAAGAACAAGCTAAAAAACATGATCCACTTGATTTTGCTCTTTGGAAAAAAGCCAAGCCGGGTGAGATTGCCTGGAATTCACCTTGGGGAAAGGGGCGTCCTGGATGGCATATCGAATGCTCGGTAATGGCAACCAAGTATTTGGAAGATACGATCGATATTCACGCTGGCGGGGTTGATCTTGAATTTCCGCACCATGAAAATGAGATTGCTCAAAGTGAATCCAAAACAGGTTATAAATTTGTTAATTATTGGATGCATAACGGATTTGTAACGATCGGCAAGGAAAATGAAAAAATGAGCAAGTCGCTTGGCAACTTTGTCACGGTGCATGACTTGGTAAAGAAGGTTGATCCGCAAGTGATCCGTTTCTTTATGGCAACAACCCATTATCGGCGACCGGTTCAATATACGGAAGAAAATCTTGCCGAAGCGAAAACGAATCTTGAAAAGCTGACAACGGCTTACCGGAATCTTGATTATCGGATGAAGGATGCTGAGGCAATTTCAGCTGATGAAGCGGTTCAGCATCAATTTAAACAATTGGTCAGCGATTACGAAAAAGCAATGGACGATGACTTTAACGTTCAAAATGCAATGACTTCGCTTTATGAATTTGCTAAATTGATGAACGTTTATGCTGAAAAGGAACAGGTTTCAAAAGAGCTTGCAAAGGCAATGTTGACGAAATTTGAAACATTAATGCAAATTATCGGAATCAAGATGCCGAAGCAGGAATTATTGGACGAAGAAATTGAAAAGCTGATTCAAGAACGGACCGAAGCCCGCGCAAATAAGGACTATGCTCGCAGCGATGAAATTCGGGATGAATTGAAGGGCCAAGGAATCATTCTTGAAGATACTGCTCAAGGAACACGATGGAGAAGAGAATAATGGCAATTGCAGACTATAATCAAATGAACGGAATTGCACTTGCATATATTGGCGATGCGATTTATGAAGTGTACGTTCGGCAACATTTGCTTCAAAAGGGACTTACTAAACCAACTAAGTTGCATCACATTGCAACCCGGTATGTTTCGGCAAAGGCTCAGGCATTTTTGGTCGAACGAATGGAAAATCAACATCTTCTGACAGAAGAAGAACAAGAATATTTTAAACGTGGTCGGAATGCGAAAAGTCACACGTCGGCCAAGAATACATCAGTAGTGACTTATCGGATTTCAACCGGATTTGAAGCTCTTTTTGGTTATCTATATTTAAGTGAGCAAAAGAATCGCTTGGACGAAATTGCAGCCTGGTGTATTAAAACGGTTGAGGAGGAGAATTTAAGTGGCTCAAAGTAATACAAATGATATGGTGATCGGGCGCCACCCAGCCATGGCAGCGCTCAAATCGGGTCAGACGATTAATAAGGTGTTTGTTCAAGCAGGATCAAACTCGGATGCGATCGCTGAAATCGTAACCCGTGCGAAACAAAAAGGAATCATTGTTTCGCAAGTTCCCAAAACCAAATTGGATCAACTGAGCAATAATCAAAATCACCAAGGCGTTGTTTTGACGGTTTCACCGTTTGAATATGCAACGGTTGATGATTTATTTGCACGGGCTGCAAAGCGCAATGAAGATCCGCTTTTCTTGATTCTTGATGGAATCGAAGACCCGCATAATCTAGGATCGATTTTACGGACAGCGGATGCAGCCGGTATTCATGGAATTATTATTCCGAAACGACGGGCAGTTCAATTGACGTCAACGGTTGCGAAAACATCAACCGGCGCCATTGAATACGTTCCGGTTGCGCGGGTCACGAATTTAGTTCAAACCGTAAAGCGATTAAAGGAGCGGGGGGTCTGGGTCTTTGGAACGGATATGAAAGGCCAAGATTTCCGGAAGTGGAGTGCCAAGGGACCAACAGCGATGGTCATTGGAAATGAAGGAAAAGGAATTTCAGCGCTTTTGAAAAAAGAATGCGATGAAATGCTGACGATTCCAATGGTTGGTCATGTTCAAAGTTTAAATGCCAGTGTGGCTGCCAGTTTATTAATGTATCAAGCATTTTCATCACGGGGAGAATAACCGATGAAAAAGCGGATCTTAATTGTGGATGCTTATAATATGATCGGTAACTGGCCGCAGCTTGATAAGTTAAAAAAGGCTGACCGGTTAGAAGATGCGCGTGATCAGTTATTGAAAGTTCTTTCGAATTACCGTAAGCAAATGGACATGGAAATCATAGTTGTGTTTGACGCGATGTACGTTCCGGGACTTTCAAAAAGCTATCGACAATATGATTTAACGATCATTTGGACGGATGAAGGACAAACAGCTGATAGTTACATTGAATCTTTGGCTGGAAAATTACTATCGCCATTGACGCAGGTAACGGTTGCTACCAGTGATCAGGCCGAACAATGGACGATTTTTTCACAGGGCGCCTTGCGGAAACCAGCATGGGAATTATACCAGGATATTAAACATGCCCGACGAAAGGTCAATGAGGCAACGAAAAATTATCAAATTCAATCAACGGTTCGGAAAAGTCCGTGGGATGATCACCAGCTGGAAAAGCTTGCTCAATTACGGGATGAACTTTCAGAATAAGTTGACACATGCAAAGAATTAATTGTATAGTTATCATGAGATTTTAGAAGGAGAGAATTATGTCTTCAAAACGTAAAATTGCATTAGCTTGTTCAGTTTGCGGTTCACGGAACTATACGATCACTGAGAATCCGAACCGGACTGAACGCCTTGAAGTAAAGAAATTCTGTAAATACTGTAATAAACATACTCTTCACCGAGAAACGAAATAAAGGAGCGAGAACGTTGAAGTTTTTTAAAGAAGTTATTCAAACGATGAAGGATACGACGTGGGAAAATGCACGTGAAACTCGGAAAGATACATCAACGGTTGTTACAATGTCAATTCTCTTAATTATCTTTTTTGCAGTCGTTGATGCTGCCGTTCAAGGTTTGATTTCCTTTATCTAGTCAAACGCAGAAAAGTTTGTTATACTGACGTTAGTTGAAAGAACCTTCGCTTTGCGAGGTTTTTTTATTTTGTTTTGAAATTAACCGAACTATAAATGAATGGAAGGATTACAATGGCAGAAACATCAGAAAAAAAGTGGTATGTTTTACATACATACTCTGGATATGAAAACAAGGTCAAAACGAACCTTGAATCACGGGCTCAATCAATGGGAATGGAAGACTACATTTTTCGCGTAGTTGTTCCGGAAGAAGAAAAACATGAAACAACGAAAACAGGGAAGGAAAAAGTTGAAACGTTAAAGACTTTCCCTGGATATGTGTTAGTTGAAATGGTAATGACGGACCAATCATGGTATGTTGTTCGGAATACCCCAGGGGTTACCGGATTTGTTGGTTCTCATGGTTCAGGAAGCAAACCAGCACCATTATTGGATTCAGAAATCCAAACGATTTTACATGGCCTTGGCATGAGTACCCGTCATCAAGATTTTAAGGTCAACGTGGGTGATTCGGTTGCAATTATTAATGGACCATTTAAAGGCCAAGTAATTAAAGTAACTGAAGTTGATGGCGAAAAGATGAAGATCAAAGGAAACATCTTAATGATGGGGCATGAAACCAACGTTGAAGTCGGTTTTGATGAAATCGATAAGATTGTTTAATTTGAGATTCAGTTTTAAGATTAACTATAATGAGTGAGGTTGCGGAAACAACCTCATTTTTATTAAGAATATAGAAAGAATTGATAAAAATGCGAGTTCAAGAACCGACGCTTTTCATTCATGGTTATTCGGGAACGTATTTTTCTTTTCGAAAGATGTTGAAACGGTTTGCGAAAAACCACTGGGGAGAAAAATCATGCATTGTGATCATTTCGCGTACCGGCCAGATTTATTTTTGGGGTCGACCGCGTTCATTGATCCAGGTTTTATTTTTAGAAAACCGCGATAATGTTGCTCATCAAGTTAATTGGATCTGGAAATTATTGAATCAGTTAAAGACAAATTATGGAATTTCGCACGTGAACCTGGTTGCCCATTCAATGGGATGTGTATCGGTTTTGCTGTATCTGAATCAGTACGGATATGATGACCGAAATTCCAAAGTTAAACGGGTGGTCACGATCGGGGCACCGTTCAATGACGTTGAAGTTGGAAAACGAACGCCATATATTGAAGATCATCCGTTAACGACAACGGGTCCGGTTGAAATGTCGCCCCTTTACCGGTGGCTGAAAGCCAATAATATTGGGATGCCTGCAGACGTTCGTTTCCTGAACATTGCGGGAAATTTGCAGAACGGAACATTTTCTGATGGTCAGGTTTCGGTCAATTCGGCGCTATCATTACGTTATTTGGTCAGAGATGTTCGGCGGCAATATCAGGAATATATTATTCACGGGAAACGGGCTGAACATAGTCTTTTACATGAAAACGAACAGGTTGATCAAATTATCGGTAAGTTTTTAACCCATTAATAAAGAAATTGAAATGGAGTGGAATTAAATGAATTTAGTTGCGATTTTAGTTGGATTAGGGCCATTAATTGGATGGGGAATCTATCCGACGATTGCATCAAAATTTGGCGGTAAACCTGTCAATCAGATTCTTGGATCAACAATTGGAACATTGATTTTTGCAGTTGTTTATAATCAGATCGAACATTTGGGATTTCCTCAAGGTAAGAATCTGTCATTAGCAATTCTTTCGGGAATTGGGTGGGCGCTTGCACAAATAATCACCTTTTATTCATTTACGCTGATCGGATCATCACGTGCAATGCCAGTTACAACGGCTTTTCAACTTTTAGGAGCCTCACTTTGGGGCGTCGTTGCTCTGGGCGATTGGCCGACAATGATCGATAAAATTGTGGGGTTTGTTGCCTTGGCAGTGATTATTCTAGGTGCTTGGATGACAGTTTGGAGTGAACATGCTACAAAGAAAGACAGTGATTCTTTGCGCAAAGCAGTTATTGTTTTACTAATCGGTGAAATTGGATATTGGACTTACTCAGCCGCTCCACAAGCAGCAAGCATTAACGGAAAACAAGCATTTTTGCCACAGGCAATTGGAATGGTAATTGTAGGCATGCTTTATGGCATGATCATTTCAATTAAAAAACATGATAATCCGTTTGCTCAAAAAGTAACATATAAGCAAATTATTTCAGGATTTTTCTTTGCATTTGCGGCACTTACGTATTTAATTTCAGCGCAGCCGAATATGAATGGACTGGCAACCGGCTTTATTTTGTCACAAACATCCGTTGTTTTAGCAACGTTGACAGGAATCTGGTTCTTAGGACAAAAGAAAACGCATCGTGAAATGGCAGTTACGGTTAGCGGTTTGATCTTGATCATCGCTGCGGCTGCAATTACAGTCATTGTTTAACATAAGTTTCAGTGCAGACCATTGCACTGAAACTTTTTTTGTGATATATTTTAAAAGTATGTTTTACACATACTTAGTGGGAGGTCAAATCTGAATGGCCATCCGAACCACACACGGAAGAGGAGGTTTTTACCGTGGCAAAGAATGTAGTAAACGTAGTTAAGTTACAAATTCCTGCTGGAAAAGCAACTCCAGCTCCTCCTGTAGGTCCAGCTTTAGGACAAGCAGGTATCAATATTATGGGATTCACAAAGGAATTTAATGCACGGACAGCTGATCAAGCCGGCATGATTATTCCTGTTGTTATCAATGTATATGAAGACCGTTCATTCGACTTCATTACAAAGACACCACCTGCTTCAGTATTACTTAAGAAGGCTGCTGGTGTACAAAAAGGCTCAGGCGAACCTAACACAAAGAAGGTCGCAACAGTTACAAAAGACCAAGTTAAGGAAATCGCTGAAACAAAGATGCAAGATCTAAACGCTGCAGACGTTGAAGCTGCTATGCGCATGATTGAAGGTACTGCACGGAGCATGGGCTTTGTTGTTAAAGACTAAGCATAACTAACATGCTTCCCCAGGCGGACACTTTGCGAAAGTAAAGATGTCAAGTGGGAGGTTTATCCGATGACCACATTTTGCAAGGAGGAAAACACTAATGGCTAAAAAGAAAAGTAAGAAATATTTAGAAGCTGCAAAGCAAGTTGAAGCTGGCAAGAGCTACACATCAGAAGAAGCCCTTGAATTAGTTAAGAAGATTGACTTTGCAAACTTTGATGCAACTGTTGAAGCTGCATTCAACTTAAACCTTGATACAAAGCAAGCTGACCAACAATTACGTGGCGCAATGGTTTTACCAAACGGTACAGGTAAAGATCAAAAGGTTATCGTATTTGCTAAGGGTCCTAAGGCTCAAGAAGCTAAGGATGCCGGTGCAGATGTTGTTGGTGACGAAGACTTGGCACAACGGATTCAAGATGGCTGGTTAGACTTTGATGTTGCAATTGCAACCCCAGACATGATGGCTCAAGTAGGTCGTTTAGGTCGGGTTCTTGGACCTAAAGGCTTAATGCCAAACCCAAAGACTGGTACAGTTACAATGGACGTTAAGAAGGCTGTTACAGACGCTAAATCAGGTCAAGTAACATACCGGACAGACCGTGACGGTAACGTTCACGTTCCCGTTGGTAAGGTTTCATTTGATGCTAAAGCATTGAACGAAAACTTCATGGCAATTTACGAAGTAATTGCTAAGGCTCGTCCAGCTGCTGTTAAGGGAACATACATCAAGCACTTATCAGTTGCTTCAACATTCGGACCAAGTGTTACGATTGACGTTAATACACTTAAATAAAAAATTAATTGACCGCTAAAACCGGTTATGATAAACTAAAAAAGTTGATAATAGTTCTACCTAAGACTCAGGTGGCGTAGGCCTCAAAATCCTGCCGAGGAGAATACGGTTCTTTCTCTATGTCTTAGTGTAGACATAGAGTTTTTTATTACTCTAATCTACAACTAGGAGGTGAAAACATGGTTAAAGAAATTATCGCTAAGAAGGCTGCAATCGTTGATGAAGTTGCTGACAAACTCAAAAGTTCAGTATCAAACGTTATTGTTGACTATCGTGGTTTAACTGTTGAAGAAGTTACCGATTTACGTAAACAATTACGTGAAGCCGGAGTTGAAATGCGCGTTATTAAGAACACATACTTAAAACGTGCAGCAGCTAAGGCTGAAATTGAAGGCTTAGATGACGTATTTGCTGGCCCAACGGCTGTTTGCTTCTCTGAAGAAGATGTTACAGCTCCAGCTCGGATTTTGGTTAAGTTTGCTGAAGATCATGAAAACCTTGAAATTAAAGGTGGCATGATTGAAGGTAAGGTTTCAACTTTAGACGAAATCGATGCTTTATCAAAACTTCCAGACCGCGACGGTTTGCTTTCAATGTTACTTTCTGTATTACAAGCACCAGTTCGCAACTTTGCATATGCTGTTAAAGCTGTTGCAGATAGCAAGGATGAAGGTGCGGATGCAGAAGCAGATGCAGAATAATTAATCAAAAATAATTTTTAAATTTCGGAGGAAAATAAAATGGCATTAGATACAGAAAAGATCATTGCTGACTTAAAAGAAGCTAGCATTCTTGAATTAAACGACTTAGTAAAAGCTATCGAAGACGAATTTGGTGTTTCAGCTGCTGCTCCAGTTGCTGCTGCAGGTGCTGCAGGTGCAGACGGCGCTGCTGAAAAGTCAGAATTCGATGTTGAATTAACAGACGCAGGTTCAGCTAAGGTTAAGGTAATCAAGGCTGTTAAGGATATTACAGGTCTTGGTTTGAAAGATGCTAAGGGCTTAGTTGATGACGCTCCTTCAGTAATCAAGGAAGGCGTTGCTAAGGACGAAGCAGAAGACATGAAGGCTAAACTTGAAGAAGTTGGTGCCAAGATTACTCTTAAATAATTAAGAGTATGTCTTTAAGGAGGATGGTTTCCATCCTCTTTTTTTTGTCGAAATTTAAGAAAATCATTTTTAATTTGAAACGGTTTTTTTTTTCCTTTTATCAAAAACAAACTTATTATATTATTTTAATTAGGACTGTTTAAAATTAAGGAGGAGCGATAATGCAAAAAGCATTTGCGCGAGTAAAAGATTTTTACCAAAAACATGCTACATTATTGAAAATGGTTTTCATTCTTTCAGTGTTGCTTTTTGTTTTTACGGAGATTGGAAAAATTTTTCACCAATTAAATTGGCATCAAGTTGGCGAAGCACTTTCAAATCAGTCGCCGGTCGTAATCATTGCAATGTTGATTTGTGGTTTGATTGCGGTGTTACCGATGCTGATTTATGACTTTGTCATCGTTAAGTTTTTACCAGGTGATTTTTCAACTGGTTATATCGCACGCAGTGGTTGGGTAACGAATACCTTTACTAATGTTGCAGGCTTTGGCGGTTTGTTAGGAGCCACGCTGCGGGCAAACTTCTATAAAGATGGTGCCAGTAAAAAAGAAATTTTATATGCAATTTCGAAAATTGCTTTGTTTTTGTTAGCTGGACTTTCGATTTTTTGTTGGATTTCATTGATAATGATGTTTACTATTCCGTCAGAAGTAATTTTCCATAAATATTCAATTTGGTTATTAGCCGGCGGACTGTATTTTCCAATTTTATTCTTTGTAACAAAATTTAAAGATAATGAATTCTTTAAAGATCTGACATGGAAACGAGAATTTGCTTTGATTGTTGGTTCAACAGTTGAATGGGGCTGTGCCGCTTTATTTTTCCTTGTGATCGGCGCTTTGATGGGAATTCACATTAAGTTGATCGATGTTGTGCCGTTGTATATCATTGCTGAAATCTTAGGGATTATTTCGATGGTTCCTGGTGGTTTAGGTTCCTTTGATGTGTTCATGATTTTGGAATTGACGCACTTAGGGGTTTCAAGTGAGTTAGCAGTTGTTTGGATTCTCTTCTTCCGGTTGTTTTATTACATTGTTCCGTTTATTTTAGGGGGCGTTTTCTTTGTCCACGATATGGGACATCAGATTAATGAGAATTTTGATGGGATTCCGCAATCGATCATTCAAAAAGTTGCGCATGGATTGGTAACGCTGTTTATGTACTTTTCAGGAATCTTCATGTTGCTTGAATCTGCGTTGCCGAACTTTACCTTCTCAAATTCAATTTTGATGAAGTTTATGCCGTATACATTCTTCTTCCTGAATCAGATGACGAATATCTTATTTGCCTTTCTGCTGTTAGGAATGGCACGAGCAATCCAACTCAAACAGCGTAAGGCATATGTTCCAACCTTGATTATTTTAGCAATTGGGGTTGTGAATACGTTGTGGAAAGAATATACCCCAACCCTGGCAATCTTCTTGGTCTTTGTAATGATCTGCATCGTGCTTTCACGCAAAGAGTTATACCGGGAAAAGATGCAGTTTTCATTTGAAAGTACGGTCTTAAGCATGTTGATGTTCGGGGGAGCTTTCTTGCTCTACATGCTTGTCGGAATTTTAAACCGGCCGCATCAACATCATCACCACCGGATTCCAAGTGGACTGATTTTCCCTGATCAACAGGTTTGGTTGTACGGATTAGTTGGAATGGTTCTTGCCGGCTTAATTCTATTGGTTATGATGAATTACTTTACGAAGGGTAAAGATCCTTTTAATCAGATGAACTTCCCTGAGGAACGAATCAAGGCGATCATTGATCAGTATGGAGGCAATGAAGTAAGTCATCTTGCTTACTTAAAAGATAAGTTTATTTACATTTTTCAGAAAGATCGTGAAGATCAGCTTTATTTAATGTACCAAATCAAAGCCGATAAAATTATCATTATGGGTGAACCGGTCGGAAATCAGCGATATTTGAAAGATGCAGTGCGAGAATTGGTTTCACTATCGGATAAATATGGTTATCAGTTAGTATTCTACGAAATCAATTCGAAGTTAACGATGATCCTTCACGAATTCGGGTTTGACTTTATTAAGACCGGTGAAGAAGGTTATGTTGAACTTGATAAGTTTACGTTGAGTGGAAAGAAACAACGGGCACAACGGGCTTTAATGAACAAATTCGAACGCGAAGGGTACGAATTTTCAATGGTTGAACCGCCGTTTAGCGAAGAATTAATGGCAGAATTAAAGGCAGTTTCTGATAGCTGGTTAGGCAGCCGAAACGAAAAGGGCTTCTCCCTTGGATTCTTTGATGAAAGCTATATTCAACGCACACCGGTTGCAATTGTTCGCGACAAAGATGGAAAGTTAGTATCATTTGCAACCTTAATGCCAATGGAAAAAGATACGTTGTCAATTGACTTAATGCGACATCGAAGCGATGCTCCATCAGGAATTATGGATAAGGTCTTTATCGAGCTTTTCAAGTACGGTCAGGAAAATGGTTACAAATACTTTGATCTCGGCATGGCACCGTTATCTAACGTTGGGGATTCGAAGTATAGTTTCATTGAAGAACGGGTTGCCCATTTCATTTATGAATACGGGTACAAGTTGTATGGTTTTCAAGGATTAAAGTCGTTTAAAAACAAATATGCAAACGAATGGCATTCAAAGTATACGACTTACCGGAAACGGAGTTCGATTGCGATTACGATGTTGCAATTGGTAATGGTTGTTAATAAGAAACGGAAACCAGAGAAGTTTACGGTCTTGGCACCGAAATTCTTGCAACAATAGTTATGAAAGAGAAGCATTGTGCATGGAGTGCTTCTTTTTTGTTTTTGAAAAGAAAAAATTGATTTGGTATAGTGTCTGTGTCAATGCATAAGGAGGAATAAAAATGGAAAAACAATTTAAAACACTTAATGATTTTTTAGGAACACATTTTATTTATACATATGACAACGGTTGGGAATATGAATGGTATGCTAAAAATGATCACACGGTTGATTATCGAATTCACGGCGGGATGGTTGCCGGTCGTTGGGTTAAAGACCAAGAAGCTGACATTGTAATGTTGACTGAAGGCGTTTATAAGATCACTTGGACTGAACCAACAGGAACAGATGTAGCTCTTGATTTTATGCCGAATGAAAAGAAAATGCACGGAACAATCTTTTTCCCTAAATGGGTCGAAGAGCATCCAGAAATCACGGTTACTTTCCAAAATGAACACATTGATGTGATGGAAGAAGCTCGTGAAAAATATGATACTTATCCGAAATTATTAGTTCCTGAATTTGCAACGATCACTTACATGGGTGATGCAGGCCAAAATAATGAGGATGTAATTGCTGAAGCTCCATATAAAGGAATGACAGATGACATTCGAAATGGAAAGTACTATGACTCAGATTACAAGCGAATCAAAAAGTAAGGAATAATAAAAAGCGTTAACTAGGAATTTTGATATGCACCCCAAATCTTGGACAAAATAAATCCAGGATTTGGGGTGTTTT
>NZ_AYYZ01000013.1 GCF_001435375.1 Ligilactobacillus araffinosus DSM 20653 | reverse complement strand
TATCGGGAAAACAGGATTCGAACCTGCGACCCCTTGGTCCCAAACCAAGTGCTCTACCAAACTGAGCTATTTCCCGATAATGCACCCAGTAGGAGTCGAACCTACAACCTTCTGATTCGTAGTCAGACACTCTATCCAGTTGCGCTATGGGTGCATATTCAATGCCGAGGACCGGAATCGAACCGGTACGGTGATCACTCACCGCAGGATTTTAAGTCCTGTGCGTCTGCCAGTTCCGCCACCCCGGCATAATCTTTAAAAGCGGAAGACGGGATTCGAACCCGCGACCCCCACCATGGCAAGGTGATGTTCTACCACTGAACTACTTCCGCATAATGCTGACTAGAGGATTCGAACCTCCGACCCTCTGTTTACAAGACAGATGCTCTACCAACTGAGCTAAGTCAGCAT
>NZ_AYYZ01000012.1 GCF_001435375.1 Ligilactobacillus araffinosus DSM 20653 | reverse complement strand
CTCAGTCCCTTATTGCCTAATTAATAAAGTGTCCAATTTTTGGGGTTCACTTCATATTACGGTCTCTTTATTTATATATTTTGTTATAATTGATTATTCAATCCCAACTTGATGATAAATTTCATCAAGATGGCGTAAATGATAATGGTAATCAAAAGCATCATCGATTTCACTTTTTGGCAGAATTTCAGCAACTTCACTCTGATCAACTAAATCGCGGAATTGTAAATGCTCATTCCATGATTTAGCGGTTAACTTTTGTACCATATCGTAAGCTTTTTCACGCGACATCCCGGTATTAATCAGCTTCAATAATAGTCGCTGACTATAAATCAAACCATATGTCTTATTCATATTTTCCTCCATTGTTTCAGGGAAAACATCCAAAGTTGAAAGGATCTTAGTAAAACGATGCAACATATAATCCAAACCAATTGTTGAATCTGGTAAAATAACCCGTTCGGCAGATGAATGCGAAATATCCCGTTCATGCCATAACGCAACATCTTCATACGCTGTTACAATATTTCCACGCAATACCCGCGCCATTCCGCAAATATTTTCCGATCCAATTGGGTTCCGTTTATGCGGCATTGCTGATGATCCTTTTTGTCCTGGATTGAAATGCTCTTCAACTTCATGAATTTCAGAACGCTGCAACCCGCGAATTTCGGTTGCAAATTCTTCTAAACTAGTAGCAATTAAACCTAGCGTTGCAATATATTCAGCGTGTAAATCCCGTGGCAATACCTGACTTGTTACTGGTTGCCGACTTAACCCCAATTCTTCTGTAACACTTTTTTCAACTTCCGGCGGAACATTCGCATAAGTCCCAACCGCACCGCTGATTTCACCACATTCTACTCCGGCAGCGGCATGTTCAAACCGTTCAATATCACGTTGAATTTCAGTATACCACCGGCACATTTTTAATCCAAAAGTCATCGGTTCAGCTTGAATTCCATGCGTTCGGCCAATCATAACGGTGTTTTTATATTTTAATGCCATCTTCCTAATTGTTTCTTTCAGTTCTTCTAAATCTTGGCGAAGAATTTGATCAGCTTGTTTTAACAAATATCCTTGCGCAGTATCTACTACATCCGTACTTGTAAGTCCGTAATGTACCCATTTTTTCTCTTCACCAAGTGATTCTGAAACCGTCCGCGTAAACGCTACAACGTCATGATGAGTAACTTTTTCCATTTCAGCAACTCGTTCAGCCGTAAACGAAGCGTTCTTCGCAATTTTTTCAGCATCTTCTTGCGGCACAACGCCTAGTTTAGCCCATGCATTCGTAACCGCAATTTCAACTTTTAACCAAGCACCGTATTTACTTTCGTCTGTCCAAATTTTTGCCATTTCTGGACGTGAATATCTTGCTAGCATTACTAATCCTCCCATGCATCCTTTAGTGTAATTGTTTGTTCCCGACTTGGACCAACTGAAACAGTCATCAGTTGTAATCCTGTTAACTCCTCAATTCGATTTAAATATTTTTTAGCATTTTCTGGTAGCTGGTCATATTCAGTCACATCGGAAATATCTTCTGTCCAGCCATCAAAATCTTCATATACTGGTTCGCAACGCTCCAGTTCTTTTAAACTTGCAGGATAGTAATCAATTTGTTTGCCATCAAGCATATACGCCGTACAAATCTTAACTTTGTTTAACCCTGTAAAGATATCAAGCAAGTTTAAACTCAAACAATTCATTCCTGAAACTCGCTTTGCATGCCGCATCGCAACCGCATCAAACCATCCTATTCGGCGTGGTCGGCCGGTTACCGTTCCATATTCGTGAGCTTTTTCACGAATCAGGTCGCCTATTTTATTTGTAAGTTCCGTTGGAAATGGGCCTTCCCCTACCCGGGTTGAATAGGCTTTGCAAACACCAACCATCTTGGTCAATGATTGTGGACCAACACCTGTTCCCACAAGTGCACCACCTGCAATTGGATTTGAAGAAGTTACATACGGATATGTTCCATGATCCAAATCAAGCATTACACCCTGAGCACCTTCAAACAGTACATTTTTTCCTGCATTAATTGCATCGTTTACAAGAACCGATGTATCAGTAACGTGATCCTTTAATTGCTGTCCGTATTCATAATATTCATTAAATAATGCTTCAAATTCAAATGGCTTTTCACCATATATTTTCTCAAAAAGGGCATTTTTCTGTTCTAAATTTTCTTTTAATTTTACAGCAAAAGTGTCCTTTTCAAGGAGATCACACATCCGAATTCCAATTCGGGCAGCTTTATCCATATATGCTGGTCCAATTCCGTTATGAGTCGTTCCAACTTTTTGATCACCCCGCTGTTTTTCTTGGGCAATATCAAGCTGAATATGATATGGCAAAATCAAATGTGCTCGACTTGAAATTTTTAAATTCGATGGGGTGATTCCAGCATCTTTAAGAATCTGAATTTCATCTAAAAGTGCCTTGGGGTTAACCACAACACCATTTCCAATCACATTAGTCTTCTGGGACTCGAAAATTCCTGAAGGGATTGCTTGCAACTTATATGTATTTCCATTGAATGCAATCGTATGACCGGCATTATTTCCGCCCTGATAGCGAACAACCATATCTGCTTTTTGGGCTAACCAATCGGTCATTTTTCCTTTGCCTTCGTCGCCCCATTGACTTCCCATAATTACAATCGATGACATTTAAAAATCTCCTTGTTTCTCTTAAATCAATAATTACGATGTAAGTTTACCAATTTTAAGTAATAACCGTCAACAAAAATACGAATATTATTTGGAATATAAATCAATTATTTAGTTATTAATTAACCTACAATTATCATTTAGAGTTATAAGTCAATTTATACGAACTTTAATTTAATAAAAGTTTAAAAAAACAACCAGATCAAATTCTGGTTGTTTAGTAACATCAAAAATTAATTTTAGCCCCTCCTTTTTTATTACAATTGAAGCAACTATTTTGTTTGCACTTGGTTTGTTTTCTGAAAATCTCCGTAGATTGGAGTTGGTAAGCCAAAACCACCTGCGACTGGAATTAATTCCCCAGTGATAAAACTAGCCTCATCACTTAATAAAAACGCAACCGCATTGGCAATATCACGTGGTTTAGCAATTCGATTTAATGGCACATGCTTTAAAAATGTATCCAAAAATGCATCTGACATATTATCTAATGATCCATCTGTCGCAACCAAACCTGGTAAAATAGCATTTACTCGAATATTATCCCGTGCATACTCAACCGCCGTTTGTTGCGTCAATGAGTTAATGGCTGCCTTTGAAACACCATAAGCCAACCGCGCAATATCTGGCGTATTGCCTGCAACAGATGAAATATTAACAATATTACCGCCTGTCTTTTGCGTTTTCATTTGTTGAACAGCATACTTTGACATATAGTATGTACTCATAATATTGACATCAACTATTTTCTTAAATGCGTCTGAATCACCGTCAGTTAATGTTGTGTCGGCCTTAACATCTGTCCAGCCGAAATTATTAACCAGAATATCTAGCCGGCCAGTATCTGATATAACATCCTTAACTGCTTCTTTGTATGAAGGATAATCAAATGCATCATAGAAAACAAATTGATATTGCTTATTTTCGGCATTTAATTCCGTTGTTAACTTTCGGTTCTTTTCACTATCGCGCACGGCCATATAAACCGTTGCACCTTCTTCAACCAATTTATGCGTAATTTCAAGCCCAATACCACGGCTCGCTGCTGTGACAATAGCAATCTTATTTTCTAATTTCTTACTCATAACGCTTTCATCTCCAATAATTTTTACGGTTTCATCTATTCTATTACAAAAAAATATAATAATCAATTAAACCAAAGGTACGTACCAAACATAAACAACCAAACTAAAAAGGTTACAACTAACATTGCAACCTTAATTAACTTTTTATTATTTAATTATTTTTCGCAATTGCGGGGTCAGTAATACCGCAACCATCAATCCGACAACGCCTTGAATGCAGTTCATCGGGATTCCAAGTAATCCAGTTTGAATGTTGTATAAAATTGAATCTGAGCAGAAATACCCGGCAACCATGATAATCGTTCCGACAAGCATAATCCCAATTTGTTTCATTTTTGCCCTTTCAGCATGCAATCGTTGGAACAGGAGTCCGACAATCAATCCTTCTAGGCCATGAATAATTAGTGAAAAGAACATATATTGACTATAACCGGAAATCAAATCTAATAAAAAGCCTGATACTGCGCCAGCAAATAACCCTGGCCATGGCCCATATAACGTCGCGATAATAAAGATTCCTGCATCGCACAGATTAATGTTTCCATGCGTAAACGGAATCGGAATTATCAAAATTCGGCTAATCACAATGTTCAATGCCGTCAATAAGGCTGTCACGGTCATTAATTTTAATTTATTACTTTTCATTTAAATTATCCCACGTATCAATCTTATTCTTATCTGAAAATGTGTACAATGCGCGTTGCCCACCAATCAATTTTGGCCGGGTGTATAATCCAGTAACATTGGCTGCCCCAATCATATGATGCTTTAAACGAACGGGAACTTGAACAAATTTAACATGCATTCCGATGTCAGTTCCGCCAATATCGATGCCGCCATCCGCAATAATATGTTCAACCTCAACGGGATCTTCCATTTCTTCATACGCTGCAACTTGAGTACCACCACCAGCATGCATTGATGGGCAAACTGAAACAATTTCAAAATTGTGTTTTTCAGCGACTTCCCGTTCCATTAATAACGCCCGGTTGATATGTTCGCAACCTTGAATAGCAAGATCGATCTTCCGCGGTTTTAAGAATGCTTGTAACGTTTCGTAAACAGCTTTTCCAATTGATAATGCAGAATCGGTCCCCATCCATTCACCGCGAATCATACTCGTGCTGCATCCAACAACAAACAGTGATCCGGGTTTCAAATCAA
Source organism: Ligilactobacillus araffinosus DSM 20653 (assembly GCF_001435375.1). Classification (GTDB taxonomy): domain Bacteria; phylum Bacillota; class Bacilli; order Lactobacillales; family Lactobacillaceae; genus Ligilactobacillus; species Ligilactobacillus araffinosus. Next base: position 89,921 of record NZ_AYYZ01000012.1, on the reverse strand, counting down.
ACTTTTCATTATTAAAATAATCAGTTAATACATCTGATAAATTTTCTTTGATATCTGCTAAATCAATCATGATGATCCTCCTTAAAGCAATTAATCATTCCGCCGGAGCATTGGCGTAATATCTACCCCTAATTTTAAATCATTTTCACTTAAAAGGGTATTGCGAATGCTTGCTTGAAGCCGTTCCATAATTTGCGGTAAGCATTCGCTCAACTGGGCATGTTCACTAAGTTCGCCAAGTAATGCCGCTGCAAACGCATCTCCCGTTCCATAAAAATGGCCATCAACTTTGCGCAAATAATTTGTTCCACATGAAACGCCATCGTCCCAATAACAGCCAACCTGACCTTGAGTTTCAATTCCGGTTACCACTACCGTTGCATTCTTCTTCAATAGTCCACGCAATTGACTAACCACGGCTGCAATCTGCTCTTCTGAAAACAAAGTTGAATATTGATTTTCCGTTAAAAATGCCAATTCAGTTACATTCGGAGTAACCACATCGGCAAATAGTAATAGTTGTTTTAAACGGTTACAATAAGTTGCATCCAACAACGGATAATAATGCCCATTATCGGCCATGACTGGATCAATCAAAAGCAACTGAAAATCATTGATCAACTCGCTCTTTTTAATTAAATCAATAATTTCTGACTTCCCTAAGTAACCGATCAAACCGATATTTTCGGCATCTTTAAACTGTTGATGAGCGGTTTTAAACATCGTTCTCAACCATTCGGCAGCGTAATTGGTTTGGATCGTCCCCTCCATTTCAGTCTGGGTAACAAAATTTTGCACTGGAACCTGCAATGTGCGCAAGCCATAACTTGCAACGATTGGCCCGGCAACATTCATTGAAATACTATTTAAACTTGATAAATCTTCAATTATAAATGCGTTCTTCATAATATTCTTTCTTTGATTAATAAACTATTTTATGTATTATAAATCGATTTTAACTAAAAAAACAGACCTCCTTAAGAGATCTGCTTATCAAATATTCAATTTCCAAATTCTAGTTTTGTAATTTTTGAGCATCAATGTCTAACTGTGCAAACCCAGCTCCTTGTTTCTTGGCTGGTTCCTTAGCACGAGCTTCCATTTCTTTCCGAGCAAGTTCTTTCCGCTCTTCCTTACTTAAAGCCTTAGCCATAACTACTCGCCTTCTTCCAATTTCGGAATTAAGATTCCTTACATCTTTGTTATAACGCAATTATCATTTGAATCAAGAAAAAAGAATCGAATTCGATTGCCAATTTCATCTTAATTACAATTCAATCCTATACATTAAAACATCTGGAATTACTTAATTTTCTCTAATCTTGACACAGACTGATTTCTGGTATTTTTTATTAACCTTAATCGCTGTATAATGTTTACAAGAATAACTATATGGAGTTTGATCATGGATTTTAAACAGGAAATTTTAAATTTACTTTTTACTTCGCAAGATGATTGGATCTCAGGCGATGAACTAGCTCAAAAGTTCAATATCAGCCGCACAATGATTTGGAAATACATTAAATCCCTTGAAAATGACGGCTTTCAAATTAAAAGTAAACGCAGTGCCGGCTATCAACTTGAATCCGGGTATGCACTAAATAATGAATTAATCGAACATCAACTTGATCAGCCAGTTAATGTCCAGACATTTAAAACAATTAATTCAACTAACACATATCTGAAAGAATATCTCAACGGGCATTCGTTAACTCGGCCGTTTGCTGTGGTTGCTGAAAAACAAACAAACGGTTACGGCCGCTTTAAGCGCGATTTTTACTCCCCGGAACACGGCGGAATTTATTTAAGTCTGGCCATTCCGCTAAATAATCAACCGCTTAACCCATCACTGATAACAACCAGCATTGCAATTGGAGTCATTCATGCTCTACAAAAATTCTTTCCGGAACAAAATTTCAATGTTAAATGGGTTAACGATCTTTACATTGGTCACAAAAAAATTGCAGGAATCTTAACGGAGGCCACTACTGACCTTGAATCCTTAGCACCAACCGAATTAGTGATTGGCGTTGGGATTAACTTAACAACGCAAGATTTTCCTGAAGAACTAAAGTCAAAAGTCCAAGCCATCAGCGATAGACTGCCAACCGACCTCAACGTCATTGCAGCAGAACTGATCAATAATTTGCTCAGTGTACTTACCGATTATGAAGATGGTCACTACCTTCAGGAATACCGCCAACGATTAAATTTAATGAGCAAACAAATCGACATGCAAGTTGGTCCGGAACTGATCCATGGCGAAGTTGTCGATCTCAGCAACGATGGCGGATTAGTCGTTAAGGATAAACAAAACCATCTTCAGACATATTATTCAGGAGAAGTTCAAAAAATCTATTTTTAAGGAGAAATCTCATGGGAAAAATAAGTAATCAGGAATTATTCAGCCTAATTGACACCGCGTATAATTCACTTTCTGAAAGTGATCAAAACAGTAAGCTTGGACAGTTGATCTTGAAAGCTGCTCAAAATTTAAATCATGGAATGGACGCAATTACCTGTTGCATAAAGCTCATTCATGATTTTTCAACTTACATTTTAATCGACCAGCATATTAAAAACATTAAGTTTACCCCCGAAGTCAAACACCTTTACCAAGTTGCAAATCAAATTGCCCAAAAACGCATTGCTGAAAATGGGTTTGCAAATTTAGGCAATCTGTTTTTACGATAATTGTTAACTATTATGTTGATTTATGGTTAACAATGTGTAAAACTATCCTTAAATCATATTTTAAGGAGTTTTTTTATGAAACATTCATCAACAATCAGTCTTGCTCAGGTCGCTTTAATGGCCGCCTGTATTTTAGTTTTAGGATTTATCCCACCGATTCCGACCGGAATCCTTCCCGTTCCAATCATTGTTCAAAATCTTGGAATCATGCTTGCAGGGGTTATTTTAGGACCGAAAAAAGGAACAGCCAGCGTTGCCCTATTTCTACTTATCTCACTGATTACCGGCGGGCCAGCCCAATTTTTTAGTCCGACAAGCGGATATCTCTACACTTGGTTAATCGTTCCGTTTCTAATCGGATTCTTTATACAAAAATTTCATATTCAGAAATTCTCATTAACTCTCGTTATTGTTTGGTTATGGGGTGTTCTGTTTATGGACGTTGCGGGTGGAATATGGTTAGCATGGTATACTCACGCTAAATTAACCTCAACTTTAATTTCAAGTTTAGTCTTCATTCCGGGGGATACGATTAAAGCTATTTTAACTGCTTTGATTGGTCCGCGGATTGCTGCTCAAATCAGAAACAAATAAGCCCGTTGCATTGATTGTTTTGATTTTTGATATACTAACAATGTAAATAATTTTAAGGAGTGTGGATCATATGAAAAAAGGATTCCTTCTTGTTCCACTTTTAACTTCCGCTGTTTTACTTGGCGGTTGCGGAAATTCACAAGTTAGTCATTCAACGCATCAAAACAATGCAATTGAAACTAATAAGGTTACTGATCAAAATACCCAAAAGAATCAGTCACTAGCAACAATCGCAACTACAACAATTAATGATCAACAGAGACAGAGACAGTCATTGTGGAATCAATCGAAAAATCAAAAGCTGGCTTCATTCATGCAAAAATGGGGTGCAACCATGAACCAGCAATATAAGAGTTATGGCCCGGGAAATAATACCAATTTCTATGGTATTGCATTTCCGCAACAATTTGATCAAATTTTATTAAAAGTCGATAACCAAACTGTTTCTATGAAATGGTCAAATGACAGAACAGGGAATGCAGATTACAACGTAGTTGCAATTTACTGTGATAGTGATACTGCTCAATCGATGGACGAACACCTTTATCTCTTCACTTTCCATCACGGTGACCCGGTTGTTTTAATTACCCAACAAACTAACGGAAATGTAACGAAATCTGCCAATAATGGTCCAGATGACGGGTTACACTTCAAGGAAACGGCTAACCAAGATTTGAGCAACGGTTTCAAGGCAATCGCCAATGGAAAGACGCCAACTGTTAGTGGTCAAAAAGTAAATAATAATACCAATCAAAGTTCTAGTTCACAATTAGATGCTCCGGATAACTTCCCGGCAGACATGCAAGGAACATGGTATACATACGATAAAGCCGACGATAAAGTTACATCGATCACAATTAGTGGTAATAAATTAACTGGTTCTGAAGACCCGAATGATGTTACTGAAGTTCATAAGATTACGGATTCAGAAAAACAAGCAAATAAAAGTACAATTGATAGTAGTAGACGAAACTGGGCTTACTTTAACCATATTAACGGTTGGTTAAATGTTTACGGTTGGTATCAAAGTGCTGGCGACGGTGAATATTATAAAATCATGACTGAAAATATTAACGGAAAGAATGTTCCAGTTTTAGTTGCTGCTAGTGGCGCTGGCATTTGGTTAGATAGCAATTACTATCGCTCACAAGATTTAGCACAACAGCAACAAGGTACAACGTATGATGGTGAAAGTACACGTTAATTAATATAAAAAATGGTCTGGATTTTACAAAATCCAGACCATTTTTATCCCCATAAAATCTTACTCAGGAATAACGATTTTGAATCGGAACCTCTCTTCCCTAAAATTCCGATATTCAATAATCCGTTCTATCAGTACCGAAACATTTTAACTTACTTTCCCCACGGTTATCAATTTTATTGCTATTCCTTACCCTTTAAGTATAACTATATTATTTTCTTTAAATATCTAAAATAACCATTATTGGGAGTTAATGTTCACATTTGCAACTTTAGTTTGTAAACGATATCATTACAATTAGAGTTTATCTTTAAGGAAGTGAATCATATGAATTTTGGCAAAGCAATTTCAAACATTCGAAAAAACAAGCACATTTCAATTCAACAAATTACGGCTAACACGATTACAAAATCTTCTTATAATCGGTTTATTAACGGTGAAACGCAACCCTCCATTAATAGTTTTCTGACTTTGCTTCAAAATCTACACGTTAGCTTTGAGGAATTTCTTTATATTTCACGAGGATATAAACCTGATTATTTTAATGAAATTGCCATGCAAATTCGAGATGCAACAATTACTCGTAATATTTCTCTTTTACAAGAAATTCATGCAACAATCTCAACTTATGCACAGCAAGAACCTAACAATCAAACTTATTTTCATTTACAATGTGTTACAACCTTAATTCTGAATTTTCTTCAGGATGATCCATTTGATCAAACAGTTAAAAATACCCTTTTAAATTATTTATTAAAATGTGATGTATGGACTCACTATGAACATACTCTTTTTAACAGTGTAATTTTTATTTTTGATCCTTCTGCTGTCAATGCAATGGAGAAAAGGATTATTCGTAACTTAGATAGTTATGAATTAATGCATATTTATGGCAATGAAAGTTTCCGAAGTTTATGCGTTATTCTTGCGTTTGATATTTCTCATCAAGATTTACTTTCTGCCATTAAAGTTGTTAGTAAACTTGAGAACTTCTCTCTCCATGAGGATATGCTTTTTGAAAAAACTCTTTATAAATTATTTTCAGGAATTGTATTCCTTCTTTCAAGCCAATCAATCGGATTACAGAATATCAAAGAAGCCATTCAAATTTTACAGCTAACCGATTCAAAAGGTTATTTAAAAGCTGCCTTAACCTTTATCAAGGAGGTTTGCCAAACTTATCATTTTCGTAACACTGAACTTTCGTGCTTATTAAAAGAAAGTTATCAAAAACTGAATCAATAGTTTTTTAAGTCCTATTATGTTATAACAAAGTTGAAATTAGACAGGAGTTGATCAAATGAATTCAAAAATTCGTCAAGTCGCTAAGCAATTAAATGCGGGGTGTTCAAGTATTGCCTGGGAAACTTCAGACGGTAAACATCTTTGGGGAAGAAATTACGACTTTAATTCAATTAATGAATCAGCTACAATTGTTGTTCCTCGAAAGATAAAATATTATACTGCTGGCACACCGTATGACCATAATTTATGCGAAAAAAATATTGTAAAGGCTAAGTATGCAGCTGTCGGGGTCGGTACTACTGCCATGAAAGTTACTCCCGTTTTTTATGAGGGAATCAATGAAAAAGGTCTAATGGGAGGCCAATTATTTTACGCTGGATTTGCTTCATTTCCAGATGTTCCACGTCCCAATAGTCAGGAGCTAAATCCTGGCTACGTTGTTACACATGCATTATTACAATGTGCCACTGTTGATGATGTAGTTAATCTGCTCACCAAGGAGACAACATGTATAAACCAATCAATTGCTGGAACTCTTCCAACCGTTCATTGGGCTTTTTCTGACCGCTCAGGAGAAACTGTCATTATTGAACCGGATAACCAACAAATGACAATCTATCGAAATACTGCAGGCGTAATGACCAATAGCCCAGATTACCGGTGGCATAAACAAAATCTTTTAGGTTATTTAAATGTCAGAAATGAAGAATTCCCCAACCGTAATATGGATGGGATTGAGGTTACGAAACCTTTTAAAGGGACTGGCGCTCTTGGACTTCCAGGTGACTTCACCTCTCAGTCGCGCTTTATTCGTGCATCATTTCTTAAATATTATGGTGTTAAAGGTAAAAATGAAGAAGAGGGAATTCAATATTTATTCCATCTTCTTGATAATGTCGCAATGCCATTAGGAATCGTTAAAGTTGATAATAATGGTAATCAACAAGATTATGACGAAACAATTTATACTGCGACAATGTGTGCTGAGTCGCTGAAATTTTACTGGAAGTCATATGAAAATTCAACCATTCAATGTGTTGATTTAAATCATGAATTACAGAATACAGAAATCAAATGTTTTCCGCTTAAAAACCAAGCTCCTGATTTTCAAAAGGTTAATTAGATTACAATCGATTTTACTTAGAAGTTTCAAAAATTTTTAATTTTAGATGTCACATCGTTAAAACGGAAACTTACCAGTTTTCGTTTTATTTTAATGGTAGAAACACTAATTTGAAAATAATAAAAAACGCTCACAAGATTTTAAATATCTTGTGAGCTTATTTATATGAATTCATATCCTGATTCCTTCAACCTTTATAAATTCCGATTGTACTTCAAGTTTTGCATTAATGCTGTAATTGAAGTTAAATCATGTTTCATAATGAAGAAGTTTAATACTTTTTTCATTTGAATCCCTCCTTAAAACTTTCCTTTAATTTCACTTTTATCCTAACACTGTATATTAAGTTACCCTAGTTTTTAGCTCAATTTCTAATTGAATTCTTAGTCCCCTATCCGTTGTTTCTTTGTAAGGTTATCTCCCATCGTAAAACTCTTAGAGGCACAACGGATTTCATCGTTCTGAAATTCTAAATTACAGCCATAAAAAAAGAGATTGCTAAGTTTTTTAACAATCTCTTAATAATTAAATTTTAATTTAACTTAATAGCACCTTTGTATTCTTTAAGCCATATTTGTTTTTCGAATGTCTTAAAAAATAGATAACTATTCTAACAATCAAAGTCAGCTAATTTTCTTTAAATTACCACTAAATACTCAATGCTTCTTCCTCTTCCAATTAAAAGTAATCATTGAATCCTAAAATACTCTTCTTAATCGCTGAGTCAAACCGTGTTAATTGGTCATTACCAATTGATTGTGTTTGAATTCGATGAAATTGAATCGCTTGCCTTAAAGATGATTGTCCAAGGAAAAAAGCTGACAAATTATTAATTTTTCCCTTAATTTGCCAATGGTCTTCTTGGGAAACTTGTTTAATTTCATCCTTACTTACTTTCCAAATACCGTTATTTGATTGAAGAATATTATCTTCAACTTTAATGGCAACCGTTCCAAACTCATTCCCAAACGGATATTTGGTAATAAAACTTTTAAAATTAACGATTCTGCCCATCATATACGGTTCAATGTGCACATTCATTTCACCCGGTTCAGACGAATAATATCCCTGGTAAAAGTTACTGTAATCCTTGAAAATGAACCTTTTAACCATACTTGAATGCGCCGCAATGAAATCCAATAGTGTTTGGTATGTATCCCCATCCTGATAATTCATTTCAAAAACAACTAATTCCGTCCTTTGAATTTCATAAATTGCATAGCCTATCATCTTAGTAGAATCATATACCTTCGCTACATTCCAATTATTCTTCAAAGTCAGATAATGCCACCACCATGGCTGACGATTGATTTTTCCGTCTTGGATTGCAACCGCCTGACAATAATATTCAGCAATTTCATCTACGGAACTCGCAAACGAAGTCCGTTCAATTTTATATTTATTTTTTACCTTGACTGGTCGAAGTTTCTCCGAATCAATTTCATATGTAAATGAATTTTCAACTTGTTCAAAACCTAATCGCCGGTAATAACGTTGCGAAAAAGGGGCTAAAAATGACAGCTCATAACCATCAGCATTCATGTCTTCCAAAGCCGCCTTTAACAAAGTAGTTGCGTACCCATGTCCGCCATATTCCGGATAGGTCATCACATCACCAATCCCGCCCATTTGAAAAAGTTGATCCCCAATTCGAAGTTCAAATGGCAATCGGTACAAAGCACTAATAATTTGATCATCATCTTTGATTCGAAAAACCTTTCCATGTTCAACTCGATTCATAAAGAATGCTTTTCGTGCAGGTAAATCCTGCCGGTTAAAAGCATACAAATAAAGTTGATAAAGCAATTCACGTTCTGAAGATTGTAAAATTAAATCTTCCATCTGAGGTCCCTCCTTCCTTATAAAGAAATGATAACGCTTTCTTAACCGGATGTATATACCAATGTGCACGAAAAATTGATTAAATAATAATTAAATTATTAAATATGATTCTCAGTTTAAATAATTGCTCTGGAAACGCTTATTTAATATAATTTTATCTGAATAAGTTAAGGGAAGTGAAAAAATGACAAATGATATCTACCCTGATCAAGAAGTTTGGAACTATATTCAAGCTGAACTAAATAAACGTGATATTTCACTTAATGAAATTGCAACTCACGCTTGGGAACATCAACGTCAATTTAATAACGAACTGACAATCGATGAGGCTAAAATGGCAGTCCGCAAAGTTTTAAGCAAACGAGAAGTACGCAATGCCATTATGGTTGCTCTTGCAATTGATAACCTTGCAAATGCGCATCAATTGCCTGAGCCGTTACAGACAATTATTGCCGAGGATAATCCATGTTTTGGGGTCGATGAAATGCTTGCAATTAACGGAATTGCTCAGCTTTACGGTTCAATTGCTGTTTCAAATTTTGGCTACCTTGATGTTCATAAATCGAATGCAGCAAAAAAACTTGATACCGCTCAAAAAAACGGCGGTCAAATTGCAACGATGCTCGATGACTGCATTTCTGCAATTCAGGCCTGTGCTGAGGGATATTTAGCTCACAATTTAAGCGCAAGCGACATGGAATGATTAATGAAGGAGTAGATCTCAATGAAATTTAATAAAGTTTTTGTTCTCGGTGGAACCGGGTTTCTTGGATACCATACAATTAAAGAATTATTAAATAATGATATTAAGGTCAAAACCCTTTCACTTCCACCTAAAAAAGATACGGTTATTAAAGAAGACAATCCGCTTGAAGGCATGGATACCGTTGAATGCCTTGTCGGCAATATCAACGAAATGAATGACCAAGAAGTCATTGAGATGCTCAGCGACTGTGATGGATTCATCTATGCTGCCGGAGCGGATGAACGAATTCAAGCTGAAATTCCGGCAAAGCGCTTCTATTATGAAGCCAACGTTTTGCCAACCCAACGAATGGTGCGTCTCGCTTGTCAAGCAGGATTGAGAAAATTTGTCGTCTTTGGTTCATACTTTGCTGAAATGGCTGAACGTTACCCTGAAACAGGATTGAAAGATTCACCATACATCAACACCCGCCTTCTTCAAGAACAAGTTGCATTTGCTGAAGGCGAAGGCAAAATAGAAGTTTGCGGATTACGTTTGCCATACATCTTCGGAACAATGAAAGAACGTATGCCTCTCTGGCAAATGTTTGTCGATCGAATTCGCGATAACGACGTTTATCCAGTCTTCAAAGGCGGCACTGCATGTGTAACGGCTACGCAAGTTGGTCAAGCTGCAGTTGGCGCTCTTCTTTACGGACATCATCGTGAAACATTTGCCATCGGTGATATTAATATGACCTATGAAGAATTTGCCAACATTATCAAGGAGGAACTCGGAACAAATACACAAATACCTGTAATTACCCTTGAAGAAGGTTTACCAACTTACAAGGAGCTTGATCAAAATCTTGCTGAACAAAATCGTGAAAGCGGAATTCACATGGAAATGATCGCTCACGTTCAGCAAAAATTCTGTTACTTAAATTGGGCTGATACATTTCCAAAGTTACACGTAAAACGTGAAGACATTCGCAAAGAATTACGGAAGACGATTCGGTATATTATTGAACTTGAAAGCCAACAATAATTGTTTCATGTGAAACACAAAAAGCGATGAGCAAAAGTTGCTCATCGCTTTTTAAATTTCATTTGGATAAAAAATAATCTTTGTATCCGAAACGCCACACTCCTGCTTTAAGGTTTCTTCAATCTGTTCAGCAAGAATAAATGATTCTTTAACGATCATCTTCCCACTGACTATTACCTCGGCTTCAACGGTCACCAAACTTCCATTGTAGTGCGCCGTTAATCCCGGGACCGACTTGATTTGCGGATTGTTTAAAATCATCTTTTTATATTTTTCTTCTTTTCGTGGATTAAAATAATCAGCAAGATTTAAGCTACTTTCAAGAAAAATCTTAAATCCTGAATATAAAATAAAACATCCGATAACAATGCTTGCAATACTATCAATCCATCGAATTCCAAATTTCCACATTGCAAAAATCGAAGCTGCAGTCCCAACACTTGTTAAAATATCACCCAGACTATCTTGGGCTGATGCCAACAACGCTGTGCTGTTAGTCTTCTTACCACTTGAATAGTTAATGATATAAATCAAAAGAATCAAAATAACTGAAATTCCAGCCCCAACAATTCCAATCATCAAAATCGATGTTACAAGGGTAAAAATCGTTTCAAAGCGGAAGCGTGACAACCGAACTCTTTTCCGGTTACTCAACTCATTTTGATCACTTACCGGAAATCCAATCAGCCGCGTTTCATCTTCATCACTCGCAATGTGAATTCCAACAATCAATAGGAACGTCGAAATTATACCCGATAAGTTATTAAAAGCATCCGCTTTTAAGACCTCTGCTCCACTCTGAATTGCAAGCCCATATTCGATCAAGAAAATTAAGACATACGTCAGAACATTAAAAACCAGACTGCGTTTAACAAGGCGATAGTTTTTGAATTGTTCTGATTGCAACTTTTCCCACGTCATACTTTCATTTTCTTCATATGAGTTATCTTTTTTTACCATTCAATCTTCTCCACATTTGATAATGCTTGGGCCAAATAATCACATTTTTGATTTTCAGCAGCAACTTTTTCTTGATTGAACGTAAACTTTCCGGTCTGCAATAATTCTTCGTATAGATCATAATATGGAATTTCCCGTTCACGGGCAATTTGCAATTCCTTTTCTAAGTCGTAAGGAACATTGCGTTGATCCCAACTTAAAACACTCCGATGATCAATTGTCAAAATTCCATAACTAGCCTTCCCGCTAATCTCTAATCGATCAGACACTGGCATTCCAACACTTCCCGGATTGAAAATATATCGGCCATCATTTGTCATCCGTAAAATTGAACGATGCGTATGGCCGTAAACTCCGACATCCGCATCGGTTTGACTCATCAATTCATCAAAGTTCATCTGTTCATTTGTTGGATAACTGAAACCACCGCGACATTTAGTAGGAGTCGAATGGAAAATGTTAAAAGTAATTTCTTCAACTTTGATTTCCTGTTTCAATGGTAATTGGGATAACCAATTAAATTTTGCTTTTCCAAGTTTTTCCCGGTCATACGTCGAAGTAATGATTGCCATAATTGCTTTCGGGTTATCTTCAAACCCCATAAATTGATGATCAATTAAACTTCGATAAACAGCTTCGTGGTTCCCAATGATCCATGTTAATGGTTTAACCTGTTGCAGAGCTTCAACACATTCCAACGGCTCTGGCCCGCGATTCGTAATGTCACCTAAAATAACGTAATCATCAACGTTTTGTTTTTGGGCATCTTCCAATACAGCTTTCAATGCTTGATAGTTCCCATGACTATCGCCGATCAATGCTAATTTTCGCATCTCAATCCCCCGTTTTAGTTTATTCTTTACATTTAATCTTAATCGTTTCCACAATAATTGACAATTACTTCAATGTTAACTTTGCGCTTTCCTTGATAAGCTCATGTATTTCATCTTTGGTCAGTGAAGTTAGATTAACCGCGATGATATTCCAATGAACTTTATTCATATGATATCCCGGATAAACGCCTTTTATATTTTGTCGTAAAATATCCCCCTTATCTGGATCAAGCTTAATATCAATTAATAACTGGCTATCAATTTCAAAAATCAATGCCATAATTTTACTATTTGCTTGATGTTTAATTACCGTCCATTTGATTTTCTCATGACTATTCGGTCCATTAAATGGATAACATTCATATCCATCTGTATTAGCTAATACCCAATTAATTAATTCCCGACGTTCCATTGTTTCACTCTTTTCAATTTGTGTTTCACATGAAACATTATATAAAAAAAGTTCTAGCAAAAACTAGAACCCTTCCTCATTTATTATTTCACTTGGTTTGCCTTATCAACGGCTGCCATTGCAACTTTATTTAACCAATTTAACGGTTGATCAAAGTTTGGTTGGAATAACATATCAACCCCAGCAAGTTCTTCAATTGTCATTCGATTTTGAATTGCTAGTGACAACACATTAGCCGACTGTGATACATCATGCTTGCTGTAAACAGCTCCACCTAAGATTCGGTGCGTTGTTGGATTCCAAACTAGTCGGGAAACAACCGGAGTCGTTGTGAGCATAAATTCTGGGCGATAATTTTCTTCAGTTGTAACCGCATCAACTGTTAGCCCCCGTGCTTCAGCACCTTCAACTGTCAGTCCGGAAGCTGCCATACATGTTCCGAATAATTCAACGGCTGAGGTGGCTTGCGTTCCCATGTATTTAACAGTTGGCTTATCGATGTTTTGCCCAATCAAAATTCCTTGGTGAATTGCATTGGTTGCCAACGGAATATAATCTGCTTTGCCCGTTGGATTATAGTGAACATTGGTTGCATCACCGGCAGCATAAATATCCGGGTTGCTGGTTTGCATGTATTCATTTGTTCGAATGGCTTTATTCGGAAGCATTTCGAGCTTGCCTTCTGCTAATTTTGTATTCGGTTTGAAACCGGCACACCAAACCGCAATGTCAGCTTCATACTCGCCTTTATCGGTTTTAACGATGACCTGGTTACCAGCATCTTCAAAAGATTGAACCTTTTGACCCAATGCCAATTTTGTGCCGTGATCCCGATATTCTTGTTCAATTCGGTCGCTGATTTCTTTATCAAAGTTCTTATATAAAACCCGTGGGAAGGCATCGATTAAGGTTACTTCTTTTCCAGCTATTGTTGCCTGTTCTGAAAGTTCAGCTCCAATATAACCGGCCCCAATGATCACTGCTTTTTCAATTCCTGCAAATTTTTCACGTAAAACTTGAGCGTCGCCGTAATCCTTGCAAAGATAGACTTTAGGATTATCAATGCCTTTAATTGGAGGTACAACTGGCAAAGATCCGGTAGTAATAATCAGTTTATCGTAATCTTGAACAAATTCTTTTCCGCCATTCAGATCCTTAACTTTTAGCTGTTTAGCATCTGGATCAATTGCCAAAACCTCGTGTTGCATTTTCATATGTGCGCCAATCTTCTCAAGTTCTTTCGGACTTGAATAAAACATTTTATTAGGATCTGCAATATGATCACCAACCCATAATGCAATTCCGCATGAAAGGAATGAAACATTATCGTTTCTTTCAAAAACCGTCACATCATAATCAGGATGGTCTTTTAAAATTTGCATTGTAGCAAATGTTCCTGCATGCGTTGCACCAATAATACTGATTTTCATTTGTCAGCACCTCTTTATATGATATGTAATTTCAATTTAAGGATACTTAAAGAGATTCTAACTTGCAAATGATTACTCTACTTCACTAGAAAGATTTTTGACCATCGTACATGGCGCGCCTGCTGCAATCACATTTGCCGGAAGATCATGCGTTACAACACTTCCTGACCGGACAATCGTATTATCGCCAATTGTGATATCCGGCAGAATCGTAACGTCATTTCCAATTGAAACATGGCTGCCAATCGTAATTGGATGGTCGCTGCACCAGTGGTCTGCCCTTTTCTGAGGATCGAATGCGTGATTTGAAGTATAAATACCACAGTTATCACCGATTTGAACGTAATCCCCGATTTTGATCACATTACAGTCAATTACCTTTAAATTCTGCCCGGCATAAAAATGATCACCAACATGCAAATTAAACCCAAACTCAGTAATAAATCCCTTACCAATTTCAGCATGGTTCCCTAAATTACCAAAAAGGTCCATCATTAACTGCATTTCGCCATGATTGGTTTGTTCAAATGTTTGATTAAACTGGCGACAAACGTAAAAGGCATAATTGCGCGCCTGTTCAATTAACGGGTCATAATCATAGTACAATTTTCCTGTATTTGTAATTTGCTTAACATGCTCAATTTCTTCAGCCGTTAACGCCTGATGGATTTCTAAGTCCAAAATTTCACCTTCAATGCGGTATACTTAAAGTAATTATAAACCTTTAAAGAGGGGGGGTTCACATGAAACAAAAAATCGAAGAAATTAACCAGTTGATCAATGGCCAAAAATTTGATGCCCATGATCCCCGCATCATGATTGCCCATCAAAAAGCATTTAATCAGTGTTTTAAATATAACCGACAAGTCAATCAAAATCACGGTTATAATTTAGAATTACTAACAGCCCTTTTCAATCAAATTGGAACTGATCCTTATATTGAGCCAAATTTTCATTGCCAATTTGGATTTAATATTACAATGGGAAATGAAGTTTTTTTGAATCACGATTGTACCTTAATGGATTACGCCCCGATCGAAATCGGCAATCAAGCAAACATTGCCCCGAAAGTTGGCATGTATACGGCGCAACCTGTCCTTGACCCGCAAAAGCGTGAACATAACATTATGATTGCACAGCCAATTACTATCAAAAACAATGTTTGGATCGGCGGCAACGTCTGTATTCTTGGCGGCGTTGTTATTGGCAACAATGCAATTATTGGCGCCGGGAGTGTCGTTGACCATGATGTTCCCGATAACGCCGTGGTCGTCGGAAATCCGGCAAAAGTTATTCGAATCATTAAATAAAAGAACCCGGGAAAATTCCCAGGTTCTTTTATTATACTTTTCTTCGATAAATTCCATATGCGATAAACATCAAAACGACCCACCCGCATGCAAAAATCAATGCGAACGCCATTTCTTTTTGTAATAACAACAATCCTAAAATTCCAATAAAGAATGCCATTGTTACAAAGTTGGAAATTGGATAAAGCGGCATCTTGAAGCTGGTCCCTTCAGGGTTTTGCCGCCGATATTTATAATGACACCAAATCAAGGTCAACCAGACAAAGATGAAGCAGACCGTTGAAATATCTGAAATAATTTCAAAAATTTTGGCTGGAAGAATAAAGTTTAAAACAACAATGATCAATAACGTTAATGATGAGAAAACTAACGACGTTACCGGCACACTTCGATTATTGACTTCGCCCATTTTTCGCGGTGCGAATTTACTATGGGAAAGCACAAATAATGTCCGGCTTGTACTAAATAAGGCGCTATTACATGCTGACAAAGCTGCTGTTAGAACCACAAAATTAATTACCCCGGCTGCGACTTTAACTCCCAATGCACTAAAGACTTGAACAAATGGACTTGCTGAAGTCGTAACCTTATCCCATGGATAAATACACATCAAAACAAACATTGCTCCAACATAAAATAAAGCAATTCTAAATAGAAGAGTATTAATCGCTCTCGGTAAGTCACGTTGCGGATTGGCCGTTTCACCCGAAGTTAGTCCTACCATTTCAATCCCAGTAAATGCAAAAATTACCATTGGAAATGCCGATAAAGCTCCTTTTAATCCTTTAGGCATAAAGCCACCATAATCTACAAGGTTGCTGACTGAAACTGCATGTCCAGCAACCTTCGTGTGACACACTAACAAAATAATTCCAGTAATGATTAACGCAATGATCGCAAACACCTTAATACTTGAGAACCACGATTCAAGTTCCCCAAAAAGTTCAACACTTAATAAATTAAATGCAAGTAATATAAAGACAATGATCAAGGCCGTCAACCATTGTGGAATATGTGGGAACCAAAATTTAATGTAAATTCCACTGGCTGTCAGGTCTGCCATCGCAATACTTTCCCAACAAAGCCAGTATGTCCAGCCAATAACAAACTCAAATCGGTCCCCGAGATAAGCGCGAACAAATTCGATAAATGATGATTTACTTGTATCTGAAAGAACCAATTCACCAATGGCACGCATCATAAAGAAACAGAAAATTCCAGCCACTAAATACAAAACTAATAAAATCGGACCGGCTTGATGAATTGCATTTCCTGAACCTAAAAACAATCCGGTCCCAATCGCCCCGCCGAGGGCAATCATTTGAACGTGCCGCGAAGATAATTTACGTGCAAGTTTATTCTCTTCCATTCTCTAATCGCTCCATTATTTTTCAAGATTAGCTTAATTATACCGTATTTCACAAATAAATTTGGCATGTTTCATATGAAACATGCCAAAAATTTTAATCCGTTTTTTTCAAAAGATTATATCCAATCGCAACAATCAACAATCCACATGAAACCAGCATAATGTCTTGCAGCCCACTATGCAAAATCATTCGCATTTGCGGAAGCAGATGAACTGGTAATTCATTAACTGTTTCACTATCGCTTAATTTATCCATCATTGCGACCGTAATTTTCCCATGAGTCGGTCGGACACCCCGAGCAAGTGCCATATTCATAATCACGCCGTAAATTGATGACATAAACGTTTGTGCAAGAATCCGAATCAAATAACTCACTGACGTCACAATTCCCACATCCCGGTGATCAACATCTTGTTGGACTTTGATCTGAAGAATATTAAAAATCACCCCGACACCAAAGCCATAAAAAATACTGAAGAAGCAAATCCAACCAATGCCGGCATTGACTTTGCTGCAAAGCATTCCAAACGGTGCCAGAAAGGCAATCACCAATGCCACTGTAATCGTATTTTGATCGCCGATTTTCTTTCGAAACGAGTGCGTTAATTGCGACCCGACAAAGTCAAAAATCGAACCTGGAATTTGGGTCATTCCCCCAACAAGCGCAGTCATCGCAAGCAATCCTTGAACCCACATTGGGGCATAAGTACTGAATGAAATCGTCCCACCCCACGCCAATGCAAAAATCACTAAATCCTTAACTAATTTTGAGGATTTAAAGAGATGAGTTGGAATGATTGGATCGTTGACCCGCCGTTCATTTTTCCAAAATAAAATCAGTAAAATGCCGCCAATTAAAAATAACCCGACGATCCATTCCCATGCGATCATTCCAAGAAGTTGAATTCCCATTAATACAAAAGCTAACCCAATGATCAAAAACGCAGAACCACGATAATCAAATGGCGTCTGAACGATTTTAACCTTCTCTTTAAAGAAAATATTCAAAATTAGAATCGTAATGATCCCAATCGGCAAGTTAATATAAAACACCCAATGCCAGCTTAATGTATCAACGATCCAACCCCCAATTAATGGGCCAATAATCATTGCTCCGCTCCACGCTGCGGAAATATAAGCTAATCCTTGAGAACGTTGATGGATATTCCGATATAACTGGGCCAAAATAATATACGGAATCGAACCCATTCCACCAGCCCCAATTCCCATAAAGGCCCGCGCAATAATGAACACCCAGATATTGCCTGTCGTTCCTTCAATCATTGATGAAACAATAAAAATTAAAATCGACAATCCAAAGGCTTTCTTGTTTCCAATTCGATCACCGAGTTTTCCCCAAAGCGGTGAGAAAACCGCCATCCCTAGAAGAAAAACGGCCACGATCCACCCCATATATTGAATTCCGTGTAAATCCGAGATAATGGCTGGCAATGCTGTATTAATGATCGTTGCGTCCAACCCAGACATTAAACTTGCTAAAAGCAACGACGCCATTACCCAATTTCGCTGTCTTTTTGTCATTCTAATCCCTCTTGTACTTTCTATTATATCGATGGGACGGAATAACATGAATATTTATCTATATATTTTCTTATTTTAATGTAAAAAAAGTATGACAAAACAGCAAAAACGAGCGTGGTGGAAGCAGAAACGCGAATGCATCGCGTCAGCATAGATTCGGAGATTTTCGAACTTCCACTCAACCCGTTTATTTTGGAACCCAATTATGTGACAGCAAAGAGACCGCGACTTATGTCACGGTCTCTTCATTATGAATTTACTTACATTGTTTCTAAAAGCTTATTTACAACGCTTTAAAGTCAACTTTCATTTTTGGAATTTATTTCCCGTTTTTTTGAGCTGCCTTCCATTTCTAGAAATTTATTTCCAAATTTCCTTGGCCATTTTCAAAACGGTCCAAGCCTTGGGCCATCCTACATAAAATGCCAACTGGGTGACCGTTTCAACAATTTCATCTTTTGTGATTCCGTTGTCTTTTCCATGTTGTAAATGATATTTGAGTTGTTCATAATCGCCATTTGTCATTAATGCTGCAATTGTAATCAAGCTACGATCACGCGGACTAAGTTGGTCCTCACGCGCCCAAACTTGACCAAATAAAATATCATCATTTAACTCTGCAAACTGCGGTGCAAAGTCACCTAATTGATCGTGACCGGCTGTTCGTTTTTCCATTTTACTTCCTCCTTTATTTACCGAGTTGATCGTACTGTTCATCTGAGACCGGTTCGCACCATTCACTTTCACCTTTTGTGATGGCAATGTGTGAGAACCAACTGCTCTTAGTTGCTCCATGCCAGTGTTTTACCCCTTCATGAATCGCAACCACATCACCGGGCTTAAGTAACTGAGCCGATTTACCTTCTTCTTGATACCAACCTTCACCAGCCGTTACCAATAAAATCTGAAATCCGTTATAATGAATGTGCCAATTATTTCGGCAGCCAGGTTCAAAATTAACATTTGAAATCCCAACATCAATGTTATCGTCTTTGGATACCAGTGAATTTAAATATAACTGTTTCCAATAAAAACATCTGCGTACTGGGTATTTAACTTTCCAAAACCAAATCGGTTATTTTTGACTTCATTTTCATTCTTTCCCATCATAAATCCTCCCTCCACTTTTAATTGTATTGGCTATTAATCATGATTTAAAATGCTTATATTAAATCAATTACGATGCTTAAAATGAATGGAGAAATTTAATGGAAACTCGTGTTTTAAAATATTTTCTAACCGTTGCGAAAATGCAAAATATCACGCATGCAGCTCAAAAATTACATATTACCCAGCCAACATTAAGCCGCCTGTTGAAGCAACTTGAAGATGAGCTGGGAGCTCAACTATTGATTCGGGGAAAACGCGAAATTACGTTAACCGCTGAAGGAAGAATGTTTGAACACCATGCCCGGGATATTCTGACCCTGATTAATCAAACCACCAGCGAAATTCAAAATTTTAATCAGCATGAACTTAGTGGAACTATTAATCTCGGGTACGTTGAAAGCAAAGTCTCCTTCTTTGTTGATGATCTAATTGCTGATTTTCAAAAGCAATTCCCACACGTTAAATTCCAAACCTATAGTGCAATCGGTAATGATATTAAAGATAAGATCGACACTGGAATTTTAGATCTTGGATTCGTGATCACCCCAATTGAAACTGCTAAATACCACTGCTTTGATCTTCCGCTTTATGAACGTTACGGAATTTTTGTTAATCAAACCCATCCGCTTGCGCACAAATCAACCATTAATGCTGACGATTTGGGAGACTATCCCATTATTTATCCTTGGCGAAACATTCTTCAAAATGAACTAAGTGCAGTTGTCGGATTGGATCCGCAGAAACTGAATATTAAAATTACAGCAAATTTATCACCTAACAGTTTGCCGTTAGTCCATCAATCCAATTACTGTATGTTAGGAATCGATAGTATTAGCCGTTTCAATCCTTACGACGACGTTGTTTTTATCCCATTTGAAAACTATTTACAAACTAGCCACCAGTTGATTTGGCGAAAAAACTATCACTATTCCAAGTTAATAACGACCTTTATTGATTTTGTTAAACAGCATGTTTCACGTGAAACTCAGGCCTAGTCATTGAATTCCTGCGCTGCGGCATGCACTTTTTGAATGCTGTTGATTACCAACGGAAAGCCAATATATGGCAACATATTGATAATTGTCCAAATAATCAACGATTCACTGTTGCCGGCTTTAAGACAGCCCTTGGCATGCGCCTTGATTTGGAAATCAACATTTAACATGATCAGCGAGAAGATTGCGAATCTCTGTTCCGTAAATTCGTGCCTGAACGTCTTTGCCGAACTGCGGATCATCTTGGCGTTGCTTTTGGTGATTTACTGGAATTATCTGATTGAACAACGGCTAATTAGAATTAATCAGATTACAACAGCAATGATTTAACTAATAGAAAACTTACCGTTTGATAAAATTACAATGAAAAAATTAGATGAAAAACTATCTTTCACCCGCAACAACTTATATCAGTACATTAAATCAAAAAACAAAGTGATCCTACTGATCATTCAACAGGATTTTATTGATTGGGCAAATAACCTTCATAACAGTCTCCAAACGCTTAATCCCGCTTCATTGGATAACTTTTACAAGTACCCTTCAATGGTTCCCCTTGCTTGGAGAATTGATCGAAAAGGACGTTACGCTTAAAAAATTGATCCCGTTTAAAAAAAGTTACTTTAAGGTTTTAGAATCGATAAAAAAAGACATTGTCAAAACCCTTTCCAAAATGGATTCTGCACAAGCTGAAACTGAAATGTAAATCTACGTGAATAGGTTTTATAATACAGATCTAAAAAAATAATAAGCAATTTAGAAAATTTTGCCTTGAAAGCGCTATTTATATGGTATACTTTTCATCGTTTATGAAAAATATATAGATAAAGGGTGTATATTTAAATGTTTAATGAAGAGAAAAAACGTTATAAATTATACAAATCTGGAAAAATATGGGTTGCTGCTCCAATTTTATTTTTAGGGGTAACTTTAGGAACAACATCAGTTGCAAAAGCTGATCAAGTTCAATCACACTCAATTAGCCAACCAACCTCTATTCAGCAAAAACGAATTAGTTCAGTTTCCACAAATAATCAAAAAAACACCGTTGTTCTTTCATCAAAGACAACAAGTTCTAGTTCACCGATTAGTAATTCTTCAAGTCAAATTAAAGACCAATCTAGCCCAAGTCAGGAACATCAAACAGTTATAAATTTTGCTGCTGTTCCTGCTAAAAATGGGCAAACCCAACAAGTTCCAAAGCAAAATGCCAACGTTTCAGTTCCCCAACCTCAACTGAAACAACAAACCGTGGTTCAAAAGCCAGAAAATCAATCACAACTAAACCAACAACCGAGAAAACAAAATCAAATTGTCCAACCATCACAAGAATCATCACAAAGTTATCTTGATAAATATACCTTTGCTGAAAACCATCCGAATGCTAAGCAAATTAATCAAAATAACAATTGGTACTTACAAGAAAATGGCAAAAATTTAACTGGTTTCCAAAAAATTAACGATCAAAATAAGATTTGTTATTATAATCCAGCAGGTGGCGCCATGGTATACGGGCAACAAAAAATTGGTGATAAATGGTACCTTTTCGATAAGGTAACAGGTGCTCTTCAGTTTGGATATCAATGGATCAGTGATCAAAATAAAGAAGTTTACTATGATCCTAATAAAGGAAATATGGTTTACGGTCTTCAAACCATTAATGGCAAAGAACAGTACTTTAATCCAACGACCGGTGCTCAAGCAAAAAATCAATATATTTGGGACCAAAATACCAACGCGGAATACTACTTTGATGGTCTTGGAAACATGGTTCATGGACAACAAAAAATCAATAACAAGTGGCAGTATTTTGATCAACAGAGCGGTAAACAAGTCAAAAATCAATTTGTAAACATCAAAGATCAAAACAAGACCGTTTGTTATGACAATTTAGGTAATATGGTCTATGGACAACAAAATATTAACGGTCATTGGATGTATTTCGACTCAGTAACTGGTGCTCAAGCAAAGAATTCATATGTTTGGATTGGCAATCAAAATAAAGAAGTTTATTACGACCAAAACGGTAATATGGTCTATGGTCTTCAAACTATTAATGGTCAAAAACAGTTCTTTGATCCAGTAACTGGTGCTCAAGCGAAAAACCAATATGTTTGGGACCGAAACACTAATGCTGAATATTATTTTAACGGTCTCGGTAACATGGTTTACGGACAGCAAAAAATTAATAATAAATGGCAATATTTTGATCCGCAAACTGGTAAACAAATTAAAAACCAATTCGTAAATATTAATGATCAAAACAAGACCGTTTACTATGATGGTCTCGGCAACATGGTCTATGGGCAACAAAAAATCAATAATAACTGGTACCTTTTCGATAAGATAACGGGTGCAATGAAGACCGGATTCCAATACATTAATGATCAAAACAAGACCGTTTATTATAATAACCAAGGACAAATGCTTTATGGTCATCAATCAATTAATGGACGTAACTATTTCTTTGACAATGTTACGGGCGCAATGGCAACTGGTTTCTTAACTGACTCAAATAACCATCGAATTTACTACTATCAAGGCAATGGTCAAGGAGTAACCGGAACCCAAACCATTAATGACCAAACATACTCATTTGATAATTCAAGTGCCCTTGAAGCAAACGGCCAGGTAAAAATTAACAATGACTGGTATCTTTTTAATCAAAATCATTTTGTAACAGGATTCCAGTATATTAATGATCAAAACAAGACTGTCTACTACACCAACGACGGAAAAATGGTCCACGGCCAAGCTCAAATCAACGGTCATTGGTATCTTTTTGATGACGTGACTGGCGCAATGAAAACTGGATTCCAATACATCGGTGACCAACACAAAACCGTTTACTATAACGATCAAGGACAAATGCTTTATGGTCAACAAAATATCAATAATGACTGGTATCTTTTCGATAATGTGACTGGTGCAATGAAGACCGGCTTACAGTATATTGGTGATCAGCATAAATGGGTCGTTTATGCCAATGACGGTAAAATGTTCCACAACGACACAACGATTGGACGTGAAACATTCTATATTAATAATGTAAATGGTGCGGTCGAAGGTGTATTTAACAACGCAGATGTCGTTTGCCAACGTCCTGAACTTCCAACAGGATGTGAAATCACAGCCGTTACAATGATGCTCAAGTATGCCGGCTGCAACGTTAATAAAATTGACTTAGCAAATGAAATGCCGCGAAGCAATGATGGTAATAAAGGATTTGTTGGAAATCCATTTAGTCCAAGCGGTTGGTGGATCTTCCCTACCGGAATTGCTCCTGTTGTAAACCATCATATCGGACATAGCCAGATCATGACCGGCGCAAGTTTAGACGCAATTAAAGATAAGCTTATTCAAGGTCACCTTGTTGTTATTTGGGTTGCAAACGTTGATGGTTTTGTAAACCACGCATTAACCTTAACTGGCTTCAGAGGTGATACGCTATACTACAATGATCCTTGGACAGGCCAAAAAGCAAGTATGAGTACCGGATACTTCTATCAACACTGGAACGCTGATGCACAACGTGCAATTAGTTATTAATCAGAAAAATTAAATACAAAAATACCGATTTCTAGAATTCGAAATCGGTATTTTTGTATTTTTATTATTAACTTTATTTCATCAATGCCACATGCAAACCAGCCGCTAAAATTCCGCCAACAATTGGACCAACCATTGGAACCCAAGCATATTTCCAGTTTGCGGTTCCCTTATTTGGAACTGGCAAAACCGTGTATGCCAACCGCGGACCCCAGTCACGCGCTGGGTTAACTGCAAAGCCGGTCGTGCCCCCAAGAGCCATTCCGATTGCGGTGATGATCAAGCCAACAATCAACGGCTTTAATCCTTGAGTAAAGTTACCTAAGTCCAGTAACGTAAAAATGAAAATGAACGAGGCAATCAATTCACTAAAGAAGTTAAAGACTGGGCTTTCAATTGCGGGAGCCGTTGCAAAAATTCCAACTGAATTGCCATCCGCTTCATCCTTTGAAGCCTTGAAGTGCGGATAATATTGAATCAGAACAAGCGCAGCCCCAACAAATGCTCCTAAAAATTCACCACTTAAGTATGGCAATACTTGGCTCCATGGGAACAACCCGCAAATTGCCGTTCCCAATGTAATTGCTGGGTTAATAAAGCCCTTTGAACCTAATGTTCCGGCAACGTAAACCCCAAACGTGATTCCAAGACCCCAGCCAAGGGATACAAAAAGCCAATTTTGATCCCGACTGAAAGTCCCTTTTAAGTTGATTCCAGCCCCATCGCCGCAACCAATGGCAGTTAAGATCATCGTGCCGAAAAATTCACCGATAAATCCATGCATAATCTCCTATGCCTCCCAATTTAATTTTGAAAATCAATCATCAGTTTCAAAAACGAGAATCAATTTTCACAACATAAATGATTATAGCTTTTTGTTTCAGAAAATTCGATCAATCCCCCTTTTCTTAAACAACTTTAAGAAATTTAATCAGGTATGATAAAATAACAGTAATCAAATCATAGTAAATGGGGAATAATAATGAGTTTTACAATCTACTTGACTCGGCATGGGCAAACAATTTTAAACAAATACCGCCGTTTCCAGGGATGGTGTGATGCACCGTTAACTGATCAAGGAATTGAAGATGCAAAAAAAGCTGGTCAACGACTTAAAGATGTTCAGTTTGACTTCGCTTACAGCAGTGATTCGCCTCGTGCAATTCAAACCCGCGATATGATCATTGCTGAGAATCAATTTAAAGCACCTGAAACGCACGAACTCCCCAACTTCCGGGAACAATTCTTTGGCTACTTTGAAGGCGCTGATTCCGGTCATATTTGGACAATGGTGGGCATTCCGCACGGGTGCAAAACATATTACGAAATCTTAGATAAAATGGGAGCCGCTGCAACCCGTGATCTTCTTCACGAAGCTGATCCATGGGGCGATGCCGAGGATGATCAAACTTACTGGAACCGGATTGCAGCCGGGTTCGAGTACCTTAAAGAACATCATGGCAACGGAGAGACATTGCTTCTTGTAAGTCATAGTTTGACGATTCGGACGATCGTTGACCACTTTGCACCGAAATATAGCGCCACTGTCAACGGCCCGAAAAACGGATCAGTAACCAAACTGGTTGTCGATGATCATGGCAAAATTTCAGTTGAATATTATAATCATTACTAAAAGAAGCACGCGATCGCGTGCTTCTTTTCTTTACCACCGAACCGAAATTCGCTGGTTTTCATGTTTATCGTTTTCAATTTCATCAACTAATGCCCGTGCGAAATCAGCATAACTGATTTCGCTCTTGCCATCTTTATCAAACGATAAATTATCGCCCGTCACAATTACATAATGTCCTTGTGATTCATCAGTTGGTTTAAAGTTAACCGCCGGACTTACATACGTCCATCTCAAATCTTTACTTATCCGCAAATTGTCAAAAGCAACACTCATCGCCTTTGCTACCGGCCGTGCCTCTTCAGGAAAGTCTTTCGTATCTACTAGTTGCATGTTCGTTTCTGAATCAGCAATCAAACTACCCGCTCCGCCGACTACAATTAACCGAATATCTGTTTTTTGTAAAATCGAAATTAAATGTTGCATTGATGAAACATGGAGACCGACATCACCTGCATCCCAAACTCCAAAAGCATCAACAACCACATCAAAATCTTTTACATCATCAGTTGTTAAATCAAACAGATCCTTTAGTAACACATTTTGAGCTGCGGTTTGATTTTCATGCCGAACAATTGCAGTCACATCAAATCCTTCTTCGACGCACCGTTTAACGACTCGCCGGCCAGCCCGTCCATTGGCAGCAATAACTCCAACTTTCATCTTTTTTCCTCTTTTCATTGATATCTATACCAACTATTCTAACTGATATCACTAAATAATGAAAAGGTAAATTAATTTATTAGTTAATAAAAAGACTAGGCAAACCTAGTCTTTTTATCAATTATTTAACTTCGTTTGCAATTGCTTGTTCAACTGCATTCTTTTCGGCTTCAACCAAATCAACTTTTCCTTTGATCAAGTTAACGTCCATTTCAATTTCACGTCTTAACCCTGGAGTGTCCAGTTTTGGTTCGTAGAATGCCTTGAATTCATCATACCGTTGCTTGGTATAGAAGGTATTGGCCGTAACAGTTACGTAAGTATGAAATTCCATGTCGCCACCTAATATATCGATCAACCAATTCCAATTATCACGCATCCAATCCCAGGTAGCTTGTTGAGCTTCGCTGTTACCAAGCAATCCAACATACCATTCACGCAGATCTTGCGGTTTGATTGTGTCAGCATCCTTAAAGCATTTAAGAATTTCTTGAATTGCAGCTTTATTTGAAGTTGCCGTCAATGCTGTACTTAAGTCACGTTGATAAATTCCGTCACTTGTCTTCCGGTATTCGTTCAACAATGTCTTGATCAAATCTTCGTTACCATAATTTGCAACTTCACTCATCATAACATATGGCCGCACGCTTGCTGGAATCGTTGCAATCTGATCTTTATGAGCTTCAAACATTGCGTGAGCATCCTTGATGGCCTTTTCATTCTTAGCATACAAAGCCGCCTTAACGATGGTTGGCCGGCCTAATACGGCATCATTATCATCGTCATCTTTTGATTCGATTCCAAGAGCTGCATATTTATCAGCACTTAACTCATTAAATAATGTCCGCAAGTTCTTTTCGTCTTCTGAACCTGGTTTAACGAATTTCTTCAAATCATCAGCAATTTCAAATAATGCGTCATTTACAATGTATGATTTATTCTTTGTAAAGTGGCTCATTAATGGTACAAGAGCTGAGTATGAAATTTCACGACCCTTAGCCAACAAATGCATGTCTTGTAATAATTCGCGTTGACTGATTGCATCTAAGTCATCAACATGGTCAAGAATATCATTCAACAACATTTCATCGTATTTAACGATGAAGTGTGAGTTGTTACCAACATTCAAAACAAATGGCTTATTACCGTTCTTTTGCTTCAATTCAGCATAGTTTCCAAGATCAAGGGTTTGATCCTTCATTAATTCTGGGACAGTTTCATAGTTGCTGTTCAACGGAATTTGCCATTGCCGGCATTCATCCTTGCCTTCACCGATGAAGAATTGTTTTTGTGATAATTGAAGGTTGCCATCAACGATCTTAGCCGTTACAACTGGATAACCTGGTTGGTTTAACCATGATTTCATGACTGCACTGACGTCCATTCCAGAAGCATCGCCAAGCGCCTTCCATAAGTCATCACCAACCGCATTGCCGTACTTATGAGCATCAAAATAATTCTTCAAGCCCTTCCGCAATGCGTCGTCACCAATCATTGAACGAACCATCACTAACATCCGTGAACCTTTAGCATACACGATTGCGCCATCAAAAATTGCGTCAATGTCAGCTGGATCTTCAACTTCAACGTGAACGGGTTGAACGCCATCAATTGCATCCCGGTTCAATGCCATTGGAACTTCTTTTTCTTGGAAGACTTCCCACATGTGCCATTCAGGATGAATTGCATCGCTTGAAACATATTCCATCATGTTGGCGAAACTTTCATTCAACCATAAATCGTCCCACCACTTCATTGTAACTAGATCACCGAACCATTGGTGAGCTAATTCGTGGGTAATATCCGTTGCGTTGTGTTGCTTAACACTTAATGAAGCATTCTTTGGATCCAATGTTAAGAAAGCTTCCCGGTATGTGATCAAGCCCCAGTTTTCCATCGCACCGGCTGAAAAGTCTGGTAAACCTAATTGCCATGAATGCGGGAGCGGATATGGTGTTTCATAGTACTTTTCATAAAATTCAAGGGCATTCTTTGTGATGTCCAATGCAAAATCAAGTTCGTCTTCCTTGTGAGCTGGTGAAGCATAAACTCCGATCTTAATTCCATCATCGGTCTTCGTGTGTTTGCTTACCATTTCACCAAATGCAAAGGCGATCAAGTAGGATGACATCCGCTTTGTAGTTTCAAAGTAATGAATTCCGTCTTTGCATTCCTTTTCAGGCATATTAGCTAAAATTGTTTCGCCTGGTTTTTCATCATACTTGATTGCCAAATTCCAAGTTGCCTTTGCTTCCGGTTCATCAATACATGGAAATGCTTGCCGGGCAGCTGTACTTTCAAATTGAGTCCCGATAATTTGCTTCTTTTCACCATTAACTTCGTAATACGACGGATAAATTCCCATCATTGTGTCCGTTAATTGTGCGTCAAATTCAATTTCAACCGTTGTTTCGCCAGTTTTGCTATCGTTAACTTCAACAGTCTCGGCTTGATCGTCAACCTTAAAATCAACTGCTTCGTTGTCTACCTTAACGGCTGTAATATTCAAAAACTTCTCATTAAACTTGATATTCGGTTTAACCGCTTCGCCTTTCATGGTTACTTTTCCATTGAACGTCTTTGTTTCACGGTTAATATCAAGATAAACATCATAATGAACTGGTTTGAATAGGTCGTATAAATGTTCTTTTTTTGTCATTTAATCACCTCATCGATATGTAAACTGAGTATTTCACCAACTACTTTGAGTATATGCCACATCAAAATATTTTTAAAGAAAATATTATAGGCTTCAATTTTTACAATAATCAATTGTAAAGGTTTTTACATTATACTATTTAAAACTTTTCCGTGAAGGGGATTATAATTCTTAAAAAAAGACTAAATAATTTCGAAATTTAACTTTCATGAATTGTGTTATATTATATTGTACATGAGAGAATTATGAGGGAGACATGATGTCATAAGTTTTACTAAAAATAAAACTTTTATAAAGCAATGAAAAAGAAAAAAATTATTTACGGAATCAGACAAATTTTTCTTGGGATTGCCTTTATCATTGGCCTGGTTTTACTTTTTAATAAACCAATCACAAATTATTTAATCGAAAATTATCATCCGGTAATTTTTAGCGATGAAATTCAAACTAAAAAAAATGCCAAGGTACCATATGACTGGGCAAGCGTTAAACCATTAAATCTTTTTTCCGTTGTCAAAGCACGCGCGTATCATCCACAAATCAAAGTTATTGGCGGAATTTACAATCAAAAACTTGGTTTAAATGTTCCAATTGTAAACGGTGTTGACCAAACAATTTATTCATTATGTGCTGGTGCCCTTGAACCTAATGAGAAAATGGGACAAGGTAACTATTCAATTGCCGCCCATAATGTTTCATCAAGTAGGGACGCATTGTTTGCCCCTATCTACCAAAAAGCCAAAGTTGGCGACACGTTAAACATCACTAATTTTCATAAGGTATATACTTACAAGATTTATACCAAAGCTCGAATTTCACAACATAATAATACCGTTCTTGAAGACTCCAGCCAGCCGAGCCTGACCCTTATTACATGTGAAAACGCTAGTCACAGCCAAAGTACATCACAACGTTTTGTTTATCAAGCAAAATTAACTAAAACAAGTAACTATAGTGATATTTCAACTTCGACTAAGGCGTTCTTAAATGAAAAATATTCACTCAAATCATCGAAATGGAATATGATTTATTTGCATATGTTAAGTCCAGAAAATTATCAAATAACAACTAAATCTGAGCGGGCACATTAGGCCCGTTTTCGTATATAACTAAAATATTTTTAAACATTAAGGAGGAATTTTTTTATGATTGGAGGATTTGAGCTTCATTATCCTGTTGTCATGTCTTTTTTCTGGGTAATTGGCGCAATTTTCTTTAACTACTGTGAACGAACCTTTACTAAATTACGTTTAAAGCGAAAAGATAATGGACCTTCGGTTGAAGTTTTTATGTCATGTTATAACGAAGAAGCCGTACTTGAACGTTCAATTGACTCCTTAGAACAAATCACCTATCAAAACTACCGTGTAATTTTGATTGATGATAAAAGTTCAGATAACACTCTTCAAATTATGCATACCCTTGCTAAAAAATACTCAAACATTGAAATCAAAGCGCAGAAAAAAAATATGGGGAAAGCAGCTGCTTTAAACCGTGCTTTAAGTGAAAGCAAAGCCGATTATATTCTATGTGTTGATGCTGACACAATTTTTAAAAAAGATTCCCTTAGTTACCTTGTAGCTGCCCTTTCTGCCGACCAACGTATTGCTGCAGTAACTGGGCGGCCAATTGTTAAAAATGTTTCAACATTAATTGGAAAGTTTCAATTCCTTGAGTATATTCTTAACATTGATATGATTAAACGTTCGCAGTCTTTTTTTCTAGGTCATATTATGACGGTTTCCGGTGTATTGACCCTTTTTAGACGTTCCGCTTTAGAAGATGTCGGTGGCTGGAGCACCCAAGCTATGACCGAAGATATTGACGTAACATGGCGTTTATATGATAAAGGTTACTATTGCACATACCAGCCACGTGCTTTATGTCAGATTTATGTTCCCGAAACCGTTCGCGGATTTGTTAAACAACGAATTCGTTGGGGGCGTGGCGGACTTGAAGTTTTACGGAACCATTTTAAGATGATTCCGCGCCTTTCTTGGGGACAGCGTTTTTTGGCATTGGATATGTGCTGTAGTTACACTTGGGTCTTTTTAGTATCATTTGCAATTCCTAAAATCTTTTTCGAATTTATTCTCATGAAGAATCTTCGAATTAATCTTGGAGCGCTAGTAACTTATTATGGTGTAACATTACTTTTTTATGGTTTCTCTAAACTTTTTAATTGGAAAAACAGTTACATTCAATATAGAAATTATTGGCTTTATCTTCCGTTCTTCTTTTACACTTACTGGCTGAACAATATTGTCGTAGTCTTTGCCGCTTTTTATCATCTATTTGATTCTGTAAAATTTGCTGCTTGGGGTGCATCTGATCGGGGGAAAATTAAATAATGAAAATATTAAAAAAATTATTTGAATTTATGTATTACATTATTGGCAATCTCATTCAAATTTTTATTTTTGTCATTTTCTTTGATTTTCTAAGCCGTCGTTTTAAAGAATGGATGATTGATTTCTATGTTGCAACCAGTTGCAACTATGATACCTTTGATAAGATGTTTGCCTTATTAGCAATTTCTTCAATCATCATTCTTGGCCTTGGAATCGCACGGTCTATTTGGTTTAAATTTTGCTACTTAAAAAAAACAGGGCAACTAACTAAAAAAGAAAGAGTAAATAAATGAAAAAGATTGGACAATTTATTCAACATTTTTGGCATTGGATTTTTATTATTTTATGCTTAATCATTATTGGCGGATCCTTCTATTCAGAACATCTTGACCAAGTTAAACAACAGCATGAAGCACGAGAAGTTAGTAGCGGGCAAATATCAAATCAACAACTTCATGAAAATGGAATTTTAATTTTATGCTACCACCGTGTAGTTAATAACCATACTTTCTCAAGTCGATTTGCTCTCACGCTTTCAAATAATGATCAATTACACGAGTATAGTATGCCGGTTGATAAATTAGCATACCAAATTCATTATTTAAAAGATCATGGAGTCCGTATTATTCCAATAAGCACAGCTGTTAAATTAATTAAAGAAAATAAGCCCTTAAAGCATAAATATGTTGTTTTAACTTTTGACGATGTTGATTCAACCCTGACTTCAAATGTATACCCATTGTTTAAAAAATTAGGAAATATTCCGTATACAGCATTTATTGTTACAAGTAATACTGGACGCTACGATAACGGGACCCGGCTTGCAACCTGGAAACAACTACATAAAGTCCTTAAAAGTCCAAACGTTACGATTGGAGTACACACTAACAATATGCACTATCTGATCGATAACAAACCTGCTTTAAAATATGCTCGGAATTATCCCCGCTTTAAGAAAGACTATCAAAAATCAGAAAAAATTATTAAAAAGAAGATTGGGCATCGAACCCCTTATTTTGCCTATCCATATGGGGAAGGTACCAAACGTGAACAAAAATATCTTGCAGATCATGACATGGTCACTTTCTCTCTTGATAACGGAATCGTTACCCCTGGTTATGATTTACGTCAGCCCCTTCCGCGAACAATGGTTGATGAGCATTCCTGGAATAACGTTATTAAAAAGTGGGTAAATGCTAGTGTAGAAAATTAAAAAATAAGCTTGACGCAGTTATGGTCAAGCTTATTTTTTTATTTATTTTCCCGTTTCATTCGTGCTTTTTTCCGTTCATGACGGACCAGTGCTTCTTGTTCCTCTATTTTTAAATATTCATCGCGATTAAGCTTTCCTGGGTTTAATTCTTGAATCTTTCCTGTTGTATCATAAACAACCCATTCGCAAAGGTTAACAATATGATCACCAATTCGTTCCAAGATCCGTGCAACCATTAAATAACTCATTGCCGCCACGGCGGTATCCGTTTCACGTTTCATGATTTCAACAATCATTTGATAGATATGATAATATTGCTGATCAATTTCCGGATCCAATGCCGCAATCTTCCGGGCTTCAGCTTCATTATCCCGAATCGATGCATCCAGTGACTGTTCAAGCATATTGCGAATATCCGCCGTTAAACTTGAAATCAACTCTTCGATTTCCGGAATCCGGTTATTACCTTTTAACCGAATCGTTTCCCGGGCAATAATAATTGCGTGATCGCCAATCCGTTCCAAATCAGAACTGGCTTTTAAAATACTAATAATTTTCCGAAATTCATGGGCAACTGGCTGTTGCAATGCAATTAAATTCAATGCCCGTTCTTCAAGTGAAATTTCATTATTATTAATCGTTTCATCACGCTCAATGATTTTTTCTGCAAGTTGTTGATCATGCTCAATAAATGATTTTGTAGCCTGATAAATTTGCTCGCTAATGTCAATTCCCATTTCATTAAAACGGCCGTTAAGTTTTTTCATTTCGTCTTTGAAAATTTCTTTTACCATTTCTTTTTTCCTCCTTACCCAAATCGTCCATTAAGATAGTCATCTGTTAATTTTTCTTTAGGGGTTAAAAATAGTTCTTTCGTCTTTCCATATTCTATCAAATCGCCGTTTAAAAAAAAGGCCGTATTATCAGAAATTCGTGATGCTTGTTGCATGTTATGAGTCACGATAATGATTGTATAATCTTTTTTTAACTCAACCAATGTATCTTCAATTTTAGCATTTGAGACTGGATCAAGAGCGCTCGTTGGCTCGTCCATCAAAATAATTTTAGGCTGAACTGCTAAAACACGTGCAATACAAATCCGTTGCTGCTGTCCTCCAGAAAATGCCAATGCATCTTTTTTCAAATTATCTTTAACTTCATCCCATACAGCTGCTTTCTTTAAACTTTCCTCAACAATTTGGTCAATCAAATGCTTATCCTTGATGCCTTTTAATTTCAATCCAAAAGCAATATTATCATAAACTGATAGCGGAAATGGATTAGGTTGTTGAAATACCATCCCAACTTCTTTTCGAAGTTCGACAACATCCATTCGTGGACTATAAATATCCTTACCCTGAAGCTTAAAGCTGCCGGTGATTGTCACATTTTCAATTAAATCATTCATTCGATTTAAACATCTTAAAAAAGTTGATTTCCCACATCCTGAAGGTCCAATCAAGGCTGTAATTTGTTTTTCATTAAACCCAATATCAAATCCGTGAAGCGCTTCTTTTTTTCCATAATATAAATGAACCTTTTCTACTGTCATAATTTGTGTCATTCGATTCACTCCTTAGCCAAAATTTCCTGAAACATAATCTTCGGTCATCTGAATACGTGGTGCGGTAAAAATTCGTGAAGTTTTATCAAATTCAACAATCTGACCTAAATTAAAGAATGCAGTATAATCACTGCTTCGTGATGCTTGCTGCATATTATGCGTTACAATAATAATTGTGTATTTTTGTTTCAGTTCTTGAAGAGTGTCCTCAACTTTACGAGTCGAAATGGGATCAAGTCCACTCGTCGGTTCATCAAGTAATAAAATATCCGGTTCCATTGCAATTGCCCGAGCAATACACAGTCGTTGTTGTTGTCCTCCTGAAAGCTGCTTCCCATTTTTATCAAGTGAATCTTTGACTTCATCCCATAAAGCAACCGCCTTAAGACTTTGCTCAACTTTTTGATCTAAAACTGAGTGTTTTCTAATTCCGTGATATTTAAGTGCATATGTAATGTTTTCGCGAATTGATTTATAAAATGGGTTCGGATGTTGAAATACCATTCCAATCCGTTTACGTAATTCATAAATATTGATATCATCATTGTTAATATCTAATCCATGATACATAATTTGACCTTCAACCCTGGCAATGCCGTCATTCATTCGATTCAATGAACGTAAAAATGTCGACTTTCCACATCCAGATGGGCCAATCAAGGCTGTAATTTGATGTTGCGGGAATTCAATTGTTCCCTCCGCAAAAGCCTTTTTTTCTCCATAAAAAACTGCCAAATCTTTAGTTTTCAACGCAATTTTTTGATTAATTTTCTTAATATATTTTTCTGTTATTTCCATCATTACCGTTCCTTATCCGTTGCCGTTAGTTTTCGATAAACTACATTACCAAGCCAGCGTGCCCCTAAGTTAAAACCTAAAATAACAATAATCAATACTGCTGCCGAGCCGCTTGAAACTTGATGCGCATCAGGCAAAATAGATTCAGTATTAACCTTCCAAATATGCACTGCTAATGTTTCAGCTGGTCGGAAAACATTTAATGGACTAGTTGACGAAAATGGATTCCAGTTTGCATAATTAACTACTGAATCACTTTGTCCTGCCGTAAAAATTAAGGCTGCTGCTTCCCCAAAAATTCGCCCGGCACTTAAAATCACTCCAGTTAAAATTTTAGGTAAGGCACATGGGAAAACAATTCCCATAATTGTTTTCCACTTTGAAATTCCAAGTGCAACTCCCGCTTGCCGTTGTTCAAGCGGAACTGCCCGAAATGCATCTTCAATACTACGCGTTAATAATGGTAGATTAAAAAATGTCAGTGTAATTGCTCCGGAAATAATCGAAAAACCAATTTGAAACTTAATTACAAATAGTAAATATCCAAATAATCCAACTACAATTGAGGGTAATGAACTTAACAACTCAATGATTGTTCGTAAAAGATTTGTAAACCAACTGTCTTTAGCATATTCGGCCAAATAGATTCCCACTCCCAATGCAATCGGAAACGAAATTAACGTTGTCAAAATCAAGATATATACCGAATTAAAAATTTGATCCCGAATTCCACCGCCTGCCGCAAATGATTGACTTACACTTGTAAGGAAATGCCATGACATTCCTGGCAAGCCAGTAACTAAAATATAGCCAATTAAGAACAATAAAAGTAAAATTAATAATCCAACCGATCCGTAAATAATATTTTTAGCAATCTGATTAGTTTTTTTAGGATTCATTACTTAATTGCTCCTTTCCGGGTAATTACTCTGATTAATAAATTGAAAATTAATGACATTAATAGTAATACCAATGCTAAAGACCATAATGCGTTATTTGATACGGTTCCTAGAACTGTATTCCCCATTTGACTTGTTAATTGACTCGTTAATGTTGCCGTTGGCGTTCCCAATCCTTTAGGCATTAAAACGGCGTTGCCGATTACCATTTGAACTGCAAGCGCCTCACCAAAGGCCCTGGTCATTCCGAAAATAACGGCGGTCAGAATTCCTGGAAGGGCTGCTCGTAAAACGATTTTATAAATTGCTTGCCATTTTGTAGCTCCTAATGCTAAGGCTGCTTGCCGATAATTAACTGGAATGGCTTTTAAACTATCAGCTGTTAATGAAATTACCGTTGGTAAAATCATTACAAATAAAACCAATGTTCCCGCTAAAATTCCAAAACCGGTTCCACCAATCAATTTACGCACTAATGGCACAACGACCATTAACCCGATATAGCCATATACAACGGATGGAATCCCGACAAGGAGCTCAATGACAGCCCGTAATGCCTTTGTTCCTTTACGTGGTGCATATTCAGTCATAAAAATTGCCACCCCGATTGCAAAAGGGGTTGCAATTAAAGCCGCTAGAATCGTCACTAAAAATGACGTTACAATCATTGGTAAGGCTCCAATTTGATGATGGTTGGGATTCCATTGCTTCCCCGTTAAAAATTCAACGATGCTTAAATGATCTTGTGTAAAAGTTGCTATTCCTTTATTCATAATAAAATAAAGAATTGAAATAATTAGAACAACGATCAAGCCCAAACAAGCATAACATAAAATTTTTCCTCGCCGATCTTCAGATATTTGCTTTGATTTACTCGTCAATTTTTGTTTAATCTCATCCATTATTGCCCCTCCTTTATTGGCGTAACTTTACCACTAATCGTCTTTTGAACTTGCATATCATGGATACTGATATATCTCATTTCCTTAATCATTTTATGTTGAACAGGAGTTGAAAGCATATATTTCAAAAACTTCTTTGTTTCACCCGTCGGCTGTCCCTTAGTATACATGTGTTCATATGACCAGATTTTCCATTTATTCGTTGCGACATTTTGGGTTGTAGGCTGAACTCCATCAATTTTTAATGGATGAATTCCTTGACTTCGAAGGTATGCAAACGAAATATAACTGATTGCTCCTGGAGTATTTGCAACGATCTGCTGAACCGTTCCATTTGAATCTTGTTCCTGGGCATTCATCATTTCCCAACCGTTCATTACGTCACTTTCAAAAGTAACTCGTGTTCCACTTCCTTTTGAACGATTAATAACCACGATTTTTTGATTTTGTCCGCCAAGTTGCTTCCAATTAGTAATTTGACCTTCAAAAATTTCGCGAAGTTGCTGCATTGTAATATTTTTAACTTTTACTTTCTGATTTACAATGGGCGCAATTCCTGCAACCGCCACCTTATGATCAACTAATTCATTTGCTCGAATTCCGTTTTGCTGCTGTGCAAAAACATCTGAGTCACCAATTTGAACCGCTCCTTCTTGAACCTGGCTTAATCCGGTTCCGGAGCCACCTCCTTGAACAGTAATATTACCGCCATGTTCTTTTTGATATTCCGTTGCAGCTTTTTCAACTAGTGGTTGTAATGCAGTTGAACCCACAACGGTAATTTTATTCTGGGTTTGATTTCCGCATCCGCCTACAAAACCAACTATCATGCACAACATTATGATTATGATTGTCTTTTTCTTCATAATGACGCTCCTTTTACACTACTCATTGCACTTTATAAATTACTAATAATATGTAAACTTTTAATCTGATATTTGTAAATCGAATGTAAATTTTGTGTAAAAGGAAATTTACTAAGCCAACTAGACTGTACTTTAATATGCTATGAATTAAACTATGGGTTACGCCTAAATAAGCTATACTTATAACAAGTACAGCTTTTGTTTTAACTAAAGATTAATTTATATTTTAAAAAACGAACTTTTCAAAATACTTATTTTTTAGAAGTTACGATTCCATTTTCAGCTTTTTGAACTTTCATATCATGAATACTAATATATTTTGTTTCTTTAACTAGTTTATCTTGAACATGATTGCTCATCATATATTTTAAAAATAATTTTGTCGCCCCTGTCGGCTTTCCCTTAGTGTACATATGTTCATATGACCAAATTTTCCATTTATTTGTTTCAACATTTTGATTGGTTGGTCGAACTCCATCTATATTTAATGCCCGGATTCCTTCTTTATTAAGATATGAAAATGCAATATAGCTAATTGCCCCTGGAGTTTTTGCAACAATTTTTTGAACTGTTCCATTTGAATCTTGTTCTTGACTACTTACAGTCGGCTTGCCATTCAAAACAACGGATTCAAACGTTGCTCTTGTCCCACTCCCCTTAGCTCGATTAACAATAACTATTTTTTGATCTTGACCACCTACTTGCTTCCAATTAGTAATTTTTCCTGTAAAAATATCCTGCAGTTGATGCATGGTTAAGTTTTTTACGTTTACATCTTGATTAACGATTGGAGCCATTCCTACAACGGCTACCTTATGGTCAACAAGTTTTTTTGCATCAATTCCTTTTTGTTGACTTGCAAAAATATCTGAATTCCCAATTTGAACTGCACCTTCTTGAACTTGACCTAAACCTGTTCCGGAGCCACCTCCTTGAACTGTTATGTTTCCTCCATTATTATTTGTATATTCATCAGCTGCCTTTTCTACCAGTGGTTGCAATGCCGTTGAGCCTACAATTGTAACTTTCTCATTTGACTTTGCAGTTTTTTGACTATTACTTCCACATCCTCCAAGGATGCCTCCAGTAAATACAAGAACTGTAATGAGTGATAACAATTTCCTTCTTTTCATTTTACATATCTCCTTTCCTACACTGTTACCTTATTCTTAAAACGTAAATTTCAATTCGATTTAATGTAAAACCGATGTAAATAAAAGACGTCAATGTAAAATATTCATGAATTTATTATTTTTTTATATATTTTTCAAAAAATTATCCCTTTTCATTTATAATTAATAGTAAATGAGTTATTCGAGGTGATTTTATGGAAGACCGGTTGATACTAATTACCAAAAAGATTTCATTATTTATGAAGTTAAATACCTATTGTAATGATCATGGATGGATGGTTTACAATACGACTGAACCTGAAGAATCATTGGATTTTATTAATCATCGACATGTTGCTGGAATTATTTGGGACTTAGATGCGGCTTCGCCTGAAATTACCCTCTCATTAATAAAAAAAATTCGGACACAATTTAATAAACCAATCTTAACGTTAGCTGCTAATAAAAATTTTGACTATGAAATGAAGCTTTTTGCCTTACATATTGATGATTATATTGTTGAGCCTTATGAATATGAAGAGGTCATTGTCAGAATGCAGCAGCGACTTTGGGGAAGAACAATTCAAACACCCAAACAACCGCCCGAACTAATTGACCAAGAAGTAACTGTCAATGATGAATTATTTGCAGAATATATTACGGCGGAAAATCTTTCTCCTCATCAACATCACCATAAACACCAACATTTTCAACTTGATGATCTTTTATTGGACATTGACCATTATCGTGTTCTAAAAGATAATGAAGATCTTGGACTAACACCTAAAGAATTCAAGCTTCTTTACTTTCTTATAAAAAACAAAGGTCAGGTTATTTCACGCGAACAACTTTTACGTGGCGTATGGGATTATAATGATGATCTAGGCACCTCACGAATCGTTGATATCCATATCAGTCACCTTCGTGATAAAATTGAACCAGACCCTCATCATCCTAAATACATTAAAACTGTACGTGGATTTGGATACACCTTTGAAGGTCAGGGATTAAAAATTGTTAAGGATAATAAATAAGCTGTGCTTAAACTTAAGCACAGCTTTTGTTTCATGTGAAACTTGTTTTTAATCTGTAAATTTAACGGCCGTTCCGTATGCTACAACGGATTGCATATCGCCGCCGATTGAACCGGAATCAAAACGCATCATGACAACTGCATCGGCATCAACATCAATTGCTTCCTGCTTTAGCCGCTCAATCGCTTTTTCTCGTGATTCATGTAGCATACGCGTGTATGCCTTAATTTCACCACCAACAATGTTTTTCATGCTGGCACCAAAATTACTGAACATATTTTTCGATTGGGTCGTCACTCCAAAGACTTCCCCAATAACTTCATATGAACGTCCTGGAATATTTTCCGTTGTTGAAATTAAAATCTCTTTGCTCATTCTTTTTCCTCCTCTAAAAGTTGATTCAATTTTACCAGATGGAATGTCAAATTGCACGCTAATTTTTTCAGAAAATCCGGCGATTTTCACGTTGCTTTTCACAAAGGAAGCCCGTCAATTTGAAATTTAATTTTTATTTTCGTATAAAAAACTCCGCAGACTGAACTGCGGAGAAAAAAGGAGTATATTTTATGAAATCTCAAAGGGGAAGCTTGAGTTTCATGATTTGTAATCAACTACTTTTCAGGGGAGAAAAAGTAATGAAAATGTTTCGGCCTTTTCTATCAGGCTATGAATATAATTTACAACCAAATTATGAATTTTTTGTGAAGATTACGTCGCATAATGTCTATTAAAGTTTAAGATTTTATTAAGAAGGTGGATTTTCAATCTCTTTTTTAATTTTTCAATAACTTACATCCTTAATTTTGTGATTGTAAATCATTTCACTTTTAATTTAATCCACGCCTTCCATCAATGCATGAATCTTCTTTACAAAAAATACCAAGATAATCCCAAAGATAATGCTTACTGCCCCGATTGCAAGGAAGTATGGAACTTCGGTTGCTGATGAGTAGTATTTAACGATCTGAGAGTTAATTGCTTGCCCAGCCGCATCCGCTAAGAACCACATACTCATCATTTGAGAACGGAAAGCTTTTGGCGCTAACTTCGTTGTTACTGATAACCCGATTGGCGAAATCAGCATTTCCCCAATTTCAACAATAAACCATGAGCCAACTAACCAAAATGGACTAACACGGCCTTGTGTTCCGTCCAAAATTCCCGGAAGAGCCATCCAAACGTATGACAATCCGGCAAAAATCAATCCAGCAGCAAATTTTCCTGGAGCACTCGGCTGTTTCTTCCAATGATTCCATAACCATACAAAAAGCGGCGTTAAAATCATAATAAATAACGGGTTAAGCGTTTGAAAGTTCGAAGCTGCAAAATGCCAGCTACCAATATGTAAAACTGTTCGATTTTCAGCAAATAACGCTAAAACAACTGATCCTGACTCTTCAATTGCCCAGAAAATCGCTGCCGCAATAAATAACGGAATATATGCTCGTACTCGTGATCGTTCAACCTTCGTAACCTTCTGACTGCGAAGCATGATCACAAAGTAAACAATTGGAAGGGCAACTGCAATAACGGTGATCAATGTAATAACGTTATCGATATTCAATGCATAAAACGCAGCCATGATTCCAAGGACCACTGCAAAAACGATGATTCCAATTATTGACCCGCGAATTACAGTTTTCAAACTTTGCTGATCAATCGGATCTTTTGGATGCAAACTTGAATCAGATAAATATTTCTTTCCTTCAAAATAGTATTGGACCAACCCAACAAACATTCCAATTGCAGCTAAGGCAAATCCTGCATGGAAGTTCATATTTCCTGAATGTCCAAATAAGTTTGCCACAAATGGCACCGCCCATGGTGCAACTGCTGCTCCTAAGTTAATTCCAAAAACAAAAATGTTAAATCCTGCATCCCGGCGCCGATCGCCTTCAGAATACAGATCACCGACCATATCAGAAACATTTGGCTTCAATAACCCTGTCCCGATTACAATCAATGCAATTGAGGTATAGAGTGCAACCTGACCGAATGGGAGGGACAATGCAATATGCCCAAACATAATGAAGACTCCACCAATAAAGACTGTCTTCCGACTTCCCCAAACCCGGTCACTTAACCAGCCACCGACAACGCCGGCCATATATACAAGCGAGCCGTAAATCGCCATGATCGAAGCAGCCGTCCCCTGGTCAATTCCAAGGCCGCCTTTCGAAATGGCAAAGTACATATAAAATAGCAAAATTGCCCGCATCCCGTAGTAACTGAATCGTTCCCATACTTCAGTTGAAAACAGAGTTGCAAGCCCCCGCGGTTGTCCAAAAAATTCTTTTTGTGGTTGATCTTGTTCTTTCACATCAATTCTCCAATCTTTTCTGCCTTTTTAACAACAGTTTGTATATTTTTAATTTTACCAAAAAATTAAATTTTAACAATAGTAAAATTAAAAATAAATTAGTAAATCAGGAGAATATCCCATATTTATTGGATTTTAAAAATTAATTATTATCTAATCTTTAAGCATACAAAAAAGGCATGCCTTCTACATGCCTTTTTGCTCGCTTTTAACGAATTATTAGTCTTCAGCAACGAATGGTAATAAGCCCATGATCCGTGCACGTTTGATAGCTGTTGTAAGCTTGCGTTGGTTCTTTGCGCTTGTACCTGTTACCCGACGAGGTAAGATCTTACCACGTTCTGAAATAAAACGACGTAATAAGTCTGTATCTTTGTAGTCAATGTATTCAATGTGGTTTGCTGCGATGTAGTCTACCTTACGGCGACGACGACCGCCACGACGTTGTTGTGCCATGTTGATTTCCCTCCTTGTTAATTAGAATGGTAAATCATCATCTGAAATATCAATTGAATTTCCATTATCTGCAAATGGATCATCATTGTTTGAAGTATCCTGATCGTTATCATTTGTACTTCCTAAGTTGCCAGTTTGAACATTTCCATTGAAACTTCCACCCTGGTTTGCATTTCCACTTGGATTTGGATTACCAAATGGATTTCCGTTTCCAAATGATGAATTATTATTCATCGGAGCGCCTTGACCTTGTGCTTCTTCAGGATGTTCCCGGCGATATTGTTCTGATTGGGCCTTTGTTTCTAACAATGAGAAGTTGTCAACAACGACTTCAGTCACATATACCCGAACTCCTTGCTGGTTTTCATATGATCGCGTTTGAAGCCGACCTTCAACCGCCACCATTGAGCCTTTGTGGGTAAAGTTGGCAAAGTTTTCAGCTGCTTTCCGCCACATTACACAGTTAATGAAGTCGGCATCCCGGTCACCATTCTGATTTGTAAACGGCCGTTCAACAGCAACTGTAAAGCTTGCCACCGCAGAGCCGGATTGGGTGTAACGTAAATCAGGATTCTT
Organism: Ligilactobacillus araffinosus DSM 20653; assembly: GCF_001435375.1. Lineage (GTDB taxonomy): Bacteria > Bacillota > Bacilli > Lactobacillales > Lactobacillaceae > Ligilactobacillus > Ligilactobacillus araffinosus. Next base: position 46,933 of record NZ_AYYZ01000012.1, on the reverse strand, counting down.
TGTTAATCGACCAACGAGAACTACGCGATTAATCACGGTCATGACCTCCTTTATCGTTTTTCAATATTAGTCTTCACGCTTTACGATCATGTGACGTAAAATACCGTCATTGATCTTTGAAAGACGATCAAACTCGTTGATTGCATCTGCGTTTTCAGCGTTAACGTTTACGATATGGTACATACCTTCGGTGTAACCGTTAATTTCATATGCAAAACGACGCTTTGACCAATCCTTTGAATCAATAATTTCAGCACCATTGTCCTTCAAAACGTTATCAAAACGTTCAACTAATTCATTTTTAGCTGCTTCATCAAGTGAAGGATTGATGATGTATGTGATTTCATAATGTGTCATAGTGTTTGCACCTCCTTATGGACTTTTGGTTCTTTTCCAAAAAAATAGAAAAAGAACAAGGTATTACAAGTTATAAGTTTATCATTTAAGTTTTCGATTTGCAATAAGAATCGTAAATTCCGTTACAAATATATATTCGCAAACAAAGTTGCTTTTTGAAAGATTGAAAAACAAAAAAGAAGAGTAGAATATTTTCAGGAAATTGTCAAAATAAACAACGCCTGTGAGCGTTACTTTTGGAGGGAACGTTTATGAAAGATTCATCAAAACCCCGTCTCAGTAAAGAGCAGAAACTTGTAATTGCCTCCACTGCGACGGGTTTTTCTTTTGAAAATATGGATTTCAATTTTATGTCGTTTGCATTATCGTCAATCATTGCCAGTCTTGGAATCTCAACCGTCCAAGCTGGATGGATCACGACGATCACCCAGTGGGGCGTTCTTTTAGGCGGACTGCTGTTTGGCCTTTTAAGTGATAAGTACGGTTGAATTAAAATTTTTTCGTACACAATTTTCATCTTTGCTGCGGGAACGGCTTTAATGTACTTTGCCCATAACATCACGACAATCTACATCCTGCGGTTCCTCATCGGTCTTGGAAACGGTGGAGAGTACGGTGTTGGAATGGCCTTGATTGCCGAACACTTTGCTGCCAAACAATACGGTCGGGTCTCATCTGTCGCCACAATCGGCGGTCAACTCGGGAGTATTCTTGCCGCTATCTTATCAGCCTTGATTCTTCCGCGACTTGGCTGGCACGTCCTTTTCCTTGTAGGGGTATTTCCAGTTATTTTAGCCTTCTTCATTCGGCAAAATCTTAAAGAAAGCAATACTTTTATTACTAACCAGCAAAAAGAAGACAAACCGAAAGTTTCATTTAAACGACTTTTCTCAACTCCGAAACTTTCAATACAGACCCTTGGATTGATCTGCATGGTTGTTGTCCAAGCTGGCGGATACTTTGGATTAATGAACTGGCTGCCAACGATTGTTCAAAAGCAGCTTGGAATCAGTGTCCGCGGTTCTTCTTTATGGATGATTTCAACCATCATCGGAATGTGTATTGGAATGCTTGTTTTCGGTAACATTTTAGACCTCCTCGGGCCGCAAAAGTCATTCGGACTCTTCCTTTTTGGAGCAGCATTGGTAATTTACATTCTTGTCCGTGCCCGGAACATGATTGAGTTATTGATTCTCGGAGCAATCGTTGGGTTCTTTGCTAATGGGATGTATGGCGGTTATGGGGCAATTATTAATTACCTTTATCCAATCGACATTGTAGCGACAGCTAACAGCTTTATCATGAATATCGGCAAGTTCATTGGAAGTTTCTCAACCGTTGTGATTGGCTTCTTAATGAGCAAACTCCCAATGAAAGGCGTGATGGCATTCCTTTCAATCATGTACCTCGTCAGCTTTGCTATCATGATGTTCCTTCCAGGCTTAAAGACCATGACAAAGGAATTACGCGCAAGTAAATAGTAAAACATTAACATAAACAAAAAAACGGTTGTGTCATCTGGCACAACCGTTTTTCTATGCTCTTATTTGTCTTGTTCTTCATTTTCTTGATGAGTAAGTTCACGATCAGCTAAATCTTGAACCCCTTGCTTCATCAAATCATGTTCGTTTTCACCACTCGCTGATGTATCCGCGTTTGCATGCGTTTCTTCATCTGATTGCTCTTCATCTTCCTTTGGTTCTGGATCAACCTTGGCAACCGTTGATACCGTTGAATCATCTTCAAGGTTAATCAAATGAACCCCCAATGTTGACCGTCCTGTTTGGGATACATCTGCAACGTTAAAGCGAATCAAGACCCCTTTATTCGTGATCACCATGATATCCTCATCGCCATTGACGATCGTTAATCCTGCTAACGGACCGTTTTTTTCGGTGATATTGGAAGTTTTAATTCCTTTACCACCCCGGCCCTTGATTGGATATTCACTGACTGGCGTCCGCTTTCCGTATCCCTTTTCAGAAATTACGAAGACGTCGCTGCCCGGAACAAGAATATCTGATCCGATAACATAGTCATTTTCACGCAACCGAATTCCACGAACCCCAGCTGCTGACCGGCCCATTGACCGAACTGTGTTTTCGTTAAATGATACTGCATATCCTAAATGCGTTCCGATGATCATGTTTTGGTTACCGTCTGTCAACGAAACGTTGATCAATTCATCGCCATCGTGCAAGTTGATAGCTTTCAAACCGTTCTTCCGGATGTTTTCAAAGTCTTCAACCGGCGTCCGTTTAACGGTTCCTTCCTTCGTCGTGAAGAAGAGGTATTTAGCATGTTCACCATTATCATGCGGAATATTGATCACCGTTGCAATTTTTTCGCCGGCATCGATATTCAATAGATTAATTACCGGAATTCCTTTCGCTGACCGGCCGTATTCAGGAATTTCATAGCCCTTCATGCTGTAAACTTTTCCGAGGTTCGTAAAGAACAGCAACCGGTCGTGGGTTGAAGTTGTAACCAGATGTTCAATAAAGTCATCATCATGAACGCCCATACCTTGAACCCCACGGCCGCCACGCCGCTGAGCTTTGAAGTCGCTTGTTGGAAGCCGCTTGATATAACCGTTATGAGTCAAGGTGATTGCAACTGATTCTTCTTCGATCAAGTCTTCATCTTCAATACTTGTGACTTCACCAACCATCAATTCGGTCCGTCGTTCGTCACCGTATTTAGCTTGAATATCAAGCAATTCTTGATAAATGATGTCATTGATCCGATCCTTACTTGCCAAAATACCTTCGTAATCAGCAATCGCTTTCATTGTCTTATCATAATCAGCTTCAACCTTATCGCGTTCCAAACCGGTCAATCGGACAAGCCGCATATCCAAAATCGCTTGGGCTTGTTTGTCACTTAATTCAAATTCATTCATCAAGCGGTCCTTGGCAACATCGCCGCTTTCAGATTTTCGGATAATGTCAATGATTGCTTGAATATGATCCAATGCGATCCGCAATCCGGCTAAAATATGAGCCCGGGCTTTGGCTTTCCGCAAGTCGAATTCAGTCCGCCGCCGAATAACTTCAACTTGATGTTTCAAGTAGTATTGCAAAATCTGCTTCAAGCTCAAAATTTTTGGGGTACCATCGACAATGGCAAGCATATTAAAGCCGAATGACGTTTGCATCAGCGTCATTTTATATAAGTTATTTAAAACAACTGACGCACTTACATCCCGGCGAATGTCAATTGTGACCCGCATTCCGTCACGGTCAGATTCATCATGGATCGCCGTGATTCCGTCAATTTCCTTTTCCCGGGCAAGTTCTGAAATGCGTTCGATCAACCGAGCTTTATTTACCATGTACGGTAATTCGTGAATGATAATTTGCTGTTTACCGTTCTTCTGTTCTTCAATGTCAACCTTTGCGCGTAAAATAACCGTTCCACGACCTGTTTCATAAGCTTTTCGAATGCCTGACTTCCCCATTACAATTCCACCAGTTGGAAAGTCTGGTCCTGGAATGGCTTCCATCAAGTCCGCCGTTGTTGCATCTGGATTATCCATCAAAATATGAATTGCCGAAATGACTTCTGATAAGTTATGCGGTGGAATGTTGGTCGTCATTCCGACTGCGATTCCGGTTGCTCCGTTAACTAACAAGTTTGGAAAACGTGCCGGCAAAACTTTTGGTTCCCGTTCAGTTCCGTCATAGTTTGGTTGAAAATCAATGGTATCTTTATTGATATCTCGCAGCATTTCCGTCGCAATCTTAGACATCCGTGCTTCGGTATACCGCATTGCGGCCGCTCCATCACCATCGACAGAACCAAAGTTCCCGTGACCATCAACTAACATGTAACGGTAACTAAAGTCTTGTGCCATCCGAACCATTGATTCGTAAATTGCCGAGTCGCCATGCGGATGAAATTTCCCCATAACTTCCCCAACAATTCTGGCTGATTTTTTATAAGGCTTGTCGGGTGTAACGCCAAGTTCGCTCATTCCATATAAAATCCGACGATGAACTGGTTTCAAACCGTCACGCACATCTGGCAATGCCCGCGCAACTAAGACACTCATTGCGTAGTCCAAAAATGACGTTTGCATGACGTTCGAAAGATCAACGTCTTTAACACGATCTGGTAATTCTACCAAAACAGCTGCCTCCTCCTAGAAAATCATTTTTCATCAAGCTTTTTATTTTTTAGATTAAACGTCCAAGTTATCAACGAACGTTGCATTCTCTTCGATAAATTGCCGCCGCGGACCAACCTGATTACCCATCAGCATTTCAAAGATTCCGTTTGCTTCTTCGGCATCTGATAATTGAACCCGCAACAACCGCCGCTTTTCAGGATCCATTGTCGTTTCCCATAATTGTTCAGCATCCATTTCTCCAAGCCCCTTGTAACGCTGGATAACTGGTTTTGGTGATGCTGGTAGTTGGGCTAAAACTTCATCTAACTCCTCATCTGAGTCAATGTACCGAACCATCTTTCCTTGCCGAACCTGGTACAAAGGCGGTTGGGCAATATAAACATAACCCTTTTCGATCATTGGCCGCATAAACCGATAGAATAATGTTAATAGCAATGTCCGAATGTGGGCCCCATCGACATCGGCATCGGTCATAATGATCAATTTGTGGTAATTAGCCTTTTCAACGTCAAAGTCTTCACCAAATCCGGTTCCTAAAGCGGTAAAAAGCGACCGAATTTCTTCATTGGCTAAAATTCGATCAAGGCTAGCCTTTTCAACGTTCAAAATCTTTCCCCGAATCGGAAGAATCGCCTGGGTCAACCGTGAACGGCCTTGCTTTGCTGAACCGCCAGCTGAATCTCCTTCGACGATAAATAATTCTGAAATTTCAGGATCTTTGCTTGTATTATCAGCTAATTTTCCTGGAAGGTTTGAAATTTCCAATCCATTCTTCTTCCGGGTAACTTCCCGTGCGCGTTTAGCAGCAACCCGCGCTTTGGATGCAAGGATTCCCTTATTAACGATTTCCTTGGCAACCGTTGGATTTTCAAGCATAAATTTACTGAAAACTTCACTGAAAATCTTATCCGTTGCAGCCCGCGCATCTGAATTTCCAAGCTTTGTCTTGGTTTGGCCTTCAAATTGTGGGTCAGGGTGCTTAACTGAAACAACAGCCGTTAATCCTTCCCGGACATCTTCACCTGAAAGATTAGATTCATTATCCTTCAGCAGGCCTGTCTTCCGTGCGTAATCATTTATAACCCGGGTTAACGCCGTTTTAAATCCTGATTCATGCGTTCCCCCTTCGTATGTATGAATATTATTCGTAAAAGTTAACAGATTAGAATGGAAATCATTGGTATATTGCAATGCAACTTCAACGGTAATTCCTTTTTGCACCCCTTCAACGTAAATTGGTTCAGGAAAAATAACTTCCTTGCCCTTATTCAAGTATTCAACGTAGTGCTTGATTCCGCCAACATAATGGAATTCTTCATGCGTTGGTTCTTCCGGCCGTTTATCATCAATCGTAATCTTAAGCCCCTTATTCAAGAAAGCTAATTCACGAATCCGGGTCGTCAATGTTTTGATATTGTAAACCGTTGTTTCGGTAAAAACATCTGGATCTGGTACAAAGTGAACCGTTGTTCCGTGTTCGTGAACTCCGGTTTGACCGATCACATGCATTGCTGTATTGACTTTCCCTAACTTAAAGTCCATTGCATAAATATTCGGATCGCCTTCCCGAGTAACTTGAACATCAAGAGAAGTTGATAACGCATTAACAACAGAAGCACCGACCCCGTGAAGTCCACCGGATACCTTGTATCCGCCACCGCCGAATTTTCCGCCGGCGTGCAATACTGTAAAGACCGTTTCTAGGGCTGGCCGTCCCGTCTTCTTTTGAATATCGACTGGAATTCCCCGGCCGTTATCCTTAACAGTAATACTATTATCTTTTTCAACCGTTACATTAATTTCAGTTGCAAAGCCCGCAAGAGCTTCATCGATTCCATTATCAATGATTTCCCATACAAGATGATGCAATCCTTGTTCACTCGTTGACCCAATATACATTCCGGGACGTTTTCGAACCGCCTCTAGTCCTTCTAAAACCTGAATTTGACTTGCATCGTATTCTTTGGCTTTTTCTTCTTGTAATTCTTTATCTTCCGCCATGCATATCACTCCTTATTCGCGGTCTTATCTTGTTTCGTTGGATAAAACACTTCAGTTTTCAGCTCTGGTTGCTTTTCGGGAATGATTTGGCCATCCCGAATATGAAAAATCCGTGGTTCTTTGATCAAATTTCGAGCAACATCACTTAATCCTGGAGTTGTTAAAAATGTCTGAACCTTGTCTTGAATGGTTTTTAAAAGGTGTGTTTGCCGTGCGCCGTCGAGTTCTGACAAAACATCATCAAGCAAGAGAACCGGATACTCGCCGGTTTGATTTTTCATTAAATCAATTTCCGCAAGTTTGACCGATAATGCCGTGGTTCGCTGTTGTCCCTGTGAACCATACGTTTGGACATTTTTTTGATTGATCAAAAAACGGACATCATCGCGATGTGGACCATAAAGGGTCGTTCCTTGGAAAATCTCTTTGGCTTGATTTTGCTGGTACAGCTCCATCAAGGCTTCTGAAAGTTCAACCTCCGTTAGTGTAGCCGCATCCTTAACAGTACTTGAGTACTCAAAGGTCATTTTTTCCTTTCCCTGGGTAATGCTTTGGTGAAGCTTTTGCGCATATCCTTCCAACTCGCTTAAAAATTTAACTCGTTGACTGATAATTGCACCGCCAACCGCTGCCAGTTGTTCAGATAAAACTTCAAGGTACAACTGATCTTGAGCCTCATGACTTTGCAGCTGTTTCAAATACCGGTTACGCTGTTTTAAAATATCTCGATACTGCGTCAAATCATGCAGGTATTTCGGCGAAACCTGACCAAATTCCATATCAATAAAGCGACGGCGAACAGTTGGGGCGCCCTTAACCAAGGCCAGATCTTCCGGTGCAAATAAAATCACGTTCAACTGACCAAGATATTCGGACAACCGTGCCTTTTCGAGGTGATTGGCCTTCGCCTTTTTACCATGTTTTCCGATATCCAGTTCCAATTTTAATGATCCGAGTTCGCGCTGAACGTTCCCCTTGATTTGGGCAGCATCCTTGCCAAACTCAATCAGCTCACGATCATTATTCGTCCGATGACTCCGAGTCATCGCTAAAACGTAAATCGATTCTAACAGGTTGGTCTTTCCCTGTGCATTTTCCCCAATCAAAACATTGATTTGTGGTGAAAATTCAACCTGCGCCTCATCGTAGTTTCGAAAATGGTGGAGATTTAATTCCGTTAACTTCAATTCCTTAGCGGCCCGCCTTCATGACATACGTTTTGCCGTTTGGAAGTTCAACCTTATCATCCGGATAAAGTTTCCGTCCCCGACGATCGTCAATTTCACCATTGATCTTGACGTTATTTTCACTCAGATACCATTTTGCCTGTCCGCCCGATGAAATTTCATCAACGATTTTTAATAATTGGCCTAAGGTAATGTAAGGTGTTTTCAGATTAACGGTTTCCATTCGTCAAACCTCCTTCAAAAACCAGTCTAATACTTAATAAGTATACCCTTTTTTGGATGCAAAAACAATTTAACTCGCGATAAAATGCGTTTTAAGCTCTTTTAACATCATTGAGTGGGAATCCATTAATCAATGGTAAAAATGCTTATTTTGAATTTTAAGCATAAAAAACGAGATTACCGTCTTGGCAATCTCGTTCAAATTCAAATTTAATTATTTTTGACTTTCACAAATGCCACGCCGTTCAATTTCTTCAAGCGTATGGCCCTTTGTTTCCGGAACCTTAAAAATCACGAAGGCAACGGCAAGCAAACAGATCACGCCGAAAATCGCAAAAACTGTTTCCTGTGACATTGAAACGGTCATTAATGGAAAAATCAATCCGACTGCAAACGCTCCGACCCAATTAAATGCTGAGGCCGTTCCGGTAGCCTTGCCCCGAATCGCAAGCGGAAAGATTTCGCCAACAATAACCCATGTCAGTGGAGCCCATGTAAATCCATAGAACCCAACATAAATGCATAAGAAGATAATCGTGATCAATGGATTAACGTGGTTAAATAGGGTATTGATCACGGCTGGCAAAATAAATGCCAATCCCATTCCGGTTCCGCCAAAGATCAATAATGTCCGTCGATTAAACTTATCCGCAATTGCAAGAAAAATAAATGATGATAATACTAAAATCAGGCCTTCAATTACCGGCCACATCAAATTCGAAGAAGCAGCATGCCCGGTTGCCTTAGCAACAATCAACGGAATGTAGTAAAAAATGGCATTGACTCCCATAAATTGCTGGAAAGCCGCAACGCCAACACCGGCAATTACTAAGTAACGGTATTTACCTGTAAACATCTTGCTTAATTTCTGCTGATCTTTACTTTGATCCTCAACATTTTTAATATTTTGAATATCTTGGATTTCCTTTTCAGCCTGCGCACATGGTTGAACAAGTTGAAGAACTTGCCGGGCTTCATCGATGCGGTCATTTCTTACTAAATATCGCGGTGATCCTGGAAGATTCAAACTTCCTAAAAATAGAATCAATGCCGGGACAGCTGCCATTCCTAGCATTGTTCGCCATGCAAACGTTGCTGGCAAATATTGCAGAAAATAATCAATCACGTATGAAAGCAACGTCCCCAAGGCAATCATCGTAAAGTTGATTCCGGATAATCTTCCCCGAGATTTGGCGGGAGTCATTTCCGACATATAATTTGGAACCGTTGCGGAAATCATTCCAACCGACAATCCCAAGAAAACCCTGACTAACGATAAATAAATATATCCATTCCGCGGTGCAAATGCTGAAAGCAATGACCCGGCAATAAAAATCAGCGCTGAAAACGATAATACCCGTCTCCGCCCAATTTTATCAGTCAAATGCCCCGCAAGCATCCCACCGAAAATCGCGCCAAACATTAAGGATGAAGTAATACATCCTTCCCAAAATGCAGAGTGCATATTCCAGTCAATCTGCAAAAACGGCAAAGCTCCAGTCATAACTCCAATATCGTAACCAAATAGAATTCCACCAAATGAGCCGAAGAAATAAATATACTTTCGCGGTACTTTCTTTATCGTATTCATAATATGCACATCCCTTTTCATTTTATGTTTTGCACAACTTATTATCGTAAAAAAATTCACAATCAATTTTACAAAACATAATTGTAAATTTTATTTTATCGTTTGTCACGAATTTTGTTTACAAAAAGTAAAAAAAAAGGCGGTGACACGTCACCGCCTTTTTCACTTCAATTCATTCAATTAGTATGTCCGAACTGGGGTAATCAATTGAACAAAGTCTTCACTGTCTTCCGTTGGCATCAATGTAAATGGCCGCAATGGTAATGTTAATGATAACTTAACTTCTGCTTGGCCAAATGCTTGTAATGCAGCCCTCATGTAATCTGGGTTGAAGGAAATTTCAATGTCATTTCCAGTCATCTTATCAAATTGTAATTCTTCTTCAATGTTTCCGACTTCTGGTGAATTACTTGATAAAACTGCCGTTTGACTTTCGCTGTTCAAACTTAATTTAACAACATTGTTTCGGCCTTCATGAGACAATAATGAAGCACGTTCGATCGCATGGAGCAAATTAACCGCATTTAATTCAATTTCGGTTTCTGAACTTTGTGGAATCAACCGATCTGTATCCGGATACATTCCTTCAAGCAACCGTGAATAAAATGCTGTAGTGTCAAAGTTAAATAAAATTTGATTTTCAGCAATCTGAATTTCCAAATTGCCAGTTGAATCAGCAATCATTCGTGAAAGTTCGATTAGTGAACGGCCTGGAACAATAATATCATAATCAATATTTTCAGCGCCTGATAATTTTACCTTGCGTTGACTTAATCGGTGCGAGTCCGTTGCAACTGCGTGTAATTCACCATCTTTGATCGTCAAATGAACCCCCGTCAACAACGGGCGGCTTTCTTGCGTTGATACCGCAATAACGGTTTGATTAATAACCTGTTTCATGATATCTGCTGGAATTGATAATTGTTCATTTGTATCAATTTCAGGTAAATGCGGATAATTATCGGCGTCAACCCCGTTAACTTGATATTCTGTTTGACCAGATGTAATAGTTGCTTGGAAATGATCATTGACTTCTATCGTAAATGTATTTTCAGGCAACCGTTTAATGATTTCACTAAAGAATCGTGCGGGTAAAACAATCGATCCAGGTTCGTCGATTAACAATTCATAATTGCTATCATCAATTGAAATTTCGTTTTCAATTGAAATATCCGAATCGCTTCCAGTTAACGTAATTGAATTTTCAGTTGCGGTAATTTTTAATCCCGTTAGAATTTCAATCGCGGTTTTAGAAGAAATTGCCCGTTGCACATCGGTTAATTTTTTAATAAATGCGTTGCGCTTAATTGTAAATTTCATAGGTAAGCTAGCTCCTTAATTAATATATATAGTAATTATTAATTAGTAATAGTATTAGGCTCTGTTATTCTTGTGGAAAACTTTTGAAAAGCTAAGATTTCCTGCATTTTCCTTGTGGATATGTTGTGGATAAAAATCTAATTGATTCACATTTGTCCACAATCAGACCTGTAACTGATCTTTGATTTCTTTAATATCGTTTTGAAGATCCTTATTTGTCAAAAGTTCAGTTTGAATTTTTTCATGCGCGTGGATCACGGTTGTATGATCCTTACCGCCAAATTCTTGACCAATTTTTGGAAGGGATGCATCTGTCAATTCCCGTGAAAGATACATTGCAATTTGCCGCGGCATGACGATTGATTTAACCCGTTTCTTTCCTTTGAGGTCAGTTACAGTGACATTAAAGTACTTTGCAACCTTGTTTTGAATAATTGGAATCGTAATTTCCTTTGTTGCTCCCTGACCAACTAATCCTCGGAGCGCTTCCGCAACCATGCTGGTCGTAATCGGAGCATCCGTCATTGAAGTAAAGACTTTGATCCGCGATAAGGCTCCTTCTAAATCACGTACACTAGAGTCAAAATGACCAGAAATATAGTTCAACGCTTCATCTGGAAGATCTAATCCAAGTGATTGCGATTTTTCACGCAAAATAGCAATTCGGGTTTCAAAATCTGGTGGTGTGATGTCGACCGGCAACCCCATCTTGAATCGGGTAACCAACCGGGTTTGAAGGTTTTGAATTTCGTTTGGTAATCGATCAGCCGTAAGAACAATTTGTTTGTTATTTTGGAAAAGAGTTTCAAATGTATTGAAGAATTCTTCCTGTGTCCCAACTTTATTTGCCAAGAACTGAATATCGTCAACAAGTAAAAGATCAACATTCCGGTACTCATCGCGAAATTCAGATTGGTTTTTTAACTGAATCGAATTGATAAAGTCGTTTGCAAATGCCTCGCTTGAAACATATTTAACTTTAGCTGTCGGATCGCGCTGCAAAATTGTATGACCAATTGCTTGCATTAAGTGCGTCTTCCCTAATCCGGCGCCGCCATAAATGAAAAGCGGATTGTAAACCCGTCCAGGATCTTCAGCAACGGCCAATGCAGCGGCATGCGCCATTTTATTTCCATTTCCAACAACAAATTTTTCAAACGTATAATCGCTATTTAATTGGTTGTTATGAACGAAATTATTGTTAGAAGCTTTTTTTGGCGATGTTGCTGGAATTGGCTTTTCAGTTTCAGTATTTAGGGTATTTTCAGCTGCTTGATTCGATGGTTCATCGTTATCATCTGCTGCGGAACGAATTACGATATTTATTCGCCGACCAATCGCTGGTTCAAGCAAATCAATGATCGTTTCGCTGATATTTCGTTCCCAATATTCTTTAACCATTTGAAATGGGACCTCAATGACAAGGGTGTCATTTTTAAACTCGATAGGTTTGGCCGGCTTGATCCAAGTATTAAATGCAATATCGTTAAATGAGCCGTGCAAACCGTCGAAAATGATTTTCCATAAGGAATCGAGTTCTGGTTCAAGCACGAAACGGCCCTCCTTTTGTAAAAAATTTATACGTCCATTGTAGCATTAAAAAAAATAGTTTTCCACAGGTGTGAAAAATAAAAAAATTCCAATTCACGGATGTTAGTTTAATTATCCACAGGTGGTTATTTTTTGTGGATAAAACTGGCTGATTGTAGCATTATTAACGGGCATTATTTAAAATTGAAGTCACTGGTATCAATGATTTCACAAGTTATCCACAAAATTATCCCGAAATCACAAAAGTTAAATTCACGGGATGTTAATTGTGGATATGTTTGTCTAAAAAGCTGTGGGTTTATTTTTGGTAATTCACAATTGTTCCAAAAATTTAAAAGGCAAATCGGGGATAAAAAGCGTCATGGCAAAGTTGAAAAATCACCTGGGTTTGGAAAAATCGCTTTTCAACTTAAAATTTGTATGTTAAACTTACAAAGTAAGTCTGTTTGAGGACTATTTTGATACAATAATTTAGATAGTTTTGACATCTAAAAATAAGGAGGTGGAATTCATGAAGAGAACATACCAACCTAAGAAACGTCACCGTCAACGCGTACATGGTTTCCGTAAGCGTATGAGTACAAAGAACGGTCGCAATGTGTTAGCACGTAGACGCCGTAAAGGTAGAAAAGTATTGTCTGCATAGATCACTGGACCGTCAGTGGTCTTTTTTCTTATCTAAAGAGCATTCGGATAAGTCCATTTAGGAGATCGACAATGAGAAAATCATATCGCGTCAAAAAAGAAGCAGAATTCCAAACGGTTTTTACAAAGGGTAAATCATGTGCGAACCGCCAATTTGTCGTTTATATGCTTGAAAAACCGGGACAGATTCATTTTCGGGTCGGCATCTCAGTTGGAAAAAAGATTGGGAATGCCGTTGCGCGAAACTGGGTCAAACGCCGGATCCGGCAAACATTAACGGATCTCAAGCCGCAATTGAAACAGGATTGCGATTTTCTTGTAATTGCGCGGCCGACAGTTGCGTGGATGTCAACGGCAGAAGTAAAAAAACATTTAAGCCATGTTTTGCGGTTAGCAAAGGTTTTGCCTGCAAATAACAAAGCGAAAAGTGAGGAATTACAAAAGTAATGAAACGACGTACAAAAAGAAACGTTGCGATCCTTGGCACTTTATCACTGGCCTTGCTTTTAGGCGGATGTACAAGTAATGCCCCAATTACATCTCATAGTACAGGTTTTTGGGATCACTACATTATTTGGAATTTCGTCCGGGCTATTCGGTGGCTGAGTAATTTCTTTGGCCACAACTACGGCTGGGGAATCGTGGTCTTTACAATTATTGTCAGAATTATTATCTTACCGTTGATGTTCTACCAGATGAAGAGTATGCGGAAGACCCAAGAAATTCAACCGAAATTGATGGCATTGCAAAAGAAGTATCCTGGAAAGGATCCGGAATCAATGCAAAAATTAAGCGAAGAACAGCAAAAGCTTTATGCCGAAGCCGGAGTCAATCCAATGGCAGGATGCTTGCCAATGTTGATTCAAATGCCAATTTTGATTGCTTTGTACCAAGCAATTTGGCGGTCACCGATTTTGAAGAACGGCGACTTTTTATGGATGCACTTGGGTGAAAAAGATCCGTACTACATCATGCCAATTTTGGCCGCAATCTTTACATTCTTAACTTCGAAATTATCAATGATGGGTCAACCGGAAGGAACAAACAACATGATGAATAATATGATGTTGTACTTCATGCCGATCATGACTGGTTTCATTGCTTTTAATTTACCGTCTGCATTGTCAATCTACTGGGTTGTAACCAACGCATTTTCAGTGGGACAGACATTGTTACTTCAGAATCCATTTAAGATTCGGCGGGAACGCGAAGAAAAGGAAGCGGCTGAAAAAGCCCGGAAGAAACGGCTTGAAAAAGCTAAACGGAAAGCTTATAAGAGTAAACGGAAATAGTTGCAAAGCTTATAACAGCAACCGCGTGTGTGCGAGGTTGCTGTTTTTTTATAAGAAAATTAATAACTTGATTTGACAACGAAGCCAACTTGCAATGTATTTTACTTAATGGTATCTTGATTTTAGATTTTTACATAAGGGAGAAATTCAATTGGAAAAAACATTAGTAATTAATTCAGGAAGTTCAACTTTAAAGTTTAAATTATACTTAATGCCTGAAGAAAAGGAAATTGCAAAGGGATTACTTGAACGCATTGGATTTGATGGATCAGCAATTAAAATTGTATACAATGACGGTAAAAAATATACGGAAGAATTACCGCTTGCTAACCATGCAGTAGCGATCAAAGAAATGCTGAGGTTATTGAAGGAACTTAAAATCGTCGATAATTTTGAAGAAATTACAGGAGTTGGCCACCGGGTCGTTGCTGGGGGTGAATATTTTGATCAGTCAGTCGTAATTGATGATGATGTAATTCAAAAAATTGACGAATTAGCTGATTTTGCACCATTACATAACCCGAATAATTTGATTGGAATTCAAGAATTCAAAAAGTTATTACCGGATGCAACCGCGGTTGCCGTTTTTGATACGGCATTCCATCAAACGTTGCCGGAAGAAAACTACATGTACAGCACACCATACGAATGGTATGAAAAATACGGCGTTCGGCGTTACGGCGCTCACGGAACAAGTCACCAATTCGTTGCTGAAAAGGCGGCTGAATACTTAGGCAAGCCATTAAAGGACTTAAAGATGATCACCTGTCACTTGGGCGCTGGTTCTTCAATGTGTGCCATTAAAGACGGCAAGTCATTTGATACTTCAATGGGCTTCACTCCGTTGACAGGAATTACAATGGGAACTCGGTCAGGGGATGTCGACTTTTCATTAGTTGCATACGTAATGAAGAAGATGCAGACAACGGATGTTGATGCAATTCTAGACACGTTGAATAAAAAGTCAGGGTTGCTCGGTGTATCGGGACGGTCACTTGATATGCGCGACTTACAGGCTGCCGAAAAGGATGGCGACCAACGTGCATCCCTTGCAATTCGGCTTTTTATAAAAAACATCGTTCGGTATGTTGGTCAGTATTATGCTGAGATGGGCGGCTTAGATGCGATCGTCTTTACAGCTGGAATTGGCGAAAATGAAAGTGCAATTCGAAAACGGATAATCGACCGTCTTTCATTTATGGGGGTTGCAATGGATGATGCAAAAAATGATGCCAACGTGGATGGCGTTGTTTCGACTACGGATTCAAAGATTGCAGTATTGCGTGTTCCAACGAATGAAGAATTAATGATCGCGCGGGACGTTGAACGGTTGAAAAATAAATAAGAAGGATGTGACAAAACGTAAAAAACGCGAGCGTGGTGGAAGCAGAAAAGCAAACGAATCGTGCAGTATAGATTCGGAGGTTTTTGAATTAGCTCTGTGTCACCACTTAGCTTATTTGTTTTGGAATCCGATTATGCAGAGGTTGTGATGTGAGTCACAACCTTTTTTTATAAAACGCTTGCAAAAGATGGAAAGCTAAATATAATAGAAATTAATTTCAGGGGAAAGAAGGAAGTTATGATGTTATTAATGCGGATTTTTGGAGTTGTTTTATTTTTAATTGGGCTTTGGCAGTTTTACGTAACATGGAAGTATCATCATTTTTTAACAACAAAGGGAACGGATAATGCTTTTAGTCCACTAGCGCTGTATTATGGTCTTGCCTTAGGGATTGTTATATTTTTACTTGGGTTAGGCTTGATGATCTTGCCACAATGGATGTATGGATTGATTCAGTAAAAAGTTAAAGAAAAGGTTAAGTATAAATATTCAGGAAAGAAAAATTAGAGTTCAGGAAATTTTAAATTATTTTTATTAGAAAAGAATAATATAGTAACTGAACATAGATAGGTTCTATGTAGAAGATAAACACTTTAATAATGACAAACAGTGGTATTAATTTTCACTTACTCAAACTTATTATTGTATGAATATTTAAACCGTCAAATACATGTTTGCAATGTATTTACTCTTTGACAATAGATATAATCTATGAAATAGTATCCTCTCCCAACCGATACTGAAAAATGATTAACCTGGACCATTGTTTAGTCAGTTGCTTGCCGGAAGCTTGCCTTGCTCTTGACCCCTTTATAGTTTATGGTAGAGTTTTCGGAAGCGTTGAAGATGAGACCGCCCAGTCCCATCTTTTTTTATTGGTTAAAAAAGATTAAAATAAAGCTAATTTAGACAAAGGAAAGTGAGCAAATGGGACAGCATAAGATTATTGCGCATCGCGGAATGTCTACCCTAGCGCCTGAAAATACAATGGCGGCGTTTGAATTGATGCCACGGTACAATGTAAATTGGCTTGAAACGGATCTCGCAATCACAAATGATGAAAAATTAGTAATCATGCATGATGGTGATATTGCTCGGACAACAAATGGCCGGGGACAGGTAACGGCGTTAAATTTTGAAGAATTACATCGATTATCTGCCGGGGAATGGTTTGATTTGAAGTTTAGAAATGAAAAGATCCCGACCTTCGATGACGTAATTGATTTTATTAACTGTAATCAAATTAACCTTAATCTGGAGATCAAGCCAATTAACGGCAAGGATGCAATGCGTTTAACACGTTCAATGGTGCGGCAGTTAGCAAGCCAGATTGATCGAATCGATTCGCAGATTCGGGTGATCATTTCTTCATTTTATCCGGATATTTTAATGAGAATGAAACAGGTGCGGCCGGATTTAGAATATGCGTGTCTGTTTAACCAATATACCCTTTCATTAGCGAAACCCTTAACGGGATTTTTAAATACAAAAATCATTCATCCGGACAATCGCCGATTAACGGCTGCGAAGGTCCGGCAATTAAAGAAAGCCGGTTATGAAATCAATGTTTGGACGGTTGATAAGATCGATCGGGCCAATCAGTTATTTAACTGGGGCGTTGATGGAATTTTTACCGATATTGGACAAGATTTCCCCAACTATCGCCAAGGCCAAGTTCAAGATAGTCATTATTTAACAACTTGGTTCTAGGTTTCATGTGAAACAAAAAGCGGAGATTGTAACTTATGTTACAATCTCCGCTGCTTTTTATTTAATCAAAAGTTTTAAAACAAGTGAAACGATCAGGACAAGGATAACGGCGCCGATGATTGACGGAATAATTGCCATGCCTGCAATTACGGGTCCCCAAAATCCGAGGAGATGTTCTCCAAGAGCGGAACCAATCAAACCGGCAATGATATTGGCAATCCAGCTCATTGAGCCGCGCCGATTTGTCAGCCAGCCGGCAACTGAGCCAATGACAGCTCCGATAATTAAAACCCAAATCAAATGTAACATTTAAATTCCTCCTTTAACTGATGTCCTATTATAATCAATTAAGTTTAAAATCTTTTTTAATTTGTTTAATATTTTGTGGTCGAAGGGTGATTTTTAATACCAAATAAATAAATAACAGGAAGAAAATAATATTAATAATTCCATTTCCGAATAACGGTGCAATGTGGGCTAAGATCACCGCACAGAAGGTTTCAATGAAACCAAAGAAAATCGAAACGATAATATTGACGCTTCGAAGGTAAAAGAGACCGCACATCAATCCGAATGCAAATTCAGCAACGAGCTGATAAATTGTTGAAAGAACGCCACCGTACATGTTATTGAGAACAAAAACTTCGAAAACACTGAAGAGCGCCGAACTTAAAATTAAGCTTTTAAGGATGACGTTGGAAGATGATTGCCAATTATGAATCATTGCTGGCATTAAAATAGCATAAAACATGATGACCGGAATCGTTGCGGATGCCAAGATGAAAAACAGCCAGAAAAACGGGCTGAGTGAAATTTCAAGCGAAGTTGCCGACGGAACAGTCTTAAACATTGCGTTGATCGCAATTACAAAAATCAATGCAAAAACCAAAAGCCAGCCGATCCGTTTAAAGCCGTACCATTCAAAATAGATTTTTTCTTTTGTATACAACCAATTAATTGCGAGGGCAATGATAATTGTGACCAGGTTGCTGATTAACATATCATTTGAATTGATTCGAACATGAAATGCCCGGCAAACGATGTGCAAAATTAGCATCCCGCACAGCCATAACAGTAATGTGATCCATACTCGTTTAAAATCTTTTGTATTTTTCTTTTCAGTCATAACCTAGTCCTTAAATTTATTTTTATTACTATATTTTAATACATATCCCAGATGAATTAAATTTAAAGCAGGCATTAGGTCCAAATAAAAGTGAAA
The DNA here is from genome assembly GCF_001435375.1 of Ligilactobacillus araffinosus DSM 20653. Taxonomy (GTDB): domain Bacteria; phylum Bacillota; class Bacilli; order Lactobacillales; family Lactobacillaceae; genus Ligilactobacillus; species Ligilactobacillus araffinosus. Next base: position 28,358 of record NZ_AYYZ01000012.1, on the reverse strand, counting down.
TTAACGGTATAATTAAAGTTAAGAAAGGAAGCAAAAGCAATGGAACACGTTATTGTTAACTCAAACATTGATACGGTCGAAAAAAAGGTCGTTGACTTTATCCATGGGAAGGGATTCAAGGTTTTCGATAACATTGATCAAAAGGCTGAAGCCAGTAATGTTGGTCTTGAAATTCCGGAAACCCGGTTGATTATTTTTGGTAATCCGAAAGTTGGAACATTATTGATGCAAGAAAATGATGATATTACCTTTGAATTACCGATCAAAGTTTTATTGATCGCAAAGGATGAACAAACAGAATTGATCTATCGTAATCCGTATGATTTCCCAGGAAATGATCAGTTGAAAGATCGAGGGAAAAAGATCATTGAAAAGATGCACCACATGTATCAAGAAATGATAGAAGCTGCTAAATAAAAGGTGTGACAAAACAGTAAAGACGAACGAATCGCGCAACAAAGATTCGGAGCTTTTCGAACTTCACTAGTTTCACGTTGTAGCTTGTTTGGTTTGGAATCCGATTATGCGAATACAACAAAGAGGTTGTGACTCCCAGTCGCAACCTCTTTGTTACTTAAATGCAATGTAAATCTGATGACTACGAGGAAATTCGATGTTCATCCGTTCTTTTAAAACTGAAATACATTTTTGCTGATTCAATTTTGAAGCTTGGAAATGTTTAAATCCATTTTCATTTAATTGATAATTACCGCCATTTTGGGTAATTTCAATTTTCCGATCTCGTTTCCATGTTGTCAGGATCACATGAAGTCGTTTACCGGTCTTCATTCGCTTTTGAATCATTACTGAAGCATTATTCCGCGTGATTAATTGCAAATTATTCATCTCCGTTTCATATACCTTAATTTTACAAATTTTAAAGCTAAAAAGCACGGATAAAGTAATTATAAGTTAAAATCATGCTCAATTTGTTTCCGGGAGCGCGGTTTAAGCTGGAAGAATAAAACTAATAACGCCACGATGAGAATTGGAAGCGCAGTATTCCATCCTGCTTGACTTTCAGTGGTGTTGGTTAGACTGATCGAGGTAAAGTCTACGAGCATATGGAATAAAATCGGGGTAATCAAATTATTTGTCCGCAAATACATGAATGCTAAAATCACTCCCAAAGAAAAGGCGACCACAATTTGAACAATAGTATTCGGGAACGGTTGTGAAAAGGCATTGACGGCATGGGTAAGGCCAAAAATTAGGCTACTTAAAAGCACTCCGCCTAAAATTGGATTTTTTCCCCGCCAATTATGAATCAAACTTCCGAGAATCATTCCGCGAAAGGTAAATTCCTCGGCGATTCCAATTAGGGCCGCTAAAACAAGATAAAGTCCAATATGATGCATTTGATTATAATTTAAAACAATCGCGATAATATAATACCCGATAAAAAGGTCGACCATCCAAGATCGCAGAAAGATGTTCCAGTTTCCAAAATGAAATTTTTCCTTGGTATAAAAATGATTAATTAATAAAGTGGCAATAATGATGCCGACTTCGCATCCGCCTTGAAGAAGTAATTGGTCTTTAAAAAGGGTAATGTTTAATTCTTCCTGAACAACTGCAAGTAGGATATTAATTCCAAAAAAGCAGATGATCCAAAAAGCCCAGGAAAACCAAGGCTTGCTGATTTGTTTTGAATGATTGGCTGGCGCCATTCAAATTCCTCCTCCATTAAGTCTTTAATCCTAACTATAACAGAAATTGGAGTGGAGGCTTACGAATTACAATCTAAACTTTGAAATTTGACGATCAAAGGGTTAAAAGCTGGTAAAATCTTTGATTATTCTTCACATCGCTCATTACAAAATGGTAAAATTAAAGTGATTTTATTTGAAATGATTAAATCCGATATTTAGCAAAAGAGGTATCCGAATGAAGAAATCATCAGTTTTTGATCAGAGGACATCTGCTTTGAAAAAAATTATGAAGGGGCGCAAGGCAGAGACTCAGTCATCAGCTGCGACGGTGGAATCCACCCCAACGGCATCTTCACAGCGGGCGTCCCTTGAAAGTCAGCTTGATGCTGCGCAAACCAAATTGCGTGAGTTAAGTCATGAAATTGCACAGTTGCAAACGGCGGTCGATAATCAACACCGGCAAGCAGATCAGGCAAAGCAGGCGGCGCAAACCGCGCAAGCTGAGCAACAACGCATTGAGGAACAAAAGGTTCAAACTCAGCAGGACCTTCAAAGTGCAACGATTGAAAATATCAATAAGTTGAGTCAAAAAATCAGCAATAAGCAAAATGATATTTTAATTGACCGGCAACGAATCGATGAATTAAAAGATGCAAAGGACACGAGCAAACGTTCAGCTGAGGATGAAGCGCAAATTAAACGGCTGAATGAACAGCGAAAAGCCCTTGAAGAAACGCAGGCTGAAGTTCAAAAGAACGTTGATGGGGCAAACCAAATCGTTCAGCGTGAAATTCAGGCAGTTGAAAAGGCGAAGGTTGCAATCAGCGACGCAGCTGATCAAGATGTCCAACAGGCACGGGAAAAACTTCAAATGAAGCAGATTGATTTGAATACTGCCCGGTATAATTTACGGGGAGCTGAGCGGAAGTTGGCGGATGTGAAGGAAAACTTAACAGAAGTCAAGAATCAGACAAGTCTTCTTCAGGGTGACGCGACTGCAACTCTTCAAGCCACAAAAGAAAAATTGGCCAATGATGAGCAGCTTTTGGTTGATTACCAAAATCGGTTAGCGGTTCTCCAAAATGCAAATAATCGGATGCAAAGTTTGCGGACTGAATTACGGCGGGCAGAGGAAGCCGTTCAACGCGAAACCCGGAAACGTGAAATTATTCAACAAGATTTAGCTGAAAAGATCAATCAGTTAACGGTGGCGAAACGCAAAGGGCTGGATTGTCAACAAGAAATCGAAGAATTGCAACGTGAATTACGGACAGTGTCACAGCCGGAAATTCAAAAGCCGGCAGTTCCGAATCAGCGATTGCCTCAAGTGGGCGAAAATACTCGTCATCACGGAACACCGAAACGGACATCCCTGCTTAAGGTTGCCGCATTAACGGTTTCAGAAATTCTTACCCGGCTTGATTTTGGGCATCATAAAAAGCGCCAGAAATAATAAAGAGAAGTTAAAACTTTTGCTAAAAATCTTCATATAAAATTCATAATTACGGGGCATACTACAAATATAGTAAATAACATCCCTAGTTATTTGCTACCTAACATACTCCAAATATACAATCCTTTTTCTCTAGTCTATGGTTACATAGATTAGAGTTTTTTTATTATGGTGATTTCTTGACTTTTAAAAAATAACCAAGTAAGATTAACCACGAGATAGTTTGAATAGTAGATAAAGTAGTCAAAGTGCTTTATCCACGCTTTTTAGTAGTCGCTAATTGGTGTGGTGGAGGCACTTTTTTATTTTTTCAGACTAAATTAGTGAAGAAAGGGATTCGGAAATGGTAGAAGAACAAACAGAATATGATACAATTGCTGCAATTTCAACTCCGCCTGGTGAAGGTGCAATTTCAATTGTACGTTTAAGCGGGGACGATGCATTGCCAATCGTCATGAAGATGTTTAAGGGAAAGGACTTAACAAAGGTTCCAACGCACACGATCAATTACGGGCATATTATTGATCCGAAAAATGGCGAAACCGTCGATGAAGTTATGGTAACCGTTATGCGGGCACCGAAAACATATACCCGGGAAGACATTGTTGAAATTAACTGTCACGGTGGAATTGTTCCAACCAACAAGATTTTGCAATTGTTGCTGACAAATGGTGCGCGAATGGCCAATCCAGGTGAATTTACTGAACGGGCCTTTCTTCACGGTCGAATTGATTTGACCCAAGCAGAATCAGTACTTGATATTATCAAGGCTAAAACTGACCGTTCAGCTAAGTTAGCGCTTGATCACCTTGGCGGCAGCTTAGCAAAGCTGATTCGCGGATTGCGTGAAGAAATTCTTGATACCTTATCAAAGGTTGAAGTTAATATTGACTATCCGGAATATGACGGAACTGAAATGATCACCACTAAGCTTTTAAAGGAACGGACGATCGAAGTTAAGAAGAAGATTGATAAGTTGCTTGAAACTGCTCAAGGCGGCAAGATTTTACGCGAAGGATTAGCAACAGCAATTATCGGTCGGCCAAACGTTGGGAAATCAAGCCTTTTGAATTATCTGTTACATGAAGATAAGGCAATTGTAACTGATGTTGCTGGAACGACCCGGGACGTCATTGAAGAATACGTCAACATTAAGGGAATTCCATTGAAACTGATTGATACGGCTGGAATTCGTGAAACGGAAGATAAGGTTGAAAAGATCGGAGTTGAACGGTCACGCAAGGCAATTGACCAAGGAGACTTGGTAATTTTGGTATTGAATGCCAGCGAACCGTTGACGGATGAAGACCGGCAGTTGATCGATTTGACGAAGGATAAGCAACGGATCGTAATTCTGAACAAAACCGACTTGCCGCAAAAGATTGAAATCGATGAAGTCGAAGGTTTAGTTGGCAAGGAAAACATCATTCAAACATCAATTCCAAATAATATTGGCGTTGACGATGTTGAACAACGGATCAAGGACATGTTTGCTAACGGAATTGAAAGTTCACAAAATGCGGTCATCATTAATAATGCCCGGCATGTTGCCTTGTTAAATAAGGCTGCTGACTCATTGGATGCCGTTTTAGTTGGAATTAAGAATGGGATGCCCGTTGACCTTTGTCAAACCGACATGCGCGATGCCTGGGAAGACCTAGGTGAAATTACCGGGGATTCATATAAAGACGAATTGTTGGATGAATTATTCAGCAAGTTCTGCTTAGGAAAATAAAAACGATATAAGGAGAAGATAATGCAAGTAGCAAAAGGAAAACCTTATAAGGCAAAAGACTACGACGTGATCGTTGTTGGTGCGGGGCATGCCGGCTGTGAAGCAGCACTGGCAGCTGCCCGGATGGGAAATAAAACCCTTTTAATGACGATCACTCTCGAAATGGTTGCATTTATGCCATGTAATCCATCTGTCGGCGGTCCGGCAAAGGGAACCGTTGTCCGTGAAATTGACGCTTTGGGCGGCGAAATGGGAAAGAACATCGATAAGACCTATGTTCAAATGCGGATGCTGAATACAAGTAAAGGTCCGGCGGTCCGTGCATTGCGCGCACAAGCTGATAAGCGGCAGTATTCAATCGAAATGAAGCATACCCTTGAAGAAGAACCAAATTTAACTTTGCGTCAAGGAATGGTTGATGATCTGATCGTTGAAGACGGCGAAGTTAAGGGCGTTATTACAAGTACCGGGGCGCATTACGGTGCTAAGACCGTTGTTTTGACAACCGGAACATCTGCTCGGGGCAAAATCATTATCGGGGAATTGATGTATTCATCAGGTCCGAATAACTCGCAACCGGCCCTTGAATTAACGAAAAACCTTGAAGAAAAGTATGGTTTTGATATTGTTCGGTTTAAGACCGGAACACCGCCGCGAATCGATGGCAACACGATTCACTATAACGAAACGGAAGAACAACCGGGGGACGCTGAAGTTAATCACTTTAGTTTTGAAAGCTCTGATGATGAATATATTCCCGTTAAGGATCAATTGTCATGTTGGTTGACCTATACAAACGAAAAGGTTCACCAAATTATTCGGGATAACCTTGATCGAGCTCCAATGTTTACTGGGGTAATTGAAGGGGTTGGTCCGCGTTACTGCCCTTCAATTGAAGATAAGGTCGTTCGATTTGCTGATAAAGACCGGCACCAGCTTTTCCTTGAACCTGAAGGACGAAAGACGGATGAATACTATATTGACGGGTTATCAACTTCATTGCCTGAAGAAGTTCAGTTACAAATGATCCACAATGTTAAGGGCCTTGAAGATGCCGAAATGATGCGTCCAGGATACGCAATTGAATACGATGTTGTTTCTCCGTATCAATTACGACCAACCCTTGAAACTAAGTTGATCAAGGGCCTTTATACTGCGGGGCAGATCAACGGAACGTCAGGTTATGAAGAGGCTGCGGGTCAAGGCTTGATTGCTGGGATCAACGCCGGCCGGCACGCTTTAGGCAAGAAGGAGATTGTGCTTAAACGAAGCGATGCTTACATTGGCGTTTTAGTTGATGACTTGGTTACAAAGGGAACAAACGAACCATACCGGTTGTTGACTTCCCGGGCTGAGTACCGCTTGATTTTACGGCATGATAATGCGGACTTGCGATTAACGGATATTGGTCATGAAATCGGCTTGATTTCAGATGAACGGTATGCAAAATTTGTTCAAAAACGGCAAGCCATTGAAGATGAAAAGAAACGGCTTGAATCAATTCGAATTAAGCCAAATCCAGAAATTGATGCCTATCTTGAAGCCCATGGTGATAAAGCATTGAAGGATGGCGTATTAGCCAGTGACATGTTGCGGCGGCCATATATGAGCTACCAAGATTTATTGAAGTTTATTCCTGCTCCGGATCATGAACTTAATAAACGGGTTATTGAGCAGATTGAAATTCAATACAAATATGAAGGCTACATCAAGAAGGCGGAAGAAAAGGTTGAAAAACTTCACCGGATGGAGGCCAAGAAGATTCCTACAAATATTGACTACAATGCAATTGACGGGTTAGCAACGGAAGCGGTTGAAAAATTAACAAAGATTCAACCCGAAACGTTGGCTCAAGCAAGCCGAATCAGTGGGGTCAACCCGGCTGATATCTCAATTCTTGCAGTTTATATTCAACAGGGAAGAATTGCAAAGAAGACAGAAGAATAGGAAAAAAGACGAAGTTCGGTTGAACTTCGTCTTTTTGGTTATGAATCTTTTAATTACTATTTGATGAGGAGAAAATCGATAAGATATCCAAGAAGAGGTTGATAAAATCAAGGAAGATATCTAATGAACTGTCTAGTGCAAGGAATGTTCCATCATAACCATCGGCAATTTCACCCCGAAAATTAGCAAGGAAACGCACCTTGATCATCTGATTGTCATAGATCGTATAAAGAACGAAAACAAAGATGTCGGCAACTAGTAAGAGATTCATCAAAAGGGTTGATCCAATCAAAATATTAAAAAGCATAAGAATAATAACTGCAAGGAGTGCTCCCAAAAGCGGGCCGCCCCAACCGGCAGCGTTTTTCTTAGTTTGAAGGCCGAATAGTGCACAACTACTGAAAATCGCAAAGGTTATTAAGAAAGCTTCAGCAGTAACGATCATGGCCCTTGAAAAACCGACCGTGTTGTAAAGGGCACCGATACTGACAAGAACTGATTGGGTCAGCATCCAAATCGTGAGGGCGATTGCACCGATTTCATAACTTTTTTGGTGAGTTTTCCGGGCCTTTTGGGCAAGCCACATAAGCAATCCAAGAAAGATAAGATAAGTAATTCCATGAAGTGAAAATGCAAGTTTAACCATTAAAATTCCAAAATCAAAGAAGATCCATTCAAAAGCGGCAAGGAAAAGACTTGCTAAAATTTCAGCCATCACAATGCCGTAAGTCTTGGCAATGTGCTTTCCTAAAAGTTTACTTTCTTCTGAAGTAACTGGGAACAGCATTGCTTCACGGACAAATTTCCCCTTTTTTACAAAGCTTCCGGAAGCGCCAACGCTATTTGCAGCCGTGTTCAACGCAACTAACGATGAGGTTTCTTTTTCAGCTTGTCCCTGAACTTGAACGTCAGCCGAAATTTCTTCTGCCCGGGCCTTTACACGTTGAGTTTTAAGGGATTCTTGCCACTTTTGAACCGCGTCATTTAGAATCAAAACAACGTGGGAATCAACGTAATTAAGCGGAATCGAAATAAGATGTTTGCTGTCTTGAGTTTTAACAAACTTTTTAAAATCTGCAGGGACATTCTTAGAGGTTAATAAATTAAGCCGGGCATTTTTCTTCGTTCCGCTCATCCCAATTTGAGCAACATCCGCAGCCGAAAGTTGAAATTCAGTGTCTTTCATTGGAACTCGCACGCGGATGTAATCTTTTGTTAAGACAACCAACGGCTGCTTGCTATGGAAAAGGTAAATTAATGGGATAACAGCGGTTATGCCAAAAAAAACGGTACAAAAAAGTCCCATCCCAGCATCACCGCTAGTCAGGACGCCAACGCCCATTGCAACCAATAAAAGCGACATGATTGTTAATGCAATGAGCTTGAATTTACTCATATAAACTGAAATCTTTTCATTTTTCAAAATCACTCAATCCTTTTCTTTAAGATATTAAAAATTTTAACATAAAAATAAAAAAGATTACGAAATTTTTCGTAATCTCTTAATTGATTTCTTGAATTAACATCTAAAGATTAATCAGGATCATAAATATCACACTGGATGTTTTGATAGGATGCCCAGCCGATAAAAAATTTAAAGAAGGAAATCGTTTTAGATGAAGCGACGCATGTCAGTTTGTATGTAATTTGATGGAAATTGCCGTCGTCTTCAGACTTAAATCCTTTAGGAACGGGAAGTTTTGACTTTAAATAAATTGTGAGTTTACCACTTGTTCGATAAACGCTAGGATGATATCCAAATTCTAAGTGAGGAACTTCGAACACAATGCGCTTAATTTGATCAACGGGAACGATAAGGTTATTTTCTTTAAAGCGGTTAATTGCTTTTCTAAAAGTAATGGCGTTTTCCCGAATAGAAATTAACGGGAATGAACCGTTTAATAAAATAACTAAGTAAGAAAAGAAAATCCATGCACCTGATAGGAAAAGAAATCCAAAAGTAATAGCGGCCCCTAGATCGTTAGTTGGAAAACAAAAAGTGGTCATCCACATAATGATTATTGAAAATAGCATTGGAAAAATAGCATGTGATCGGCTGATGTAAAGGGAATTTTTATCTTTCAAAATCACTCAATCCTTTTCTTTAAGATACTAAAGATTTTAGCATAAAAATAAAAAAGATTACGGAATTTTCCATAATCTCTTAATTAAATTATTGAATTACCAAATATTGACCCGTTTGTCAGGTGCTAAGTACATTCCATCATCTTCGTGGACGTCAAAGGTTGTGTAGAAATCATCAAGGTTTTTCGGTTGAACGTTTGCCCGTAAGACATGCGGAGCATGCACGTCGATGTTAAGCAGCAGTTTCATCCGTTCCATCGATGCTTTCATTCGCCAAATTCGCGCCCAATTAATAAAGAATGCTTTCAGATCTGGTTGGGCTTCGCCTTTTGCGGCTTCAAGAGCACAGCTTAAACCGCCAGCATCAGCAATATTTTCCGAAACAACCAATTTTCCGTTGACTTTTCCGGCTTCGGTTTCAAGGCCGTCAAATTCATTGATCATGTCTTGGGCAAGGCCTTGGAAATGCTTCAAGTCGGCTTCAGTCCACCAGTTATGCAAATTTCCTTTTTCATCAAATTGAGCACCGTTATTATCAAAGGCGTGGGAAATTTCGTGGGCAATCACCGCCCCAATTCCACCATAGTTTGCACTTGCCGATTGGTGTAAGTCATAAAATGGAGCCTGCAAAATTGCCGCTGGGAAAACGATCACGTTAAATTGCGGATCGTAGTAGGCATTGACCATGTGCGCTGGCATTTGCCATCTTGTTCGGTCAACTTGTTTGCCCCATCGGTTGTAATGATCAGCAAGGACGATTTCGCTAAAGGATTGGGCATTATCAAGCAAGCTAAGCTGTTCATCGACCTTAAATTTCTTATATAACGGGTCAAGTTCATCCGGATAACCAACGTTGATCCCTAATGCATCCAGCTTAACGATGGCCTGCTTGCGGGTCGATTCACTTAACCAATCATTGTTTTCAAGGCGGTGCTTATAGACATCGACCATTTGGTGAACCATGTGTTCAACGTCGGCTTTGGCATCTGGACTGAAGTACTTATGAGCATAGTAAAGCCCAACAACCTGATCAAACCGGTTGCTGGCAAGGTAGTAAGCAGCTTTTTGCGGTTTCATGGCTTCCTTTGATCCAGAAATTGCCCGGGAAAATTCGCCACCGGTTACGCGGAAATCATCCGTTAAATAACTTGTAACGCCGGTCAAAGTATTAACGAGCAACCAGCTCTTAAAGTTTTCAAAGGTGTCTGGGTTGACGATTTCATCAAGGGCTTCATAATATTTCGGCTCTTCGACGATAACTTGATCAGGCGTGTTTTTAATCAAGTCTTCGGTGTATTTTCCTAAATTAAGGTAGGAACTAAATTTCTTAAAGTCTTCAAATGAATATGGGTTGTACATCTTCGGGTAGTCTGCCCGTTCAGTACTGTCCTTTTCGTGCGGTGCAAGTGAACGGTCAAATGCTAGTGCGCGTTCAAGATGAGTTTGAGCGGTGGTTTCATCATAACCGGCCATCTTAAAAAGTTTCATCACCATTGATGAGAACACAGCGATTAAAGCCTTGCCATTTTCATTATTATCAGCATAGTACGTTTTATCTGGAAGAATCAACGAAGGAACCGAGGCATATAATGTGTAACGATCAGTGTTCTTCATGTCACTTGCAACGTAAAGCTGGAACGGGGCTTCATAGCCTTTCATTGTAAGTTCGACAGCTTTGTTTTCCCAGTCGCTCCAATCTTTCAAATTTTCAACGCGTTCCATAAATTTTTTAGCAGGAGTAAATCCATCGGTATTTCGCTTGTCAAAGTTTGAAGCTAAGCGGTAGTATTTAATGAACTCGTTTAAATATTGGTCTTCTGGCTGAACAGTCCCATCCAGCATCTGACCGAAATCATGCATTAATGTTTTTTCAATATGATCCGCAAGGTCTTGAAATCCACCAGTTGTTGCTTTATCAGCAGGAATTTTAGCGGTTTTAAGCCATTCGCCGTTTACGGCCATATAAAGGTCGTCTTTGATTAATTGTTCATTGATTTGTTCTTTTGCAGCCATAAAATGACCTCCTTATATAGGGTATTTTACCCATTTAAATTCAGAGCGACAAGCAGGCAAATAAAAAGCCAAACAACCGTTAGGCTCTGTCCCACTGCAAACAGAACCTTCACCAATTGTTTGGCCGATCATTAACTATTTACTTTGGCTGCATGAGCATTTTGCATTGGGATTACTCTTGCAATTGCAAGCTTTACCGTCTGCACATCCGCATTTGCAGTTGCATTGACATTGATTTACGCTCATTGAACACCCTTCTTTGAATTTCAATCTTTTATTTTCAAATTAAATAAGGAGCCTCGACCCTGACTTGAAAACATAAATCTTCCAATATGGTCACTTGTTTACCATCTAACACAGGGCTTCTAACTCCTTACACTTTCAATTATATGCAGTTTGGTGATAGGTGCAAAGAAAAAGAACTGGGTAAAACAAAAAGCCGTGATCACATCACGACTTTCACTGATGGGTGGTCAGGGGATCGAACCCTGGACCCACGGATTAAGAGTCCGTTGCTCTGCCAGCTGAGCTAACCACCCATAAATCTTTAGTTGATAAGCGATAAGAACTTTTCACATCTCATCGACGATTAATATAATATCAAGGATAGAAGATGAATGCAAGCTTTTTTTGAAATTTTTTTGAGAAATTTGAAAAAAGGCTTAAAAATGGCTAAACTAAGGGATAAATTAATTTTCGGAAAAGAAGAAATGAGGAATTAAAATGAGTTTAATTTACCTGCGGCACGCCACTCAACGAGATCTATCATCAATTATGGAAATTATTCATGAAGCGCAAGCACTCCTAAAAAATGACGGCAGTCCGCAATGGCAAAATGGTTACCCCACTAAGGAAGTTTTTCAAACTGATATTCAGCGAAATGAATGCTTGGTTTTGATGGTAAATGATCAAGTTGCTGGAGTAGCAACCCTGGCACATGATCCGCAGACAAATTATCAAAATCTCAGTGATGGCCATTGGAACGTAACTGATCAACCGTACGCAACGATTCATCGGTTAGCATTGTCATCTGAATTTCGGGGAATGCATCTGAGTAATTATTTGATGAGTAATTTAATTTCAATTGGAATCGAACAGGGCATGCAAAACTTCAGAATCGACACCCATGCAATGAATGAACGAATGCAAAGCTTGATTAAGTCAGCTGGATTTCAATATTGCGGAATCATTAATCAGGGGGATAAAGTTCAAGAACGTTTGGGATATGAATTAAATTTATAAAAGTAAGAGGCTGGACTTTCGTCACAGCCTTTTACTTTTTTTGTTCTGTGTTTTTATCGCACCTAGAATTACTTTCCAACCTTTCATCAATAAAACCGAAAGCTGGTAAAAATTAAAACCGCCATGTGAAGTTAATCTAAATCATCCAAGTATGAGGTAACAGAAGTTAACTTGAATACTTAAAGCACCTTCATGTAAATTAATAAAAACTCCGGAGATGATTATTAATTTGACCATGTAAGTTTTAAAAATTACCAGCTGTGAGTGTAGTTAGTAGTAAAGGGGAGAATGTATGATTTATTCCTTGAAAGCTCAGTGACAAATTTGTTGGAGAATGTATAAAAGAAGTCAATTTGCCATATTTGCTTTAAGTGAAAATCACTAACTACTTTCACTAATCGTTTTATAAATGAAAACTTTGAAAACCAAGTCTAGAGCTTAACTGTATTATAGCATAGTTTTCAAAATGTTCGGTCAGAATTTCGGATGAAGATCACCGTTTTTTCATGGTTTGGTTTTCATTCGGTGATGATTTATAATAGAGACTGAGAATTTTTCAATTCGATGAGGCGGGTGATTATTTAATAGTCGCTGAAAACCCATTTTAATGGGGGAGGTATTTGCTTATGAAAAAGATTTTAGTTGTCGATGATGAAAAACCAATTTCCGATATTATTAAGTTTAATTTAAAAAAAGAAGGTTATGATGTTTACACCGCCTATGATGGTGAAGAAGCCTTGCAAAAAGTTGAAGAAGTTAATCCCGACTTGATTCTTTTGGACCTGATGTTGCCAAAGATCGATGGACTGGAAGTTGCCCGTGAAGTGCGCAAGACTCACAACATGCCGATTATTATGGTTACGGCTAAGGATGCCGAAATCGATAAGGTTTTAGGCCTTGAGATGGGAGCTGACGACTACGTAACCAAGCCGTTTTCAAACCGAGAATTAGTTGCCCGGGTCAAGGCAAACTTACGGCGGCAATCAGCCACAATGGCGGAAGCTCAAGCTGCAGAAGAAGAAAGCAAAAACAATGACATTGCAATTGGTGATCTTGTAATTCATCCGGATGCCTACGTGGTTTCAAAGCGGGGTGAAAAGATCGAATTGACTCATCGGGAATTTGAATTGCTTTATTACTTAGCAAAGCACATTGGTCAGGTAATGACCCGGGAACATTTGCTTCAAACCGTATGGGGATACGATTATTTTGGTGATGTTCGTACCGTTGACGTTACGGTTCGCCGGTTACGTGAAAAAATTGAAGATAATCCGAGCCGTCCAATTTGGCTAGTAACCCGGCGCGGAGTAGGATACTACTTGCGGAATCCAGAAACAAATTAAAATTAAATCAAAAGGATTGAGATCAAAGTGAGTGAAGAAAAGCAAAACGTTAAAGAAGAAAAACTTCACTTTTTCCAATCGATCCACTTTAAAATTGCCCTGGTATTTGCGCTTTTACTGTTAATTGCGTTTCAAATTGTCGGGGCTGTTTTTATTCAGCGATTGAAAAGTGATAATTTAAAAACATTTAAACAACGGGTCGAATTGTCGTCGTACGTTGATAATTCCCTTGCCCAAAATTTGAGTTCAAGCGACACGCAAAAAGCGAATGCCAAGATTCGAATGATTTTGGAAGACGTTAATAACAGCAACATTACCGATGTTCAGGTTGTTGATGCAAAAGGAAATATTCGGGGCGATAACGACGTTGATAAGCGTTCTTTAGTCGGACAGCGGACAACTGATAGCGACATTAAACAGGTTTTATATAACGGGCGGACATATTCAAAAATGACGTATGATCGCAGCGACAATAAACGGTATTATATTTCAATTACCCCGTTATTCAGCTCGACGGGGAATACGAACGCGGTTGTGGGGGCGGTTTATATCCGTGCCAGCCTTGAGAGCGTTTATGATTCATTAAACAATGTAACTGCAATTTTTGCCACGGCGGCGTTGATAGCGACGGTCATCGGTCTTTTGTTAGCAATTATTTTATCAAGTGCGATCACTAGACCAATCGATGAAATGAAAAAGCAAACTGCCCGGATCGCGAAGGGGGATTATTCGGGGCAAGTTCATGTATACGGGAAAGACGAACTGGGGCAATTGGCAGAAGCCGTTAACAACCTTTCAGTACGGGTTGAAGAGTCGCAGGAACAATCAGAGTCTGAGCGGCGACGGTTGGATTCGGTTCTGACTCACATGTCTGATGGAGTTATTGCGACAAACCGCCGCGGAAAAGTTAACATTATTAATCAGGCAGCATGTGATTATCTTGATGTGAATGAAGAAGATACCCTTGGCAAATCAATTTTAGATGTTCTTGATATTCGTGAAGATCACACATTGCATGATTTACTTGAAAATCAAGAGGAAATTACGCTAGATATGTCAGCGGATGACCATGATCAAATTTTGCATGCGTACTTCTCGCTTATTCAACGGGAATCTGGCTTTATTTCGGGAATTGTTTGTGTCTTGCGAGATGTAACCGAACAGGAAAAAATTGACCGTGAATTGCGGCAATTTGTTTCAAACGTTTCACACGAATTGCGGACCCCATTGACAAGTATGCGGAGTTATATTGAGGCGTTAAATGACGGTGCATGGAAAGATCCGGAAGTAGCTCCATCCTTCTTGAAGGTTACGCAAGAGGAAACGGACCGGATGATTCGGATGATCAATGATTTGTTGAAACTATCGCGGATGGATTCTGGCAGGGTCAAGCTTGATCTTGAACTGGTCAACTTGAATGAACTGTTCAACTATGTTCTTGACCGGTTTGAAATGATGCTTGAAAAGGATAATAACGATACGCATTCAACCAAGTCAAAAAACTATACGATCAAACGCGACTTTACGAAGAAGGACCTTTGGGTTGAGATTGATACGGATAAATTTATTCAGGTAATTGATAATATTATGAATAATGCGATTAAGTACTCGCCAAATGGTGGGGTAATTACATGCCGGCTATTAGAAACCCAAAACCACGTTATTTTGAGTATTTCAGACCAGGGATTAGGAATTCCGAAGAAAGATTTGAATCATGTCTTTGACCGGTTCTTCCGCGTTGATAAGGCGCGGTCACGCGCTCAAGGCGGAACCGGCTTAGGACTGGCCATTTCAAAGGAAGTTATTGAAATGCACCACGGTAAAATTTGGGCCGACAGTGTTGAAGGTCAGGGAACGACATTTTACATCTCTCTTCCATACCATGAATATGACGATGACGAGGAGGATCTTTGGGATGAAAATTAAAAAATATTTGTTGCACATTGGCCTTTTGATTGCAGTGGTCATCAGTTTAGTTTTCTCAGCCATTATTTGGATTGATCCAGCAACTTTTCATCGGAATACAACTCAAACGACAACGACGAATGAATCCGGCAATTCAGCAGATGCAACGGTTCACTATGACCTTGCCGATGTCTATTCGCCAACGGGAATTGCAATAACGCAAAATAAGCAGCAGATTCAACTAACGAGCAGTAAGGATAATTTGATCAGTGACCTTTGCAAGGATCTGCGAAAGATCGAGGTTCAGCAGATCACTGTTCAAAATGATAAGGATTTTAATACGTACCGTAAGGATTTACTTGAAAATGACAACATCATTTTGTCATATTCAAATCAGGTATCGATTGGACTTTTTGAAAAACTGATTAGACGTTCAGATATTGCCAAGCAGTATGAAAATCAGCGATTTCAGCATATTGTGCTTCCGACAGCCAATCACCGGGAAATTTATTTGTTAAATGACGTGAACTACAAGGTATATAAGTTGCGGTTGAAGACTTCAATCCCAGCTGAAGTATACCGGCGGGTAACGGCAAAGGATATTCAACAAACCCCGATCGAATATCAGGAGATCAGTAAGGGCCGTTATATTAAGAATTATCCGAAGGGTGTTACGGTTCCGAAATACAGCTACTTGATCAATAAGGAAAATTCGAGTTTATTTGTGACTCACTTATTGGGGGCTTCAAGTTCAAATTCGATTGCAACTAAGGAACATAATGGGGTAACAACGTATACGACGGATAATGGGCAACGATTGGTTATTAACAGCAAGGATGGAACGGTCAACTATGCGCGTGAAGGCCGTGCAAATGAAGACAAAAAGATCAGTTTTAATGATGCCCTTAAAAACGGCTTTGATAATTTAAGTCATCTAGGAGTCTCATTGGACGATGTTCGGTATCAAAATTATGATGAAAACCATTACCAAGTAACATATCAAAGTTACATTAATGGGTACCCGATTATTTCACCGAACTTTTATGGGACGTATGAGATCGGAATGCAACCGAATGGCGCAACCGAATACCGGTTCTCAGTTGATGATTTGCAAGTTCCATTACCGAATAATAACCAAACCGTTAATTTGCCGCCAACCAGTCAAGTTTTGCAAACGTTGAAGGACAAAAATTATAACCTGGGAAAAGTGAAGAGCATTATTGTCGGTTATCAATGGACCCAAAATGCGGGTTCACAAATGGTTGTTGATCTGACACCGACGTACTTTATCCGGTATAACGGTAACTGGATCGATTACCAAACATTAAGTCAGAATCATTAGTTAGGAGGAGCAAGAATGAATTTTAAACGAATTGAATGGATCTTCTTTGTCGCGTTTATTATGCTAGACGTCTTTCTTGTTTCTTCATATTTTAAGCAGGGTCCAATAATGGATGCAACGGTCAATCATCCCGAGAACACCACGGTGTCAGTGCTGAAAAGCATGCGGGATGATCAGATTACGATTGGTGAAACGTCAAATGAAACGGGGACGGGATACTATGTTTCAAGCCCCAATAATGATGATTTAAAAAATAAGGCTGGTCAACTTCGTTATCAAAGTTGGAGCATGAACGGCAATCTGCTAAATTCAACTTTTGCAACGATGATCAAGGTCAATGCTGATAACCCGCAAAAGGTTTTGAAATCGATCGTGAATGATCCCAATCAAATCGTTGACGGGAAAGATTATCAATACAGTAAGGCCCTTTCAACAAAGGATACGATTGTTTATACTCAAAAAGTCAATGATGAACCGTTTTATGATAATGGCGGGCAAATTCGGTTCCATTTAAAAAATGGTTATGTTCAAGGATATACTCAGGGACACCTTGATAATTTGCAAACGTTGCGCGGGGCGCGGAAAACTCTGAGTCAAAAACGGGCTTTGATTTGGCTATACCAGTATAATAAGCTTCCGAGCAATTCAACGGTTGAATCAAGTAACCTGGCATATTCAAAAATGCTGACGGTTAACGGAAATACGGTTTACATTCCAACTTGGGTTTTTGAAATTAAAAACAACGCTTCTGGAACGATTATTTACCGGCGAATCAATGCCTTTACCGGAGCGGTGATGGATGATAATTAATCTGAAATGAAAGGGGCGGATCGAAACGGAAAATCAAGAAGATGTAATGCAAGTCAGTATCCTTGCAAGCGGAAGTACGGGAAATGCAACGTACATCGAAACGCCTGAACATCAGATTTTAATTGATGCAGGCTTGTCCGGAAAGAAAATCGAGGAACTCATGAACTCGATTGGACGGACGTTAAATGATGTTGATAGTTTATTTGTGACGCATGAACATACAGATCATAGTAAGGGTGTCGGCGTTTTGGCCCGGCGTTATGGAATGGATGTGTATGCTAACCAGAAGACATGGGATGCTATGGCGCCAAAAATTGGTGAAATCAAACCGGCACAGAAGCATCTTTTAGAAGCGGGGAAAGTATTGTCATTAGGCGATCTTGATGTTGAAAGTTTCGGAGTATCGCATGATGCAGCTGATCCGCAATTTTATGAGGTACACCATGCAGGCCATTCGTTTGCAATTGTTACTGATACAGGATACGTTTCCGAAAGAGTCGAGGGTGTTATTCAGGATGCCGAAGCGATTTTGATGGAATGTAATCATGATACGGAAATGTTGCGAATGGGGCCTTATCCATGGGCATTAAAGCAACGAATCATGGGTGATACCGGTCACCTTTCAAATGAAGATGGAGCTCGAGCGTTAATCAATGTTTTGGGCAATGATACCAAACAAATTTTTCTTGGTCATTTAAGCAAGGAAAACAATATTAAGGAACTAGCGCATCTTACGGTTGAAAATATTATGAAGCAACATGATTTAGCTGTTGAACATGATTTTCATCTTTGGGATACCAGTCCAGATCAGGCGACTACGCTAATGAAATTATAATTAATTGGTAATTGAAATCAGTTTTAATTAAGACTACGACCTTCGTCGTGGTCTTTTTAAGTAAGAAAACAAGGTTAAATCATCGATTACTTTTTCTTATATTTAGGTTTAAATTTCTTTGATATTTTACGAATATTATTCATAAAGTGTTCAAATTTAGTTTTTATAATTTGAGATATCAAAGTAAGTTAGAAGGGAGTGGATCTTAATGGGTGACAAAAATCAATATAGCGGTGATTACACAGAAAATAATCAGATCGAACAACCGCAACCGACACCCCAACGACCGAAGAAAAAAACAATGTCGTTGAAAAAGGTCTTTTTGGTGGCATTGGCCGGCGGAATCCTTGGCGGCGGAATCGTGATTGGCGGATGTGCAGTTTATAACCGGTATTCTAGTCAAGCGGTAACCCAGGATAACCGGAAAGGAAAAATTGTTACAAGTAACATCAAGGTAACGGAAACCAATCAAGCAACAAAGGCATTTAATAAGGTTAAAAATGCCGTGGTTTCAGTTGAAGCATATTCTTCATCAGACAACTCATTGGATTCGCTTTTTGGAAACTTTGGCGGCGGAAAGAGTGCCAAGGAGACTTCTGAAAGCGAAGGCTCAGGGGTCATTTACAAAAAGACGGGGAATACAGCATTTATCGTTACGAACAATCATGTTATTGCGGGGTCGAATAAGGTTGAAGTGTTAATGAGTAACGGAAAGAAATTGCCGGCAACAGTTGTGGGCCATGATGCAATTTCTGATTTAGCGGTCTTGAAGATCAATGCTCAAGATGTAACGGAAGTTGCTTCCTTTGGAAATTCAGATGATATCCAGGTTGGACAGACTGCCCTTGCGATTGGCTCGCCATTGGGGTCTGAATATGCAACTTCATTAACGGAAGGAATTATCTCTGCTAAGAAGCGGACGATCGACGTTACGAATAGCCAAGGAGTGACAACGGGTCAAGAAACGGTTATTCAAACTGACGCGGCCATTAACCCTGGAAATTCAGGGGGACCATTGATCAACTTAGCCGGTCAGGTGATTGGAATCAACTCGATGAAACTTTCAAGTACAGGGACAGGCTCAGGTTCATCAACTTCGGTCGAAGGAATGGGCTTTGCAATTCCAAGTAACGAAGTGGTTTCAATTATCAATCAGTTAGTTGCGAACGGCAAGGTGATTCGACCAGCGCTTGGAATTTCATTGATCGACTTAGCTAATATTCCGGAAGAACAACAACAAAGTATCTTGAACCTTCCGTCAAGCGTGACGGGTGGAATCGTGGTTGCCAAGATCAACGATAACTCGCCGTTGAAGGGGTCAGGAATTCAAAAAGGCGATGTAATTATTAGTCTGGGCGGTAAAAAAGTTACTGGCTTAGCAAGTTTACGTGAGGCGCTTTATGCCCATAAACTTGGAAGTACCGTTGAGATCGGATATTATCATAACGGTCAGGAAAAGACGACCAAGGTCCGATTAACGCTTGAAGCCAACGATCAAAATACGACGGCAGCAACAAATGAAGATGGAAATTAAGTAAGGGGTGACAAAACGTCAAAAACGAGCGTGACGGAAAGCAGAAAAACGCATAGATTTGGGAGTTTTCGAACTTTACTAGCTTCGCGTCGTAGCTCCGTTTGTTTTGGAATCCGATTATAATAAGTGAAGAGGCTGTGACTTACCTTACGTCACAGCCTCTTTTTAATACTGATCACAATATTTGCAATATGGATGTTGCACATAGTCTTTCCAAAAAGCAGCGTTGATTTCTTGGGTATGACCACATTTAATGCAACGCACAATGTAATTTGAAGATGAACCAATAATTCCAGGATTGAATGATGGAACCTTGACCAGTTCAAGCGTTTTGGTTAACATTTCTGCCATCTGAAAGCCTTCTTTCACTTATATTATAAGGGATTGCGACTGTTAAGCAAAAATACTTGGCGTCACGTTTGTTCGGGTATGAAATGGCAAAAGTTGCGTGAAGGGTTGAAAAATGCGTATAATTTAACCAGTAAAACGGAAGTTATCCCCAATTTGTCCCCAAAATTCTGGTGAAAAACACACAGGAAAAATTTAAAAGTTATCCACAAAGTTGTGAACAGTTGTGCAAAAGTGTTGAAATTAGTTTGCCTTAATGCGTGGAACTTGCTATAAAATAGAGACTTTTGAAAATGTTTCACGGTGATTAAAGGAAATGAATATAGTTTCGGAATTGTGGACAATGAAAATTTTAAATTCTAAATATGGGGGCGAATTTTTGTTCGTACAAGATATTGATTAGATAATTGTGAATATGTGGATAACTTTGTGGAAAAGAGTTGATGAGCATTGAATATCAAAATTGTTTGTGTTGGTAAATTAAAAGAAAAATACTTTAAACAAGGAATTGCAGAATATGCTAAGCGCTTAAGCAAGTTCTGTAAGTTCCAAATTGTTGAGGTTCCGGATGAAAAGGCGCCGGAAAAGTTAAGTGATGCAGAAATAGAAAAGGTTAAAGAAATCGAAGGCGAACGGATCTTATCAAAAATCAAGGATAAGGAATACGTTTATGCGCTGGCAATTTTAGGAAAGGAACGAACTTCTGAGAATTTTGCGGAAGAAATCAAAGAGCTGACAACTTACGGAACAAGCGACATCACGTTCGTAATTGGTGGTTCATTAGGGTTATCACCAGCAGTTTTAAAGCGGGCCAATACACAGATTTCATTTGGACGTTTTACAATGCCGCACCAATTAATGCGGTTAGTTTTGACCGAACAGATCTACCGGGCGTTCATGATCAATGCGGGAGCGCCGTACCATAAGTAAAGATAATCGGCGGTAAGTTAGGCGAATAGGCTGAAATTTGAAAAAGTTAGGCTTGCCAAAACTATTGGTTTTATATACCATAATAATTGTAAAAATTAATAGGAAGGGTGAAAGAGATGGTTGAAGAGAAACATCATCTTATCGAGTATGCGAACGGAAAGTCGTTGGAAGAAATCAACGGAACCGTTCATGTTCCAAAGGGAAAAGGATTTTGGCGAACCTTATTAGCATATTCCGGACCAGGTGCACTTGTTGCGGTTGGCTACATGGATCCCGGTAACTGGGCAACATCAATTACTGGAGGGCAAAACTTCCAATACTTGCTGATGTCAATTATCTTACTGTCAAGTTTGATTGCGATGCTTTTGCAATACATGGCAGCTAAATTGGGAATCGTAACCCAAATGGACCTTGCGCAAGCGATTCGGGCTCGTACAAGTCGGACCCTTGGAATTATCTTGTGGTTACTGACCGAAATGGCGATCATGGCAACGGATATTGCGGAAGTTATTGGGGCGGCAATTGCGTTGAATCTGCTTTTCCATATTCCATTAATGATCGCGGTCTTCATTACCGTATTCGATGTTTTGCTTCTTTTGTTACTTGCCAAAATCGGATTCCGTAAAATTGAAGCAATCGTTGTTTGCTTGATCTGTGTGATTCTTTTTGTTTTTGCATATGAAGTAATCTTATCAGATCCAAACTGGGGAGCTGCAATTAAAGGCTTAATTCCAAGTGCAGGCGTAATGGCAAGTCATCCGTCAATTAACGGGGAAACACCATTGACCGGTGCTTTGGGAATCATTGGGGCAACCGTGATGCCGCACAATTTGTATCTTCACTCATCAATTTCACAAACCCGTGAACTTGATCACGCGAGTGATGAAGACATCAAGCGAACGATCAAGTTTACAACATGGGACTCAAACATTCAGTTAACCGCTGCATTCTTCGTAAATGCATTGCTCTTGGTCATGGGGGTCGCGGTTTTCAAATCAGGTGCAGTTAAGGATACATCCTTCTTTGGTTTATTCAATGCATTAAATAGTCCAAGTTTGTTACATAATCATATTTTAGCGTCAGTTGCCCGCACGGGAATTTTATCGACGTTATTCGCGGTTGCATTATTAGCTTCAGGTCAAAATTCAACCATTACGGGAACGTTGACTGGCCAGGTTATCATGGAAGGCTTCGTTCACATGCGGATGCCATTATGGGCCCGGCGATTAGTAACGCGGTTATTATCAGTTGTTCCGGTTATCCTTTGTGTAATGACGACGAGCGGCGAATCAGTTACTCACCAACACATTGCAATCAATAACTTGATGATCAACTCGCAAGTCTTCTTGTCATTGGCATTACCATTCTCAATGGTTCCGTTATTGATGCTGACGAACAGTAAAACCGAAATGGGGCAGTTCCGGAACAGTTTATGGGTTAAGATTGCCGGCTGGATTTCAGTTGTTGTCTTGATTTTCTTAAACCTTCAGGGCTTACCAGATCAAATGACGGCTTTCTTCAGCGATAATCCGACACCGCACCAAGTTTGGTTAGGCCACATTAGTGCAGATATTATCGGAACGCTGATCGTTCTTTTGCTGATTTGGGTAATTGCTGAATTATGGGCAAGCAATCGGCGAATCAGACAGTCACAGGCAAACGAAAAGTAGAGGAGAAAAAGAATGGCTGAAAAAATTAAAAATATCAAACGAATCTTAGTGGGGGTCGATGATTCGGACGACGCACAACTTGCTTTCCGAGTTGCAATGCAACGGGCAAAGGAACTTGATGCGACCTTATACATCACGTCGATCCTTGAAAAAGATGAAATGAACGTTTATCAAGTGTTGGATGCTGATTACATGCGCCAACAAGTTGAAAAATTAAAGAAACACATTGAAGATTACCGGAAGATTGCCCTTGAAGCAGGGGTCAAGAAGGTTAAAACGGTGATTGCGGAAGGCGATGCCGGCGAAACAATTATCAAAAAAGTGATCCCGCAAGTCAATCCTGACTTGCTGGTCATTGGGGCATTAGCCAAGGAAGGCCTTGAAAAGTACTTTGGTTCACAAGCCGCCTATATGGCAAAATACTCGCCAATCTCAGTTTTAGTTGTCCGGTAAGGTAAAATATACAAATAAAGCTCGCAGGAACGAAGATGGGTTCCTACGGGCTTTTTAATTGGTATTAAGTAAACCAAAAATCCATGGCTTCAACCATGGATTTTAATTTTATTCTTTTTTTAATCCTTTATGTTTAACTTCAAGTTTCCGTAATCCAGGAAGCAAGAATCCAAGAACGATTAGGAAGCCAACGGTCAGGAAATTCATGATCAATTGATGGTTGAATGAAGCGGTTCCTGGGTTAGCATTTTGCGGAATGAATCCAAGGGTGGCACATACAAACGTGAAGATGAAGCACCACCAACCCATTGCAAGGGCGCCTTTCCGGTTTTTAATGTAAACATAATCGGACTTGAATTCGTCTTCGCGCCAGCGAATGGCGATGAATGCGACGAAGACAAGGGCGGTCTTGTATGGTGAAACGATTCCGTTCAGGTTCAATAACCAGTTGTAAATTGAATTGATGCTTGGTAACGTTCCACTCAAAAGCAAGATCAATAAACTGATGCCGGCAGTTAAGATGTAACTGTTAACTGGCCGGCCATTCTTGTTGGTCTTGGTTAACCAACTTGGCATGTACTTCGAAGCGGTGTCACTTGCGAATACCCGGCTAGCAGCGTCGATTAAGATCGCTAACTGAGCCAACATGAAGAAGAGTTGAACAAAGGCAAAGACATACATCAAAGTCTTACCCATGCCGCATTGTTCTCCAAGAAGTCGGAAAGCGTAGTACGGACCGTTCATCTTAAAGTCTGATGGAATGTGGTTGGCGTTGAAGAAGACAGCCAATGCCAATGTTCCAAAGATCGTTAAGAAGGCCGTCATTAATGCTAATGCCCACATTGCTTTATGGAAATCTTTGCGTGGATTTTTCAAGCGGCTGATATACGGTGCAGCCAGTTCAGCCCCGGACATTGCAAAGATCAAAAGTCCGGTCGTTGAGAAGTAGTGCAGACTAAAGCTTGGCTTGAATGCACTCCAGCTGAAGTGGGTTGCGATGTGTGCGCCGTGCGCAAGTGCCCAAACCGTCATAAAGACGAACAGCATTGAGATCAAGAACATGGCACCGCCGCCAATGATCGACAAAATTTCCAATGAGTTTTTAACTTTGTTTTCGAAAATAATGAACAATAGGATAATAATGAATGTCATTAATCCAAAGGTTGTCGTTGACATGTGTTGGTTCAAGGTTGCATTTCCTAAAATGATCCAACTGATTGAAACAACAACGGAGTTTGAAACGTCAACTAAGTACGGGATTGTTTGGGTCCAGTACATCCATGATGTAACGTATCCGAAAAGATCACTGTGGGTCCCGCGGCGAATCCAGGAAGCAAGGCCCCCGGCTTCTTCACCGCCAAAAGTTAATCCCAATTGAGTTGCAATCAAAGCATAAGGGATAACGTACGAGAAAAGTAAGAAAATCCATGAAACAACAACTGAAAGCCCTTGGTTTTGAAATGGATAGAAAATATTTTCAAAACTAATGATTGTAACGAAGTCCAGTAGGGCAATTACTGGCCAACTCATATAATGTTTTTTCGGTGCTAAATCATCCATAAATCGAAAAATCCTCTCTTTATTAAATTTTATTCGGTAATGGATGATTTGCCCGGAGCCTTATTCCAGCTAAAACCAGCATTATACTGCATTTTATTCCTCCTATTGTTATACTAGATATGAAAAAAGATATACCTTTAATAGTGTAATTCAAAAATTATGTTTATGAAAGATTTTTTCAGAAAAAGAGTGATTGAAAATGAAGATTTTGAAAGTTGCTGCTCCGAAAAGTTTGATGCAGTATGTTTCAAAGCAATGGCCGGTCGTTGAACTTGCTTCAACGCTCAAAGGGGCTGAATTAGCCGCCATGGTTATCAGTGCTGAAAATGAAGATGAAATGCAGCTGGCAGCAGTTGTGCAAGCCCAATCAATGTTGGATATTCCGGTTGTGAAGGTTGATATTACACAACCGGCTGCTGATATTACCCGGGAAATTGATGCTGCAGCGTTGCAGTACGAAAAGAAAGAGGTTCCCCGGTTTTTAACTGATCTAATTGAATTTGCAAATCGGCGGCCAATCAGTTTTACTACTCCCGGACATCATAATGGAAGATACAACGAAAATCATCCAGCCGGAGTCGTTTTTAACCGGTTTTTCGGTGAAAATATGCTTTATGCTGACACAAGCGACACGGTTGCCGAACTAGGTGATACGATGACGCATGCCGGGTCACCATTAGAGGCTGAACAGAAAACCGCAGAAGTTTACCATGCAGATAAGGCATATTTCTGTCCGAACGGAACAACGGGCTCGAATGACATCTGTGCAAGTGCGGTTTTACGGCCAGGTGATTTAGTTTTATTTGACCGGAATAACCATAAATCACTTTATAACGGCGCTTTAATTATGAATGGTGCTAAACCGGTGTATATCCCAACGGATCGAAATGCTTTGGGATTGATTGGTGAAATGGATCCGCAATTTTTAACAGAAGAAAGATTGCGCAAGGAAGCTGCGAAGGTTGATCCAGATAAGGCGGCGCAAAAGCGGCCATTCCGGATGGCGGTTATTCAAGCCGAAACGTATGACGGAGTTTTTTACAACGCTAAGTGGATGCTTGAACGAATTGGGAAGTTATGTGATTACGTTTTATTTGATTGCGCATGGGGTGGCTTTGAACAGTTTATTGAAATGATGAAGCCGTTGTCGCCGTTAGCGCAAGCCTTTGGCCCTGATGATCCTGGAATTTTAGTAACCGAATCGCTTCATAAACAGCAAACGGGGATGGGATCGGCTTCTCAAATTTTGAAAAAAGATTCTCATATTAAAGGCCAAAAGCGGTACGTTGATCATAAACACTTTAACAATGCCTATTTGAAGTACGTAACTTCCAGCTATAATTACCCGTTGTACGCGTCAATGACGGTCAATCCGTACATTGCAAGCGGGAAAAGTAATTTAGCATGGTGGAATGATATTCTGAAACGCGGGATCGAATGGCGCAAAAAGCTGCTTCGGGAATCGAAATTATTCCGGCCGCTGGTTCCGCAAATGGTTGATGGCCGTAATTGGGAAGATATTCCAACCGACGAATTAGCGAGTGATTTGAAATACTGGCAATTATCATCTGAAAGCAACTGGCATGGATTCAAGCGGGCAGTTTCTGGAGAAGCCATCATTGATCCGTTGAAATTAACGGTTATGACGCCGGGAATTGATGTTGAGAATGAAGAATATACTGAAAACGGAATTCCAGGAGCGGTTGTCGCTGAATTTTTGACTGAACACCGAATCTTAAAAGCTAAATCCGACTTGAATTCGTTGCTGTTCTTATTGACACCAGGCGATACGCCAAGTGATTTGGACGCGTTGATGACAGCGTTATTGGAATTTGAACAGTTATACTTAAACGATGCACCATTGGAACAAGTTTTGCCAAAATTAGCGCGGAAGTATGCTGATCGGTATCAAGGTTACACAATTCAACGGTTATGTGATGAAATGCATGCATATTATCGCGAACACCGGACCTTTAAGTTGCAACAGGCATTGTTTGAAAAGCCAAACATGCAGAATTACGAGATGCAGCCGGCCGATGCGGATTTAGCATTTCGGCATAATAAAAGTGAGTTATGTGATTTGGAGAAAGTTGAAGGACGAATTGCAATGGAAGGCGCATTGCCGTATCCACCAGGTGTCTTTATCGTGGCTCCGGGCGAACGGTGGCAAAAAGTTGATTGCGACTACTTTAAGACATTAGTTGGCGCAATGGAACGGTTTGACGGGTTTGTTCCTGAAATTCAAGGAGTTTATTATCAAAAAGATGATCACGGCAAGATTCATGTGCAGTGTGAGGTCCTAAAAGAAGAATAAAAAAGCGGTTGAGATTAAAATCTCAGCCGCTTTTTTGTATTTTGTCATATTTATTTTATTCATGATATGTTGGTAACCACTCATCAAGTAGTTGTAAGTATTCCTTTTCAAAGTAGTTATTGTTAAGGTATACCAGGTAAATTGGATGGGTAATGTTAATGGCATGAAGTTTAACTTCCATTAATGAGCCTTCATGGATTTGCCGGGCAACGATTCCCCGGTACATGAAGCTGATTCCGGTTCCCATTTCGAGCACCTGCTTGATGGTTTCAGGGTTACTAATTTGTGTTCGTTGATCAAAATCACTGACTTTTAAGTTTTGGGTTCCTAAAATTTGTTGCATAATGGCATATGAACCAGAGCCGCTTTCCCGATAAATCAACGGAAAGTTTAATAATTCCGTTAACTTGTATTCCCGATTCGGATCAAGGCCTAATTTCGGGGATGCAACGGCAATAAACGGTTCATCGATTAATGGCCGGACCGTAAATTGTTCGGTATCGAAGTTTCCTTCAACCAGGGCAAAATCAAGTTTGCCGGAATGAAGTTGATCAAGACATTCCTTTGTGTTCATAACATCGCAGTGAAGGATAATTTCAGAATGCCGTTCGTTTACGAATGAAATTAAGTCTGGCAGCATTGAGTTGGTTAATGATTGGGTTGCTGCTAGGTGTAATGGCCGCTTGTTTTTCGGAATCGCATGTAAATGTTCTTTAAATTTATTGCTTTGGGAACGCAACGATTCCACAAATAATAGAAGCTGCTTACCTGATTGGGTAAGGTGAAGCTTTCGTTTTTTGTAAGTAAATAACTTTACGTTCAGTTCTTCTTCAAGATTTTTAAGCTGTTGAGAAACCGCTGGCTGACTGATGTAAAGTTCTTCTGCCGCTTTGGTGTAAGAACCAACTTTGGCAACCGTCAAAAAAGTGATTAATTTGTGATCAAACATAATTTAACCTTCTTCATTGAGATAAACGATACTTATAATCTTATTTTATATTATTAATTTAGATTATTCAACGTCCGAATGAAGGTTATCCGGGAAAGATAAAGAAGAACAAAAAAGAGGTCGTGATCAAATCACAACCTCTTCTCGCTTTCAGGATGCTTAATTATTTAAGCATGCTTGCAAATTTTTCTAATGTACGGATCATTTGAGCTGTGAAGCCTGATTCATTGTCGTACCA
>NZ_AYYZ01000011.1 GCF_001435375.1 Ligilactobacillus araffinosus DSM 20653 | reverse complement strand
TTATCTTGTTTTGTTAAACGCATAAAAAAACACCCCAAATCCTGGATTTATTTTGTTCAAGATTTGGGGTGCATATCATTGTACTCATCTTGCTTTTTTTAATTCACGTTTACCATACCAAATTAGCCCCAATCCAGCTAAAATCCAAACCAAAAATGCCCAAAGAAAACACGCTTCAAAAAAGTTTTCTGGCAACGCCTTTATAATCGGATCAGTTTGCGGATTGAAAATCCAGTCACGATTTCGAAATAAAACCTCATGAAACAAAATAAAAATTCGATTGAAGGCAATCATCAAAATGAAAATGAATGTTCCTAACAAGGTTAATGCCATTTTAACAGGCAATATCAGTTGCCACATCTGTCGTTTCCTTACTCTATTAGTAATTACAACTCCTGCTAATCCTCCAAAAAGAATCAAAATTAAATTATTAAATTCAATTAACCGCTTAACATCTGCAAAATGGGTCAATCCCTTTGAAGATAAAGCAAGACTTGTTTGCCAATGATGGATCCATCCACATTGAAGGTAGCTGATTAGATAACGATAATTAATCATTAATTCATAATTGCTCAACCCCACGAGCCGTCCGAGGTGGTCACGCACGACAAAAAAATGATATAACCCTGTAAAATTGACTGTTATAAAAACTGAAAGAGATATAATTGCGATTCCAATCGTAATCATATCTCTTAGTAAAATCAAATTATTTTTCTTCATCAGATACTTGCCATTCATCTAACGAATCAATTTGATGGGTTGGTTGGATCTTTTCGCATGCGACTTCTTCCTTAGTTGATAATCCAGTGTAGACGATAATTGTATCCATTCCAAAGTTGATTCCTGCCATGATATCTGTCCGGTAATTATCGCCAACCATCGCAACCTGATCTTTAGGAAGATTCATCTTTTCAAGCGCTTTTTCCATAATAATATTTTCGGGTTTTCCAACATATGTTGCCTTTTGTTGGGTAGCATATTCAATGCATGCAACAACTGCTCCGGCACTTGGAATCATTCCCCGTTCACTTGGCAAATTCGAATCTGGATTTGTTCCGATAAACTTCGCGCCGTTCCGGATTGCAAGCGTTGCAAGTTCGAGTTTATGGTACGTTACATCAGTATCCAACCCAACAACAACATAATCAGGATCCTGTTCATTAAACCGAAAACCACGATCCAGCAAGGCCTGTTGTAATCCTAACTGACCAACCGCATAAACCTGCCGTTTTTGTTTATCTAAATCAGCAATATAGTCCGCCGTTGCAAGAGCAGAAGTATATACATTTTCCTTTCCAACGTGAATATCATAGTTCTTACTTAAATTTTCAACAATTTGTTCCGGTGTCCGAGTACTATTATTTGTTACAAATAAAAATGGGATTTCGAACTTTTGCAGCCGTTCAACAAACCGTTTAGCTGCCGGGATTCGTTCTTTTCCACGATAAATTGTTCCGTCTAAATCAATCATGTATCCTTTATATAATTTATTTGACATTTTGATCTCTCCGCTTACTATTAGTATTATTTTTCTTCTTTCGAATTACAAAATGGCGACTTCCTTGACGACGGTTCTTGGATTTAACCGTCTGAATCTTTGATTTCCGGTTATTATAATTCGAATTTTTATCTAAACGCTTACGATTTGGATTTGTTCGTGACCGTGAATTTTTCCGTCGCTTCTTTTTCCGGGTTGCTGGAGCAGGAAAACTGTCATGGACCTCACAGTTCTTCAAAATAAAATATGCACAACCAAAATTACAATATTCATACAAATAGTCTTGCAAATGGCTGATTTTTTGTACTGGTTGAACTTTCCGCTTATCATCATAAAATCCACGTAATCGTAATTGGTCATATCCCATATCGCCAACAATATAATCAAACTTGGTTAAAATTGGACTGAAACGTTCACGCAACTTATCAACCTGAAAACCTTCATGATAGTTTTCAACCAATTGATACTTGCATCCATCAATGATCACATCCGTATCATTCGGTGTAACGACCGTACTTGCATATTCTTCAATCGCCTTAGCCTTTTTCGCAAGCTGCTCTTCCATCTTTTCACGCCGCTTTTCGTTCACAATCTCACCTCCAACTTAGACTCTTCTTCTAAAATTATACACTAAAATGAATAACTAACAAAAAAGCCGTGACAACCGTCACAACCTTTTCAAAATTATTGATTCTCCTTTACCCACGCATTGATTTCGTCAAGGAACCCATTGAATTCTTTTTTATTTTTCAACGATGGAAAATCTCCCAATAAAATTTGCGAAGCTTGATGAGCATGATCGCCCTTTTTCTGAACCATCAAAATTGCCTTGCGTGACTTCTCAGATACAAATAATTCACGAGGCAAGTTTAGCAAACCTTGTAAGTACCCATTCTTCTGAATCATTTTTAAAAGCGGTTGAGCCTCTTTAGTTTCAAAAATCCCACTTGGGACAACAAAAAGCCCCCATCCATTTTCTGTAAGCTTCTCAATTCCCCGTTCAATTAATAAATGATGAGCAAACGAATGTCCTTCAGCAGCGTGCGTTTCAAATTGCGCTACACGTTCATCAAGCGGATAGTATCCCACCGGTAAATCGCTAACAACAAGATCAACTTGGGGAAGCATCAAATTATCCAATGCATCCTGATGAAAAAGTTCAACATTATTGATTCGTTGAAGAGCAAGGGAAACATCTGCAATTGCTAATAGCGTATCGTCATTATCAATCCCATATGCTTTTAAATTTTGATTTCCTAAAGCTTTTAGGTTATTCAAAATCACGGCAAGTAAATTTCCTGTTCCAATCGTCAAATCTAACATTGAATTTATTTTTTCATTCGAAGTTATTTTCTCAATTAAGAAGGTAATCAAATATCCAATTGAATCCGGGGTCATTTGATGATTAGGCTGAACTCGTTCTTTTTTATATGACCCTAATAATAACAATTGAATGACTTGTCGAATTTCTTCTGATGAAAATTCATTCAAATCTAAATGCCGGTATAATTTTTCCAATTCAGCAACCGTTGAATCGTCAATTTCTTCCTTTCCGTTAATTTGGTTTTCAAGCAAATCACTCAATGCTTCAATCAATGCGTCAAAGTATGAAAGATCAAGTTGTTTTTGGAAAATCTCGATAATTTGACTTAATGTTTGATATGCTTGTTCAATATCTTTTAATTCCACGCTTTAACCCTCACGTTCTAATCAATATTCGTGTAACAGTTTAACGAGTTCCCAATCCGATTGCAAGCTTTACTTAAAAGCTTCAAATGAATAGTACTGTCCATTTTTCAGTGTAATTTCATACCGTTGTTCATGAAAACGGACCTTTCCTGTATTAAACTTTAATTCCTGATTATCATGAAGATGATGGGTTTGTGCCATGTTTCGCATTGTTTGTGCTTCTTTCATATTGATTTCTGCGCGATAAAAGCTTAACTGATTATCATAAAATTCAAGCTGTCCCAGAAAAAGCGCACTCAAGAAAATTAAAAATAAAATTCCACTTGCAAACAATGATCCGTTAACTTTATTTTTCATTATTTTCCCTCTGCATTACAATTTTTCGATAATATTGATGACCATGAACTTTGACCCAGATTTCCAAAAACGGCTCTGAATAATGATAACGAAATCCATCAATATTCATCATCAATGGCATAAAGCCCTGACCATTCGTCCCTTGTAAGATTAAATTTCGGCGATTTTTTTTTAGCAAATAATCATTTCGTTGCGTCTGGCAATATAACAATGGGAGCCCGTCTTTCTGATTTCCTTTCCATTGGAAACGCATTTGTTCTGATTCAAGCGTTGAAACCAGTTTTTCCCATTGAATTCGTTCTTTGCTGCCAGAATTGGAATTTAACTGACGATGAATGCCATAGATTCCTCCATTGATCAGTAATAATCCCAAACTTGAAATGATCAATGCAATAATGACTTCAACCAATGAAAAAGCCTTAATTCTATTTTTCAACATTAACTTGATATTCTCCTGCATCCGAATGAACTTTAATTTGGCCTAATGGCTCTTTTTGATTGATTCGCAATATACTTTGCTGAAAGGCTTCTTGAACTTGAAGATTTTTTAAATACAATTCATCTTCATTTTTCATAAAGCATGATTGGTTAAAATAAAACGTTGCAATTGCTAATGAAATCAAGGTTAAACCAATAATCGCATCACTGATCAAGAAAGCTGAAACTTTATCACTCTTGCTTGGCAACACGATATACACCTCCAAAACTAAGCTCAAAAATTAGATTATACGAATAGTGTGCTTTTTTAGAAACAAGCGTAATCGTGGTTGGGCGGGTCACGCCTGAAGGAGAAATATAAACACTTTCAGCACCATATTTAATTAATGTTGGCGGATATTCTAGTTTCTCCGTTTTTCGCCCGATTAAAATTTGAACATTCTCTTTTCCAAAAAAAGCCCGTACAATTTGATGATGTTCTTTTCCTTGCATCGCTGCCTTGTCTAACTTGCTTGTTAAATTTTGCATAAACTGCTCTTCCTTAATTTATGCCGAACTACGCGGAGCAAGAAAAAAACTCAGCAACAAAAATAAGCATGCCAATGCAAGAACGATCGTTGTTTCCAGTAACGTAAACCCCTTATTTTTCATTTAAAACATCTTGAACAGTAATCTTTTGGTTTGCTAATTTCTTCGCTTGTTGATTCGTTAAATAATGATCCGTCACTAGCATATTCGTCGTTAATGCCGAAGCTTCCGTATTAGGATGTTCTGACAAATAAAGCTGTGCTTGCGTCCGGAGTTCCGTTCGCATGGCATTTGAATTAACATTGACTGCGTTTTTCCGCTGGTGGTTAATATTTGGAATAATAATTAAAATCAACAAGCTGATAATAAATAAAACGATTGCCATTTCAATTAAAGTAAAACCCTTTACTTTTCTAACTTCATTCATTATGACATTCCTCCTAAATTTGAATAAATTGGAATCAAAATTGAAAGATAAATTCCGACAATGATGATTGCAATTATTAAAAATGCGATCGGCTGAATCAAATTAATTAAACGATCAACCTTCTTTAATAACCTTTGATACATTGTATTGGCATAAATTAGCAAATCCTCGCTCAATTCTGCATTCGTTTGTCCTTTATTTAAAAAGATATTTAATTCTGATGGGATAAATGCATAACGCTTAATAAACATTTTAATTTCTTTTCCCGAAAGCAAATGCTGATTTAAACTTTCACCTAGTTGATAAAGCAATGTTTGCGGCTCAAATCGTAACAAAAAATTACAAATTTCATGAAAACCAAGACCGCTTTTTAAAAGCAGTGCCAAATTAAAAGACAAATAGTAATGCGCATAACAGCAATAAATATTTCCAATCAATGGTAATCGACTTAACCATTGGTGACGGGCAATTGTGGGCTGTTTCTTTAGCCAATAAACTCCGTATAAGAAATATAGGATTATAATTACCATCAGTCCGATTCCTGCAATTTTAACGCCGTAAATTACCCATTGAGTAATTTCAGAACTTTGCTTACCTTGTTCATTCAACATCATAATTGTTGGACGTAGCCACGTTAGTAAAACCGTGATCATCATTACTAACAAGCCAAATAAAATGCATGGATAAAATAATGCCGCTCGAATTTTTTCACGTTGTTCAACCCGTTGTCGCATATATTTTCCCAACTGCAAAACGCTCAACTCTAATTGACCATGACTTTCCGCAAGCATTAACTGGTAATAAATTTTTGAATTTAAAAACTGATGAATACTTTCACTAAATGTTTTTCCACTTTCAAGCTGCGTTAATGCTTCGTTAAAATCATTTTTCTGTGCTGGATACAAAATTGCAAGATTAACCAGACATTGTTTTAATGAAAAACCGCTTCGAAGCATATCAGCAAGTGTCTCAAAAAATGCTGCTTGATTTTTTAATTTCCATTTGGAACTATTAACTATTTTTTTACCCATAAAGATACCTTTCATAATCTTGATGTGTAATTTCTTGGCGATGATAAATTTTTTTGAGATTATGTTCCCATTCCAGAGTCATTCCACGTTGCTCTAAAAGCGTCTTCAGTTGAATATTTTTTAAATCTGTCTGGTCAAATAGCACCTTTGTTTCATGACCGGTTGTTGGAATCAGTCGCTGATAATTAACTAATTGCAATGTTTGTTCAAGGTCTGTTAATGATGTTCCTAGATTGCATAACCGGGATACGACCCCGAAACAGTTTGCCGCATGAACCGTACTTAAAACCAAGTGACCGCTTAATGCGGCTTGAATCGCAATTTTAACCGTTTCTTGATCACGAATTTCACCAATGATCAAAATATTCGGGTGGTGACGCAACGCAACTTTGATCAAATCCCGATAAGTCATTCCGGCCTTTTCGTTTACTTGCAATTGCAAAATGTCGGGGTGAAAAATTTCAATCGGATCTTCAATACTTAAAATCTGCTGATCACCAAATTGCTCCGCTAACTTATACATTGAGGTCGTTTTTCCTGAACCCGTTGGCCCTGAAAAAATAACTAATCCACGGCGCCGACATGCGGTCTTAATTATTTGCCATTGCTCAGGAATAAAGTACCGTTGATTGGTTAACTGTGCAATCGTATAAATCAGTCGAATTACCAGACTTTCACGTCCTTGAAAATCGCCAACGCTTGATAACCGACAATCAACTGCTCTTTGTTTAGTTAAATACCGCCAGGCTCCAAGTTGTGGTCGTCGATGCTCACTAATATTCATATGAGCTTGAAATTTAAGATAATTAATACACTCCAATGCGATTGTCGGCTTCAATTTTTGATAATGAATATCCAGACCATCAACATTAAAGTTGATCAGATATCCATCACGATGCGGTAAGAAGTAAATATCGCTTGAATGACGCTGGATCGCATTCTCTAAAATTTCAATCACTGTTTGCTGACTTTCCATTTGTACTAATCTCCTTTCACTTATAAATACGCTAAAAGAAGATTTTTTTTATAAAAAAAAGAGGAAGTTCAAAACTTCCTCGGTATTTAATAATTAGTTTTATTTAGTTTATTTTTCAGCTTCTAAAGCAGCTTTGACCTGTGCTTCAGTTGGAATTGAAGGAATTGCGCCAACTTTTTGAACAGCAATTGAAGAAGCCTTGCTTGCATAAATAATTGACTCTTCAAGATTACTAAAGTCTTTATTTAACCGTGAAACCAATGCTCCAAGGAATGTATCACCCGCTGCAGTTGTATCAATCGCGTGGACCTTGAACGCTTTTACCAACTTTTCTTCGGTTGCAGTCTTAAAGTATGCTCCTTTACCGCCTAATGTGATGATCACATTCTTTGCACCTAATTCTTGAAGACGCGTAGCAGCTTCATGGGCCGTAATTTGATCAACAACTTTAATTTCCGTTAAAATTTCTGCTTCCGTTTCATTAGGAGTGATCAAATCAACGTTTTGTAATAATTCAGGATCAACATTCTTATGTGCAGGCGCTGGATTTAAGACCGTTACAACCCCTGCTTCCTTCGCAATTTTGAAAGCATGCGTTGCTTGATCAAATGGAGTTTCAAATTGAGTAACGATAAAATCAGATGACTGAATCATTTCGCGAGCGTTTTCAATATCCGCGTCTTTAATTTCTTGATTAGCCCCACCATAAATAATGATACTGTTTTCGCCACTCTCTTGAAGCATGATAAATGCTTGACCAGTTCCCTTGCTTGAAACCGTGACCTGTTCAGTATTAATCCCAGCATCCTTTAAGAAACTGAGCATCATCCGACCGTTTTCATCATCACCGATTTTACCGATAAATGAAGTTGCTGCCCCTGACCGGGCTGCCGAAATGGCTTGATTGGCCCCTTTACCACCACCAGCACTGCGCTGATCAGTCATTGCTAAGGTTTCACCGGGTTGCGGCAACCGGGGGATTTGAAGAATCGTATCAACGTTTAAACTTCCTAAAACAGTAACTTTGTTCAAAGTTATTTCCTCGCTTTTCCATTTAATTCTAAGTTATCAGTTAAAAATAAACTATCCTTTAATAAGAAAAAGCCGGACCAATTCCGACTTTTCATTCTCATATTAATCTTCTTCAGGAAATTCAGCTGTCGTGAAGACTTCTGAAACATCATCTTCATCTTCAAGCTTGTCAATCAACCGTTGAAGTTGTTCAACCTTGTTAGCTGGAACTTCCGTTGTAGTTGTTGGTACCATTGTTAATTCAGCGGTATCTAAAGCATAATCTTTTTGAAGTGCATCCCGAACACTGTCAAAGTCTTTTGGATCAGTATAGATTTCAAAAACTTCATCAGAAGTTTGAACATCATCAGCACCAGCTTCGATTGCTGCTAATTCCATTGTATCTTCGTCAATATCTAAATCTTCACGTGAGATTGCAATGTAGCCTTTCCGATTAAACATAAAGCTGACTGAACCGGATTCACCTAAATTACCGCCATTACGGTTAAAGTCACCACGAACTGCTGAAGCTGTCCGATTCCGGTTATCAGTCAAGGCATGTACCAAAACAGCAACCCCTGCTGGGCCATAACCTTCATATGTGATTTCTTCGTAGTCTGCACCGCCAGCACCCGTTGCCTTATCAATCGCACGCTTGATATTGTCCTTTGGCATGTTAGCAGAACGAGCTTTATCCATAACTAGCCGTAATTGTGGGTTTCCGTCTGGATCAGGACCACCTGCCTTAGCAGCCATGTAAATTTCTCGTGAGATTTTTTGGAAAATTTTTCCACGCTTTGCATCCTGGGCGTTTTTCCGTCCTTGGATATTATGCCATTTTGAATGTCCTGACATTTCGAATACCTCTTTCCAGTTTTAGAATTTGACAATTACAGTCATCTTAGATGATAACAAAAAAGTTGTTACTTATCAATATCAATTAGCGAGTTGAACCGCGTTTAATGAATCCGTATTGAAGTTCAACTGTCTTATCTAAATCCTCGTCTTCCTTATTCATCATCTTTGTTAAGCACCGCATTGCAACCGCACCAATATCATAAAGCGGTTGGGTGATCGATGATAATTTTGGCCGAACAATTTGAGTCAATTTAGAATCATTTCCGGTAATAACTTCAAATTCAGCTGGAATTTGAGCACCGGCATCAACTGCACCGTTCAAGACACCCGTTGCCAATTCATCATCAGCAACAAATGCAGCATCTGCGTGGGCAGCTGACAATGCTGGCCACAATGTTTCACCAGCCCGATAACTATCATTTGTTTCAAAAACAAGGTCCTGATCAAATTCGATTCCGTTTTCATCAAGGGCCTCTTTATATCCCTTTAACCGATATTCACCGTTGATTGGATAATTTAATGGACCTGACACAAATGCAACCCGCTTGTCACCATGCGCAAGCATGTTATTTACGGCTTCTTTTACGGCCTTCACATAGTCAACGTGCACACTTACAATTTCGTTTTTATGGTCGATTGATCCAGCAAGAACAACCGGCGTCTTCGAGCGTTTGATTTGTTCACGAAGTTTTTCGGTCAAATGGGTTCCCATG
This sequence comes from Ligilactobacillus araffinosus DSM 20653, assembly GCF_001435375.1. Lineage (GTDB taxonomy): Bacteria > Bacillota > Bacilli > Lactobacillales > Lactobacillaceae > Ligilactobacillus > Ligilactobacillus araffinosus. The sequence goes on along the minus strand of NZ_AYYZ01000011.1, from coordinate 31,803 downwards.
TAAATGATCCCATCAACTTGTTTTGCAAGCAATGTGTTGAATACTTGAATTTCTTTTTCTTCATTTCCATCTGAATTTGCAAGAATAATATTGTATTTGTACATTGTTGCAACGTCATCGATTCCGCGTGCCAATGATGAAAAGTAAACATTAGTTACATCTGGGATAATAACGCCAACCGTCGTTGTCTTCTTACTTGCCAATCCTCGAGCAACTGCATTTGGACGGTAGTCAAGTTCGTCAATGACTTCCATGACTTTTTTCCGAGTTCCGGGTTTAACATTTGGATTTCCGTTTACGACCCGTGAAACGGTAGCCATTGAAACCCCGGCTTTTTTTGCAACATCATAAATTGTAATTGATTGTTTTTCCATAACTTGGTCCTTTCATTTAGTATTGTATATTTTTATTTTCAATAATCCATATATAAATCTATCAAGCTTTCATAAAAAATGCAAACGTTTCATTTAATGTTAAACCGTGTTTGATTTCCCTCTAGGAATTCATTTTTCGTCTAGAATTTTCATCAATAACCATCTAATTTTCTGAAAATATTTTTGATTAAAATTTATCTTTCTTTTTTCTCATCAGATTCTTATCTTAGCTTTAAACTATGGTATACTTAAACTAATTTAAGATGAAAGGATGAGTTAAATGTCACATATTGATACTGTTCAACAATGGCTTGCTCAAAATAATTACGATATTGCATATATCAGCAACTATAAAACAATTGCCTACTTTACAGGTTTTGAAAGTGATCCGATTGAACGGACCCTCGCCCTCTTTATTTTTCCCGATCACGAACCATTTATTTTTGCTCCTGCGCTTGAAGTCGGTTCTATTAAGGAAACTGGATGGAAATATCCGGTATATGGATACCTTGATCACGAAGATCCATATGCATTGATCAAGAGTCATATTGACAAGATCAATCCTGAGCCGCAAAAATGGGCCATTGAAAAGGAAAACCTGACCGTTGAACGCTTTGAAGAAATTCAAAAACAGTATCCGAATGCTCAATTCGAAGGTGACTTAACTCCCCTTATCCAACATGAAAAACTCTTTAAAACTCCTGAAGAAATTGAAAAATTGAACCAAGCCGGTAAATGGGCTGATTTTGCATTTGAAGTCGGATTTAACGCGTTACAAATAGGACGGACTGAACAAGACATTGTTGCCGAAATCGAATATGCATTAATGAAAAAAGGTATCATGCAAATGAGTTTTGATACCATTGTTCAAAGCGGAGCTAATGCAGCTGACCCTCATGGTGCTCCAAAACAAATGAAGCTTCAACCAAATAAACTTTGCTTGTTTGACTTAGGTGTAATGTATAAAAGTTTTGCTTCAGATGCTTCCCGGACAGTTGCATTTGGAAAAATCGACGATCAGCAACAAGAAATTTACAAAGTCTGCCTTGAAGCTCAATTAAAAGCGCAAGCTGCTGCTAAACCTGGGGTGACCGCTGAAGAACTTGATCACGTCGCCCGGAAGGTAATTACCGATGCTGGATACGGTGAATACTTCATTCATCGGTTGGGTCACGGCCTTGGTCAAAGCGACCATGAATTTCCATCAATCATGGAAGGAAATAAGATGGAATTACAACCCGGAATGTGTTTCTCAATTGAACCCGGAATTTATATTCCAGGATTTGCAGGCGTTCGAATTGAAGATTGTGTTCACATTACCGAAAACGGCTGCGAACCATTCACCCATACTTCAAAAGAATTAAAAGTTATTCCGTTAAATTAAAATAATAAAAAAGCTGGATTTAAAATCCAGCTTTTTTATTTATCCTCATTTTATAATTGAGGTTCGTTATTGTCATCTAAACTCTTTTCAGGTTCTTTCCATCCTTCTGGGAAAAATGTAACCGTCTTTAATTCGTCTTCTTCACCGAAGTTCGGATCATCAATGAAAATATCATCTTGCATTACATCATCATGATCTTCAAATGGTTGGTCGATGTCATCTTTACTGTCTTGAATGTAAGTCTTTAAATCTGATGTTGCCTGTTTCAATGAAGAAAACGCATCTGAAACAACCGATTCATCTTTCAAATGATTAAACCGGTCTGAAATACTTTGCTTAAAATTATTGATCGTATCCCGGTTTTCATCAAGATAGTCATGAGCATACTTATCATACTTTACAGCTGTATCGCGTAAATTAAGCAATGTTTCATCGATTTTCATTGCAATCCGATCTTTTTGTGATTCAGTCAACTTTTTAGAAATCACAAAAGCTGAAGCGGCTGCGGCACCTAAACCTAATAAAAAGCTCTTTTTCATTATAAGCTCCTCCATTCTTTTTCCAATAACCTAACGATTACGCACTATTTTTTACTTTTCTTTGACTTGGCTTTGTTAATTGCGTTGAATGCATGCTTGCCAACACTGAATATTGTTGAAGCCTGCTTTATTTTCGAAGTATCCTTAGCAGTTGCAGCAATTTTGCTTGCCATTCCGCGACTTGCTTCATTTAAATCAGAAACACTTTCACTTAAATCAACAATCGTATCAAATAACGGCTCTACCTTTTGTGATTTTTCATTAATATCTGCCATTAACGTATTGGTCTTATCTAATAATTGTTCAATTTGATCTGAAATGTTATCAGCATCTTTTGTCAGTGAACTCATTGATTCTGTAAGTTGTGAAACCGTCTTTACAAGTCGTGATAATACCCGACACATAAACACAACTAAGACAAGGAATGCAATTGCGGCAATTATTCCAGCTAATTGTCCAAATGTCATTGTCACGCCTATCCCTCCTGTCTTAATAACTACGATTTTAGAATAGCATTTAATGTGCTAAACCGCAATTATTATTAAATTGCCTAATAATGTCATTATACCAAATTTATCCAAAAAGCGGATGGTTCTTTGATATAATACAAACAGTTATTTAATTTTTGAAGGAGGAAATTGCGTGAACCACTTTATTCTGACTGCAATTGCTGTAAACGCTGTAAAAAATTCAAAGATCGCAAAAGAACCCGGTATTTGGATGCGGTTCATCGAAAAAATCAACTGGGACAAAATCATTTCGCTTGTAATTTCAAAGACGCTTATCTTGGTCCTGATTTGTTTTACATTCGTGGTGATCAATTCGCTTGGAAAAAAATTAATTCGAAAATTGATCTTACATACCACAAAAAAAGAAAAGAAAGGCAGTTACATTGCCGATGGACGAATTCGAACGATCTACACCCTTGTAAATAACATTTTTCACTACACGATGCTTTTCTTCTTAATTTACGCATTGCTTTCACTTTTTGGAATTCCCGTTGGAACATTGATTGCCGGTGCCGGAATCGCGAGTGTTGCCCTTGGGCTTGGAGCCAAAGGATTCGTTACGGACGTTGTAAATGGTTTTTTCATTTTACTTGAACAACAGTTTGTTGTCGGTGACTCCGTTAAAATTGCCGGAATCGAAGGAACAGTCCACGCAATCGGACTGCGAACAACGCAACTGATCAGCAGCGACGGAACCCTTCATTTCATTCCTAACCGCGAAATCACAACGGTTGCGAATATGTCCCGCAATCCAATGCGAGCCGTTATCAACATTCGTATTCAACCGCAAACTGATATTCAGAAAATGACAACGATTATCGAACAGGTCAATCAAAAACTTGATCCTGATGATAATCAGAACATTGTCAGCGGACCGAATATTCAAGGACCGGTTGATGTTGGTAAAGGCGAATTAGTTTATCGCGTTGTCATTATTGCGAAAAACGGCGCCCAAGCAATTATTCAACGTGAATTTTTACATGCTTACCTTGAAGCCCTCACAAAAGCCGGAATTAAAGTCCCGACAAGTCCCATTGAATTTTCAACAGATCAAAAAGAATAAAAAATAATGAGGATGCACTAATAGCATCCTCATTATTTTTTATTCGCGTTTTTCAATCTGATACTGATGATCCAGCTCATGAACCATATAGTTGACCGCCTTCATGATCTCCCGCCGGGTAATAATTCCCTGAAAAATATTTTGCTGGTCAGTAACAACCAAAAATGACTGATCCACAAGCAGATGCAACAGCTCTTCAACACTTTCTGTATTCGTAACTGTCGGGACATCGCGTTGCATAACATCCGCAACCGTTTGTTCACTTAATCCGGTTGGATCGATTCCATTTAATCCCAACATTGAATCGGTAATCATCGCTAATGAGATCAACCCCTTAAAATGCTGTTCGTTGTCTAAAACTGGAATCTTAGAATATCGTACTTTGGTTAAAACTAAAAAAGCATGGTTTAATGGATTACTTTCAAAAACATTTGCGACCTTATCCGCCGGAATCAGAAAATGTTCCCGTTGATTATCAATTAGCGTTTTAGCTGCACTTGCAATCATCACGTTTCTCCCTTCCACTCCTCTTTCTTTTATTTTACATAACAATTACGAATTTTGTGAGGAAAAAATAAGAAACAGTTTTTACAAAAAAGGAGACGGAATCAAATTCCGTCTCCTTTTAATTTCAATCAACGATTATTTGTTTAACCGTTCGTCTAATTCTTTTGTCTTTTCTTCGTAACCTGGACGACCTAAGAGTGCAAACATGTTTTGTTTGTATTCTTCAACACCTGGTTGGTTGAATGGGTTAACCCCGTTCAAGTAACCTGAAATTGCAACGGCGATTTCGAAGAAGTACATTAAGTAACCTAATGTGTATTCTGTTTGGTCAGGAATGTTGATGAGCATTTCTGGAACACCACCATCAGTGTGAGCAACGACAACCCCTTCACAAGCTTTCTTGTTAGCATCATCCATTGTCTTACCTTTCAAGTAGTTCAAGCCATCAAGGTTTTTATCGTCCATTGGAACATCAATGTTGTGATTTGGATTTTCAACATTGATAACTGTCTCCATCAAAGCACGCCGACCTTCTTGGATGTATTGACCTAATGAATGCAAGTCAGTTGTAAAGTTAGCTGATGATGGGTAAATGCCCTTGCCATCTTTACCTTCTGATTCGCCCATTAATTGCTTCCACCATTCTGTGAAGTACATCAATGATGGTTCGTAGTTTTCAAGTAATTCAATGTTGTAACCTTTGCGGAATAAGATATTACGTAAAGCAGCATATTGGTAAGCTTCGTTCTTTGATAAGTCTGGATCTGAGTATGCTTCACGAGCATCTGCAGCACCCTTCATTAATTGGTCAATATCAACGCCTGAAGCAGCGATTGGTAACAAGCCAACTGGTGTTAATACTGAGAACCGACCACCAATGTCATCAGGAATGATGAATTCTTCATAGCCTTCATCGTCAGCTAATGTCTTTAATGCACCACGAGCACGGTCTGTTGTTGCGTAAATCCGTTCACGGGCACCTTCCTTACCATACTTTTCTTCCAATTTTTGTTTAAAGATCCGGAATGCCATGGCTGGTTCCAAAGTTGTTCCAGATTTCGAAATAACGTTAACTGAGAAGTCACGGTCGCCGATAACTTCTAATAAGTCATATAAGTATGATGATGAAAGTGAGTCGCCGGCAAAGAAGATTTGAGGAGCATTACGTTTGTCAGCGCCAATTAAGTTGTAGAAGTTGTGGTTTAAGAATTCAATTGCAGCCCGAGCACCTAAGTATGAGCCACCGATTCCTAAAACAACTAATACTTCTGAGTCTGATTGAATCTTCTTAGCAGCTTTTTTGATTCGTTCGAATTCATCCTTATCATAATCAACCGGTAAATTCAACCAACCTAAAAAGTCGTTTCCTGCGCCTGTTCCCTGACGCAATTCTTCATCTGCAGCATTAACCATTGCTTGCATTTGTCCAAGTTCATAATCATTAACGAACTTGCTTAAGTTTGAGCTATCAAATTTAATGTGAGCCATCGTAATATCTCCTTTTCCTAAAAATCATTACGCTTACATTATACAATATTTTTCACTAAATGGCACAGAAAAAACACGATAAATTATTATTTATGCTTATAAATCCTTAAAAATAAATGATTTGATTTTAAAATCTTCTTTGATTAATTCCAAAAAAGACTGCAACCAAATTTGGCGCAGCCTTTCTATTATTTCCTATTTAAGAATCCCTAAAAGAAATCCACCTAAAATCACCATTAATGATCCGATGACAACGTAAACCCATTCACGCTTCGTTTTCTTTTCACCCAAGAAAAAGATTGAACCAAAGGTTGAAATTACGATTCCCATTTGTGAGAATGAAAAACTAATTGCCAACCCAACCATTGTTGTGGCTTCAAACATGAACAGATTCCCCGTTCCCCATACTAAACCGGTAAGAATATTTTTGTAAGTTTCCTTCCTAAATGCATTCTTTCCAAGCGCAAACATTGAAGCCCCTAAAACCATTCCGATAGCTTGCGGCAAAACCATTGCCCGGGTATCAACATTCGCCCAGTGAACAACGACGGTGTAGCCTAAATATCCAAGAGTTGATAAGATCAATGCCCGAGCCCCGCCATTCCAGTCTTCACTGATTCGTTCAGCGTTTACGGCAGCATTCTTTTTATCACGTAAGGCCGTCAACGTTGCCCCAATAATAAGAACGATCAAAGCAAGTGAACCAATTGATAATTGACGCTTCGTTGTCCATTCATGGAACAAAATTACGCCGGCTAACGCATTGGTTACTAATTGGGCTCCGGTTGAAATTGGAATTGCCTTTGAAACCCCAATCGATTTCATTGCATGGAATTGTTGATTCTGACCAAGACTCCAAAATAATCCTGAAATCAAACCAACGATCCATAATTTCCATGTACAATTAGCTATAAAATGTCCCCAACTGCACAAAGTCATAATAATTGCAAACAACAAGGCTCCCCATGTCATTCCGAGTGTTTGTTGATTAGCAGTTCCCCCCAGTTTTCCACTAATTAACCCAATGCTTCCCCACGCTAATGCAGGAATTAAGGCAATAAACATTATATAAATTCCTCCTTCTAAATGTAATCCCTTCCATTCAGTATTCATCAAATATACATGAATTTTATTTTTTACGCAAGGGCTTTCAAGAATTAAATATTCACTAAATCGTAAAAATTGCTTAACTAAATAGTCCAATCTGGGGTATTATGTAGTAAGTATATTGAGGAGAGTTAGGAATTTTTCCTATCTCTCCTCTTTATCCATTTTTAAATCTAAATTTGTATATTTGGTTTAAATTTAAAGGAAAGGACGCTTTAATCGTGCGTTTTAAAAAATTTCATCAATTTTTAAACACTCGATGGGGTTATTTTACGTTACTTGCCTCACTATTTTGGCTAAAAACAATTTTAGTTTACCTCATTGATTTCCGCCTAGGTGTCAAGGGAATATATGAATATTTAGTCTTGCTAATCAATCCAATCGCAACCACGTTGCTTTTGCTTGGATTAGCACTTTATGTCAAACGGGGCGTTCCCGCTTATATTTTCATGACGTTAATTGACATTGCCAATACCGCATTACTGATGTTCAATGTCATTTACTATCGTGAATTTACTGACTTTATGACGATTAACGTGATTTTTGGATACTCGTCTGTTTCTGAAGGATTAAGCACCAGCTCACTTGCCCTCCTCAAACCGCAGGATCTGATCATCGTTACCGACTTGATTTTGATTGCAATTGGATTTATCACCCGTTTCTTAAAGGTTGATCCAAATCCGATACCGAAAAAGCAAGCCGTCGCAATGACTTCATTTTCAGTTTTCATGTTGCTTTTTAACATTGTATTAGGTGAAATCAGCCGGCCACAATTACTTACCCGGACATTTGATCGTGAATACCTGGTTAAATTTCTTGGGCTGGATTCATTTACTGTATATGATGCAATTAAAACAGCGAAGAACAATCATGCGCGGAATAGCGCTACGAGTTCAGATTTAAATAAGATTCTGGAATTCAATAAAGAAAACTACGCCAAGCCGAATCCGAAGATGTTTGGGATTGCCAAGGGTAAAAATGTTATTATTATTCACTTGGAAAGTTTCCAACAATTCTTGATCAACTATAAATTGAACGGCCAAGAAGTTACCCCGTTCTTAAATAGTTTATATAACAGCAATCAATTTTATAGCTTCGCCAACTTCTTTAATCAGGTTGGCCAAGGAAAAACGTCTGACGCTGAAAACATGTTGGAAACCGGAACGTTTGGTCTGCCACAAGGTTCCCTCTTCTCTGCAATTGGGACTGGAAATACCTTTGAAGCTGCTCCAGCAATCTTAAACCAAACTGAAGGATATACAAGTGCCGTTTTCCATGGAAACAATGGATCATTCTGGAACCGGGACAACGTATATAAGAACATGGGTTACCAATATTTCTTTGATTCAAGCTATTACAATACAAGTTCAAATAACTTAACTGAATATGGATTAAAGGATAAATTGATCTTCCATGATTCGATCAAGTATCTTGAACACTTGCAACAACCGTTTTACGTAAAATACATTACACTGTCGAACCACTTCCCATTTGCAATCGACCAAAAGAATCAATCGATTCAACCGGCAAATACGGGGGATGCATCAGTTAATAATTACTTCGTAACAGCCCACTACTTGGATCAAGCACTGCAGCAATTCTTTGATTATCTGCATAAATCAGGATTGTATGATAATTCAGTGATCGTCCTTTACGGTGACCACTATGGAATTTCTGATACCCGGAACTTGAAACTCGCTCCATTACTTGGAAAATCAGCTTCGACCTGGAATAATTTTGACAATGCGCAAATGCAACGGGTCCCATTAATGATCCACATTCCAGGCGACAATAATGGTGGCGTTCAATATCAATATGGTGGTGAAATCGACTTCTTACCAACGTTGCTTCACCTTCTCGGAATCAATACTCAAAAGTACATTCAATTCGGGACAGACCTGTTCTCACCGCAACATAACCAAGTAGTTGCATTCCGAAATGATAACTTTGTAACGCCGAAATATACAGTTGTTGGAAATACAATTTACGAAAACAGTACCGGTGCAGTGATTACTCACCCATCTGAAAGCGTTAAAAAACAAATCGCTAAGGATCGAAAACACGTTAATGAACAGCTAACCTTATCAGATTCGTTAAATAATAAGAACCTCTTGCGATACTACGTTCCAGCTGGATTCAAACCGGTTGATCCAAAAGATTACAACTATCACAATGACTTTGCCAAGATTTTAGCACGTGAAGCTCAACTCGGAAATAAGTCAGATAGTCTTTGGACGTTAAATCATGATAAGACAACGATTAACGATTACAACAGCGATGCGCCTGAACTTCAAACAACCGATAAGAACACAGCAAACGTTAAAAGTGCGGACTCATCGGCATCAAAGTATTTCAGTAAAATGCACGAATACACTGGATTAATGTCGAAGATCGAACAGGGGCAAGAATTAGATTCTTCTTCATCTTCAACATCGGATTCATCAAATTAAAAAAGAAAATCGGATTGGAAAAATTCCAATCCGATTTTTTGATATTAAAAAAGCTTCAGGAATCTTCCTGAAGCCTTTTATCAAACCTTTTCACCCTTTTGCAACTTTGCTGCCATCTCATTAATTTTTCGAAGCCGATGATTAATTCCAGACTTCGAAATTGGACCGCCAGGAACCAATTCGCCTAATTCCTTTAAACTTAGTTCTGGATGAGCTACCCGAACATAAGCGACTTCCTGAAGCTTATCAGGCAGTTTATCGAGCCCTAAATGTTCATCGAGGTATTTAATATTTTCAATCTGGCGGTTGGCTGCATCCGCAACTTTATTCAAATTTGCTGTTTCACAATTCACGATTCGATTAACTGAATTACGCATATCACGGACGATTCGAATATCTTCAAACTTCAACATTGAATTGGTTGCCCCAATCAAAGAAAGAAAGTCTGCAATCCTTTCGGCTTCTTTCAAATAAGTAATATACCCGCTGCGTCGCTCCGTTTTTCGTGCATTCAAATGGTACCGATTCATCATTTCACAAATCGTATCATTATGTTCCTCATAAAGCGAATAAATTTCCAAATGATAACGCCCGGTTTCCGGGTTATTAACCGATCCGGTTGCTAAAAATGCTCCCCGTAAGTATGAACGCACCTTGAGGTCATTATCAAGAAATTTAACGGGAACCGTTTGTTTGATTTGAAATCCATCTAAAATATTCAAATCATTCAAAACACGTTCACTATTATTGCGCAGCTTAACAATGTATAAATTATTCTTTTTAAGTTTCATTTTTCGCCGAACGATCAATTCACTTTCAATTTGGTAAAACTGTTTTAACAATGAATAAATTCGTCGAGCCGTTGCCGGGTTTTCCGTTTGAACAGCTAAAACAAAATGGTGATTTTCAATGCTTAATGATCCGTTCATCCGAATCAAAGCCATCAATTCAGCTTTACCGTTCCCCTCTTCATGAATCTCAAGTGTTGTGAGTTCCTTTTTTACATCACTTGCGTAGGACAAATGAAATCATCCTTTCTAATTAATCCATGAATTTGGTCGTCCGATCAGTTGCATTAACTCTTCAACCACCTGCGTTCCATTGTGAAATACACCATGATCACGCAGTTCAAGGAAATTATCCGAAATTACGCGGCATCCCTGCGCACGCAACCCTTTAAAGTCATGTTTAACTTGATCCAAATATTCATCATACTTTTGCCGGTCCATATAATTTTGTGGCACTGGTTCCGTATTAACTAAAACCGTATTAATAAAATTATGGTGCAAATGATCATGCAACACACGCACGTGCTGGGCATCCGTAAAATGTTCCGTTTCACCTTTCTGTGTCATGATATTACAAATATAAACAACTTCGGCCTTACTTTTAAGAACCGCTTCACCGACATTGCTGATCATTAAATTCGGCAAAATACTTGTAAAAAGACTTCCCGGTCCTAAAACGATTTGATCAGCATTTAAAATTGCATCAATCACTTCAGGAACAGCTTGCGGTTCAGTATCATCAATGGCAGTGACCCAGACCTTTTCAATTGTCTTCCCCGCCGCTGAAATTTCAGATTCACCGGCTAAGTGGGTTCCATCTTTGAACTTAGCATTCAGTGTTAACGGCGTATTGGATGCCGGATAAACATGACCATCGACCTGCATCATCTTTGAAAGCTGCTGAACAGCTTCAAAGATATCATTATTATCCATTTCGGATAACGCCGCAATAATCAAATTTCCAATCGCATGTCCTGAGAAAAATTGATCATCCGTTTTGAACCGATATTGAAAAATCTTTTTGTATAACTCAGGAACATCTGACAACGCAACCATTGCATTACGAATATCTCCTGGCGGAACCACGTTAATGTAGTTCCGAATCACTCCTGAAGAACCGCCGTCATCCGCAACGGTCACAACCGCGGTAATGTCAACGTCTTTTTTACGCAACCCCTTTAAAATTACTGGTAGACCAGTCCCTCCGCCAATCATTACAATCTTTGGTTTTATCTTACTCATGAGCGGTTTACAGTCTCCTTTCTGCGATTAACATCCCGATGAGTGATCGATACGTGATAGTCTTTTTTGAGGAATTCGCCTGTTCGCTGGGCTAGGGCAACTGAACGGTGTTGTCCGCCAGTACAGCCAATGGCAATAACAACATTTGTCTTGCCTTCTTTAATGTATCCGGGAATGACGGTTTGCAACAACGCTTCAAAATGATTAACAAATTCTGTTGTCTTATCAGAATCCATGACATAGTTATAAACTTCCTGATCAAGTCCGGTCTTATTCCGAAGTTCAGGAATATAGTATGGATTTGGTAAGAAGCGAACATCCATTACAATATCTGCATCAATTGGTAACCCATATTTAAAACCAAATGACATCACATCAATATGGAATGGATACTGGCCTTCATCCGTTTGAAAACTATGGAAGATTTCTTCCCGTAACTGTCGCGGCGAAAGTTTGCTGGTGTCAACAACCAACTGCGCCTGGGTTTTGATTCCAGAAAGCAATTCTCGTTCGCGCCGAATTCCGTCTAACGGTCGGCTATCGCGCGACAGCGGATGAGATCGCCGAGTTTCCTTATAACGTGCAACCAATTCTTCGTTTGAAGCATCAAGGAATAAAATTCGAATATCAATTCTTAAATTGTGTTTTAGTTCTGATAAAACTTCATTGATTTCATCATAAAAATTCCGGGCCCGTAAATCAATTACAAGTGCTACCTTATGAATTTTTCCGGTTTCCTTAATCAATTCCCAAAATTTAGGAAGCAATTCAGGGGGCATGTTATCAACGCAAAAATACCCCAAATCTTCGAAACTTTGCATTGCAACTGTTTTACCAGCCCCACTCATCCCTGTGACAATTACCAGTTCATCTGATTCGCTCATCATGATTTCCTCCCTTGTTCATTCAGCACAATCCTTAATCTAATTATTATAATACATTTAACATTAATTTACCGTTTCTTTAAAAGATCTTTTAAATATTTTCCCGTATAGCTGCGCGGGTTAGTGGCAACTTCTTCCGGCGTTCCCGTTGCAACAACCGTTCCGCCACCCTCACCGCCTTCAGGTCCAAGATCGATCAAATAATCAGCGCTTTTAATAACATCGAGGTTGTGTTCAATCACTAACACCGTATTGCCCTTATCAACTAAGCGTTGTAATACTTTCAACAGGCGATTAATATCATCCGAATGCAGTCCTGTTGTCGGTTCATCGAGGATGTAGAGCGTCTTACCAGTAGCTTTCTTATGCAATTCTGAAGCTAGTTTCATCCGTTGGGCTTCCCCACCGGAAAGCGTCGTTGCTGACTGTCCTAATTGAACGTATCCTAAACCAACATCTGAAATTGTCTGCAATTTCCGTTTGATTTTCGGAATTGCATCGAAAAATTCAAGGGCTTCATCAACCGTCATGTTCAAAACTTCCGCAATATTTTTTCCTTTAAATTCAACTTCAAGGGTTTCAGAATTAAACCGCGAACCATGGCATACCTCACAGTCGACGTAAACATCCGGCAAAAAATTCATTTCGATTTTAATGATTCCGTCGCCCTTGCACGTTTCACAACGTCCGCCCTTAACATTAAAACTAAATCGGCCTTTATTGTATCCGCGCATTTTAGCCTGATTCGTTTGAGCAAAAAGCCCCCGGATATCATCAAATACCCCAGTATACGTTGCAGGATTGCTTCGTGGTGTCCGACCAATCGGTGACTGATCAATGTTAATTACCTTATCAAGATTTTCAACACCGGTAATTTTCGAATATTTTCCAGGCTTGTCAGTTGAATTGTGATTAATTTTTTGGGCCAATACCCGCTCAAAAATTTGATTGACCAATGTTGATTTTCCTGAACCAGAAACTCCAGTTACAGCGATGAACTTTCCCAGGGGAAATTCAACATCGATGCTCTTTAAATTATTTTCCGCAGCCCCATATAATTTAATTGATTTTCCATTTCCTTCACGCCGGGTTTCAGGAACCGGAATGTACTTCTTTCCTGATAAATATTGACCGGTCAGTGAATTTTTGACCTTCATTACCTCTTGTGGTGTTCCAGCAGCCATCACCTGACCGCCGTTTGCTCCCGCTCCTGGACCAATATCAATTAAATAGTCAGCAGCACGCATTGTATCTTCATCATGTTCAACGACAATCAACGTATTACCTAAATCCCGCATTGATTTTAGTGATGCAATTAACCGATCATTATCACGTTGATGCAATCCGATTGATGGTTCATCAAGCACATAGATCACTCCTGACAAATTCGATCCAATCTGCGTTGCTAATCGAATTCGTTGGGCTTCCCCACCAGAAAGCGTGCGCGCTGATCGGCTGAGCGTTAAATAATCTAATCCTACATTTTTCAAAAACGTTAACCGATCATGCAATTCTTTCAAAATTGGTCGGGCAATTATTTCCTTTTGCTCACTGAATTTTTGCTTATCAAAAAATTTTAACGCCTGATCAACCGGGAGATCTGATACCTCGCCGATATGCATCCCATCAATTTTGACCGCTAATGCCTGTGGATTAAGCCGGTATCCATGACATGCTTTACATTCTTGACTAGTCATATATCGCCGTAAAATATTCCGATTAAACATACTGCTTGTATCACGGTATCGACGTTCAAGATTAGGAACAACCCCTTCAAAGGTCATATCAACATCACGTTTGCTTCCAAGGTCATTTTCGAAATGAAAATGAAACTTCTTTGTTCCGGCACCATACAGCAATGTTTCTTTTTGTTTGGCTGTCAACTTGCTAAATGGCTTATCCATCTTGATTTTCTTTGCTTTACAAAACTGACTAAGCAGTGAATAATAATATTTCGAACTGTCCGGAGCCCATGGCGCAATCGCACCTTCTTCAAGGGTTTTACTTTTATCTGGAACAACTAGATCCGAATCAACTTCAATTTTTTCACCAAGGCCATCACATTCGGGACAAGCCCCAAACGGCGCATTAAATGAAAATAGCCGTGGTTCAAGTTCCTTAATTGAAAAGCCGCAATACGGACATGCTAACTTTTCAGAAAACTGTAACACCTGATCGCCAATCACATCAACGGCAACATAACCGTCTGTTAATTTCAATGCAGCTTCAACTGAATCAAAAAGCCGTGACCGTATTCCAGCCTTGACAATTATCCGGTCAACTACAACCGAAATTGAATGCTTTTTATTTTTATCAAGTTCAATTTCATTACCAATTTCATGCATTTCGCCATCAATAATGACCCGCACAAAACCAGCACGTTGAATTTTCTTCAAGACTTCCTTATGTTGTCCTTTTTTATCCTGAACAATGGGGGCAAGAATTTGAATCTTTGACCGTTCCGGAAGAGCCAAAATTTGATCAACGATCTGTTGCGGTGATTGACTAGTGATCTGATGACCATCATTAGGGCAAATCGGCGTTCCGACCCGCGCCCATAACAGGCGCAAATAATCAGTAATTTCAGTAACCGTTCCAACCGTTGACCGCGGATTCTTTGACGTTGTTTTCTGATTGATTGAAATTGCCGGTGACAATCCATCAATTGAATCAACATCCGGCTTTTCCATCTGGCCTAAAAATTGGCGCGCGTATGATGATAAACTTTCAACATACCGCCGTTGTCCTTCGGCATACAGCGTGTCAAATGCTAACGAACTTTTTCCTGAACCGGATAGGCCGGTTATGACAACTAATTTGTTTTTCGGAATTGTCACATCGATATTTTTCAAATTATGGGCGCGCGCACCATGAATTTGAATTTGATCTTTTGCCATATCAATTCCTCCTTCTTATTCAATTTCAGCTTCTAATTCAAGAATCATATCCCGAAGTGAAGCTGCCTCTTCAAATTTCAAGTCTTTGGCTGCCTGCTTCATTTGCGTCTTCAGCCGGTCAACCATTTCTTTCTGTTCTGCCTTAGTCATCTTGGTGAATTCAACTTCATCACTTGCTAAATCTTTAGTTTCCTTATCTGGATTATCAAGCACTGAGATTTGATTTCGAATATCTTTTTTGATTGTTTTCGGTGTAATGTGATGCTTCCGGTTATATTCTTCTTGGATATGCCGCCGCCGTTTCGTTTCATCGATCGCCGCTTGCATTGAATCCGTGATCTCATCGGCATACATAATTACATGTCCGTTAACATTCCGGGCAGCCCGTCCGATCGTTTGGATCAATGACCGTTCATTCCGTAAAAATCCTTCTTTATCTGCATCCAAAATCGCAACCAATGACACTTCCGGTACGTCAATTCCTTCCCGTAAAAGATTAATTCCGACGAGCACATCAAATTTACCAAGTCGCAAATCGCGAATAATTTTCGTCCGTTCAAGCGTTTTAATGTCGGAATGCAAGTATTTGACCTTAATTCCAAGTTCCTTAAAATAATCGGTTAAATCTTCCGCCATCTTTTTGGTCAGCGTTGTCACAAAGACCCGTTCATTTCGCTCGACTCGCTTATTGATCTCGCCAACAAGGTCATCCATTTGGCCCATAACTGGTCGCACTTCAATTTCAGGATCAAGCAACCCAGTTGGTCGGATGATCTGTTCAACGACATGATCAGTCTGTTCCTTTTCGTACGGTCCCGGAGTCGCTGACATGTAAATAATCTGATGAACGTGCTTTTCAAATTCTTCAAGCTTTAATGGCCGGTTGTCAAGCGCACTCGGAAGCCGAAAACCATAATCGATCAGCATCTGTTTCCGTGAAATATCAGCATGATACATTCCTCGAACCTGCGGCATTGTAACGTGCGATTCATCAACGACGATTAGAAAATCTTTCGGAAAGAAATCCAACAGCGTATATGGCGGTTCGCCCGGTTTTCGTCCATCCATGTGCCGGGAATAGTTTTCGATTCCTGACGTATAACCCATTTCCTTTAACATTTCAATGTCATACGTTGTCCGTTGCTTTAACCGTTCTTCTTCAAGCAATTTTCCTTGAGAATGTAATTCCTTTAATCGGTCATCAAGTTCATGCTGAATCCCGTCAATTGCTCGTTCAAGCTGATCATCATTCGTCATAAAGTGGGTTGCCGGGAAAATTGCAACGTGATTCCGATCGCCGAAAACTTCACCAGTTAATGGATCGATTTCTCGAATCCGGTCAATTTCATCCCCGAAAAATTCAATCCGAAGTGCCCGCTCATCATGTGAAGCAGGAAAAATTTCGACCACATCGCCATGAACACGGAATCGTCCCCGTTGGAAATCGATATCATTACGTTCGTATTGAATATCAACCAACGATTGTAACAACTTATCACGTTCGATTTCTTGACCAACTCGAAGTGAAATCGTGTGCTTTTGATATTCAAACGGGCTCCCTAACCCAAAAATCGATGAGACTGACGCAACAACAATCACATCGTTACGTTCCAACAAAGCACTTGTTGCCGAGTGCCGCAATTTATCAATTTCGTCATTAATGCTTGAATCCTTTTCAATGTAAGTGTCACTGGAAGGCACGTATGCTTCTGGTTGATAAAAATCATAATAACTAACAAAGTATTCCACCGCATTATGCGGGAAAAATTCCTTTAACTCGCCATAAAGCTGTCCCGCTAACGTTTTATTATGAGCAAGGACCAAAGTCGGCTTGTTATTATTTTTTATTACATTTGCAATCGTAAATGTCTTTCCAGTTCCGGTTGCTCCAAGCAAAATTTGAGATTTTTCACCTTTTTGCAATCCTTCTGTAAGCTCTTGGATTGCTTGCGGTTGATCACCAGTTGGTTTATATGGGGCAACCAAGTCAAATTTACGATCTGCTTGTCGTTCGATCATTTTCATTCTCCTTTCTCAATCAGATTGTTATCAACATTTTATCATAACGAACATATTTTCGCATTTTAAAAAACTTAATTCCGGCAAGCAAAAAGGCTGGAAATCCACCAGCCTTAAATACTTTTCTATTTAATTATTCGATTAGCCTTTGACAAACGCCATCACTGTATCTTCAAACTGTTGCCGCTTAGCAAATGCTTCGTCTTGTGAATCAGCTTGCGTTCCAATATAGAATTTGATCTTCGGTTCTGTTCCTGAAGGCCGAACAGCGATCCAAGTCCCATCTTCAAGCAAGTACTTCAATACGTTTGACTTTGGAATCTTGATTTCTTCAACCGTTCCGTCAGCATTCGTCTTCATTGACTTTTTAAAGTCTTCTAAGGCAACGACCCTGTAACCAGCAAATTCCTTTGGTGATTCTTCACGGAACTTTGTCATCAAGTCTTCAATTTCCTTAGCGCCTTCAACCCCATCAAAGGTCAATGAAATTGTCTTTTCAGCGAAGTAACCATACTTTTTAAAGAGTTCTTGCAAACCATCATAAAGATTCATGCCTTGCTTCTTGTAAAAGGCAGCAACTTCGGCAAGCATTACTAATGATTGAATGGCATCTTTATCACGAACGAATGGACGAATCAAATAGCCGTAACTTTCTTCGAAGCCAAACATAAATGTGTGCGAACCATCAGCTTCAAAATTCTTAATTTGTTCAGCAATAAACTTGAAGCCCGTTAAAACGTTGATCATCTTAACGTTAAAGTTGGCAGCGACTTTAGTTGCAAATTCACTTGATACGATTGATTTAACAGCCACTGCATTTGATGGCAATGTACCAGCATTTTTCCGGGCCGTCAAAATGTAGTTCAAAAGAATGGCAGCAATCTGGTTCCCAGTCAATAACTTGTATTCACCATCTGGTTGGCGAACTGCAGCGCCTAAACGGTCAGCATCCGGGTCAACCCCGATCAACAGGTCAGCCCCTTCTTTTTTACCAAGTTCAATTGCCAAATCAAAGGCAGCCGGATCTTCTGGGTTTGGCTTTTTAACGGTTGAAAATTCCGGATCTGGTTCAGCTTGTTGCGGAACCATCGTGAAGTTTTCAAATCCGGCTTGTTTCAAAGCCTTTTCCCCTAACATTGCTCCCGTACCATGAAGCGGTGTAAAGATCAACTTCATTGTTTTGCCTTCTTCGGCAACCAATTCATGATTGATTGTTACTTGGTTAACTTCTTCTAAGTATGCCTTATCGACTTCGTCACCGATAATCTTAAGGGTACCATCTTCGATCAACGCATCCTTATCAGCAACTTTAACGCCAAAAATGTCCTTAACTTGACGAATATACTTAGTGATCATATCTGATTCTTGAGGTGGCATTTGTGCCCCATCTTCGCCGTAGATCTTGTATCCGTTGTATTGCTTTGGATTATGACTTGCAGTGATCATAATTCCAGCATATGTATGTAAATGACGAACTGTAAATGAAAGTTCTGGAGTTGGACGTAAACTTTCAAAAACAAATGTTGGAATTCCATGGGATCCTAAAACCCGGGCAGCATCAAATGCAAATTCTTGTGAATGGTGCCGTGAATCATAACTGATTGCAACCCCGCGTTGCTTAGTTGCATCATCAAGAGTGTCCATAAAGGTTGCAAGGCCCTCAGTTGCTTGACGAACGGTATAAATGTTCATCCGATTGATTCCAACACCTAAAATGCCCCGCATTCCAGCAGTGCCAAATGAAAGCGGTTCGTAAAATGCATCTTCCAATGCCTCTTGATTATTTGCTAATTGATCTAATTCAACCTTTAAATCAGCTGCTAATTCAGGATTATTTTTCCATGTTTGATAGTTTTCTTCCCAACTCATTAATATCACCTTCCTAAATACCACTTTAATTTTACTATAAAAGCGTTTTTATCGTAACTATTTTTGATTAAATTTTATTTTTTAACCGCATTCTGGTCTAAATACCATGGTTGATCAAATTTCTGCCGCCGAACGATCCAGATTGCCAATGCACTGAAAAAGAAAATAAATGACAACCATTGTGAAATCCGAAGCGGACCTAACATTAAGCTGTCTGTCCGCATTCCTTCGATAAAGAAACGACCGAATGAATACCACATTACGTACGTCAAAAAGACTTCGCCACGCTTAAACAACTGTTTCCGATGCCGGAGCACCATCAGTAAAATAAACCCGGCAATATCCCATACCGATTCATACAAAAATGTCGGCTGGTAATATATCCCATTGATACACATTTGCTGAACGATAAAATGCGGTAAGTGCAATGTATTTTGCAAAAATGCAAGTGACGTTTCAACTCCATGAGCTTCTTGGTTAACAAAGTTGCCCCACCGGCCAATTCCTTGAGCCATAATCACAGTTGGGGCAACAATGTCTAAAAACTCCCATGATGAAATCCCACGGTGCTTGCAAAAGATAATCAACGTGATTGCCGCGCCAATTAACCCACCGTAAATTGCAATTCCGCCATCCCAAATCCGATAAATCATTTCGGGATTAGCTGAATAGTATTGCCATTGAAAAATAACGTAATAAATTCGGGCACAAATAATCGAAATCGGTAACCCAACAATTAAATAATCGTAAATGTTTTCTTCATCAAGTCCGCGACGGTTCCCTTCCCGAACTGATAAAATAACCGCAAGCAAAACCCCAGTTGCAATAATAATTCCATACCAGTGAACCATGATCGGTCCAATTGTAAATGCAATTCGATTAATAATCGCTGTTGCTGAAATATTCAAAACTTTCCATCTCTCTTATTTATTCTGAGTTGAATTTTCTTTAATTAAATTATTCAAGTTTTCATCAAACGTCTTCGTTGCATCATAGCCCATTGTCTTTGCCCGGTAATTCATTGCCGCTGCTTCAACAATAATAGCCATGTTCCGTCCGACTTTGACTGGAATCGTGATCTTCGGAATCTTAATTCCTAATAATTCTTGTTCTTCTTCGCCGCTTCCTAGGCGATCAAATTGTTTATCCTTACTCCAATTTTCAAGGTGAACAATCAGTGAAATATGAGCATGCGTCCGGACAGCTCCTGCACCGTATAAGTTCATCACGTCGATAATCCCAACTCCCCGAATCTCAAGCAAATGAGCTAAGATTTTCGGCGGTTCACCATAAACCGTAAATTCATCCTTTTTATAAACTTCAACCCGGTCATCAGCAATCAACCGGTGACCACGCTTGATCAAATCAAGGGCAGTTTCAGATTTTCCGACTCCAGAATCACCGGTAATCAAAACCCCTAATCCATAGATATCAACCAAAACTCCGTGAAGCGATTGCCGTTCTGCTAGTTGACCTTGTAAATAATACGTGATCCGTGAAGCAATTCGCGAAGTTGATGACTTCGTTCCTAAAATTGGAATATTTTTTTCGGCAGCTGCGGTTGCCATACTTTCAGGAACCGGTAATGACCGTGAAACAACCAAGCATGGCGTTTCATCAGTACATAACTGTCGCATAACCTTAAGTTGATTTTCAGACGTTAACCGTTGTGAAAATGAAATTTCTGTCATTCCGAAAAGTTGGACCCGTTCAGCCGGATAGTAATCAAAATATCCAGTTAG
This sequence comes from Ligilactobacillus araffinosus DSM 20653, assembly GCF_001435375.1. Classification (GTDB taxonomy): domain Bacteria; phylum Bacillota; class Bacilli; order Lactobacillales; family Lactobacillaceae; genus Ligilactobacillus; species Ligilactobacillus araffinosus. The sequence goes on along the minus strand of NZ_AYYZ01000011.1, from coordinate 10,941 downwards.
TTCCAATCCTGGACGAGAGATATCATCGGTTTTGATCAACCGCTTATCAAGATATTCTTGTCCTGAATACACGGTCAATCCACATGCATCAGCTAACTGTTTGACTGTTACACTTCGCATCCTCATTCCTCATTTCTGAAAGCCTTTTTATCTAATATTTTACCATTAAATTTAATCAGTGCCGATTAATTATTCGATAAAATGGTCGGAAACGATCATATTAACCACACTGATAATGATTGCAGTCACTAACGTTGCGCCAAAACTACTGAAGGCAAAATCAGGTTTTAGCGCCCATGAAGCAAGTTCAAGCATAAACGCATTGATCACCACATAAAACAACCCGAATGTCAGCGCAGTGATCGGCAATGACAGCAACACAATAATCGGTTTAACAAAGCGATTCAGCAAACCGACAACGACTGCCGCCACAAATGCCATCCAAAGACTTGAAACGTGAAACATCGATGGAAAAAATCCGGCAATCGCAATAAAAATCAGCGTATCAAGAATTGCTTTTTTCCAGAATCCCATGAATGATTTCCCTTCTACTTTTTAATATCTTTTTCCTTAACGTCCCGAATAACTTTTCGACCTTGATTATTTGGCCGTGCTGGACGATTCGTCGTTTGATTTCCAAAAAAAGAACTAAAACTTTTTACCGATTGGTTTGGATTAAGCGGCATTGCTAGGGCTAAAATAACATAAATGCCGACCGGTAAAATCGAAAGCCGGGCAAACATTGAACAAATTAAAGCAAAAATCAAATAACCAATTCGGATGTATTTTGGATCAATTCCAAAATAATCCGCAAAACCGCCGCATACTCCAAATAAAATTCGATGCTCGTTTGAACGGTAAAGTTTCTTTTTCATTCAAATCCTCCCACTTTAATTCAGCTTACGAAATTGGACGATTCCAAGCTCGTATGGTGAATCATTATAAATTGCTCCTTCAGTGATCTTCAAATCACCACTCATTGTCTTGACTTTCAAATGGCAATATGCAGAGTCAAGTTGTAATGCCGCATAAAATTGATTCTCATTCATAACTGGTTGGTTATTGCATGTCAAAATCACATCGCCAGGATTAAGGCTCATTTTCGCAGCTGGCGTTCCTGGGCGAATCGCAATTACCCGAATGCCTTCGCTTACTTCAATATATTGAGCCCGGTTTTTATTTACCTGTAAATAATGATAGAGATGAATTCCAACCGTCAACGCCAACATTAGTATGATCCACCAAATTCCCAGATGCGGCAACAACCATGCCACAACGGCGAGGACAAATGCTCCAACCGCCAAAATCAGATTCTGCTTTTGCACCGCTTGCATCCGAGTTTCAATTTGTTCACCACGAATCCGACCTGCACTGCTGACAAAAAATGGCAAGATAAATAAACCGAAGTGGACTTCGCCAAAATGAAACAACGGCAAAAAATGAAACAGCTTTTCCATTAAAGTCCCTGGAATATAAACCATTAATGGTAAAACTATAAACTCGCTCCAGCGGTAAACTGCCAACCGACGTTTTCGCCGATTTTGCTTGATTTGCGGCGTAAACCAGATTGTATTTTCGCCATGGGTCAATCGTCCTTTAACAAAGTAATTAAACCCTAATAGCAATAGAATCACAGGTAAAATTGTTGGATGCCGCAGAACCGCCAAAATTCCCAAAATATATAGCGGAACAGTACTTAAATCAATACGTGACGTGCAAAGAATCGCCACCGCTGCCAAGATTTCGTACAAGACAATTATTTTCATTGGTAAATAACACCCAATAATCAAACTGATCAATGAGCCAACGATTCCCCACAAAATACCTCTCTTAATAAAATGGCGAATTTCAAAAAAATCCTTATTCAACGCAATTTTAAAGTTACGGCGATCACCGCGAATTCGAAGCGAATAGCAGATGATCGTCCACAAAATTCCCAGCCACAATAATGGTTGAATCAAAAATGTTCCAATTAATTTTAAAAATTCCATTCATATCCCTCTTTATTGCGGATTTTCCTGTTGCAACTTCCATTGAAGATAGGCGTTAATAAAGCCATCAAGATCGCCATCCATTACTGCCTGGTTGTTAGCCGTTTCATACCCAGTCCGGTGATCTTTGACCATTGAATACGGATGAAACACGTAAGACCGAATCTGCGATCCCCAGCCAATATCCATTTGCTCACCTTGAATCTCAGCTTTTTGCCGCTGCTTTTCTTCTAATTCGCGTTGATAAAGTTTAGCCCTTAACATGCTTTCTGCCGTTGCCCGGTTTTGAAATTGCGACCGTTGTGCTTGACTAGAAACAACGATCCCGGTTGGAATGTGGATCAAACGCACCGCTGATGACGTCTTATTGATGTGTTGTCCTCCAGCACCGCTTGAACGGAAAACTTCCATTTTAATATCTTCTGGTCGTAAATCAACTTCAACACTGTCATCAAGTTCTGGCATGACGTTAACAGACGCAAATGAGGTGTGCCGTCTGCCAGCCGCATCAAATGGGGAAATCCGAACCAGTCGGTGAACACCTTTTTCACTGCGCAGATAACCGTATGCATTCGTTCCCTTGATCATTAAAGTTACACTCTTGATCCCAGCTTCTTCACCAACTTGATAATCAGCAACTTCAACCTTAAAGTTATGCTGTTCGGCCCACCGCATGTACATCCGCATCAGCATTGAACCCCAATCTTGCGATTCAGTTCCCCCAGCCCCAGGGTGAATTTCAAGAATTGCATTATCCTTGTCATACTTACCATTCAACAGCAAGGATAATTGATACTTCTCAAGTTGCGCTTGGGTATCATTCAGTTGGGTTTCTAATTCTCCCCGAAGATCCACATCCGTTTCATCTTCCTGAACTAATTCAAACAAAACATCTAAATCGTCAATTGATTGTGAAAGTTGATGAAAGTTATCAAACTTATTCTTTAATTCATTATTTTCATTAATTAATTTTTGAGCAGCTGTTCCATCATCCCAGAATCCAGGTTCAGCCATCTTCGACTCATTTTCAGCAATTTGCTCTTCAAGACTTTCTAAGTCAAAGAGACCTCCCGAACTCAGAGATCTGATGGTTCATTGCTTCGATTTTATTTCGATAATCAGCAATTTCCATTTTGATTCTCCTTTGATATTAATTCTCTTTCATTATACATGAATCGCTTTTGAACGAAAACTACCATAAAATGCAGAAAAGGGATCGTGGCACTCACCACGATCTCTTTTTTCCTATTTTTTCTTTGCGGTTGCAATTTCTCGATCTGGGAAGAATAACGTAAACGTTGTTCCTTTACCTTCGGTACTTGTAACCTTGATTTTTCCTTTATGCTGTTGAATCAATTGGTGAACGATTGCAAGTCCCAATCCAGACTCACCTTTTGTCCGAGCGCGTGACTGATCAGCCTTATAATAGCGTTCCCAAATATTATCCAACTGTTCCTGACTCATTCCGATTCCAGTATCTGAAACCTTAATTTCTGTTCCAGTTTGCTTTTCACGTCGTTTAACGACCACTTTGATTGTTCCATCAGTTGTAAACTGGATCGCATTTTGAATGATATTATAGAAAATTTGCGTGAAACGATCATAGTCTGCACACACGGGAATGTCTTCCTGCGTCTGCATTTCAAAATGGTCATGTGCTTCATCTGCCTTTGGAGTTAATTGTCGCATGATTTTATTCAAAGCCTCGGTTGCATTAAATTTTGTTAAATTAAGCTGCATTGAACCTGATCGAATTCGCTCATAGTCAAGATTATCATTGACAAGTCGAATCAGTCGTTTTGTTTCATCACGCATTAAGTCAATACTTTCATCTTTTTTATTTTCTGGAATTGCATCATATTTCAAGCCTTCAAGAAGCCCGTTAATTGTCGTTAATGGTGTTCGCATTTCGTGAGCAGCATTTGCAAAAAACTCTTTTCGCCGTTGTTCTTGGCGTTGAATTTCTTCTGATGATTTTTTTAACGAACCAACCATTTGATTAAGATCAATTGCCAGTTCGTCAAGTTCATCCTGATTACCATGTTGAATTTGAACATCAAAGTTTCCTTCCGCAACTTGCCGAGTTGCAGCCTGCATTTTCTTTATTCGTTTAGTGATATAACGAGCAATTAAATAACTAATAATAAACCCTAAAACTGTGCAGATCATTAATGCAACTATTAAGTTTTGCTGAACTTTACGAAAATCATTATGAATATTTGAAACGGCTGATGCAACTGAAATTACCGCCACAAGTTGGCCATTAACATCAAAACATGGCATAAAGATATCTGTCATTCTTTGTTTAGGCATAAACCTAGAATGTACTTTAGGATGTGATCCATGATCATCCTTAAAAAGTCTACCTTTCCCTGCAAGATCGTCACGACGCTTTAAAATTTTGCCACTTTGAAGAGCTTTCCAATCATTCTTTGAAATTGTTGATTTAAAGCCATATTGCGGATAAAGAACCTGATCAGGACTTACATATATCGTAAAGTGGACATCGTTATTTTTTAATATCATTTCACTATCATGAAGTACTTCTGCGTCTAAGGTAATCTGTGTTTTTCCTTGACTATCTGTAGTTAACTTCAATGCATTATCGCGAATACTTTGAGCATAGCCCTCCATGCGTGTCCAAGCATCTTGATATACATTCTCTTTAGTTAAATGAAAAAGTAATACTCCAACAATTGCAAGAAAACAAACAATCATTGTAAAAAATATTGCCATTTGCTGATACAGAAGTTTGAACTTAAACTTCATTTTACTTTACCTCTGAATCATCAAATTTATAACCGACACCCCAAACAGTTTGAATAACTTGCGGTCCGACTTTTTCAATTTTTTGCCGGATTTTTTTAATATGGGCATCAACTGTTCGCTCATCGCCGTAGTATTCATAATCCCATACAAGTTGCAGTAATTGTTCTCGAGAAAAAACTTGACGTGGCTTTTGAGCTAGGGTCTTTAAAAGGTCAAATTCCTTTGGTGTTAAATTATTTAACGGTTTACCATCCAAAAAAACTTCACGTGTTGTCGTACTTAATTTTAAATGATCAGTTACAACATCGAATTTTTCAGCCGTATTCGTATCTGCTTTATCATCACCATTCATCATTGCTCGCCGATGCAGTGCTTTAATCCGGGCGATTAAAGTAATTGGTGAAAACGGCTTGACAACATAATCATCCGCTCCCATTTCCAATCCTAAAACTTGGTCGCTTTCTGAATCTCGAGCCGTCAAAATGATAATCGGAACGGTTTTTGAAATTTTCCGAATTTCAGCGTTAACTTGCATTCCATCCATTTTTGGAAGGTTCAAGTCCAACGTGATCATATCCCAGCTATTAGGAGTCGCCTTGAATTTTTCAATCGCTTCTTCACCATCGTAAGCATATGTGGCATCCCAGTTTTCTTTTTCAAAAAACATCGACATCATTTCACAAACAGACTTGTTATCTTCAATCATTAAAATCTTCATTAAAATCTCTCCTACCTAATTATCAAGCTGAATTTAACAAAAAAGACTGAAGAAGGATTATTCCCTAGCTTCAGCCCTCTTATGGAGATGGCGGGAGTCGAACCCGCGTCCAAGCATATCGCCACCTAAACATCTACGTTCATAGTCACACTATTTAAATTTCATTGATAACTCCGCCGTGTAACATAGCCACCGCTACCAACTAGCCTGGTCGATCTCTTTTGCCAATTTCAGACGGGAACTGGCAACGTAGTCCACTGCATATAAAACCTCAATCAGAACGTGGACGATCCTAATCAAGATTTACGCTATACCGCGATTAGGCAGCTAAGGCGTATGAATTATTATTATTTTTTGCAGTTATATTTAACTGAGCGTTTTATAGTAGTCGCAACCTACTAAGCGCAGTTTAAGCTCGACCTATACCTGTCGAATCCTAAACATCCCCAAAATCTATTACATTAGTATTTTATCATAATCATACCAAAAAACAAATTTTGTGCTTGCCATCCCTTTATCTTTTCTTATTAATACACAATTACCGGTTCATTAACTGAAAGTGAATTATAAACTTGGCTAGCTTGGTCTGGACGAATATTAGCACACCCGTCCGATCCTTGAGTCAAATATGCATCTTTTGACCAATTTGTCCGCCACGAAGCATCGTGGAACCCACAACCATCATTTGTAAATTGAGCCCAATATTGAACTTTACAACTGTACGCCTTGCCATTATAGCCAACACCTTTCAATGTTGAAGGAGATTGCTTATACATAATATAATAGACCCCTTTGGGCGTATCATTATGTGATTGAACGTTCCCAGTTACCACATCAACCTGATCAACTAATTTACCATCACGATAAAACCATGCGTGTTGATCAGCAATTGAAAGTTCAGCGTAGGTATCACCAATGCCATCGTTTGATGTTACACCATAACCCGTTCCGTTTTCATTGTAACCAATGCCATAAATATTATTCTTAGCATCCACGGTCTTCGTGCCATTTTCATAAGCTTTCAAAATACTTGCAACCGCACTCTTCGTATCAATTGCCCAGCCATATGTTTTGCCTTGGACTTGAATGGTATTGCCGTTTGAGGTCTTAAAGTTGAACTTCTTGCCAAGAGTCGATTGACTCTTGTTGATTTGATCAATCTTATCTGCAAGCGCCTTTGAATTAATTTGATACTTACCGTTAACATATTTAGCCGATGTAATCATCTGCTTAGCTGGTAAATTGTAATCTTGATTTTCAACCTTGTAATCAACCGTTGCATTTGCCAAATCCTGCAACTTCGCCTTTTCAGTTTGAACTTGTTGACTTGATTCAGTTACTGGCTTGGCAATGATGGCTTTCAAATCAATGTGATCATCATTGACTTGATTATCGTATTCCTTCATCATTGCCTTAACGTTGTATTGTTTTCCGTCTTTAGCCTTTTCAACTGAAACTGTTCCGTTTTTCAAAACCGCACATGCATCCCGGGCAGGTGTCCGGTCAGCGTTCATTGCCGTTAACTTTTGTTCAACCGCATTACGCAAATCGGTTGTCCGGTATTGATTATTTTGATTTGATGAAACGTTGTAATTTTTTGTTTTACTTGTTGGAACCAAAGTAAATTGTTTCTTCAAAATTGCTTTGACTTCTGGTTCATCCTGAGCGGTAACTCCGGATGCAGTTTGTTTTCCCTGGTAAATTACCTGATTACCAACTTTAACCGTATTATCTAATTTTCCGTTCTCGAGTTTTGACATTGCTTGACTTGCAGTCAATCCCCCAACATTAACTCCATTAATGGCAACTTCTTTATTAAAATGGTTTGCTTGATAAGCTGCCATTCCACCGAATGCAATGACAATTACTGCGATTACAACATCCGCAATAATTGCTCCTTTCTTTTTCGCTTTGATACCTATCAATCCCTCCATTAGTTTACTTACCTAATTATAGCTTTTAAAATTAAGTTTTCAATCCTTAATTTAACTAAATTCATTGAATTAAAAATGGAAAATTTATGACCGTTTTCTAATAAATTTATAATTCCTCATAAACCGCAATTAAATCTAATTAACAGACCTTCAAAGCTCAAATATTTTTAAATCACGTATTGTAAATTCCTTGTCCTATTAAAATTACATCTGGTCCATTTTGGCATTCAGCATTTGATCAACAATCACATTTCCCTTATTATCTGCATGGCCTTTGGTCCAAATAAATTTAATTTGTGAAAAGTACGGTAAAAGCCGATCGATTTCTTGCCATAATTCTTGATTAGCTACTGTTTCACCAGATGACTTGCGCCACCCATTTCGTTTCCATGATTGCAGCCAATTTTTTTGAATCGCTTGCAAAACGTACCGCGAATCTAAGATTGCATTGATTTTTTCGTGATTCCATCCGCGTTGTCCAAGAACCTTCAATGCATTTCTTAAAGCCATCAATTCCATGCGGTTATTAGTTGCGCCATATTCTCCGCCGGTCCCGCGTACATTATGTCCATCCCGTCGAATCAAGAACGCCCAGGCTGCCTTATCATCGGCATGTACATGATCTCCCGCGTGATTGCCGTGATTACGGGATCCGCCGTCAGTAAATAAGAGAATGTCTGGATTCTTCCAACCACTTTGGACGGCTGAAGACTTCTTTGGGGGATTTGAAACTTCATTTTTTTGAAGATAACTTTCTGCATCAGTTCGTTGGCGAAAGCTTTTATATTCTGCTTTGGGAAATCCCTTAACTTGAGTTTCACACTCACTCCAAGTTGAATAAATTCCTGGTTTGCGTCCTTTGCGCACAGCGTAAAATTTCATTGTAATTCCCTTCTAAAATAAAAAATGAGGCTGCGCTCATCGCTCAGTCTCGCATAAGTCTTTAATTTTTTACCTTTTAATTACTTTTCAAACTTCGTCCGTAACCCCTTTAAAGATTGTTCTAATCTCTTTAACGGTTCTTTGAGTGTTAAATAATAGACACTTTGAAGCCCTTTTTTATGAAACGAAACAATCCCTGCATCCCGCAAAATCTTAAGATGATGCGAAACCGCGGGTTGAGTAATTGCCATTCTCTCCGTGATTGAAGTTACTGTCAACCCATCATCTAAGTGGTGAGCAAGGAGTACGATGATTTTTTGCCGATTTCGATCTGCCAATGCATGCATTACATTAAAGTCTTTTTCAAACGATTTAATCGCAGCTTCTTGCTGTTGATTTAACTTGCTAACTGCCATCCTTCCCCACTTCTTTCATAAACCAATTTCAATTATAGAGTACCATTATGATTTGATAACAGCAAGCGTTTACACCACAATTTTATAAATTTAAATTAAATGAACAGATAAATCGACAAAAACATGCATGCCGTCCCGCCCATCACCAGCAAATGCCAAATTACGTGCGCAAATCGTAAATTACGAATACTGTAAATCAATGCTCCAAGGGTAAAAATTACTCCACCAGCAACCAATAACCACGATGAAGTGATTCCTAAACTCGTTAATAGCGATTTGGCTCCCAGTAAACACATCCATCCCATTAAAATGTACAAAAGAGTTTCAACCTTTTGCTGCCGGTTTTTAGCAAATAAATGATAGGCCATTCCGCCAATGGCAAGTGCCCAAATCACAACCAGCATTCCGATTCCCAGCCAGCCGCGAATTGCCAGTAAACAATACGGTGTGTAAGTACCAGCAATCAATAAGTTAATCCCGCAATGATCAAAACATTGGAAAATTCGACTAAATTTTGTAAAGTACAACGAATGAAAAAGGGTTGAAAACAAATATAATCCGATTAACGTTATTCCATAAATGATCACCGTAACTGCAACCAAGATCGAATTCGTTCTGATTCCTTTTAAAATCAATAACACTAATCCCCAAATACTTAAGCCAATTCCAATTGCATGGGTAACTGCACTTAATATTTCATTGATAATCTGTTCTTTATGTGTCATATTATCGCCTCCAAAATATATAACATAATTATACCATATCTAGACTTTAATTCTAGATGAAGCGAATTAAAATAACAAACAATTTCAAAGCAAACATTTAATTTTCAATTAAAATTTTAAAACATGATATAATAAGACTAAATTAGTTAAAGAAGGATTTAATATAATGAAGACTGATGAATTACTTGCAAACGCTCCTCACCTTCCGCAATGGAAGGAACTACCAGATCTAGCCCTTTATATGGATCAGGTCGTTAATCTTGGAAACCGATACCTTCAATCGCTTATTTCAGTCCCGATTACCGCGTCGATGGTGAACAGCTACGTCAAAAAAGGATTAATGCCTAAACCAATCAAAAAGAAATATTCACAAGAACACGTTGCTTCGCTGATTCTAATCACCATCATGAAACAGGTCTACTCGCTTGATGATATTCATGAATGGCTGATTTCCAACGTCCAAGATAATTACCAGGAAAATTACAATTCATTTTGCAAAGCTTTCAACACTGCATTTGCAGATCTTGATTTGCACCACTTTAATCTTGAACTGCATTTTGATGAATCTAGCCGGGCCGAATTAGCATTGAACCTTATTATTCAAACCGTGATTTGTAAAATTATCAGTGAACATTTAATCAATGAGCATTAAAAATTCCGTTAAGCAGCAACTGCTTAGCGGAATTTTTATTTTTTACAAAAAAAACGCCCCCATTACTGGAGAGCGTTTTTTATTTGCCACTATTCTTCTTTATCTTTTTTTCGTTTTCCGATTCCAAAGAATCCAAGCAATCCTGAAAGAACGAGCAACAATTCACCAAACAACGAATGATTTGATGAATCTTCACCGGTTTGCGGCAAAGTATTCTTATTTTCATTTGGTTGAGTAGCTAAATTATTTGGTGTTTGCTTTTCAATCTTGGTTGATTGCTCTACAACACGAACCGTTCCTTCATTAGTTGATGAAACTGTCTTCTTTACCACTTCAACCTTCGATGATTGACTTGCTACTGTTTTAGCAGTTTGAACAGGTTTCTTCAATGGTTGAACGTGTTCAGTCGACTTTTCAACTGATGCCTGAGGCTTCTTAGCTGGTTCGCTCGGCTTTTGTTCTGGTGCTGCCGGCTTCTTGGCTGGTTCGCTCGGCTTTTGTTCTGGTGTTGTTGGTTTATCAACTGTGTAGACAACATTAACAACTTGATTAGCAGAATTTACTGAAACATTGTTTTCAGCTTCAACTGTCTTTTGAGTTGGTGTGTAGTCTTTAACAATTGGTGATTCAACAGCATCGTAACCATCGTTACCGCTTGATTGCCAATTGCTGTAAGTTACTTTACCAGTAACTTTGTTAACCGTTGCGTTCCGGGTAAACGTAATCGTTTGCGTTACGTTTGGTGCTAATTGTTTACCATTAGCATCTACGTAATTGATCGTCCGGGTAACCTTCTTGGTCAAATCTAAGTTGTCTGGGTTGTTATCCGGTGTGATTGTCGTTGTCCCTTCATT
>NZ_AYYZ01000010.1 GCF_001435375.1 Ligilactobacillus araffinosus DSM 20653 | reverse complement strand
AAGCACGGCAACTTCCTACCCTCGCAGGAGGCGTTCCTCCAACTACTATCGGCGTTTTGAAGCTTAACTTCTGTGTTCGGAATGGAAACAGGTGTATCCTTCAAGCCATCATCACCGCACTTATTTTTTTCAAGAGAACCTTGTTCCCTCAAAACTAGATAATATTTCCTTTACCTTGAACTCCACGTCCCTTAACCTTTGGTTAAGTCCTCGACCGATTAGTAATGGTCCGCTCCATGCATCACTGCACTTCCACTTCCATCCTATCTACCTGATCATCTCTCAGGGGTCTTACTTCCTTACGGAATGGGAAATCCGATCTTGAGGTGAGTTTCGCACTTAGATGCTTTCAGCGTTTATCTCATCCATACATAGCTACCCAGCGCTGCCCCTGGCGGAACAACTGGTACACCAGCGGTATGTCCATCCCGGTCCTCTCGTACTAAGGACAGATCCTCTCAAATTTCCTACGCCCGCGACGGATAGGGACCGAACTGTCTCACGACGTTCTGAACCCAGCTCGCGTACCGCTTTAATGGGCGAACAGCCCAACCCTTGGGACCGACTACAGCCCCAGGATGCGATGAGCCGACATCGAGGTGCCAAACCTCCCCGTCGATGTGGACTCTTGGGGGAGATAAGCCTGTTATCCCCAGGGTAGCTTTTATCCGTTGAGCGACGGCCCTTCCATTCGGAACCGCCGGATCACTAAGCCCGACTTTCGTCCCTGCTCGACTTGTAGGTCTCGCAGTCAAGCTCCCTTCTGCCTTTACACTCTGCGAATGATTTCCAACCATTCTGAGGGAACCTTTGGGCGCCTCCGTTACCTTTTAGGAGGCGACCGCCCCAGTCAAACTGCCCACCTGACACTGTCTCCCGCCGTGTTTGCCGGCGCAGGTTAGAGTGTTCATACAACGAGGGTAGTATCCCACCAACGCCTCCAGCGAAACTAGCGTTCCGCCTTCAATGGCTCCTACCTATCCTGTACAAGTTGTACAAACACCCAATATCAAGCTACAGTAAAGCTCCATGGGGTCTTTCCGTCCTGTCGCGGGTAACCCGCATCTTCACGGGTATTATAATTTCACCGAGTCTCTCGTTGAGACAGTGCCCAGATCGTTACGCCTTTCGTGCGGGTCGGAACTTACCCGACAAGGAATTTCGCTACCTTAGGACCGTTATAGTTACGGCCGCCGTTTACTGGGGCTTCAATTCTGAGCTTCGCCGAAGCTAACTCATCCTCTTAACCTTCCAGCACCGGGCAGGCGTCAGCCCCTATACTTCATCTTACGATTTTGCAGAAACCTGTGTTTTTGATAAACAGTCGCCTGGGCCTTTTCACTGCGGCTGACCCGGAGGTCAGCACCCCTTCTCCCGAAGTTACGGGGTCATTTTGCCGAGTTCCTTAACGAGAGTTCTCTCGCTCACCTTAGGATTCTCTCCTCGACTACCTGTGTCGGTTTGCGGTACGGGTATCAAGATCCTCACTAGAAGCTTTTCTTGGCAGTGTGACATCGATCTCTTCACTACTTTAATTTCGTTCCCCATCACAACTTGTTGTGATGCAACTAAGCATTTGACTCAGTTACCAACTTATTGCTTGGACGCACATTTCCAGCCGTGCGCTTCTCTAGCCTCCTGCGTCCCTCCATCGTTCAAACAGATCTTAATAGTACAGGAATCTCAACCTGTTATCCATCGCTTACGCCTCTCGGCCTCAGCTTAGGTCCCGACTAACCCTGGGTGGACGAGCCTTCCCCAGGAAACCTTAGTCATTCGGTGGATTAGATTCTCACTAATCTTTCGCTACTCATACCGGCATTCTCACTTCTAAGCGCTCCACCAGTCCTTACGATCTAGCTTCATTGCCCTTAGAACGCTCTCCTACCATGCACTACGTGCATCCACAATTTCGGTAATGTGTTTAGCCCCGTTACATTTTCGGCGCAGGATCACTCGACTAGTGAGCTATTACGCACTCTTTGAATGGTGGCTGCTTCTGAGCCAACATCCTAGTTGTCTATGCAATCCCACATCCTTTTCCACTTAACACATATTTAGGGACCTTAATTGGTGGTCTGGGCTGTTTCCCTTTCGACTACGGATCTTATCACTCGCAGTCTGACTCCCGGATATAGATCTGTGGCATTCGGAGTTTATCTGAATTCAGTAACTCTTGATGAGCCCCTAGTCCAAACAGTGCTCTACCTCCACGATCCTTTACTCCGAGGCTAGCCCTAAAGCTATTTCGGAGAGAACCAGCTATCTCCAAGTTCGTTTGGAATTTCACCGCTACCCACACCTCATCCTAGCATTTTTCAACATACACAGGTTCGGTCCTCCAGTGCGTTTTACCGCACCTTCAACCTGGACATGGGTAGGTCACCTGGTTTCGGGTCTACACCTACATACTGAAACGCCCGTTTCAGACTCGCTTTCGCTGCGGCTCCGGACTTTCCTCCTTAACCTCGCATGCAAGCGTAACTCGCCGGTTCATTCTACAAAAGGCACGCCATCACTCATTAACGAGCTCTGACTACTTGTAGGCACATGGTTTCAGGAACTATTTCACTCCCCTCCCGGGGTGCTTTTCACCTTTCCCTCACGGTACTGGTTCACTATCGGTCACTAGGTAGTATTTAGCCTTGGGAGATGGTCCTCCCGGATTCCGACGGAGTTTCACGTGTTCCGCCGTACTCAGGATCCTGGACTGAGGAAACAACGTTTCGCTTACAGGACGATTGCCTTCTCTGGTCGATCTTCCCAGATCGTTCAGCTACGTTATCTCTTGGTAACTCAAATGTCCAGTCCTACAACCCCAAAAAGCAAGCTTCTTGGTTTGGGCTGTTCCCACTTCGCTCGCCGCTACTATGGGAATCGAATTTCTTTCTCTTCCTGCGGGTACTTAGATGTTTCAGTTTCCCGCGTCTTCCTTCAACTAAGCTATGAATTCACTTAGCGATAAAACCTCACGGTTTTGGGTTTCCCCATTCGGAAATCTCCGGGTCATTGCTTACTTACAGCTTACCGAAGCTTATCGCAGTTAGTCACGTCCTTCATCGGCTCCTAGTGCCAAGGCATCCACCATGCGCCCTTAATAACTTAACCTCAACTATCTTATGATAGTGGTCTATGAGTTTAGCGATTAAGAACTTTTT
>NZ_AYYZ01000009.1 GCF_001435375.1 Ligilactobacillus araffinosus DSM 20653 | reverse complement strand
TCAAATAAAAAAAGAGAGATAGAAATTAGATAAGACGTCAATCAGCATTACGCTTGTCTGCTTGCAGACAAGGCAATGATTGATGTCTTTTGTGTAATAAGACCATGAACAAATAGGAAAAGAGCTTTGCTGTTTTCCGCGCCCCTTTAGGCGGGGGTAATGGGGTGGAGCTGCCATCAGCTCCCGAGTCTGGCGAGTAGCCAGAAAACGAAAATAAAATTGAAATTGGCATGCCTAGGGGGGCTACTACGACGCCCCCCTAGGTGGCCACGTGCCATCGGTAAAAATGTGTTATCCCTTGGGAGAGTAAGGATTATGAGGTGAAAAACTGTGAGTATCAACTCTCAGTAAGCGTTTAGCGTTTTCATTTTAATAAGTGATTTACAAGTGTGTCATTTATGATATAATTATGTGTATAAATGACAGGAGGTTTTTATTATGGTTAAAGAAGGTAAGAAAAGAATTCAAATTACTTTGAATGAAAAAATGTTAAAACGATTGGAGGAAATTTCGGATGAAAAAGGAATTTCAAAATCGGCTGTGGTTTCGTTGGCAATTGAAAAATTTGAATAAAAAAATAACTCTGACGGGCGGTCAGAGCAGGTTTGTAAATATTTGATTGAACGAGGTTAATTATAACATGACTAATAATAATAATAAACAAGATAAAAAAGATAAACGTGTAAGAAATTGGACATTTATTGTTTATCCTGAAAGTGCAAAGCAAGATTGGCGTCAAAAGTTAGATGATTTGCATATTCCGTGGCTTGAAAGTCCATTACATGATAAGGACGTTAACCCTGACGGAACAAAGAAAAAATCGCATTGGCATATTTTATTAAAATTTGGTTCGAAGAAATCATATCGCCAAGTGAAAAATCTTACACAGGAAAATGTTGGTGGTACAAATCCTCAGAAAGTTCATGACCTGCGAGGCATGATTAGATATTTTATTCATATTGATAATCCTGAGAAGTATCAATATAGTAGGACAGAATTGAAAGAGCATTGCGGTTTTGATATTGGAAAAGCATTTGCTAGTAGTAGTATGCAAAGATATGATCTGATTCATGAGATGATTGATTTTATTCGTGATAATCAAATAGAAGAAGTATCAGATTTAATTGCATACGCTGTTGATAATCGTGCGGATGACTGGTTTCCATTATTAGCAGATAATTCTTTAAAAATTGTTGAATCATTTATTCGTTCAATTCATTTTAAAAAGAGAGATGAACGTGAAGAACAGCGAATGAAAGAAGAAAAACAAAAACAACTTGATAAACAATATGAACACGATCAAAAGGTTGCAGAACGTGCAGTGAATGCTTATAAATATCAATTAAAGAAAAAGAAAAATGAACAGTAAGTGAAATAGATAAGTTTTACTAGTAAGTTATCAGTAATTTAATAGTTAGGTGAATTATAAATGAGTGAACAAAAAGAATATACAATAAAACAAATTGCTGATGAATTAGGTGTTTCTAAAGCTGCTATTCAACAAAAAATGACTAATGATTTTAGAAAGAAGTTTACTAGTAGAAAGAAAATTAGTAATCGGCTTACTATTGTTATTAATCATGAGGGCTATTTGCAGTTAAAACAAAATAGTAAAGGTAAAAAAGATAAGCAGGATAAAATTAGTGATGATGTTATTGAAGTTTTAAAAAAGCAATTAGAAGAAAAAGATAAGCAGATAGAAAAATTGCAAGTATTATTAAATCAAAGTCAACAACTTCAATTACAACAAAATGAAAAAATTAAGTTATTAGAAACAAAATCGAAAAATCATTGGTGGCAAAGACTTTTTAAGTAGATATTAAAGATAATATCTACTTTTTTTATTGTTTAGAAAAATAAATGTAAAAATGCCCCAAAAATCATTCACTTTTTGATACATTGAAAATGTAAAAAATCATTAATGAAAGGAGTCATTACAATGGCTAAAAAATTTAATATTGGTGACTATGTTGGAATTACAGAAGCAGGAGTTGATATTTTAAATAATTCTCGTTTGTTTGTTACTGATGTTCGTCCACGAAAAAAATATGTTGATAATAAAGTGACTGATGAAATTATTGGTTCTAACGTAACGATCGAATTTGATCGTCATCAAAGCTTTGTTGGTGACTTTGTAATTGCAACTGATGAAGTGATTTCTGATGATTTTATTGATAAAGATGTAGTTGTGAATATTATTGACGCAAAAGTGTATTCTCGAACTTCTAAAGGATCGAATTATTCAACAGTCGAAGTTTCCTTGCACGGTACAGTTGCATTAGCAAATGATATTGGTGAATAGGGGTGCTTAAGATGCTTTATGGCTATGATAATATTTTTTTATGTGATAGCTGCGAAGACGGACTTGAATTTTCTTCAAAACATGAAAATGTCAATATGGACGCGGAAAACAATCAAATTGATATGAATAATGTTGTGATCTATGAAGGGAAAGACATAAAAGCCTGGGCAAAGAAGCGAAAAATTGCGTATCCTGACGCATTGAATAGATTTAGGTCTGTTTTATTTGGTGATAATGGCAAAGAATATTTTATTAAAAAATAGTTCAAAAATGAGTAACGGACGTTTGGAAACGCAAAGCGTTTGAACGAGTAGGAGCGAAAAACGTGAAGAAATGAGCGTTTTTAAGCCCCGCACGAAGTAAAAAAAGCGATGCCGTTGGAAAAAGGTAGTAACGCAAGCTTGAAGTATTTTTTAATTGAATAATCGAGTGAATGATAATCAAATAAAAAAAGAGAGATAGAAATTAGATAAGACGTCAATCAGCATTACGCTTG
>NZ_AYYZ01000008.1 GCF_001435375.1 Ligilactobacillus araffinosus DSM 20653 | reverse complement strand
AGTCCCTTATTGCCTAATTAATAAAGTGTCCAATTTTTGGGGTTCACTTCATACATAAGTTGCAGCCTCTTTTTTATGTCTATGCGCTTGATCGGAATTGAACCGATGACCTACCGCTTAGGAGGCGGTTGCTCTATCCTGCTGAGCTACAAGCGCAACGAATTAAAACAATAGTTCAAGTATAATTAATCTTTAAAAGGCACGCAAGTCTTTTCATTTTTTAAAATTCAATAATAATTATTGGATAAGTCTCTTTTATTTTTAAATATTTTCTAATAATTTTATTTTATGTTACATTTTTTATCATAAACCGTGTATAATTGTCTTACGAAACATCTTTTGTTTAAAAATATCCTAAGGAGAATTATTAGATGAGCGAAAACAATAACGCAAAGAAAATCACAACCAGTGCATTAGTGCTGATGATCTTCTCAACGATCTTCGGATTTGCTAATACACCGGTTGCCTTTATGCAAATGGGATATGGGGCGATCCTATGGTACATTTTAGGTGCATTGCTCTACTTCCTTCCAAGTAGTTTGATGTACGCTGAATACGGTTCTGCTTTAAAAGAAAGTAAAGGTGGAATTTACTCGTGGCTTGATGCCTCAATCAGTGAAAAATGGTCATTTATTGCCACCTTTATTTGGTTATCCGCTTGGGTAATTTGGCAAGTCATGGTTTCTCAAAAAATCTGTATCACGATTTCAACCATTATCTTCGGTCATGATACAACAAACACATGGCATTTATTTGGATTAAATTCAACTTTAACAGTTGCATTGATTTCAATCATCGGTGTAATTGCAATTACCTGGCTTGTTAACCACGGGATCGATACAATTGCAAAAATTTCATCAATTGGTGGTTTAGCTGTTATGTTGCTTAACGTGACATTGATTCTCTCAAGTGTCTTCATCTTATTCAAGAATCATTTCCAATTGGCCCAACCAATTCAACACGTTTCACAATTTGCAACATCCGTCAACCCTGATTTTCAATCACCGATTGCTATGGTCAGCTTCATGATTTACGCAATCTTCGCATATGGTGGCCTTGAATCAATGGGTGGTGTCACCGATTCATTAGATAAACCGGAAAAGACTTTCCCACGAGCAATCATTATCAGTACGATCGTTATCGGAATCGGCTATGCCTTAAACATTTTCCTTTGGGGAATTTCAACAAACTGGAATCATGTTATTAATCATCCTGACGTAAACTTAGGTAACATTACATACGTCTTAATGCAAAACCTTGGATTAGAATTAGGAAAAGCATTTCACTTATCAACTCAAGCTGCAGTAACAATGGGAACGGTCTTCTCACGGTTATCAGCGATTGGAATGTTATGTGCTTACTTAGGCTCATTCTTCGTTTTGATCTATTCACCATTGAAGTCATTCATCATGGGTTCACCAAAAGAACTTTGGCCAGAAAAAGTTACAAAGTTAAACAAGAAAGGCATGCCGTCATTTGCGCTTTGGTTCCAAACAGCAATCGTGTGTGTCATCATTGGTGGTGTTGCAATCGCATCAACCTTGATTCACCAAGATTCAAAATTCTTGTTTAGCCTCTTAACTTCAATGAGTAACGTTGCATCAACATTGCCATACCTCTTCTTGGTCGCAGCCTTTCCGTTCTTCAAGAAACGGCAAGATCTTGACCGACCATTTGAAGCTTTCCATAGCCGAAAGACAATGTTAGCGATTGTAGTCATTACATTGATTACTCTTGCTATTGCAAACGGCTTTACAATTATCCAACCATTTATCGAAAAAGATTGGGTTGGAGCTGCAGGAACCGTTGCTGGTCCGTTAGTCTTTGGAATCTTTGCATGGGTTCTCTACACGACCCGTTCAAACCGAATTAAAAACAACGATTAATCATTGAATATTAAAAAACCGTGATTGTTAAATGCAATCACGGTTTTTTTTACCTCTTTTTATGTGCAGCCGGCTTTCCTTTGTTCTTTCGATTTCGTTTCCGATTCTTTTTTTTCTTCTTTGGTTGCTCCTCGTTTTTAACACCTGGCTTCCGGTGTTGACGCCGTTTCTTCAAATCAAGATCAGCTATCGCCTCTTCGCCATAAAGCATTCCTCGATAAAGAATTCCGTTTTGGATATCAAATTTACTTTGACCCATGAGTTGTTTAAAGTTTCGCAATTCATGTTCATTTCCTAAATTCAAAACTGCTCCTGGCGCGCCCATCCGACCAGTTCGTCCCGCCCGGTGAATATACGTTGCATGGTCTTTCGGAATGTCATAATTAATAACAGCCGGTAATCCCGGAATATCAATTCCCCGCGCTGCGATATCGGTGGTTAAAATAAAGGTCAATTTGCCCTTTTTCAACGCAGCCAGTGCCTGTTGTCGGTCTATTTGTCGCCCATTACTGCTTAACATTGCAACCAGAATATGATGATGATGCAGTTTTTGGTAAACCTCTTCCAGCGTTGCCATTTGTTTGAAAAAGACCAAGGCGTGCATCTCAGGCAAATTGGCAATTTTACGCAACATATCAACTCGTTTACGCGTCGGTGTTTCTAATAGATAATGGGTAACCTGTCCCCCAGTAATGTCCTGATCAGAAACATCGATCACTTGTGGTTCAATTCCAAACCATTGATGAAATTCATTAAAAACCGACGCTTTCGTTGCGGAGAAGAAGACTAATTGAATTTCAGATGGAGCATGACTCAAAATATCACGAATCGTATCCTTTGATTCTTTTTCTTGAAGCATTTCGTCTGCTTCATCGATTACAGCTGCAATTACCTTATGCAACCGCAATTTTCGTTGTTCAATCAACTGCAACATCCGCCCCGGCGTTCCAACGACAACTTCAGGATGTTTTTTTAAACGTTCAATTTGACGTTTAACGTTTGCGCCTCCAATTAAAGAAATCGTATTTAAATCAATCAGCTTTCCCCACTCACGAACAACAGTTGTAATTTGGGCAGCTAATTCTTGAGATGGAGCCATAATAATCAACTGCGTGCCATCACCAGGCATTACCTTCTCAAGCAACGGCCAGGCATACGCTAGGGTTTTCCCTGATCCAGTTGGTGCAATCCCTAGTACATTTTCGCCTTCTTGCAATGCTATTTGAGTTGCTTGCTGAATTGGTGTTAGCTTGGTAAATCCTTGCTCTTTAAAATATTGTTTAAATTTTTCATTCATAATTTAAATTCCTCATCTTTTTAAATGCTTTTTTATTGTATCACGATTTCCTTATTTTTTACTTTTTAAACTTACTGAACAATTTAAAATTAATAATTATTTTTAATTTATCCTAGAATTTCGCCGTAATTGTTAGTATAATTGTCTATTAAGAAAATAAACGATGCCCGTGAGCATCGATTTTGGAGGCATACAGATGAATAATAGTAATAATTGCACAGCTAAAAAAATGACCCGGGATCAAAAGTGGACGATTGCTTCAACAGCAGCTGGTTTTTCACTGGAAAATATGGACATTATGTTTCTGTCATTCGCACTAACTCCAATCATTGCTAGTCTTCATATTTCGCAAGGCGCAGCTGGATTGATTGGAACAATGACTAATCTGGGAATGTTACTTGGTGGTGCAATTTTTGGTTTATTAGGAGACAAAATTGGACGAATTAAAACTTTCAGTTATACAATTTTCATTTTTGCCTTTGCAACGGGTGCAATGTACTTTGCACATTCTCTTCCCATCGTTTACCTTTTACGTTTCTTAGCGGGCATTGGTGCTGGCGGAGAATACGGAGTCGGGATGGCATTGATTGCTGAAAACTTTGCTGCTAAGCAAGTTGGCCGAATGACTTCGATTGCAGCAATTGGTGGTCAAATCGGAGCTATTTTTGCTGCTCTTGCCGCCTCGGTTATCATTCCGCGCTTTGGCTGGAATGCTCTTTTTCTTTTAGGAATCATACCGGTAATCTTAACTTATTTTGTTCGCCGACACTTAACTGAAAGTGAAGAATTTTTAAAAGCAAAAGCCGATGCCCAAAAGAATCATCGCAAAATTTCATTTACTAGATTATTTGCAACCCCGCAGCTAACATTTCAAACATTAGGTTTGATGGTCATGACAATCGTCCAAATTGCAGGCTACTTTGGTTTAATGAACTGGCTTCCATCAATTGTTCAAAAACAACAAGGTCTTTCGGTTTCAAAATCCTCAATTTGGATGATTGCAACTATTATCGGTATGAGTTTTGGAATGGTTGTTTTTGGATATATTATGGATAAGTTTAGTGCTAAAATTGCATTCAGTATTTTCTTAATCGGGTCAGCTTGTGTTCTCTTCGTTATCCTTGCGGCTCATACCGCCTTGACAATGATTCTTGCTGGAATGTTAATTGGATTTTTCTCAAACGGAATGTTTGGTGGCTATGGAGCCGTTATTAGTCAACTTTACCCTGCGGAAATTCGCTCAACTGCAAATAACATTATTATGAATGTTGGCCGGGCAATCGGCGGATTCTCATCATTCATCATCGGAATATTGATGCAATCCTTTAACTTAAAAGTTACCATGATGTTCTTATCGGGACTTTACTTGGTCAGTTTCATTGTCATGCAACTCTTACCGGGATTCCGCCAACTTAAAAATGTCCCCACTGCTGAAGTTGAACCTGAATAAAGATAATTTCACATGAAACAAAAGAAGGCTGTGACGTAAGTCGCAGCCTTTTTGTTATTTCCGCAATCGGGTTCCAAAACAAACGAGCTGAGTGGTGACGCATAGCTAATTCGAAAACCTCCGAATCTATGCTGGCGCGATTCGTTCGTTTTTCTGCTTCCACCACGCTCGTTTTTAACGTTTTGTCACACCTTCCTTTAATTACATTTAATTTTTAACTCGACCGGACAATGATCTGACCCCATCACATCACTTAAAATTGCCGCTTCTTGCAACTGATCTTTGAGATCATCTGAAACAATAAAGTAATCAATCCGCCAACCGGCATTCCGTTTACGGGCGCCAAATCGATAGCTCCACCATGAATAAGCCCCAGTTTGATCCGGATTGAAATACCGGTAAGTATCAATAAAACCGCTATCCAATAACTTTGTCATATCTTCCCGTTCTTCATTTGAAAAACCGCCATGGTGGTGATTACTTGAAGGATTCTTCAGGTCGATTTCTTCATGCGCAACGTTAAGGTCGCCGCATAAAATAACTGATTTTTGAACTTTTAACTTAAGGAGATACTCCCGAAAAGCATCATCCCATTTGACCCGGTAATCAAGCCGTTCCAATTTCGGCTTGGCATTCGGCGTATAGCACGCCACCACGTAAAAATTATCAAACTCTAATGTGATTACCCGGCCTTCATCATCAAATTCAGCAATTCCAATTCCGTTTTGAACGCTTAATGGCTTCTTTTTCGTAAAAACAGCCGTTCCCGAATACCCTTTTCGTTCAGCATAGTTCCAGTAAGATTGATATCCAGAAAAATTTAAATCAAGTTGCCCGGGGCTTAATTTAGTTTCATTGATACAGAAAATATCTGCATCCAACTTTTTGAAAACATCTTCAAAACCGTGCTTAATGGCTGCACGGATACCATTCACATTCCAACTGACCAGTTTCATTCTAATTACTCCTTTAAGCTTTAATCCTAGTTTCAGGGTAACGCAAATGAGCTGAAGATTGAAATGTTATGCAATCAAAGTTCTGTAAAAAACTATTTTTGCTCTTTTTCAGCTGAAATCTTTAACGCTGAACCTAAAGTTGTTAAATCTTGCAATTCGCTTGGAACAATCAATTTTGTGGAATTCCCATTCGCAACATCTTTTAATGCTTCAAAGGCCTTTAACTTCAAAGCCGCATCACTGACATTCGCATTACTGATCATTGTTAAACTATCAGCATATGCTTGTTGAACTTCACGAATTGCTTGGGCTTTACCCTTAGCCTCTTCAATTTCGGCATTTGCTCGTCCCTTAGCCTCAGTTTCGGCCGCCTCTGCTTCAGCTTGCGCTTGTAAAATCTGCGATTCCTTATTTCCTTTAGCCTCGGTAACTTGAGCCCGCCGTTCACGTTCAGCCTTCATTTGCCGTTCCATGGCATTTTGAATTTCCTTCGGCGGCACAATGTTTTTTAACTCAACCCGGTTAACTTTAACGCCCCATTTCCCAGTAACTTCATCCATGTAATTTTGCATTTTGGCGTTAATTGAATCCCGTTCGGACAAGGTTTGATCTAATTCAAGTTCGCCAACCACGTTTCGCAATGCTGTCCCCACTGATTTTTCCAACGCGTTTTCCAAATTATCAACGCCATAAGTTGCTAATTTAGGATCTGTAATCTCAATGGCCATCACCGTATCGATGTTCATTGAAACGTTATCCTTTGTAATTACACTTTGAGCTGGCAAATCCATCACGTGTTCTTTCAACGAAATCTTGTTTACAATGTTATCAATGAATGGAACTTTAAAATGAATCCCGTTATTCCAAGTTTGAAAATAACTTCCCATGCGTTCGATGACATAAGCTTCAGATTGCTGAACAACTTTAACACAACGTACTCCTAAAATAACTAAGATAATTAATAAAATTAAAAATAACATTCCTATCCCTCTCTATCCTTAATTTTTTGAACCTGTAATGTGACCCCATTCAGTGCCACGACTTTAACTGAATCACCAACATTCAACTTTGCATCAGTCACATACTTCCATGACTGGCCATCGACCTTTACGCGTTGGTCATTCAAAACGGTTCCTATTTTCCCGACGATCCCATCCGCGGCGTTCATTGGATGAAATTTCGGCTGCA
Organism: Ligilactobacillus araffinosus DSM 20653; assembly: GCF_001435375.1. Taxonomy (GTDB): domain Bacteria; phylum Bacillota; class Bacilli; order Lactobacillales; family Lactobacillaceae; genus Ligilactobacillus; species Ligilactobacillus araffinosus. The sequence continues at coordinate 85,616 of NZ_AYYZ01000008.1, read as the reverse complement.
ATTTTTTCGCAAGTGGTCTGAAAATCAATAGCAGGACCACCCCCGTTACAACAAACTGAATTAACTGCCATTTAAGACTGATGTGCATTGAAATCAAAAATAAATTGATCAATGCGCTGACCGCAAACCAGATCGAGATTAATTGAGTTGTGAAAATTTCTATCCCCAATCCCAAAATTGCGATCATAATCCAAATACCAAATGAATTCGTTCCAATCCCTCTTTTCTTTTGGAAATCAACTTTATCTGTCAACTTGATTTAAAATTTACGCTATTAAATTGATTTTTGCAAGCAAATTTTAAAACAAAAAACCCGCAACAACTTAAAGTCGTTACGAGTTTACTTTCAATTGATTTCACGCACCCTTGCGCCCTTTTTCAAACGCCAAACTTTCCGTACCTGATCAATTTTTAGTTGCCAAAAGCATCCCTGAACTATTTCGCCATTCATTGTCCATTCATCCTGACGACGAATCGTAATATCAAAAATTTGCTGCCATGATTTTTCCTTAACACGTTGTTGCTTCTTAGGCGTTAAGCTCTCAAACCAATTATTTAATCGTTGATATTCTTCATAATTCGTTGCTGGAGCAAGATAACTGTTACTTAATACAAAATGTCACTCTTCAAATTCACTTAATAGAACCTGTTCTTCGGGAATATCAATTTCCATACAGACCTCATCTTCATAATCTTGGGCCCAACGAAAATCAGGACGGCAATGCTGATAATTTTTGCTGCGATACCATGCCCAAATCGGGGCCTTAACGTTTTTCGGCGGATCACCAACTTTACTTTTCATTTGGTCGATCATCCACTGATATGCATTTTGAAAATTAACTTCTTCTAAAAGAATGGATTTATGCGGATCACAGTTAAAAGTTCCGTCTCGCTTTAATTGTTGGTAAACACAGTAAGGTTGATTAGTCCACATAATCAATTGCAACATCCCCTTATTTTTATACCTTGGATAAATTATAGCATCCCCCAAATTACACTTTTGACTAATAAAATATGGATTGTTATAATCAAAGTAACAAAAAACAGTTACGCTCTGTAATGCTTGTTTTGTTGTCCAACAAAAAAGGTCTCACATAGGTGTCTCCTACGATTGAGGCCTTTTTTATGCTAAATTTCATCAAATTTTTCTTCGAACTTTAAGCTATATGCTAGAAATAATTTTCTACAATTCGTCTCACCTATAAAATTATCGTCCTCATTGATTAAAATATACTTAATCATATTCATTATTACTTTCTGACTATAATCATTAATATGCTTAATAAAATACATAATTTTCAGTCGATGCATAAGGTCATTATTTTCAAAAATCTTTTCAGGTTGAGTAAAATCCAACTTTTTTAGTCTATCAATATATTTATTTCCAGGTTTACTAACATTTAACGAAGAAAGAGATTCAAATCTTCTTAAACGATTATTTATTTTATTCTTATCTCTTTCCGTTAGAGTTATACCTCCATTATTTTTTAATTTTAATAAATACTTTGAAATTGGTAATGCAGATTGTGGCGATAAATTTATTATAAATTTTATTGCTATTTCTAATGGCATATCATCCTTTTCAAGAAAGTAGCTTTTAACATAATCCGCATAACTTGGATATTTATATAAATATCTATTATCTCCAAAAGCAACAACTAGATTTCGCTTTTTTAATTCATCTGGTAACTTGTCAAGATTAACAAAAGAAGTAAGAACATTCTTTAATTCACCTTTTTTACCTTTAATATCGATAATTTTTCTAAACGCTGCTTGATACTTAGCAATTTCACTTGGCGATACTCCTTGATCTATTTCAGCAACCTTTTCATATATTTCAGAATAATTATCAGTTGAAAGTTGCGTATAGTGAACTCCAAATGTATCGCAAATTACTTCGCTAACCTTTGACTGACCCTTTTTATAATCAACAACTCCAATTCTCCTAGCTGCATCTTCAATTGAAAACGGCATATTATCTGCTAAATCTTTTAACAAACAGCGAATATTTTCATCCGTAAGTGAATAACCTAAAAATAAAATTGGCGATTCAGTTAATTTACTTAAAATTTTTGCATTCACTATTGCAGATGTTCTTTTAAGATTCTTATAGTCACTTGCAGTGATAACAATGCTGTTCGGATCATCTATTGAACCATGAATTTTATATAATTCATTTATATCAGTTGTATTTTCAAATAATCCTTTGTTTCCTATACGGACTTTGATTCGGTTATCAAATTGCTTTTCTATAAACCCATCATAGTTTGTTGTTACAATTAGCCTCGCTTTTTGGAGCATTTGTTGAAATAAAGTTAATTCTTCTTCAATGCCATCTTTTAATTAAAGATTAGAGTATATCTCTGCAATTCGCCATCTAAAAGGTGAAATATTTTCTTTATGTGCTTTTTCAGTGAAAGATTTTTTAATGCTATTTTTCCATTATAAAATTCTGAATCGAACTTTTCTTCTATTTCCTCTGCTAGCCTAGTATACACATTGAATTCTGTATTTTCCGTTTTTTTCAATTCATCAAATCTTGCAAAATAAGTAGTATCGATACTTGATTCCTGCCATAATTTTTGAAGTAATTCGTCCCAAGTAGGTGCATCCTTAAAATATCGCTGAGTTATTCCTGAACCAATAAAAATTATCGGAAATTCATTGTTGCTTTTTAAATGCTCTAAAAATTCCATACTTTTCCCCTTAATTTTTGTCTATTAATTTAAGTAGTGTAATTATAGCATTTTAAGAGGAATTATTAATAATAATATCGCATATCAAAAAAGAAGTATCAACTACATAACGACAGTCAATACCTCTTTGTCCTCCAATTAACAATTAAAGCTATTCATTTGAAGCCATTAATTCAGCCTGTTCAACAACTGTATTAACCGCCTCTGGAGCAATATCCGGCGGATAACCATATTTCCGTAATAATCGTTTTACAGCGACACGCATTTTGGCCTGAATATTTCGGCGTTTTTCCCAGTCTACTCCAGCTTCTTTTTTTACCAATTTCACTAATTCTTGCGCAATTAAATGAAGTTTCTCTTCACCTAAGACTTCAATAGCTTTTTCATGGTCTGCTAAAGCATCATAAAAGGCAATTTCTTCTTGGCTTAATCCTAAATCTTTACCTTTTTCTTGTTCAGCATTAATTTTTTTGGCCATTTCTATTAGTTTACGAATAACTAACTCACTTGTAATTCCTCGTTTATTATATTCGTCAATTGATTTCTTAAGCATCTCTTCAAATTTTTCAGACATGACCTTATTTGTCTTTGTCATTGCTTTTATTTTTCCTTTAAGCAATTTCTCTAATAAGGTAATTGCCACGTCCTTTTCAGGCATCTTATCAACCTTTTGTAAAAATTCATCTGATATTAAGTCAATATTTTGACGTTTAATTCCTAGTTCATCATATAAATCAACGTTTGGTTCAGAAATAATCGATTGATCCAATAATTGCTGCATCTGATACTTTACATTAACATGCTCTCCAACTTTTGTTTCAGTATCTGGTTGCTTTAACTTTTGAATAAAGACCTTAACCGTCTTAAAGAAAGCAATTTCTTTACTGTACACTTGTGCTTCTGGTTGAGTAGAAGTTAATGCATACACCTTTTGCAATTCGGTAACTACGTCCAAAAACTTTCTTTGTGTTTCTTCATCTTCTTGAAGAATTTCATTAGCCACTCGGCGAGTCACCTTAAGTCGGATGGTTTTATCTTCAGAATCAAAATCAGAGTAATCCACACCATATAGAAAATCATTAGTAATAATATTATATTTTTCCTTTAATAAAGCTAAGGCTTTATTCATATTAATTCCAACTTGTCCTTGGTCTTCTGTTGAATATACATTTAATGCATCTTTTAAATTTTCAGCAATTCCAATATAATCAACGATTAGTGCACTATCCTTATCTTTAAAAACGCGGTTAACTCGAGCAATTGCCTGTATTAAATTATGTCCTTTCATTGGTTTATCAATATACATTGTATTCATTGATGGAACATCAAATCCTGTTAACCACATATCAACAACGATGACAATTTGAAGCTCATCGTTATTATCTTTCATTCTCTTTTGAAGAATACGACGTTCATTTTTATTGGTTTGAAATTTTGCCATCTCCGGTCCATCCGCAGCAGATGACGTCATTACTACTTTAATCTTGCCTTTATTTAGATCATCACTTTCCCACTCGGGACGTAGCTTGATAATTTCGTTATAAAGTCGAACCGCATTGCGACGGGACATTTCAACAATCATGGCCTTGCCAAATGCTTCTTTTTGACGTGCCTCAAAATGGTTAACAAAATGCTTAGCAATACTTTCTAGCCGAGGTTGTGCCCCTGCTAGTGCCTCCAAGCGGGAATATTCTCGATTTCGACGAGCATTTTCTTCAATATTCGGATCATCATCTAAATTTGCCTCTTTTAGCAATTGTTGATATTTTTCTTGTGCATCATCCTGTAATTTAAGTGGAAACACATGACTCTCATAGTAAATTTTTACTGTCGCATGATCATTAACAGCCTGAGTAATATCATAAACATCAATATATTTACCAAACACTGCCACGGTAGATTTATCAGCTTTGGAAATTGGTGTTCCAGTAAATCCAATAAATGCTGCATTTGGTAAGGCGTCCCGCAAATACTTAGCAAAACCATATCGTAACCCATTTTCAGTAAATTTTGCTTTTAGTCCATACTGAGTACGATGTGCTTCATCTGCAATAACAATAATGTCGCTTCGATTACTCAAAACTGGCATCGCGGTCTCACCTTTATCAAAATTTGGCGAAAACTTTTGAATCGTTGAAAAAACAATTCCTCCGGCCTGTTTATCCATATATTGACGCAACTCTTCACTTGATTCAGCATGCTCAGGAGTTTGACGAAGAAATTCATGGGCAGCTGAAAAAGTATCAAATAATTGATCATCTAAATCATTTCGGTCATTAACCACTAATAATGTAGGATTATTTAATTTCCTAGCCACGATACTTGAGAAAAATACCATTGATAAGCTTTTTCCTGATCCAGTTGTATGCCAAACAACCCCAATTCTTTTATCTTTAGGATCGTTAAGGGTTCGCTTAGCAGCTTCAACTGCTTTATTTACCATATAGTATTGGTGATATGCAGCTAAAATTTTGATTGTATTATCTCCGTCAGTCTCGAAAATGATAAAGTTTTCAACTAAATTAAGTAAGTCTTTCGGACTCAGCATGTACTTTATCATTGTTTCTAATTCTAAATCGTCGCCTACAGATGCATTTTTAGGTTCTCTCCAGCGCATAAAACGATCAAATCCAGCTGTCAGTGAACCGGCACGTGAATTGATTCCATCTGATATTACTAAGATTTCATTATATTTCAGAAAATCTGGAATATCTTCCTTATAAGTTTGTAATTGGCGATATGCATTTTTAATACTTACATTTGGATTACTTGCATCCTTAAATTCAAATGTGACTAGTGGTAATCCATTAACGAAAATCGTTGTGTCTGGACGCCGCTCTTTATTTCCCTCAAAGGTAAATTGGTTAGTTGCAATGAAATCATTTTTTTCTACATTTTTAAAATCAATTGGATATAATACCTCTGTTCGATTTTCGCCGTTAATTGTCGTTTTTACTCTAATTCCTTCAATAAGAAGCTTGTGAAAATAATGATTATTAATCATCATATCAGGATTATCGGACAAACGAATAAGCTGCCGTAAAGCCTCATGATAAATTTCTTCAGAATATCCTGGATTTAATTTCCGAAGAGCTTGTTCTACTTTATCAATTAGTAAAGCCGTAGCGTGATCATTTTGACGCATTGCATCTATTTCTGGACTAGGTAAAGATGAATTGGGGCTTTTATAAATTGTATAACCCACTTTTTTAAGAGTATCTAATGCAAGATTTTCAATATCTGACTCTAATAAAAAGCTTTTTGACATATTAGCACGCTCCTTTCTGTGATTAATATGGTAAATGATAATTTACTTGAATTAGCTACTTTAACTATCTAAAAATATTTATTTAATAATTGATTTTTTATTTCATTTAATTTACTGTTTTCTTGTATATTTTTTGATACAGTAGTCAAATAATTTTTAGTTAAATCGATTATGTTTTCTAATTCTTTATAATCTTTTGGCAGAGGTATTTCAAATTCTCTTAATGCTTTTTTACTAAGATGAAGTACGGTTGTTCCATTTACGTAACTTAAACAGTGAAATTTTACCCGTGAACTCATCAACACTAAATCTAATAACCATTTAGATATTTTATCTTGCTTAGGGACAACTTTTACTAAATCCATAGAATAAATAGTTTTTTCGTAACTATTTGTAGTAAGTACAGGTTCAGCATTACCAATAATATCTGCATTTTGCGTTAAATCAGTATGTGCAACAAGCATATCAAATAATGAAACATATTTATCTTTCTTAACATTTTTACTTGGAACGATAGGTTTATATCCTTCGCTTCTGAATCCACCGTTTCTAGTAAAATTCTTGATAGTAGCCATACCTATATTACTATCTACTAGTTCTTTTCCTGTATATGAATATCCAGTTGTTATTTCAGCAACATCGGTTAATTTTTTATACTCCCAATCGTCAGGGACTATTCCTTTGTTAAAAGTAAAATAAGAAAAATAATTATCACTAATCACTTTTAATTGTCCAAGTAAATTATCATTTATTTGTTTATTTAAAGAAATTTTCTCTGTAATTACTCTAAAATAATTTCCTATCTTCCTTTGATCATTCTTATTAGGTAGATCAATTTCTATCTTTCTTAAATCTTTTTGTTTTATTCCTATAACTGTTGTACCCGTTGCTCTTTCAAAAAGTTTTTTTTGAAAAGACTTTGATTGAGTTAAGGCAAAAAAATACCATGGACTGATAATATCTATATTGGGTCTAAGCAAAAAAGTTCTCTGACTTAAAATTGCCTTTAATGGTTTAGTAACTAAATAGCTTTCACCTAATGGAGCTTCAGAAGTTAATAAAATATCATTAATTTCTATAGATCCATCTTTCATCCAAACTTTATACAATTTATCATCTCCATAATGAGATTTATCAATATTAATTAATTCTCCGTTTTTTATATTTTTTGCACTTATAGCTGGAATTTCATTATTATTTTCTGACCATTTCAAGCCTAACTTTTTCGGTGTTTTTCCCCTATAATCCATAATCAAAGTAACTAATTCATCTAATGTATACTTCATCTATTCACCCTATATACTTTCTATGTGCTAATTTTACGTTTTGCATTGCATAATGTAGTGTTGTATCAATTTTTTTATGTCCCAATAATTGTTGAAGTTGTTCTATTGGCATTCCCTTATCAATTGCGGTTGTTGCCAAAGTTCTTCTAAATTTATGAGGATAAACTCTTTTTATCCCTATTTTCTTTCCTAATTTTTTTAGCCTTGATTCTACTCCTCCAATTGTCAATCTTGTATTCTTACCATACAAAGAAACAAATAAAGCAGGATTATTATCATTTCTAGTATCTAAATATTTTTGCAAATGCAATTTAGCACGTGCATCAAAATACGCAATTCTTTCTTTATTTCCTTTTCCAAAAACTACACATTCTCGCTCTTGAAAATTTATATCATTACGATTTAATAAAACTAATTCACCTACACGAATTCCAGTTGAAGCTAAAAAATCAATCATTGCTAAATCCCTTATTTGAGTACAGCTATCGCGTAATTTTTCTAATTCTTCATCAGAATACGTTTCTTTTACCGTTGTTGATACTTTTACTTTATGGATCCTTCGAACTGGACTTTTAACTATATAATCCTCATCTTCTAGCCAATTAAAAAAACTAGATAAAATTCGTCTAATATTATCAATAGTTACTTTACTAGAACTATGTAACCTTTGATAATTTGTTAAATAATTTCTCAATTCATCTGTTATAATTTCTTCAGCATTTTTATCAATTGTTGATAACGCTTTAGTTAAAGTCGCTTTATAATACTTTAAAGATTTTTCGGAACAACCTTCTGCCCGCTTTGCAGCAAAATACTTTTCTAATAGCTCCTACTGCTGAAATTAAAATATCATTTTTTGGGGGGAACACTATTCCGTTTTAATAAATCATTGTATTTATCTTTACTGATAAATAATTTATTATCTATTTTGCGCCCCTCAGATTTAGCTATTATTTCTTTTCCTCTATAAAATAGTATTCCGCTTGTCTGATACTCTTTTGCATATATTCTTTTACTGGAATTAACTTTAACATAATCGCTTTTTTATATTTCATATCCAAGCTCCTTCAATACATCTTTAATTTCAGCTTGTAACTTATTGCTTTCTTCAAATTGTTCTTTCAATTCGCTTGTTAACCGTTCCATTTTTTCTTCATATGGTTCGTCATCATCTTCTTGCTTAGCAAGCCCCACATATCTTCCTGGTGTTAAAACGTAATCGTTTTTAGCAATTTCTTCTAAAGTAGCTATTTTGCAAAAACCTGCAACATCATTATATTCTTGATTATTTGTTCCTCGATAAGCATGGTATGTATTAGCAATTTTTCTAATATCTTCACTACTAAAAGCACGATGTGTTCGATCCACCATTTCTCCCAAATTACGTGCGTCAATAAATAACATTTCACCTTTTCGTGATCGTTCATCTTCAGATGACTTATTCATATCAATAAACCATAATGAAACAGGAATACCCGTTGAATAAAACATTTGACTAGGTAAAGCAACAATTGCATCAATTTTGTCATCTTCTAAAATTGCCTTGCGAATAGCCAATTCATCATTCTTTGAGGTTGATAGTGCTCCATTTGCAAGAACAAAACCGGCTTTTCCATCCGGAGCAAGCTTACTAATTATATGTTCGATCCAAGCATAGTTAGCATTGCTTTCTGGAGGAACACCGTATTTCCAACGAGCATCATCTTTTAATTTATCGCCACCCCAATTTTTTATATTAAATGGAGGATTAGCTAGAATATAGTCAAATCTCTCTCCTTTATGTAAATCGTTAGTAAAAGTATCACCTTGATGAGGTCCCAAATTATTATCAATTCCCCGAATAGCTAAATTCATTTTAGCTAATTTCCAGGTTGTTGGATTGGATTCTTCACCATATACTGATAAATCTCCAATTTTTCCTTGATGTTCTTGAACAAATTTTTCTGATTGCACAAACATCCCACCTGAGCCACAACATGGATCATAAATTCTGCCTTTATATGGTTCAATCATTTCAACAAGTGTTTGTACAATCGAACGTGGAGTATAGAATTCTCCTCCTTTTTTCCCTTCACTGGAAGCAAATTGATTTAAAAAGTATTCATAAACTCTCCCCAGAATATCCGATTGTTTATTATTAGAATCAGCCAATTTAATATCTGAAATTAGATCAACTACTTCACCTAATCTAGTTTTATCTAAATCAGGAGAAGAATAATTTTTGCTTAAGACTCCACGTAATGAATCATTATTTTTTTCAATCTCATCCATTGCATTATCAATAACTTCACCAATTTGCGGAGTCTTTGCTGAATTTTGAATTACTGACCATCTGGCATCTTGTGGTACCCAGAAAATATTCTCTGATAAATACATATCAGGATCTTCTGCATCTTCTGGATAATCAGATTTCACTAACTCCTCGTATTTAGTTTCAAACGAATCTGAAACATACTTTAAGAAAATTAAACCTAAAACAACATTACGGTATTCAGAAGCATCCATACTTCCGCGTAATGCATCAGCAGTTTGCCAAAGTTTATCTTCAATACTGAGCTCTTTTGATTTTGTAGCCACTTTAGTCACCTATTTCTGTTTAATATAATATTCCCTGTCCATAATAATAATTTTAGTTTATCAAAGGTTTACCTTTATTAAAAATAAAAATGTATTTCTTATCTTAAATTAGTTAAAACAAGAAATACATTTTCAATCTATAATAATTACAATATTATACTTACGCTCTCTGCGGTTCGCCACTTCCCAATCACTCGTCGCTTTGCTCCGTGGCTATCGCGCGGAGGATCACTAGCATTGCCTGCGTCGCTTAGCTCCTTGCTGTGGTTGCTCTTTCGCGGTTCGTGTCTTCGAATCGTTTCGTCACTTCGTTCCTTACTCTTCGGACACTATCGCGTGGAGCGTTTCTAAGCTTTCTCGCTCCTTTTAGTCGCGCTCAAGCAAAGTAACGCTCTCAATATGCTGCGTCATCGGAAACTGGTCCACTGGTTGGATTGGTTGCGACACATGGTAACCTTTATCCATAAATTGCTGGATATCACGAACCAGCGTTGCTGGATTACAACTGACATAAACGATCTTTTTTGGATTCATGGCAGCGGCACTGTGGATCAGACTGGTCGTAAGGCCTTTCCGCGGCGGGTCGACCATGATCACATCAGGTTTAATACCCTGACTTTCCCATTTAGCCATCCATTCTTCGGCATTCCCAACTTCGAAATCCACATTGTCAATGTGATTAAGTTGCGCATTCGCTTTGGCATCCGCAATTGCTTCCGGTACGATTTCCACGCCGTACACCTTATGAGCATGCTCAGCAAGGTTCAACGAAATCGTCCCAATTCCACAATAAGCATCAATAACAGTCTCATTGCCCGTTAATCCCGTTTGCTTAATGGCTTCATTGTACAAGACTTCTGTTTGTTGAGGATTGACTTGGTAAAACGAATGAGCTGAGATCTTAAATTTCAAGTCATTCAACGTATCAGTAATCGTTGAAGCACCTGCAAGGATAATATCTTGGTTGCCAAGAATCACATTTGTGTTGCGGTTATTCACATTTTGAATCACACTTTTCACATCAGGCATTGATTTAATGATTTCATAGGCGATTTTATCCCCATGTGGAAAACTTTTTCCATTTGTTACAATCACAACCATTGTTTCATGAGAATAATACCCCCGCCGAACCATTAAATGCCGAATCAAGCCTTTTTGTGTTTGTTCATCATAAGCGGACAAATCATACTTATTTAAAATTGCCAATGTGGCTTGCAAAATTTCATCAATTCGCTGATCCTGAATTGTAAAATCCTTCATCGGGACAAAACGATGGCTTCCTTTACGATAAAATCCTACTTCTAATTTCCCATTAATTTTCCGGACTGGAACCTGAGCTTTATTCCGATAATGAATTGGACTTTTCATCCCCAATGTGGATAATACTTTAATTTGATTATCTAAGTGCGCCTTTTTCAACAGTTGTTGAATCTGATTCTGTTTAAATTTCAACTGGGCAGCATACTTCAGGTGCCCTAACGGCGTCACGCCATCTTGTTGAGCATCATCTTCCACTCGATCCGGACTTTTTGAAAACCATTTGAGCGCCCGCGCAAAGCCAAAGTTTTTCCGCACTTTAACCACGATAACTTCAATTTCTTCGCCAGGAAGGGCACCAGCGATAAATAACGGATAACCGTTAACTTTTGCAACTCCCATTCCTTCGTAAGTCAAATCTTCCACAGTGACTGTTAATTTCTCATTTTTTGATACTGGTGTTTTCATTTCTTACCTCATTTACTGAAAAGGAGAGAAGACTTATCCACAGCTTCTCTCCTGATTAATTATTTATCCTCTGATTGATAATCATCGGCATCCATTTCAAGTTCTTCGTGGGACAAATTTTCCACTCCTTGAATTAAATGCTCACGAGCATCTTCGGCTTGCTCGTTTTCTTCTTGCTGCCGAATTGCATCGTCGGGGATATCCTTGACGTTTGCGAAAATCTCAATGTGTTGTTTGAGATTCTTAAACGTCATTGGAGCATCACCGCCGTATTCACCATCAATGTTAATCATCATCTTTTCGTTTACTGGCTTAGCTATAACCTTTGAAGTTTTAACATACAAAATCCGCGGATCATCAATATGCTTTCCGCCATTTAAAATCTTAGTAAACAACTGGAGAATTTCCATTAAATTGCTAGTTTTAACTACAATTAATGTGAATTTTCCATCATCCAATGATGCGTCTGGAACTAGCTGTTCAAACCCGCCGACTGAGTTGGTCAATGCTAAGAAAAACATTGAAGCTTTTCCATCGTATACCCCATCATCGTATTCTAAATGCATGTCGATCGGTTTCATGCGCGGAAGCATTTCAGCTCCCTTAACAAAATATGCAAGATAACCGAACAGTGATTTAACCTCTGACGGCACAACATAGGTCAATTCTGTTAACAAACCGCCGCCGGCAATGTTAACGAAATATTTTTCCTCAGCCATTCCAATATCGATTTTAATTGTTTCACCGTTTGCAATTACCTTGGCAGCTTCAACGGGACTTTCCCGCGGAATCTTTAATGCCCGCGCATAGTCATTCGTTGTTCCCGCAGGAATGATTCCAAGTTTTGGCCGGTGCTTCAATCCGGCAATTCCGTTTACGACTTCATTGATCGTTCCATCACCGCCGGCAGCCACGATCAAATTGAAGCCAGCACGGGCAGCTCGTTCAGCTTCATTGCGTGCCGAATTTTCTTCGGGGGTCGTCGCAAAAGCGCTGGTTTCATAACCTGCACGTTCCAAAATATTCAAGATTTCAACAAGGTCGCTTTTGATCGCCTCGCGTCCAGATGTCGGATTATAAATAATACGACAACGTTTTTGCATTGTTAATCCCTCTTTCACCAGCAAATTTTATCTACTCTTTAAGCTTTCCGTTAATAATTTATTAACGACTTTCGGGTTCGCCTTACCCCGTGTCTGCTTCATAATGTTTCCAACTAAGAAGCCAAATGCCCGATCTTTTCCATTCTTAAAGTCGTCAATTGATTGTTGGTTATTATCAAGCACTTCATCAATAATTGGCTGCAATTTTTCAGGATCTGACAATTGAACCATGCCTTTTTCTTCAACCCATGCTTTTGGTTCAGTGTCATTCGTAATGATTTCCTTAAAGACCTTCTTCGCAATTTTTGATGAAATCGTTCCGTCTTTGATCAATTGAATCATGGTTGCCAAGTGTTCAGGTGTCAATGCCGTATCGCCAAGTTCAATTTGCTTGTCGTTTAAGTAAGCATTCACCTCACCCATCAACCAGTTTGAAGCCAATTTCGGATCGCCACCATAGGCAACCGTTGCTTCGTAAAAGTCTGACATTTCCTTTGTTTGGGTCAAAACTTTAGCGTCGTAAGCCGGAATACCCCATTCATTAATGTAGCGTTCCCGCCGTTTATCAGGCATTTCAGGAATTGATTCGCGCACTTCTTCGATCCATTCATTTGAAATATGGTATGTTGGCAAATCTGGTTCTGGGAAGTAACGGTAATCGTTGGCTTCTTCCTTTGACCGCATCAAAACAGTCGTTCCGGTTGGTTCATCAAACCGCCGCGTTTCCTGTTCGATTTCGCCACCCTTAAGCAAGATTCCGCGTTGCCGCTTTTCTTCATATTCAATTCCTTTCCGAACGTGATCAAATGAGTTCAAGTTCTTCATTTCAGTCCGGACACCTGGTTTATCAGAACCGATTGGCCGAACAGAAACGTTAACATCGGCCCGCATTGAACCTTGTTCCATTTTCACGTCTGAAATTCCGGTAAACTTGATAATTTGACGAAGCCGTGATAAATATGCGTAAGCTTCATCCGCTGAATGAAGATCTGGTTTCGAAACAATTTCAATTAACGGGGTTCCCTGCCGGTTCAAATCAACATATGAGTAACCATTGGGATTGTGAGTATTCTTTCCCGCATCTTCTTCGACGTGCATTTCTTCAATTCCGATTTTCTTCTTTGTACCGTCTTCAAGTTCGATTTCCAACCAGCCATCATGGGCAATTGGTGTATCTTTTTGAGTGATCTGGTATGCTTTCGGATTATCCGGATAGAAGTAGTTCTTTCGATCGAAATGCAAGTCTTGTTCAATTTCACAGTTCAAAGCCATTGCAGCCCGCATCCCATATTCCAAAACACCTTTATTAACTTCTGGCAAAACTCCTGGATATGCCCAGTCAATTACATTGGTGTTTGTGTTAGGTTCAGCCCCGTAAACAACTGGTGCTGGCGAGTAAGCCTTTGACTTTGTTTGCATTTCAATGTGGACTTCAAGTCCAATCGTGGTTTCAAAGTTCATTAATTTTGACCTCCAATCGTTGGAATTTGATTATGAAAATCAGTTGCTTGTTCAAATGCGTAACCTGCTTGATAGAGCGTCTCTTCATCAAATCGCGGTGTAACCAAGTGGATTCCGACTGGTAATCCGTTCTTAGTGAAGCCGCCAGGAATTGACATTGCAGGGACTCCAGCCAAGTTCATTGGAATCGTCAATAAATCGTTCATGTACATGGCAATCGGATCATCGGTCTTTTCACCAAAACCAAATGCTGCCGTTGTCGTTGTTGGTCCCAAAATCAAATCATAATCTTTAAAAATATTTTCAAATTCATTGCAGATCAATGTCCGAACCTTGGTTGCCTTGCCAAAGAATTCATCATAAAGACCTGATGAAAGGGAGAATGTTCCAAGCATGATCCGCCGTTTGACTTCATCACCAAAACCTTCTGAACGTGAACGAACATAAACATCTTCAAGGTTCTTCACGTCCTTTGCCCGGAAACCATAGCGAATTCCGTCATACCGTTGCAAATTTGATGAAGCTTCAGACGTTGCGACAATGTAGTAAACTTGAATTCCGTTCAATGAGTGTGGCAATGAAATTTCATCAACCGTTGCCCCTAAGCTTTCAAATGTCTTAATGGCATTTTGAACTGCTTCCCGAACTTCGGGTTGTAAATCAACATCCATGAATTCTTTTGGAACCCCGATGTGCATGCCTTTGATATCTTTACCAATCTTTGATGTAAAGTCCGGAACTTCCCGTGGAGAAGTTGTAAAGTCATGCTTATCTTGACCGGCAATTGCGTTCAATATCAACGCATTATCCTTAACATTCCGCGTCATTGGGCCGATTTGGTCAAGACTTGATGAAAAGGCGATCAATCCGTACCGTGATACCCGACCATACGTTGGCTTAAAGCCGACAACACCGTTAAATGCAGCTGGTTGCCGGATTGAACCACCAGTATCAGAACCTAAAGCCGCAATCAATTCACCTGAAGCAACGGCTGCTGCTGGGCCACCTGAAGAACCGCCAGGAACCTTGGTTTGATCCCAAGCATTTTTTGTTTTCTTAAAAGCAGAAGTTTCTGTTGAACTTCCCATCGCAAACTCATCAAGATTTAACTTTCCGGCAACGACCATTCCAGCATTTTCAAGCCGTTCAACCGCCGTTGCGTTATAAATTGGATTAAAGTTTTCAAGCATTTTGCTGGCTGCGGTTGTTGTTAATCCCTTTGTTACCATGTTATCCTTGATTCCAACCGGGATTCCATCTAAAACATTGTCAGCGTTGATTCCCCGTTGATCAATTGCTGCCGCTTGTTTTAACGCTTCATCCTTATTCATTGCAAGGAATGCATCGATTTGTGGTTCGCGCTTAGCAATGCCATCAAATGTTGCTTCCATTAATTCACTTGCACTCAATTCCTTGTTAACTAACATTTGATGCAAACTTGTTAAATCATTTTTCAAGTAATCCATTATTCGTTATCCTCCCCTTCATCAATAATTGCGGGAACTTTAATAAACCCGTCTTCGTGTTCAGGGACATTTTTCATTAATTCGTTCCGATCAATACCTTTTTCAGCAACATCTTCACGCAAGATGTTAACTGCATCCGTAACGTTGATCGTTGGTTTTACACCGTCTGTGTTGATCTTACTTAACTGGTGCGACATGTTCATAATGTCTTCCAATTGCTTGGTAAATTTTTCAAGTTCTTGATTAGTAAATTCAAGCTTTGATAAAGAAGCAATTTTTTTAACTTCATCCTTTGTGATTTCCATCATTTTTCCTTCTTTCTAACCTTAAATCATTACTTTTATTTTAGCATATGAAAAAATCTAAATTAGTTTCCGGTGAGAATGTGGCTTTCAAATTTTCCTTCGCCCGCATTCCGTGAAAGGAAGGCTTGGGTTTTACCATCAGATCCTAAAATTTGAATGTTGATTGGAATCTTATTCGGTAAGTAACTTTGAGCAGCCTGAGCAACATATTGCGTGAAGCTGATAATTTCAGTTTCGCTATAGAACTGCGTTGTAACATTCACATTCATTTCCTTAAGGGTGTTGCCATCATATTGAGCTTGCGCCGTTACCCCCGCAAGGTTCGGGAAGAAGTTTTGAATCTTATCCTTGAAGTTTTCAAAACTATGTTCATCGTTGCTGTTTGGTACTGAATTAGTTGACGTTGCCGGAAAAACAACGTTCTTAATATCAAGATCCTTCCAGTCGCCAAGTTTCGTTCCATTATTACTTACTGCATATGCATAGAACGATCCGCCAACCAAACTATCATTGGGGGCCTGTTCAAACATTGCAATCACGATTGGAATGTTATTTGGGACCCCGTCAATTTTCCGGACCCGTTCCAAAATTTTTTGAGCATCTGCTTTTCCTTGGGCAACCATCTTATCGTGCGGAATTGATTGCGTAAATGTTGGTCCATACTGTTGCTTTTGGTAATAGTCCTTTTGGTTCATTCCAATTCCAATCGTCATTCCGGCCAACGTTAACTTTCCATTGTTGTTCTTCATATAATCTTGTTCGCCAATTTGTTGAACATACATTGGATTACGATTTGAACCATTGCCGTTATCAACCGGGTTCAAACCATCTGGATTATCCTTTGATTGCCGGCCTAACCATTTCTCAACCGTTGACGTGGATAAGTACTGTCCTTCTTGGAAAATATAACTTTGAGTTGAAAAGAACTTCTTTGAAATATCCGTCATCCCAATATCAAAGTTTTTCAAGTTCAACATATTGTTGGCATCTTGCTGCACGCCGACTCCGCGTGATTTGCTTACCCGATACCGACCGTTTTCAATTACGCCGCGGTACTGGTCGCTGCCCGCATCACCTGTAATTTGAAATTTATCTGTCTTCTTTGTCGTTGTTGTACCATTACTGCCCGAAGACGAGCTATTATTTGATTTGCCGCATCCTACAAGAAGTAACGCAGCTAAGCAAATTCCGACAAAGGCTCCTGCTTTTCGTTTCAATCTTCTGCCTCCATTTGTTCCATAAAGGTTGCTTCATTGATAATTTTAACATTTAATTGCTGGGCTTTGGTAAGTTTACTTCCAGCATCATGGCCAGCAATCAGTAGATCCGTTCTTCCAGAAACACTGCCGGTCACTTTCGCACCATGCGCTTCAAGCCATTTCTTCGCATCTGTCCGTTTCAAATGATCCAACGTTCCGGTCAAAACAACCCGAAGTCCATTAAACGCGCTTTCGGCGGCCGCCGCAGCCTGTTCTTCTTCAGATTGACCAAGAAATTCCATGTTGACTCCTGCTTGAACAAGCTCTTCAAGCAACTCATCAACTTGCGGATTTTGGAAATATGTAACAATACTTTCCGCAATGGTTTGGCCGACCGTTTTGATTGCCGCGATTTCATCAACCGTTGCCTTTTTAACCGCATCCATCGTTTTAAAATGTTGGGCAATCAACTGGGCTGCCTTCGCTCCAACGTGACGGATTCCCAATCCGAACAGCAACCGTTCTAATGAGTTATGCCGGCTGTTATCGATGGCTGTCAGTAAATTATTGGCTGACTTATCTTTAAACTTATCAAGTTGCAACAGTTCATCAAAATTTAATTGATAAAGATCTGCCACATCTTGAACCAGTTTCCGCTCATATAGTTGAGCAATAATTTTAGTCCCTAATCCTCGAATATCCATTGCGTTTCGGGAAGCAAAGTGCGTCAAACTTTCCTTAACCTGTGCTGGACACTTGGGATTAATACACCGTAATGCCACTTCATCATCGAGATGAACAAGCGGGGCATGACATTCTGGACATTCAGTTGGAATCGAATACGGTTGCGAATCCACCGGCCGTTTTTTCAAAACAACGGTTGCCACTTCTGGAATAATATCCCCGGCCTTAAACAATCTCACGGTATCGCCGATTCGAATATCTTTTTCTTTAATGTAATCCGGATTATGCAATGAAGCCCGACTAACCATTGTTCCAGCTAATTGAACCGGATCCATCACGGCTGTTGGGGTAACAACTCCCGTTCGGCCAACTGTCCATTCGATCTGATGAACGACGGTTTCCTGCTCATCCGGTGGAAACTTATACGCAATCGCCCACCGCGGAACTTTCACGGTATTGCCAACCTCTTCATGAACCTTAAAAGGATTAGCTTTAATTACAATGCCGTCAATATCATACGGCAACGATGCTCGTTTTTGTTGATATTCATCAATGTAGGCCCGAATCTCATCCATATTATGCGCAACTCGATAATCAGGGTTAACCTTAAAGCCCCACGAACGCATCTTATCAAGGGCTTCACTTTGCGTTATGATGCCAAACTTTTCCGGTTCCATTAAATAATAGATGAACGTACTTAATTTCCGTTCAGCAGTAATTCGACTATCAAGCTGTCGTAATGATCCAGCCGCTGCATTCCGGGCATTTGCAAAAATCTGTTTTCCCTGTTCTTCTTGCCGCTGATTAAGTTCGACAAATGATGCTTTGGGCATATAACATTCGCCCCGAACTTCAACATCAACGGGTTCAGATAATTCAAGCGGAATTGCATTGATCGTCTTTAAATTTTGGGTAATATCTTCGCCAATTTGACCATTTCCCCGGGTCGATCCTTGAACAAATTTACCACTGCGGTAAACAAGGGAAATCGCCAACCCATCGATTTTCAATTCACAATTATAATCAATTTGCTGATGAACCGTTTGATCAAGATTGACAACAAAATCTGCCAATTCTTCCTTTGAAAAAACATCACCTAACGAAAGCATTGGAATTTCATGGTCAATCTTTTCAAATCCGGTTAGAATCTGTCCCCCGACCCGTTGTGTTGGTGAATCTGGGATGATCATTTCCGGATGAGCCTTTTCCAATTTCACTAATTCCTGGTATTTCTGATCGTAAACATCATCCGGAACACTGGGCTTATCAAGTGAATAATATTCACGGGACCACGTATTTAATTGTGACCGCAGCTCATCAAATTGCTGCTGAAGTTTTTTGTTTGTCACCAACTTCACCCTCTTTATTTCTTCGTAATCGGTGCGAAGGCTGCCAATAAACGCTTAATGCCTTGGTCTTTAAATGCAATATCAAGTTCCATATCTTCACCGCTGCCGGTCACCTTCACAACCGTGCCTTCACCCCAAGCCTTATGTTGAACCTTATCGCCAACCTTCCAGCTCTTCTTATCTGCTCCGGTTCCTCGAGGCCGATCGACCGTTCCTGCTGGTTTCCGGTAAACTGGTGTCTTCCGGGCAAATGGCGTATTCGTTCGCCACACTGCTGAATTTCCAGAACTAATATAATTTGCCCCTTCATTTTCAGAATGCAGTAAGTTATCGCCGATTTCAGTAATAAAACGTGAAGCAGCATTGATTTGTCGTTTTCCGTATAACATCCGCGACAGAGCATTCGTGATATATAGTTCTTGCTGAGCCCGTGTAATTCCAACGTACGCAAGCCGTCGTTCTTCTTCTAATTCATCTTCATCCATTTGGGCTCGTGAAAGTGGAAAGATTCCTTCTTCCA
The DNA here is from genome assembly GCF_001435375.1 of Ligilactobacillus araffinosus DSM 20653. Taxonomy (GTDB): domain Bacteria; phylum Bacillota; class Bacilli; order Lactobacillales; family Lactobacillaceae; genus Ligilactobacillus; species Ligilactobacillus araffinosus. The sequence continues at coordinate 65,977 of NZ_AYYZ01000008.1, read as the reverse complement.
TTCCCATTAAGAAAACAACTGGAAATTCGAGTCCCTTAGCTGCATGCAACGTCATTAATGTCACTTCATTTGAATCATCAACATCGTCTTGATCGGATACCAAAGCCAAATCTGCAAGGAAATCTGCAAACGGATCACTTTCTTCATCTTCAGGTTGCCATTGAGCGTCGAATTGTTTCGTAACCGTTAAAAATTCATCCAAGTTTTCAAGCCGACTTTGATTTTCAAGCGACTTCGTTTTTTCTAACTCTGCCCGATAGCCGGTCATTTCAAGAATATCTTCCGTTAATTCCGTAACATTTTCTTTTCCTTCAAGGTCATGTAATTTGCGAATCAATTGGGCAAATTTTTGCAACTCATTTACTGCTTTACCCTTAATTTCAGTTAACGCCACATTTTCGGCAGCCTCTTCGAGTGAAATTCCGTGAAGATCAGCAAAAGTTTGAAGCTTCTGCATGCTGGTTGCCCCAATTCCCCGTTTTGGCGAGTTAACAACCCGTTCAAAGCTCAGTGAATCTTGCGGGTTAGTTGCAAGCCGTAAATATGCTAAAACATCAAGGATTTCCTTCCGTTCATAGAATTTATGCGCTCCAACTAACTTGTAAGGAATATTAGCTTTCACAAACGTTTCTTCGATTTTCCGTGATTGGGCGTTTGTCCGATATAAAATCGCAAAATCACGATATTGCCGACCATTTTGCTGCATTTGCTCTTTAATAGCTTTAACCACAAAGTAGGCTTCATCGCTATCGGTATTGCCTCGGTAATAGTGAATTTTTTCTCCTTGGGCGTTTTCCGTCCATAATGTTTTTGCTTTCCGGTTAACGTTATTCTCAATTACCTTATTTGCCGCTTCCAAAATGGTTTTTGTTGATCGATAATTTTGTTCTAGCTTGATAACCGTTGCATCTGGATAGTCCTTTTCAAAGTTTAAAATGTTTTCCATGTTAGCGCCACGCCATCCATAAATACTTTGATCGGCATCCCCAACAACGCACAAATTACGGTTAGCCTTGGCTAACATGTTAACTAATTCATACTGGGCTTCGTTTGTATCCTGGTATTCATCAACGTGAATGTACTTGAATTTACGTTGATAAAATTCAAGGACCGCTGGCGCTTCCTTAAACAGATCAATCGTCTTCATGATTAAATCATCAAAGTCCATCGCTTGATCCTGCTGCAAACGATCTTGATATTCAACATAAGCCTTTGCCACAAGGTCTTCGAACATTCCACTTGCTTGTTCTTGGTACTGTTCTGGAGTTAATAAATCATTTTTGGCATTCGAAATGGCACTTAAAATCGCCCGCGGATTATACTTTTTCGGATCAATGTTTAAATCCGCCATGATATGTTTCATTAGCGTCCGTTGCTCACTTGTGCTAGCAATCGTGAATCCACGATTATAACCAATTTTTTCACCATCGCGCCGTAAAATACGAACACAAAGAGCATGGAACGTTGATACCCAAATTTCTTCCGCACCTTCGCCAATTAATTTATCGATCCGTTCACGCATTTCACGGGCCGCTTTATTAGTAAAGGTAATTGCAAGAATGTTCCACGGGTTAATCCCCTTTTCTTCGATCAAATAGGCTACCCGGTGAGTCAATACCCGGGTCTTCCCGCTTCCAGCACCAGCCATTACCAACAACGGTCCTTCCGTTGTTTGAACGGCTTCTGCTTGTTTATCGTTCATCTTTGCTAATAAATCCATCACAGCCAATTCGTTTCCTCCTATGCAAGCTACAATCAAGTTTTATTATATCAAAATCAGCCTTACTTTTTAAGGTAAAAAAGACAAAGAGACTGGCGTCTAAAGCTATCGGTTTCGCCGATTTACTTTAGATGTTCAGCCTCTTTAAATGATTCAATATCCTAAATTTTATTATCCCAAATTCCAGTTGATTCAACCTGTTCCCGCACGGTCTCAATTGTCGGGCCTAACGCTAGCAAGTAGCCTTCCGTATCTTGGTCTCGCATTGAAAGCGGATAACGGAAAAAGTTATAATACCAATTATCTTTAAGAACCCATTGTGTTCGCAAGTCATCCTGGTCATGGCTTTCAATCGTAATGGCCACTGTTGGTTCCATCAATTCGGTCTTTACAAGCGGCATCTGGGCTAATGCCCGCAAATGCTGTTCAAACATCGTAACATTAGTTGCCTTATCAAATACATAGCCGCTGGCATGCAGCCCTGGAACGACCCGTTTAACATAAATTGCACCGCTTTCGGTCAAGAAGAAAGCAATTTCCATTGTCCCAACGTAATTCAAATTTTTAGCAATTTTATCAGCTAAGCGGCGCACTTCCGCTTCAATATCATTATTAATCATTGCTGGGACCAGTGATTCATGAAGTACGTGATCGTGATAAATATTTTCAACTACGGGGAAGAAATTGACCGTTCCCTTTGCATCCTTCGTCAAAACCACTGACAATTCCTTGGTATATGGAATCCATGATTCAAGGATATACGTTCCCATATCAATGATATCCGCACACTTTGCAATATCCGATTGTTTGCGAATAACTTGCTGATGAGCTTTTCCAAGCCCCTTTTGAATTGGCTTTAAGACACATGGATAACCAATTGACGTTACGGCTTGATAAACATCATCAAGGTTAACAATTGTTGCATACGGGGCAATATTAACATTCAATTGTTCAAAAAAAGCTCGTTCAAGCAACCGGTCTTGCATATATTCTAATGCATCGGTCCCCTGCGGAACTGATGTATATTGGGCAATGTACTTAATTACTTCTGAATTTACATGTTCAGATTCATACGTCACAACATCGCACCGTTGAGCAAAACTTTGAAGTTTTAATTTATCGTTCATTTTGCCAACAATTCGAACATCGGCTTCTGCCAAAGTCGGACTTTCTTCATATCGGCTGTATGCCACAACCTTATACCCCATTTTTTTGGCAGCCCGCGCTAACATAATTCCGTTTGGACTATCACCAATGATTCCTAATGTACTTCCAGGAAAAAGCGTTTTTGTCATTTCCCTCACTACTCTCCATTCAAATCTGATATAAATTCGATGTCTAATATTAGTCCGTTAATAACTAATCATATCATTTTAATGATACCATAACTGCAACTTCGAATATTATAAATTTCCTTTAGAATTTAGTCATTATCATATTGATATAACTTGTATTTTTGAATAATTGCAATCAGTTTTTGGGCATAATTCGGATCAGTAGCATATCCATTCGCCTGCAATGCCTCTGCGGCCGTTTCATAATTACTTGCATTGACAACTTGCTGATAATGCCCCTGATCACCCTCAAGCCCATTCACTAAAAGTTTGGTATGAGCATCAATCGAAGCTGTCCAGGAACGGTAAACCGCAAAACTTGCTTTAACTGTGATCCACTGACCATTAACATATTCCTTAGTTGTCATCAAAGCACTATTCGTTCCGGTTCCCTTAACTCCAAAAAGATTATTATACTTTTGCGACAATTCACTTTGCCCCCAGTCAGACTCTAATGCTGCCTGAGCAATTGTAATACTTGCTAAAACGTGGTTTCTTCGTTGTTCACTTTGTGCAATCGGGGCAACTTTACGAATAAAGTTAAGTTTAACCTGTTCGCTCTGAGAGATTGTCTCCTGATTTTGGCAAATTTCACGACCAGTCCAACGAATCACTTGAATTGATGCAATCAACATAATCACGATAATCAAAATCACATCCGTTAATTTCAAATGACTTCGTTTTAAAAAGCGTTTGATTTTTCTATTCATACTCTTTCAATCCTTAACCTTGTTTTTTCAAGACTTTGAACAATGCCGTTGAAATTAATGGGACCGTAATTGCTGCCAATAGCATTTCTGGAATTCCATTTGTCCCAACTACACCAATTAAATATGGAAGTAACTGATGAACATCGACAGAATACAGTCGCGGAGCTTGATTATGGTAAAAAAGATAGATTTGGCCTAAAACCAGCAATGTATTTGTCATACTTCCTAGCATCGCCGCAATTACCATTGATTTTTTTACTGAAAAACGTTTTTTTAATTGGATAAAACTATACCCCGCAACTGTTCCCACTAAAATTCGCGGAACAACGGAAATCAAAGGATTAGTGAAACAAATCACAGCTAATGGGCTGGTTGGCCAAATAAACGCCCGAATAAAGGTGATCATTCCCCAAATTCCGCCAATGATCATTCCTTGAACGGGGCCTAAAACAATTGCTGCAACAATTACTGTAATATGAATCAGTGTAATACTTAATGGTCCAATTGGGATGTTTCCCAAAATTGGGACTAAGTTTTGGACGATTATAATCGTTCCAAAAAGCGTTAATAATGTATTTCGCCGTAACTTTTGACGCGGATCAAACACGCGATCACTCCCTGATAATTATTACCGCTGATTATAACTTAAAAGAAAAAGCCGTGCAATTGCACAGCCTTTTCAATCTTTTTTCATCTTAAAACTATAATAAATTAGATAAATTGTAAGATTCCCATTAAAATTGGAACAACTACAATGAACAATACCGTACTCATAACAACGACGTTCGTTGCGTATTCAACATCGCCGTGAGCTTCACCAGCCAATACCGGCAATACGGCTAACATTGGTGTTGCTGATTGAACAATCAATGTTTGCTGCATCAAGCGTGGCAAATCAAAGTGAAGAATCGGTGCCCCGAACTTAATCAAAAGAATCAATACAAGTGGTGATAATACGAACCGGCCAAGTAAGGCAATGATTGAATCACGGTCAAACTTGAAATTCTTCAAACCGGCATCACATAAAACAACCCCGATGTAGATCAATGATAATGGCGTTACCAAGTTACCTACATAACCAAGTGTTTGGAACAAGAAATCCGGTTTGTTGCTTGGTAAACCAAGAAGTAACCAGATAATGGCAACTACGAAACCAACCAATGGCATCGGCAAAAGCTTTTGCAAGCTGATCTTGTGCTTCTTCTTGCTGTTTTTATCAGCCGTTGGGTCATCATTATAGATCAAGAAGACCCCAAAGGCCCATGTTGAAACGGTATTAATGACATAGTAAATCAAGAAGTCAGCCATTGACTTCGTTCCAAACAAAGCCATGTTCAATGGCATTCCGATAAAGATCGTGTTGGCGTTGACGATTGCGTTCATCATGATTCCGCGCCGACCTGGACGAACCTTTAAAGCCTTAACAACAAGCCATGCGATTAAGTATCCAATAATTACACCTAAAGCTGGGAAAATCAATCCCTTACCTAAACCTACTAAACTTGACCGGGTCAAGTGTTTTTGAACTGATACGAAAATTGAAGCTGGTAAGGCAATCTTGGTAATCAAGCCTGAAATACTCTTTGCAAAATCATCGCCAAACCATCTAAATTTCCGAAGTAAAAATCCAAGTGCCATAATCAAAACGATTACGAAAATACTTGATACTGATGTTAAAAATACAGCCATCCCTCTTACGCTCCTCTACAAATTTGCTTACTTATCTTTTTATTAATATTTTGGTTCCCACTTCATATCAGCAACTGCCGTGTGGGCATCTGATACGCCAGCAATGCCTTGATCAATTGCACTTTGAGCAACCGTTTCAGCAACTGTTTGGGTAAATTCAGTCAACTTAGCAACTGGTGGCAATACTGGTGCACCCGGTTGGCTTGCATCGACAATTCCTCCTAATGCGTGAGCGGCAGCAGCAAGCATCTTCTCGTTAACGACTTTTGCCTTGGCTGCAATTGATCCAAAACCAACTCCTGGATATACTAAAGCATTGTTTGCTTGACCAATTGTATATGTGACTCCCTTATATTCAACCGGATCTGAAGGAATCCCAGTGGCAACTAATGCCCGACCATCTGTCCACTTGATCAAGTCTTCAGCCTTCGCTTCCAACAACTTCGTTGGGTTGGAAATCGGGAAGATGATTGGTCGTTCTGTGTGAGCTGCCATTTCCTTAACAATTGATTCTGTAAAGGCCCCTGGCTGCTTTGAAGTTCCAATCATAACGGTTGGATGAACAGCCTTTACAATGGCTTCAAGATTTGTTAATTCGTCCGCATTATCAAATTCACTGCGTTGGCGAACAAATGGCTTTTGAGCTTGAGTCAAGCCTTCTGTGTCTTCGAATAATAATCCTTGCTTGTCAACTAAGTAGAAGTGCTTCTTCGCTTCTTCTTCACTCATGCCATTGCGAACTAATTCATCGCACATCATTTGGGCAATTCCGCATCCGGCAGTTCCGGCACCAAATGTCAAGAATGTTTGATCTTCAAGCTTTTCCTTTGAAATGTTCAAAGCACCAAGAATACCCGCTAAGCAGATAATTCCTGTTCCTTGAATATCATCGTTAAATACTGGAATTTCATTTTGATACTTTTGTAAGATAACGTCAGCGTTTGAACGGCCAAAGTCTTCAAAGTGGATCAAAACGTCCGGGAATAACTTCCGGGCTGATCCAACGAACTTATCAACCATTTCATAGTACTTGTCACCGTAAATTCGCTTGTGGTGGTTACCTAAGTACAATGGATCGTTCAATAATTCTTCATTATCTGTTCCGACATCCAATGAAACCGGCAATACATTTCGAGGATCAATTCCTGAAGCAGCCGTATAAACCATTAATTTTCCGATTGAAATATCTGCGCCTTGAGTACCCCAGTCACCAATTCCAAGGATTGCTTCAGCATCGGAAACAACGATCAACTTGATGTCGCGACCTTCTGCAGCATTCTTTAATGTATCTTCAATGTCATCTTGAGCATCGATTGAAATAAATGCAGCATCTTGAGGTTGTACAAAAACGTGACTGTAATTTTCAATTGAATCTGCAATTACCGGATCGTAAACAATTGGCATAAATTCAACTAAATGCTTGCTCATTAAATAATAGAACAATGTCCGGTTAGTATTAAAGATTTCCATTAAAAATTTTCGCTTCTCAAAATTATTTGGTTTTGATTGATAGTGTTCATATGTCTGTTTTGCTTGGTCTTCAATTGTTTGGACCCCAATTGGTAACATTCCAACCAAACCATATTCTTTCCGTTCTTCGTTTGTAAATGCAGTTCCTTTATTTAAAAAAGGATCTCTTAAAACGTCAACTCCACGTTTCATATCCTATCCGCCTCTTCTTTTCTTTAATGTTTACAGCGTTATTTTAATTTTTCTTAATATTTATAGTCAAATTAACGTGTTATTATAAAGAATATTTATATGACAAAATAAATTGCTGATAAATCAGGTGTTTACAATGAATATTAAAGACATTGAATATTTTGATGAATTGATTACAACTAAAAATTTTTCAATTGTTGCCCAAAAATTCAACGTTAGTCAGCCTACAATTACCATGGCAATTAAGCGTTTAGAAGATGAATTTAACACCAAGTTCTTTATTCGTAATCAATCTCATAAAGAATTGATCATTACCGATGCCGGAAAACAATTTTATGAACATAGCCGGCATATTATCCAGGAACTCAAAGTTGCTGCTAAAGAAATCCACAATGCCGATAAACAAAAAATTATTTTCGGGCTTCCTCCAATTATCGGAACATATTACTTTCCGCCCGTTACCCCTGCTTTATTACGGAACGACTTATTAAATGACTTAACGATTGTCAGTCGCGGATCAACAACTTGTCGTAAAATGCTTTTAAACGGCGACCTTGATATCGCTCTTCTCGGATCAAATTCACCGTTAAAAGAACCTAACCTCATTACTGAAACCTTCGCCCGTTCGCCGTATAAAATTGTTGTCGGTAAAGAACATTCATGGGCTAATCGCGATTCTGTAACCTTAGATGAATTACGCGGCCAACGCTTTATTTCTCAAAATGAAAGTTTCATTCACCAGCGAGCATTAAAAAAAGTGGCCCGCTTAGGTCACTTTCGTCCAAATATTGTCTGTCATACTGACAATATCAATATTTTAAAAGCGCTCGTTGCCGAAAACACCGGAATCAGTCTTTTAACATCAATTGCAATCAATCCGAATGACAATTTACATGCAATAAGCATTGAAACTGAAAGCTTTCCCGTTTTCAACATGGCAATTGCGTACCATGCTCGTCACCTTTTGACTAATAAACAGCAAAAAGTGCTTGATATTTTACGAAAATCAATTTAATCTTTGCTTGATTGAATTCCTGCTTGACGACCAAAGACAATTGTTTCGGCAATCGAATTTCCGCCAACCCGATTATTCCCGTGTAACCCACCAGCAACTTCACCCGCAGCAAATAAACCGGGGATAATATTGCCATTTTCATCTAAAACATGGGTTTCCTTATCAATATGAATACCGCCCATCGTATAGTGAACTGCCGGAGCAACATGAATTGCATAAAAAGGTGCAGTATCAAGCGTACGCATCCCTGTTTGACGTCCAAATTGGGCGTCTTTTTGATTTTCAACCGCGGTATTCCATTCAGTAATCGTTTCATTCAAAACTTGTGAGTCAATTTTAATTTGATCAGCTAACGCTTTAAGGGTATCAGCTTGCTTAACTAAACCAACACTTTGATAAAATTCAAGAGCTTTTACTCGCTGAAAAACTTTCTGGTCCAAAATGAGGAATGCATGTCCTGTTGGCTGAGCAATAATTGCATTTGAAACCTTTTTACGGGTAGTCAACTCGTTTACAAATCGTTTTCCATTATTATTCACCAAAATAGCGCCTTCCCCGCGAACCGTTTCGCCGATTAAATATGTATGCGGATTATCTTGTTGAACTGTAGGGTGAATTTGAACAAGGTTAAGTTGAATCAACTGCGCTCCCAAATTGTGAGCTAATTCAAGTCCATCTCCCGTTGCTCCCACTTGGTTAGTAGTTTTAAAATCTGCATACTGCGGTGCATAACGACTAATTAGTCTCCGCGAAGCTCCAAAACCACCAGTAGCTAAAATTACATTCTGACACTCAAAGTGTAGTTGCTGTTCATTTTGATTAACTAATATTTGATATCCTGCTTGGGTACGTTGAAGTTTAATTACTTTACAATCGGTTTTGATCTCAATTTTAGCCTTTTCGACCGCTGCTGCCAACTTTTTAACAAGATAAGCCCCAATTGGTGAGGTATCAGTTGGACGATGGGTCCGCGCACAACTCATCCCTCCAAGGGTAGTTAAATCCCCTAAGTCAATCCCATATTGTTTTAACCATTCAATTGCACTATTGGTATGAGTTGTAAAATAACGCAACAATTCAGGATCATTCATTTTCCCGCCCGCTTGGAAAGTTTCGTCATAAAACTGATCGGAACTATCAATTATTCCATTTTTAAGCTGCAAATCCGTTTCTGATGCATTCATTCCTGAAGATGCTCGCATTGAGTTACCGCCAATCTTTAGCATTTTTTCTAAAATCATAACCCGCTTCCCGATTTCATGGACTTGTAAAGCAGCCGTTAATCCCGCACACCCTGCTCCAATAATGATTGTTTCGACTTGGTCGTTCATATAAATTCCTCCTAAATAAAACAAAACGGCAATAGAACTGCCTATTCGGACAGCCCTATTGCCTTATGTTAATTTTCATTATTTTCATCAATTACATCAAGTGTTCTTTCAAGAACCCGCTTGAAAATTGCCAAATCTGAAGGTGAGACTTTTTTCTCAAGTCCATCTTGCAATTTTTGCCAAAACTCAGTGTTGTTATCCATCATTTCAACATACTTCTTCGTAACTGTAAGATGGTATACTCGCCGGTCCTGTTGATCAACTTTCTTTTCAATCAAACCCAGCCGCATTAATTTTTTTATGTGATAATTAGTGTTAGGTGTTGATTGATTTAACATTCTTGAAACTGCACCAATCGTTGTATTGTTTGATTGGTTGATAGCTTCAAGATAGTACATATCAATTGCACCCAATTTTTCAAATTCTTTATACTGATTTAAATGATTGTGAAGTTGAACTTTTTGTAATAAATCGATCATTGTTTTTTGCATTGACAACATAACTTAACACTTCCTATCTATTCTTATTCTCTCTTAAGTGACTATTTATTATACATCGGAGCTCAATCCTTTGTAAATAAACAAAACTACTGCCGAGATCAGACAGCTACTCATTTCTTGAAACATCTTAATTAAAAAATACTGTAAACAATCCGCCTCATTAATCTGCTATCCTAACCATTAGCGTCTCAATCAGCTTATCGTTAAATAGCAATTCGCTTCCTTCCACCTAGCTTTTCGACTGAGAGCAAGATAAACAATTACACTCCAATTCAGTTGGTGCATTCTTTGATTTTACTTTTAACGTTTCCTGCAAACGCGCAATATCATTTTGCGTCAGCGGAACCTCCTTAATCACTTCATCAAGAGTTTTTCCTACATGCATTTGACAAATTTTTCCTACAGAATCCATCAATTGATGTTCGATCGTCTCTTGTTCAGGGACATTTGGATAATATGTGAATGCTCGTCCATTTTTTTCAATCCGGACAATCTTTTTATCAGCAAGGCGGCGTAATAAAGTCTTTACAGTTGCTGTTTTCCATTGAAATTTAGCAGAAAGTAACTTCGTCAATTGGCGGCTTGTCGCGCTTTTCAACGTCCATAGTAACCGCATGATTTCCCACTCAGCATTACTAATTTCAACCTTTGCCGACATGCTTAACTACCCTTCTTTGTCCTAACTTTTTTACCTTAGATTCTACAATATAAGGCAATGGTTTGTAAACGATAACGTTCGTGGATTTTAAAGAGTCTTAAAACTTAAAATCAACAAAAATTGATCTAACATAGTATAATATAAATGTAATCGTTAACAACATTTTAGGAGGGATTTGCATGATTAAAAGCAAAGCTGTAATGATCGGTGCTGGAATCGCCAACATGGCTGCAGCGGTCTACTTAATTCAAGAAGGTCACTGGAACCCTGAAGATATTACTTTCTATGCGCTCGATAAGCATGGTTCAAATGATGGTTCAACCGCTTCAGAAGCTGCCACCGAATACTGGAATAAAAATCACCCTATGGAAAATACAAAGGGGTTTATTGCACGGGGCGGTCGGATGTTAAACTACCGGACATACGTTGATTTAATGGACTTACTAGACCGGATTCCATCAGTTACGGAACCTGGAATGACCGCCGCTGAAGATACCCGTGATTTTGATGCTCAACATCGGACTTATGATGTAGCGCGACTTCTTCAAGGCGGAAAAGGCATCGTCGATGGTCATAAATTAGGATTGAACAATACGGATCGGCTATTACTGACCAAGTTGATCTTAATGCGGGATGATGAAGAAACGAAACTTGATAACGTTTCAATTGCCGAATACTTCAAGGACGATCCCCACATTTTCCAAACTAATTTCTGGTACATGTGGGAAACAACCTTTGCATTCCGAACCCAATCATCTGCTCAAGAATTACGGCGCTATATGCACCAAATGATTTATGAATTCACCCAAATCGAACACCTCGTTGGGGTCAACCGGACACGTTACAACCAGTTTGAAAGTATCATGCTTCCGTTAATCAAATACCTTGAAGGCGCAGGGTGCAAATTTATAATGAACCGGCGGGTAACTGCCTTTGAATTTAAGGACACCAAGATGCAAGATGAAATTACGGTTACTGGGTTAAAGATGTTAAATACTGACAGCGGACTTGAAGAACACGTTGCCATTGATGATGAAACCGCCATCTTCTTTACCAACGGTTCAATTACTGATTCCGCAACGTTGGGTGACTACAATACGCCTGCTCCTGAAAATCCAGATTACGGCGCAGCTTCGTCGCTTTGGAAACAAGCAACTGAACACTTCTACAACCTTGGTAATCCAGATAAATTCTTTGCTGACCGAGACGCATCCGAATGGGTAAGTTTCACGTTGACAACGAAGGATCATACTTTGATCAATGAAATTACCCGGATCACCAACCAGGTTCCTGGAAATGCATTGAATTCATTTATTTCAACCGAACCGATTACCCCGTTAGGTCAAAAAGACGTTAACATGTCGATCGTGGTTCACCACCAGCCGCACTTCACAACGCAAAAGCCAAATGAAACGGTTATTTGGGGTTACTTCTTATATCCGCGGCGTGAAGGTGAATTTGTTCACAAGCAATACATCAAGATGACCGGGAAAGAAATGCTCGAAGAATTGCTTGGGCAACTTTCAAAAGTTGATCCTGGACCAACGAATATTATGAAGAAGAAAGATCAAATTCTTGAAAGCGTCATTAACTGTATTCCTGTATACATGCCATACGCTTCTGCCCTTTTCAACAACCGAGCAAAGACTGATCGGCCAAAGGTAATTCCAGACTTTTCAACAAACTTGGCATTCACCGGTGAATTTGTCGAACAACCATATCAAATGATCTTCACCGAAGAAAGTGCCGTTCGTTCTGGTGAAATTGCCGCCTTCCACTTTGCCGGTGTTCCTGACTCAAAGCTTGTTAAGACACCGCGATATGACCATGATCCGGTAACCTTAATGAAGGCTGCCAAGCGGATGTTCGATTAACATTTAAATCAATTTTGATATTTAAGAGGCCATGACTAAAGTCATGACCTCTTTTTTGGTTTTTTATTAAATTCGTTTTTTCTACTCGCTTTTTAACGCCAATTCAGGTACACTATCAATACTTTAGTAATGAAAGGATTTCTATGAACACAACAATCATTGATTTTATCAGTAATTATGGCTACTTTGCGGTGGCTATCTTAATTGCCGTTGAAAATATTTTTCCGCCGATTCCATCTGAGGTTATTTTAACTTTTAGTGGTTTTTTATCACTGTCAGCTCACTTGAATCTCGGAGGATTAATTATCGCATCAACGATTGGAGCGTTAATTGGCGCAATTATCCTTTATCTTTTAGGAAAATTAATTTCCTTTGAAAGATTAGAACAGCTGATCAATGGAAAATGGGGAAAAATTCTTCATTTTAAAATGGCACATCTTAAAAAGGCACAACATTTTTTTGAACAGCATGGAAGTTCAACTGCGTTTTGGGGAAGATTTCTTCCAGTTATTCGAAGTTTAATTTCGGTTCCTGCTGGAATGGCTGAATTTTCAATCAAGAAATTTTTGCTTTTTACCGCTGGTGGTTCTTTAATTTGGAATGCCGTTTTAATCTTGATTGGCAGATTTGCTGGCGCATCATGGGAAAACTTTTCTGTTTTGATTGAAAAATATAGTTTTATTTTGCTTTTACTTGTAATCATTATTATTGGATGTGGGTATTTAATTTATCGGCGAAAAACCAAAAGGAGCATTAAATGACATCATATGCAAAGAAAACATGCTGGCTGATCGTTGCTGCAATCTTCTTTATTCTCGGTATAATTGGAATTGTTTTACCAGTTATTCCTCAAATTCCATTTTTAATTATTGCGTTTTTCTGTTTATCTAAAGGCGCACCTAAATTCCATCGCTGGATTCGAGAACGTAATTTTTACCAAAAGTACATTTTAAAGTTTGAACGTAAATGTACTCAAATTATCGCGCAACATCCTTTTTTACAGCGAATTACGCAGCATTGGCATCATTAAATTTAATAATAATGAACTTTGAAAAAATTCAATGCTTCATTATTATTTTTTTATTATTTTGTCAATCTTTTTTACATTACAAGAAAATAACAATTCGTAAAAAACAGCGAAAATATCAAAAAAAATGGTATCATATTCGTTATGATACCTTTTGTTTAATTAATTTAAATATATGCAATTATTCTTATATCCATAAGGAGGAAAATTACTTTGTTAAAGAAATATGGCAAAGAATACTTCTTGGGAGCCATTATTACCTTAGGAATTGTTTATGGTGATATCGGAACATCCCCCTTGTATGTTATGAACGCTCTTATCGGCGATCAAGGCGGAGTAACACATGTAACTCCAAATTATATTATTGGCTGCTTATCATTAATTTTCTGGACGTTAATGATTATTACAACTATCAAATACGTCGTAATTGCAATGCGCGCCGATAACCACGGTGAAGGAGGAATTTTTGCTCTTTATGCTCTTGTAAAAAAAAGGGCTAAATGGCTGATTATTCCCGCTTTAATTGGAGGAGCTGCAATCCTTGCAGATGGGACATTAACCCCAGCCGTTACTGTTACAACCGCAATTGAAGGGCTAAAAGGATTTAAGTTTGGTAACGTCATTCCCGTTACTAATCAAAATGATGTTGTTTTGATTACAATCACAATCCTGCTGATCCTTTTTCTTGTTCAACGATTAGGAACTAGTTCAATTGGGAAAACCTTTGGAATCGTTATGGTATTCTGGTTCGGTTTTCTTGCTGTATTCGGGTTTGCTAATATGTGTAAGGATTTAACCGTTTTACGAGCACTAAACCCCATCTATGGATTGCAGGTTCTTTTCAGTCCTCACAATAAAATGGGTATTTTTATTTTAGGAAGTATTTTCTTGGCAACTACTGGGGCAGAAGCCTTATACTCAGATATGGGCCACGTTGGTCGGCGAAACGTTTATATTACCTGGCCATTTGTTTACCTGTCATTGATTTTAAACTACTTCGGTCAAGGTGCTTGGATTATTCACCAAATCAAACACCAAACCGTAACGTCAAACATCAATCCGTTTTATGATATGCTTCCGCACTCGGTTTACCTTGTCGGGGTTGTTATTGCAACCCTAGCTGCAATCATCGCTTCTCAAGCCTTGATCACCGGTTCATACACTTTAGTTGAAGAAGCAATTGGATTGAAGATTCTACCACGGTTAAAGGTTTACCACCCGAATGTGTTGAAGGGCCAAATCTACATCGGAGTTGTTAACTGGATTCTGTGTGCAATTACCTTAAGCATTGTCTTCTTCTTCAGAACATCTGAACACATGGAAGCAGCTTATGGATTAGCAATCACGTTAACAATGTTAATGACGACATTCTTGCTGTTTGAATACATTCGCGGACGATGGTCAACGCCGCTTGCATTAATGTGCCTACTGTTTTTCGGTTCGATCGAAACCATCTTCTTCATTTCAAGTTTAGTTAAATTTGTTCACGGTGGTTACGTAACAGCATTAATTACAGCCGTTCTGATCTTTATCATGGTTATCTGGTATTACGGTAACCGCGTTCGTGATGACTTAATGGATGCTACTGAAGAGGTTTGTTTAGATGATTACGTTGATCAACTTGTTGCCCTTTCACAAGATGAAAGTATTCCATTATATATGAGTAACTTAATCATGCTAGCTAAGGTTAAACCTAATCACAAGGTTAAACGAGAGATTCTATACTCGATTTTAGATAAACAACCTAAACGGGCCAAAGTATACTGGTTTGTAACAATCAATACTACAAATGAACCATATACTAACTACTATACGGTTGATATGATGGGGACCCGTAACGTTGTTAACTTACAACTTTACCTTGGATTCAAATCGAATCATAGTTTGAATCTTTACTTACGGCAAATCGTCAACGACTTGATGGACCAAGGAGTCATCGACGAACAACCACAAGAATACACCACAACTCCTGGCCGGAAAGTCGGCGACTTTGTCTTCGTTTTGATTCGGGAATTGCTTTCACCAAACACCAATCTTTCACCGTGGAAACGGTTCTTGATTTCATCACGGATCTGGTTACAGAACCATTCAACCAGTCCGGTTCAATGGTTCGGGCTTGAGTTTAGTGACGTGAAGGTTGAACGTGTTCCGCTTTACTTAAAGAAGCGGCAAATGCCGTTTGTTAACCAGCAAAAGATCATCAACGCTGAACTTCCAGATGAATCTGAAAAATAATTGTTTGAATGAATAAAAAAGCTTGCCAATCTTGGCAAGCTTTTTTTGATTGTTAAAATTACGGTTCCTGATAGTTTTGTGCAATTGTATTCCAATTGTCACTTCCAGGAGTTCCTTCTTGTAAGTATCCTTGAGCGTTGATTCGATACCATCCAATTGTCGGAGTAGATTCCGGATAAGCATGAATGCTCTTCATAAATGCACTTTGATGATTTTCTTGAACTTGAATTTCGACGCATCCCTGATCATCGGTACTTTGATTAAAAATAAATGCATCCTGATCAGCCGACGTCAACGGCGGTTCATTCGTATTATTCTTATTCCAGTCCGCCATGATATTAGCATACACCCACCTATTAACTTGATGGGTCGTCAAATTTTTGGTATCAACGTCCGGCATGGTTTGAACTGTCGTTTGTCTTTCTGAACTAGAACTTGCAACATTTGCAGACGTCGAAGCCGGCGACCTGGGCGCTTCCTTTGCAGTCGAGGAAACTTTTTTCTCCGTTTTAGAGGTATCCGAAGAAGATAACTTAGACGAATGTTTGCCCGTTGCTTGAGCAATTCCAAAAAGCACAAGAATTAAAATTAAAATAATTGCAATTACAAGATAGATTACTTTGCGCTTTTGTTTGCTATTCTTCTCCTTCGCAGCTTCCCGCGTCATCGGTTGATTTTCATCAGCTGTTAACTTAGCCCCACATTGTTTGCAAAACTGATTATGCGGTTGATTTTCAAACCCACACTGCGGACATTTTTTCATTGATCCATACTCCTTTATTTTTTATCTTGAGGTCCAACCCATCCGGCAATATCTTCTGGATGAAAATCATATGTTAATTTCTTTCCATATGCTTTTTCATACGCTGCTTTCTTTTGCTCATAATCCTGTTGCATCATACAGATACTATTTTCACGGGCTGATTGGTGTGGATCAGGATAAATCACCGGTAGAATATGCAATTTAGCTTTTACTCGATGAATTTTTCCTTTAGCGTTGGGTTCAAAGCTTTCAAGATCATGAAGCTCAACAAAGCAAGAAATAATTGGAGCTCCTGCCTGAGCCGCATAATAATATGTCCCGCGTTTAAATGGACGCGGTTTTCGATAATTAAACCACATTTCTTCTTCAGGATAAATTAAAATATAATTTCCAGCATTGATTGTTTGCTTTATTAATTTGGGAAAAGTTCGTCCTAAATACTCAATGCTCGTATTTAATGGAATAATGTCAACATTATTCAGCAAAAAACCCACTAAACCTTTCATTCCAAAATTAGTATCTTGGCTTACGATATACAATCTTTTATGAAGCTTTTGCGTCATCTTGCGAATAATCGTATTTTCCAACGGGTTAAAGTGATTGCTGGTAATTACCGCTCCTTTATGAGGATCAAGGCCCTTAAGGTTTTCCCAACCAACAATTTCCGTCTTAGTATTTTCAGCCCAGGTAACTGCCCGATAAATTGTTCGTGCAATTATATTTTCAACCTTTCCAAAAAAGGTTTTTCGGCGATCAAAGTATTTACTAATTAACTCAAGCCGTTGTTGATTTGTCATTTGCGGATCATCAACTTCAACCTTCTTGTTGAAGTTTCCGTCCTTAACATTTTGCTTGATATTTTCAATTACTTGATCCCGATTTGGAAAAATTAACATTTCTAATTCATTCTCCTTATCCAAATTTCGTTAGCGAATAACCTTATGATTTATTCACTCTTTGTCAACTCGGGGACAAGCTGTTGATATTCATTTAAAATATCATCATATGCGTGAATTCCCAAAACTTGATGAACCTGATTAACTTCCCATGGTTTGATTGTTTGGATCTTGAACAATGGGAAAAATTTAAAGCTTGTTGTGAAATGCTGAAAGACAGTATCTGCATGAAGTTTATGCTGTTCATTATATTTTCGTGGAACGATCCGTTTTTTTTCAGCCAATTTATTGAGGGCCGATTGGTCTGGCATAAACATCCAGTGATTTTCACAGCGTTTGCGAGCTCGTTCAAATAATCCTGTTTGGTGGATTTTTTTCATATTAAGTAGTAAAACCCCTGAATTGATATAATCCAAATGGGTGAGGCTATGATGAAAAAACCATCTTCCGTAGTAATCAAGTACGCCAACTAACTCAACGTTCTTAAGGTCTTGATAATAAAATTCCGTTGGATCCCGGTGACAAACTACGTCACTGTCTAAATATAACAATCGTTCAGGCAAATCAAGTTGATCGGCAAATAACCGCAGCATTGCATATGGAGTAAACCGCGTTTCCATATTTTTACGCGGCAATTGATTAGTAAACATTGATGTACAATCAAACCGCTTTACGAAACTTGCCGAATTTTGCCGTTGAACCACCTGATTAAGAAATACAATTGCCTGTTCAGAAATTGCATGGTAATCCTTTTTTACAGTATGAAGGTCCATTGTCATGATGTAAATATGAAGTTCTTCAGATACATGTTTCAGCAGTGACAAAATTGAAATCAGCAATCCATCCTGAATATTTTGATCACCGCAATATAAAAGATTCATCCCGTTATTGTCACTTTTCCTTTCGTTTCACATACTTAATATACTCAACATTGCTTAACATTGCCCTTTTCTTCATCATCACTTCAACATCATGCATTAATTTTTGTTGACGCGCTTTTCGTGCTAAAGTTTTATCAGGATAAAAAGGACCATCAATATAAGTAACCATTTGCGGACGTCTTCCCCATTTAGCAACTTGATATGTATTCGTCATTGTAAATGTTGGAGCATTTACTGTAACCGGAAAATGAAAGGCAGCTTCTGAAAACGGACGAATTTTTGAATAATACGGCCATACATGTGCTTCTGGATAAATCGTGATAAAATCGCCTCGATTAATATGATAATCAACTGCTTCAATAAGCTTTGGTAATTGATGAATATCACTTGGTATCGGTAATGCGCCACCATATGGTAAAAGCGGCCCCACTACCGGAACACCTAAATTTGCCTGAGCGCAAATCGCATAATACCGGCGTGCACCTCCAGCTAACATTGGCAAAAAAACATCACCAACTGGTTGTGTGTGATTAGCATAAATAAAATAGCCCTGGTTTCGGTAAGGCTTCAGGATATCTAAGTTTACAAATCGTTGTTTTAAAAAAAATTTGCAAAACCCATATCCAAAAACCTTCGCCAATACCGATACACTAGAAGCTATAGCCTTAAATCTCCAATCTGTTCGAATCCATTGATAGTTATCGCTAAGCCGATAACTTTGATCAGCATTTTCAACTAAATCTTGATTAAATTCAGTAAAATACTGAACTTTTTTCTTTATCAAATCCCGATCCCGTCCTTAAATTCAGCCTATTCTCCTTTTAAGTATGATACCCAAATTAGCAATAATCGTCAAACTAGCAGAGCCGGTTTATGCTATAATTAGCATGATTTTAGATTAGTAAATTAGAAATTCGAGGAATAAGATTGAAAAAGCAACAGTACATTAAATTAATCTCCCATAATGATTTGGATGGATTTGGAGCTCCGTTACTTCTAAAAGCGCTTCAGCCTGAATTATTTAGTAATGTGACGTTTGATTTAACGACATGCTCTGCCGGAAAACTTGATCAAAAACTTGAACATTTTTTCCGACAACCTGATATCCAAAAATATAGTGACATTTATATTATGGACATGACTCCTGATAATGATTATTCATTTCAGCAACTTGAACAGCACTTTGCTAACCACTGGTTAATTTTTGATCACCATGAAAGTGAGGAAGAACTCCGAAAGCAATACGCCAGCAACTGTATTCTTCCTTCTAATCCGGCAATTAATCCAAGTGCGGTCAGCTTAGTGTGGGACTGGGTCAGCAAACAGGTCAATTTTGCTAATGTTTCAACGGCGCGCCAGCAGGAATTACAAACAATTGTTGAACTCATTCGCGCATATGACACCTGGGATTGGCAAAATGATCCCAATATGTGCACTGCTGAACGCAAAGCCGCAGATGAATTAAATCAGCTTTTTTGGTTTTACCCTCTGAGCCAATCAGAATCGTTTGTTAGCACTGTTTATCAAATGGGATGGGAACAGTATCGAAATCAAAATACCCTATTGATCAATACTTTAAACGGTCGCCGTCAACGTTATCTTGATAAACATTTAAAAAACGTTATTGAATTTTCGATTGATGACCACTCATTTGGAGTAGTTTATGCAAGCGACTTTAAATCAGAAATTGCTCACGCCCTGCTTCAACAACATGATGTTGATGCCGCCTTGGTGATCGATGCTCATAGTGTATCACTTCGGAGCAATGGCAAACTTGACGTAGCTGAATTTGCGACCAAATATTTCAACGGCGGCGGCCATGCCGATTCAGCTGGGGGAACATTACCAATCAATCCCATTGAAACGGCTGAAAAAAAGGTTGTTGAAGCCGTCAAAGAACAAGCTCAAATCAATGCCGAAACGCAGAAACAAGAAAATAATGAAGTTGGCAATTTTGCAGATTCAATTGATGAAGAAACGGCTGCTAAACTTGCAACTTTATTCAAAAGCAAACACTAGGAGTTCAATATGATTAAAAAAATTATTCATGATCCGCACTTGTTATCACAACCATCATCGCCGGCAACTTCAGCTGATATTCAAGCAATCCAAGATTTAAAAGATACTTTTATTGCCAATGCTGATCAAGCTGCCGGACTGGCTGCGAATATGATTGGTATCCAGAAACGGATTATTGTTCTGGGATTAGGGAAACTTCCAGTAATGATGATCAATCCACAAATCATCACTCAAGATACTCCATATTCAACAACTGAAGGGTGTTTATCGCTTGACGGAGTTCGTCCTACTCAACGGTTTACTCATATAAAGGTTAAATTTCAAGACGAACAATTTAAATGGCAAACTCAAACTTTCAATGATTTATTTGCTGAAGTTATTCAACATGAAATCGACCATTGTAATGGTATTTTAATTTAATAGCAATCCAAAAAAGGCTGTCATAAATATGACAGCCTTTTTAGGATCCGTTGTTTAATTTGATTCTTGTTTCTTAGCCTTAGCCGCTGCTTTCTGCTGCTTTTCAAGCCGCCGAGCCATCAAGAATGTGGTGATCACAATGACACAAATAACAGCGACAGCGGAATACAATACGAGCATACATTCGGAAACAAAAATCTTCGCGTTGATACAGTATCCTATTCCAGCATGAACCTTCGCCAGCAGAACAAACAGCGCCAAGTCACTTCCAAACATTCCAAAGAATAACGTGTTAAAAGTCATTCCCATAATTTGCGAGCCAATATTGCTTCCGCTTTGATAAAGCTTTTTCTTGGTAATATCAGGGTTTTGATCAATAATTTCTTGCAACCCGCTTGAGATTGCAATCGCTGCTTCTGAAATGGCCCCCAATGTACTTAAAATCGCCGTTGAGATCGCCAATTTTTCAAAATTGATTCCAATCAACAGGTTGAATGCTTCAATTTCATCTGACTGTTCCGTTGAAAAGCCTTTGATCTGAGCCCAGTGATCCATGGGAACGATCATAATGATCATGACAACGAGGACAATGATCGTTGCTTCAAACGCAATGTTAGTTGAACGGTCATCGTTATTCCCCATGTAAATTGTTGTTGCTAAAATACAAATTCCAGCAAATAACGAAACTAATAACGGTGGAAAGCCACTTGAAATTAAAATCACAGTTACGAATAAAATTCCGAAGTTCAGCAAAACGCTAAAGAACGATGACGTTCCTTGCTTTCCGCCAAAAATCATCATTAAAACAGCTAATACGATTGTTAATGCTAAAATTGACGGCATTAATCAGCCCTCCTTCCGCTTAAGAAACGCGAACAGAGGAAACTGGCAGTCGGAATCACCAAGGTAATTCCGATCCCACTAATCAGCGCTTGAGCAACGCCAAGCCCCATCGCCCATGCAAAGGTGTAACCGTAAGTATTGCCTGTTCTAAAGTAAAGAACAGCAATTGCAAATGTTTCAGCAAAGAAAATCATTAACAGAACATTGATAAGCGGTCCCATGATCGCGTGGCCAACCCCTTGTCCTGATTTAAACAGCTGTTTAGCCGAAATTTTCGGTTGCGTCCGTTTGAGTTCAAACAATGTTGAAACAATATCGGTCGATGCATCCAGGACTGCCCCTAACAGCCCAATAACCGTTGCTGACAGGAAAAGTTGTTCTGGTTGCTGGGTCGCGTAATCAAGCGCTTCATAATGAATTCCGTTATTTCCTGTCAAATTCAAAATACCAATTCCGATCGCCATTGCCATCGTTGTTCCAATTATAATTGACAGGAATGAAACCAGCGTTTGCTTATTCCACCCGATAACAAGAATCAGTGACAACCCTGTAAATAACACCGCACTGATTGCAAACAACCAGAAGAAGTTCGTAAAATCAAAATCAACGTCCATTTGAACGAAAATCAAGAAAATCACAAAGTTAATTGCCACACTTAACAGTGCCCTTAATCCTTTTGTATGCATTGTGAGGTAAAGCAATCCAACAACTAGCCAAAGCATCATAATTAAATATGTATCCCGCTTATAGTGCGAAATAACAGCGGTCAACTTGCCGCCATCATGGTGCAACTTCAAGAAGACCTGTTGACCCTTAAAGTATTCCTGATCATACGCGCCTGACTTGGAGAATTGATTCTTCAAGTGAATGGTTTGCCCCTTGCGTGAGCCGTTAATAATTTTAAGGGTTAATGACTGCTCGGTCGTTTCGTCCTTATTTTCGTATGCGTCTTCAGTTTGAACCGGCTTGGCATTGGCAACCTTAATGACCTGTCCAATATCTTGCTTGTACAAAAACGCATCATGCGAAGTGAAGAAGTAAAGTACTAATCCACTTAATAAAAGAACAATTACCTCAATCAATGTTCTTTTTTTACTCATAAATATCACCTCGATGACAACCTCTAAGATAGCATTCATTTAAATAAAATAAAAGTGATATTCATGTTAAATTTTGAACACAAAAAAGAAGAATCCGTGAACCAGATTCTTCTTCCAATTTTCAAAGCTTTTTACTAATTTAATTTACTCCGATCAAGCAACGCTGCAGCAGCTTCATCAATGATGACCGTCACGTTTGGATGATTTTGCAAGACGCTTGCCGGGACATCCGTTGTAACAGGCCCTTGAACCATCTTTTGAATTGCTTCAGCCTTCTTGTCACCATATGCTTCTAACAAAATATGCTTAGCTGTCATAATCGAACCAATTCCCATTGAATATGCTTCTTTCGGAACATCTTCTTCGCGGTTAAAGAAGCGAGAATTTGCATCGATCGTTGATTGAGTTAACTTGATTTTATGCGTTGTTGAATCAAATGGTGTTCCTGGTTCGTTAAACCCAATATGACCATTCCGCCCGAGTCCTAACAATTGCAAATCAATTGGATTTTTTTCAATGATTTTGTCATACCGTGCTGTTTCAGCTGCAGCATCCATGTTCGTCCCGTCCGGAACATATGAGTGTTTAAACTTCTTGTACTTAAAAAGATGTTCATTCATAAAATAGTGGTAACTTTGATCGTTATCTGGCGTTAATCCGACATATTCATCCAAATTTACTGAAACACAATCTGAAAAGTCCAAATCGCTAGCAACAAGTTCTTCATAAGTTGTAATTGGCGTACTTCCAGTAGCTAAGCCAAATACTTTAGCTCCATTTTGCATTTCGTTTTCGTATAATTTGAGAGCTTCTTTTCCGCCTTCATTTTGATCCTTAACAATAATAACTTTCATCAAAATAACTCCCTTTCGTCCATTCGTTTGGTATAGTCCAATTATACAATGGACTATACCTTTTTTGCAACCGCTTTTTTAATTCATTTTAATTGATTCATCAACTTTGTTATCGGTTTCTTAATATGCTATGATAAAGACAAGAGGAAGCATTGGTTTGATGAAGGGAGCAATGAGTTATGAGTGAAGATGTATTTTTCAACCCCGGGCAATCAATTTCAAGTGATTTTGATTACAATAAGGCATATGTAGCCGCCCAAATTTATCATGAAAAAGTTAAAAAACCCGTCTTAGTTGTAAAGGAAGAAAAAGATAAACCTTATATTGTTTTTAATGAAGAAGCAGCAATTGAAGAAGAAAAACAAGAGAAACTTAAAAACGCTAAACAATATAAAGTTGTTGAGCGAATTGATGATTAAATGAAAAAATAATAAGGCTGTGACATAAAAGTCACAGCCTTATTTTATTATCTTTTAAATCAATTCATTTAATCCTTTTATTTTTACTACACTTCCAACAGGTAAAAATTTCTTCATATGTAGTATCGCCCTTAATTTATTTTTCTTCATCAATCACCAAGTTCATTAATTGACCAAATACAAATATTAAATCACTACATAAAAAATCTGCATTTTCTAAGGCATATAACCACATCTCTGTATTATTAGATATCTTTTCATAATCTTTAAGTGTTTTTTGACTATCCTGCGCAACACCATATGAAAACCATATTAAGATCAAAACATCCACAATAATACGTAAAAATCGATATTTTACATTAGCCATATTCATTATTAATATTAGCACTAAGCAAATTCCGCCGAATACTGTCATAAATTTAAAATTATTTAAATTATGCGTTGATAGTATTCCGTATATAAAATTTAAAATAAATACTATTCCTGTAACTAGCAGTATTTGGTAAATAAATAAATTATATATTCCCAAATATTTTAAGATACTACCAATTACTGCAGTCATCCCTGATAATCCCCATATATTAATTACTGTTAGTATAATCATTAAAGGAATTTCCCAAAGATGTTTTTTCTTGATGAGAGACATTAAACATGTTGCAATAAGTGAAGTTATTCCATATTTAATAGCTAAATATTTTCCTTCACCATCAAATAACATTGATAATTTAATAGCATTAAATGCTGTTAAATAACACTTAAT
The DNA here is from genome assembly GCF_001435375.1 of Ligilactobacillus araffinosus DSM 20653. Taxonomy (GTDB): domain Bacteria; phylum Bacillota; class Bacilli; order Lactobacillales; family Lactobacillaceae; genus Ligilactobacillus; species Ligilactobacillus araffinosus. The sequence continues at coordinate 41,267 of NZ_AYYZ01000008.1, read as the reverse complement.
AGCAATTAACAAATATACAAAACATATAAAATACGTTAGAGTAAAATAAAATGTTTTTTTCATCTTCCTATTCCTTATCAATAAATTTATCTGAAATGATACTTCATACAATTAATCTTACAGCTCCGTATCTGCAACAGTCCCTGCTCCTGGAACAATTGATTCGATGAATCATATCAACCAATCTTCCACCTTACATATTCCGTTACCCCTTTAACGCATTCCGCTCATCTTCCGTTACCTGAATAAAATCATCCCGGAATTGATGTGAAATCGTGGCTAATTGATTTTTGGCATTTTCAATTAACTGTTTATCCTCATTCGATTCCACCACGTTATCGTCTAGATCCACAATTGCTTTGACCTTATCCACATAGTCTTTTAAGTGCGAGTATAAAAATTCATTCATTTTCAATAACATCCGTGGTGAATCAATCAGTTCGTTGAAAATGGCATGAATAACTGCCAAATCCTTATCATAAGATTCTAACTTATGTTCCATGATAATCTTTACAGATTCTAAATATTGGTAATCTTTATAATATTTTCGCATTTCAGTTTTAAAAAATGATAATTCATCATTTGAAAGATGCGAAGCCCGTAATTTTTCTTCGTTAAAATGAAGTTTATCATTTGAAAAACCATTAACAATTTCTGAATATTTTCCAAGTTGTCGCAATTGAATAAAATATTTAATTCCTGCGATAACAACTCCTGTTACAAGCAATATAATGATCATTAATAACGACTTTTGATAATTCTGATTTTTAAGAATTTCCTGAAAACAAGTTGCCAAAACTCCTAAAATTGTTAATGTCGGTGCAATTAAAAAATACGATTGAAAAATGCTGAAAAATATTAAACTAATCAACACCGTTAACATGTAAACTGGTAAAAAGTTCCCTTCTGAAGAAGTTAGAAAAAATAAAATAAACAAAACAAATGCAACAATCATTCGAATGGGCCTAATGTTCTTAATCACATCCTTCACTTTGCATCCTCCTTTGCATATGTTGCTAATGAATCATCAGAAGTCAACGTTATTTTATTTTTCGATTTTGGTCGATGAATATCAACAAAACGGGTTCCATTGTTAAAATCAAGTGTTATTAAATCGTAAGGAAAAACAACCCCGCATATATCAAATTTATATGTTTGATTAGGCTTTAAATTATTTATTTCATTATCGTTTTCAACATTTTGAAATGGGGGTTGTGCTAATTTATCTTTTGAAATTGCGTCTCCAACCAAATTCGTTTCAGTTTCTCCTTTATTATCAAGAATTTTAATATTTGATGTTGAAATTTCTTGATATTGAAGCTTTTTCTGATCCCAGCCATTTGTATTAACCTCACAGTGGATTATTAAAAAACGAGCATGTTTATTTCCTGACGGTCGAGGATTTTTCACATACTGATATCCTGTAATCTTATATTCAATTCCATCGTTATCTTTAAAAGTTTCATTAAGAGGATGATTATTATAAAAGTCATCTGAGGCACTTAGCGGCTTTCCAGCTAACGTAATGATTAACAAAATTAATGATAACATTCCTAAAATTACTTTTTTCATTACTTAATTTCCTCTAATCTATTTGGATCAAACCTCAATACATACATTGGAAAGTCTGAATTTTTATTATCGGGCTTCCAATAAAGTCCAAAAGCATTGTATATAAGGTAATTACTCTTGTTTGTATCTTTAATATCAAAAACAATATTATAATTTGCACTCTTAGAATCCCTTGGTCCAAAAAGGCAATATCCATTTTCTCCTGTATTTAATTGATTGATAACCGGCATTGATTGCCCATCGATCTTAATTACGGTTGATGTCAACGGATCTTGAGTTCTATCAGAGTTATCTTCTTCAAGCTCATCGTTTCGATTAGCAATAAAACTCAGGGTATTAGATTCCATAAATGGATCTGTATCTAATGAAATATCACTTCTCTTATAATTAACACTGACATTAAAAATAGCAACCTCTTTATTTTTCAAAGTATGTGCCTTATATGCTTTATTAACTTTAAAATCAATCGCCTTAGTTGAATAAGTATGATTTAACTTAAGGTTTTGAAACTTTACATATTTTGTACTCTTATTCGATCCAATTAAACTAAAATTAGCAACCGAATCTTGGTTATTATTTCCAAAATAAGGTGAAGTATACACAACTAATGCTAAACCTGCAATTCCTATATATCCAATTAAACTTGATGAAAGTTTTAAAGAATCTTTTTCAACTTCATCAAGTTGGACTTTATTATCGTTAGTTGTCAATTCATTATACCGATCAATAAATTCTTCTGACTGATCCTTCTGTAACCGACTAGTAGTAACTTTCTTACTTCCACCATTAATAATTCGAACTTTATTTTGAACATTAAAGTAAAAAGCTTTTTGGTATTTAATTTTAAGCGTTTCACTTGAAACCGAAATCCGTAACATTGACAATGGAATGTAAATCATTTTTAAGCCAAAAAAAGAATTTAACCAAATTCCACGAAAATCCTCGTCAAATGCAAAAGCAATTCTACTTTTTTGTATCTTTATTAGCGTAAAAACTGTCCATCCAATAAAAGCCACAATTACTATAAAGAAGGAATTATTAATTGCACTTCGCCAATTTGGACTGGCATTAATAAACTTCCATAAAAATTGGGCAACTCCTAAAAGAAGGATACCAGCAACTACAATTATCCAAAAAGATGTATTTTGGAAAACTTCCCAAATCATTCTTGAATTTCTACGTAATTCTTTTTCCTTGTAATAAACTTCATTTTGATAAATTTTTTTCATTTCAACTTGCTCCGTTACCCCTTTAACGCATTCCGCTCATCTTCCGTTACCTGAATAAAATCATCCCGGAATTGATGTGAAATCGTGGCTAATTGATTTTTGGCATTTTCAATTAACTGTTTATCCTCATTCGATTCCACCACGTTATCGTCTAGATCCACAATTGCTTTGACCTTATCCACATAGTCTTTCAGATGCGAATATAAAAATTCATTCATTTTCAATAACATCCGTGGTGAATCAATCAGTTCATTGAAAATCGCATGGATCATTGTTAAATCCTTATCGTACGAATCAACTTTATGTTCCATCAAGTCTTTTACGGATTGGAGATATTGATAACTCTTATAGTATTTCCGCATTTCATTTTTGAAAAAGGAAAGTTCTTCAGCTGAAAGCTTCGATTCGCGTAGCTTCTCTTCATTAAAATGCAGCTTGTCATCTGATAAACTGTTAACAATTCCGGGATATTTTCTGAGCTTTCGAATCATAACAAGCCGGCGAGCGAAACATATCGTTCCTCCTATAATTAAGATAAAAATTGTCAACATAAAAGTGAGGATTAAAAAACCATCCCCTTCCTTGATTATTCGCGAACCAAAAACCATCATTGTGCTGATAATTGTTAATATTGGACCTACAATCATATATGATTCAAATGGACTAAAAAACAATAAACTCCCTATAACCGCCACCATATAAACGGGGAAAATTACTCCATCTGTGTTTAAAACAAAAGAAAGGATCAATAAAATTAATGCCGTTCCAATTTGAACCGGTCGAAAATTGTCAATCATGCGCCGCATTTATTTTCCCTCCTGTCCATAGTTTGCTAATACATCTTGGGAATCCATAACTACTCCATTAGAACTTTTAACTTGGTGAATCTTTATTTTTTCTCCATTAGAGCCATCATTTGGAGCAAATTTAAGTTCAATATCATCATAAGGGTACACGATACTGCATATATCAAATTCATACGTTTTATTTTCACTTATATGTGAAAGCGAATCTCGTACATAATTAAAAGGTGGCCGTTGAAGACGCTTTTTTGAAAATTCAACATTTATTCTTGTTGCTTCACTGTTATTATCGTAAACCTTTAAAAAATCGTTGCTTACATATGCATACTTAGCCTCATCACTATCTAAGTCATCTGTATTAATTTGACATTTTACTAGAAGAATGCGAGCGTGATCGTTTGATGATGGCAACGGGTCTTTAAGGTATTGATATCCTAGAATCTTAAACTCTATACTTTCATCACCAAATTTAACTTTATTTAACGGATGAAATGCATATATATCATTATTATTCACTTGGCTTTGACTACTACTTACATCAGTAGCGTCGATACTTCCAATTGAAAAAAACATCATTAAAACGGCTGAAAGTAAATAACATATCCTTTTCATTACTGTAAGGCCTCCAATTTTTGAGGATCAAATTTTAAAATATAAGATGGTCGATCATCGTCTTTATCATTAGGCTCAGAATCCAAATTAAATGCACTATAAATAAAATAATTTGATTTCTTAGGTTCTGAAAGATTAAACACAATGTTCATTGTTTTTTTATTAGTACCTTCACTTTCAAATGCCGGATCACAGTAATTTTGATCATCATTCATCTGATTAACAACTGGAGTTTCCTTGCCCCCAACCATAATAAACGTTGAATTCATTGGGTTATGAGCATAATCTGTCCCATCTGAAATAATATCTTTATCAGTTGTAATATAAAAATCATCTTTATCAAGATAATCATACTTATTTTTTGCTGATACTGTTACATTAAAAATTACAACTTGTTTATTTTGTGCCGTTTTAGCTCGATACCCTTTATTTATTACAAAATTAAATTTCTTAGTAGCATACACCTTATTAAATTTTAAATCATTGTATTTAATATATTCTGTACTTCTTGTTCCCGTGTCTGATGTATCATGATTAGAATCATCAGAACTTCCGCTGCCTGATCCTAAACCGCATATTAAAGTAAGCATCAATATTAATCCGGTAAATAACAAACCTTTTCCAAACATTGGTTCATATTTTACCAATACTGATGTTGCTTTTGCTTTTTGAGGAAGTTTGATATTTTTATCATGACTTGTTAATTGATTAAATTGTGCAACGAAATTTCTTAACTCATTCCTATTAACAGCAGTTACTCGCAGGCTTTCATTTCCTAGTGACCGCATTCTCAATTTACTTTTTTTGTTATAAAAAAATGCCTTTTGATATTTAAAAGTTATCATTCCATGAGTAAATTTAATTTCTAACATTGAAAAGGGAACATAAATCATCCGGCTTTGCCATCCCGAATTAATCCAAACCCCTTGGTCATTACTATCAATTGCAAAAGCAATTGCGTTCTGAGATTTCTTATATGAACAAGCTAACCCCCAAATTGTAAAAAAGACTGTAATCATTACACATATACCCAGGCATCGACTATACCATCCTTGATAGCTATCCACCCATTTAATCTGCATTTCAACTAATGCTGATACTAATCCCAATACAAAAACAAAAATTGAAATTCCTAACGCAAGAGTCGATTTATTTTCCTTTTCATAATGAACAACACTTTGATATTCTCTTTTCATCGCTTTATTGCTCCGTCTTTGAATCAGAAGGAATCAAAGCGGTTTTCAGATGGTCTTCCATTTGCGCTAATTCACCTTCAATTGCTTGGCGCTTTTGGGTTCCTTCACTTTGAATCTGCATTACTTCTTGAATTGTTGAGATTAAGTTTTCTTGAGTTTCTTTCAACGTATCGACATCTACTAAACCGCGTTGTGAAGCTTTGGCGACATCCACCGTTGATTCATGCAACATTTCACTATTCTTTTTCAATAATTCATTCGTGGTATTTGCGACTGCATCTTGTGCTTTAACTGCATCTTTTTGACTTAACAATGACAATGCAATTGCCACCTGATTTTTCCACAATGGAATTGCTGTTGTGATCGATGAGTGAATCTTTTCACTTAAAACTGAGTTATTATTTTGAATCAACCGGATCTGAGGAGCTTGCTGAATCGTAATTTCCCGCGTCAGCATTAAATCTGATAAGCGGTGATCTAACCGATCAGCTTGCGCTTTCATATCTTGAAGGTTTTGAACATCCATTTGATCTGCATTGCCAGCATCCACATTTGCTTGAAGCGCAGCCATTTCCTTATTCAATTCATCCCGCCGAATTTGACCGCCGACAATCAAGGTATTTAATTGTTGGAAATATTTTTGATTAGCTGTATACATTTCATCCAGCATATCGTTATTTTTCAACAAATCATTTTCTTGATTTTCAAGTTTGGTTGCGATTTTTCCGATTTGCGCACTGACTTCTTGATACTTCGCCGTCATTTCAAAAACGGAATCCTTAATTTTTTTGAATAGCCGGAAAATTTTCGGTTTCTTATCACCGGAAAGCTTTTCGGGGTCTGCACTGTTTAAGCTAGTAACTAAACTTTGAAGGGTATCGCCAATTTCACCGACTTCCTTGCTTTTGACATTACCAATCACTTCGTCAGTAAATTGCGACATTTTATCTTGAACTTCCTTACCGTAATCGGTAATTGCGTTTTGCCGTGAATCTTTTAACGCTACCGCATAGTTTTGTGCTTGAACTAACTGTTCCGGCGTTAATTTTGATTTAATCTTTAATAGGTCTTCATCTTTAACAGTCGTTGCAGTTGGTAAAGATTGACCTTGGGTTACTGTTAATGATTTGCCCTCATTATCCATATATAAATCTCCCTCTAATATCTTCATTAAAAATTCATAAAATTAACTAGTAAAAATTATATCTTAACTAAAATCTAGTTTTCAACACTTGATTAATCGTAATTAACTAAATATTAAAAATATAATAAAAAAGCCATGGACAAAATCCATGACCTTTGTTCGATAATATGAAGTAATATTAACGCTTTGAGAATTGTGAAGCCTTACGAGCTTTCTTAAGACCTGGTTTCCGACGTTCCTTCATCCGAGCGTCACGTGTTAATAAACCGCTCTTCTTTAATGCAGGACGGAAGTCTGGGTCAACTTGAAGTAAAGCACGTGCAATTCCGTGACGAGTTGCACCGGCTTGACCTGAGAAGCCACCGCCATTAACGTTAACTAAAACATCGTATTGACCTTCTGTTTCAGTAACCTTAAATGGAGCGATCATAACTTCACGTAAGTTTGCAAATGGAATGTATTCTTCTGCTGGTTTACCGTTCATCGTGATTTTTCCTGAACCAGGAACTAAACGAACACGAGCAACGGAATTTTTACGACGGCCTGTGCCTTGATATTGTACTTGAGCCAATTTAAAATTCCTCCTACTAGATTAAGTTTGTGATGTCTAATACTTCTGGTTGTTGTGCTTCATGCTTGTGTTCTGCACCACGGTATACATGCAACTTCTTAAGTTGTTGCTTACCTAAAGTACCCTTTGGAAGCATGCCGCGAACTGATAATTCGATTAATTTTTCTGGATCTTTTTCACGGTAATCACCAGCTGTGCGTGCCTTCAATCCACCTGGATGCAATGTGTGGTGGTAGTATACTTTCTTTTCGGCTTTCTTACCTGTTAATGCCACCTTATCAGCATTGATAACAATCACAAAGTCACCTGTATCAACGTTTGGTGTAAATTGTGGTTTGTTCTTACCACGTAAAACTGAAGCAACGACTGTAGATAAACGTCCCAAAGGAACATCTGTAGCATCTACGACATACCATTTACGTTCTACTTCACCTGGTTTTGCAATATATGTTGTACGCACGGTTAATTCCTCCATCTTTTATGCTTGTTTGACATACAATAGTTTTAACGGGGCTATTGTGGGGCAAACAATACCAAGTACTATATTACGATTAATCCCTTTATTAGTCAATATTTCAAGGAAATTTTATCTTTTAGTCGTAATAAACTTCTTTTAAATATAATCCTGAAGCCGGAGCGGTTTCCCGTGCCTCATTCCGGTCTTTGACTTCGTATAACCTTAAAAAATCATGCACCGGTCGTTTTCCCCGCCCAATTTCAAGCAGCGTGGCAACCATAATGCGAACTTGATTATATAAAAAGCCGCTTCCTGCAAATTCAAAGATCAATTCATTCTGAACTTCATCTCGCCGAACTGTCGCATCATAAATCGTCCGCACATGACTTTTAACGTTGCTGCCAGATGCACAAAAGCTTGTAAAATCGTGAGTTCCAATCACGTCTGGCAACGCAGCCTTAATTTTTTCAAGGTTGACTGGATATTTGTAATGCCCCGTATAATTACGTTTAAACGGGTCAACAAAATAGCTTTGACTAACACGATACATATACCGTTTGCCATGGGTTGTGAACCGAGCATGAAAATCATCCGGGACAATTTCGCAATCAACCACAACACAGTCTAACGGCAACATACTGTTCAATGCCTTCAACATGCTATCGGCACTCATTTCATGCGGGAAATCAAAATGAACGACTTGTCCCAATGCATGGACCCCGGAATCAGTTCGGCCAGAACCAAAAATCGGGATGAACTCGTCCTTTTTGCTCATCTTATTCACAGCCCGTTCAAGAACTGATTGCACTGTTCGTTGGTGGGGCTGAGATTGAAAACCGGCAAAATTCGTCCCGTCATATGCAATTGTAATTTTATATCTCTTCGTCATCTTAACCTCTCAATAATACTAGTCCGCCTGTCAACGCTAAGAATACAACGATTCCAATCGTATCGGCCAAATGCCAATGTTGTTGCCGATACTTTGTTCGGTTCGGTCCGCCTTGATAACCGCGAGCTTCCATTGCAACTGCCAAATCTTCAGCTCGTTTGATTGAATTGACAAATAACGGAATTAAAATTGGAATCAGCATTTTAGCCTGCTTAAATAGGTTCCCTTCACCAAAGTTTACCCCCCGCGCACGTTGGGCATTAATAATTTTTTGCGTTTCATCCATTAAGGTCGGAACAAACCTTAATGCAATTGAAATCATCAGCGCAATTTCATCAACGGGAACCCTGATTTTCCGTAACGGCGCCATCAAGGATTCAAGGCCGTCAGCAATTTCCAACGGAGTTGTTGTGACTGTCAGCAACGTTGACATCAACACAATCAAAACGATCCGACAAAAAATATAAATCGAATTGATAATTCCAAAACTCGTCAGTTTGAATGGCCCCCATTGCCAATAAACAGTTCCCCCGCTTGTGAAGAAAAGCTGCAGCAGGACTGTGATCAAAATTAATCCGATCAAAGGCCGGACTCCTTTGATAAAGAAACTCATTTTGATTTTTGAAAGCAGGACACATCCAAGGGTAAAAATTCCCAATAAAGCATATGTTTGCCAGTTATTACACAGGAAAACAATCACAATAAAGTACAAACTGAGAATCAATTTCGCCCGCGAATCCATCCGGTGAATTATAGAATCACCATCAATATACCTTCCAAGAATAATATTACTCATCTTTCGCTCCTACCTGATCACATTAATTCAGCTTTGTTACTAATTGCTGAGCCAGTTCATTAACATTTAACGGCAAAGCATCCCATTGCATTCCCTTTTGCATTAAGCGAGCTGCAAACTCCGCTGCCCGAGGTAATCCAAGGTGATGCTGATAAAGCCACTGTGGATCACTGAAAAATTCTTGCTTGCTTTGGGCGGCAATCAGTTTCCCGCGTTCAAGAGCAATTACTTGATCAGCATAATCAGCAACGTCATCCATATTATGAGTTACAATGAGAATCGTCATTTTTTCACTTTCGTGCAATTGCTTAAAAATTCGCATTGTTTCTCGTTTTCCGATTGGATCTAAGCCAATCAATGGTTCATCCAATACTAAAATCTGCGGTTCCATTGCTAAAATTCCCGCAAGCGCAACCCGGCGCATCTGCCCACCTGAAAGTTCAAACGGTGACCGTTCAAGCAATTGATCATCAAGTCCGACCAATTTTGCTTTTGCCCGTGCAAGGTCTTCAGCTTCTGATTCACTCTTACCAAAGTTTTTCGGAGCAAATGCAATATCTTTCAAAACCGTTTCTTCAAACAGTTGATTTTCAGAAAACTGAAACATTATTCCGACTTGGTGACGTAAATCATCAAGTTCTTTATTTTTCGTTTGCGGCGTGATCAGCTGATCATTAATATGAATTTCACCCGCCGTTGGTTTAAGCAGCCCGTTTAAATGCTGAATAAACGTTGATTTTCCGCTGCCAGTATGTCCAACAAGCGCCGTAAAACTTCCATCCACAATTTTAACCGAAATGTCATTAAGCGCCTGCTGTTCAAACGGAGTTCCTGCTTGATAAGTATAACTTACATGTTTGAATTCAATTGCCATAATTTTGCTACCATTTCTTTTTCGTCTAATATTTCATCATCTTTTAATTCAGCTAAACCATTCTCCTGAAGTTTAAACTTCAATTTTTCAACAAATGGTAAATCCAATCCTAAATCCATTAACTGATCACGATTTCGATAGACATCAGCCGGTCGACCTTGCATCCGAATTTTCCCTTGATCAAGAACAATGATTTGATCAGAAAAGACCGTCTCATCAATATCATGTGTAATCGCAATGACCGTAAAATGATATTGATCTTTAAGATGACGAATTAGTTGGATCAACTCCCGCCGCCCTTCAGGATCAAGCATACTGGTTGCTTCGTCTAAAATAATGATCTGCGGACGGATTGCTAAAATTCCGGCAATTGCGACCCGTTGCTTTTGTCCACCTGAAAGTCTTGAAGGTTCATGCTTAGCAAATTCCGTCATTCCGACCGCCTCAAGTGATTCACTGACCCGCTTGACCATTTCAGCATGACTGAGCTGCCGGTTTTCCAATCCAAAGGCAACATCATCTTCCACATTAGCGCCCACAAATTGATTATCAGGATTTTGAAAAACAACGCCAATCTGAGAGCGGATCTGCCATACATTTTGTTCATTGACTTCAAGTCCATCAACAGTAACTGTTCCTGACTGTGCTTCAATTAATCCGTCAATCAACCGTGCTAGCGTGCTTTTCCCGCTTCCGTTCCGTCCAATAACTGAAATCCACTGATCTTTCTCAATCTCGAGATTCAATGGTCCCAGTTTGAAGTCATCGTATTCATATGTTAAATCTTGAATTTGAATTAACGGCATTCTTCATTGTCCTCCGAAAATAATTACCTGTATTATATCATGAAAAACAAAAAAGGATTGGACATTCATCCAATCCTTCCAATTCACAACCATTTGAAAACAATATCTAACAAAAAAATCACTTTTTATAACGATTTTCGTACAATCATACTACTTAGGACTAGACTAGGTTTCCCACCATCGTAACGCCCGTTGTCGTTATAAAAGTGACACAAAATATAATTTATTTTAGTATTAGTAATTAAATTAGTCTACTAATTCAAGAACTGCCATCTTAGCAGCATCGCCACGCCGTTCTTGCATCTTGATGATCCGTGTGTAACCACCATTCCGATCTTTGAACCGTGGAGCTACTTCATCAAATAACTTTTGTAAAGCTGTTTGAACAACAATGTCATCGCCATCTTCCTTAACGTCTGCAACAACATCCATTAAGTAAGCTGCTGCACGCCGGCGTGATGCTAAATCACCTTTTTTACCTAAAGTGATCATCTTTTCAACTTGACGACGAACTTCTTTAGCACGTTGTTCTGTTGTAACAATCTTGCCGTTAACGATTACATCTGTTGTTAAGTTCCGTAACATTGATTTACGATGTCCGCTTGTGCGACCTAATTTCCGGTAAGCCATGAATAGTTTCCCTCCTTTAATTCTAATTAGTCATCATGACGTAATGAAAGACCTAAATCAGCAAGTTTTGACTTAACTTCTTCAAGTGACTTCCGGCCCAGATTCCGAACCTTCATCATGTCAGCTTCAGTCTTGTCAGTTAATTCTTGAACCGTATTGATTCCAGCACGCTTCAAGCAGTTGTATGAACGAACTGATAAGTCTAAGTCTTCAATTGTCATTTCGAGCATTTTTTCCTTGTGTGTTTCTTCTTTTTCAACCATGACTTCAGCATTCTTAGCTTCATCAGTCAAGTTAACGAAGATTGACAAGTGCTCTGTTAAAATCTTAGCTGATAAACTGATTGCTTCACTTGGAGTAATTGAACCGTTTGTCCATACATCCAATGTCAATTTATCATAATCATTCTTTTGACCAACACGTGTTTTTTCTACTTGGTAGTTTACACGTTCAATTGGGGTATAAATTGAGTCGATTGCTAAAACACCAATCGGCATATCATCTGCTTTAGCTTTGTTTTCTGTAGCAGAAACATATCCACGACCTTTATTAGCAGTCATTCGAACATGGAATGAAGCTCCTTCAGCAACTGTACAGATGTACAATTCTGGATTCAAAACTTCAACATCAGCACCGCAGTGAATATCGCCTGCTTTAACTTCTTTGGCACCTGTAACATCAATCTCGAGGATTTGAGGTTCTTCAGTGTTCATCTTTAAAGCAACCTTCTTCAAATTCAAAATGATGGTTGTAACGTCTTCCATGACACCTTCAATAGTTGAAAATTCATGTAAAACACCATCAATTTGAACATCAGTAATCGCTGCCCCTGGTAATGATGAAAGTAAAATTCTCCGTAAAGAATTTCCTAACGTAGTACCATAACCACGTTCCAACGGTTCGACAACAAATTTACCGTAGTCATTGTTTTCTTCAATTGTGTGAATCTTTGGTTTTTCGAATTCGATCATGCTATTTGTCTACCCCTTTCAAAACGTAACGTGTAATCTGGCAAAAACAAAATGAAGTTACCCTCAAAATGAATACGAATCCACATTAAACACGACGACGTTTTGGAGGACGGCATCCGTTATGAGGAACTGGTGTAACATCTTTAATTGATGTAACTTCCAAACCAGTTGTTTGAAGAGCACGAATTGCTGCTTCACGACCTGAACCAGGACCTTTAACTGAAACTTCAACAGTCTTCATTCCGTGATCCATTGCACCCTTAGCTGCAGCTTCTGAAGCCATTTGAGCAGCAAATGGAGTTGACTTCCGTGAACCCTTGAAACCTAATGCACCTGCTGATGACCATGCAACGGCATTACCGTGAACATCAGTAATCATAACAAGTGTATTGTTGAATGTTGAGTGAATGTGTGCAACACCCGTTTCAATATTCTTCTTTACACGACGCTTACGTGATTTCTTAACAGCCATGAACGTTTTCCCTCCTTCTAATTATTATTTCTTCTTCCCTGCAATTGAAATTGCTGGGCCTTTGCGTGTCCGCGCATTGTTCTTGGTGTTTTGACCACGAACAGGCAAGTGGCGACGGTGACGCATGCCACGGTAAGAGCCGATTTCTGAGAGACGCTTGATGTTCATTGATACTTCACGGCGAAGATCACCTTCAACCTTGTAGTTATCAACTTCGGCACGAATCTTATCTTCTTGGTCAGGAGTTAAGTCGCGTACACGAACGTCTTCTGAAACACCAGCAGCAGCAAGGATCTTCTTTGCCGTTGTATTACCGATTCCATAAATGTAAGTTAATCCGATTACGATACGCTTGTCACGTGGTAAATCGATACCTGCAATACGAGCCATTACAATTACACCTCCTTAAAAATTAACCTTGACGTTGTTTGTGCTTTGGATTGCTGCAAATAACCATAACGCGACCTTTACGCTTGATAACTTTGCAGTGTTCGCACATTGGTTTAACTGATGGTCTTACTTTCATGAATCATACCTCCTATAAATTACTGAAGTACAATCTATTTAAAGCGATAGGTAATGCGACCCTTAGTCAAATCGTAAGGGGACATTTCAACGGTAACCCGATCCCCAGGTAAAATACGAATATAGTGCATACGAATCTTACCGGAAACGTGAGCTAAAATTTCGTGTCCATTTTCGAGTTCAACTTTGAACATCGCATTTGGCAACGTTTCTTTGATCGTACCTTCAATTTCAATCACATCATCTTTCGCCACGCAAAAGTACCTCCTTAATATGGTTTGAAAACTTTAAACGAAAACAGTTATTTTCGCTGATCCAGTAGCTTTTGCGGCAAACTAGACCTATTGAAAAGATAAACCTGAATTATGATACCACACGCAAATTCAAAATGCAATACGTTATGGCTTATAATCCAGGTTTTCTGCTTATTATTTAATTGAGTCTAAAACTTTCTTAATATCAGCAAACACATCATCGATTGCTTGATTCCCATTTACTTCATGTAAAATTCCTTTTTCACGGTAGAAATCTAACAATGGAGTATTCATCTTGATGTTAACGTCTAACCGATTCTTAACGGTTTCTGGCTTATCATCGTCCCGTTGGAAGAATTCATGACCGCCACAACGATCACAAGTACCTTCAACCTTTGTTGGGTTGAACAATTTGTTGTAAGTTGCGCCACAATTCTTACAAATGTAACGGGCGGTTAACCGTTCCATTAATGAATCAGGATCAACCTTAATGTTAATCACACAGTTAAGTGGTTTACCTAATTCAGCCCCAAACTTATCCAACGCTTCAGCTTGTGCCATGTTACGCGGAAAACCATCTAACATGTAACCATCATTCACATCATCTTCGCTCAAACGATCCTTGACGATTCCATTGGTAACTTCGTCTGGAACCAATTCACCTTTATCAATATATTTCTTAGCTTCAAGGCCCATTGCAGTTCCATTTTGCATTGCAGCCCGGAAAATATCACCCGTTGAAATGTGCGGAATATGATATTCATCAATGATCTTTTCAGCTTGAGTACCTTTTCCTGCACCAGGAAGACCCATTAACATTAAATTTAATGCCATTTAAATTTCTCCTTTAAATAAATTCACTAACGTATTATAACCCAATTTTTTTAAAGATAAAAGTTTATCATAAATAAAAAAGATGAGACAAAACGTAAAAAACAAGCGTGGTGAAAGCAGAAAAACAAACGAATTGCGGCAACATAAATTCGGAGGTTTTCAAACTTCACTAGCTTCGCGTCGCAGCTCATTTGTTTTGGAACCCGATTATACAGATATAGCAAAGAGACTGTGACTTATGTCACAGTCTCTTTTAATAACTAACTTAACTACTCACGAATAAATCCAACATATTCGCGTTTCATCATCATACCTTCAATTTGCCGCATTGTTTCAAGGGTTACCCCTACAACAATCAGCAAACTAGTACCACCTAAACCGATTGATTCATTCAATCCCCAAACGCTTGATGCGACTAAAGGAATCAACGAAACGAAACCTAAGAAAAGTGAACCAACAGTACTTAATCTCATCAATAAACGAGATACATACTTTTCAGTTTCTTTTCCTGGCCAAACAGATGGAATGTAACTTCCTTGCTTTTGTAAGTTTTCTGATAACTTCTCAGGGTTAACTTGAACAAAGGCATAGAAAAACGTAAACAGAATAATTAAAGCTGTATACAAAATCATTCCCGGTACTGTCTGCATATTGAAAATATTCGACAATGTTTGATACCATCCATCACCTGAATGAGTCCGTGTGAAGGCCATCAAGATAGTTTGAATTGTTGCAATAAACGAACTGGCAAAGATAACAGGAATAACTCCAGCAACGTTAACTTTTAATGGTAAGTATGAGCTTTCTGAAGAACCTGCAACCCGTCTTGTGTATTGAATCGGAATTTTATAGTTAGCCTGTTGAACATACGTAACAAATGTCACGATCACAAGAATGACTAATAATAAGACTACGCAATACAAAACTGAATGCCAAAGTTGCGATTTACTTACATGAGCAAATTCTTCTTGAAAAATTTGCTTGATCCCAACTGGAACCCGGGCAAGAATTCCAGCCATAATAATGATTGAAATTCCATTTCCGATTCCCCGATCGGTAATCATATCACCTAACCAAGTGGCAAACATTGTACCAGCTGTTAAAATCACACCAATACATACGTAAGTTTGAACACTTGGATTTTGAACTAAGTGAAGACTACTCAAAGCGTTGAAACCAGCTGTAATCCCGATTGATTGTACAAACGCAAGCACAATTGTTAAATAACGGGTAACCTGATTCAATTTACGCCGTCCAACTTCACCTTGCTTACTCCACTCTACAAATTTCGGAACAATATCCATTTGCAAAAGTTGAACAACAATTTGGGCGGTAATGTATGGTGAAACCCCCATCGCTAAAATTGAATAGTTGGTCAGACCGCCACCACTGAAAGTATTTAACATACTAATTAACCCTGAAGATGCAACGCTAGCTAATGCTTTGGCATTGATCCCAGGGACAGTAATGTATGTGCCTAAACGAAATACAATCAAGACACCCAATGTGAATAAGATTTTCCTTCGAATTTCTTTATCAGCAAGGGCGTTCTTCATTGTCTTAAGCATCTATTACATCACCTCGGCTTGACCGCCTGCTGCTTCGATGGCACTCTTAGCTGATGCTGAGAATTTGTTAGCCTTAACCGTTAACTTCTTCTTTAATTCACCATTACCTAAGATCTTGATACCATCTTTTTCATTCTTAACGATACCTGATTCAACCAACAATGCTGGTGTAACTTCTGTACCGTCTTCAAATTTGTTTAATTTTTCAATGTTTACAACTGCATATTCAATGCGGTTGATATTCTTAAAACCACGCTTTGGCATCCGCCGGAATAATGGCATTTGGCCACCTTCAAATCCTAAACGAACTTTACCACGTGCTTTTTGACCTTTTTGACCACGACCTGCAGTCTTCCCGTTACCTGAAGAAGTTCCACGGCCAACACGATTTCTTACTTGACGTGAACCTTCTGCTGGTTTTAATTCATTTAACTTCATTAGGTTCGGCACCTCCCTCTAACTAAATATTGACTATTTAGCCAATTCAACGTCCACTAAATGATTGATTTTCCGAATTGCTCCACGCATTGCAACGTTATCTGGAACAATAACAGAACTGTGAACACGACCAAGGCCTAAGCCTTTAACGATTTCGCGTTGTTTTTGAGGACGTCCAATGACTGAACGAACTAAAGTAACTTTCAATTGAGCCATAATCCAAGTCCTCCTTATTCTGCTAAGTGTTGAACTGATACTCCACGTAATGAAGCAACTTGTTCAGCACTCTTTAATTGTGATAAACCATCCATTGCTGCACGAACAACGTTGATTGGTGTGTTAGAACCTAATGACTTACTTGTAATATCACCAATACCTGCAAGTTCCATAACGGCACGAACCGCACCACCTGCAGCAACCCCAGAACCAGCTTCTGCTGGCTTCAACATAATGCGGCTACCGCTGTATTGACCGAGAACTTCGTGAGGAATAGTTGTTCCAACAACAGGAACTTCGATTAAGTTCTTACGAGCAGCGTCAACAGCCTTGCGGATTGCTTCTGGGACTTCTTGAGCCTTACCAGTTCCAAAACCTACATGACCATTGTGATCGCCAACGATTACTAAAGCGGCGAAACGTAACCGACGTCCACCTTTTACAACTTTAGTAATCCGGTTAATAGCAACGACACGATCTTCTAAATCTAATTGAGCTGGATCAATAAAAGCCATAAACGTTATTTCCTCCTTCTATTAAAAGTCTAAGCCATTTTCGCGAGCAGCTTCTGCTAAAGCTTCAACACGTCCATGGTAGAGGTATCCACCACGGTCAAATACAACTTCTTTGATACCTTTTTCTACAGCACGTTTAGCAACGACTTCACCAACTGAAGCAGCTTGTTCAGTCTTCGTGTTGCCACTTACTTCGCTGTCTAATGTAGAGGCACTAACTAGCGTCACACCCGCTACGTCATCAATTACTTGAGCGTAGATGTTTTTGTTTGAACGATAAACATTTAAGCGTGGGCACTCAGCAGTACCAGAGATTTTATTGCGAACACGCATATGACGTCTTTGGCGTGTTTTGTTTTTGTCTGGTTTAGAAATCACGATTTTCACCTCTTAATTTTGTTTAACAGCCTATGCTGCATTATTTACCAGTCTTACCTTCCTTACGACGTACATATTCGTCAACATAACGAATACCTTTACCTTTGTAAGGTTCTGGAGCACGGACAGCACGGATCCGTGCAGCCATGTCACCAACAACTTCCTTGTTGATTCCTGAAACAATGATTGATGTTGCTGAAGGAGTCTCAAACTTAACATCATCATTTTGTTCAAATTCAACAGGATGTGAGTAACCAACATTCAATACAAGTGTGTTACCCTTCATTTGTGCACGGTAACCAACCCCGCGAAGTTCAAGTTCCTTCTTGAAACCTTCCGTAACTCCAATAACCATGTTATTGAAATTTGCACGTGTTGTTCCGTGAAGTGCTTTTGTCTTATTATCATCTGATGGACGATCAAACGTAACTGTTGTCCCATCAATCTTCATTGAAATTTTATCAGAAAATTCACGTGTTAATTCACCCTTAGGACCTTTAACAGTAACCATCTTACCGTCTTGTTTTACTTCAACGCCTGCAGGTAATTCAACAACCTTATATCCAATACGACTCACGAGCCAGACACCTCCTTACTCTTTAAAATATTACCAGATATAAGCGATTACTTCGCCACCGATTTTCTTAGCACGGGCATCTTTATCTGTCATAACACCTTCAGATGTTGACAAAATAGCGATTCCTAAGCCGTTAAGAACCTTTGGCACAGCATCAGCTTTAACGTATGAACGTAAACCAGGTTTTGAAATTCGACGAATCCCTGAGATTACGCGTTCACCATTTTTACCATATTTCAAGAATACACGGATAATGCCTTGTTTGTTATCTTCGATAAATTCATAATCACGAATAAAACCTTCGTTCTTAAGAATTTCAGCAATACTCCGCTTAATTTTTGATGCAGGTACTTCTAATGATTCGTGCTTTGCCATGTTAGCATTACGAATACGTGTTAAGAAGTCTGCAATTGGATCAGTCATTGCCATATTATTTTGCCTCCTTACTTACTTTATTATGGATTACCAGCTAGCCTTTTTCATGCCAGGGATTTGACCCTTATGAGCAAGTTCACGAAGGCAGATACGACATAACTTAAATTTACGATATACAGAATGTGGACGGCCACAACGTTCGCAACGAGTATATTCTTGTGTTGAGAACTTAGCAGCACGTTTATTCTTTGCAATTTGTGACTTTTTAGCCAATGTGAAACCCCCTTACTACTTAGCGAATGGCATTCCTAATTGAGTTAATAATTCTTTTGATTCTTCGTCTGTGTTAGCAGTTGTTACGATTACAATGTCCATTCCACGAACCTTGTTAACATTATCGAAATCAATTTCTGGGAAGATTAATTGTTCCTTGATTCCAAGCGTGTAGTTTCCACGACCATCAAACGCACGTTTGCTGATTCCATGGAAGTCACGAACACGTGGTAATGAAACTGAGATCAATTTGTCTAAGAATTCGTACATCCGTTGACCACGTAATGTAACCTTGCAACCAATTGCGTTACCTTCACGTAAACGGAAACCAGCGATTGATTTCTTAGCACGTGTGATAACTGGTTTTTGACCAGCAATCAAAGTTAATTCTTCAACTGCTTCGTCTAAGTTTTTAGCGTTACTTACAGCATCACCAACACCCATGTTGATAACGATCTTATCAATCTTTGGTGCTTGCATTACTGATGTATAATTGAATTTTTCCATCATTGATGGAACGATTTCTTTATCATACTTTTCTTTTAAGCGATTTTCCATGAAGAAAGTATCCTCCTTCCTTTATTACAATGTTTTACCTGTCTTTTTAGAAACACGTACTTTCTTGCCATCTTCAATCTTGAAGCCAACCCGTGTTGGTTCATTGTTTGAAGGATCGATAAGCATAACGTTAGAAACATGAATCGGTGCTTCAACTTCAACAATTCCACCATTTGGATTTGCGTTAGTTGGTTTTTGGTGCTTCTTAACGATGTTTACGCCTTTAACGATTACACGTTCTTTTGAAGGAAATACTTTTTCAACTGTACCTTCTTTGCCTTTATCTTTACCGGCGATTACTTTAACTTTATCATTCTTTTTGATGAACATATTGCTTGTGCACCTCCTTATCAACTAATGGTTCATTATAATACTTCAGGTGCTAAGGAAACGATCTTCATGAAGTTTCCATCACGTAATTCACGGGCGATTGGTCCGAAAATACGTGTACCTTTAGGTGACTTATCATCACTAATGATTACTGCAGCATTTTCATCAAATTTGATGTATGAGCCATCAGCACGGTGTACGCCAGACTTTGTACGAACAACAACAGCTTTTACAACATCGCCTTTTTTGACAACGCCACCTGGTGTTGCTTGTTTAACAGTAGCAACAATGATGTCACCGATATTAGCAGTCTTAACACGAGAACCACCTAAGATCTTGATTACTAAGAGTTCACGTGCTCCTGAGTTATCAGCGACTTTTAAACGACTTTCTTGTTGGATCACAGTAAGTGTCCTCCTTTCGCTATTAGATAATTAGTAGAATACGAATTAGTTCTTTGGGTTATTCATTAAAGAATAACTGCTTTTTCAACAATTTCTAATAAACGGAAACGTTTTGTAGCTGACAATGGACGTGTTTCCATAATCTTTACGATATCGCCAACTTTTGCTTCGTTGTTTTCGTCGTGAGCTTTGAATTTCTTTGTGTATTTAACACGCTTACCGTAAACCTTGTGGTTAACATAAGTTTCAACAGCAACCGTGATTGTTTTATCCATTTTATCTGAGACCACACGTCCTTGATAAACTTTACGGTGATTACGAGTTTCACTCATGCGAAATTAGCCTCCTTTTCGTATTCTTATTTGTTTAATTCTGCTTGACGTAATGCAGTTTTAATACGTGCAATGTTCTTACGAACTGCTTTTAACCGAGCAGTGTTTTCCAATTGACCGGTAGCTAATTGGAAGCGTAAGTTAAATAATTCTTCTTTATATTGCTTTTCTTTTTCAAGCATTTCAGCAGTGGTTAATTCATTAATTTCTTTAGCCTTCATTTGATTCGCCACCTACTTCCTCACGTTTTACAAACTTAGTCTTCACTGGGAGCTTGTGGGAAGCTAAACGGAAAGCTTCACGAGCAACTTCTTCAGAAACGCCAGCAATTTCAAACATGACCTTGCCACGCTTTACTGGAGCAACCCAGCCTTCTGGTGTACCTTTCCCAGAACCCATACGAACACCAATAGCTTTAGCAGTATATGATTTGTGAGGGAAAATCTTAATCCAAACTTTTCCGCCACGCTTCATATAACGAGTCATCGCAATACGAGCAGCTTCGATTTGACGGTTTGTGATCCAGTGTGATTCAGTTGCTTGTAAACCAAATTCACCAAATGTAACTGTCTTGCCACCCTTAGCTTCGCCACGCATGTGACCACGGAATTCACGACGGTGCTTTACACGTTTTGGTACTAACATAGATTATTTCCCTCCTTTACTATTGTTTTTCTTTGTTGGTAATACTTCACCACGGTAGATCCATACCTTAACACCTAATTGACCATATGTTGTAGAAGCTTCTACCCATGCATAGTCAATATCAGCGCGTAATGTATGCAAAGGAACTGTTCCGTCTGAGAAGTGTTCAACCCGTGACATATCTGCCCCGTTTAAACGACCTGCAACTTGAACTTTGATACCCTTTGCACCTGCACGCATTGTACGTTGCATTGCTTGCTTCATTGCACGACGGAATGCAATCCGGTTTTCCAATTGTTGTGCAATGTTTTCGCCAACTAACTTAGCATCTAAGTCTGGTTTCTTGATTTCAACAATGTTAATGTGTACGCGTTTACCAGTTAACTTGTTTAATTCTTGACGTAACTTTTCAACTTCTGATCCACCTTTACCGATAACCATTCCTGGCTTAGCAGTATGAATTGAAATGTTAACACGCTTTGCAGCACGTTCAATTTCAATAGTTGAGACAGAAGCGTTGGCTAATTTATTTTCGATGAATTTACGGATTCGTAAGTCTTCGTGTAAATCTGTTGCAAAATCTTTTTCAGCGTACCATTTTGCATCCCAGTCACGAATGATACCGACACGTAATCCGGTTGGATTAACTTTTTGACCCACGCGTTATCCCTCCTTATTTAGCAGATACCACAATCGTAATGTGGCTTGTACGTTTGTTGATTGGAGAAGCAGAACCTTTAGCACGAGGACGGAACCGTTTCAAAGTTGGTCCTTCGTTAACATAAGCTTCGCTTACATATAAATCTTCAACATCTAAATCAAAATTGTTTTCTGCGTTTGCGATTGCAGAATTAAGAACTTTTTCAATTAAGTAAGCACCTTTTCTTGGTGTAAATTTCAAGATGCCCAATGCGTCAGCAACTTTTTTGCCACGGATAAGGTCGATCACAAGACGTGCTTTACGTGCAGGGATACGGACCATTCGAGCGGTTGCCTTTGCTGATGTAACTTGTTCAGCCATGCTTTATCCTCCCTTATTATCTTACGCCTGTCTTCTTGTCGTCTCCGCCGTGACCATGGAATGTTCGTGTTGGAACAAATTCACCTAATTTATGTCCAACCATATCTTCTTGAATGTAAACTGGCACGTGCTTGCGGCCATCATATACAGCAATCGTATAGCCGATAAAGCTAGGGAAGATTGTTGAACGGCGTGACCATGTCTTAATTACTGATTTTTTTTCTTGATCAGCTTGTGCTTCAACCTTTTTCATCAAATGTTTATCGACGAAAGGTCCTTTTTTCAAACTCCGACTCAATGTTTGTCCTCCTTTCAGATAATTACCTTATAGGCAATTATTTCTTGTGACGTGAACGAACGATAAATTTGTTTGATTTTGCCTTCTTTGAACGAGTCTTAAGACCAGTTGTCTTCTTACCCCATGGTGATAATGGTGATGGACGACCAACTGGAGCTTTACCTTCACCACCACCATGAGGGTGATCGTTAGGGTTCATTACAGAACCACGTGATTGAGGCCGCTTACCCATCCAACGTGAACGTCCGGCTTTACCAATATTGATCAATTCGTGTTGTTCGTTACCTACGGCACCAATTGTTGCCCGGCATGAAATTAAGATCATCCGTGTTTCGCCTGATGTCAAACGAACAATGGCATACTTGCCTTCCTTACCAAGTAATTGTGCTGATGTACCAGCTGAACGAACTAATTGTCCACCTTTACCTGGCTTTAATTCGATATTGTGGATAACTGTACCAACAGGAATGTTTTCCAATGGAAGTGCGTTACCAACCTTAATATCTGCA
Source organism: Ligilactobacillus araffinosus DSM 20653 (assembly GCF_001435375.1). Taxonomy (GTDB): domain Bacteria; phylum Bacillota; class Bacilli; order Lactobacillales; family Lactobacillaceae; genus Ligilactobacillus; species Ligilactobacillus araffinosus. Next base: position 18,195 of record NZ_AYYZ01000008.1, on the reverse strand, counting down.
TCCTTACCTGATTGAACCTTTTGGCCTACTTCGAGGCCCTTAGGAGCAAGGATATATGATTTTGTACCATCAGCATAAACTAACAATGCAATGTTTGCTGAACGGTTTGGATCATATTCAATTGCTTTTACTGTTGCAGGAACATTATCTTTGTTCCGCTTAAAATCAATCACACGGTACTTACGTTTGTGACCGCCACCACGGTGACGAACTGTAATGTGACCATATGAATTCCGGCCAGCTGTCTTGCTTTTTGAAACAAGTAATGACTTTTCTGGTGTTGTCTTTGTAATTTCAGCAAAGTCTGAACCAGTCATATTCCGGCGACCGTTAGAAGTTGGTTTATATTTCTTGATCCCCACTGTGTTTTCCTCCTATTACTTAATATTATTATTCTTCGTCGAATAATTTAATTTCTTTTGAATCTGATGTTAATGTAACGATTGCTTTGCGGCGCTTCTTTGTGTAGCCTTCATAACGACCCATGCGCTTCTTTTTACCCTTAACATTCATAATGTTAACCTTAGCAACCTTAACATCAAAGATGTCTTCAACCGCACTCTTGACTTGTGTCTTTGTCGCACGTGTATCAACATCAAATGTATAGCGTTTATCGTCCATATCAGCCATTGAAGCTTCTGTAATAACTGGACGTAAAATTACATCGCGTGATTCCATTATGCAAGAACCTCCTCTACTTGAGAAAGAGCTCCTTTAGTGATGACCATCTTATCGTTGTTGATAACATCTAAGACGTTCAAACCTTTAGCTGGGATAACAGTAACATTCTTTAAATTCCGTGCAGCTAAAGCAGCGTTTGCATTGTCATCTTCAAGAACTACTAATACCTTTGAATTAACATCTAAGTTGCTTAAAACTTCTGCAAATGCTTTTGTTCTTGGTTGTTCGAATTTTAATTCGTTAACAACAACTAAGCCTTCATCTAATACCTTTTGTGAAAGTACTGATTTAATAGCTAAGCGACGAACTTTGCGTGGAAGTTTGTAAGCGTATGAACGAGGTGTTGGTCCGAATACGGTACCACCGCCTACCCATTGTGGTGAACGGATTGAACCTTGACGGGCACGACCTGTACCCTTTTGACGCCATGGCTTCTTACCACCGCCACGTACGGCACTTCTGTTCTTTACAGCGTGTGTACCTTGACGCATTGAAGCACGTTGCATCAATACAGCATCAAAAATTACGCTGTCGTTTGGTTCGATACCAAAAACTGTGTCGTTTAATGAAACTTCACCGTTCTTGCTACCGTCTTGGTTGAATAATGTAACCTTTGGCATGTAAGTTTCCTCCCTTCATCTAATTATTTCACTGTACTTTTAATAGTAACAAATGACTTGTTTGCGCCTGGAATGTTACCTTTGATTAAAAGTACACCATTTTCTGTATCAGCTTTAACGATTTCCAAGTTTTGGATTGTAACTCGTTTGCCACCCATGCGACCAGGTAATACCTTACCAGGGAATACACGGTTAATAATTGAACCCATTGAACCTGGACGACGGTGATAACGAGAACCGTGTGCCATAGGTCCGCGACTTTGGCCCCAACGTTTGATGTTACCTTGGAAACCGTGTCCCTTTGAAGTACCTGTTACATCTACAAATTCGCCAGCTTCGAAAATATCAGCTTTGATTTCGTCACCAACGTTATATTCTCCAAGCTCTACACCGCGAATTTCACGAACGAAGCGCTTAGGAGCAGTTTTAGCTTTTGCTGCATGACCTTTAGCAGGTTTGTTAGCCTTAACTTCACGTTGGTCATCAAAACCTAATTGAATTGCTTCGTAACCATCATTTTCCATTGTCTTAACTTGCATAACGACGTTTGAGCCAACTTCAACAACAGTTACAGGTACTAATTCCCCATCTTCAGTAAAGACTTGTGTCATACCTACCTTTTTTCCTAAGATTCCTTTTGTGGTCATGAGTACACCTCCAATTTAACTAATTTAAAATTATAATTTGATTTCGATATCTACACCTGATGGTAAATCAAGTTTCATCAATGAATCAACTGTCTTTGGTGTAGGATTTACAATATCGATTAAACGCTTGTGAGTGCGCATTTCGAATTGTTCACGTGAATCCTTATATTTGTGTGGTGAACGGATAACCGTGTATAACGTCCGTTCTGTTGGCAAAGGAATCGGGCCTGAGATTTGGGCACCTGTTCTCTTTGCTGTTTCAACAATCTTATCAGCAGATTGATCTAAAATACGATGTTCGTATGCTTTTAAACGAATACGAATTTTTTGTTTTGCCATGATGTTCCCTCCTTCGTCTATTTTTAAAATAAGACTAGCTCCGTGAAAATTACCGATTCACTCGTGGCAAAGCGGCCGGGTGTGTCGCAACCTTTCACATCTTAGCTTATTTATAAACACAGAACAAAATACTTACGAAATCGCAAGTACCTTAATAGTTTATTACAATGTATACGAAAAAGCAAGAATTTTTCTGATTTCCATTTTACTATAAGAATTCCTTTACCTATTATAAGGCAAAAATAAAAAGCCATGCTTTTGCATGACTTTTTACTATTCAATTATTAACCAGCGTTACCGCCGTTCTTTTTAATAATTTCTTCTTGAATTGACTTCGGAACTGGTTCATAGTGATCCATTGTCATTGTGAATGTTCCACGACCTTGTGTTGCTGAACGTAATGTTGTTGCGTAACCAAACATTTCAGCCAATGGTACATAAGCATTAACAACTTCTGAACCGCCACGCGCTTCCATTCCGTCAACTCGACCACGACGAGCTGTAACGTGTCCCATAACATCACCCAAGTTGTCTTCAGGACATACGATTTCAACCTTCATGATTGGTTCAAGGATAACTGCGCCCGCCTTAGCTGCAGCGTTCTTCAATGCTAATGATGCAGCAACTTTGAAGGCTGCTTCACTTGAGTCAACTTCGTGGTAACTACCATCATATAACTTCGCCTTAACGTCGATCAACGGATAACCAGCCAAGACACCGTTTTGCATAGCTTCCTTCAAGCCTTGTTCAACTGAAGGAATGTATTCACGAGGAACAACCCCACCAACGATGGCATCTTCGAATTCAAAGCCTTTACCCTCTTCATTTGGTGTGAATTCGATCCAAACATCACCATATTGACCTTTACCACCTGATTGACGAACAAACTTACCTTGAGCAGATACTTGCTTTGTAAATGTTTCACGGTAAGCAACTTGTGGTTCGCCGACTTTAGCTTCGACGTGGAATTCACGCTTCATCCGGTCAACGATGATATCCAAGTGCAATTCACCCATTCCGGCAATCAATGTTTCACCAGTTTCTTGGTTTGTTTCAGCCTTGAATGATGGGTCTTCTTCAGCAAGCTTTTGCAAAGCAACATCCATCTTATCTTGGTCAGCTTTTGACTTCGGTTCAACTGAAACTTGGATAACCGGATCTGGGAATTCCATTGATTCAAGAATCAATGGGTGATCTGGGTCTGTTAATGAGTCCCCAGTTGTTGTATCTTTCAAACCAATTGCGGCTGCAATATCACCTGAGAATACTTCTGGGATTTCTGTACGGTGATTTGAGTGCATTTGCAATAAACGACCGACACGTTCACGCTTGCCCTTTGTAGCGTTCAATACGTATGAGCCAGCTTCCAAAGTACCTGTGTAAACCCGTAAGTATGTTAAACGACCAACAAATGGGTCAGTTGCAATCTTAAATGCTAAACCGGCAAATGGCTTTGAGTCATCAGCAATCAAGTCAACTTCTTCACCTGTATCAGGATCTGTAGCTGTATATGGTTTAACATCTAATGGTGATGGTAAGTAATCATTAACCCCATCAAGCATCATTTGAACACCTTTGTTCTTAAATGCTGAACCAGCAAATACTGGGAAGAGGTCTAATGCTAATGTTCCACGACGAATTGCTGCGCGAAGTTCATCGTTTGAAATTTCTTCACCGCCAAGATATTTTTCCATGATTTCATCATCAACATCAGCGATTTGTTCGATCATTTCTTCACGACGCTTTTCAGCTTCTTCGCGATATTCTTCTGGGATATCAACTGTATCCCACTTTGAACCTAACTTATCTTCATCATAAAGGTCAGCCTTCATTTCGATTAAGTCGATAACCCCTTCGAATTCATCTTCAGCACCGATTGGCATTTGAACTGGCAATGGGTTTGCTTGAAGACGATCGCGAATTGTATCTACTGAATAATCGAAGTTAGCACCGATCTTATCCATCTTGTTAACGAAGACGATCCGTGGAACTCCGTATGTATTTGCTTGGCGCCATACGTTTTCAGTTTGTGGTTCTACCCCTGATTGGGCATCCAAAACAACAACGGCCCCGTCTAAGACACGAAGTGAACGTTCAACTTCGATTGTGAAGTCAACGTGCCCTGGGGTATCAATGATGTTGATTCGGTGATCTTTCCATTGAGCTGTTGTAGCAGCTGATGTGATTGTGATCCCACGTTCTTGTTCTTGTTCCATCCAGTCCATTTGTGAAGCACCATCATGTGTTTCACCAATTTTGTGAATTTTACCTGTATAGTAAAGAATACGTTCTGTTGTAGTTGTTTTACCAGCATCGATGTGAGCTACGATCCCGATATTACGTGTTTTTTCCAAAGGGAATTCACGTTTATTAGCCATGGAATTATTCTCTCCTTCCAATTATTAAATCAATTGAATTTTCAAAAAAATGACTATTATAGGATAAAAGAATCTATAACAGCCATTCCACAAAATATTACCAACGATAGTGTGCGAATGCACGGTTTGCATCAGCCATCTTGTGTGTATCTTCACGTTTCTTAACAGAAGCACCAGTATTGTTAGCTGCATCCATAATTTCTTTTGCTAAACGTTCAGACATTGTGTGTTCACCACGAAGACGAGCGTAGTTTACAATCCAACGTAAACCTAATGTACGACGACGGTCTGGACGTACTTCGATCGGAACTTGGTAGTTAGAACCACCAATCCGGCGGGCCTTAACTTCCAAAACAGGCATAACGTTTTCCATTGCTTGTTCAAAGACTTCCAATGGATCCTTGCCAGTCTTTTCTTTGATCATATCAAATGCTTCGTATAAAATCTTTGAAGCTGTACCACGCTTACCATCTAACATAAGGTGGTTAATTAAACTTGTAACCAATTGTGAATGATAAATTGGATCTTCAGGTACTTCGCGTTTTGCTGCAGGACCTTTTCTTGGCATATGCTCTACCTCCTAAAATAAGTATTGATTATTTCTTCTTAGGCTTCTTTGCACCATATTTTGAACGGCTTTGCATCCGGCCTTCAACACCAGCTGTATCCAAAGCGCCACGGATAACATGGTAACGAACACCAGGCAAGTCTTTTACACGGCCACCACGAATCAAAACAACGCTGTGTTCTTGCAAGTTGTGACCAATACCTGGAATGTAAGCTGTAACTTCGATCAAGTTTGACAAACGTACACGAGCGTACTTCCGCAAAGCTGAGTTAGGCTTCTTTGGTGTCATCGTACCAACACGAGTTGCAACCCCACGCTTTTGTGGAGCTGGATTGTTTGTTTGAACTTTTTTGTAACTGTTGTACCCAAAGTTTAAAGCTGGGGAATTAGATTTTGAACCTTTAGACTTACGACCTTTACGAACTAATTGGTTAATTGTAGGCATCTAAAGCTTCCTCCTTCCTTAATTGTCATTTTTCTAGTACACACACCCAGGAGTTTCTTTTTTAATTATAAAAAAACTCGGCGTGAGATATTACTGTGCTAAACAGTTCTCATAAAGCACCTTTTTTAATTTATCACAGAGCATTTTTGATGTCAATTCAATTTCAAAAATAATTTTAAATTTCGTAATTATATTTAGGAGGAATTATATGTTAATTATTGCTTTTATTTTAGGAGCCGCATGCGTTTCGTTCGCAATGTGCCAGGCAATTCGTTTCGTCGATCAAACATTGACTGCTCAGCAATCTATTTGTGATCATTGTCATCAGCATCTTAAATGGTGGCAATTGATTCCGATTTTTGGATACTTATTCCAGGCTGGAAAATGTATTAATTGTCATTTTCCAATTTCAATTGCGTATCCGATTGGTGAATTTCTCGGCGGGATATTTTTTGTTCATCTATTTTTATTCTTTTCAGTGTGGCCTGCAATTCAATTTTGTCTCTTGTTAACTTGGCTTTTAATTTTAGCATTGGAAGACTTTTTCACCAAAACTGTCTCTCTTAAGTTTTTACTTGGCGGCGGTAGTGGTGTGCTCTTAATTTTTATTGATCGAATTTTCAAGATTCATCTAATTCAAATCGAATTGTGGATCATCATCTGTGGAAGCCTCGCAATTTTATCACTTAACAATTACTTTGGATGGGCTGACACCTGTTTAATAGGTTTATTTAGTATTTTATTTACACCCGTTACCCTTGCAATAATCATCTTAATCGCTTCTTGCGGAGCTTTCTTTGCGTTAAAATTTTCAAATCAAACCATCCTGCCTTTTATTCCCTGGCTTTTGATTGGTGTGATAATAATTTTAAGTCTCAATCCGTTGTTTCCTTTACAATTCAGTCCGTTTTAATTATTTCAGCAAAATAAAAAAATGGTAATCTCTAACGAGATTACCATTTTTAAATATTCATTATTTTTGGTTTGGCAATTCAGTACTTTCTTCAACCCCGATTTGCTTGGCAACATCTGAAATTGAATAAACATTGTCAGTTGCAAGTCCTGTTTCTTCTGGCTGAATATCATGATACTTCTTCATTCCAGTACCAGCAGGAATTGTCTTTCCAATAATAACATTTTCTTTCAAACCAACTAATGGATCATTTTTCCCACGAATTGCCGCATCAGTCAATACCCGCGTTGTTTCTTGGAATGATGCTGCAGATAAGAAACTATTCGTTTCCAAAGCAGCCTTTGTAATTCCAAGAAGAACTGGACGGGATGTTGCAGGAATTCCACCCTTTACAAGGGTTTCAACATTACGATCCATGAACTCACTTGTATCCATTAATGTTCCTGGAAGCATTGATGTGTCACCAGGATCCATGATGCGAACTTTTTGAAGCATTTGTCGAGTCATGATTTCAACGTGCTTATCTGAAATATCTACCCCTTGCATCCGGTAAACCTTTTGGATTTCATGTAAGATGTAGTTTTCTGTTGATAAGACATCGCGAACCTTGATCAATTCCTTCGGATCGATTGAACCAACTGTCAATGGATCACCACGGTGGACTGAGTCGCCTTCCTTAACCTTCAATACTGAAGTGAATGGCAAGTCATATGTCCGAGTATCAGTTTCACCCGCAACCGTAACAACCTTTGTTCTTTCAGCTGGGTTTTCTTCAACCGTATCAACAACCCCAGTAACTTCACTGATGATTGCACGTCCTTTAGGATTTCGTGCCTCAAATAATTCTTGAACACGAGGAAGCCCTTGAGTAATATCACCGTCGCCGGCAACCCCACCTTGGTGGAAGTTCCGCATTGTTAATTGCGTACCTGGTTCACCGATTGATTGAGCAGCAACCGTTCCGACTGCTTCCCCAACTTCAACCTCATCGCCAGTTGCCAAGTTCCGGCCGTAGCAACGAACACATACCCCGTGACGCGTGTTACATGTAAATGCTGAGCGGATTGTTACCTTTTCAACACCTGCATCAACGACCTTTTGAGCCATTTCTTCGTCAACTAATGTGTTTGCTGGAACAATTACTTCACCAGTTTCCGGATTCTTAACCGTCTTCATTGTGTACCGGCCTAAGATCCGGTCATACAATGGTTCGATCATTTCGTTACCTTCTTTGATAGCGTAAACGTCTAATCCACGGTCTGTTCCACAGTCTTCTTCACGAACAATGACATCTTGAGCAACATCAACTAAACGCCGGGTCAAGTATCCTGAGTTCGCAGTCTTCAAAGCCGTATCAGTCATTCCTTTACGAGCACCGTGTGAAGAAATGAACATCTCCAAAACAGAAAGTCCTTCACGGAAGTTTGAAACAACTGGCAATTCCATGGTCTTTCCATTAGGAGCAGCCATCAAACCACGCATTCCTGATAACTGAGTAAAGTTAGAAATGTTACCACGCGCACCTGAGTCACTCATCATTTGGATTGGGTTAGAAGGATCCATGTTTTCAACCAACTTCATTTGGATGTCATCTTTGGCCTTATTCCAAATTGCAATGACCCGGTTATAACGTTCGTCTTCAGTAATCAACCCACGCCGGAATTGTTTCTTAACAACTTCAACGTTCTTCCGTGCTTCGGCAATAATTTCTGGTTTTTCCTTCAAAACAGTAACGTCAGCAATCCCAACCGTTAATCCTGACTTCGTTGATTCGAAGTAGCCAAGATCCTTCATTCGGTCAAGTAATTCTGAGGCTGCTGTTACTTTGTATTCCTTGTAAACTTGGGCAATGATATCTGATAAGAAGCCTGACTTAAACGGTCCGATCAAATCTTGTTTCTTCAAGAATTCATGAATATCTTCGCCTGGTTCCAAGAAATATTTGTCTGGAATATGACCTTGCAAGTTTTCTTGCGTTGGTTCATTCAAGTATACAAAGTCATCTGGCAAGATTTCGTTAAAGATTGCCTTTCCAACAGTTGTTACTAAAATTCGTTCCTTTTGCCACTCAGTAAATGGCTTACCTTTTGCAGCTAGTGATGATGTTTGTAAACCAATCCGTGTATGCAAGTGAACATAGTTGTTTTGGTATGCTGTCCGAGCTTCGTTAACGTCCTTAAAGATCATTCCTTCGCCTTCACGATCTTTTTCTTCAAGGGTAATGTAGTAGTTCCCAATAGTCATATCCTGTGATGGTGAGATGATCGGCTTTCCATCCTTTGGTGCCAAAATATGGTGAGCAGCAAGCATCAGCAACCGTGCTTCAGCTTGAGCTTCATCAGATAATGGAACGTGGATCGCCATCTGATCCCCATCAAAGTCAGCATTATAAGCTTCACAAGCTAATGGGTGCAACCGCATTGCTTTTCCGTCAACCAAAACTGGTTCAAAGGCTTGAATTCCTAAACGGTGAAGTGTAGGGGCCCGGTTAAGCAATACTGGGTGACCCTTGATAACATCATCTAAAACATCCCAAATATCTTCATCGCGGCGGTCAATCTTCCGCTTAGCATTCTTGATATTTGATGCCATATCACGTTTAACAAGTTCACGCATCATAAATGGTTTGAACAATTCCAAAGCCATTTCATGCGGAATTCCCATTTGAGTCAACTTCAATTTTGGCCCAACATCAATAACTGAACGACCAGAATAGTCAACACGTTTTCCAAGTAAGTTTTGACGGAATCGTCCTTGCTTACCCTTTAACATGTGTGAAAGTGACTTCAACGGACGGTTCCCTGGTCCAGTTACTGGACGACCCCGCCGACCGTTATCAATCAAGGCGTCAACAGCTTCTTGCAACATCCGCTTTTCGTTTTGAACGATAATTCCAGGAGCATTTAAGTCCAATAACCGTTTTAACCGGTTATTCCGGTTAATAACCCGGCGGTACAAATCGTTCAAATCAGATGTAGCAAACCGGCCACCTTCAAGTTGAACCATCGGCCGTAAATCAGGTGGGATAACTGGGATTGCATCCATAACCATCCATTCAGGTTCATTACCTGAGTCAAGGAATGCTTCCAAAATATCCAACCGCCGAACAGCGCGGGTCCGCTTTTGACCTGTTGCATCACGCAATTCTTCCTTTAATTCATCGCATTCTCTTTGAAGGTCAACATCCCGCAATAAAGTCCGGATAGCTTCAGCACCCATTCCGGCCTTAAATGCGTCTTTTCCGTATTCGTCTACCTTTTCACGGTATTCCGCTTCGGTCAAAAGTTGCTTCTTTTCAAGTGGGGTTTCACCTGGGTCAGTAACAACATATGATGCAAAGTAGATGATTTCTTCCAAAGCGCGAGGACTCATGTCTAAGACTAAGCCCATCCGACTTGGAATTCCTTTGAAGTACCAAATGTGAGTTACAGGAGCAGCTAATTCAATGTGCCCCATCCGTTCACGCCGAACCTTTGCTTGAGTAACTTCAACGCCACAACGGTCACAAACTACGCCTTTGTAACGAATCCGTTTGTACTTTCCGCAGGCACATTCCCAGTCTTTTGTAGGTCCGAAAATCCGTTCATCAAAAAGACCGTCTTTTTCAGGCTTCAATGTACGATAGTTGATGGTTTCCGGCTTCTTAACTTCACCATATGACCAGCTCCGAATCTTGTCTGATGAAGCTAATCCAATTTGCATACTATCGAATTTATTGACATCGATCAAAGGACCGACCTCCCTTTCATTTTTTTCTTTCAGTTTTTGTTAACAAATAATTACTTATTATCGTCTTTCCGTTCGTCAGGATTCCGATCTTCTTCCTGCTTCATTACGTCTTGAGCTTGTTTGTTTTCTTCTTTTTCTTTAAGCTTTGCAACTGCATCAACATTAATTACGCTGTCGTCATCGTCGTCAATATCGCGCAATTCAATTTCGTTCTTATCAGCATCAAGAACCTTCATATCAAGACCTAAAGCTTGAAGTTCTTTAACAAGAACACGGAATGATTCTGGAACACCTGGTTGTGGAATCGGTTCACCCTTAACGATTGCTTCATATGTCTTAACACGGCCAACAACGTCGTCCGACTTGTATGTTAAGATTTCTTGCAATGTGTAAGCAGCACCATAAGCTTCCAAGGCCCAAACTTCCATTTCACCGAAACGCTGGCCCCCAAATTGAGCTTTCCCACCAAGTGGTTGTTGAGTAACTAATGAGTAAGGCCCGATTGAACGTGAGTGAATCTTATCATCAACCATGTGTGCCAGTTTCATGTAATACATAACCCCAACAGCAATTCGGTTGTCGAATGGTTCACCTGTCCGACCATCATAAAGGATACTCTTTCCATCGCCTGGCAAACCAGCTTCCTTAAAGGCATCCCAAATATCTTCATCACGTGCACCATCGAAAACAGGCGTTGCAACGTGAATTCCTAATTTCCGTGCAGCCATTCCTAAGTGCAAATCAAGAACTTGTCCGATGTTCATCCGTGACGGCACACCCATTGGTGACAACATGATGTCAATTGGAGTTCCATCAGGCATAAATGGCATATCTTCTTCTGGGATAACAACTGAAACCGTCCCTTTGTTACCGTGACGACCAGCCATCTTATCACCAACTTGTAACTTCCGCTTTTGAGCAATGAATACCCGAACCATTTGGTTAACTCCAGGTGCTAATTCATCGCCGGCTTCACGGGTGTATACCTTAACTTCACGAACAATTCCGCCACCGCCATGAGGAACCCGAAGTGAGGTATCCCGGACTTCACGTGCTTTTTCACCAAAGATTGCATGCAATAACCGTTCTTCAGCTGATAATTCAGTAACTCCCTTTGGGGTTACCTTACCAACTAAAATATCACCGTCATGAACTTCAGCACCGACCCGAACGATTCCGAATTCATCCAAGTCTTTCAAAGCATCTTCACCGACGTTTGGAATTTCACGCGTGATTTCTTCCGGTCCAAGTTTCGTATCCCGGGCTTCTGATTCGTGAGCTTCAATGTGAATTGAAGTATAAACATCTTCCTTAACCAACCGTTCATTGATGGCAATCGCATCTTCGAAGTTATAGCCATCCCATGTCATGAAGGCAATCAATGGATTTTGACCCAAGGCTAATTCACCTTGTTCCATTGCAGGACCGTCAGCCAATACTTCATCCGCCTTAACATGTTCGCCAACGCGGACGATTGGTGTTTGGTTGTAGTTCTTCCCACTGTTTGAACGGTGGAACTTCATCAACTTGTAAGTATCAAGCGTTCCATCTTCACGCCGAACACGAACTTCACAAGCATCAACGTATTCAACAACCCCATCATGTTCGCAAATCAAAGCGTCACCTGAGTCGTGAGCAGCTTTGTATTCAATTCCGGTTCCAACTAATGGAGCATGTGGTTGAATCAACGGGACAGCTTGCCGTTGCATGTTGGCCCCCATCAAGGCACGGTTTGAATCATCGTTTTCCAAGAATGGGATACATGCTGTCGCAACCGCAACTACTTGCTTAGGTGAAACATCCATGTAGTCAACCTTGTCGATTGAAACTTCAATGTTGTCATCTTTGTGACGTGCCATAACAACGTCATCAACAAATGAACCATCATCATTCAACGGTGAGTTAGCTTGAGCAACAACATAGTTATCTTCTTCATCGGCAGCTAAGTAATCGATTTTATCTGTAACCTTGTGTGTTTCCCATGAAACGCGCCGGTACGGTGTTTCGATAAAGCCATACTTGTTAACCCGAGCATATGATGAAAGGTTGTTGATCAACCCAATGTTTGGACCTTCAGGCGTTTCAATTGGGCACATCCGGCCATAGTGAGTATAGTGAACGTCACGAACTTCATATCCGGCACGGTCACGTGTCAAGCCACCAGGTCCTAAGGCTGATAACCGCCGCTTGTGTTCCAAACTACCTAATGGGTTTGTTTGGTCCATAAATTGTGAAAGTTGTGAACTACCAAAGAATTCCTTGATTGAAGCAACAACTGGTCGAATGTTGATCAATTGTTGTGGGGTAACGGTTGATGTATCTTGGATTGACATCCGTTCACGCACAACCCGTTCCATCCGCGCAAGTCCGATTCGGAATTGATTTTGAAGTAATTCACCAACTGAACGAATCCGCCGGTTACCCAAGTGATCAATATCATCAGTTGAACCAAAACCTTCTTGTAAGTTAAAGAAGTAGTTCATTGAAGCGATAATATCTGCTGGAGTAATGTGCTTGTACTTCAAGTCGATGTTGCCATTGCCGATCATGTTAATAACTTTTTCAGGGTCATTAGCTGAGTAGACCTTGATTACTTGAAGGGTCATTGGATCTTGAACGACCCCTTCTTCTGAAGGTTGGTATGTAACCGTCTTAAAGTCTTCCCGATCTAAGTATGGAGCAAGCTTGTCCATAACCTTCTTATCAATTACGTCACCTTTATTAACAATGATTTCGCCTGTATCAGGATCAGCCAATGTTTCAGCAACCGTTGTATTCAGCAAACGAGTCTTCAAGCTTAACTTCTTGTTAATCTTGTAGCGACCGACAGGTGCCAAATCATAACGTTTGGGATCAAAGAAACGTGCTGTCAACAAGCTTCTTGAAGAATCAGCCGTCTTTGGTTCACCTGGACGTAGCCGTTCGTAAATATCCTTTAATGATTCTTCAACCCGTGAATCTTCAGTGTTCTTATGAACATCTTTTTCAAGGGTTAACATTAATGAATCAGTTTCACCCATCATGTCGATGATTTCTGAATCTGATCCGTATCCCAATGCCCGAATTAATTCAGTCATTGGAATCTTCCGTGTCCGGTCGATCCGGACATATGCAACATTCTTTGAGTCAGTTTCATATTCTAACCATGCACCTCGGTTAGGAATAACCGTTGTTCCATAAATGTTGCGACCGTTCTTATCTAATTCTGAAGAGTAGTATACCCCTGGTGAACGGACAAGTTGTGAAACAATAACCCGTTCTGCCCCGTTAATAATGAAGGTTCCTTGCTTTGTCATTAATGGGAAGTCGCCAAAGAAGACGTCTTGGGATTTAATTTCACCAGTTTCATGATTGGTTAACCGTAAAGTAACGTGTAATGGTGCAGAATAGTTTGCATCATGTTCACGTGCTTCATCAACGGTATACTTTGGTTCTAATAATTGGTAATCGACAAATTCCAAAGATAATGTACCGGCAAAGTCATCGATCGGCATAATATCTTCAAACATTTCCCGAAGGCCTTCATCTAAGAACCAGTTGTAGGAATCTGTTTGGATCTCGATCAAATTTGGTAAATCAAGCACTTCTTTGATTCGAGAATAACTTCTGCGTACACGATGCTTACCGTATTTTACTAAGTGTCCTGCCAAGTTGTTCACCTCTCCAAAAATTTTGTAAATCGCGAATATTACAATTTGTTTACAATTCCAAAAATAATGCTTTTTTTCGGCTTTTTTGGCAAAAAAAAACCAAAAACAGATTCGTTGAAATTTTCAAACTACACTATTTTTGTTTCACCTACCAGTGTGGACAATAGATCACACTGGACTTTCGATCTACAATTATACTTTAACATTATACTAATGTTTCATCTATCAGTCAACCTTCATTTCTTTAAAAATCAGTCATTTGCGTTATATAATAGATAACACTAACTAAGTTTGGGAGAAAACAATATGAAAAAAAAGCAAATCAATCAAAATAAAATCCATTCATACGTTGGACTACTCGAAGAACAAACTCATGAAAAAATGATGGAGCACCTTAAAGCTTTTAATGACGGTGTCATTGCCATCATCATTACAATTCTGGCATTAGAAATCCCTGTACCGCATTCGCAAACCGCTTATCCTGCATTTATTAAATCGATTTCCATCTTCCTGATCAGTTTCTTTGTAATTGGAAATTTTTGGTACCATCTAACTTTATTACTCAGTAATATCAAACAGGCACCTAAAAGGGTCATCATCGTTGATCTAATGTACCTTGCAGATCTAACTTTATTGCCAGTTTTGACCTCATGGATCATCGAAAAGCCCAGCGTTTTAGCTGTTGTAAATTACGGAATCGTTTATTTAATTGCACAACTTGTACGAATGTGGCTCCGTCATATTATTTTTTCAATTCATATTTCATCTACACTACCTGCTGAACGAGCAACAATCATCGAAGAACACACCAGCCGCCAAATGCGGCTGCGAACGATTCTATTGTTTATTTTAAATGGCAGTCTAATTGCACTAGCAATGCTTAATCCTAAATTAACGATTTACGCCTACTTAGCTTTGCCTATCTTAGACTTCTTTCTTCCAAGTCATAACCCAACAATTAAAAAATAAAGCGATGATATAAATCATCGCTTTATTTTTTTACTTTCAATGTAATTTTTCCTTTTTGCGATCCAATTATTACCTTTGAAGCTGAATTCAGTTCGCCTGAAAGTAATGCTTCACTCAACCGATCTTCCACTTCAGTTTGAAGTGCTCGCCGTAATGGTCGTGCCCCGTATTCAGGATTATACCCCTTCTTTGCAATCGTATCGATCGCAGCTGGGGTAATTTTTAAGTTGACACCTTGAACAGCAACCCGCTTAATTACCTTTTGCGCCATCAGTTTTACAATTTGGTGCAATTCATCCTTCGAAAGTGAATGGAAGACTAAGACATCATCAATTCGATTTAAAAATTCTGGACGGAATGTCCGCTTCAACCGCTGATGAATCTTTTGCGACATTGCACGGTACTCATTTTCTGGAGTAGCTGCTCCAAAGCCAACTTCTTTTTCATCGCGCAGATCCGTTGCTCCTAAGTTCGACGTCATAATGATAATCGTATTGCGAAAATCAATTTTCCGTCCTTTCGAGTCCGTCAAAAAACCATCATCTAAAACTTGCAAAAGCAAATTGAAAATATCCGGATGAGCTTTTTCAACTTCATCAAGTAAAACAACTGAATACGGATTTTCCCGTACCTTATCGGTCAACTGACCTCCTTCATCATGCCCAACATATCCCGGAGGAGCACCAACTAACCGACTTGATGCAAACTTCTCCATGTATTCGCTCATATCGATTCGAATCATTGAATCTTCTGAACCAAATACTGAAGCCGCAAGGGCCTTTGCTAATTCAGTCTTTCCAACTCCCGTCGGTCCTAAGAACATAAACGATCCAATTGGTCGATGCGGATCTGCCAATCCACTACGTGACCGGCGAATTGCCTTCGCAATTGAACTGATTGCTTCATTTTGACCGATTACCCGTTGATGCAATGTTTTTTCAAGATTCAATAAGCGTTCACTTTCAGTCTTTGAAATCTGCGTGACTGGAACGTTTGTCCATTCAGAAATAATCGTTGCGACATCTTCAGAGGTAACCTTAACTTTTTGACGATCTTCATCGTTTGCTTGTTCTTCATATTGCTTAAGTTGCTTTTGATTGTGTTCATATTCCTTTTGGGCTGACACTAAATCATCCATATGACGGGTCGTTAAATCAAAATCAATTTTTCGTTTTAACTTCTTTTGCTGAAGTCGCAACTGGCCAATTTGGCTTTCATTATTTTGATTATCCCGCAGATGAGCCCGCACCGCAGCTTCATCAAGAACATCAATTGCTTTATCTGGTAAGAAACGATCTGGAATGTAACGTTTGCTTAAGTTGATTGCTGCCTGAATAACTTCATCTGAAATCAACACATGGTGAAACTCTTCATATTCGACCCGTAAATTTGAAATAATTTCAAACGCTTCATTTTTTGAAGGTTCTTCAACTTTAACCGTTGCAAACCGACGTTCTAACGCGGCATCCTTTTCAATATATTTATGGTATTCGTCAAGGGTCGTCGCCCCTAATAATTGAATTTCGCCCCGTGCAAGAGCCGGTTTCATAATATTCGAAGCGTCAATTGCTCCTTCAGCACCTCCAGCTCCAACCATTGTATGCATTTCATCGACAAATAAAATAATATCGCCAGCATCTTTGATTTCGCGAAGAATCTTTTTTACACGATCTTCAAATTCCCCTCGGTATTTAGTCCCTGCAACTAAGGTTCCCATATCGAGCGAAACAATTCTTTTATCAGCTAATTCGTTTGGAACTTCACCATCAGCAATTCGTTGGGCGAGCCCTTCTGCAATTGCCGTTTTCCCAACTCCCGGTTCTCCTAATAAGACCGGATTGTTTTTGGACCGCCGCATTAAAATTTCAATTACCCGATTAATTTCCTTTTCCCGTCCTGAAATCGGATCAATTTCCTCATTTCGAGCCATTTTAGTAAGGTCACGTCCAAGCTCCTCGATCAATGATTTTTTCTTCCGCGGATTTTCCGCTTCTTTGCGAATCCTACTTAATTCTGATGGAGCAAATCCTAATTGGAGCAACGTTGTCCGTTTTACATTTGCAACGTCAATATCCAAGTTTTTCAAAATCCGAACGGCAAGGGAATCCGGAGCTGCAAGAAGCGCTAATAATAAATGCTCGGTTCCAATTTTGTCAGATTTTAGTAACCCTGCAATTCTTTTTGCCAGTTTAAAAGTTGCCTTTAATCCTGGAGTATAACCGCCTTTAGTTTCGATGTTCCCACCATTCTCATGGTTACCAATGCGTTCCATTTCATTTAAGATCTCATTAGACAATAAACCTTCTGAAGATAAAACAACGGCTGCAATACTTGGAGTTGAATTTGCTAATCCCCAAAGAAGATCGGCTGTTCCTAATTGCCGTTTTTGATCACCAATGCTCAATGAGTTGATGTATTTCAATGCTCGTTGCGATGCTGCGGTAAAATCGTAGTTTTCCATTTATATCAGCTCCTCCTATTCTTTACACCTTAATCGATTTAATATACTGATCAAAATCCGTGCCCGAACCTGATCTTCAACTTTTTTATCTGCAAACGAAAGTGTATTACTATCGATTGCAGCCAAAATTAAATTTGCTTCTTTTTTAGTCAAAACTTTATCTTCATATAAACTTTGAATGATTTGAAGGCCTTTACGGGCATTAATGTGATCGCCAATGTAATCAATCAAATCGTCAATTACATTTACATTATTGATCAAATTAACTTTAGCGATTCGAATATAACCGCCCCCACCTCGTTTACTCTCAACAAGGTATCCATTTTGGATATTAAATCGGGTTTTAATCACATAATTAATCTGTGAGGGAACAACATCAAATTGTTCTGCAATTTCAGATCGTTTAATTTCAATCTGCTTTGAATCTGCAAGGATTTCTTTTAAGTAGCTTTCAATAATATCTGAAATATTTCGATTTTGCATTGAATCGCCTCCATTATTTGACTAACATTGACTTTTATTATACTTGATGACAATAGTAAATTGCAAAAATACTTAACATAACAAAAAAGGATGGACCTTGAAAGGACCATCCTCTTTACATTATCGGGAAAACAGGATTTGAACCTGCGACCCCTACGTCCCGAACGTAGTGCTCTACCAAACTGAGCTACTTCCCGGTACTATTATCTTTGTTTTGATAGTAAAAAAGTCATCACCGATCAGCGATGACTTCTACTATCGGGAAAACAGGATTCGAACCTGCGACCCCTTGGTCCCAAACCAAGTGCTCTA